>NZ_FOYF01000010.1 GCF_900115925.1 Bacillus sp. cl95 | reverse complement strand
TTTCCCGAAGTTATCCCAGTCTTACAGGCAGGTTGCCCACGTGTTACTCACCCGTCCGCCGCTGATATCAGGGAGCAAGCTCCCATCAATCCGCTCGACTTGCATGTATTAGGCACGCCGCCAGCGTTCGTCCTGAGCCAGGATCAAACTCTCCGATAAAGAGTGAGATTAGCTCAATTACTAACTCTGGCAAGTTCCAGCAACGAAGTTGCCTTCACTTGTTATTACTTGTTTTGTTGACATTTTTGTTTGTTTAGTTTTCAAGGAACAATTTGGAGCGGGTGATGAGAATCGAACTCACGACATCAGCTTGGAAGGCTGAGGTTTTACCATTAAACTACACCCGCATATATTATTGAGAGAACTCGCATGGTCGGGAAGACAGGATTCGAACCTGCGACCCCTTGGTCCCAAACCAAGTGCTCTACCAAGCTGAGCTACTTCCCGTTATAAAAATGGCGCGCCCGAAAGGAGTCGAACCCATAACCTTCTGATCCGTAGTCAGACGCTCTATCCAATTGAGCTACGGGCGCATTTCTTATAAGCGACTTTATTATTATATAAAAGTCATTTTGTTTTGTCAACACTTTTTTTGGTGCGGCCGAGAGGACTTGAACCTCCACGGGGTTGCCCCCACTAGGCCCTCAACCTAGCGCGTCTGCCATTCCGCCACGACCGCATTAGATTAGCGACAAAGACAATCTTATCATCTATCCTGCTATATTGCAAGGACTAATTTAATGGTGCGGGTGAAGGGAGTCGAACCCCCACGCCTTGCGGCGCTAGATCCTAAGTCTAGTGCGTCTGCCAATTCCGCCACACCCGCGATATTTAAATGGTGAGCCATGAAGGACTCGAACCTTCGACCCTCTGATTAAAAGTCAGATGCTCTACCAACTGAGCTAATGGCTCATGCTCATTTGCACCCTTAACTAGATGGTCAGATGTTCCGTTTACCTCTTTACAAGACGTAAACTCCACAACTCGCAGCTTCTCATAGAAGAAACGCTCGTTGCTCTACCAACTGAGCTAATGGCTCATTTCTTTTAGAATACTAAACTAGAAGGTCAGATGTTCATAAAAAATGGCTGGGCTAGCTGGATTTGAACCAACGCATGTCGCAGTCAAAGTGCGATGCCTTACCGCTTGGCTATAGCCCATTAATTTGAATTTGTTACACTAGATTACTTTTCTCATTTACTTCTTACATTATACATAAGTTTATAAGAAAAGTGGCGGTCCCGACCGGGATCGAACCGGCGATCTCCTGCGTGACAGGCAGGCATGTTAACCGCTACACCACGGGACCGTAACATAAAAGTGAGTTTGTCCATGCTCCGAATTTACTTATTAACTGTCTCTTCCTCTGCTTGCCTTTACAAAGAAGCGGATGCGTCGAGACAACTCGTAGCTTATTCACTGTAGTGTCGCTCGTCGCTACACCACGGGACCATATTTAAGAATGAAGTTTGTCCATGAAACCACAGAACCAAATTTCATATCTTTTTAAAATATCAAAGTGACCCCTACGGGATTCGAACCCGTGTTACCGCCGTGAAAGGGCGGTGTCTTAACCGCTTGACCAAGGGGCCATTTTTATAAAATATATCTGGCGGAGAAGGAGGGATTTGAACCCTCGCGCCGGTTACCCGACCTACACCCTTAGCAGGGGCGCCTCTTCAGCCTCTTGAGTACTTCCCCATAATGGCTCCGCAGGTAGGACTCGAACCTACGACCGTTCGGTTAACAGCCGAATGCTCTACCACTGAGCTACTGCGGAATAATTAAATGGTATACATTTATTTGGCTTAGTCGAGGATGCGAAGCACCTTATCGACTCTTTACATTATAATGAGGACTAATATGAAAGTCAAGACGATTTCACATTAATTTTTCTCCGTTTTTTAAAGTCAGATATAATCGCATTTCCAGAAATTGTTACCCTTTATACAACGTGGAAAATATCATCTATATTATATGGATTCAAAGATTTACTCCTCTTTCCATTCCAATAACTTCACTAATTTACCTCTGCACTTTCCACATACGTAGCGGGATGTATCCATTGCCCTTCTCCGTTTATACTGCAGGCCGCAACCACTGCAACGATAAATAATGATTTTCACACTTCTTTTTTTAGGCAAAGATTCGGGTAGCTTACTACAAAAACGTGGCGCACCCACCCTTTTTAATAACTCTCTAAAATCCGCATCCCTATGCTGGTAACCTTTTTTCTCAATATGAAGGTGATAATGGCAAAGCTCATGTTTAATGATCCCTACCAGTTCATCATGACCCAATTGTTCTAAGTACTTCTTATTTATCTCTATATTGTGTGAACGTAATAAATAACGTCCACCCGTTGTTCTTAATTTCGGATTAAAAATAGCTTTATGTCGAAACGGCTTAGCGAAAAACTCAATCGATATGTTTTCAACTAACCTTTGAAGTTCTCGTTCTTCCAATATTCCCGCCCCACTTTAATCATGAACATGACAACCTATTATAGCATAAACTGAAGAATCCACATGGATTTTAAGGATATGAACATACCTTCCCTTGGCCATAACAGAGTGATTTCGACTAGGAGGTTCGTTTATGCCAACATGGTTTCGCAATCAAATGAAAAGAGCTTTCTATGAAAAAGATCGCTATCAAATCAAACTACTAAACCAATGCTGGTTTTTTTACAGAAAGAAAGATCTTGTTTCTAAAGAAACGAAGGACTGATCATAAGAACAGCCCTCGTTTTTCTTTATTGTAATAAGGACAAGCCTACACCATTATTCTGCAGGGGATAACATCGTCAATGATACTCTTCCTTTGCTTGTATCAACTGAATCTACCCACACGGTTACAACGTCACCAACGGATACAACATCCATTGGATGCTTTACAAATTGCCTTCTGATCTTAGAAATATGGACAAGCCCATCTTGCTTTACTCCGATGTCCACAAATGCACCGAAATCAACTACGTTTCTAACTGTCCCTTGTAGTTCCATCCCAGGCTTCAAGTCTTCCATTTTAAGAACGTCTTTTTTTAGAAGCGGTGCCGGAAGTTCATCACGCGGGTCTCGTTCAGGCTTTACTAGAGCTTCAATGATATCTTTCAGTGTCAGTTCCCCAATATTCAACGCTTGGGAAGTTGCTTGTAAATCCAGTTTATTCAACGAACTAACCAAAGCTTCAGAACCCAAATCTTTTGTTGTAAATCCTAGACTTGTTAAGAGCGCCTTAACTTCTGAATAGTTTTCAGGATGAATCCCCGTGCGATCAAGCGGTTCTTTTCCACCAACCACTCGTAAGAATCCGATAGCCTGCTCATACGTTTTAGCCCCTAGTCGAGGAATCTTTTTCAATTGCGCCCTACTCGTAAACTTTCCTTCTTCCTCACGCTTTTTAACAATATTGTTAGCCACCGTCTTCGATAATCCTGCTACATATTGAAGAAGCGAGGAAGACGCAGTATTTACATTTACCCCTACCTGGTTAACAGCCGTTTCAACAACAAACGTTAAGGAATCTGATAGTTTCTTTTGTGAAACGTCATGTTGATATTGACCAACTCCAACTGATTTAGGGTCAATTTTCACCAATTCCGCAAGCGGGTCTTGTAGACGTCGAGCGATTGAGACACCGCTTCGCTCTTCAACTTGTAAGTTGGGAAATTCTTCGCGCGCAAGATCTGAAGCCGAGTAAACACTCGCTCCCGCTTCGTTAACGATAATATAGTAAATTTCCCTATCTAACTCTTTCAGGATCTCAGATACAAATTGTTCTGTTTCACGGGAAGCTGTACCGTTCCCGATTGCCACCATCTCAACTCCGCAATCCTTTACTACTTGAATAAATTTAGCCTTCGCCTCTTTTTCTTTTGCCACTGGTTTATGCGGATAAATCACATCAATCTTAAGAAGTTTACCCGTCTCATCCACAACTGCTAACTTACATCCTGTACGATAAGCTGGATCGACCCCAAGTACTACTTTCCCTTTTAACGGAGGCTGCAGCAAAAGATTTCTTAAATTCTCAGAAAAGATATGGATTGCTTGTTCCTCGGCTTTTTCAGTCAACTCATTGCGAATTTCTCGTTCAATAGATGGTTGAATAAGGCGTTTATACCCATCTTCCACTGCTTCCATCACAATATTTGCAGTTGGCGAATTCAAATACTTGACCCATTTTTTCGAAAGGTATTTATGTATAAAGTCGGCTTCTACCTTTATAGCTACACGAAGAACGTCTTCATTTTCACCACGGTTCAGGGCTAGAACACGATGAGGCACAATGCGATTTACCGGCTCCTCATATTCATAGTACATTTCGTATACTTTTTTCTCGTCTTTACTCTCGTCCTTAACTACAGATTGGACCGTACCCTTTTTGAATGTCTCTGTTCTTATCCACTTACGTCCATCTGCGTCATCAGATACTCGTTCGGCAATGATATCTTTAGCACCTGTTATGACATCCTCAACAGATAGTACTTCTTTTTCCTCCGAAATAAATTCGGTTGCTTTTGCTTCTATATTAGCTTCACGAGGAAAAGTCATTAACCAATCCGCAAAAGGTTCTAGACCTTTTTCTTTCGCAATCGTTGCTTTCGTTCTTCGCTTTTGCTTATATGGACGATATAAGTCTTCGATTTCTTGTAACTTTAATGCCTTTTCAATTTGAGATTGCAATTCATCCGTTAATTTCCCTTGTTCACCAATCAAACGGATAACTTCATCTTTTCTTTGTTCCAAGTTTCCGATATATTGCCAACGTTCAATAATATCCCGAATCTGCACTTCATCCAATGCACCGGTTTGCTCTTTACGATAACGCGCCATAAACGGAACCGTATTCCCCTCTTTTAACATGGAAATAACATTGCGCACTTGTTTGATCGAAAAATTCTGTTCCGTTGCAATCAACTTTAAATGTTGTTCTTGCTTGTCCGTTAATTTTTCTTCCATAATTACCTCCGCTTTATCAACGTCTTATCCCTTATTGTAACAAATGCATGCTTCGTTTTCATTATTACCATTACTGAACAATGGAAATCTATACCAAAGTCTCTGTTAAAGACCAATGTCGATTTATTAGCTTTGTTGATTGTAGCGTAAGGGTGCGAGACTCCTGCGGGAAAAGCGGGTCAAGGGAGACCCCGCAGGAGTGAAGCGACGAGGAGGCTCCCGAACCGCCCGCGGAAAGCGAGTGCCCTGTAGCGAAAATCAACAACCATGTTTAACAGAGCCATAATAAAAAGAAGCTTACCTTTAGAGTAAGCTTCCAATAATAAATGTTGAATCATCATTCGCTCTTGTATGATTTGTTCTAATTTCATTTGCAATCGTTTCTGTTGGCAAGACTCCATTAAGTAATGTTTTAATACCTTGAAGTTCATAACCATCGGAAAAAATTAAGAATTTAGATTGAGGCGCATAGGAAAAACGCTGCGTATGATATGTCTGAGGCCTGCCGGATAAATAACCTGTAACCGGTAATGGATATGTGAGTTTACCTTGGGGCGAATACAAGAAAAACCTTATATTGCCTACGCAACTATAGACAAATTCTCTAGATTGGAAGTAAATTTTTAAAATAGAGACAGCCGCGCCCCTTTTCGCAAGCATCGACTGATTGCAAAGCCTCATTAAAGTATCCACGTCTTCATGATGATGATTTTCAACAATAGCTACAGCAGCAGAAGAAGCTTCAAAAGCATACTTTCCACTGCCAAGTCCATCTGCAAGAATACAGACAAAATAGTCATCTGTTGCCGTGTAATAGTAACTATCGCCACAAAAAGCTTTACCCTCTTTAGAAGACTGATGAGCAAAAACTTCTATGTTGTCTTTGGATAAATGGTTCATGAAAGGCACTCCGAGTTAGTTGTTTCCGCATTAATAGCTTCTTGAAGCTTCTTAATCGCCCTTCTCTGTAGCCTTGAAACGTGCATTTGTGATATTCCAAGCATATCCCCAGCATCTTTTTGACTCAAGTTTTCAAGATACGTATATTGGATGATGCTCTTCTCACGATCCGTCAGTACATGAAGCACTTTTTCCAATACGAGTCTCTGATTCGTTTTTTCATAACCTTCATCAATACTTCCCACGATATCAAGCAATGTCACAGTTCCACCGTCAGAATCCGCTTCAATAGAATGATCCACAGATAGGGCTTGATAACTTTTCCCCATCTCCATCGCTTCTAACACTTCTTCTTCCGATACTTCCAACAGTTCCGCAATTTCCTCAACCTTAGGAGACCGGTGGAGTTTTGTCGTAAGATCTTCGACTGCTGTCTTTATTTTTGGACCTAGTTCCTTTATACGACGTGGAACATGTACACTCCAAGTTTTATCACGCAAGAATCGTTTTATTTCTCCAATTATGGTTGGAACAGCAAAAGCCTCGAAACTTTTACCGAAAGTTTCATCATATCGGCGAATCGCTCCCAATAAACCAATCATCCCTACCTGTACGATATCTTCATGGAAAGAACGACCCTTTGAATATTTCCTTGCTATCGTCTCAACCAGGCTTTTGTACTGGATAACTAATTTCTCCTGAGCTTCGGAATCTTGATAGAGTTGATACGCCTTGATTAGATCATTTGTTTCTTGTTTCGCCTGTTTAGGTTGAGATTGTTTCGGCATCGATCTCCACCTGCTCTCCTTCAAGGTATTTAGTCATAAAGACTGTAACACCTTCTTTTTGATGGATTCTTACTTCGTCCATCAACGTCTCAATTAGATATAGACCTAGACCTCCTTCGCGTAAAAACTCAACAGAGTCATTTTCGCCATAAGGTCCAATCCCTTTTCTCGCGGATTCAAAATCAAAACTTACACCACTATCCGCAACCATAACTTCTAAACGGTCTGCATATAGTCCGAAGCCGATTTTGACTTCACCCTGTTCATTTTTCTTATATGCATGTTGCACGGCATTCGTACAAGCTTCGCTTGTTGCAATCTTCAAATCTTCAAGGTCATCATAGGAAAAGCCCATTCTGCTGGCAATCCCCGATAAAGTAAGACGAATCACTCCAACAAACTCTGGCTTAGCCGGAATTTTCATCTCAATGTAATCAAAGGCTTGATTCATTTAACTCCACCTTCTATCTCACTATTTATGTCGATTATATCTGCAAGACCTGTTATATCAAAAAGTCTCTTTAAACGGTCAGAAAGACCAACAAGTTTAAATTCGCCATTATGGGCACGTACAGACTTGAAAACTCCAACAATAACACCTAAACCAGTACTATCCATATAAGATACACCAGTTAAATCTATCGTCATTTTTACATTTTCTTTTTCCGAAAGAGGGAAAACTGCTTCACGAAGCTTCGGAGCTGTATAAGCATCGATTTCTCCTTCTACCTGAACTTCCACAATCCCATCATTTTCATTCATATCTAAATTAATATTCATAAAAGACCCACCCTTTTTATATCAATCACGCTTTTTACATTTACCCCAACTATCTAAGGATTAAACATTCCTTTTTAAGATAATTAATGTAAAGTCATCACGTAATTGAAAATGTTGTAGTTTTTCAAGTTCTCTATAAATATTAGCCACAATTTCTTGGGCCTCAAGATGCATGTACTTCTTTATATATTGGATCAAGGAGTCCTTTTCAAGAAAACCTTCCTCGGTTCTGCATTCTGTAACACCATCTGACATCAATACAATCATGTCTCCAGGTTGGATTTCTTTTTCATATTGTCGATATTTCGTCTTTTTCTCGATACCTAATAGGAGTCCCTTTGCTTCCAAATCTGAAAATTCATCTTTAGAAGCATCATAGTAAAAACCTGGTTCGTGACCAGCAGAAGAATAATAAAAAGTATGATTCCTTACGTTATACATGCCATAAAACATCGTAATGAACATGCTTGGATCAACGTTTTGTTCAACAACACGATTTAAATTTTCAAGCACCTCATTAGGATTATGACGATGCTCTGGAAGACTATCCATCGCATACTTAATCATGGACATACAAAGAGCAGCAGGAATCCCTTTGCCGATTACATCAGCAATTGCTACATTAATACAGTTCGATTCATCATGGACGAAGTGATAATAATCCCCGTTCATATGTCTAGCCGGAACACTTAACGCACCAATATCAAGGCCCTTGACCTTCGGAATGGAAGTTCCCAACAATGTCTGTTGTACATTTGCTGCGATTTCCATTTCCGTTCTAAGTTCAAGTTGTTGACTTCTTAGGCTTTGATGTTCTCTGTAAGCTACTCCGTACCCCATCATAACTTCCAACAGAATATCGAAGGAATGCATGACACTTTCAGGTACCTCTGGATAGAGTTCAAACAATAAACTCTTATGAAGGTTGATGATTTCTTCTGGAGAAATTTTATGTTCAATAGATTGTCTGCTAAATTTTTGTCCCTGATATAAAGATTGTTCGGATTGTTCGGTTATATACTTAATCAAAATATCCCGATACTTTGACTCCATCATTTCTCGGAAGTCCATAGCCGTTTCTCCCCCTAACGGAGCCATTTAGTGGCTTGTATATCTGTCCCATGCCCTGGTGAAGAATCTATGCTGAATTCATCCATGAGTCTTTTTACACCAGGCAAGCCTGCTCCTAACCCACCAGATGTGGTAAAACCATCTTCCATTACTTGCCTTATATCGCTAATTCCAGGTCCGCTGTCAGTTGCTCCAATTCGCAATCCCGCTTTTCCGCCGTCATAGACTTTTTCTATGCAAACCTGTCCTTGGCCGGCATATAAGTAGATGTTTCTCGCCAACTCACTGATTGCAGTCGTGATTCTCGCTTGGTCTACAATTCCAAAACCAAGCTCCTTTGCGACATTGCGACCCAGCTGGCGTGCAGCTACGATGTCCCATTCGTTTATTATTTTTACGCAGGATTGATTATTCATACAGTCAATCCCCCAATTCCTGTTGTAATTTCTCCAAACCTTTTTCTAAGTCTAAAGCTGTTAGGACATCTTCCAAGCCAATGCCCAATTCAATAAGCGTGATGGCAACCGCTGGTTGAATGCCTGTAATAACAACTTTTGCTCCCATCAGTTTAGACATATTAATTACATCACCTAAAACTTTGGCAATAAAAGAATCTATAAAATCAATTGACGTGATATCAATTACTACACCATTTGCACTCGTCTCATGAATCTTATGAAGAAGATCTTCTTGAAACTGAAGGGCCGTTTGGTCATCCAATTCCCATTGAATCGAGACTAACAAACAATCGTGCAATTTTAAGATAGGTATTCTCAATTTGCTCCCTCCATTTTAACAAGTTTGCGTGAAGTCATTTCCAACGCTGCTTCAATCCCTTTTTTCAATGTGTTCTTTGTCGTAAATTTATTTAAATCAATACCTAGATTTACAATTGTTTGGGCTATTTCAGGCCTTATTCCACAAAGCATACATTTCGCTCCAACAAGGCGAACAGCTTCCGCAGCCTGAATGATATGATGTGCAACCATCGTATCTACAACAGGAACACCTGTAATATCAATAAGTACTACTTCTGAACGGTGCTTTACTACACCATTCAAAAGATTTTCCATGATTTGCTTTGCTCTTTCTGTATCAATTGTACCAACCAAAGGCATGACCGTAATTCCCTCAAAAACAGGAATTAACGGGGCAGAAAGCTCTTGCAGTGCAATTTTTTGCAGGGATACCGTTCTTTCCCAAGTTCTGGAATACGTATTTACAAGTTCATTATTCAAAGGTCTCATCCAGCTATCAAATTCATAGATGATCTCCAATTGATTTTCTGGTGTGACAATCCCTTTTTCCTGCATGCCTTCGAATACAATTCGACCAAAACTGCTTAACCCTTCAGTTACAAAGTGGAGAGGCCAGCCAAGACGGATGATTTTCTCAGCAAAATCAATCAAGCGGTTAGAATACTCTTCTTTAACACCCTTAATATTCGAGATGATCATATCAAGATATTCTCGGCTCGTTGCTAAAAAAACATTGTCCGAGATCACTCTTAAAACTCGGTCATCCGCTCCTTCTTTCGTACTTTCTATCCAATCATTTAAAATTTCTTCGTAATTCTCGGTTACATAATTCAGTATTAATTTGTTCATTCCATCCTCCCCATTCCTAGCACTAGGATACCTTTTGAATTTCAAATCTATTAACAGTAACTCAATTTTTGAAAAATAGTCATAATTCCGCTTTCTATTTTCATTTAAAACAAATAAATGAATCTCGTCAACTTTAACGATAATCGTTTTTTACAAATTGCGACTTTCTTTTTTACCCTTTATTTTACCTATTAAACCTCTTTTTTATTTTTTTATAAAAAAATAAAAGACAAGCCGTCGAATGCTTGTCTTTACAGGACATATGAGGTTGGATGTATGAATCGATTATGTATAAAAAAACGCTCTTTCCTTAAAGAGCGTAATCTTATGTTAGAATTCGATGAGACCTAAACTGATTTGCAAGGCTTCATCCACCTTTTCCATCATTTCGTCATCGAGATGGGTAATCTTATCGGTTAACCGCTGCTTATCGATTGTTCGAATTTGCTCTAGTAAAATGACAGAGTCTCGTTCAAATCCGTAGCGCTTCGCATCAATTTCAACATGTGTCGGTAACTTAGCCTTTTGAATTTGAGCTGTGATCGCCGCAACAATTACTGTGGGACTAAACCGGTTCCCGATGTCGTTTTGAATGACAAGAACAGGACGGACTCCTCCTTGCTCAGAACCAACAACTGGGGATAGGTCTGCAAAATAAACGTCACCACGTTTGACAATCAAAGGATTATCCCCCGCTTACTAGACGTTCGACTGTGTGTTCTGCCTCATATTCTGCCAGAAATGCTTCTGATGCAATTCTTAAATTTATTTTAGCCATTTCCATATAGCCACGTCTCATGGCTTCGCGAATTTGTCTCTTTTTACGTTCGCGTAGGTACATCTTTGTTGCCTGATAAATAAAATCACTGCGATTGACGTTTTCCTGTTTAACAAAACCATCTAACTCGGTTAAAAGATGTTGCGGTAATTTCACTAAGATTTCCGTTGTTGCGCTGGACTCAGACACAAACATACACCTCCACCATCACTACACACCATTTTTCTCTACCATTTTTAATAATACCACGAATGAAGCCTAAAGCAAAGGGCATTCAGCAATTTCTACTGTATTATCCGCTTTAAAAACAAATCTTTATGCATGGTTATGATAAAAATATCTTTTTCCCAATCTAATTCACTATCCTTGAAGGATGGAGTTCTTGAGATCTACAATCCGTTGGCCTTTTTTAAACAAACGGGGAACACGGTTTGAAATGATACAAGGGACTTCATAATTAATGGTTTCTAATTTTTTCGCAACTTCGTTTATTGAAATGGTCTCTTCGGCTTGATCCCCTATCAAGGTTACTCTCTCGCCGATAGCAAGCTCATTAGGAAGCTTAACCATACATTGATCCATACAAATCCTTCCGACAATCGGAGCTCGCTTCCCAGCGACAAGTACTTCCTGCCCTTGTAACCCTCTAATCCATCCATCCGCATAACCAATTGGTATCGTCCCAATCCATTCATCCTCTTTCGCTTCGTATGTCGCACCATAGCTAACCTTCTCACCCTTTTGAAGCTTTTTCACATGAACAAGCCTTGAATGCAATGAGAATGCTTCTGTTAAAGGGATAGGAAGTTCTGGTTCTATTTCTAACGAAGGGGTTAGTCCGTACATAACAATCCCTAACCTCACTGCATTGAAATGTGCATGAGGGAATCGTAATGCAGTTGCACTGTTGCCTGCATGTATATAGGCTGGTTTTTCATCCAGCACATCCAGCATTTCGTTGAAACGGGTTAATTGCTTTTCCACATAAGATCGATCGGTTTCATCCGCAGTTGCAAAATGCGTAAATATCCCCTCAAATTTAAATCGTTTTTCTTCTATCAACTTCTTTTCTATGGACTTTAATTCCGCTGGTTCCTTCACACCAAGTCTTCCCATTCCTGTGTCTAACTTGACGTGGATGGCGAGCTGGTCATCTTCACCGAGATATGGTAGTGCTTCCGTTAACCATTCATAGTAAAAAACTGTGAGTGTGATGTCATGATCTACTGCAATGGCAACATCTTCTGGTCTGGTTGCCCCTAATACGAGGAGGGGAGCTGTTGTTCCCTTTTTCCTTAAAGCGATAGCTTCGTCCATGAAAGCAACTGCCAGATACTTGGCACCAGCTTGAAGTGCAGTTTCAGCTACTTGAATATCTCCATGACCATATGCATTGGCCTTTATAACCGCAATGATATCCACAGTTTCAGGTATATGACCTTTCACTGCCGTAATGTTATCTGAAATGGCATCTAAATCAATTTCTGCCCATGTATCCCTATAGAAAAATCCTTGTTCTTCCATTACTCCACTTCCTTAACCTTCTAAACTATCTTACGAGGGCGCGTTTGTTTTATTACGATTATTAGCCCCAACCAGTCAAAAGTCAAATATAATTCAGCTAATTAAATGATTAGTTTCATACGTTGATGCCGCTAGACAATTCTCCTTGTTTTATTCTCATATAATATGAACAGACACAAAGAAAAGGCCCCTATGAATAAGAGCCTTTACGGGTATTTCTTATTTAACCATATCACCTTGGACAGATCGAGCAACCATAACCATTTCATCTGGAGAAAGGTCGTTTGAGGCTAGCATGAAATCGACACCGTCATAAGACCATTTGATGGAGTGACCAGAAATGGCACCAATAGTAAATCCTAAGTCAACAGGGTCCCCTTTTACAAATGTTGGTGAAGCCGCAGCAGTCTTAGTTACAGCTTTCTCTTGAATAAGAGTGAATGATTTTTCCCCGTCATATGTCAATACAACACGCTTACCTTCTTCAGTATCCATCGCCTTCTCTTCGATTAAATCTACACCTTTAATTTCAGCAATTGGATACTTGACAGAGAAAGCCTTATCTCCCGCTTCCGCCATTGCAGGAAGACCAATTTGAGCGCGCGTCATATTCTTTTGCATTTCAAAATCATCTTTATTAAAGCTTGCATCTAATTTAACCTTGGAGAATACAACCGTTACAAGTGCATTGCGATCAACATCCATGATTTTTACACTTGCCGGTGTTAGATCCTTTTTATTAAGTTTGATTTCTTGGACCGGTAGCATCTTATTGTTTTGATATCTTGTCTTTGTTTCGAACACATAATGATCTTTGGTAGAAGAAAATTTCGCTTCTTTGTCTTCCAGAATGTCTTTTATCAGAGATTCATACAAGTAAGCTTGGCTGCTATTTTGTGGCCAGTCACTTTGGAACCTAAAGCTTTTGTTTAGCGCTGGAGTCAGAACAAAGACTCCTTCATCGTTACGCAAAATCATTTGACTTTGGTCTTTTTTTGCATTCTTTAGATTCACACGATAGAATGTTGGGTCTTTATGCCAGATTTCCACATTGTACACCTGAGAATCCGTTCCCATCTTAAGCGTCATTTTTGCATTTGCTTTATAGCCGGACAAATCTCCAATCTTACCATTCAACTCCTTCACCACATCATCCTGCGATTTGGAGCCACAGGCAGATAAGATGAAAATAACCATCAGCCCGGTGAGAAGCAACATCCACTTTTTCTTCATTTTTCCAACCCCTTCTTGTCTCATTTCAAGTGTGGTTTCGGAGAGAAAAATGGTTACACTCAATGTCCAGAACTACGCTCCCTAACATCTAGAGGATTTCCGACCATCGATTACACCTTCTAACTTGTCTCTCCTATTGCACTACGAATATATGAGACAACCTAAGGGAATATGCTCATTCGATTGACAAGCTTTTGATATTTTATAAAAAAACTATCCCTCAATGATGACTTGCGCAACTGCGTATTCATGACTATGAGAGATGGAAAGATGAACACCTTTGGATTTTGGTTTTGAGATGTAAGGCTTCCCTTTTTCATCTTTACTCACTTCAATATCTAAAAAGGAAAGCTGTTGGCCAATTCCTGTTCCGATAGCCTTTGAATACGCTTCTTTCGCAGAAAATCTGCCAGCTAAGTATTCCACTTTACGGCGACTAGACAAAGCTTCAAACTCAAGTATTTCTGTTTCGGTAAGAATTCTGGAACTGAACTTCTTTTGACGATTCATCATTTCTTCAATTCTTTTTAGTTCAATAATATCGATGCCTATGCCAGTTATCATATGTTTACCTCCTTCTATTAAATTGACTTAAGTCATACATATTGTTGTACAAACATGATTTTATAGCTTATATTCGGCTAAGATATAATGGTAATAGCCATATCACTTTTCCTTGAGGAGGCTAAAAATGTTTACAAGAACCGAAAGTTTTCGCGAATTCATTCGCTTATATCCGATTGTTACCCTTATTGTTGCCATTCAAATAATCGCCTTTTTATTCTCAACCGATTTACTATCAAATGAATGGTTGCTAGTGAAGTTCGCTGGCGTTAATTTGTTCATATGGGAAGGAGAGTATTGGCGTCTATTAACTCCCTTGTTCTTACACGCTAACTTCTCTCACTTGCTATTCAATTGTTTTTCGCTCATTTTATTTGGCCCTGCATTAGAAACAATGATTGGTAAAACTAAATTTTTACTGGTTTTTATCATTGCAGGAATTACTGCAAATGTAGCTACCCTTTTCCTAGAACCACTAACGTACACGCATGTCGGATCGAGCGGAGCTATATTCGGCATTTTTGGCTTTTATATTAGCATCATTCTTTTCCGAAAAGGTTGGATGACAAAACCAAATTCACAACTTATCCTTAGTTTGGCAGTCATCAGTCTTGTGATGACGTTTATTCAACCAAACGTTAACATTGTTGCCCATTTATTTGGCTTTTTAGCAGGTTTTATCATCGGATTATTATCGTTTTCTGGCAAGAAAACAACTTTCTAAAAGCAGAAGCATAAGGAAACCTTTCCTTATTTAAGCCTAAGTTCTATACCAATCTCTCTTTCTCTTAGGCTCTGATAAACTTGCCTGTTGATTTCCGCTCCAATCAACAAAGTGCAAAAATGACCAAGGACAAAGCTGGTTAATCCGAAGGTTCTAACCAGCTTTGCAAATTCCAAGTGAAACTAAATTCTTTGATCGATACCACTATTTGTATCTTTCATTACCTATAGGTTAGTATACATTCCGATAACTGAACAGGCATTAGAAAACAAAAGTTATTTTAAAAGGAAACTCGATTGATCAATCCTCTCTACACCTTCAATCTCATTTAAGTCCTCAGCCAGTCTGAAAAGCGCCTCATCTTTTTGTTTCGCCTCAATCATGCAATGTATTTCGTCAACAGATCCTTTTACTACTTTCAAAAAGTCCATAAACATTACCGGATCAATATAGTCTGAATGCGCTCTAAAATCTTTTTCAGACCGCGGGCTTGAAATGTGCATTTTAACTGGCAACAAAGAATTTTTCCAAGTGTCTACAACGTTTTCCCATTGTTTTTCCCAAGGTGCAGTTCCCTTGTTGGCAAGATGGTGATGATAATCAAAAACAAGAGGTATTTCAAGCTTTTCACATAAATACAAAGTATCATCGAGCGTAAAAGAGGTATCATCATTTTCAAGGATAATCATTTTCTGTATCACCTTCGGGATGTCGCTCCAGTTATCGATAAATTGTTCCAAAGCTTCCTCACGATCATCATATACTCCTCCAACATGCAAAACACACCGATGCTGTGGTTCAATTTTCATTCCCCGCAAAAGTGCTTCATGCATCGCCAAAGTCTTAATCGACATTTTTAGCGTATCATCACGCTTAGTATTCAAGACAACAAAGTGATCCGGATGAAAGTCTATTCTCATAGGATGAACCTTTATGTATTCCCCTATGTTTTTTAAGGCATCTTTCAGAGGTCGCATGTATTTCCAATCCATTAATTCCTCATGGTTAGCAAGGGGAATCAATTTAGAACTTAATCGAAAAAAGTGAATATCATGCGCTGCATTATGTTTTAAAAGGCGTAGGCAATTTTCAAGATTAGAGATAGCGATGCGTTCAAGCTTTTTCAATGCCGCTTCTCGATCGCTTATTTTTTGAAATTGAGTATATGTCATCGTTTGGGAAGGAGAACAATTTTGGAGATGAACACTCATTGCGACATATCCCAATTTGATGATGGTCATAAGAACACTCCTTTGCCTTTTACAGGATAGTATGCCCCTTTGGTCATCAGGAAAAATCGCTATATACAAAAAGAGCACAGGATTCATATCCTATGCTCTCACCATTTATATATTAAACAGAACGATTATGTGTTCTTGGTTTGCCTGTTCCGCGTTTTTCACCAGTTCTACCTGATTTTACAGGAGCTTTCTTACGACGATCATATCCGCCTCTTGAATCTCCACCACCGCTGCGCTTACGATCTTGTGGCTTGCGGTCTCTCTTGACGTGAGAAACTTCTTCTGTAAGTTTGATCGGAGTTTGGTCTGGTTCTTTTACCAACATTTTCAATACTGCTGCAACAACAGTTTGAGCATCGTTAGACTCTAACAACTCAGTAGCTGCACGCTTGTAATATTGAAGGTTATTTGTATCGATTGTTGCAAGAATTTTATCTACAACTGCTTTTTGTTGACCTTCAAGTGCCTCATCCAGAGTTGGAGCAGCCATCTTTTCCATTTTACGCTTCGTTGTGCGTTCTACAACTGACAAGTATGACTTCTCTCTTGGAGTCATGAACATGATTGCCATACCTTCTTTACCCGCACGGCCAGTACGTCCGATACGGTGAACATAGCTCTCAGGGTCTTGCGGAATGTCAAAGTTATAAACGTGAGAAACGCCTGAAATATCCAATCCACGCGCAGCAACGTCTGTTGCAACTAGGATATCAACCGAACCATTTTTAAACTTGCGAAGAACAGACATACGCTTCGCCTGACTTAAGTCACCATGAATTCCTTCAGCCATGTATCCTCTTTGAATAAGCGCTTCAGACAACTCATCTACACGACGCTTAGTTCTTCCGAAAACGATTGCTAATTCAGGTGATTGAATATCAAGAAGTCTTGTAAGAACGTCGAATTTGTTCTTCTCTTGTACTTCAATATAATACTGCTCAATCAACGGAACAGTCATTTCTTTCGCTTGTACACGAATGATTTGAGGTTCCTTCATGAATTTTTCAGCCATTCTTTGAATTGGAGCTGGCATTGTAGCAGAGAAAAGTACTGTTTGACGGTCTGTTGGTACTTCAGATAGAATCGCTTCAATATCTTCAATAAAGCCCATATTCAGCATTTCATCCGCTTCGTCAAGAATTGCTGTATGAACACTACCCAACTTAAGCGTCTTACGATTGATATGATCAATAATACGTCCAGGTGTTCCTACGATGATATGTGGATTGTTCTTAAGAGAACGAATTTGACGGCTAATGTCTTGTCCACCGTAAATTGGAAGAACCTTTACTCTTTTACCAGAACCGATTTTGTATAACTCTTCTGAAACTTGAATAGCAAGTTCACGAGTTGGAGCAACAACAATCCCTTGAATGAAATCTTTAGTTGTATCAATTTTTTCTACCAAAGGAATTCCAAATGCAGCCGTTTTTCCCGTTCCAGTTTGCGCTTGTCCGATCAAATCAATATTTTTTAAGCTCATTGGAATGGTTTGCGCTTGAATTGGTGTAGCTTCTTCAAACCCCATCTTTAGAACTGACTTAAGGGTAGCCTGGCTAAGGCCTAAATCTTCAAACTTTGTCAATGTTTTCATTCTCCTTCTTCTATCTCAATATATATTTTTAAGTTTTAAGCACCTGTATGCTAATGGTCACCTTATCAAACAAAACTTAAATGAAAAAGTTCGAAAAAGTGATATTTAGTCACTTTAGCAAAAAAAGACATTCTCCAAGAAGGAGCATGCCCTAATTTTAAAATTAATCTCTAGACACTTTGATGATAATCATACCATCTTCCATGTTCAATTGCAATAAAAGGATACAATTGTGAATGCAGTGTGTCATCCTTTTAAAAAGTCCATCACTTCGGAAAATAGGGCGTCTTTTTCCTCGCAATGACAAATATGATGTTTTGAATCCTTAACAAAACGGATTTTCTTCTCGTTCGCCCCAATGTTTTCGTATAAGTATTCCGCGCTCTTAGGAGGAACGATGCCATCACTTTCTCCCTGAGCAATAAAGGTAGGAACGTCAATACGCCTAAGATGCGGGAGTGTGTGGCTAACAAGACTTTTAAATTGTAAAGTTGCAGTGAGAGGTGTTTCCCTTATCTTTCGTCGATAGCGTTGGAATAATTCATTGTCCCGCAAGTTTCCTCGGAGTGAATCATTTAAGATAAGCTTTAAATCTGAGGCCATTTGGCGGGGATTCATATATTTGGCAGCTGCACTGAGCAGAACAAGCTTGTCCACTGGGTAATTTGCTGCTAAATAACTGGCAATTAGCCCACCCATCGAAAAGCCAACCACATAAACTTGCTCGCAATTTGAAAGAAGTTTCTTTAATTCAGCTTCCGCATGTTCAATCCATTTCATATAAGAAACGCCTTTTAAAGAAAGTGGATCACCATGACCTGGTAAAGTTGGAACGCTAAAAGTCCAATCTGTGTGTTGACGTAAATAATCAACAAGTGGTTCAACTTCACAAGGTCCACCGGTAAAACCGTGAATACATAAACACCCGATCATATTTTATTCCTCATCATCATGATTTTCTTTAAGGTGAACCACCATATCCCATTATACCCCTTATGCAAAAATCCAACCTTCTTTTTGATCGTGCATAAGGGAATAATGAAAAATATTTAAATTAAGGCTCTGTTAAACTTGGTTGTTGATTTTCGCTCCAGGGCACTCGCTTTCCGCTGACGAATTATGAAAAAGCCCTAATGCCGGCTTTTTCAAGGGCAAATTCTTCTTGGGCGGTTCGGGAGCCTCCTCGTCGCTTCACTCCTGCGGGGTCTCCCCTGACCCGCTTTTCCCGCAGGACTTTGAATAGGCTTCCTCGAATAATCCCACGCACGAAGGAAATGCGATAGCATTTTCGAGGAGTCTCGCACCCCTACGCTACAATCAACTAAGCTAAAATATCAACATTGGTCTTTAACAGAGCCTAAATTAAAGGATTATTGTACAGTCTTAGTCTGCAAACTCGTCACAACGTCCTCGAGTTTCATTCCACGTGATGCTTTTACTAGAACGAGCGTTTGACCATCAACCTTTTGCGTTAATTCTTTTGCCAGAGCGGATTTGTCTTCAAAAACATATACTTTTCCACTCCCAAGAGACTTCTCGGCTCCTTTTGCGATCAATTTTCCTAACTGACCATAAGTAAATAGTAAATCGATTTTTTCGCCTTCGAGCGACTCGCCGATTTGCATATGAAATTCTTCTTCTAGTGGTCCAAGTTCAAGCATGTCACCTAAAACGAGAATTTTTTTCTTATAACCAGGTAAGTTCGAGACAAGGTCAATGGCTGCCTTCATGGATGTCGGACTGGCATTATATGCGTCATTGATGATTTTTTCACCATTTGCACCTTCAACTAACTCCATCCGCATTTGCGTAAGCTTTAGGGAAGATAAGCCTTCATTCATTTTTTCAAAAGGAATACCTAAGTCCTTGGCTACCAACATAGCTGCAAGTGCGTTTAAGATATTATGCGTACCTAATACTGGTAAGAAAAAGCGTACTTCGGATAAGTTGATATTGAAATGGTTACCGCTATCACTTTGTTCAATGTCAATTGGATACACGTAATTGTTTTCGTTGCGTCCAAACGCTTGCAATCGAATACGCTCGCCGAACTTGTTTACTCTCTCCGTTAAAAGCGGTTCATCGCCATTATAAACCAAGAGCCCGCCATCACTTAAGCCTTCAGCAATCTCAAGTTTCGCTTCCGCTATTCCGTCTCTTGACCCTAAATCAAGAAGATGAGATTCCCCTATATTGGTAATAATCGTCACATCAGGCTGAGCCAATTTTGTCAGGAATTCAATTTCACCCTTACCACTCATCCCCATTTCCAAAACAGCCATTTCAGTATCTTCTTCTAATTGCAACACCGTTAATGGAAGACCGATGTGGTTATTATAATTCCCTTCCGTTTTCTTCACCTTGAATTGAATAGAAAGAAGGTTGGCCATCATATCCTTTGTAGTGGTCTTTCCATTGCTCCCCGTGATTCCGATGACTTTCACTGAAAGTTGCTGACGATAACTTTTCGCCAGTTCCTGCAGGGCAATCAGACAATCCTTAACAATCAATATCGGCAAATGCATGGGCGGATTTGGCACATCCTCCTGCCAAAAAGCCGCTGCCGCTCCATTTTTAATCGCATCTTCCACATATTGGTGCCCGTCTACCTTTTCTCCCTTGAAAGGAACAAACAAATTGCCCTTTTCAATCTTTCTGGAGTCAATCGTTACGCCGTGAACCATCACTTCATTAAAAGACGTTACGTCATTCAATAAAGTAATCATTTCATTTATTTGTTGCACACTTCTATTAAACATCTCTTTCCTCCTTAATCTGAAAATGAAGGAACACGGCATGAAAGCCGTGTTTCCAAGGTATATCTTCGTTGTAATTTTTACATCGTATGTTTGATATTTTGCTTTTCTGCATGTCTTTCTTTTGCAAGATTAACAAGGCGCTCAATCAATTGAGGATATTCAATTCCTGTTTCTTTCCAAAGCAGAGGGAACATGCTAAATGGAGTGAAACCTGGCATCGTATTTACTTCATTAATGACAATACGACCTTCTTTAGTTAAGAAGAAATCCGCTCTGACAAGTCCTGAGCAATCAAGAGATTTGAAAGCAGCAATCGCCATTTCCTTCATTTCACCATATTGTTCAGCAGTAATGTCAGCAGGGATGACCAATCCTGTGTCGCCATCCTCATATTTAGCTTTATAGTCATAGAAAGCTTTCTTTGGAACGATTTCCCCAGCAACAGAACACTCAGGTTCGTCATTCCCAAGTACAGCAATTTCAATCTCACGAGCAACTACGCCTTCTTCGATAATCAACTTACGATCAAATTGGAATGCTTCAACGAAGGCCTCTTCCAATTCATCTCTGCTTGAGCATTTGCTGATACCAACGCTTGACCCAAGGTTAGCTGGCTTTACAAAACATGGGTAGCCTAATTCTGATTCAACGCGGTCATAAGCCGCATCTTTCCCTTTTTCCCATTCGCTACGGATAATATCAACGTATTTTACTTGCCCTAATCCAGCTTGCGCAAAGACATTTTTCATCATAACTTTATCCATGCCGGCAGCAGATGCTAAAACACCATTACCTACATAAGGTAAGTTTAGCAACTCGAGCAATCCTTGAACGGTACCGTCTTCACCATTCGGTCCATGAAGAAGCGGGAAGATTACATCAAGCGATTCACCCTTTTCATCAGCGGTAAATAAAGTAGGGGCTAAAGCCATTGGTGACAATGTCTCGCTTCCTGAGAAAGCCAATTCCTGAACCGTTTCTGCAGGGGCTTGTAATTGAGAACCTTTGATCCAGCGTCCTTCTTCTGTTATGTAAATTGGATGAATTTCGAATTTTTCCATATCCAAAGCTTTAATCACTGCTAACGCTGTTTGTAAGGACACTTTATGTTCTGCGGATTTTCCGCCGTATAATAACCCAAGTTTTGTTTTCATAACGAACCTCCATATTGTCTTTCACACGTTTTATTTTACCACTTTCCTGAAAAAAGAAAGAGAGTATCCTGCTGATTTTATTTCCAACTTTACTGTTTCCTTTTTATTAATATATGAAACATAGGGTTGGACTAAAACCCCTTAAGTTTAGAAGTTAAAATGGCTCTCATCCTAACAAAATCACCAAAGAAGAAAACAAGCGGCCCTGACGTAAAGGTCCGCTTCTTGCTTAAAGAACTTGCAGTTTCCATTCTTTTGTCTTTTTATCAAAAACAAGCTTCGCATAACAATTTGTTCGCGAAATTTGTTCATACTCATCATACATATCATCCATATTGTCGAAATCGCCCATTATCCAAATAGGAATTTCAACTTTTGCCCGTTGCGTTTCGGCATCACGGATTGAGAAGCAAATCCCTTCTTTTAAGAGCGGGGTTAGGGATAAAAGCAGTTCCTTATTCACTGCAGGGTATGTCCGCTTCTTCCTAATTCCGAAAAGGGACTTTTCATACTTTAGATGGCTCAACTTCAAAGCTATTACCATACTGAGCAAATCATAAAAATCCTTCATACTGCGATAATATGTTTTATTAAACCAGCCGTCATCATGAGCCAAGTAAGCAAAACGATTGTTCAACTGGTTATAAAAAGGGATTTTCAAATGCTGTTTTAGGTGACCTAAGTATAATAACTCCGCCGTTTCCTGTCCTGTCAATTCATTAAGTCCCTCTACTTCAGCAAAATCGATCCAGCAAAAGTTTCCGTAACCATAAACATTATCTGATGCCAGTTTATCAATTCTGTCGCGCGGAACGTATTCGAGCAGTGTGTGCATATTAAAATCGCCGTCATCAAACCGGTGCTTTAGAAGAAGCAAATGATTCAGCGAGTCTGAAAAAGCAGAATAGAATTCCTGAAATTCAATGCCGTAAGACATAACTGATTGATCGGTTTGATTCAAATGCACGTATATTAAATCACGCATGTCTTGGTTATGCTTTTTCAAACTGTTACCCCCGTCCCTTAACAGCTTTCTCGAAAACTGTTCTTCTTCAACTCAACACTCCTTATTCTATCAAAAAACAGGAAATATATCTTTTTACAAGTCGATTACAAATAAGTTTTTTTCTTTTCGTCCTCTTATTTTTTTAATATACTTTCTTAGGCTTTTATTTTTTCCCGAAGCATTTAAAAAACTGTGCGCTTTTCATATAATGAAGGTGGTCACAAACGGGAAAACGCCCCGTCTGAGAGGAGCGTGACAAAAATGATAAAAAATATGACTGAAGATCAAATTACTTTATATACAATCAAAGCACTTAAAGAGAACAAACGAAAAGACTTTCAGACGATTCTCGACGAGTTACAACCATATGATGTTGCTAAAATATATGAAAATCTACCTCATAAGCATAAAATCCGCTTCCTCTTGTTCCTCAACATCGATTTGCTTGCAGACTTAATGCAGGAATTAGATAAAGAAGAGCAGCTTGAAGTGTTAAACAAGCTTGGAATTGAAAAGTCCGGTAAGGTCTTGGACTTAATGGACAATGATGATCTCGCTTCCCTTTTGGAGGAGTTATCTCCAGAAAAAATCTCTTCTCTATTGGCTGGAATGAAAAAAGAAGAGTCTAAAATCGTCCAGGACATTATGAATTACCCACCTGAAACTGCCGGTAGGATCATGACGAATCGTTTCGTCTGGATTAGAAACTACTATACCGTTCGCGAAGCGGTCGATAAACTCAAATCATTTGTTGAATTTGCAGAGACGTTGAATTACTTATATGTCATAGATGGAGATCGCAAGCTAGTTGGCGTTGTTTCCTATCGAGATTTACTCGTTGCTGATCCAGATGAAATCATTCGTAACATTATGTATGAACGTGTCCTATCTGTTACAGTCACAACAGACCAAGAAGAGGTAGCGCGTATGACAGAACGCTACGATTTCCTGGCAATTCCGGTCGTTGATGATGAAAATGTTCTTGTAGGTATTGTTACCGTCGATGATATCATCGACATCGTCATCCAAGAAGCAAACGAAGATATTGAAAAGCTTTCTGCGTCTGGTAAGTCTATCGATTTTGAAACAAAGGCTTGGGTGGCTGCTTATCGCCGTCTTCCTTGGCTCATTCTTTTACTTTTTATAGGCCTTATATCGGGTCAAATCATTAGCAGTTATGGAGATACATTAAAAAAAGTTGTCGCACTGACATTTTTCATGCCGATGATTTCGGGAATGACAGGAAATACCGGGACACAATCGCTTGCTGTAGTTGTCCGTGGACTTATCACTCATGATATTGATAAAAAAGTAATCATGAAACTCATTGGACGTGAATTTGGCGTTGGATTAATCATTGGCATCACGTGCGGAATACTGATCAGTATGATCGCCTACTTTTGGCAAGGTAACCCAGTTTTAGGACTTGTCGTCGGCTTTTCCCTATTCTTGACGCTGATTATTGGTACATTAGCAGGTACAATTATCCCCCTCATTCTTTATAAAATAAAAATTGACCCAGCAGTAGCATCAGGTCCGTTCATTACCACTTTGAATGATATTTTTTCATTAGTAACGTATTTTGGCATCGCCACAATGTTCATCAACTATCTTATGTAAAACGCGATTCCAATTGGAATTCGCGTTTTTTTGTTTTATCAGACTCTGATTAACATGCCTGTTAATTTGCGCTCCAGGCACTGGCAATTTTACCTAGTTTGAAACAAATTGTTCGGCATCCTCGTCTTATAGAGTGAAGAATTTATTCTGTGTTAAATTTTGGATGAAAAATCTTCGTTTGTTTGATAGCATGAAGATATAGATGGATGTAAGTTGTAGGCAGGTGAGATTGGTGGAAAAGACAGAAAAAACCCTTGATAAATTTGACTGGAGTTTAACGCTCATTTTATTTCTCTTTTTTTTGGTTAGTTGTGCTGCGATTTATAGTGCTCAAGCAGCTGCTCAGTACGAGGAAAACTTCCTTATGAAGCAAGTCTTCTGGTATGTAGTCGGAGCAGGAATCATCGCGTTTTCACTTCTATTTGATAGTGAACAATTTAAACGACTTAGCTGGACTTTTTACGGATTTGGAATCTTTCTCTTATTGGTATTAATTGTAGCACCAGAAAGCATTGCACCTGTACGAAATGGTGCGAAAAGCTGGTTTATTTTAAAAGGAATCGGTTCTATACAACCTTCGGAGTTCATTAAAGTCTTCTTGATCATCACTTTAGGCAAGATTATTTCCTCTCATCATGAATATCACCAAGAAAAGTCCCTTCGAAAAGATTTCATCTTATTATGTAAATTAGGCTTCGCTACAGCTTTGCCACTTGGCCTCATCATGAAACAGCCGGATCTCGGAACCGCACTTGTGATCATTTCCATACTTACTGGGATGATATTGGTATCGGGAATTTCGTGGAAGATTATTTTCCCTCTTTATGGATTTGGTGCGACAATAGCAGGATTCATTCTTTACCTTGTTATTTGGATGCCTAACCTTCTTGAAAAGTCTCTTGGAGTCAAGACCTATCAATTTAATCGAATATATTCTTGGATTGACCCACAAAACCACGGTAGCAGTTCTGGTTATCATCTTGTAAAATCCATGCAGGCAATAGGTTCGGGAATGATGACAGGCAAAGGATTCAATGGCAGAGAAGTTTATATTCCCGAAAGTCATACTGATTTTATCTTCAGTGTGATTGGGGAGGAATACGGTTTTGTAGGCGGCGCCTTTGTCATTAGCCTATTTTTCTTATTAATTTTCCATTTGACGAAAACAGCTTTAGATACGAACGATCCCTTCAATACTTATATTTGTGCCGGGGTCATCAGCATGATTACTTTTCACGTCTTTCAGAATATCGGAATGACGATTCAAGTTTTACCGATTACAGGCATTCCGCTTCCATTTATCAGTTACGGAGGCAGTTCATTAATGGGAAATATGTTTGCAATGGGACTGATATACAGCATTCGCTACCATCATAAGAACTATATGTTTTCATCAAAGCCCCTCGTAGGTGCATCCTTTTAAAACAAGGCTCTGTTAATCTTGGTTGTTGATTTCCGTTCCAGGCACTCCAATCATCATTGTTCCAAAAAAGAAACCGTCTGGATTCCACCAGACGGTTTTATTATTTTTATTTTGAGTAGTTAATTAATGGTCAATTGCCTTGCCCAGCAATTTGATATCTTTAAAAATTTCACTTTTGACCCTCGAATCGAAACAGTTAACGTAATCCTCTATTAGACGACCTAACTCTTTTATAAATAAAAGGTGTTCATAGTTGTTCTCCATCCTTGCCACCTCTGTTCCCACAAACTGTGTATATGCGATATCATTCCCCATTTTTCTGTAAAATACACCAATTTATAACTTCCAATTCCTAGAAGTAAGGAAATCCCTTCATAAATATAAGCTAAGTTGAACCCGCAGTGTATGACACCATGTTTATTTCGCAATACATGTCTTAAAAAAATTGATTTGGACATAAATTGAACTAATTAGAACTGTTCCATTCCATCGCCAACAGAGATTAACTTGTAAAGGGGAATGACATTGATTTGCTTATGTGAAGTGCTTGATGAGCGAAAATATCAACTGTCGGGGAAAGTAGCCATTTTTGAAGATAAAAAAGCGGTTTTACGTGCCTTTGGGTTAACAGATGAAAACTGGCTAGAACTTTGGAACATCGATAGCCGCGTTTTAACCTTATGCTTTGATTCCTTGGATCCTGAATACGAAAAGTTTATCGTGGTTTTCGATTATGAAACATTTTGTTCTGAAGAAGACATCAAAGAGGCCATTTTGTTTCATGAACTGGGGCACATCCATCACCCAGTCCTTAAGGGCGAGGTTTCTATAGAAGCCGAAATCAAGTGTGACCAGAATGCGATAAAGAACGGATATCGAACCGGCATTCTGAAGGTACTTCGTTTAATGCTAGACATGGCAAAATCTCTAAATCACAAATTGTTGATGGATATGACAGTAAAGAGACTTAAGTATATAGAATCCTTTACCTAATTATTTACCGACTCTTCAGCACGTTTAAAAATAGAGCTAAGCGAGAACGTTTATCTGTGAAATTTCAACCACCGGCTTGATCATGCGCAAATGATGTTTCTTTGCCTTGATGATAGCTGGTGTTTTCATGTAAACTTCTCCATCAGTATCTGCAGTCATAGGAGAATCAGTTTCCACAATCAATTCTTGACCACAGAAATGCATCACTTCATTAGCCAGACTATCATCGTCAGCTGTTACATCTGTAAGCAGTAATTCTTTTAATAATGTTAAATTTGTATTTTTGATTATAAAAAGGTTGGCCATGCCATCATCATAACTGATTCCCTTAAACGGTAGACCCTTTGCTCCAATGAAGTTGCCGTTTGCCACTAGTATCATGACTGCTTCCCCTTCGATTCGTTCACCATCGCATTGAATCGAATAATAAAATGGATCCATTTGTCTAATTGTACGAATGGCACTCAAGTAATAACTCATTTTTCCCCATAAAGCTTTTTCTGCATCGTCGATATTCGTGGACGTTTCTGCGACGAGACCTATCCCCCAAAAATTCAGAAAGAAATCCTCATTCACTTGCATAACATCTACCGGCACAACTTCACCTGACAATATTTCTTCTGCCGCTTTTTTGAGGTTTTGGGACATACCAAGGGCCCTGCTAAAATCATTACACGTTCCACCCGGAAGCAAAGCAATGACAGGTCTTTTCTCAAGATTAGCTAATCCATTTACACACTCATGTAGAGTTCCGTCTCCTCCAAGTACAATCACTAAATCCATCTCTTCCCCGTATTGCTCGCATAATTTTTTTGCTTCATTCTTTTCAGTTGTTTGCAGTATAAGCAGATGTGGCAGATGGGCCAGAAGGGTTGGAACACAAGCACTTAACGTCTTTTCTAAATCTCCTTGACCTGCATTTCCATTATAAATGAGCATTGCCCTTTGATATTTCTTCATAAAAATTGCCCTCCCATGCTGTCGCTTTTTATTCTTACCTATACCAATATCTTTACCATCACTAAACAAGATAATTATGTATATCCGTTCTTGTAGATTTTTATCGTCTTTTAAGAAAACCAAAATAATATATGCAGTTTAGCCGTTTTCCTTCTGGGTATATCAATGTCTAAGTAAGCTTACAAACAGTCTTCAGAAGGAGTGTATGAATTTGGAAAATAATCGTTACTGGGATGGTTGGGATCAATTTATATATAAATTGCCTGATCTATTGATTGCTTTACTTGTATTATTTGTAGGATGGCTTATTGCCAAGGTAATTGAAAAAGGTGTTTATAAGGCATTGAAAAAGACTAATCTGGATAACCGTCTATTTTCAAATACGAACCCGAATCGCAAATACTCTTCAGAAAAGATTATCAGTAAAATTATCTATTTCCTACTTCTAGCTTTTGTCTTCATCTTGTTCTTTAACATTTTAGATTTAAACATTATCGCCACACCGTTAGTCAGCATGCTATCATCGATTACTGCCGCAGTTCCTAGCATTCTAAAAGCTGCTCTTATCTTATTAATCGCTTGGCTTATCGCTACAGCATTAAGCTTTATCATCAAGAAAACAGGCAAGACTTTAAAAATGCATCAAATGTTTAATAAGTTGAATGTAACTAAGAATAACCAAGATCCTTCAACACTCGTTGATAAAGTTGCAAAAATTGCATTCTATCTTGTGATTTTATTATTCTTACCAGGTGTTTTGGCCGCTCTTAACATCGATGGTATATCAGGTCCTTTCTCTAACATGCTTGAGAATATCTTAGGTTTCTTACCAAAATTATTTGCAGCTGCATTGATTCTCTTTGTAGGCTGGTTCGTAGCGAAGCTTGTTCGTGATCTTGTCACAAACTTCCTACAAACGATTGGTACGGAAAAACTTGTTGAACGTTTTGGAATGAAAAAATTATTTGAAGGTACAAGCCTTTCTTCGATTATTGGTACAATCGTATTTGTACTTATCCTTATTCCAACCGTCATTACAGCTTTAGAACGCTTAGATTTAAAAGGTATTTCTGAACCAGCAGTTGCCATGTTAAATGATATTTTAACAATGCTTCCAAACATCGCAGTAGCTATCCTTCTTGTCCTTATTGGATTATGGCTTGGTAAATGGGTGAATAAATTTGTTACTGGTTTACTAGATCGCATTGGTTTCAACTCATTCTTCCATGGTATGGGCATAAAGAAACCAAATTCAACGACAGCAACAAATATCAGCTTTTCAAAAATGGTTGGTTATATTGCACAAATATTCATTGTTATGCTCTTTGTAGTTGAAGCGTTAAACAACGTGAAGCTTGATTTCTTAGTAACACTTGCAACAGGGGTAATTGCATACCTTCCTAACGTATTTGCCGCTGTAGTCATCATTACAGTTGGTCTATTCCTAGGAAATCTGGTAAAGAAGCTTTTGGAAAGTGTCTTACAAGGACCTCACTTCACTCTTCTTTCATCCGTTGCTAAATATGCGATTATTGCTATCTCCATTTTCATGGCCCTGGACCAACTTGGAGTAGCTGCATCAATCGTTAACGCTGCCTTCATCCTGATTCTTGGTGGCTTGGCTCTTGCATTTGGATTGTCATTTGGTCTTGGCGGAAAAGAATTTGCACGTAAGTATTTAGAAAGACTCGATCAAAAAATTGAGGAAACAACAGTAGATACAACACAGGCGAATTTTGCACAAACAAAGACAGATCCTACTATTAACAAGCAGACTAGCCAATTTAATCCAAATAACCCGGTTAACTATCAACCAAACGATCCAAATACTGAAGTATAAAAATAAAAACTCTCGAGGAATGCGAAAAACCACCGGTGATTGAACCGGTGGCTTTTTCTTGCTCGTCTAAAATTATGGAATTGTCTCTGCTTTCCTATCATATTTTGATTATGTTAAGATATGATGGACAAATCATTCAAAGTGCAGGTGGAATATGAAAGAATTTGTAATGTCTATTCTAATGGCTCTCTCTGATCTCGGATACTTTGGAATCGCAATTGGCCTTATGATTGAAATCATTCCAAGTGAAATTGTTCTCGGCTATGGAGGCTATATGATTTCAAAGGGAATCATCAGTTTTCCTGGAGCTGTGATTGCTGGTACCATTGGGGGAACACTTGCTCAACTCTTCTTATATTGGGCAGGATATTATGGAGGCCGTCCGTTTCTTGAAAAGTACGGCAAGTATGTTTTTATCAATAAGAAACAAATCGACCTTTCTGAAGCATGGTTTGAAAAATATGGTGCGGGTGTCATTTTCTCAGCGCGTTTCATCCCAGTTGTCAGGCACGCCATTTCAATACCCGCAGGTATCGCGAAAATGTCAGCAACTAAATTCACGCTCTACACAGTAGCTGCTGTTGTTCCATGGACGATTTTCTTTTTATATCTAGGGACGGTGCTAGGAGAAAGATGGGCTGATATTAAAGAAATAGCTCACCCATATGTCATTCCTGCCATTATATTCGCCCTAGTAGTAGGAATTATATATCTACTTATCAAGAGGAAAAAATAAGCAATAGGGACTGCCGACATATCGGCAGTCCCTTTGTCATTCTACCAAAGCAAGAGAATAAGCGAGGTAAACTATTGGGCAAAATACCTAAGTGACCTCGCTGAACGAAATCCAACTTTGATGTCATTCATTCTTATTAACCTGCCTATTCTTCCATTCAATACTACGAAAAAAAGAAATTTTGTTTAAAGAGCACTTAAAGCTCATCTGAAATAGCAGATTTTTCTTGGATATCAGATAAATATTATTATTTGACAATAATAAAGTGTAAAACTTAGTATGTAGGGTAATAAGAAAATTGGCGAACAAGATAGTTACATGTCGAAAGGAATGATTTTTTGAAAAGAATTGGATTAGCATGGCAAATACTAATCGGGTTAATTTTAGGGATCGCTGTTGGAGCGATTTTCTTTGGAAATCCCGCTGTTCAAACCTATTTACAACCTATTGGTACAATCTTCATCCGTCTTATCAAGATGATTGTTATTCCCATCGTCGTTTCAAGCATCATCGTTGGTGTGGCCGGTGTAGGTGATATTAAGAAACTCGGAAAGCTCGGCGGTAAGACGATTCTTTATTTTGAAATAATCACAACCGTTGCCATTATCGTTGGTTTGTTAGCAGCTAACATTTTTCAACCTGGTTCTGGCGTGGATATGGGTAATCTAAGTAAAGGTGATATCAGCTCCTATATGAATACGACTGAAGAAGTGAAGAGCCACAGCTTCGCTGATACATTTGTCAACATTGTACCAGCAAACCTGTTCGATTCTTTAATGCGTGGCGATATGCTTGCAATCATCTTTTTCTCTGTATTTTTCGGATTGGGTGTCGCTGCGATTGGCGAAAAGGGCAAACCTGTTTTAGCCTTTTTCCAAGGTACTGCTGACGCAATGTTTTACGTAACAAATCAAATTATGAAATTTGCTCCATTCGGTGTGTTCGCATTGATTGGCGTTACCGTTTCCATGTTCGGTTTAGAGTCACTCATCCCACTTAGCAAATTAGTTATTACCGTTTATGGGACGATGTTATTCTTTACGGTCGTAGTGTTTGGTATCGTAGCCCGCATGGTGGGAGTCAACATTTTCAACTTGTTCGCCATCTTGAAGGATGAACTAATTCTTGCATATTCTACTGCCAGTTCAGAAACAGTCTTGCCAAAATTGATTGAAAAAATGGAACGCTTTGGATGTCCAAAAGCCATTACGTCTTTCGTCATTCCAACTGGCTATTCTTTCAATTTAGATGGCTCTACTTTATATCAGGCACTGGCAGCAGTTTTTATTGCACAAATGTATGATATCGATTTGACGATTGCCCAACAGATTTCATTACTATTAGTACTAATGGTCACTTCTAAAGGGATTGCTGGTGTACCAGGTGTGTCGTTCGTAGTCTTGTTAGCGACTCTTGGCACAGTTGGTATTCCGGTCGAAGGTTTAGCCTTTATTGCAGGAATCGACCGCATCCTTGATATGGCCAGAACGGCTGTAAACGTAGTCGGTAACTCTCTAGCAACAATCGTACTTTCAAAATGGGAAAAACAGTACGACGAAACCAAAGCAATTGCTTATTTAAATGAAGTAAAAGAAAAGAAATTAGCTACAGAATAAACAAAAAAGAATCCGAGCATAGGTGCTCGGATTCTTTTTTGTTTCAAATTTTGGCGTGCCGTTGCTTATAGCGATTTTCAATGAGATATTAGCTGAGTTCGTCGCTAATTAAGTTCTAATTTTTATCGAATGGCTGGTACATAAACTTATGTTATGTTCAGAGAACTTTATGTAAGTATATCTGATAAATATGCGGTGTTTTTTCATTATTTGTTATGTTCATCTAAATATATGAGTTCTCGGAAAAATTCAGAAAACGATATCAAAAAAAAGAGGCATCCACACTGAGTGCAGTCGCCTCTTCCCTCTTATAACATAATCCCGATGATCGCTGCAGAAAGCAAGCTGACAAGCGTTGCACCGTAAAGTAATTTTAAACCGAAACGAGCTACTACATTTCCTTTTTCTTCGTTCAATCCCTTAACTGCACCTGTAATGATACCGATAGATGAGAAGTTAGCGAAAGAAACAAGGAATACTGAGATAATGCCGATTGTTCTTGCTGACAAATCTCCTGTAATTTTAGCTAAATCCATCATCGCGACAAATTCATTAGAAACGAGCTTTGTTGCCATAATCGTACCCGCGCTTACCGCTTCAGACCATGGAACACCGATGATGAACGCAAGTGGTGCAAATACATAACCAATCAGTGTTTGGAAACTCATTCCGAAGATAAGATCGAAAACGAAGTTGATCATCGCAATCAGTCCAACGAAACCGATTAGCATCGCTCCAACGATAATCGCTACTTTAAATCCGTCCATAATGTATTCGCCAAGCATTTCGAAGAACGTTTGCTTTTCTTGTTGAATTTCAATATTATCTTCTTCTGCAGACACTTCATAAGGATTGATAATATTCGCAATGATGAACCCGCCGAAAAGGTTCAAAACAAGAGCTGTGATTACATACTTTGGATCGATCATCGTCATGTATGCACCAAGGATTGATGCAGAAACAGTTGACATCGCAGATGTACAAAGCGTATATAATCTGCGTTCCGGAAGATGACCAAGTTGTTTCTTTACAGAGATAAATACTTCAGATTGCCCAAAAACAGCTGAAGCTACAGCATTATATGATTCAAGTCGACCAAGACCATTTATTTTACTTAAAACTAGTCCAAGACCTTTAATAATGACAGGCAGAATTCGTAAGTGTTGCGCAATCCCAATTAATACTGAAATGAAAACGATTGGAAGAAGTACATTCAAGAAGAAAGACATAGCTCCCTCGTTTGCAAGTCCACCAAATACAAAGTTTACACCTTCAGCGGCAAATGCTAGCAAGCGATCAAACAAACGTGAAATCGCTTTAATTATGATTAAGCCAATTCCTGTATTTAAGAGTAGGAATGTTAAAACTAACTGAAGCACAAGCATGATAGCAATCGGCTTGAACTTTATTTTCTTCTTATCATTACTAGCAACAAATGCTAAAACGAAAATTAATGCAAGCGCAACCAAAAATAGCAAATATTTCATTTCTTCTTCTCTCCTTGTTTTTGTAATAACAATGATGTCATTGTTTTCTATACTTCCCTAACCTGAGATATACAATTCTAACTAATAAAAAGGCCTGACTGATTAGACGTCAGACCTCGAACTTATTGTAATGAAAATGCTTTCGTAATTCAACGCTTTGCATTAATTTCATGCAATTAAAATTATTCACACTATGACGTTATTGACCATTTTGAGCTTTGTGCATTCGATGCTTGTAATGACACTTATGTGGTACATAACCATTTGCAACTAACTTTTCATATTTCTTATCAAGCCATTGCTTCTTTTTGTCACCCATTTCCTTCGTAATGGCACCAAATTCCACGTATTTGTCCACGATTTGTTTCTTTTTTGCGAAAGTAGCTCGATATAGAACATCTAATTCTGTTTTCTGTTTATCCGTTAATTGAACTTTTAGGGTTTCCTGACAGTCAGCGGTATTTGGTGCTGCATAAGAAACCGATCCAGTAAGGCCAATCAAAAACATAACGGCCATCATCATAAAGCTATAACGTTTCATTTTTAAATTCTCCTTTTTTTGTTTGACTTGAAAATATTATCTTTCATGGAAGGAAAATTTATTCAATAACGGAGAATAATCTAAGCTTCCTTTGATTTGAATTCAACTGTGAATAAATCCAAAACAAAAAACCTGATCCCACCCGGACCAGGTTTATCACTTTTTATAAACGCGTTTGCGAAATGGCTCTACTTACTTTCCCAAAGGAAGTGCTTGCGTGATCTTTGTTTAATGCCATCACGTTCACATAAAGAGCATCAATGATGCTTAATTGTCCGATTCGGGACGCCAACGCTTCGGGGCGATATTCCGTTTCCTCTGAACTCGAAAACAGGGCAACATCAACATTCTGACCAAGTGGAGACTTTGGAAAACTTGTTATCCCTATCGTTTTGGCACCATTCTCTTTTGCTGCCTGCAGGATGGCCAGCGTATCCTTATTCTTACCGGTATGAGAAATAATGACAGCCACATCTGAATAAGTTAACTGTGACGCAGCCATGAGTTGAAAATGCGAATCGGGAAATGCATATGCTTGAATGCCGGATCGAATAAATTTATGGTAGGCATCCAAAGCGATTACAGCCGATCCACCAGTCCCATAAAACTCAATTCGTTTAGCATTTAAAAGCATATGTACAGCCTGCTTCAACATTTGGCGATCCAACATATTTAATGTATTTTCAAGTGTACGTATATTGGATTGAAATACTTTTTGGGTAATCGACTTTTCATCATCTTCATCATGAATTTCCTCATATATAGCCTGACTAGGGCTGACCATTTCTGAAGCTAATGCTATCTTAAACGCCTGATACCCCTTGTAGCCAATTCTTTTACTAAAGCGAAAAACGGTCGCGTCGGCGATTCCAAGATCCTCAGAAATCTCACTGATCGTACAATGAATGATCTTTTCTGGATGTGCTAAGATATAATCGGCAATTCGCTTTTCTTTTTCGCTTAATCTTGCATAATAAGACCTGATTCTTCCTAAACAATTATCAACCATCCAGAACTTGCCCCTCATTTTTAATAGGCTCTGTTGATTTACGCTCCAGTCACCAAATTGCAGAAAATCAACAATGTACTTTAACATAGCCTTTTAATAAAAAAAGTATATCATAAACCGCTTCTATTTAAGGTTTATGTTTTAATTAATAATGTTCCCTTAGAAACGATTTTATTTCATCGTTAATTTTAACTACATATTCAGGTGACGGAAAATGCCCCATGTCATATGATTTAAAGGTGACTAGATTTGGAATAACATCTGCAGCTGCATTCTTAATCTTCTCAGCAGGAAAGAATACATCATAATTGCCAGCCATGACTAGTGTTGGCGCGGAATAATCTTTCAGTTCCCCCTTTGTCGTAAGCTTTGGCATTTCCCGTTCGAGTTTTACGTGCTTAAAAATATTGGCTATTATGCTTTTATCCATGTCCTTCATGCTTTCATATGACATGTTGTCAGCAATTCTAGCCATGTACTTCCGATTGGATGTCACTTTTAGCAGTAGGAGAGGCAATAGTATTTTCTTAATCATTCCAATCTTTGAACCTAATTTGAGCCCTGCAGGCGAAACCAAAACAGAACAAGCAATCTTATCAGGTATAAAAGTTGCCAATCGCAGTATAATTCCAGCCCCAAACGAGGGACCAAGAAATGCACATTTTTCAATGGAGTAATGTTCAAGTAACTCTGTTGTCCACATAGCAAAACTATTATCACTTGCTGATATTCTCATTTGATCACTGTAACCTGGATGACCAATCGTGTCAGGTGCATAAATCCTATATTCCTCGAACAATGGGTAAAACCAAGAAAGTGTCATAGGATTAATACAATTGCCCCCTTGAAAGATAAATAGCGGCTTTGCATCTTTGGGTCCTAGTATGAGTACATGAGTCTTACCATATTGGGTATCTACATACTCTCTTTCTATTGGGACATCAAGAGAAGGCAAATACTCCTCATAGGAATTCAAGATTTCCTTTTTTCCATGCTCATTTTTGTAAATCTTATGCTCCTTCATTTCACACATCCCATCTTGGAAAAATACAAACTAGACACTTGCTATAGCGAATCCACAGTATGTCCTAGTCTAAATAAAAATCTCCTGAATTCGTATTGGCTATCAATTGGTATTTCCCCGAGCCAATTTTCCCGCTTATCTCATGCTCATTTTTTTCATCATAATGAAGCCCTTCTAAGCCGATGTTACCTTCACCAGAGCTGCCTCTAAACTCTAATGCTAATGATGTTGGTTTATTGACGAACTCAATTTTGATATCTCCACTCGATGTATCCGCATGGATATTACCTGCTACTTCTTCATTTACTACAAATATATCTCCAGACGAGGCTTGAGCAGATAAACCACCAATTATATTTTCCAGTTTCATCTCTCCAGAAGAAGTTTCAAGGACAGTTTCTATTGCCTTCTGATCAACAACCAACAAGTCCCCGCTACTCGCACTCATTTCAAAACGGTCTGCTTCATTATTTTTAGATGTAATCTCACCACTTGAGGTTTTAATCTTAAAGGTTTCTTTTGCCTTCGAATTTTCTGCCACGATATCCCCAGAACTTGCCTTTAAAGATAACCCTTTCCCTTCAAGATCTTGTATCGTAATGTCCCCCGAAGATGTGGTTAAATCAATAGACTCATAGAGTTTTTCAGGTAAAAATATATTCACTTTTGTATCTACAATCAAGACCCCAATATTAAACTTAATCTGATTTTCATTTCTTAAACCAACCTTTAAGGTCTTCCCGCTCTCTTTCACAACCAACTCAATCTTCTTTTTCAATTTTTTGCTGATCTTACCTTCTAGTTCAACTGTAATTTCTTTATCCTCCGTCGGGATAACCGTTATATCAGTTGAAGACAAATCTACTGAGATCCTTTGAATGTCTTGGGCGGAGATGACTTCCTTGTCTGAAACTGAATATGTATCTAAAGAAAATCCACCTGCAGCACTAACCGAAAGCAATGTTCCCGTAACTCCAATGGCAAACATAACTAGCAACAGATATACAAATTTCTTCATGCCGCTTTCCCCCCTTTAACAATTTTAAAATTGAACTTGATATAACTTACGAATAGTCTGTAAAAAACTTTGCCTATGGCCATCATCCCGATACCCATTAATAACCCTAAACTTAACACTGTAAGGGAAGCAAAAAAGTTAACAGCAAAGCTTTCATAACTATATCCGAGGAAATAAGACCCTAAAATAGCAAATGGCATTACGGACAAACCTAATGATACTCCACATAGTGCAATAAAGGCTCCGAATATCCCACCTAAAGGTCCGACAACAAAAATAAGATTAAAAAAAACTAAACTAATGGTCTCGATAATGGCCCTTGTTTTGGATGTTGTTTGAACCTTTTCCACCCTTCCTACATGATAATCTGAAAGCAAATCACGGGCTATCACATGCGGATCGCCTAACTCGGCAATCAGGTCGGCCTGGCTCTTCCCATTCGTCATACCCACCTGAAAATGCTCCTCATAGTCATAAAGCATCTCTCTTCGGTCCTTTTCCGGAACTTTGCTCAGCAAAGATTCTAATTTAGACATATATTCGTTATTCAACATGCCTCATCCCCTCCTCGATAAATTCATCCACAGCAAACGAAAACTGTTGCCATTGGACCACTAGCATATCCATGTACACCTTGCCTTTTTCCGTTAACGAATAGTATTTTCTCGGAGGTCCTTCAGTCGATTCTGCTAAGTAAGTCGTTAAGTAATCTTCCTTCGTTAACCTTCTTAATAACGGATATAATGTTCCTTCCGCAACTTCAATTTTATTGGATATGTTTTGTGCTAATTCGTAACCATACTGATCCTTTTTAGAAATAAGAAGGAGTACACATAATTCGAGGACGCCTTTTTTGAATTGAACATTCATGTTTCTCTCCCTCTCTTAATTAATAATCACTACTAATTAATGATTAATAGCATAACAACAATAGAAATAATTCCCATATATGAAATATTAAGTCACACTAGTGAATAATGCAAGGTACTGAGTTAAATATTTTACATATTTTATCAAAAAAAGTCTTAAATATAGAAAAAGACCCCATAAAGGAGTCTTTTTCTATAATCATACACTTCATTTACATCCTTACCAGCGATGGGCTTTTGCATTGGATCTCAAAATAATGTTGTTTTGGGACTCCATCGTATGCCCATTCACTTGTGATTTTGAACGTTTCGGCCTCGTCCAATTATGGTGAAAAAGCTGAGAATGCGGATCTAACTGATCTTTGATACTCATCGAATCACCTCTTAGTAGGATATAAATCAAAGGATGGTATTCAGTATGAATACCATCCTTTATAGAGTCTGTCATAAAGACCAAAATTATGATTGGTAATGATTGATTATTCTACTGTTACGCTCTTCGCCAAGTTACGTGGCTTATCAACATCACAGTCGCGGTGTAATGCCGCATAGTATGAAATCAATTGCAATGGGATTACAGAGATAAGCGGTGTTAATAGACCATGCACTTCTGGGATAATGAAGCTGTCTCCGTCTGTTTCAAGACCCTTCATAGAGATGATGCATGGGTTAGCTCCACGGGCAACTACTTCTTTCACGTTACCACGAATGCTAAGGTTTACGTTTTCCTGAGTTGCAAGAGCAATAACAGGAGTTCCTTCTTCAATCAAAGCGATTGTTCCGTGTTTCAATTCTCCGCCAGCAAAACCTTCAGCTTGAATGTAAGAGATTTCTTTCAGCTTAAGAGCTCCTTCTAAGCCTACGTAGAAATCAATTCCACGACCAATGAAGAATGCATTGCGTGTTACTGAAAGGAATTCACGAGAGATATTTTCTAGTTGTTCTTTTGAATCACAAAGAACTTCCATTGCATTAGCAATGATACCGAATTCTCTTACAAGATCAAATCCTAGTTCAATTCCACGGCTTCTTCCTGTTACTTCTGCAAGGATAGCGAGGACAGCTAATTGTGCTGTGTAAGCTTTAGTTGAAGCAACAGCAATTTCTGGACCTGCATGCAACAATAAAGTGTAGTCCGCTTCACGAGAAAGAGTAGAACCTGGAACGTTTGTGATTGTCAGCGCACGGTAGCCCAATTCTTTCACATGTACAAGAACTGCACGGCTATCAGCTGTTTCTCCACTTTGGGAAATAAAGATGAACAATGGTTTTTCAGACAACATAGGCATGTTGTATACAAACTCACTCGCAACGTGAACCTCTACTGGAATTTGAGCCATTTTCTCAATGAACTGCTTACCAACTAGGCCAGCATGATAAGAAGTTCCGCAAGCGATAATGTAGATTCGGTCCGATTCCTTCATTGCTTCCGTGATGTTCCAGTCAATCGTCAATTGACCCTTTTCATCTTGATACTTTTGGATAATCTTACGCATCACTAATGGCTGCTCATCGATTTCTTTTAACATGTAGTGAGGGTATGTTCCCTTTTCAATGTCACTTGCATCTAGCTCAGCTGTATATGGAGCACGGCTAATTTCTTCACCGTTTAAGTTCTTGATTGTAACATTATTTTTTTTAACGATTACAACTTCTTTATCCATTAACTCTACGTACTGGTTTGTTACTTGGATCATTGCCATTGCGTCACTTGCAACAACATTGAAACCTTCTCCTAAACCAACAAGTAATGGACTTTTATTTTTTGCAACAAAGATGGTTTCGTTGTTTTGCTCATCCAATAACGCTAAAGCATAAGAACCTTTTAACAACTTTAACGTCTTACGGAATGCTTCTTCCACTTCTAAGCCATCTTTAACGAATAGCTCAAGCATCTGAACGATTACTTCTGTATCCGTATCGCTCACTAAAGTAACGTCTTTCAAGTATTCACGCTTTAATAGGTCGTAGTTTTCGATTACGCCGTTATGAACAAGTGTGAAACGAGTAGAAGCACTTTGATGTGGATGTGCATTTCTACGGCTAGGAACACCATGAGTTGCCCAACGAGTGTGTCCAATTCCCGTATTAGCCATTACGTCCAAGTCCACGATCGAACGTAGGTCTGCAATGCGCCCTTTTTCTTTAAATACTTGAACTCCGTTTTCATTCATGACCGCAATACCTGCAGAGTCATATCCTCTATATTCAAGCTTCTCTAAGCCTTTTAATAAAACTTCTTTTGAATCATTTGTACCGATGTATCCAACAATACCACACATATTTTCTTTTCCTCCCTGTATCAGGGGGCAAGCAAGCTCGGAGGCATCCCTTGCCCCCTTATCTCCGTAATATTATGTTCAAGGAAGCCGGCTAAACATAACCGTACTTCTAGTATGCGCATTTTCTTCTCTTTGTTCACCTTGTTGCCAAAGTGTTTTAAAGAAGAAACTTCGGTTGTGCGTCATCAACCGGGAGGCATCCGCCGATACTTCGATAAACCTCCTCCTCGTCAACTAATCCTCATCATGATTAGTCCAGGCGCTTTAAGTTATTCAGTTAACGTCTACCCACCTTTCTAATTGGAATCAAGCGGAAACGAGTTTCCATAAAACAGGATAATCTTACAGTATTAATTGATATACGTCAACAAAAAACTATAATTGACCGTCCTGCAATGTTTACCCAATTCTCAAAACAAGAAAACAGAGAAGTGGCCATAATAAAAAATATGCATAAAGGCTCCATCAGGTTCCTTTATGCATATGATGTCCATCTATTCTTTTAATCCCATTTCTTCACGAACAACAGCCGAAATTCGTTCTACATATTCTGCGCAAAGTTCTTCAGAAGGAGCTTCTGCCATAACACGTACCAATGGCTCAGTTCCTGATGGGCGGACAAGGATACGGCCATTTCCTGCCATCTCCGATTCTACGCTTTCAATCACAGCTTTTACTTTATCGTTATCGGTAACATGATGCTTATCCGTTACACGGATGTTAACAAGTTTTTGTGGGAACTTCTTCATTTCATTTGCAAGTTCTGACAAAGGTTTCTTTGTCACTTTCATAATATTCGCTAGTTGCAAACCAGTTAATAGTCCATCACCAGTTGTGTTGTAATCAAGGAAAATGATATGACCCGATTGTTCTCCACCTAGGTTAAAGCCATTTTTCTTCATTTCTTCTACAACATAACGATCGCCTACAGCTGTTTGTACACTTTGGATTCCATGTGCTTCGAGACCTTTGTAGAAGCCAAGATTACTCATAACTGTAGAAACCACTGTGCCTTTCTTGAGTCGACCTGTTTCCTTCAAATACTTACCGCATATGTACATGATTTGGTCGCCGTCTACGATATCCCCATTTTCATCAATGGCAATAAGACGATCTCCGTCTCCATCGAATGCTAGTCCAAGATGAGCACCTCTTTCCTTAAGGAAAGCTGAAAGTGCTTCAGGATGGGTTGATCCTACACCTTCGTTGATATTTAAACCGTTAGGAGATGCTCCCATCGTTGATAAATCTGCATCAAGGTCGGCAAATAGGTGTGTTGCTAATGATGAAGTAGCACCGTGAGCGCAGTCAAGAGCAATATGGATGCCAGAGAAGTCTTCATCGACAGACTGTTTAAGATACTGAAGGTACTTTTGACCACCTTCGAAATAATCATTAACTTGTCCTAATTCAGCACCAACAGGACGCGGCAATTGATCTGTATCCATATCCATCAAACCCTCGATTTCCAGTTCCTGCTCATCAGATAATTTGTATCCGTCAGGACCGAAAAACTTGATTCCGTTGTCAGCCACTGGATTATGAGAAGCTGAAATCATTACTCCCGCTTGAGCTCCAAGTGCTTTCGTCAGGTAAGCCACACCCGGTGTAGATATAACACCTAAGCGCATAACTTCCGCTCCAATTGATAATAATCCCGCAACTAAAGCACCTTCAAGCATATGACCTGAAATACGAGTATCTCTTCCAATTAATACTTTAGGACGGTCTTGGTTTTTTGTTAAAACGTAACCTCCAAATCGTCCTAATTTAAATGCTAATTCAGGTGTTAATTCGCTATTTGCAACTCCGCGCACCCCATCGGTACCGAAATATTTACCCATTTATGTTTCTCTCCTTCATTATCAAACTTACTAATAATAGCTAGACTTCACTCTTTGTAATCGTAAGTTTAGCGATTTGTTTTACTAGACGCCAGCTTACATTTGATGGACCTTTAACCTGGATTTTCACATCATGTTCGCCTTCTTCAAGAGTTGACAGATCTACGTATAAAGTAAAGTCACTCTCATCCAACTCTCTGACTGTTTCACTCGGTCCATAGATAGATAAATTGGCTGTTCCATTTACAGGGTCTTTAAAGGCTGCTTTATATTGTTCGGATAACCCTTGCGTTTTTAATGGGATACCGCTCAATTCTTTTCCTTCTTGCTTATTGACTCTGACATTCACCTTAATTGTCTCAGGCGTTACTTTTAAAATGCCATTCGATATGATGACAGGCAGAGTGAGTGTTGTATCTTCATCAATTTTACTTACATCCACTTCTACTCTTACAGCTTCAGTGTTTTTCAAGACCTCTTCACTAGCTATGATGGTTGCCTTATCGATATCTAAATCAATGCCCGTAATAGTGACCCCTGTGGGCGGTGTACCTTTTTGCACTACATTGATAGGAACTTCCTTCGTAGAACTCTTTACTGGTACAGTTACTTCTACAGTTTCAGGCTCTACCACAACTTCTAATTTATTTAGCTCACGATCGAGGACACGAATCCTTGCCTCTCTAGTTACCGTATCTTGAATTGTTCCCTTCATATCAAGGGTTGCTTTTACATATGCGATTCTTTCAATAACATCTTTAGCGCCTGTTATTTTTACCTTATTAGGCTCAACGACCGCTTGGCCTGCCACAAAGCCTTCAGCTATCATACTATTGTTGAATTCTGCTTCAACATTAAATTCCTTTGTTACTTTCTCTTGAATCGTAACATTGGCAAATGCCGGTTCTAGAGTAGCAGTCAACTTGTCTGATAAGTCCTTAATGCGCAATTTGACTGTTTGTTTACCGACCTTTGCATCCGTCAAATCTATATACACTTCAAAGTTCTGTAAGGCTTTAGCCGACTGGACATGGCTGTTTGGACCCTTCAGCGTAACCTCTACCGTATCAGGTATACCAGATACCACAAGATTTTCAGTATCGTAATAAGTTTTTACAGGAACGTCTGCGATCGTTTCTGTATTTTGCTCACCAGGTACATTCACTTCGGATGTTTTTGTGCTTGTGCTTTCCGGTACAGATGAATATAAAAGTAGCGCTAACAATAAGGCTACTATTTTCATGAACCAGCGGTTATCCATCAATTTATCCATTTTTCTTCACCCTCCAGTTCCAACGAGTTGAAGAAGCGAAATTTGTGGCCATGAACTCACTTGTAATCATTTCCCTAAAAGTCTCAGGAGACAAGTTTCGATGTAACTCACCATTTCTAGTTAATGAAACATTTCCTGTTTCCTCAGAAACAACAATTGTAATACTATCAGTGACTTCACTTATGCCTAATGCTGCCCTATGCCTTGTACCTAACTCTTTTGATATAAATGGGCTCTCAGATAGCGGTAAGTAACAAGCAGCGGCAGCCACATTGTTTTTCTGGATGATGACCGCTCCATCATGAAGTGGCGTATTAGGGATAAAGATATTAATTAGCAATTCCGAAGATATTCTAGCATCTAAATGGATGCCTGTTTCTATGTAATCACTCATTCCCGTTTCACGCTCAATTGAAAGTAATGCCCCAATTCGGCGCTTTGCCATATAATCCGTAGCTTTCAAGATGGCCTCGATCGTTTTTTCTTGTTCCTCTTCTTCCTGTCCACCTGTTCTGGAGAAAATGCGTCCTCGTCCCAGCTGTTCGAGCGCTCTTCTCAATTCAGGTTGGAAGATAATGATGATGGCAAGGAAGCCCCATGTAATGGCTTGTTCCATCATCCAACTCAGCGTGCTTAAGCCGAAAAATTCACTGACTACCCTAACAATTAAAATGACAAAAATCCCTTTCAATAATTGAACGGCTTTTGTTCCTTTTATCACCATAATCAGTTTGTAGATGACGTACCACACTAGGAGAACATCTACAATACTTGCCAAATACTTCAATAACGCGATATTTTCAAACGGCATTGTTATTCCTCCGTATGATTAGTCAAAGAACGACCCCCAGGATCTTTCTTCATAGTCCAAACTTTCCCAAACGATATGTAACTTTTATATTATAACATAATTTTGTCCTGTACCAATTATATGTACATCTAGACGTCTTACTATACCCTAACCGTTAGCATATCCAATAATACGATTGGTAGCAACTTGATGTATGCAGAAAATATAGTTGTCTGAAAAACCAATGAACTTCTGTACAATAAAACAGTCACTCTATTCGAGTGACTTGTCCTCATTATTTGATTCTGATTTAAATACATGAATCAAACTTTTTGCCGTACTCTTTATCTGATACCAAAGCCAGTCAAAAGCTTCATTTACTTCTTCGATTTCTCCAGTTACTTTCCCGGCAGAAGCAAGGTATTTCTCGCCGTTAATAACCGTCACATCGCCTTGAACTTCACCTTCAATTTCTATGTTCCCATTCTTAACGACCAGATCGCCTTTAACTACTTCTCCCTTTGGGACAATGACGGTATCATTTTGTACAATGACATTCTCTTGTTTGGAAACAGAAAAATCATTTTCCTGATTATATGCAGAAAATAAGGTACCCGACATTAAGAGAAGGAATAATGAAGCAGCGGTCAGTACTGGATGGTGTTTAAACCAACGCTGAATTCCTACTTTTCTTTTTTCCTTAGGCAGTTTTGCCATGACATTCGCAGTAAAATCTGCAGATGCAGGCATGAAAGGAATGCTTCTTACAAGTGCCTCCGATTTCTTCAACTCATTAAAAATCACTTGGCACTCGTTACATTCTTGAAGATGTTTTCTTAACTCCTCTTCCTGTTTTGGCTGAAGCTCCTCATCTAAATACTCGTGCATATAGGCTATAATTTCTTCCGGACATTTCAATGTTCTCACCTCTCATTAAACATACCGCAATTGTTGTCGTAATGCTTCTCTGCCTCTATGAATCCTTGTCTTTACGGTTCCTAATGGAAGATCAAGAATTTCGCTAATTTCATTTAGTGAAAGTTCTTCCACGTATTTTAATACGATTGCACTTCGATACTTTTCAGGTAATTTAAGTATTTCCTTTTGAATCGTATCTTGCAGTTCGAGACTTTCCAATTCTTTTTCGGGAAGTGGTGTGTCCGACGGAATTTGTGAATACATCGTCAAACCATCCGTTCCGGAAACTTCCGCATCGAGAAAATAATCTGGTTTCTTTTTACGAATTCGGTCAATGCAGAGATTGGTAGCAATTCGATATAACCAGGTTGAAAACTTTAAATTCATATTAAAGCTGTTGATGTTAACATAGGCTCGAATAAATGCTTCTTGAGCAATATCTTCTGCTTCATGCCGGTTACCTAGCATCCTATAACATAGCTGAAACACTTTATCTTTATAAATTTCGACAATTTCAGAAAAGGCATTTTGGTCACCTTTTTTGACTTCCATTATCCTTTTCTTTACGATTACATCCATTTATTTACCTCCGCTCTAATGCGGCTATACGATATTACGAATCGATAGCGGAAAAGGTTTCATTTTATGTAAAAAAACTTTGATAAATAGTATTTTAACAAATAAATGCTGATTAGCCTTTAAAATAATCAAAAAAAATTAACAAATATTTACTAATAAAGTTTAACTAGTCCAGTTTGGGGAATATGAGTTTTATACAAATTGGAAAAGGGGTTTGGTTTCAATGGGAAAGCAAAGGATTTCCTTGCTTAGAGAAATTGAGAGATGTCGACAAGATATGATAACACTTGCTTCACATTCATCATTAACAGACCGTGACGTAGTACAAGCAAGTGCGAAACTAGATTCTCTCCTTAATCAATATTATTCTTTAGCTGTGGGACGGAATCAATAACTTTAGGATAAGGAATTTAATAAATAAGATTTAAACTTGGGGTTCTACTCTCTTTGCAGAAGAACCAAATAATCTCATCATTTGATGCGAATAGATAAAAACGCCTGTTATCGAATACAGGCGTTTTTCATTATTATTCTATAAAAGCTTTTCACCAAATAAAGACCCCATTAACGCAACTGCTACTGTTGCCGTCCTGTTCTTTTCATCAAGAATTGGGTTAACCTCTACAAACTCCGCAGAAGTAATAATATTTGCTTCCGCAAGCATCTCCATTGCAAGATGACTCTCCCTGTAGCTGATACCACCAATTACTGGAGTACCTACACCTGGTGCATCGTTAGGATCTAAGCCATCAAGATCCAAAGACAAATGAACCCCATCCGTTTTTTCCTTTAAATAAGAAATCGTTTCTTCCATTACCTTTGCCATTCCTAGACGGTCTATTTCGTGCATAGTATAGACTTTCATACCAATTTCCTTGATTAGTTCTTTTTCGCCATCATCTAGAGCCCTAGCTCCAATGATTACGACATTCTCAGGGCGAATTTTTGGATTATATCCCCCAAGTTCAGTTAGTACTGAATGTCCGATCCCTAGACTTGCTGCTAATGGCATTCCATGAATATTTCCAGATGGAGAAGTTTCAGCCGTATTTAAGTCTCCATGAGCATCGTACCAGATCACACCTAGATTTTTATAATGCTTAGCCACACCTGCTAAAGTGCCTATAGCGATGCTATGATCTCCGCCTAGAACAAGGGGAAAAGAACCTGATTTGATAACTTCATCGACTTTTTCTGCTAACATTTCGTTCTTCTCTGCAACCAAGTCAAGATTTCTTAAATTTGTTCCCTCTTTAATTTGAACCTCAGGTCTCCCAATAGGAATATCGCCTAAATCCTCGATTTCATCAAAAAGTTCTTTTAGGTTTTCATTGATCCCGGCATATCGAATTGCACTAGGTCCCATATCTACGCCACGTCTCATTTGTCCTAAGTCCATAGGCATACCGATGATTGAAAGCTTCTTCATCTCTATTTCCCCCTTATTCACTATTACTACTATTTTAACCGCTTTCAAACAAATGACTCAACTCAACAAAATCATGCATATATATGCGATTTTTTCTTAATTTTCAGTTATGATTGATGGTCTCCTATTATTTTCAGAGAGGATTTGTCTTTTCATTTAGTGGTATTTTGAGTACAGGTTGGGAATCCACTCTTTTTCCTTGGATAAACTGAAATCCTCTCGCCATAACGCACTGCGGGGTCATTCAAGCCCGTTTTCCACAGGAGTCGGGCTGATTACTTAATAAAAATCGTCAACTGTATCGTATTAGAGAGCATTTAACAAAGAAATTAGAGTATGTTGTGGACAACCTATTAAAAAGTTCACTCTTTTCAACAATAGTGGATAAAATAGGGACAACAGTGGATAAGTCGAGCAAAATAAAAAAACCTTAAGCATAATTGCTTAAGGTAAAATATGTAGTGTGATGGTGGAGCCTAGCGGGATCGAACCGCTGACCTCCTGCGTGCAAGGCAGGCGCTCTCCCAGCTGAGCTAAGGCCCCATGACAACTATGTATTACATTTACAAAAACGAACCCTTAGGATATACCACCTGAGAGTTCAAACTTATTTATGAGCCATGAAGGACTCGAACCTTCGACCCTCTGATTAAAAGTCAGATGCTCTACCAACTGAGCTAATGGCTCATGATTTTTTGGAACCTAAATTAGAAAAGTCAGATGTTCCGTTTACCTCTTTGCAAGACGTAAACTCCACAACTCGCAGCATTTCATAGAAGTTATGCTCGTTGCTCTACCAACTGAGCTAATGGCTCAAACAAATGGCTGGGCTAGCTGGATTCGAACCAACGCATGTCGCAGTCAAAGTGCGATGCCTTACCGCTTGGCTATAGCCCAATGTTCAAAATAAAAAGGACACTAATTATCTTGTCCACTTTTTGAAAAAATATAAATGGTGGAGGGGGACGGATTCGAACCGCCGAACCCGGAGGGAGCGGATTTACAGTCCGCCGCGTTTAGCCACTTCGCTACCCCTCCACATATGAAGAAAATGGTGCCGGCGATAGGAGTCGAACCCACGACCTACTGATTACAAGTCAGTTGCTCTACCAACTGAGCTACACCGGCATATTGATAACTTGTCTTAAAGTTAAAAATGGTGGAGGATGACGGGATCGAACCGCCGACCCTCTGCTTGTAAGGCAGATGCTCTCCCAGCTGAGCTAATCCTCCAAATAATGAAAGCAATATTCGCTTTTGCGAAAAAATAATGGTGACCCCTACGGGATTCGAACCCGTGTTACCGCCGTGAAAGGGCGGTGTCTTAACCGCTTGACCAAGGGGCCGTATAAAATTAAATGTTAGGCAAGCTTCCAAGCGGGCTCGAACCGCTGACCTCTTCCTTACCATGGAAGTGCTCTACCTACTGAGCTATGGAAGCATATTTGCTTACCTTCTCATTAGCTGTTTTTCACTTAAAGAAGTATGGCTCCGCAGGTAGGACTCGAACCTACGACCGTTCGGTTAACAGCCGAATGCTCTACCACTGAGCTACTGCGGAACAATATTATGTGGTTTAAAAAATCAACCAGCCCGGCGACGTCCTACTCTCACAGGGGGAGAGCCCCCAACTACCATCGGCGCTGAGAAGCTTAACTTCCGTGTTCGGTATGGGAACGGGTGTGACCTTCTCGCTATCGTCACCAGACTATGAAGACATATTTTATTATAATGCCTTTTTGATTTTTTTCAAGAGGTAAAATGATTTTTTTTCATTCCCTCAAAACTAGATAATGTTAGAAGAAGAGTAAAAACGAGTTCACCTTTTTAAATCTTTGACTTTGGTTAAGTCCTCGATCTATTAGTATCAGTCAGCTCCACACGTCGCCGCGCTTCCACCTCTGACCTATCAACCTGATCATCTTTCAGGGA
>NZ_FOYF01000015.1 GCF_900115925.1 Bacillus sp. cl95 | reverse complement strand
GCTAATGCGCCGCGGGCCCATCTGTAAGTGACAGCCGAAACCGTCTTTCAGCTTTTCCTCATGAGAGGAAAAGGATTATCCGGTATTAGCTCCGGTTTCCCGAAGTTATCCCAGTCTTACAGGCAGGTTGCCCACGTGTTACTCACCCGTCCGCCGCTGATATCAGGGAGCAAGCTCCCATCAATCCGCTCGACTTGCATGTATTAGGCACGCCGCCAGCGTTCGTCCTGAGCCAGGATCAAACTCTCCGTTAAAGAGTGAGATTAGCTCAATTACTAACTCTGGCAAGTTCCAGCAACAAAGTTGCTTTCGCTTGTTATTACTTGTTTGTTGACATTTTTGTTTGTTTAGTTTTCAAGGAACAATTTCGTCCGTCGCTCAGAAGCAACTATATCAATATAACATTTGCAGTTGTTTGTGTCAACAACTTTTTTCAATGTTTTATTTCGTTGTTTGTTAGCAACGTTTAATATAATAACATCAAAAGTTTATGTTGGTCAACACTAAATCATAAAAAAAATACCGCTAAAATGAATAGCGGCATTTTTCACTTCTATATAACCCAAGTTTGAATGGCCACTAGTGCAGCTAAACCGGGCAAACCTAGAAATCCTGATACAGCTGAAGTAGCAAAATTAATAGGTACATGAATTCCAAATTGGCTGCCAAAGGCATTCAAGAAGAATAAAAACAAAGCACCTATTAGAAGTTTGACTACACCTTGCCCTATAAACCTTAAAGGCTTAATCGGGGCTCCTGCAAATAATAGAATGATAATCAGTCCGCCTAACACTGAAATAACTACAATGGGTTCCACTGCGATCCCCCTTCTTTTTTCCATTCTTGTACTATTAACTTATGTACAAGCTCTAAAAAAAAGAACGGACTCCTCATTACCTAGTAATAGAAATATTACGTTCTTTTGCTTCTTTTAAAAGAAAAAAATACTTTGCTTCAGCTAACTTCGTTTCACACACAACTTCTGGTGATGGATCAAAACTTTTTTCAAGAAGCATTTTTTGTTGCTGCCAATCAACTTTAGATTGATCTAGCTGATGTAAAAACTTTTCATCAAATTCTTTTCGTAACCATCCTTTGCGTCGAAAAATCATAGCGTCCACCCTCCGGTTACTTCTTTATACTTCTTTATACTTCTCTTCTTCCTTCAAGTGCTTTTGAAAGGGTTACTTCATCAGCATATTCAAGATCGCCACCTACTGGCAATCCATGAGCGATTCTTGTTACTTTAATGCCCGAAGGTCTTAAGAGACGGGAAATGTACATAGCAGTCGCCTCCCCCTCAATATTAGGGTTAGTCGCCATGATTACCTCTTCCACTGTTTCATCCTGAAGCCTCTTAAGCAAGTTAGGAATATTGATATCCTCAGGACCAATACCATCCATTGGAGAGATAGCTCCTTGGAGAACATGGTATAAACCATTGAATTCTTTCATCTTTTCCATGGCTATAACGTCTTTTGGATCTTGCACGACACAAATCACACTTCGATCACGTCGGGAATCCTCACAAATATAACATGGGTCTTGGTCGGTAATATGACCACATACAGAGCAATAAGATAGATTCCGTTTTGCGTTTACGAGCGCCTTTGCGAAGTCTAGTACAGTGTCTTCTTTCATACTTAATACGAAAAAAGCCAGACGAGCGGCCGTTTTAGGGCCGATTCCTGGCAATTTCATAAAGCTGTCAATCAGCTTTGATATCGGTTCAGGATAATGCATCTTTCATCCTCCTAGATTAGAACAATCCCGGGATGTTCATTCCTTTTGTAAATTGCCCCATTGTATTATTTGTAAGCTCTTCCGCTTTTTTCATAGCGTCATTGGTAGCCGCTAATACAAGATCTTGCAGCATTTCAACATCGTCAGGATCTACAGCTTCAGGATTGATTTTCACTTCAACAACTTCTTTATGGCCTGTAACTGTAACAGTTACCATTCCGCCACCTGCTGTACCTTCAATTTTCTTTTCGCCTAGTTCCTCTTGCGCTTCCTGCATTTTCTTTTGCATTTTTTGCATTTGCTTCATCATGTTTTGCATATTTCCATTTCCACGCATCATCTTATCATTACCTCCAAATTTTTAATCGATAATTTCAACAAGATCAGGTCCAAACAATTTTTGCGCTTCCACAACTACTGGATCTTCTTGTTGTTTCTCATTGATTTCACTATCTTCAGCACCATGCTGGCTGCTCAGAAAGCTCTCCCTGATTCTTTGCCACTGTTCTTCCGGAGCTCCAACGAGTGTATACCTGGTACCCGTAAGGTCTTGAAACAGCTTAGCAATCACCTCAAGGAAACGATCATTTTCCATTGCCATTTGACAGTGTATCTCATATTTAAACTTTACCACAAAGGTAGACGTTGAAGCTGCTACAGGCTCTGCTTCAGTTAAAAGTGCAGCCTGAGACCGCATCTGTTGTTGATTAAGTCTGGATAGCATTTCGCCCCAATGACTTTTGATTATATTCAAATTCGCCTTTGTAGCTTGCTTTAACACTTCATTAATTTTACCAGCAGGAGCCTGGAAACCTTTTCTCGAACTGCGCTGAGTATTCTTTTGTGCCTGCTGACTCGTTTCTTGGGAAACTACTGTTGGACCATTTCTCTTAAGATCGTTCAATTCCCCTTCGAGTTGCTCAATGCGCTGTAACAATGGGCCAAAATCTGCAGAACCAACCGAACTCTGTTTTACACTTTCTAACTGACAAAGCTTTACGATAGCAACTTCAAGAAATACTCGTGGATGGTTTGTCCAGCGCATTTCTTGCTGAGCCTTGTTCAGCACTTCAATTAGCTGATATATCTGTTCCGCTGTAATTTCTCCAGACAATTGTTGAAAGTCTTCGTCCATCAAGACTCTTTCCATCGATTCTTCAAGTGAAGGTGCCGCTTTATAAAGAAGCATGTCTCGATAGTATAATATAAAGTCTTCCATAAACCTGCTTGGGTCTTTACCATGGTAGAGCAGTTCTTCCAGGGCAGCTAAACCTAATGCAGCATCATTTTGCTGAATGGAACGAGCAAGTGTATTAAGGAACCCTTGCGATACCGAACCAGTAACCGTTAAAGCATCTTCCACTTCCACCCGCTCATGACTAAAGGAAATCGCCTGGTCAAGTAAGCTCAAGGCATCCCTCATCCCACCTTCTGCAGCTCGCGCAATAATATTTAATGCGCGATCGTCACAATTGACTCCAGTCTCATCCACAATCAGTTTCATTCTTCCAACGATAGATTTTGCCGTGATTCTCTTAAAATCAAAACGCTGACAGCGTGAAATGATTGTTAGTGGAATTTTATGAGGTTCAGTGGTTGCTAAAATAAACATGACATGTTTCGGTGGTTCCTCTAGCGTTTTTAACAATGCATTGAAAGCTCCGATGGAAAGCATATGCACTTCATCTACAATATACACCTTATATTTAACTACACTTGGTGCATATTTGACCTTATCGCGAATATCACGAATTTCTTCAACGCCATTATTAGAAGCTGCATCGATCTCAATAACATCAGGAATCGATCCATCCGTTATCCCTTTACATGAAGCACACTCATTACACGGTTCGCTTACCGGGGCTCTTTCACAGTTGACTGCCTTAGCAAGAATCTTCGCTGCACTTGTTTTACCTGTTCCCCTTGGTCCGGAAAACAAGTAGGCATGTGAGATTTTCTGTTGAAGCAGGGCATTTTGCAGTGTCTTTGTCACGTGTTCCTGGCCGACTACATCTAAAAACTGCTGCGGACGCCATACACGATATAATGCTTGATAACTCAATTGACACCGCCCCTTCCTCTTTAATTACCATGTTTATTATACCGTAACTTAATTCTTTTTTACAAAATGAAATACGATAATTATACAAAAAACTCATCCCAGAATGGAATGAGTTTGATTATTCATATTAAACTGCCGTGCACCTTCCGTCGACTGACATCCATAAGCGTTACTTAAGCAGTTAGCTCGGCCCAGGCAACCCTGCGGCACATGGGAGCGTCCACTTAATGCTGCTTCCTTCCGGACCTGACATGGTTCATGGATTCCCATTGCGCAGGACCCGGGCGTCAACACCACTTACTTAAGGCAGACCCTACAGAATGTCAGCCTCAGGAAGGAGTTCAACCTCGCTAGAGCGGATTGCGAGTACAGGGCACCGCTACCTCCCCGTCTAGCACGGCAAAATTGATACCAAAGTTTAGGTTGTGTCCAACTCGACACATTCATAGTATAAAACCTTTTCTTCTAAAAAGCAATGCTTATCAACTGTCAATAGTTGTCTAATTATCCAATAGCATTCTCTTTGCTTTTTTCTCAGCTTTTTTTCTTTCCCTTAACTCGCGAAAAAAGGAAGATAGTAAATTGCTGCATTCCTCCTCTAGAACGCCAGTCACTACTTCGCTTTGATGATTAAATCTCTCGTCAGTTAAAAGATTCATGAATGTTCCAGCACAACCACCTTTCGGATCGGCCGCTCCATAGACCACCCGCTTTACCCGTGATAGGATAATGGCTCCAGAACACATTGCACAGGGTTCCAGTGTCACATACAACACTGTATCTTCTAGCCTCCATGTTCCAAGTTTGCGACACGCCTCTTCAATTGCCATCAGTTCGGCGTGTGCGACAGCACTTTGATTACTTTCCCGCAAATTGTATCCCCGGGAAATAATTTCACCATTTGAGACGATAACAGCTCCGATTGGCACTTCATTTTTAACTTCAGCTTTTTTTGCTTCTTTAATGGCTTCTTTCATAAAGTATTCATCTAATAGCCGACTGTCTTCCATTTATAGTCACCTCACTGTCTTTTTCAAAATGATATGTACTTTTCATAAACAGTTTTTACAGGATAAAAATTCTCCTTCTATTTAAAAATACTTATAAAGGAGAGATGTAAATTGAAAGGATTCGAGGAAACCCTTCCCGCTTTGCTTATCATAGATATGATAAACAAGTTTGATTTTACTCACGGTGAAATACTATCGCAAAAGGCGTCGCAAATTGCAGTGCCTATTAAAGAACTTAGAAATCTTTTCATTAAGCAGAAACTGCCTGTTATCTTCATAAACGATCACTATAATCTTTGGCAGGCAAACCTTGATCTCATCGTTGATTATTGCCGAAACGAACGAAGTGAACCCGTATTTAAGACCCTTCTCCCAGAAAAAGACGATTATTTCTTAATAAAGCCAAAGCATTCAGCTTTTTACGGCACAGCTTTGAATACATTGCTGCACTCATTGAAAGTAAATACACTCATCTTGTGCGGAATTGCCGGTAATATTTGTGTGTTATTCACGGCAAACGATGCATATATGCGTGAATACAAGCTCATTGTTCCGAAAAATACAATCGCTTCAACAGACGACCATGACAATTTGTATGCGATTAGAATGATGGAGAATGTTCTAAAAGCAGATGTCCAAAAGACAGCACAAGAAATTTATGAACATTATATCATTTCTCCTTCTCCTCCCTCATAAAATGTTTGTAGCGTTTAATGTCCGGGGAGGGACTGCACATGCAAATACATGTAGTGAAAAGAAACGATTCAATATATAGTATTGCCAGAACATACGGTTCTTCAGTTGCTGATATCGTTGAAGCGAATGAAATCCCAAATCCCAATAACCTTGTTATAGGGCAGACTTTAGTCATTCCTATTATCGGAAGCTTTTATTGGGTACAGTCCGGTGATAGTCTTTGGTCAATATCCCAAAAATTCGGCGTCTCTTACCAAGAACTCGCTAAAGTAAATAAGCTATCCGTTACTCAACCACTTTCAATTGGTTTCAGAATGTATATTCCAGCACAAAAGAAACGGAGTGCTGAATTTAACGGCTATGTAGAGCCGCGCGGTACGAGTGTCCCCGTTGCACTTGAAAACAGCGCACGCGAAGCGGCACCTTATTTAACCTATCTAGCTCCTTTCAGTTTCCAAGTGCTACGGGATGGTTCATTAAAAGAACCTCTTTTGAATAATTTCCCGGCGATCGCTAAAGCCAATAACAATGTTCTGATGATGGTACTAACCAATCAAGAAAATGACCAATTCAGCGATGAACTGGGCAGGATCATCTTAAATGACATGGCCATTCAGGATAAATTCCTCAATAATGTCGTTGCAACAGCAAAGAAATATAACTTCCGTGATATCCACTTTGACTTTGAGTTCCTGCGCCCAGCAGACCGAGAAGCATATAATCGCTTCCTTAGAAAAGCGAGAGATCGATTTAAAAAGGAAGGCTGGCTAATCTCTACCGCTTTGGCCCCGAAAACAAGTGCTACTCAAAAAGGAAAATGGTATGAAGCCCACGATTATAAAGCACATGGAGAAATCGTCGACTTTGTTGTCATCATGACTTATGAATGGGGATATAGCGGAGGACCTGCCATGCCTGTCTCTCCTATTGGACCAGTAAGAGACGTTCTGAAATATGCTATCACCGAAATACCCCCTGGAAAAATTCTGATGGGTCAAAATTTATACGGCTATGATTGGACATTGCCGTTTGTTCAAGGAAGCCAGGCGAAAGCCGTTAGTCCACAACAGGCCATTCTGCTCGCTGCCAAGTATAACGTCGCCATTCAATATGATGAAAAAGCGCAAGCACCGTTCTTCAAATATGTTGACGAGAAAGGTAAACAACACGAAGTATGGTTCGAAGATGCCAGGTCCATCCAAGCGAAGTTCAACTTGATTAAAGAACTTAAGATACGGGGTATGAGTTATTGGAAACTTGGACTTTCTTTCCCTCAAAACTGGCTTTTAATAGTAGAAAACTTTAATGTCGTTAAGCGCCCTTCTTGATCTAACTTTCAAAATTCCAATTCCATCTAAAAGTCTCAAATATTTTTATTAAAGTCTATTTTCGCATTGATTGTTGCTTTTACGAAAAATGCAACAACACGCATATATTCATATTTCGTGCTCTTTTCCTTAATATTAAAATTCTCAAGCTAAATTCCAATGGTATCATTATAGAAAAATCCCTACTGCCGGCTCTTTCTTGTTCCAAAAACAACAAAATTTAAGAAAAGAGCCTTATTAAAAATAACGATTCAAATTTCAGGATATGCACCTTAATTCCTTGTACCGGCTGCCGTTCATCGGCAGCTTTTTTTTGCATAAAAGATTTACTTTAAACGAGGCAAATATTCCATATCCCTTCCTGTCCGGATTATGTTAAAATACTCTAAGTGTCATTAAAAATATTGTAGAACGGTGTCATTTATCTGGTATTCTTACCGGCTAAAATATAAAAGATATGGTAGACAGAGAAGGGGGACATACAATGGGAGAAACGCCTTTTATCACTGTAGAAGGCCCAATTGGTGTCGGAAAAACATCTCTTGCAAAAGCGATTTCCGATCAATTCCAGACGGCATTATTAAAAGAGATCGTGGATGAAAATCCATTCCTCGGAAAATTTTACGAAAACATAGAAGAGTGGAGTTTCCAAACGGAAATGTTTTTTCTTTGTAATCGATATAAGCAATTGAGTGACATCAATAGCCATTATTTGATTAAAAATAAGTCTGTCGTTGCTGATTATCATATTTTCAAGAATTTGATATTTGCACAGCGCTCATTAAATGAAGCTGAGTACAAAAAGTACTACCAAATATATCAAATCCTTACTGCGGATATGCCGAAGCCAAATGTCATCATCTACTTACACGCAAGCCTCGATACGCTTCTAAAAAGAATTGAAATGCGCGGCCGCGAAATTGAAAAGAAAATCAGCCCATTATACTTGGAACAACTTTCACTTGATTATGAGCAGGCCATCACGAGCTTTGAAAAACAACACCCAGAGATTCCTGTACTCCGCTTTAATGGCGATGAAATAGACTTTGTAAAAAATGAAGCTGATTTGACTTACATCATAGAAAAGCTATCACAATCATTAAAAAAAGGAGTTTACAACCATGAATCTTCGAAGTAAATATGGCATTCCTAGCAATGCAGTCATTACAATTGCAGGTACAGTAGGTGTTGGTAAGTCTACAATGACAAACGCACTTGCAAATGCCCTTGGGTTTAGAACTTCTTTTGAAAAAGTCGATACCAACCCGTACCTTGATAAATTTTATGCTGATTTCCAGCGTTGGAGTTTCCATTTGCAAATCTATTTCCTTGCTGAACGCTTCAAAGAGCAAAAGCGCATTTTTGAATATGGCGGCGGTTTTATCCAAGACCGTTCCATCTACGAAGATACTGGTATTTTTGCAAAGATGCACTTTGAAAAAGGAACAATGTCTATGGTTGATTATGAAACTTACACCAGTTTGTTTGATGCCATGGTTATGACACCTTATTTCCCACATCCGGACCTATTAATTTATCTTGAAGGGTCACTTGAAGATATCTTATCTCGTATCAAGGAACGTGGTCGTCCAATGGAACAGCAAACACCTGTTGCTTATTGGGAAGAAATGCACCAGCGATACGAAAACTGGGTAAACAACTTCAATGCATGCCCTGTACTGAGACTTAACATCAATGAATATGACATCATGAGTGATGAGGGATCAATAGAACCAATCATTGAACGCATCTCCCATTTCATCCGTCAAACTCAATTGTTAAAAAAATAAACCGCCGATATGGCGGTTTATTTTTTTTATGAGTATTATTTTTGAGCATAAAAAAATCGTTGCAAATTGCAACGATTTTTATCTCCAGTATTTATGCGCGATAGTTAATGTAAAAATGGAGGAGGTAGAGGGATTCGAACCCCCGCGCGGTGTTACCCGCCTGTCGGTTTTCAAGACCGATCCCTTCAGCCGGACTTGGGTATACCTCCGTTTCGACATAGATTAATATATCATATGGGATCTACATCGTCAACATTTTCATGAAACTTTTTTTAAAGAAATTGTGGGGAAGAAAATTCCCCACAAACTCACTATTCTGGCTTGATAATATCACGATTTCCCATGTATGGACGCAATACTTCTGGAATGACAACACTTCCGTCAGCTTGCTGATAATTCTCTAATATTGCTGCCACAGTTCGGCCGATAGCCAAACCAGATCCATTTAGTGTATGAACATGCTCTGGCTTTCCTTTCGCTTCACGGCGGAAACGGATATTTGCACGTCTTGCTTGGAAACCTTCGAAATTACTACAAGAAGAAATTTCTCGGTACATTTCATAACTTGGAATCCAAACTTCAATATCGTATTTCTTTGCAGCAGTAAAACCAAGATCACCTGTACACATGCTTAACACGCGGTATGGAAGTCCAAGAAGTTGTAGAACTTTTTCAGCATCTGCTGTTAGTTTCTCTAGTTCCTCATAAGAGTCTTCCGGCTTAACAAACTTAACAAGCTCAACCTTATTGAATTGATGCTGACGGATAAGTCCTCGTGTATCACGGCCTGCAGAACCTGCCTCAGAGCGGAAACATGCGCTGAATGCTGCATAACGGATAGGAAGCTCGTCTGCGCTCAGGATTTCATCGCGATGCATATTGGTAACAGGTACTTCTGCTGTCGGAATTAAGAAATAATCTTCCTTTTCAATCAGGAAAGCATCTTCTTCAAATTTAGGAAGCTGACCTGTACCTGTCATACTTGCGCGGTTCACCATGTAAGGAGGAAGAACTTCCTTATAACCATGTTCATCAACATGCAAATCAAGCATGAAGTTGATAAGAGCACGTTCCAGTCTAGCACCTAACCCTTTGTAAAATACAAAACGACTTCCTGTGACTTTTCCTGCACGTTCAAAATCGATGATACCAAGGCCATCAGCTATATCCCAGTGAGGTTTTGCTTCAAAGTCGAACTGGCGAATTTCTCCCCATTTACGTGCTTCTACATTGTCATCCTCTGTTTCTCCAACTGGAACACTTTCATGCGGAATATTTGGAATGCTTAAAAGAAGCATTTCTAATGTTTCTTCTACCCCTCGTAACTCATCATCCAGCTCTTTAATGCGGTCACCAACTTCACGCATTTCAGTGATCAGGTGGTCTGCATCTTTTTTCTCACGCTTTAATGTCGCCACTTGTTGAGAAACATCATTACGCTTGCTCTTAAGTTGCTCAGCTTCGACGATTAATTCGCGGCGACGAACATCCAGATCTTCAAACTTACCAAGATCAGTAAGGTCTTCTCCACGATGTTTCAATAATTCTTTTACTTCTTCAAAATTGTTTCTTAAGTGTTTAAGATCTAACATTCTTAACAGCTCCTTTTTCATTTCTTACATCGTCTTCTCCGTTAGATGACATTTGGAAAGACTAAAAAACACAAAAAACTCCCGTCCCCAAAAGGGACGAGAGTTACCCGCGTTGCCACCCTAGTTGATAGCATATAACTGCTATCCACTTAATCCATAACGGTTTATAACCGAAAGTATTTACTGACTGCTAGCGCAGCGTTCCATACTCTGCTCAAGGACGGATTCACATGTGTCATGTACTGGTTTCCACCAACCACCAGCTCTCTAGAACATCAAACAGCATGCTACTATTTCCTCTCAAAGCTTTAACGATATAAGAAAATTTTGTAATTAATAATTTACTATAATTATGAGCACAATGCAAACAAATTATGCAAACTGTTTTTTCTTTGCTTCTTTCACCATTTCTATGAAGTAAGCAGTTAAACGGTGATCATCAGTTAGTTCGGGATGGAAGCTGCAACCAAGGAATTGGCCTTCTCTCGCCGCCACTATTCTCCCGTTATGCTTCGCTAATATCTCAACATTTTCGCCGGCTTCCATGATATGTGGAGCACGGATGAATACCGCCGTAAAATCTTCTGCGACATCTCTAATATCAAGATCTGCTTCAAAACTTTCACGTTGACGACCAAATGAATTACGCTCAACCAACACATTCATCACACCGATATGTGGTGAGTCATAACCTGCAATATTTTTAGCAAGTAAGATGAGACCAGCACAAGTACCGAACATGGGTTTTCCGTCTGCAGCGAATTTCTTAAGCTCATCCATGAAATCATATTTATCAATTAACTTACGCATTGTCGTACTTTCGCCGCCCGGTAGAATTAACCCATCCACCTCTGAGAGTTGTTCTTTCGTCTTAATGACAACTGCCTCAGCTCCACTCTCTTCGATGGAACGGACATGCTCCCTTACAGCACCTTGTAATGCGAGTACACCTATTTTAACCATGATTACCAACCGCGATCCTGCATACGTGCGCTAGGAGCAAGTGAAGAGATTTCGATCCCTTTCATAGCAATTCCAAGGTCTTTAGAAATCTCAGCGATTAACTTATAGTCTTGGAAGTGAGTTGTTGCTTCAACAATCGCTCGAGCAAATCTTGCAGGGTTATCTGACTTGAAGATACCCGATCCAACGAAAACGCCATCTGCCCCTAGTTGCATCATTAACGCCGCATCAGCAGGAGTTGCTACCCCACCAGCAGCGAAGTTTACAACGGGAAGACGTCCAAGACGCTTAATTTCAAGAAGAAGCTCATATGGTGCTCCTAGAAGCTTAGCTTCTGTCATGATTTCATCTTCATTCATCGTAACTAATTTACGAACTTGACCATTTACTTTACGCATGTGGCGGACAGCCTCAACAATGTTCCCAGTACCTGGTTCACCTTTTGTACGAAGCATGGATGCTCCTTCACCAATACGTCGAGCAGCTTCACCTAAATCACGGCAACCACACACGAATGGAACGGTGAAATCTCGCTTGTTTAAGTGGTATTCTTCATCTGCAGGAGTCAATACTTCACTTTCGTCAATATAATCAACGCCCATAGCTTCAAGGACGCGGGCTTCTACGATATGACCGATTCGCGCTTTAGCCATAACCGGAATTGAAACCGCGTTCATTACTTCCTCAACAATACGAGGGTCAGCCATACGTGCTACACCGCCTGCTGCACGAATATCTGATGGCACACGCTCAAGAGCCATTACCGCAACTGCTCCTGCTTCTTCAGCAATTTTAGCCTGTTCAGCATTTACAACGTCCATAATGACGCCGCCTTTTTGCATTTCGGCCATTCCCCTTTTAACACGATCTGTACCTGTTTTCATTGTTAAGCCCCCTTTGATAATACTTTCTTTTTGTCTTGTTATGAATATGAATAAATCTTCTTTCCATTAGCAAGGAAAAGATATGTATTCCACTGGAATGTTTCCGTTTCCCTAATGAAAATAAACAACAAAAAGAGGTTCATGTCAAGACACGAACCCCTTCATATTTTAAAACAAACCTTTAATAGCTGATGAAATGCTGCCAAAAAGATCTCCGAAGAATCCACCAATGCCTCTCATCATAAGAACAAACCAATTCGATTTCTCAACTGTTTCAGTTGCGACAACGTCAGCTTGAATTTTCTTTTCGCCTTCTTTTGATAAGAAACTTAATTTTTCGCCATCTTTCGCTTGAAGGACAACGTAGCCGACCTTCTCACCTTTCTTCACTGGCGCAGTTAATTCTCCATCTTTATTCAATTTCTTTTTATCTAAAACTAAAACAGGTTTATATTTAGCTTTTTCACCATTCTTAACGATCATTGTAATTGCATTTTTCGTCTTGATTTTAACACTATCCTCTTTTCCTTTGGTAACCGGAAGGGACTTCTTGTTTTTTATGACGTAATTCTTAGGAAGTAATTCTTCCTTACCAAAGTTCGTAAAAGCATAATCGAACATTTTGCGTGTTTCGTCAAAACGTGCCTTATAATCGCCTTTGCCGCTTGCATTTTTCGCATTCATTACTACTGTGATAAAACGTTTGCCATCACGTTTCGCAGTACCCGTAAAACAGTACCCTGCGAAATCTGTCGTACCTGTTTTAAGACCATCTGCACCTTCATAACCAAAAACAAGTTTCGGAAGCATCCAGTTCCAGTTATCCATCTTGATTTCATCATCTGTACCTTCTCTGAATTTCTTAGTCGGCGTGCTTGCCGTTTCTAATATTTCAGGAAAATCATTAATCAAATGAAAAGCTAACTTGGCGGTTGCACGAGCAGACATAACATTTTCATCCTCTGCTCCCGAACCTTCAGGATGTAGACCTTTTAAATCACGGTTGTTCAAACCAGTTGAGTTTACAAATTTATAATCTTTCAAATCAAGTTTCTTAGCTTTATCATTCATCATTTTAACAAAGTTTGCTTCAGAACCTGCCAACACTTCAGCAAGGGCCATTGTTGCACCATTTGCAGAATAGATTGTCATCGCTTCATAAAGTTCTCTTACTTTGTACTTTCCATCTCGTCTAAGTGGTACATTGGATAATCCACGGTCTTGTGATACTTGCCAAACAACTTCACTTACACCGTATTCTTGATCCCACTTTACTCTACCTTCTTTGATCGCTTCTAATAACAAATACTCAGTCATCATCTTTGTCATTGAGGCAATACCTAAAACATTGTCTGCATTTTGCTCAAATAGGACTTTCCCTGTTTCAGCTTCAACAAGAATAGCAGCGTCACCCTTTATTGTTAAACCCTCTTGGGCTTGTACATTTTCAACCTGAGTGAAAACACTTAGAAACAAGATGAGTGCCATAGAAATAGCCATAAGTTTTTTAAAAAATTGTTTATTCACTGCAACGCCCTCCGTCGATTTTATACACTTTGGTTATTTTAACATACCTATCGTTGAAAGCATAGACAGAGCAATTACCTATATCTACAACTTCCATCCCTCTAAATTACCTATTTTATAAAAACAATAATCCTGTTTAAGAAACAGATTATTATCAAAATGGCACAGTTAGGTTACTTTGTCGATATTAAAAAGAATCACCTGCAACATTTTCGTATACTCTGCTTATAGATTGGAGTAGTTGATTTCCGTTCTAGGATGGCGAGCATGAGTCTCGCACCTTCCTCTTTAATCAACCAAATCCATAAAATCAACAACGCACTTTAACATAGTCAAATAATAAAACCCGCGGAGCATATACTCTCGCGGGATTATTCGTTTTACATTGAATAGTTCGGTGCTTCTTTTGTTATTTGGACATCATGTGGGTGACTCTCTCTTAAACCAGCGCCTGTCATTTTGATAAACTGAGATTTCTCTCTTAGTTCAAATAAGTCCTTTGTCCCACAATACCCCATACCAGATTTTAGTCCACCTACTAATTGGTAAATTGTTTCTGCTAAAGGTCCCTTGTATGGGATACGTCCTTCAATACCTTCTGGAACGAATTTTTTGTTATCTTCTTGGAAATAACGATCTTTAGATCCTTTTTCCATCGCACCTACAGAACCCATTCCACGATATACTTTAAAACGACGACCTTGGAAGATTTCCGTCTCACCAGGGCTTTCTGTAACCCCAGCAAGTAAACTTCCTAGCATTACTGCATGTCCGCCAGCTGCTAAAGCTTTTACGATGTCGCCTGAATATTTGATACCACCATCGGCAATAATCGATTTCCCATGCTTCCTAGCTTCTGTCGCACAATCAAAAACTGCAGTAATCTGTGGAACTCCAACTCCTGCAACAACCCGTGTGGTACAGATGGAACCTGGTCCAATTCCGACCTTCACAACATCAGCGCCAGCTTCAATCAAATCTTTCGTCGCTTCCGCAGTTGCCACATTGCCTGCGATAATAGTCAATTCAGGATAACTATTGCGAATTTGTCTTACCGTATCGAGAACACCTTTAGAATGTCCATGAGCCGTATCAACAACAATCGCATCGACATTCGCTTTGACCAACATCTCTACCCTCTTCATGGTATCAGATGTTACTCCAACTGCAGCTCCTGCTAATAGTCTACCTTGCTTATCTTTAGCAGAATGAGGGAACTCAATTACTTTTTCAATGTCCTTGATTGTAATAAGTCCTTTTAAGACCCCTTCTTCATCTACCAAAGGAAGCTTTTCAATTTTATGTTTTTGAAGAATCTTTTCTGCATCCGCAAGTGTTGTACCGACTGGCGCAGTTACAAGTTCTTCTCTTGTCATTACATCGGATATTTGAATTGAATAATCATGACCTTGAATAAAACGAAGATCTCGGTTTGTAATAATTCCTACAAGTTTTTGTTCTTCAAGGTTATTAACGATTGGTACACCGGAGATTCGGTATTTACCCATCAAGTGTTCTGCATCAAAAACTTGGTGATCGGGTGTGAGGAAAAATGGATCGGTAATGACTCCACTCTCGGAGCGCTTAACTTTTTCTACTTGCTCAGCTTGCTGCTCTATAGACATGTTCTTATGGATGATACCCATTCCGCCTTGTCGAGCCATACTAATGGCCATTTCGGCTTCAGTCACAGTATCCATCCCAGCACTGATGATGGGGATATTAAGTTTTATATTCTTAGATAACTCAACACTAAGGCTGACATCTCGAGGCAAAACTTCCGATTTTGCAGGTACCAGTAATACATCATCAAACGTTAATCCTTCTTTAACAAACTTATTTTCCCACATGTTCATTCCTCCCGATCAAAAAAATATTATTTGTAGGTTATCAATTGGACAAAATACTGTCAAGGACGTAACAAAAATTTTAACTTTTCAAAAAATAGGGAGTAGGTATGACATATGCACTTTTCATATAAAGGTTGGCAAAATTATTCTTTCTTTTTCTCAGCGGAGAATACACAGAGATTTTTAAAAAAATGTTACCAAAAACAAAATATAGAAAATGCTGAGCAAAAAAGCTTTGAAAATTGCTATAGCTTTATCTATTACTTGGAACATGGTCAAATTTATTACGAACAAGCCCACAAAAGTCCACTTCTTATCCAACCTGTCTTATTATTTTATGGATTTGTTCATCTAATTAAAGCATGCATCCTTACAGTCGAACCTTCCTATCCAGAATCAACTTCAGTGTTGGCACATGGGGTCTCCACTAGGAAAAGAAAAAAACAGAACTATAACTTCTTTCAGGATGAGGTTCGATTTCAAAAAAATGGTCTCTTTCCCTTCATGTCGGAAAAATTGTTTCACATGGAACAACTTGAAGGAGATAAAGCTGCGATGGAAGACTTGCTTAGGGGAATTCCGGAACTTAGCGAAATGTTCTATTTGTTGGAAGGAAAACACTCTTTTGTTACAGTACCTCACGAGGAGTCATCTTTTTTTCTTCCTGAATTTTTATTAGATAACTTTCACATGACAAAAAATCGTTTTCAAGACTTTTTAAGATCGAAGCTTTCACAACAAGTTTCGTTTCCGGAGGGAGAAAGACTCGCAATCCTTTTTGAAGAGATGCCGACTAATGACATAAGTCCACTTAAATTTAATCTTGAAGAACAGTCATTTGGAATGCCTGTTCATAAGACAGAGCTGTTAGAATTCCCTGAATTACTAATTCACTACTTGTTACTTTATAATTTAAGCATGATTGCCAGGTATGAAACTGAATGGTGGAGTGAGCTTACTAAGATGATGCCGAATAAGGATTATCCTTTTATAAAAGCTTTCTTGAACATCAGTCATCAAAAAGGACCATTTTTAGTGTTTCAGTACTTATTAGGATTGAAGTAATATTTAGAAGTTTTTTTAGTGGTGCATTTTACTAAAAAAATTAGGAGTTGTGGAATATGTCAGGAGAATTGATGAAACTTGTCGTTTTCCTTCCTCCACAAAATTAGACATTTTTCACGTTATGTTTTCTTAGCTTATTTAATGATTATTGTCGATGTAACTAGTAATATTTTTTCTTGGTAATGTCTTATTTCTAGAAGACTTTTTTAAAAACACAAAAAAAGAACAGCACAACGGCTGTTCTTTCAAATTGCCCGGCGGCGTCCTACTCTCACAGGGGGAGAGCCCCCAACTACCATCGGCGCTGAGAAGCTTAACTTCCGTGTTCGGTATGGGAACGGGTGTGACCTTCTCGCTATCGCCACCAGACTATTTTGTTTTTGAGGTTCATTCCCTCAAAACTAGATAATGTTAGAAGAAGAGTAAAAACGAGTTCACCTTTTTAAATCTTTGACTTTGGTTAAGTCCTCGATCTATTAGTATCAGTCAGCTCCACACGTCGCCGCGCTTCCACCTCTGACCTATCAACCTGATCATCTTTCAGGGATCTTACTAGCTTACGCTATGGG
>NZ_FOYF01000009.1 GCF_900115925.1 Bacillus sp. cl95 | reverse complement strand
GATTTCCCATAGCGTAAGCTAGTAAGATCCCTGAAAGATGATCAGGTTGATAGGTCAGAGGTGGAAGCGCGGCGACGTGTGGAGCTGACTGATACTAATAGATCGAGGACTTAACCAAAGTCAAAGATTTAAAAAGGTGAACTCGTTTTTACTCTTCTTCTAACATTATCTAGTTTTGAGGGAATGAACCTCAAAAAACAAAATAGTCTGGTGGCGATAGCGAGAAGGTCACACCCGTTCCCATACCGAACACGGAAGTTAAGCTTCTCAGCGCCGATGGTAGTTGGGGGCTCTCCCCCTGTGAGAGTAGGACGCCGCCGGGCAATATGAAAGAACAGCCGTTGTGCTGTTCTTTTTTTTGTGTGTTGAGGGAGTATCAAAAGAGAACTGAAGAAATGCATAAATGAGTAAAGGGAGAATTAACGCAAGTAAGGGAAGTGATACTAGTATGAGATGCTCGTACTATAAGGAGTAGATGGGGGTTAGAAGGAAAGCGCTTTGGAGGGAGTAATTGAAATAGACAATCCGTTAAGATAACACCAGCATCAAAAACAGAAAAAATATGCTCCAATTTCAAGATTTCCAATAGAGACATACACCCAAATGAAACATTTGACATACAATATTATTCAGGACCATTCCTGCGAAAAATTCTAAAAATTGTATACAAATGGATGAGACAGGAAAGAATATGTGTATGGAGGTGGGGAAATTGAGTTCGCTATTAGCTAAAAGACAAATTGAGGAAACATGCGTCGTTTGTGAACAAATGAAACCAAAAGGAATACATCTATACACTGCTTTTATATGTACAGAGTGTGAGAGAGATTTAATCCAAACAGATACGAGTGATCCAAGGTATAAATATTTCTTGAAACAACTAAAGAAAATTACAACACCAGAAATCTTCTCCTAAAAAAGTCCATTCGGGCTTTTATTTTTTTATCAAAAGCCTCTGTACTACTACAAAGTTCATATTCCTTAGAATCCGTTCCCTTAAAAATACCTGACAAGCCTTTTCACTCGTTCTTCCGGGCGTGGTGTTGTCAGAGTTAGACACTTCTTACTCACGAGTGTCGCTGATTCTCGGATTTATCATTTGTTTTAAAATAATGATTGAACTTAAACAGAGCCAGGTCAAAAGAGTTAATATGATTAATGAGAGAAAACAAGATTATTGGAGAATGTTTTGTTAAAATAGATGGGACTCTCGTATGGAAGTAGTGATGGTTAAATGGATCACAGTCAGGTACCACTATATCGGGCACTCAAAAAACATAGTAGTCGAAGTCCTCTATCCTTTCATGTACCCGGACATAAGTATGGAAAAGTATTCCCCTCGATAGAAAATGAAGATTTCCAGGGAATATTAAAAATAGATGCAACTGAGATTACAGGTCTCGATGACCTCCATGCTCCTGAAGGGGTAATCATGGAGGCAGAAGACTTGTTAGCAGATTTATATAAAGTTCAAAAGAGTTTTTTTCTCGTAAATGGTTCGACAGTAGGTAATCTTGCGATGATTATGGCGGTATGCAAGGAAAATGACATCGTACTTGTTCAAAGAAATTGTCATAAGTCAATCATGAATGCCATTAAATTGGCTAGAGCTCATCCCATTTTTCTTGAACCGGAATACGATGAGGACTGGGGAGTTGCAGCTGGTGTAACAATTGCTACGATAAGCAAAGCATTAGATCAATATCCAAATGCGAATGCGCTCATCCTTACATACCCTAATTATTATGGGATGACATATGATCTAAAAAGTATCATAAAAGTGTCTCATGAAAAAGATGTTCCTGTACTTGTAGATGAGGCACACGGAGCTCATTTTACCATCGGTGGAAATTTCCCTACTTCTGCAACAACCTTAGGTGCAGATATTGTGATTCAATCTGCTCATAAGACATTGCCTGCCATGACAATGGGTTCTTATCTACATTTCAATAGCAAACGTGTATCCATAACGGAAATCTCGGAATATTTACATATGTTTCAGTCTAGCAGTCCATCTTATCCCATCATGGCTTCCCTTGATTTAGCTAGAGCCTATTTAGCGACATTCTCGGGTGAGGACTATGATTCTTTAATGAGAGAAATTCGATCTTTTAAAAAAGAAGTGGAACATCTAGATGGTCTTAAAGTAAATACCTATAAAGAAGGCATGTTGGATCCTTTAAAATTGACGATACAATCTACAAGTGGATTAACAGGATATGAATTGCAAAACCAATTTGAGGGTGTTGGCATTTTTACAGAAATGGCTGATCCACAGAATGTAATTCTCGTTCTTCCATTATTGAAGAAGACACAACAGAACTTCTTTGCTGAGGCTTTGGAAAGAATGAAAAAGGTTTCATTCGGGTTAAAAGGGACAAACATGGAAAGAGAAGCTATTAGAACCAGTAAGAAACCAATTTCTGAGCTAGCCCTATCCTACAAACAGATGGAAGGATTATCGGTCACTTACATAGAGTTAGAGGAATCAGATGGAAGGATTTCAGCCGAAACAATCATACCCTATCCTCCTGGAATTCCACTTATCCTAACAGGTGAAAGGCTCACGAGCAGTGTCATTTCAAACATGAAAAGATTAATGTCATACGGAAGCAGATTTCAGGGTGGAGAAAGTTTAGAACAAGGAAAGATTAGAGTCTTTTCACAATCAAGCTAGTCTCACAATACATAGTTTTGGAGGATACATCATGGAAGGAATTTTTATCACAATAGAGGGACCAGAAGGAGCAGGGAAATCTACGATTATTTCCATGCTCACTGAGAAACTTATCTCAAGTAATTTTGATGTTTTACTTACTCGTGAACCGGGGGGCATTGATATTGCGGAACAGATTAGAAACGTCATATTGAATACTGAAAATACAGCGATGGATCCACGTACTGAAGCATTACTTTATGCAGCTGCACGGAGGCAACATCTGATTGAAAAAGTAAAACCAGCGTTGGCAGAGGGTAAAGTTGTACTTTGTGACCGCTTTGTTGACAGTTCTCTTGCTTACCAAGGCTATGCACGCGGACTAGGAATAGATGAAGTCTTCAAGATCAATGAGTTTGCCATCGAGGATATGATGCCAGAGCTTACGTTATTCTTTGACTTGGAACCTGCTTTAGGACTGGAGAGAATTGGCCTTAATAACGGTCGCGAAGTAAATAGACTCGATTTGGAAAAGCTTGATTTCCATGAAAGAGTAAGAGAAGGTTATCATATTTTGTTAAACCGTTTTAGCGATAGAATGGTTTTAATCGACGCATCAGGGCCAATTGAGCAAGTTTACCGTGATGCTGAGGAAGCCATACTAAAAAGACTCAAAAAATAAGTTAACATGAAAAAAGCCTCTCAGGGGCTTTTTTTAACAGAAAGATTCAATATGAGCAAAGTAAGCCCTTATAATCAAGTCATATATATACCTTTTAATTTCCAATTGAATATACGATGTAACTAACAGTTGTAACTGTTATAATATAGAAAGAACCAATGCGGAAAAAGGAGTGGATAATATGAAATTGATACTAGCCGTCGTTCAGGATCAAGATAGCAACCGCTTATCTTCAGCACTGGTCGATCATAATTTCAGAGCAACAAAGCTTGCTAGTACGGGTGGATTCTTAAAATCAGGAAATACGACATTCATGATTGGGACGGAAGATATTCGTGTAGACAAGGCTTTAGAAATTATTAAGGATAACTGTAAGTCAAGGGATCAATTAGTCGCTCCGGTATCTCCGATGGGTGGAAATGCAGATTCCTATGTGCCTTATCCGGTTGATGTAGAAGTTGGTGGAGCAACAGTATTCGTCCTGCCAATTGAACAATTTGTTCAATTTTAGAAGGACATGTTTACGGAGGATGCAGAATGAAAATTAACCAAGATCTTCGTTTGAACATGGATCAAGTAAGGTCTGAAGTAAAACAGCAATCCGTCGGTACCGCAAAGTTTGGAGCGCTTGTTCAAAAGCAAGACCAAAAATTACATGTCGCGCAATTGCAACAGCTAATGGCAGACATTGAATCAGCTGGCGATAGACTTGGAAGGTCAAGAACTTTCAAGGAACTAGCAAAATTTAAGACCCTTGTTAAGCGTTTCGTCAAGGAAACGGTTGATTTTGGAATGGGTCTGAAACAATCACATAGCTGGAACCAGATGGGACAAGGGCGTTCACTCAAGATTGTCGAAACGATAGATCAGAAGCTAGTTGAGTTAACGGAAGAAATCACGAAAAAAGAAGGCGAGTCCATAGATGTTCTTGGCAAAATCGGGGAAATTAAAGGACTTTTAATTAATTTATATACGTAAGAGAGTGATAAATTTGGTTAAAACATGGGACGAGCTTGATCAGCTTCAGCCGATTGTCATGAAAATGCTGAAAAATAGTATCCTAAAAAATAGGGTTGCCCATGCGTACTTATTTGAAGGTATGAGAGGTACGGGCAAAAAGGAAACGGCAATCATACTTGCAAAAGTACTACTTTGCGAATCTCTCCTAGATCAGTATTTACCATGTGATGAGTGCAGCAATTGCAAGCGGATAAATAGCGGTAACCATCCTGACGTACATATCGTTGAACCAGATGGTTTATCGATTAAAAAGGCTCAGGTACAAGCCCTTCAAGAAGAGTTTTCAAAAAAAGGCGTTGAATCATCAAGGAAAATTTATATGATCGTACACGCGGATAAAATGACCGTAAATGCAGCCAATAGTTTGTTAAAGTTCCTAGAGGAACCGAGTGCGCAAACTGCAGCCATACTACTGACAGAGCAGACTCAGCAAATACTCCCAACTATCCTATCCAGATGCCAAGTTCTTTCATTTAAGCCTCTATCACCTGCTAATATGACAGAAATATTGTTGCAAAATGGTCTAAGTCGACAAAATGCTGCAGTTTTAGCCAATTTGACGAATAATGTCGATGAAGCATTGCAATTAAATAGTGATGAATGGTTTGTACAAGCGCAAAAAATAGTGTTAAAATTATATGAAGTGCTAAAAAAAAATCCGCTTGAAGCCATGGTCACGCTTCAAGGTGATTGGTTCTTGCACTTTAAGGAAAAAGATCAGATTGATCGAGGTTTAGATCTATTACTTTTAATCTTTAAGGACTTACTTTATATACAGCTTGGCAAACACGAACAAACCGTTTATGTTTCAGAAAAAGAACGGTTAGAGCTTTATGCCTTGCAAACATCCGGACGGCGCATATCCGAGCAGATGGCAGCGATCTTAGATTCAAAAAGAAAGTTGCAAGCTAATATGAATCCTCAGCTGTTAATGGAACAGCTTGTGTTAAAATTGCAGGAGGGATCTTCATTTGTATGATGTTGTAGGCGTACGCTTTAAGAAAGCTGGTAAGATTTATTACTTTGACCCCGGCGATCACCATATAGAAAAAGATGAATTCGTCATCGTTGAAACGGTTCGCGGTGTTGAATTTGGTAAAGTTGTTATAGCAAGGAAGCAAGTCGAGGAGCATGATGTAGTCCTTCCGCTCAAGAAGGTAGTTCGTATTGCCGATCAAAAGGACAGACTCATTGTTGACGAAAATAAGTATGCTGCCCAGCAAGCCTATGAAGTCTGCAATGCAAAAGTCAATGAACATCAATTAGATATGAAATTAGTAGATGTGGAATATACTTTTGATCGTAATAAAGTTATTTTCTATTTTACGGCAGATGGACGTGTCGACTTCCGTGAACTTGTAAAAGATTTAGCCGCTGTTTTCCGGACTCGAATTGAATTGCGCCAGATTGGCGTAAGAGATGAAGCGAAGATGCTAGGTGGAATCGGACCTTGTGGCAGAATGCTATGCTGTTCGACTTTCCTAGGAGACTTTGACCCGGTTTCAATCAAAATGGCAAAAGATCAGAACTTATCACTAAATCCTACTAAAATCTCTGGATTATGCGGTCGCTTAATGTGCTGCTTAAAATACGAAAATGATGAGTATGAATCAGCAAAAGAACTATTGCCTGATTTGGGTGCGTTCATTGCAACACCGCATGGAAAAGGAAAAGTAGTAGGTTTGAATATTTTAGAACGGATTTTACAGGTTGAATTCAAGGAACAGGAACGTGTACTCGAATACACCCTAGATGAAATCATGAAAGAAAGTGCAGTTTCGATACAATCCACAGACTAATGGGGTGGAATGCGTGGATAAAAAAGAAATTTTTGATTCAGTGAGCAATATGGAGGTCCAAATTGGACATCTTTATCGTCAGCTTGGTGAATTGAAACAGCATTTAGCAGAAATATTAGAAGAAAATAATTCTGTCAAAATTGAAAACGAACATTTAAGACGCCGTCTGGAAAAAGCAACAGAGCGAGAGGGGAAATCTCCCGTTTCCAAGAAGAAAGGAAAAGGGCAAACAGAAACTCCTGATGAAAAATCTGTTGATATTGGCGAGGGATATGATAATTTGGCCCGACTATATCAAGAGGGTTTCCATATTTGCAACCTGCATTTTGGCAGCTTGCGAAAAGAAGGAGATTGCCTTTTCTGTCTTTCCTTCTTAAATAAGAAATAAATGCAGCCTTCCTTTCAATTAGGAAGGCTATTTTGTTAAACTTTGATTAGTAAATACATACGGGCGGGTTATAGACTAGAGACTTCGATTTTCTCTTGTTAAGAGCGGCATCGGCTCGTGGGCATAGGCTAATGGCTTCGGAAGGCGAAGAACGCATTCTGACAGCGCTCGTCTTATGCTTGTCGCTGATAAGCGACCGCACTTCGCTTTTCTGGATATACTAATGGTATTGAAGCAATGGAGGATATTATGACGATTTTAAAAGATGATGAACGGCTGGATTACTTACTTGGTGAAGACTTAAAAATCATACAAAGTCCTTCTGTTTTTTCATTCTCATTGGATGCCGTTTTATTGGCAAAGTTCGCATACGTTCCGATACAAAAAGGAAACTTGCTGGATCTTTGCAGTGGTAATGGGGTCATCCCATTGTTTTTGAGTTTAAGGACAAAGGGGAAAATTACTGGCGTTGAGATACAGGAACGCTTATATGATATGGCAATAAGAAGTATTGAGTATAACGGTCTTGATGAGCGGTTAAGCATGATAAATGGGGATATTAAGGAAATGCCTAAAGTATTAGGCTTTGGCAAGTATGATGTTGTAACCTGTAACCCCCCATATTTTATCACTCCGTCTTCAGAAGAAATCAATTTGAACGAGCATTTGGCAATTGCCCGCCATGAAATAATGTGTACATTGGAAGATGCCATTAAAGCGGCAAGTCAGTTAGTGAAACAAGGTGGGAAAGTAGCTTTTGTTCATCGTCCCGGCAGACTTTTAGATATCGTTACACTCATGAGAAAGTATCGCTTGGAGCCTAAGAGAGTGCAATTTGTTTATCCTAAAGCAAACAAAGAAGCAAATACATTATTGGTTGAAGCTATCAAAGATGGCAATGCCGATCTGAAAATACTTCCCCCGCTGGTAGTATATAATGACAAAAATGAATATACCTCTGAGATGAATGAAGTATTATTTGGAACTTAATTAATAATAATAGAGTTTTTATTTTAGGCTGTGTTAATGTACAATGTTGATTTTCTGCACTTTGTTGATTGGAGCGGAGGATGCGAGACTCCTCGAAAATCCTCATTATGCTATCGCATAATATCGTGCGATGTAAATTCAGGGAAACATTCCTTGTGCTACCGCCTTTTCTTCGTGCGTGGGTTCATTCGAGGAAGTCAATCAATGTCCTGCAAGATTAGCGGGACAGGTGAGACCCATAGGCGCAAATGCGCTGAGGAGGCTGACCGCACGCCCGATAAGAATTTGCCCATGAAAAAGCCTGCACTAGGACTTTTTCATAATTCGTCCGCGGAAAACGAGCATCCTGGAGCGGAAATCAACAAGTAAGTATAACAGAGCCTTATTTTAAGAAACGGGTGGATATGATGTGGCAACAGAAGAGCTTTGAAAATGAAAATAATAAGGGTATTCTCTATTTGGTACCGACACCCATAGGCAACTTGGAGGACATGAGTTTTAGGGCCATTCGACTGATGAAGGAAGCAAATTTCATTGCAGCAGAAGATACGAGAAATACTAAAAAATTGTGTAATTACTTCGAAATTGAAACTCCTATCGTCAGTTATCATGAACATAATAAGGAAGTAAGTGGGCAAAAACTAGTTAGTTTGTTGAAAGAAGGAGCAAAGATCGCCTTAGTAAGTGATGCGGGAATGCCAACGATTTCGGATCCAGGCTATGAACTAGTTACAGCAGCATTGGCGGAACAATTGACAGTTGTCCCACTACCAGGAGCAAATGCTGCCTTGACGGCCTTAATTGCGTCAGGTCTGTCTACGCAACCCTTTTTCTTTTATGGATTCCTTCAACGCCAGAAAAAGGATAAACGTAAAGAACTTGAACTCTTAAAAGGTCAGACAGCGACAATGATTTTATACGAATCACCGCACCGCCTAAAAGAAACACTTCAACTAATTTTAGAGGTGTTAGGAGATAGGCAGATAGTTCTGTGTCGTGAATTAACAAAGAAATTTGAAGAATTTATCCGTGGTACTGTTCAGGAAACTCTTCATTGGGCAGAGAATGAAGAAGTAAGAGGAGAGTTTTGCCTCATTATCGAGGGTGGGCTAGCTGTTGAGGAAGAAGCGGATAACTGGTGGGAGAATTTATCTATTGAGGAACATGTAAACCATTATATGAACAAGGAAAATGCCAATTCTAAAGAGGCAATAAAACAAACCGCTAAGGACCGCGGTGTTCATAAAAGGGACATCTATCATGCCTACCATATAGAATAATAAAAGGGCCAATCCGCAATGAATGTGGATTAGCCCTTTGTTTTATCAGAAATAAATTTGGTGCGGTTTGCTTAAAAGCAACCGTCCTAATTATTTTACAAGTTCAAAATTGCTTTGGATTTCTTGAAGTAATTGTTCTGCACCTTCACGGCTAAGGATCAATTTACCGCCAGCTAAAGTGATGTTGTTATCAGATACTTCACCTGTTACTTGGCAAGTCATGTTTGGCTTATATTTTTTCAAGATGATTTTTTCATCGTCTACATAAATTTCAAGAGCGTCTTTTTCTGCAATACCCAATGTACGTCTAAGTTCGATTGGAATTACCACACGACCTAGTTCATCAACTTTACGAACGATACCTGTAGATTTCATAATAAAATGTTCTCCTCTCAATTTAAAGCTTGTGTCTATTTATCTATTTTTCTCTTTTTTTAATTCGTCATTATTCGACAAAATACTTACAAATTCATAATACCAGCCATTCCCATAAACGTCAATTACTTTCTCTGTAAAAATAATAGTAAATTTCACCCATTATCAATAAAGATGATTATACTGCGGTTCTTTGTGTCTATTTTTAGAATTTAGAGGAAATTCACGCTTTTGAAATTGGAAATTACAATAATATTTCATTAAGTGTGATTCGACATAAAACGACAAAATTCCTTGCTACTATATATATTTCGATACAACTGAATATTATTTGGGGGTAAGAAAATAATTTGATTTCATTCCATGAGTGGGCAACTTTACCATTCTATTGCACTTTCGTGGTTTTTTAGGTATATTTTGAGGATATAAGAGGCAAAGATGAAAGAAAAATGAAAGTGTTAGAACGGGTAACTGAAATACGCTTTTTGACCATAAGGAGTGACAAAAATGGAAGACAAATTAAAGACATTTTATATTACGACCCCAATCTATTACCCAAGCGGGAATTTACATATTGGGCATGCATACACAACTGTAGCAGGAGATGCGATGGCAAGATATAAGCGCTTACGTGGCTATGATGTTATGTATCTAACAGGAACAGATGAACATGGTCAGAAGATACAGCGTAACGCCGAAGCGAAGGGTGTTACCCCACAACAATATGTAGATGAAATTGTTGATGGAATTCAAAGTTTATGGAAAAAGCTTGATATTTCCTATGATGATTTTATTCGTACAACACAAGATCGACACAAGCAAATCGTTGAAAAGATATTCGCCAGACTCTTGGAACAAGGCGATATTTATATGGATCAATACGAGGGTTGGTATTGCACCCCTTGTGAATCGTTCTTTACAGACCGCCAGCTTAACGAAGGCAATTGTCCTGACTGTGGCAGACCGGTAGAGAAAGTAAAAGAAGAATCTTATTTCTTTAAAATGAGCAAGTATGCTGATAGATTGCTGAAATATTATGAAGAAAATCCTGATTTCATTCAGCCAGAATCCCGTAAGAACGAGATGATCAACAATTTCATCAAACCTGGACTTGAAGATTTAGCTGTTTCAAGAACGACGTTTGATTGGGGAATTAAGGTTCCTGGCGATGCGAAGCATGTTATCTACGTTTGGATTGATGCTTTATCAAACTATATTTCTGCTCTTGGTTACGGCACCGAAGAAGATGCGAAGTACTTAAATTATTGGCCAGCTGATGTGCATCTTGTTGGTAAAGAAATTGTTCGCTTCCACACAATCTATTGGCCTATTATGTTAATGGCACTCGATGTTCCGCTTCCGAAAAAAGTATTTGCGCATGGTTGGCTTCTCATGAAAGATGGAAAGATGTCCAAATCGAAGGGGAATGTTGTTGATCCAGTAACATTGATCGATCGTTACGGCTTAGATGCGTTAAGGTATTATCTGTTACGTGAAGTACCATTCGGTGCTGATGGCGTATTTACACCAGAAGGGTTTGTAGAACGCATTAACTTCGATTTAGCCAACGACCTCGGAAATCTTTTGAACAGAACGGTTGCTATGATAGATAAGTACTTTGATGGTCAAATTCCTACGTATAATGGTTCAATAGGTGAGTTCGACAGTCAATTGCTTGAGATGAATCAAGAAACTGTAACGAAGTACGAAGAAGCAATGGAAAAAATGGAGTTTTCTGTTGCACTTAGCGCTATTTGGCAATTAGTCAGTCGCACAAATAAATATATAGATGAGACCCAGCCATGGACATTGGCTAAGAATGAAGATCGTAATGAAGAGCTTGCAAGTGTGATGGTTCACTTAGCTGAATCATTGAGAAGAGTAGCAGTTCTTTTAAAACCTTTTCTCACTCGTACGCCTGGAGAAATCTTCAAGCAGCTTGGCGTTGAAGATGAAACACTTCAGACTTGGGAGAGTTTAGAAAAGTTTGGCTCAATCACTGAAGGAACAAAGGTAGTAAAAGGAAATCCTATTTTCCCTCGACTTGAAATCGCTGACGAAGTGGAGTATATCAAGGAACAAATGCAAGGCCCTGCCGCTCCAAAGCAAGAAGAAAAGACAACTGAAGTGATGGAAGTACCTGAAAGTGAAGAGATTTCAATCGATGATTTCATGAAGATTGATTTGCGAGTTGCTGAAGTCATTCATGCAGAACCTGTGAAAAAGGCAGATAAGTTGTTGAAATTACAGTTAGATTTAGGATATGAAAAGCGCCAAGTAGTTTCTGGAATTGCGAAGTTTTATAAGCCAGAAGAATTGATCGGACGTAAAGTAATCTGCATAACGAACCTTAAACCAGTTAAGTTGCGTGGAGAACTTTCACAAGGAATGATTCTAGCGGGCTCTAAGGATGATGTTCTTTCATTGGCAAGCGTGGATCAATCCCTTCCAAACGGTGCAAAAGTTAAATAAAGAATTTTTTTAATATAAAAAGACAAACAATAAAAACATAGGAATGTTCCACGTGAAACAAGAAAATAGTGGAAATTCCTATGTTTTTTCATCAATAAAAAAATATTGAAATATAATTCTTGAAGGAGCTTGTTATGTTATTTGATACACACGTGCATTTAAATGCGGAACAGTTCAATGAAGATTTGAAAGAAACTATTGAAAGAGCCCTCGATGAAGGAGTTACGAAAATGGTTGTAGTGGGTTTTGATCGTCCAACCATTACGAAGGCAATGGAATTAGCGGAACGATACGATTTTATATATGCTTGTGTAGGTTGGCATCCTGTTGATGCCATTGATATGACAGATGATGATTTGAAATGGATTGAGGAGTTGGCATCGCATCCAAAGGTAGTTGCCATTGGGGAAATGGGTCTTGATTATTATTGGGACAAGTCCCCTAAAGAAATTCAAAAAGAAGTATTCCGTAAACAAATTCGTCTGGCTAAAAAAGTGAAGCTGCCGATCGTTATCCATAATCGAGATGCGACATCAGATATCGTGGAAATACTAAAAGAGGAAAATGCTGCCGAAGTAGGTGGTATTATGCACTGCTTTAGCGGAAGTGTCGAAGTGGCTCGTGAATGCGTGGAGATGAATTTTTATATCTCTTTAGGTGGTCCTGTTACTTTTAAAAATGCCAAAAAACCAAAGGAAGTTGCGGCTGAAATCCCATTAGAAAAACTTCTGATAGAAACTGATTGTCCATATTTGACGCCGCATCCATACCGAGGGAAACGAAACGAACCTGCATATGTAAAATTGGTTGCAGAGCAAATTGCTGAAATAAAAGGGCTTTCCTTAGAAGAAGTGGCTAATGCCACAACTGAGAATGCGAAAATAGTTTTCGGCATAAATCGCTAAGAAATCTTGTCGATTGACAAGGAAGTTTGTCCTAATTTTTTAAGATTATTAATTGTTCTACATGTCTCCTTTTCTACATAGGATAACCGTGTCGATAAGTTTCCCTTTGCATCTTGTCCCAGTTTATGCATAATTAGAAATACGTTCCAGCAAGGTGTAAAGGTTGACAGCCGGCAACATAGTTCTTTATAATCACTCCAAGAAAAGGAGGCGTTTTTCATCGTATTTAAAAACATGAAAAACCTGTTTTCCAAGTCTTTGAGTAACAAGAAATGGGCTCTAGTTTTTACTAGTTTCCTAGTTTTTGCAGCATCTCTTGGGTTTCTTTTTTATGAGGGATCGAAAAAGACAGTTGCATTAACTTTGGATGGAAAAGAGCAAGTCATCAAAACACATGCAGATACAATCCAAGAAATTTTCGATGAACTTAATATTTCTTTACACTCTGAAGATTTTGTCTCTCCCCAAAAGGGAAGTAAGGTAACCGACAATTTAAAAGTTGTGTGGAAGCCAGCAAAACAGGTTCAAATGGTTACAGAGCACGAGAAGAAAACGGTTTGGACAACAGCCGATACGGTTGCTGAGCTCCTCAAAGAGCAAAACATTGTACTAGGTGAACACGATCAAATCCAACCAAAACCGCAAGATGCCATTAAGAATGAGATGAGTATTGCCATTCAAAGAGCTTTTAGTCTCATAGTCTCAGATGGAGGAAAGCAACAAAAAGTTTGGTCCACTTCGGCTACGGTCGCTGACTTTTTAAAACAGCAAGGTATCACACTAAATGAATTAGACCGAGTTGAACCGTCATTAAACGAGACAGTGAAAGAGAATGCCGTTATTAACGTCATTCGAGTAGAAAAAGTCACCGATGTAGTGGAAGAACCAGTTGAATTTGCCGTTGTTTCAAAGCAAGATAGTCAATTGCAAAAAGGGACACAAAAAGTTGTGACGGAAGGCCAAAATGGTCTGATTACGAAGCAATATGAAGTCGTACTAGAAAACGGCAAAGAAGTATCCCGAAAATTGATTAGCGAGAAGAAAGTGAAAGAAAAGCAAGATAAAGTAGTGGCTGTGGGGACAAAAGAAATTGTCAAGCAAGTTTCACGTGGAGATAGCAGTGAGTCGGGAAAAGAGTTTTATGTGAGCTCAACGGCGTATACAGCTAACTGTAATGGTTGCTCTGGTACTACTGCAACCGGTCTTAACTTGCGCTCAAATCCAAATGCCAGGGTAATTGCTGTTGATCCTAGTATTATACCTCTTGGAACGAAGGTATACGTTGAAGGATACGGATATGCAATTGCAGCTGATACTGGATCGGCCATAAGAGGGTTTAAAATCGATGTATTTTTCTCTTCTAAATCTGATGCATATCGATGGGGAAGAAAGAAAGTAAAGATTAAAATCCTAAATTAGTTTTTTGATGCAGGGGAGAAATCCTCTGCATTTTGTTTTTTATCCGGAAATGATTATACTAGTCAGCATATTAAGATTCAATAGGATATAATAAGCATATTAGGAAATTTTATTTCACTTATTAAGACGCTTGAAAAGGCCCAAAAGTTTCAAAGTTTTTTTAGATTTTTATTGTTTTTTATGTTGAAGCAAAAGGTTATTTAAGATAAGGTGCCTTACGCTTTTCTTAGGAGGTACAGTTTAACTTATGAAAATCCAAGAGATTATTGTGGTTGAGGGAAAAGATGATACAGCAGCTATCCGTAATGCGGTGGATGCTGATACGATAGAGACGAACGGTTCAGCCATTAATGAAGAAACGATTGAGAAGATAAAGTTGGCACAGAGCACGAGAGGTGTCATTGTTTTCACAGACCCAGACTTTCCAGGTGAAAAGATCAGAAAGACAATTGCAGAACGCGTGCCAGGCTGTAAGCATGCATTCTTACCGAAGGAGAAAGCTATCCACCGAACTGGCAAGGGTTTAGGTGTAGAGCACGCAAGCCGACAGGCCATTATCGAAGCGTTGAAGGACGCTTATGAGATGAATGAACAGATCGAAGAAACAATTACACAAGAAGATCTAATTTCAGCAGGACTCATTGGTGGTGCTGGTTCTAAAGAGCGGAGGATACAGTTGGGTAAGCTGCTAAAAATCGGCTATACGAACGGCAAACAGCTACATAAGAGGCTAATGATGTTTCAAATCAGTCAGCAGGATTTTGCAAAGGCACTTGTGGCCATACGTCAGGAGGAAGAAAATGCATAAAGATATTGCAACACCCGTTAGAACGAAAGCCATTATGGAGAAGTATGGTTTTTCTTTTAAGAAAAGTCTCGGACAAAATTTCTTGATTGATACGAACATATTGAGAAAGATTGTTGATGCAGGATTATTATCTGAGTCTTCCGGTGCCATTGAAATTGGACCTGGTATCGGGGCGCTTACTGAACAACTTGCTAAAGTCAGTAAAAAAGTAGTGGCATTTGAAATTGACCAACGCTTATTACCTATCTTGGCAGACACATTGTCACCTTATGACAATGTGAAAATCGTTCATCAAGATGTTCTAAAAGCAGATGTGAATCAAATTGTCGCAGAGGAATTCGAAGGCATTTCTGATTTGATGGTTGTGGCCAATTTACCGTACTATGTCACTACACCTATCATCATGAAGCTCCTTGAAGAGAAAGTGCCAGTTCGAGGCATGGTAGTCATGCTACAAAAAGAGGTTGCAGACAGAATCTCAGCTAAGCCAGGGACAAAGGATTATGGTTCTCTTTCTATTGCCGTGCAATACTACACGCAGCCTGAAACGGTCATGATTGTACCAAAGACCGTTTTTGTACCGCAACCAAACGTGGATTCAGCAGTTATTCGTTTAACGAAAAGAGACAAGCCTGCCGTTGATGTAAAAGATGTGGACTTTTTCTTTACGGTTACGAGAGCGAGTTTTGCTCAAAGGAGAAAGACCTTGTTAAACAATTTAACGAGTCAATTGCCAGAGGGGAAACAAAAGAAAGAAGAAATCCTTGCAGCGCTGGAAGAAGCTAATATCGAGCCTTCCCGCAGGGGAGAAACGCTTTCGTTAGAAGAGTTCGGTCGATTAAGTGATGCATTATATCCGCATTTCCACTAGATCCATTCATTAGAATGGGTCTTTTTTTATGAAAAGTACAGCGTTTTGATCAATCATTCGGTGAATTCAAGAGCAATTTAAAACTCCTTATGTAACAGGTTATTAGGTTTTCGCATAGCTTATGAAAGAAACATTATCGGAGGGCCAATTTTGGTCTCAATGGAGTGATGACAGTGGATATTAATAAGATGGATATTGTCGGTAGACTGTCATATAATTGTGATCTTTTATTCCGTGTAATAGACATTCAAGAATCAAATGGCAAGAAAATAGCCATTTTGTTCGGGGAAGACTTACGCATTGTCGCAGATGCACCCTACGAAGATTTAGTGATTATTGATCAAAAGGATCGCTTGAAGCTTACTCAGGAATATCGGTCCCTTGAAGAGCAATCCCTTCAACTATTCCGTCAAGATGTAAGTTTATTAAAACAGCGCCGTGAATATGAGGTATCAGGAGGATATTCAAAACCGTCGAACTACTTTCAGATTCCAGGAAAGGTTCTGCACCTCGATGGAGATGCGTCATATTTAAAAAAATGTTTAACATTGTACGAAAAAATAGGAGTTCCTGTAATGGGGGTTCATTGCAACGAAAAAGAAATGGCAGAAAAGGTTGGACAGCTTATTGAAGATTATCGCCCGGATATACTTGTTGTAACCGGACATGATGCTTATTCAAAAGCAAAGGGGAAATTATCAGATATCAACTCTTATCGACATTCAAAGCATTTCGTCCAAACTGTAAGGGAAGCTAGGAAAAAGGTACCTCACCTCGATCAGTTATTTATTTTTGCAGGAGCCTGTCAATCCCATTTTGAATCGCTCATTTACGCTGGAGCAAATTTTGCAAGTTCTCCATCAAGAATTAATATTCATGCCTTGGATCCGGTTTATATTGTATCTAAGATTAGTTTCTCGCCTTTCATGGAAAGAATCAATGTTTGGGATGTGCTAAGGAATACTTTAACTGGTGAAAAGGGGCTCGGTGGAATCGAGTCTAAAGGAGTATTGCGTACTGGTATGCCTTATAAGCCGATAGTTGAAGAGAATGAAGAATAGATGACAAGCAGGTACTAACCGTTCCTGCTTGTTTTTCCGTTTTTTACATAATCGTATTATGATATGGATATAATAAGTTTTGTTGAAAAATGGGAGAAAAAGCAGAAGAAAAATTATTGACAATCTTTTTGCGGGACTGATATAATTTATGCTTTTGTTTGACACTAGTGTGTCAGAGTGTTATACTTTACATAGTGAGGTGGACCGAATGCCAAAGACCTTAGCCGATATTAAACTGGCTCTCGATTCAAATTTAGGGAAAAGACTTTTGCTCAAGGCGAACGGTGGACGTAGAAAGACGATTGAACGTTCCGGAGTTTTAGCAGAAACTTATCCATCCGTATTTGTAATTGAACTAGATCAGGATGAAAATGCATTTGAACGCGTATCATACAGCTATGCGGACGTTTTAACAGAAACGGTTCAAATTACCTTCTATGAAGATGCAGCAGGACATTTAGCTTTAAGCTAAGATATATCGCTTCAAGCGAGGCAGTGGATAATGATTCCACTGCCTTTTGATTTTGTGATGAAAAACTCGTCAATTAACCATACTAATAATGCCGCAAGTGATGAAAGGGGCTGTTTTGGATGGGTAGAAGAAGAGGTGTCATGTCAAGCTCTTTTAAAGAGGAACTCGCTAGGGAACTTGGTTTTTATGATGTTGTTCAAAAAGAAGGCTGGGGAGGAATCCGAGCTAAAGATGCGGGTAACATGGTAAAACGTGCGATCGAACTTGCTGAACAACAGCTAAGAAGCAAACGCTAGTAATGACTTTTGAGCGGAAGTGGCTCGCTTTATCTTCAGAAAACTAAAACGAGAATTTCACTGCGGTAAAAGGTCGAGGCGTAAGCCTTGGCCTTTTTTCAGGTCTTTAAAATTATTATTCGGTTTTTTTCTACAAAAAATGAACAATATATATAATTTTTTGATGAATAGTTCAGATTCTAACGTCTTACATAGTCGATTTTGTGGTAAAATAGGACAAAATATTGAGATCGTTGGAAAACTCAAAAGTAGGTGGACGAAGTGAAGCTTTTGGTAAAGGCACCGGCTAAAATCAACTTAACATTAGATGTTTTACACAAACGTCCAGATGGCTTTCATGAAGTCGAAATGATCATGACAACCATCGATTTAGCCGATCGCCTAGAATTAACATTATTGGATTCAGATAAAATTACGATTCTTTCACATAATCGATTCGTACCGGATGATCAACGGAATTTAGCTTATCAGGCTGCAAAGTTGTTGAAAGAACGGTTTAACGTAAAGAAAGGTGTAGCGATTTCCATCGAGAAGACGATTCCGGTGGCAGCTGGTTTAGCAGGTGGGAGCAGTGATGCCGCTGCTACATTAAGAGGGTTGAATAAGCTTTGGGAGCTTGGTCTTTCGTTGGACGAATTGGCAGAGTTGGGGTCTGAGATTGGCTCTGATGTTTCTTTTTGTGTATACGGGGGAACGGCCCTTGCAACGGGCCGAGGAGAAAAGATTGCACAATTGCCAGTACCGCCAACTTGTTGGGTCATTCTTGCTAAGCCATTCATTGGTGTATCTACGGCAGATGTATATCGACGTCTGGATTTGAGTACAATGAAGCACCCGCAAACAAGCGAAATGATTGCTGGGATTGAGGAAAACGACTACCACAAGGTTTGTCAAAACGTAGGGAACGTTCTTGAAGAAGTAACGTTGAACGTGCATCCAGAGGTTGCACAAATAAAAGATCAGATGAAACGTTTTGGTGCCGATGCTGTCTTGATGAGCGGCAGTGGTCCTACTGTCTTTGCCATCGTTCAGCATGATTCAAGAATGCACCGTATTTATAATGGTTTGCGTGGATTTTGTGATCAAGTATTTGCTGTGAGGATGCTCGGAGAAAGACATACGCTTGATTAAATCCGTTTATTGATGCTGCCATTTCTACATTAATAATATTCGGTTTTAGGAGGATTTCATGAAATTTCGTCGCAGTGAACGTTTAATCGACATGACGAATTATTTACTCGAGCATCCAAGTCAGCTTGTACCACTGACTTTTTTTGCTGACCGCTATGGATCTGCCAAGTCATCGATTAGTGAGGATCTTGGGATCATAAAAGAAACCTTTGAACAAAGAGGAATTGGAACGCTACAGACAGTACCTGGTGCTGCTGGTGGGGTAAAATACTATGTGAATGTCAGTGATGATGAGGCAAAGCCATTCGTTGCAGAATTATGTGAAATGATTGCCACTCCAGATAGACTTTTACCTGGTGGCTATTTATATATGACAGATATATTAGGGGACCCGGCTATCGTACAGAAAGCGGGCCGCATAATTGCTTCTGCTTATGCTCATGAAAAGATCGATGTCGTCATGACTGTAGCAACGAAGGGAATACCATTGGCCTATGCAGTAGCAAGTCAATTAAATGTCCCTGTTGTCATAGTAAGAAGAGACAGTAAAGTGACAGAGGGTTCTACAGTTAGTATTAATTATGTTTCTGGGTCAGCAAAAAGAATCCAAACAATGCTCCTGTCAAAACGCAGTTTAGCTGAAGGGTCAAAAGTGCTGATTGTCGATGACTTTATGAAAGCTGGCGGTACTGTGATGGGTATGATCAGTTTGCTAGAAGAATTCAATGCCCATGTAGCAGGGATAGCAGTACTGATTGAAGATGAAAAGATTCAAGAGCGCCTGGTAGACGAATACATATCCCTAGTCCAATTATCAGACGTAGATGTAAAAGAGAAGAAAATCAATGTAAGAGAAGGCAACTATTTTGTAAAAAAGAATGAAAAAGTTTAAGCTGTTTTTAACAAAGATTACTGTTTAGTTGAGCTTGCGATTTTCTAATAGGGGGAATTGAGATGAAAGTAGTTCAAACTGTTCATGCTCCAGCGGCCATTGGTCCTTATTCACAAGGTATCGTTGTAAATAATATGTTCTATAGTTCGGGACAAATCCCGTTGACTGCGGAAGGAACAATGGTTGAAGGTGATGTGAAAGCTCAGACTCATCAAGTGTTCAAAAATTTGCAGGCAGTTTTGACGGCCGCAGGTGCTTCTTTTGAAACAGTGGTAAAAGCAACAGTATTTATTAAGAATATGGATGACTTTGGTGCGATAAATGAAGTGTATGGTGAGTACTTTGCTTCTCATAAGCCTGCTCGTTCTTGCGTAGAAGTGGCAAGATTACCAAAAGATGCTGAAGTGGAAATTGAAGTTGTAGCGCTCGTTAAATAGGACGAGCGTTTTTATTTTGCCCATTTATTCAAGAATTTTACAAAAATTCATCAAATAGACCTAATTTTTCAAAAAAATTTTACAATTAAAGAAGGAATATTCATTCTTTTGTAGAATTTAATTAACTAGATTTTATATCTACAGAAAAGGGTGTGAACCACATGGAAGTAACAGACGTAAGATTGCGACGCGTTAATACAGATGGACGTATGAGAGCGATTGCCTCGATTACATTAGACAACGAGTTTGTTGTTCATGATATTCGAGTAATTGATGGAAACAATGGTTTATTTGTAGCAATGCCAAGCAAACGCACTCCAGACGGAGAATTTCGTGACATCGCTCATCCAATCAATTCAGGAACACGCGGAAAGATACAAGAAGCAGTGTTGGCTGAATACAATCGCGTTGGAGAGTTAGAAGTCGAGTTTGAAGAAGCCGGTGCTTCCTAAGCAATAAGACATCAAGGGCCTACCTCAAAAGTAAGGCTCTTTTTATTTTTCTACCCCTTTTTCCCCCAGGTGACTCCTCTTTATTCATTATTTCTGTAACGATATTTTGACAAATATATACACTTTACTTCATTCCTTGAAATAAGAGGCTATTTAAGATAATATTTTTAATGGATAAAAAGGTGAAAATGGAGGCCTGTACATGTTTAATCGATATGCCGTAATCTTAGCGGCAGGGCAAGGAACGAGGATGAAATCAAAGCTTTATAAAGTTCTCCATCCTGTGTGTGGAAAACCGATGGTTCAACATGTTGTGGATCAGATTTCAAAGCTTGATATAAAAGAAATCGTGACTATTACTGGACACGGTGCAGAGCAAGTGAAATCCCAGCTTGGAGAGCAAAGCCTGTATGCCTTACAGGAAGAACAGCTTGGAACTGCTCATGCTGTTATGCAAGCTAGTGATATGCTCGAAGGTAAAGATGGAGTCACAATTGTTGTTTGTGGAGATACACCTCTAATCAAAGCAGAGACGATGGAAGCCCTCTTTAAGCATCATGAACAAACGTCAGCAAAGGCAACGGTCTTAACGGCACAATTGGCTGATCCAACAGGATACGGCAGAATTATCCGTAATGAAAATGGCCATGTTGAGAAAATTGTTGAACATAAAGATGCAACCGCTGAAGAACGGAAAGTCGATGAAATCAATACAGGGACTTACTGTTTTGACAATCGTGCTCTTTTTGAAGCAATCAAGAATGTTTCAAATGAAAATGTACAAGGTGAATATTATTTGCCAGATGTCATTGAAATCCTTAAAAACCAAGGGGAGATTGTTTCAGCTTATCAAACGGCAGAATTTGAAGAAACTCTTGGTGTAAATGATAGAGTGGCACTTGCTGAGGCTGAAAGATTGATGCGTTTGCGCATTAATGATTTGCACATGAGAAACGGTGTGACTTTAATAGACCCAGCAAACACGTATATCGGTGCAGAAGCAGTGATCGGTCAGGATACTGTTATCTATCCAGGCACAACGATTACTGGCAAAACGTTTATCGGTTCAGAGTGCAAAATTGGACCTAATACAGAAATTGATAGCTGCTTAATTGGAGATAATACGGTAATTAAGCAATCAGTTGCACACCAAAGTTCAATAGGTTCTGAAGTAAACATCGGACCGTTTGCACATATTCGTCCAGAATCTGATATCCAAGACGAAGTAAAAGTCGGCAATTTCGTGGAAATCAAGAAAGCAAGCTTTGGAAAAGGAAGCAAAGCTTCTCATTTAAGCTATATCGGTGACGCAAATGTCGGCAGCGATGTTAATATTGGATGTGGTACGATCACAGTCAATTACGATGGAAAAAATAAATTCCTAACTACAATTGAAGACGGCGTATTTATTGGCTGTAACTCAAATCTTGTAGCTCCGGTAACAGTTGGAAAAGGTGCTTACGTGGCCGCGGGTTCTACCATTACGGAAGATGTACCAGGTGAAGCATTATCAATCGCCAGAGCACGTCAGGTAAACAAGGAAAATTACGTTCAAAAGCTCAATCTTAAGAAATAGTGATTATTGGAGGTCCATCATGTCAAATCAATATTTAGATCCTAATTTAAAAGTTTTTAGCTTGAACTCAAACCATGAACTTGCTGAAGAAATCGCAAAAGTAATCGGTGTAGAGCTTGGGAAATGTTCTGTAACAAGATTCAGTGACGGAGAAATTCAGATTAATATCGAAGAAAGTATTCGTGGCTGTGATGTTTTCGTTATTCAATCTACAAGCGCACCGGTAAATGAAAACATCATGGAACTTCTTATTATGATTGATGCTTTGAAACGTGCTTCTGCAAAAACGATTAATATTGTTATGCCTTATTACGGTTACGCACGACAAGATCGTAAGGCGCGTGCCCGTGAGCCAATCACTGCGAAACTTGTAGCTAACCTACTAGAAAAAGCAGGAGCAACACGTGTCATTACCCTAGATCTACATGCACCGCAAATCCAAGGTTTCTTTGACATCCCGATTGACCACTTAATGGGTGTGCCTATTCTCTCTGAGTATTTCAAGAACAGAGAACTTGGTGGGGATATTGTTATTGTTTCTCCTGACCATGGTGGTGTTACACGTGCCCGTAAGATGGCAGAACGTCTAAAGGCTCCGATTGCGATTATCGATAAACGTCGTCCGAGACCAAATGTAGCCGAAGTTATGAATATTGTTGGTAACATTGAAGGAAAAGTAGCGATTTTAATTGATGACATCATTGATACTGCGGGTACAATCACACTTGCTGCCAATGCATTAATTGAAAACGGTGCTTCTGAAGTTTACGCTTGCTGTACACATCCTGTATTATCAGGTCCAGCAATCGATCGCATTCAAAACTCAAAAATTAAAGAACTTGTTGTGACAAATTCTATCGCTCTTTCAAAAGAAAAGAAAACAGAGAAAATCGTTCACTTGTCTGTAGCTCCACTGATTGGTGAAGCGATTATCCGTGTACATGAAGAGCAATCAGTAAGTACGCTTTTTGATTAAGAATTAGTGGATTTAGCTTCCTCGTTTTGCCTGGAATTTTCTCCTGCATGTGAAGCAGTTTTTTATTGAAATGAAACTTAAGCGTTTAGACTTTCCTATTTTGGGGCAATTTTTATATAGACAGTCTTTGGACTAAAATAGGAAGGGGATTTCATAATGAGTACTTTACTGCAAGCAAAGGAACGTACAGAATTTAAGAATTCTGAACTAAGGAGATTGAGACAGGAAGGGAATATTCCCGCAGTCGTTTATGGATCTAAATTAGCTAGTAAATCTGTTTATATAAGCGCTTCAGAGTTTCTGAAAGCCATCAAAGAAGTAGGTAGAAACGGTGTTATCTCCCTTGATCTTGATGGTGCGAAACAAGACGTAGTGTTAAGTGATTATCAGGAAACTGCAATGAAGAAGGAAATTATCCATGCTGACTTTCTAGCTATTGATAAGTCGTCTGTCATCAATGCAGATGTACGTATTACACTTGTTGGAGATGCAGCAGGCGTAAAAGATGGCGGGGTCATGCAACAAGCCCTTCATCAAGTTTCCGTAACAGGCAGACCTGCTGAAATTCCTCAGGAACTTGAAGTAGATGTAACAGCACTTCAAGTGGGTGAGACCATTACAGTAGCGGATTTAACCCCTGGTGCTGACTTGAAGGTAAACCATGAGGATGAAGAAGTCATTGCATCCATTCTTCCACCAAGACAGGAAGAAGAGATTAATTCAGGCGAACAGCAAGATGGCGGTACGCCTGTTAATGAAGAAGGAAGAGAAACACCAGCTAGCGGAGAATAATGTAGGAGACGTAACCCATATAACGGGTTACGTCTTTTGTGGTCTTTTCTTTAAAAGATAATTAAGTATATAAATTTTACGTGGATAACTGTCTAGCTCCAGCGCCCAGCCCCTCGGGATCATAAGCCAAACCGCTACAGAAATCAGGATTTCCTGCGCGCTTCGTCTTATGCCTGTCGGGGCTAATCAGGGCGCTTGCGCTTTTCTTGGGGGAGTGAGAAATAAAATGAAATTAATAGTTGGCTTAGGTAATCCAGGTAAGCTGTATGCTCAGACGAGGCATAACATAGGTTTTGATGTTATTGATGAACTGTCATCAAAGTTTCAAATTCCACTTGATCAACAAAAGCATAAAGGCTTGTACGGAACAGGCTTTCATAAAGGTGAAAAGATTTTACTACTCAAACCCCTTACATATATGAATCTATCCGGTGAAAGTATTCGTGCAGTAATGGATTATTATCAAATTGACCTTGAGGACTTACTTGTCATTTATGACGATCTCGATTTGCCGGTTGGGAAGCTCAGACTTCGTCAAAAAGGCAGTCCGGGTGGCCACAATGGCATTAAATCTACTGTGGCTCATATGGGTTCACAACAATTCAATAGAATTCGAATCGGAATAGACCGTCCTAAAAACGGGATGAGCGTTTCTGATTATGTTTTAGGAAAGTTCTATAAAGAAGAACAAGAGTTAATGAATGAAGTGATCAAGAAGAGTGCAGAGGCATGTGAGGCATGGCTGGATAAGCCCTTTTTACAGGTAATGAACGATTTTAACCAATCTTAAAATTTGGTACATGAGTTTTCTTTTACTTTCATACAATGAAACAATATGAATAAGTTCCTTCCAATGCGTGAATAATAGGGATATTGAATGCCTTGCAAAGGGAGGGACAGGCATGGCCATACATTACCAATGCCGTCATTGTGGTTCGAAAATAGGGTCTTTAGATCAGAAATCCATTCATGCGGAAGCATTAGGGCTACATAAGTTAACCGATCAAGAGAGAATGGAAATGGTCACTTATGATTCAGGTGGTAACATTCATATCACATCTATTTGTGAAGACTGCCAAGAGTCGCTGGAGCGTAACCCAGACTACCATCAATACGATTTTCTTATACATTAACAAGCTTTGGAGAACGCATCCAAAGCGTTTTTCTATTTTGAACTTTTGAAATTTTTTAATAGAAATGCATCTGTAAAGTTAGGGCGCTATTGGTTGAGAGATCCATATAGCGCTACTTCTTTTCGGCTGAAGGGAGGCGCGGTTGTGAAAGGTCTTAAGAATTTATTTTATCAACAGGACGATATACGGTCGGTTTTAACCGGAGTAGAAGAAGGCTTAAAAGAACAGTTGGTAGCCGGATTGTCTGGGTCTGCGAGAACCGTCTTTATCGCATCAATATATGAACAGACAAGAAAGCCTATCCTGATTGTGACTCACAATCTATTACAAGCTCAAAAGCTTTATGAGGATATGATCAATCTAGTAAATGAACAGGAAGTATTTCTGTATCCTGCCAATGAACTGATTGCAGCGGAAATGAGCATTGCCAGTCCAGAATTACGCTCGCAAAGAATTGAAGCCTTAAATCATTGGAGCAAACGGACTGATGGTATTGTCATAGCACCAATGGCAGGCTTACGTAAACTGCTGCCACCTAAAGACAAGTGGGAGCATTATCAATTGGAGATTAAAGCTGGCGAAGATCTCGATGTACCAGTAGCTTTAAAGCTTTTTGTGAAAATGGGATATACACGAACAGAAATGGTCTCTACGCCTGGTGAATTCAGTGTAAGAGGTGGAATTCTTGATATCTTTCCCTTAACCGAAGCAAATCCTATTCGAATAGAGCTGTTTGATACAGAAGTTGAATCGATACGCACTTTCTCTTTGGAAGACCAACGTTCGAAGGAAAAGCTTTCTGACGTAATGATTGGCCCAGCTTCGGAAACACCGATTGAAGGACTTGATTATGGGAGAATCATTGAACGATTAGAGCAAGGATTGTCTCAAAGCTTAAAGAAGATAAAGAATGAAAAAGCAAAATTGCAGTTATCTCAAAACATTGGTTACGAATTGGAACAGTTAAGGAACGGGCAAAAACCTGATCAGCTTTTTAAATACCTTTCACTCGCTTACGAAAAAGCTAATAGTTTACTAGATTACCTTCCCGCCAATGGTCTACTTTTTATCGATGAAATTAGCAGGGTTCAGGAGATGAATGATTCACTTGAGAAAGAAGAAGCGGAATGGTATACCTCTCTCCTAAGTGAGGGGCAGATTATCCATGATTTGATGATTTCGCACAACTTACATTCCTTGTTGCAAAGGAAATCGGTCCCAATTCTTTATTTGTCACTTTTCTTACGACATGTTGCCAATACGAGTCCGCAAAACATCATTAATGTTTCGTGTAAACAAATGCAAAACTTCCATGGTCAGATGAACGTGCTAAAATCTGAGATTGAAAGATGGAAGAAGGGCAATTATGCAGTGCTTTTCCTCGGTCCAGATGAAGAAAGGGTCAAGAAATTAGAACGTGTTTTGGAGGACTATGAGGTTGAGGCAACGTTCTTGAAAGAAGATCAGGATGTATTGCCTGGGAAGGTCCAAATTGTGCGTGGAACACTGCAGTCCGGTTTTGAGCTGTCAATTCAGAAGATTGCAGTTATCACGGAAGAGGATCTTTTTAATAAGAAAACAAAGAAAACAGCCCGTAGACAAAAGCTTTCAAATGCAGAAAGAATTAAAAGCTATTCTGAACTGCGTGTTGGAGATTATGTTGTCCATGTTAATCACGGAATCGGTAAATATCTAGGAATTGAAACTCTTGTTATTAATGGCATTCATAAAGATTACCTGCATATTCGTTATCATGGTACAGACAAATTGTATGTGCCAGTTGAACAAATTGACCTTGTTCAAAAGTATGTAGGTTCGGAAGGTAAAGAGCCGAAGATTTATAAACTTGGAGGAAGCGATTGGAAACGGGTTAAGAAGAAAGTTGAATCTTCTGTCCAAGACATCGCTGATGACTTAATCAAGCTTTATGCTGAACGTGAAGCGGCAGTTGGTTATGCTTTTTCACCTGATGGAGAAATGCAAAGAGAGTTTGAATCGAATTTCCCTTACCAGGAAACGGAAGACCAAATCAGATCGATTCATGAAATCAAAGTCGATATGGAAAAAGAGCGGCCGATGGATCGATTACTTTGTGGTGATGTGGGTTATGGAAAAACGGAAGTGGCGATAAGAGCTGCTTTCAAGGCAATTGCGGATGGAAAACAAGTCGCTCTTCTCGTCCCAACTACTATTCTTGCGCAACAGCATTATGAAACGATGAGGGAGAGATTTCAAGATTATCCGATTAACATCGGTTTGTTGAGTCGTTTCCGTTCAAGGAAACAACAGACAGAAACGCTGAAAGGTTTGCAGGCTGGAACGATTGATGTCGTAATCGGGACCCATCGATTATTATCCAAAGATGTTATTTACCGCGATTTAGGATTGTTGATTATCGATGAAGAACAAAGATTTGGTGTTACTCATAAAGAAAAAATCAAGCAGTTAAAGACAAATGTAGACGTGCTGACGCTGACAGCCACTCCAATTCCAAGAACATTACATATGTCCATGCTAGGCGTAAGGGACCTGAGTGTTATCGAAACACCGCCTGAAAACCGTTTCCCTGTCCAAACGTATGTAATGGAATATAACGGAGGACTTGTACGTGAAGCCATTGAGAGAGAGTTGGCTCGTGATGGGCAAGTGTATTTCCTATACAACCGTGTAGAAGATATCGAGCGAAAAGCTGAAGAGATCTCCATGCTTGTTCCTGATGCAAGAGTCGTCTATGCGCATGGACAAATGTCCGAGAATGAATTAGAGTCCGTCATGCTTAGTTTCCTTTCAGGAGAGGCGGACGTTTTGGTCAGCACAACGATTATAGAAACGGGTGTCGACATTCCTAATGTGAATACATTAATTGTTTTTGATGCCGATAAAATGGGCTTGTCTCAACTTTATCAGCTTCGTGGACGTGTTGGACGTTCGAATCGGGTGGCATATGCTTACTTTACTTATAGAAAAGATAAGGTCCTTACTGAGGTGGCGGAGAAGCGTCTACAAGCGATTAAAGAATTCACCGAACTTGGATCAGGGTTCAAAATTGCGATGCGCGACTTATCGATTCGAGGAGCAGGGAATCTGTTAGGTGCCCAACAGCATGGGTTTATAGATTCTGTCGGTTTCGATCTATATTCTCAAATGCTCAAAGAAGCCATTGAAGAAAGAAAAGGGGACATCAAACCTCGACAAGCTTCAAAGGTGGAAATCGATCTTGTCATCGACGCGTATATTCCTGATAGTTATATTAAAGACGGCCATCAAAAAATCGAAATGTATAAACGTTTCAGAGGTATTCAGACACTAGAGGAAGTAGAAGAGCTTCAGAAAGAAATGCTCGACCGTTTTGGAGAGTACCCGGATGAAGTATCATACTTATTCCAAATTGCAGAATTAAAGGTTTATGCGGCAATTACAGGAGTAGAGTTGGTCAAGCAGACGAAAGATGAAGTAGTCATCCTATCCTCGGAAGAGGGAAGCATAGGAATAGATGGCGGGCGCATTTTCCAAATTAGCACTGAATTTGGCAGAATGGTTGGACTCGGCATGGAAGGCAAAAAGTTTAAGATGACTCTCAAAATTAAAGGTGTCGAAACAGCTACATGGCTACATGCTGCCTTCGAGATGGTTCGAGGATTGCAGAAAGCCAAGGATAGAGAACAGGCGTTATAAAACAAAAAATGTAATCTATTTGTAAAAAAACATACGTTTTGACAATCTATACTAAGGGTATTTCATCTAATAATAACCTGGATGTTAGAGTTGGTATCTTTATCCTTTTTTGGAATCTTTATTACCATTCAGAAAAAATTTAAGATTGTGCATAGAACTTTCCATATGAAAGATACTAAGTTCAAACTTGGTGATGGTTTCTAATAAAGGAAATAAAGGTCATTGCCATTTTCTAATCATCAGATGAAAGTGAGGCAACATTGGATGAAAGCAACTGGTATTGTTCGTCGAATCGATGATTTGGGTCGTGTAGTCATTCCTAAAGAGATCCGCAGAACTTTGCGTATCCGTGAAGGTGACCCACTAGAGATTTTTGTGGATCGTGATGGTGAAGTCATTTTAAAGAAATATTCTCCTATAAGTGAATTAGGTGACTTCGCAAAAGAGTATGCTGAAGCTTTGTTTGATAGTCTGGGTAATCCGGTTCTCATTTGTGATAGAGATTCTTATATTGCAGTTGCTGGCGGATCTAAAAAGGACTACTTAAACAAAAATATCAGTGAGCTAGTTGAAAAAACAATGGAAGAACGAAGTTCCGTGCTAAACAATCAGCAAGGTAATCTATCGCTCGTTGATGGAAATGAAGAATCTCTTTCTTCTTATACAATTGGTCCAATCATCGCTAATGGTGATCCAATTGGGGCAGTTATCATTTTTTCTAAAGAAGGTTCACTTGGAGAAGTGGAGCAAAAAGCAGTGGAAACAGCTGCTGGATTCCTTGCAAGACAAATGGAGCAATAAACATTATCATATTTTTATTTAAAAAGGCAGCGATATGCTGCCTTTTTCTGTTGAGAAAATAGTGTGTCGACCTTACCGCGGGAGGCTTCGACTTCACTAAGCGAATCAAAAGGGCAGTGAAGCCTTTCATACTAGATAAGAAAGTAGAAAAATTAAACGGAGATAGCTGTCTAGCTCCAGGCCCAGCCCCTCGGGGTTGTTTCCAGAAGCCGAAACAGCCTTAATTGTTTTCTAAAGCCAAAACAATTTTGGTCATAAGCCAAATCACTCCTGAAATCAGGAATTCCTGCGCGTTTCGTCTTATGCCTGTCGGGACTTACCAGGGCGCTTGCGCTTTTCGTATATTACCTGTGCTATAATATCTTGAGTTCGACTGGAAGGAGATGGGGAATGAAGCCTGATAATCAATCGAAAGAGCTTTTTAAAGGCATCTTTATTTTAACCATTGCAGCACTTCTCACCAAGATATTAAGTGCATTTTATCGAATCCCTTTTCAGAATATCGTTGGGGATGTTGGATTTTACATATATCAGCAAGCATATCCATTCTATGGGTTGGCAGTCGTATTAGCTACGACAGGTTTTCCAGTGGTCATTTCGAAGCTTTATGCTGAATTTAGGGAGAAAGGTGATGTCGAAGGGGGACAACGTTTTTTGTTCCAATCCTTCTTTATCCTGCAAATTATAGGAACCATTCTCTTTCTTATCTTATATGTAGGCTCCGAAGAAATCGCTAGGGTAATGAATGACCCAAGCTTGGCCATTTTATTGAAAGTGGTTTCGATTGTCTTTCTTACCTTTCCACTTATTGCTGTATTGCGTGGCTATTTTCAAGGGAAGGGGAATATGCTGCCGACTGCTGTTTCTCAGGTTGCCGAGCAAGCGGTTCGAGTAGGAACCATTTTGCTGCTGGCTTTTCTGTTTACACGAGCAGGCTACTCAAAGTATCTTATTGGGGCGGGGGCAATGTTCGGTTCCATTACGGGAGCGATCGTTTCAGCATCTTTGCTCTTTATATACTTAGGGATGCAAAAGAAGAAGCAGAAAAATCTATCATATTTTAAGATACGCAACAGTTTTTATGATTTGAAAAAGACTTCGGTCGTCTTATCCGTTCAAGGATTGGCGATATGTATTACAGGGGCTTTGCTTATTTTCATTCAGTTGGCAGATTCACTTAATCTTTACTTCTTGCTAACTGAGAATGGGTTAGAGAAAGAAACAGCAAAAGCCTTAAAAGGTGTGTATGATCGCGGACAACCGCTTATTCAACTTGGTACCGTAGTGGCAACATCGATATCCTTAACCCTTGTCCCACTAATTACTGCAAAAAGAATGAATCAGAATACGGAGTTTATACTCCATAAAATCGGCTTGGCAGTTAAAATAAATATTGTAGTGGGTCTTGCTGCTACTACTGGGTTATGGGCCATCATTAAGCCAACAAATATCATGCTTTTTAAGAATAGTTTGGGTTCAGATGTATTGGGCATACTCACCACTGTGATTATCTTGAATTCGCTTTTAGCGGTCATCATTGCTATTATGCAAGGAATCGGAATAATGATGTTTCCAGCCTTGGTAATCTTCCTGTGCTTACCTGTTAAATATATGTTGAACAATTTACTAATTCCGGCATATGGAACCTCAGGTGCAGCGATTGCAACCATTATCACCATTTGTATGGCAATCATTGTGTTGCGCATTAGGTTACTAAAGGCCATACCACAAAAATTGGTCGACCTTCCTTTTATCAAATCGGTTTTAATTGCCACTGTGATCATGTTTCTCGTGTTGAAGGTGTATATCGCTATTTCAGGCGGTCTTTATGATTTCTTCCCTGATGAGCGCATGGCTGCAGCCTTACAAGCCATATCAGCTGTAATTTTCGGAGGGCTTATCTATTTGGTACTGATTATTAGGCAATCCGTTTTTAATATATCCGAGTTAATGTTGTTGCCTTTTGGCAGCAAGCTCCTGTTATTTTTGCCAAAACATAAAGGGAGGAAATGAAATGGGTAAGAAGATTGAAATTGTTGGTTTAGGAGCCGGTGATTTAGAGCAAATGCCTTTTGGAATTTATAAAAAGCTTTTGCATGCCAGCCACTTATATTTACGTACAAAAGAGCATCCTGTTGTGGCTCAGTTGGAAGCAGAAGGTATGAGCTACACATCATTTGACCATGTATACGAAAAACATGATCAATTTGAACAAGTATATGAAGAAATTAGCCAAATACTTTTGGAAAGCGCCCAAAATGAAACGATAATTTATGCTGTACCAGGTCATCCGCTTGTGGCAGAAAGAACGGTTCAACTATTGCTTGAAAGAAGTCAGGAAAATGGTGTCGAAGTTGAAATTGGCGGTGGTCAAAGTTTTCTTGATGCGATATTCACTGCATTAAAAATTGATCCTGTCGAAGGATTCCAGCTTCTTGATGGAACGTTGTTGGATTCTGCTCAGCTTCAACTAAGTCAGCATATTTTTATCAGCCAAGTATATGATCGTTTTGTAGCATCAGAGGTGAAATTGACCCTAATGGAGAGATTGCCGGATGAATATGAAGTAACGGTCGTTACCGCCGCTGGCAGCAACCAAGAAAAATTGCAGACAGTACCGCTTTATGAACTAGATCGTATCATTGACCTCAACAATTTAACTTCCGTGTATGTTCCACCTGTTAAGGATAATAGCCTCATGCTGAGAGAGTTTTCGAAGCTGAAGGATATTATTGCAGAATTGCGTGGTCCGAACGGGTGTCCTTGGGATAAGGAACAAACCCATGAGTCTTTGAAAAAGTATCTGATAGAAGAAACTTTCGAGGTCATTGATGCAATAAATAATGATGATATCGACCATTTAATAGAAGAATTAGGGGATGTGCTTTTACAAGTAATGCTCCATGCTCAAATTGGTGAGGATGATGGTTATTTTTCAATCGCTGATGTGATTGAGGCTGTATCAGATAAGATGATTCGCAGGCATCCACATGTGTTTGGAGATAAGGAAGTAAATGACAGTGAAGAAGTGCTTAAGAATTGGCAGCAGATCAAAGCGGAAGAGAAAGGGGAAAAATCTCTATCCATACTTGATGGCATTACGAAAGGGCAGCCAAATTTGTTAAGAGCGTATGACTTGCAGAGAAAAGCAGCAAAAGTGGGCTTTGACTGGAAGGAACTTAAACCGGCCATAGCGAAAGTTAAAGAAGAGTTGGCAGAATTTGAAAATGAAATCAGCCATGCTGATCAGCAAGGTGCACTAAAAGAATTTGGTGATCTATTATTTTCATTTGTAAATGTTGCACGATTCCTAGATATCCATCCGGAAGAAGCTTTACATGAAACAAATGAAAAATTCATTCGCCGCTTCCAATATGTCGAACAAAAAGTGAATGAGAGTGGAAAAGGTTTTGAACAGTTCACTCTCGATGAACTCGATCGCTTTTGGGAAGAGGCAAAAGAAAAAGGCTTATAAAGCAGATAGGGGAATTTAGAAATGCGTCTAGATAAATTTTTGAAGGTTTCTAGAATCATTAAACGACGTACGTTAGCAAAAGAAGTTTCGGATCAAGGCAGAATCTCAATCAACGGTATACAGGCAAAAGCAAGCTCTAATGTTAAGGTCGGTGACGAGTTAACGATTCGTCTTGGACAAAGAGTCGTCACAGCCAAAATAGAAAGATTACAAGAAACGACGCGTAAGGAAGAAGCGGCAGAAATGTACACAATCTTAAAAGAAGAAAGTGTTGAACAAAACGAGCCGAAATTTTAATAAGTAGTGTTACATGTTAGGGGCTTGTTCTAATTCGATGATTACTCACATAAATATGTACAAAAAGGTTGTACTAATGAATGTGAGGGATGTTGAATGAGCCAATATTATGAAACGAATAACACAAAGAACACTATACCCGATCACGATGTAGTCATGCGAGGGAGACGTTTACTTGATATTACCGGAGTTAAGCAAGTGGAGAGCTTTGATAACGAAGAATTTCTACTTGAGACGTCTATGGGCTTCCTATCCATTCGCGGCCAAAATCTGCAAATGAAGAACCTTGATGTGGACAAAGGTATTGTATCAATTAAAGGGAAAGTATTTGAACTCAATTACTTGGATGAACAGCATGGGGACAAAGCTAAAGGATTCTTTAGTAAGATTTTCCGATGACGCTATCCACTCAGTTTCTGACCATGTTATCCATGATAGGCATGGGGATATTGTTTGGTTGCCTTCTTGATACGTACCAACGCTTTTTAAAACGGAAGAAAAGAAAGAGTTGGCTTGTTTTTTTCAATGATCTACTTTTTTGGACAATTCAAGCCATGCTCACTTTCTATATTCTATTTTTGGTAAACCAGGGTGAACTTCGTTTTTATATCTTTTTAGCCCTTCTTTGTGGATTTGCTGTTTACCAAAGCCTTTTAAAGGGCATTTATTTAAGGATACTTGAATGGATCATCAAGACAATTATCTCCATTTACCTATTAATAAAGAAAACAGTTTACTATTTAATCTATAAGCCAATTGTAGGTTTATTCCAAGTATTGATTGCCATCAGCTTGTTTATTGGCAGGGGACTTTACACCCTTGTCAAATTTATTTTAAAAGTAATACTATTTATTCTTAAGTTATTTTGGACTCCTGTCGAAAAATTTTTCGCTATTTTGTGGAAACTTTTGCCGAAAAGGTTTAAAAAAATCGTCGAGAAGATTTATAATAAATGGGCAGGAAACGGAAAACGCCTGAAGAATTACTTAAGTGAGATAAAAAAGAAGTGGAAAAACAGGAAAAAAGAGTAAGGAGGTAGCGATGAATGAGTGTGGTACGAACGAAAAATGTGGCAAAGATCCAAACAAACTATGCTAAGCAACAAGAGCTAATTGATACATCATCCACGAATAAGCGAAAGCTGGTAGTAAGAAGACTAGCCCTGTTTACCTTATTTGCTGCTGTTTTCTCGTATTTCATGATTTCAACGATTCTTTCGCAATCCTCTGCGCTTGAAGAGAAAAAGACCGAAAAAAGGCAACTCGATCAAGACTTGGCAGCGTTGAAGAAAAAACAAGATATTTACGAAGAAGAAATCATTAAGTTGAATGATGATGAATATATTGCTAAGCTAGCAAGACGGGAATATTTTTTATCTGAGAAGAACGAAATTATCTTCAATCTTCCAGACGATAAGAAAAAGGAAAAAACATCTAATTAGTGGTTATATTGACACTCATTTTTTCCATTCTGTATAATATAGAGTAAGTATGATTTTTTATATTCTTAAGGAGGAACATTCTTTTTATGTCAATCGAAGTAGGCAGCAAGTTACAAGGTAAAGTAACAGGAATTACTAATTTCGGAGCGTTTGTGGAGCTGCCGGAAGGCTCGACCGGGCTTGTTCACATCAGCGAGGTTGCAGACAATTATGTTAAGGACATCAATGAGCACTTAAAAGTTGGCGATCAAGTAGAAGTGAAAGTCATCAATGTTGAGAAAGATGGCAAGATTGGTTTATCAATCAAAAAGGCAAAAGAAAGACCAGAAGCACCGAAATCTCAATCATATTCGCAACGCCCTCGTCATGGTAGAACGAACGATCGTAACCCAAGACCAGAAAATTTCGAGTCAAAAATGGCTAAATTCTTAAAGGATAGCGAAGATCGCTTATCATCTCTTAAGAAGAATACTGAAACCAAACGTGGTGGAAGAGGAGCTAGACGAGGTTAACTTGCTGCTTACGGGAAAAGGAAGCTAGAATGATTAGTTACCGAAACTGAGCGGAAATTAACGATTTATTCCTATAACATATCGAAAGGCAGGCCTAATAAGGCTTGCTTTTTTTTATTTGCTTTACTCGAAAAATAAAACACAAAAAAAGCATCGGCTTAAGCCGATGCTTTACTTTTATGACCCCTACGGGATTCGAACCCGTGTTACCGCCGTGAAAGGGCGGTGTCTTAACCGCTTGACCAAGGGGCCTATGCAGAATTATGGTAGCGGCGGAGGGAGTCGAACCCACGACCTTTCGGGTATGAACCGAATGCTCTAGCCAGCTGAGCTACACCGCCATAAATCAGACACAAGAAATATAATACTAGGGATAAGTAATAAAGTCAACGGTTTTTTTGAAAAGATAAGAATGTATAAAATTTGAATCTACTATGGTCCTTGGTGCTGTTGTATTTCTTTTATGCTGGTAGGTTTTCTGAAAATTCAATTTGGCGTAATATAAGCTAAAACCCGCGGTACTTTTAAGGAAACCGCGGGACTTTCAACAAAGTGTGCGGGATTTTTGCTATTTTGCGCGAGATTGAAAAAAGTAACTTCTTATATTTCGGCTATAGTCACAAAACGGCCATTTAGTCTTACAAATATGGCAGAAATGATCCTCTTGTTTGAAGAAGTTTATATCGATATCTATAAGGGAGGGGAAAACTTGAACGTTAGGAAAGTAAAAAGCCCATAAGACTACTTCTAGTAGAGGCCTTATTAGAAGACTTACAAAAGAGCATCCTATAATTAAAAAGCGAGTTTAATCGTCCGTTCGTTCTATTAATCTGTGAGAAATAGCTTAAACTTTCTCCATGATTCCCCAATTACATCAATATTCCGCTGAAAAGAGTCGAACAATTTTTGGGGGCTTGTTAGTCATTTTGACAATCTTCTATTCTCATTGCTCTTATAATAATGTGCAACGATATAAAGAAAATGGGGAGTGTGGCTTAATGGAAAAAGTAGAACGGAGTATGATGGAACCGATAAGTAACGTTCATTTAGACACATCAAAGTGGGGATTGGCCGAATGGCTAGGAAAAATACCGGGAAAATTAGAGACCTTGTTCCTGAAGAAAGGCTATATTCTATTATTCGTAGGTTTTCTTCTTGGACGAGCACTCATTTTAGCTAAATTAACTCCGTTCATTCTCCCATTCTTCGCAGCAGTATACTTTATAAAAAGAGATCGTGCTCCATTGACCCTCATTGGCCTGGTTGCAGGTGCGGCTACCTTATCGATGACAAACGCTGTTTCGGCTTTCAGTGTGACCTTTGTGTTCTTGTTATGTTTTAGGATATCAAAAAAATGGTTGAAGAATGAACTGCGTGCCCTTCCATTTTATGTGAGTGCAATCTTGCTAGTCGGGAAATTGGTGGAACCCTATATTTTGACCAATAGTCTTAGTCTTTATGATGGGATGATGGCGGGGGTTGAAGCGAGTCTTGGTTTTATTTTGACCCTTATTTTCCTCCAGAGCATACCGCTTCTTGCTTTTAATAAAAGAAGGCAGCCACTTAAGACGGAAGAAATTGTATGTATCATCATCATGCTGGCTTCAGTCATGACCGGCACAATCGGATGGTCTGTATATGATTTATCGGTTGAACATATCATGTCACGTTATCTTGTCCTTCTTTTCTCACTCGTTGCGGGTGCTACAGTCGGTTCAACAGTTGGTGTGGTAACAGGTCTCATCTTTAGCCTTGCAAGTGTATCAAGCCTTTATCACATGAGTCTTCTTGCCTTTTCTGGAGTACTCGGTGGTCTTTTGAAGGAAGGCAAAAAAATTGGTGTAGCGATTGGATTGTTCATCGCAACTCTCTTAATAGCAATGTATGGTGAAGGCAGTGGGTCCATTTCTATTGCGCTTATGGAAAGTTCAGTTGCAGTTATATTATTTTTGCTGACACCTGTTTCTTTAACGGCAAGGCTGGCTCGAAATATTCCTGGTACACCCGAATATGCAGCGGAACAACAAAAGTTTATGCGTAAAATGCGTGACGTTACCGCTCAAAGAGTATCTCAATTTTCAAATGTTTTTGAAGCACTTTCTAAGAGCTTCTCTCAGTATGATGTTCCAACCGAAGATGATGAACATCTTCGCGAGCTTGATTACCACATGAGCAACATTACAGAAAAGACTTGTCAGACATGCTTTAAAAAAGAACATTGTTGGACAAGGAATTTTAATACAACATATGACTATATGAAAGAAATTATGCTAGAAATGGATCAAAATAATGGAGTGATACCTGCTCGTCTAAGCAGAGAATGGGATAAATATTGTACAAGGTCTAAGAAGGTAACCGAAGCCGTGCATCAGGAATTAACCGTCTATCAAGCTAATTTGAAATTGAAAAAACAAGTTCAAGAGAGCAGACGTCTTGTTGCCGACCAGTTATTAGGAGTATCAGAGGTCATGGGCGACTTTGCCAAGGAAATTCAGCGTGAACGCGAAAATTTGCACAAGCAAGAGGAACAAATTCTTGAATCATTGCAAAGTTGTGGCGTCCATATTGAACATGTGGAGATATATAATCTTGAGCAAGGCAGCGTCGATATTGATATGACGATACCGTTCTGTAATGGACATGGAGAATGTGAAAAACTGATAGCTCCGATGTTATCGGATATTTTAAATGAAACGATTGTGGTAAGTGCAGAAGACTGTGCTACATTTCCTAATGGTTTCTGTCATGTTACCTTCCACTCAGCCAAGGCTTTTGTTGTTGAAACAGGCGTAGCACATGCCGCGAAAGATGGCGGTTTTGTTTCAGGGGATAGCTTCTCGACGATTGAACTTGGGGGAGGCAAATATGCAATTGCCATCAGTGATGGAATGGGTAACGGTGAAAGGGCTCACTATGAGAGTACAGAAACATTGCAGTTATTACAAAAGATATTGCAGTCGGGTATTGAAGAAAAAGTGGCTATTAAATCGATTAATTCGATCCTTTCATTAAGGACAACCGATGAAATTTTCTCGACTTTGGACTTAGCCATGATCGATCTTCAAAATGCCGGAGCGAAATTCCTGAAAATTGGGTCCACACCTAGCTTTATTAAAAGGGGAAGTAAGGTAGTCAAAATACAGGCAAGCAATTTGCCGATTGGTATCCTCCAGGATTTTGAGGTGGATGTTGTAAGTGAGCAGTTAAAAGCCGGCGATTTGCTTATTATGATGAGTGATGGTGTATTTGAGGGACCCAAGCATGTAGAAAACTTTGACCAGTGGATGAAGAGGAAGATACACGAACTTAAAACGGAAGATCCGCAAGAAGTCGCAGATTTAATCATGGAAGAAGTGATAAGATCTCGTTCAGGTAGTATTGAAGATGATATGACAGTGGTCGTTTCAAAAATCAAGCATAATACTCCAAGATGGGCCACCATCCCTGTCCAAAATATGAAGAAGCGCGCATAATAATAGAATGAATGCAAATTGAAGTAAAAAGAAGCAACAATTCAGAAGTATAGGTATAAATCCCCCACGAACCGTCGAAAATGGTAACAATTCGAAGCGTAGAGGGGGATTTTGTATGCATGTAGGGAAGATTCGTCAAATCTTATTGTTAACAGACGGCTGTTCCAATCAAGGGGAAGATCCAATTGCAATGGCAGCCCTTGCACATGAACAAGGGATTACTGTAAATGTCATTGGTGTGATGGAGCAAGATGTCATTGATGATCAAGGGTTAAAGGAAATTGAAGACATAGCCCTGTCTGGCGGAGGAGTAAGCCAGGTAGTATACGCACAACAGTTGGCACATACCGTACAAATGGTCACTCGAAAAGCTATGACACAAACCATCCAAGGAGTCGTTAATCGAGAACTCCAACAAATCCTTGGACGTTCACAAACTGTTGAAGACCTTCCGCCAGAAAAAAGAGGCGAAGTCATGGAAGTTGTCGATGAATTGGGTGAGAAGGTAGACCTTGAAGTGTTGATTCTTGTCGATACGAGTGCGAGCATGAAACACAAACTGCAAACAGTTAAAGAAGCACTTTTAGACTTGTCGCTTAGCTTAAATGCGAGATCAGGAGAAAACCAGTTCTCTGTTTACGTATTTCCCGGGAAAAGGGATGATGTCGAAAAATTGCTGGATTGGACACCTAGGCTCGAAGTGTTGACAAGCATATTTCCGAAATTAACGACCGGTGGCATAACACCAACGGGACCTGCCATTAAGGAAGCTATTTCTTCTTTCCAACAAAAACGTTCTTTAAGGAGCCTTCTTTCACGTGATGATGAATCATTCTTTGAAGAGTCAATGTAGTGTTAGCCCAGGGACTATTATAGAGGGAAAGTGGCATCGAAACCGTTACAAGATTCTGAAGCAATTGGGATTCGGGGCAAATGGGGTCGTCTATCTTGCCCAGTACAAAAATCAGCATGTCGCTTTGAAAATGAGTGACAATGGCATGTCTATTACATCTGAGGTGAATGTATTAAAATCCTTTGCAAAGGTCCAGGGGTCTGCCCTTGGACCTTCTTTACTTGATGTGGATGATTGGCAGAAAAGTACTGGAAATATATCATTCTATGTAATGGAATATTTAGAAGGGCGAGATTTCTTAAGCTTTTTAGGGCATAAAGGGAAATCGTGGACAAGCGTGTTACTTCTTCAACTTCTTTCTGACTTGGACAAACTTCATCAAAATGGTTGGATATTCGGTGATTTAAAGCCAGAGAATTTAATTGTTACAGGACCGCCACCCCGAATCCGCTGTATTGATGTAGGGGGAACGACCATACAAGGTCGTGCCATCAAGGAATTCACCGAATTTTATGATAGAGGTTACTGGGGATTAGGCTCACGGAAAGCAGACCCTGGTTACGACTTATTTGCTTTAGCGATGGTGATGATCAATACCGCCTATCCGAACCGTTTTCAAAAAACAACTGGAGGTTTTACTCAATTGAGTGCTGCGATTAGGCAAAAGCCTGAACTTAAGCCTTACGAAGGTATCATCTTAAAAGCACTGCAAGGGCACTATACTCATGCCTCGCAGATGAGAAGTGATTTGGTAGCATTGATGAATCCGAAACCAGCAGCTAGAGTTGCTCCTGCCACAAAACAAACAAACGCAAGCCGGGTCCAAAGGAATCATACTGCGGCACAAGTTACTAATAACCAAACTCGAACAACGGTTGTTCAGAAAAAGAAAAAAGGTGGATTCGCTGAGACATTACTAATTGTAGCAATTATTTCTCTTTTCTACGCTTTATATATTTTTGGACAAGTTCTTTGAATTAAGCTCTTTTAAATGACACTATTAATAGTTGTAAGTAGGGAACCCGCTATACTCCTTCGGAAAAACGGACTGTAAAGACCCCGCAGCGAGGAATGACCGAGGAGGCTTGTCGGTTGGGATTAGGAAAGCGAGTGGATTTTCTCTACCATAGCTCATAAAAGTCAACACTAAGCATTAAGAGAGCTGGAATTTAAAAAATATGAAACCAATTCACAATGTAATCGTATATATTTAAATCAGCAACTAAACAATAGGAATAGTGGGTACGTTTTTTATTGAACAACTGAGGGTAAAGAATGTATACCTTTTTAAGGAAGTTGGAATCATGTTTGAAACTAATCTCAAAAAATTTGTAAAGCAACACAACTTTTCTTTTGAAGATAAACGAATCGTCGTAGGCGTTTCTGGTGGGCCAGATTCGATGGCCTTACTTCATTTTCTTAATGAAAATCGAAAAAGGTGGAACATTTCACTTGTGGCCGCCCATGTAGATCACATGTTTCGCGGTGAAGAATCGTTTGCTGATGCGGTGTATGTGAAAGACTATTGTGAACAAAGAGGTATCCCTTTTGAAATGGCACAAATAAATGTACCAGAAGTTATTGCTGCTACCGGAAAAAGCTCTCAAGTCGCGGCAAGAGAATGCAGATACGCTTTCTTTGCAGAGGTGCTGAAAAGGCGGGGATGCGATTGGCTAGCCCTTGCCCATCATGGTGACGACCAAATCGAAACCATTCTTATGAGACTGACGAGGGGGAGTACCGGAGCTGCGCGTGCAGGAATACCGTTTATTCGTTCGTTTGAGGAGTGGAATATTGTTAGGCCGTTGTTGGATGTGACGAAGGAAGAAATTCGAGAGTATTGTGACCAACATGGTCTTTCTCCTCGGAACGATCCTAGTAATGAAAAAGGATACTATGGTCGGAATCGGTTTAGGAAACACGTCGTGCCATTTCTTAAGTCAGAGAACCCGCTTGTTCATCAGCATTTTCAACGATTTAGTGAAGAGATACAAGAAGATGAAGCACTTCTGCAGGAATTAACCGCTCTTAAAATGAATACAGTAATCATTAAAAGAGAAAATGGTCGTATTACAGCGGATATCGAAACATTTGCAGCGATGCCAATGCCTTTACAAAGAAGAGGTATTCAACTAATATTAAACTATCTTTATAAGGAAAAACCCGCATCTCTTTCAGCTGTACATATTGACCAAGCGCTTTCCTTGCTTCATAGACCTCAGCCATCTGGAACGCTCGACTTTCCAAATGGTTTAAAAATTATCCGTTCCTATCAGCGTGGCCATTTCATTTTAGAAGGGCAGAAGTCAGAAGCTTATTGTTTTGAATTGACTGAGCCGGGTACAATCATACTTCCAAATGGGCGAAGCTTAACTATGGAATATACGGATAATCCAGTTCCTTCACTTCATTCGAAAATTTCCATTTTTGCTATGCATGATATGAAAAAGCCATTCATCATTCGCTCTCGACAAAATGGTGACAGAATGACATTGAAAGGAATGGCAGGAACTAGAAAAATTAAGGACATTTTCATTGATCAAAAGATTCCGCTGAATGAGAGAGAAAGTTGGCCCATTGTCACAAATGGGGAGGGTAAGATTCTTTGGTTACCGGGTTTGAAAAAGTCAGCTTATGAAGACACTAACAAATGTGCTAATAGTTATATCCTTTTTACATACAACTAACAAGTAACGATCTTCTAGGGGGCAAAAAAAGAAATGATGAAAAATGATATCGAAAAAGTGCTGTTTACAGAGGAAGAAATTCAAGCAAAGATTAAAGAACTTGCTGCTCAGTTGACAGAAGACTATCAAGATCGCTTGCCATTAGCAGTCGGAGTATTGAAAGGTGCAATGCCTTTTATGGCTGATTTGTTGAAAAGAATGGATACTTATCTTGAAATGGATTTCATGGATGTTTCAAGCTACGGTAATGCTTTCGTTTCTTCAGGCGAAGTGAAAATCTTGAAAGACCTTAATACTTCAGTCGAAGGCAGAGATATCTTAATTGTGGAAGATATCATTGATAGTGGCTTGACGTTGAGCTATCTTGCGGATTTATTTAAATACCGTAAAGCAAATTCCGTTAAGATTGTAACACTACTGGATAAGCCTACAGGCCGAAAATCAAAAATTGAAGCTGATTATGTAGGATTTATCTGTCCAGATGAGTTCGTAGTTGGATACGGTTTGGATTACATTGAAAAGTACCGTAACCTTCCTTATATAGGCGTGTTAAAACCTGAAGTTTATACAAACAACGACGAAGAATAAAACTAGTTTTCATGCACATCCAAGAACATGCCACCAAGCTATGTGTACAAGTGTAATTCCTTGAATTGGAATGATTTTCTATGATACTATTTAAAATAGTTTGCTGACCGTGGGAGGAGGTAAGGGATGAATCGGATATTCCGTAATACCATCTTTTATTTATTGATATTTTTAGTCATTATAGGTGTTGTTAGCTTCTTTAATGGAAACAACGAAGCGACAAAGCACCTTACCTATAATGAATTTGTTACAAAGCTAGAATCAGGTGACGTAAAGACTTTCCAAATGCAACCTGAACGTGGTGTTTATGAGGTGCGCGGGCAACTCAACGAATACAAAAAGGATCAGTATTTCCTTACTTATATTCCAAATAGTGATGTAATGCTTGATCGCATTGATAAGGCAAAATCTAAGGTAGATGTAATGCCTGCTAAAGAAACAAGCGGTTGGGTTACATTCTTTACAAGCATTATCCCGTTTGTCATTATCTTTATCCTATTCTTCTTCCTTTTAAATCAAGCGCAAGGCGGAGGCAGCCGAGTTATGAATTTCGGCAAAAGCAAAGCCAAGCTATATAATGAAGATAAGAAGAAGGTTCGTTTTAAAGATGTAGCTGGTGCTGATGAAGAAAAGCAAGAGCTTGTAGAAGTAGTAGAGTTTCTTAAGGATCCTCGTAAATTCGCAGAGCTTGGTGCACGCATTCCTAAAGGTGTCTTGTTAGTCGGACCTCCAGGAACAGGTAAAACTTTACTTGCACGTGCTGTTGCTGGTGAGGCAGGAGTTCCGTTCTTCTCTATCAGTGGTTCCGACTTCGTTGAAATGTTCGTCGGTGTTGGTGCATCACGTGTACGTGATTTATTTGAAACAGCTAAGAAAAATGCTCCTTGTATCATTTTCATCGATGAAATTGATGCCGTTGGCCGTCAGCGTGGTGCTGGTCTCGGTGGAGGACATGATGAACGTGAACAAACATTGAATCAATTACTAGTTGAGATGGATGGTTTCGGTGCCAATGAAGGTATTATCATTGTTGCTGCAACAAACCGTCCGGATATTCTAGACCCTGCGTTATTGCGTCCAGGCCGTTTTGACCGTCAAATTACGGTTGATCGCCCAGATGTTAAGGGTCGTGAAGCAGTGCTAAAGGTTCATGCGCGAAATAAGCCTTTAGATGAAACTGTCGATCTTAAGAGTATTGCTATGCGTACACCAGGGTTCTCTGGTGCAGACTTAGAAAACTTATTAAATGAAGCAGCCTTGGTTGCTGCTCGTCAAAATAAGAAAAAGATTGAATTAGAAGACTTAGATGAAGCAACAGACCGTGTCATTGCTGGACCAGCGAAAAAGAGCCGTGTCATTTCGAAGAAAGAACGCAATATTGTTGCTTTCCATGAAGCGGGACATACGGTTATCGGACTCGTTCTTGATGAAGCAGATATGGTTCACAAGGTAACAATCGTACCTCGTGGTCAAGCTGGTGGTTATGCTGTAATGCTTCCAAAAGAAGACCGTTACTTTATGACTAAGCCTGAATTGCTTGATAAGATTGTTGGGCTTTTAGGCGGCCGTGTCGCTGAAGAAATTGTGTTCGGTGAAGTAAGTACAGGTGCTCACAATGACTTCCAACGTGCTACTGGTATTGCGAGAAAAATGGTCACTGAATATGGTATGAGTGATAAACTCGGACCAATGCAGTTTGGCCAAGCGCAAGGTGGTCAAGTATTCCTTGGACGCGACCTTCACAATGAACAGAACTATTCTGATGCTATCGCATTTGAAATTGATCAAGAAATGCAACGTATTATTAAAGAGAGCTACGAAAGAGCGAGAAAAATCATTACTGAAAATCGCGATAAGCTTGATTTGATTGCTAATACATTGCTTGAAGTAGAAACGCTTGATGCGGAACAAATCAAACATCTATGGGATAAAGGGGCAATGCTTGACCGTACTTCTTTAGAATATAGGATGTCTAAAACAGATGATGTGAAAGTGAACATCTCTGCAAAAAAAGATGAAGATCCGTTATCAATTGGCGAGCAAAGACCGCTAGAGAATCTACCGATCGATGATCTTAACGCAAATAAAGATCTATAATATGAAAGAGCGCTTCTCTGAGCGCTCTTTTTTCATTGCTGAATATGGCGAATTTGTCGATATGGATTATTTTCGCAGTCCAAGCGTTTTTGGCTTGTGCTGATGACCCTTGCGCTTTTCTTACATGTTTTGTATGAATTATGATATGATGTTTGCAGTGTAAAAGAAGAATGAATTTCAATAAAGTGGTGATGATGTTGATTTTTGTTTTTGATGTAGGAAATACAAATATTGTTTTAGGTGTATATAAAGGTGAAGAATTAAAACATCATTGGAGGATTGAAACAAATCGGAACCGTTCTGAGGATGAATACGGTATGATTGTCAGATCCTTATTTGAGCACGCACAGCTCTCTTTTGAGGAAATCGACGGTATTATTATCTCATCCGTTGTCCCTCCGATCATGTTTGCGTTAGAAAGAATGTGTCAAAAATATTTCCATGTAAAACCCCTAGTCGTTGGTCCTGGCATCAAGACTGGATTGGATATCAAGTATGAGAATCCGCGCGAAGTTGGGGCGGACCGTATTGTAAATGCGGTAGCGGCAATACAGGAGTATGGAAGACCATTAATTATTGTCGATTTTGGAACGGCAACGACTTATTGTTATATTAATGAACACAAGCAGTACATGGGAGGGGCAATTGCTCCAGGTATTAATATTTCAACAGAAGCACTTTATTCTCGTGCTGCTAAACTTCCAAGAATTGAAATAGCCAGACCAGATGGAGTTATCGGCAAGAATACCGTTGCAGCTATGCAATCGGGTATTTTGTATGGTTATGTAGGACAAGTTGAAGGTCTCGTCAGAAGAATGATGGACCAAAGCGATGTAAAGCCAACTGTTATTGCTACGGGGGGATTATCAAGCTTGATTGCACAGGAATCGAATATCATTGATATTGTCGATCCGTTCTTAACTTTAAAAGGATTACAACTTATCTATAAACGAAATATGGACATGATAAAGAAATAGCACACAACTAGAAAGGGGTTTAAGAATGAACGATTATTTAGTTAAAGCCCTCGCGTATGACGGACAAATTCGTGCTTATGCGGTTTGTAGTACAGCAAGTGTGGGTGAGGCCCAAAGACGCCATCATACTTGGCCGACTGCCTCTGCGGCTCTTGGAAGAGCAATGACCGCAGGAGTAATGATGGGTGCAATGTTAAAAGGTGAAGATAAACTTACGATAAAGATAGAAGGTGGCGGTCCATTAGGGAACATTCTTGTGGACAGCAATGCCAAAGGTGAAGTACGCGGATATGTTACGAATCCACAAACTCATTTTGACTTAAATGAACAGGGAAAACTTGATGTCAGAAGAGCTGTTGGTACAGACGGGATGATGACCGTAGTAAAAGACCTTGGAATGAGAGACTTTTTCTCAGGTCAAGTTCCGATTGTATCAGGTGAACTCGGTGAGGATTTTACCTATTATCTTGTAACATCTGAACAAGTCCCATCATCTGTAGGTGTCGGAGTACTTGTTAACCCAGATAACAGTATTCTTGCAGCGGGTGGTTTTATCATTCAATTGATGCCAGGAATCAAAGATGAAACGATTACGATCATTGAGGATAGATTGAAAACGATTAAGCCTGTTTCAAAAATGATTCAAGAAGGATTGACACCTGAGGAAATATTGGCAGCAGTTTTAGGGGAAGGGCAAGTAAAGATTCTTGAAACTCAGCCTATTTCCTTCCAATGTACATGTTCAAAGCAACGATTTGCAGACGCTATCATTAGTTTAGGGGAAGAAGAAATTCAAGCTATGATAGATGAAGATGGAAAAGCGGAAGCTCACTGTCATTTTTGTAATGAGAAATATCAGTACACAAAAGAAGAACTTGAAGAGCTAAAGCAACAGACGAAATAGAGGTCAAATGGGGGAGGACAAGGGTGAACATAAAGCAGTTATGGCTGTTAGTCGCAGGTCTTGTCATGCTCAATTGCATTACCGTAGCCTTTTTCCTGTCAAAATCTAAAACAACATGGAACACTAAATTGGGTGAAGAAGTGGTAGCCACTGTCGGAGATAAGGAAGTAACGAGACAGGAATGGTTAATGGAACTTGAAGCAAGGTACGGAAAAGATGTCTTGCGTGACTTGGTTGATCAACAGGTAATTGAAGAAATTGCAGATAAGTATGATATTAAGGTATCTGAGAAAGAAATTGAAAGAGAACTAAAGATGGTTCAGACGATGTACGCTTCCGCTGAACATGAAAACGCTGATGATGAAAAGAAGTGGAAGCGGAAAATTAAGAACAGCATATTACTTGAAGAATTATTGACCAAGGATGTAGCTGTATCTGAAAAGGAAATCGCCAAATACTATGAAGAGAACAAAGATTTATTCAGAGTTCCTACTTCTTATCATTTATCCCACTTGATCGTGAAAACGAAAAGTGAAGCGAAGCAGGCGACAAAAGAGCTATCCCAAGGATCAAGTTTTGCAGCCCTCGCTATGGAAAAATCGATTGAAGAATTCTCAGCGAATCAGGGCGGCGAAATTGGATTTGTTAATGCAGACGACGAACGCTATCCAGCTGAGTATATTGAGGCGGCCAAGAAACTAAAGGCTGGAAAATGGAGCGAGCCGCTTAAAGTAGAACAAGGATATGCAATTATTAAGCTCCATGAAAAAGTAGATGGACAAGAGTATGAATTCAAAGAAGTGAAAAATCAAATAAGACGTCAACTCGCTTTAGAACAAATGAAGTCACCAGTTACGGCTAGAACATTCTGGGATGAAGCGAAAGTCGATTGGTTTTATGGTAAAAAAGAATAAAAAATGAAAAACACGGGAATTGTTTCCCGTGTTTTTCATATGGTTAAAAATGAGGGTATTTGCTCATATCTATATAGAGAAGAGTAGAGTTTGGACGTATTAAAATAATCCTCCCTCTCCATGCCTTTTTACTGTATAAAAACAGTACTAATTAATTGACAACTACAATGGTAATTGGTAAATTTTAATAAAACCAATGAAAATACTCGGAATAATAGGGAGTGGTAAGAATGGTTCGTATAGCAAATTCGATATCAGAGTTAATTGGTCAAACACCGATTGTTAAGTTAAACCGTCTCGTTGATGAAAACAGCGCGGATGTATACTTGAAGTTGGAATATATGAATCCAGGAAGCAGTGTAAAAGACCGAATTGCCCTTGCCATGATTGAAGAAGCAGAACAAAACGGCAATCTTAAACCGGGTGTTACGATCATTGAACCTACGAGCGGAAATACAGGAATTGGTTTGGCGATGGTTGCTGCAGCAAAAGGCTATAAAGCCATCTTAGTTATGCCAGAAACAATGAGTGTTGAGCGTCGGAACTTATTGCGCGCCTATGGTGCAGAACTTGTCTTGACTCCTGGTCCTGAAGGGATGGGTGGTGCGATCCGTAAGGCTGAGGAATTAGCAAAAGAAAATGGCTATTTCATGCCGCAACAATTCAAAAACGAAGCAAATCCCGAAATTCATCGTAAGACAACAGGTGTTGAAATTGTTGAACAAATGGGAGAACAGCTCGATGCCTTCGTATCAGGTATCGGTACTGGCGGAACAATCACAGGTGCTGGCGAGGTACTTCGTGAAAAGTATCCTAACTTGAAAGTTTATGCGGTTGAACCAACTGATTCTCCTGTATTGTCTGGAGGTAAGCCGGGACCTCATAAAATCCAAGGAATCGGTGCAGGGTTTGTCCCAGAAATTCTTAATACAGAGATCTATGACGAAATCATTCAAGTGCAGAACGAACAAGCATTTGAATACGCCCGTCGAGCAGCTAAGGAAGAAGGTATTCTAGGCGGAATATCTTCCGGTGCAGCGATATACGCAGCTTTGGAAGTTGCTAAAGAACTTGGAAAAGGTAAAAAAGTTTTAGCGGTTATTCCTAGTAATGGGGAAAGATATTTAAGTACACCGCTTTATCAATTTGAAACAGAATGATTGAACTAGCGCTGTTGACTCGTTGAGTCTGGCGCTTTTTTGTTTTAATGTGATCACTGTGGAATTGCACTTTTAGCATGAAATTAATGTGGAAAAATGAAACTCAAACCATCTTCATGTATGATAATAGTATTAAAACAAGAGGGAGTGTCTTCCTTGACGAAAAAAAACCTTTATGCGAAAAAAATTCCTTATCTTATATCCCGCTTTTTTCCTCAATACCGAAAGATAGCGGAAAATCATAGTTATCATGTTTTCTTTGAAAGTGGAAGGGGTGGGCGTTATAGTATGGCAGCGTTCACTCCAGAAGTGACTGCAATTGGTCGTGATTATGAATTGGAAATCAAAAGTAATGGTCAATCCATAACGTTCAAGGGTAACCCGCTGCACTTATTGAAGGAATGGATGAAGGACTATAAGGTAGAAGCCTTGCCGGGGTTCCCTGACTTTCAAGGTGGAGCCATTGGTTTTATCAGCTACGATTATGCTCGTTACATAGAGAAGCTTCCTGATTTTTCGAAGGACGACCTCTTAATTCCTGATATTTATTTCATGTTGCATGATGAATGGTTTGTTTTTGACCATGAAACGAATGAGCTTTGGCTCATGTTCTTGTACGATGGAAATGATTCATTGATAGACGATAGAGTAAAAGAGTGGGAAAGGTTATGGACTGATGCAGAACAGGCTTCTTCAGTCCCTCTTCGAAATGAAAACATGAATGATTCACTGGAGGTTTCTCTAAGTGAAGATGAATTCATGTCTGCGGTGGAAAAAATTCAACACTATATTTCACAAGGTGATGTTTTTCAAGTCAACCTTTCTGTGAGGCAAACGAAAGATTTGGCGGTAGATGCGATAGATGTGTATGAAAAACTGCGCATTTTAAATCCTTCTCCGTATATGGGGTATTTCCATACACCTGAATTTCAGCTCGTGAGCGGCTCACCTGAATTGTTAATCAAGAAAAAAGGCGATGTTGTCAGTACAAGACCTATTGCAGGTACAAGATCGCGAGGAAGAGACGAACAAGAAGATTTGCAATTGGCTAATGAGCTAATAGAAAATGAGAAGGAGCGAGCTGAACATGTCATGCTCGTTGATTTGGAAAGAAACGATCTAGGGAGAGTATGCCGCTATGGAACAGTAGAGGTAGATGAGTTCATGGTCATCGAAAAGTACTCACATGTGATGCATATTGTTTCGAACGTACGGGGTGAAATCGGCCCTGATAAAAATAATATTGATTTGATAGATGCTGTGTTCCCTGGTGGTACGATTACGGGAGCTCCAAAGATCAGGACGATGGAGATTATTGATGAACTTGAGACTGTCAGAAGAGGTCCGTATACAGGCTCTTTAGGCTGGATTGGATATAATGATGACGTGGAGTTAAATATCATTATCCGTACAATGCTTGTGAAAGATCAAAAGGCTCATGTCCAAGCAGGCGCCGGTATCGTAATAGACTCCCATCCTAAAAATGAATACAAAGAATCGTTGAAAAAGGCACTTGCCCTTTGGAAAGCGAAAGATCTTGCAGAAGCGGGTGATTCACATGATCTTAATGATTGATAACTATGATTCTTTTACATATAACCTTGTTCAATACTTAGGTGAGTTGGGTGAGGAGTTAGTAGTAAAAAGAAACGATGAAATCTCCATACAGGAAATCGAGGAACTGTCGCCAAAGTTCTTGATGATCTCGCCCGGACCGTGTAGTCCCAATGAAGCGGGCATTAGCTTGGAGGCCATTACTTACTTTGCTGGGAAAATTCCGATCTTTGGTGTCTGTCTTGGTCAGCAAGCTATCGCTCAAGCATTTGGCGCTAAAGTAGTACAAGCCGAGCGGCTCATGCACGGTAAAACATCACCGATGCATCATGATGGAAAAACTATTTTCAATGGCATCAAAAACCCTTTTTTAGCGACAAGGTATCATTCGCTTATTGTTAAAAATGAGTCTCTGCCAGATTGTCTGGAAGTGACCGCGTGGACAAAGGAAGGGGAAATTATGGCAATTCGTCACAAGACACTTCCGGTTGAAGGGGTGCAATTTCATCCCGAATCTATCATGACTGAATCTGGTAAGGAGCTATTAAGGAATTTCATCCTTCAATACGCGAATATAGATAAGGTTGCATCTGTAGATACGGCAGGGAGATAATCGCATGTTCATACTACTTGATGGAAAGCTTGTTGAAAAAGAAAAAGCGATGATTTCACCTTTTGATCATGGATATTTATATGGGGTGGGATTATTTGAAACGTTTCGAGTCTATGACGGCCATTGCTTTTTGCTCGATGATCACCTGGAAAGGTTGAATCAAGGATTGAGCGTGCTTGATATCAAAAAAGAATTCATTCGTGAAGAAGTTGAGGGATTAGTTAGCCAGCTTTTAAATGCGAATGGTTATCAAGATGCATACATTAGATTTAATGTCTCTGCTGGTGCAGGAGAAATTGGACTGCAAACAGAGCCTTATCTTAAACCTGTTACCATTGTCTTTGCTAAGCCCTTGCCGCCTGCTTCTGATCTGACTGAAAAAGAGGCTGTCATGCTCACTTTGCCGAGGAATACGCCAGAAGGTGCCAAGAGGCTGAAATCTCATCACTACTTAAATAACCTATTGGCAAAACGAGAAATAGGAGCGGATCCAAAAATAGAAGGAGTTTTCCTCACTTCAGAAGGATATCTTGCGGAAGGGATTGTCTCTAATTTGTTCTGGTTGAAGGATGGGATATTGTACACTCCATCAGTAGATACAGGAATATTGGATGGGGTAACGAGACAGTTAATCCTAGAACTTGCCATAAAGAATGGCATAAAGGTAATCGAAGGCTTTTTTTTACCAGAAGAAGCAACTGATGCTGATGAAATATTCTTCACAAACTCGATTCAAGAAGTAGTGGCTGTTTCGGCTTTCAAAGATAGAAAAAAAGTGGGACGAGCTGGTGGATTTGTGAATGAGCTTCATAACCAATATCGTAACCTTACGCAACATTTGTATAGCAGGCGACAACTGAAGGAGGAACTATTATGATGGATAATGGATATGACACGGTGATTCATTGTGGATCACATACAATAGATTATGGTAAGAAAACTATAATAATGGGTATTCTTAACGCCACTCCGGATTCGTTTTCAGATGGTGGTCATTATAACAGAATTGACAGTGCTGTCGCTCATGCAAGGCAAATGGTTGCTGATGGAGCTGATATCATTGACATTGGCGGTGAATCTACAAGACCAGGTTCAGCTCCAGTCCCATTAGAAGAAGAGCTCGAGCGCATCCTACCAATTGTAAGAGCTGTATCTGAAAGTGTGGATGTACCTATATCCATTGATACTTATAAAGCGGAGGCAGCAAGACAAGCGTTGCTTGCCGGGGCTCATATTATTAATGATGTATGGGGAGCAAAAGCAGACCCTCAGATGGCGCATGTCGCTGCGGAAATGAATGCTCCGATCATCTTGATGCATAATCGCCAAAATCGTGACTATAAGAATTTCACGAGAGATGTCATGAACGACATATTCGAAAGCATTGCTATCTGTAAAAATGCAGGTGTAACGGATGATAAAATTATTCTAGACCCTGGTATCGGTTTTGTGAAGGACACGGAGCAGAACCTAGAGATGATGAGGTACTTGGACAAGTTTGTGGCTGTTGGTTATCCCGTTCTGTTAGGGACTTCCCGTAAATCTACGATAGGAAAGGTGCTCGACCTGCCAGTAGAAGAAAGGATGGAGGGGACAGGAGCTACTGTTTGCTTCGGAATTCAAAAAGGCTGTCAGATTGTTCGTGTACATGACGTGAAAGAGATGAGTCGGATGGCAAGGATGATGGATGCGCTGATGGGGAAGGGAGATTTCAGTGGATAAAATATATGTGAATAAGATGGAATTCTACGGTTATCATGGTGTATTTCCAGAAGAAACCCGTCTCGGTCAACGCTTTGTAATCGACTTGGTCGTCACCGCTGATTTGAAGAAGGCGGGGGAAACGGACGACTTAAACGAATCAGTAAACTATGGTGAGCTATACCGAGTTTGTAAGGAAGTAGCCGAGGGTGAGCCATTTAAACTGGTTGAAGCAGTCGCTGAAAAAATTGCTTCAAATGTTTTAGGGGAATTTGCTGCAGTTATCGAAGTAACTGTCAAAGTCATCAAGCCAGATCCGCCAATCCCTGGTCACTATAAATCGGTAGCGGTCGAAATCACAAGGGGTAGATAGAATGAAGAATGAAGCTTACATTTCACTCGGTGCCAATATGGGAGACCGCGTTCAAACCCTCTTAGAAGCTATTAAACTACTTAATGAACATGAAAAAATTCGTTTGGTAAATAATTCCTCTGTCTATGAAACGGATCCTGTTGGGTATGAAGACCAAGACTTATTTCTTAATATGGTAATTCAAGTTTTGACTGACTTAAGTGCAGAAGAATTACTGGAAGTTTGCTTAGAAATAGAGTTGCAGCTTGGAAGAAAAAGGTTGGTTAGATGGGGTCCTCGAACAATAGACCTTGACATTCTGTTGTATAATCAAGAAAATATTGAAACAGAGAAGCTTTTTGTTCCACATCCTCGTATGTTGGAAAGAGGTTTCGTCCTGATTCCGTTATTAGAGATGAATCAAGACATTCAAATTCCGAATTTAGATAAACCCGTTCAATTCTATTTAGACCATATACATGACAAAGAAGGAGTTCGGATATGGAAGCGGAAAAATGGGGAAGACGTATTCGCGCTTATCGAAAGCTAAAAGGTTATACTCAAGAAAGCTTCTCGAGAAAGTTAGGTGTCTCGGTATCAATCCTTGGTGAAATTGAAAGAGGCAATCGAATGCCTTCAGATGAGCTTATTGGATTGGCTGCTGATAGTCTTGGAGTAAGTTTAAAGGAATTAACTCCACCGGAAGAATAGAAAATGAAGCTTCTTCGAAAAGAAGTCGGTTTAGGTTATATACATTTTTTTTCATACTGGAATTAAGGGGGTTGCTTCATGCTGAAAATTGGAGATATTGTCATGAAGAACCGAGTAGTACTAGCGCCGATGGCTGGTGTATGTAACTCTGCTTTCCGTTTAACGGTAAAAGAGTTTGGGGCAGGGCTAGTATGTGCTGAAATGGTTAGTGATAAAGGGATCATTTTAAAAAATGAAAAAACGATGAACATGCTTTACATCGATGAAAGAGAAAAACCTCTAAGCCTGCAGATTTTCGGTGGCGAAAGATCTACTTTGGTAGAAGCGGCGAAATTTGTGGACCAAAACACAAATGCAGATATCATCGATATTAATATGGGTTGTCCGGTTCCGAAGATTACGAAATGTGATGCAGGAGCTAAATGGTTATTAGATCCAGATAAGATTTATGAAATGGTTTCGGCAGTTGTAGACGCTGTTGATAAGCCTGTTACAGTAAAAATGCGTATGGGTTGGGATTCTGAACACATTTTCGCAGTGAGAAATGCGCAAGCTGTAGAGCGAGCTGGAGGTAAAGCTATTGCTCTTCATGGTCGTACTCGGGTACAAATGTACGAAGGAACAGCCAACTGGGATATCATTCGCGAAGTGAAACAATCCGTTAATATCCCTATTATCGGGAATGGTGACGTACAAACTCCTCAAGATGCGAAACGTATGCTTGAAGAGACGGGTGTAGATGGCGTCATGATCGGAAGAGCGGCGCTAGGAGATCCTTGGATGATCTATCGTACCGTTAAGTACCTTGAAACGGGTGAGCTTGCAGACGAGCCTACTGTACGTGAAAAAATCGATGTATGTACGCTTCATTTAGACCGCCTCATTGCATTGAAGAATGAAAATGTAGCAGTTCGTGAAATGAGAAAACATGCTGCATGGTACTTAAAAGGTATCCGTGGAAATGCCAAGGTAAGAAATGGCATCAACGAGTGTAACACACGCGATGATCTTGTAAACTTGCTTTCTGAGCTAGTTGTAGAATCAGAAGCGAAAGAATTAGAAGAAAACGGTGTGAATGTCGGGTAACAATTGACATCATACTGCTCTTTTTCTATAATACGATTCATACAAGAAGAAACTGCCAGTGGGAAAACTGGCAGTTTTTATTCTATTTCAAACATTTATGATGTGTGATTTTAAGAGTTTGTGTAAAATATTATAGTATGTGAATGAACTTTGCTTGATCAAAGCGATAGACGCTTTACATAAAAGAAACGAAAATGGAGTTGAGTGCAATGAGTCATGAAGAATTAAATGATCAACTGAAAGTAAGACGCGAAAAAATGCATGCTATGCGCGAAAGTGGTCTTGATCCGTTTGGTAAAAGATTTGAGCGTTCGCACGATACAGCAGAACTAATCAGTCAGTACGGCGAATTAGAAAAAGAAGACATTGATGGACGAGCTGTTTCTGTAACCATCGCGGGTCGTTTAATGACAAAGCGTGGTAAAGGTAAAGCTGGTTTTGCCCATGTTCAAGACTTGACAGGTAAACTTCAGATTTATGTTCGTCAAGATGCAGTCGGTGAAGAACAGTACGGTATTTTTAATTCTGCTGATTTAGGCGATATCGTTGGTGTTACAGGTACACTTTTTAAGACACAAGTTGGAGAGCTTTCTATTAAAGTAAGCAGTTTTGAACTTCTGACTAAAGCTCTTCGTCCATTGCCAGATAAGTTCCATGGACTTAAGGACGTTGAGCAACGCTATCGTCAGCGTTATTTGGATTTAATCATGAGTGAAGAAAGCAAAAAGACCTTTATCTCTAGAAGTCTTATCATTCAATCTATGCGTCGCTACCTTGATGATCATGGCTACTTAGAAGTGGAAACACCAATGATGCACTCCATTGCTGGTGGGGCTTCAGCTCGCCCATTCAATACACACCATAATGCTCTGGATATGCCATTATTCATGCGTATTGCAATTGAACTTCATTTAAAGCGTCTAATCGTCGGTGGTCTTGAAAAGGTTTATGAAATTGGCCGTGTTTTCCGTAATGAAGGCGTGTCAACTCGTCATAATCCAGAGTTCACGATGATAGAGCTTTATGAAGCTTACGCTGATTACCGTGATATCATGAAGCTTACTGAAAACCTTGTGGCTCATATTGCTCAAGAAGTACTGGGTACTACTACGGTTATTTATGGTGAATACACTGTTGATCTAAAGCCTGAGTGGAAGAGGCTTCATATGGTAGATGCCATTAAGGAATACACAGGTGCAGATTTCTGGAAGGAAATGAGCGTTGAAGAAGCGCGTGAACTTGCGAATGAACACGGTGTAGAAATTACCAAGCATATGCAGTATGGTCATATTGTAAATGAGTTCTTTGAGCAAAAAATTGAAGATAAGCTTATTCAGCCAACATTCATTTACGGACACCCAGTTGAGATTTCTCCTTTAGCTAAGAAAAACGATGAGGATCCACGATTCACTGATCGTTTCGAATTATTCATCGTTGGACGTGAGCACGCAAATGCGTTCACAGAGCTAAACGACCCGATTGACCAACGTGAACGTTTTGAGGCGCAATTAAAAGAACGTGAGCAAGGTAATGATGAGGCGCATGAAATGGATGATGACTTTATCGAAGCTCTTGAATACGGTATGCCGCCAACAGGTGGACTTGGTATCGGTATCGATCGTCTAGTGATGTTGCTGACAAATTCACCGTCAATCCGTGATGTTCTGTTATTCCCATTAATGAGACATAAATAATATAGTTGAAGCGTCCCTTTTAGGGGCGCTTTTTTGAATTAGTAAAGTTGAAATTACGAAAGGAATTCCTAATAATGACCTTGAAGAATATATGTAATATTTTATAGGGCGGGATTTAGATGTTCTGAGAAAGTAACGTAATTCGATTAAGGGAAACGAGAATGGAAGACATGGATTTTGTATGCGGACTAGAATTGTTAGAAGAAAACTCTTGTTATATTATTCCGTGGGCAAAGGAGTAGCATGTAGAATCATTAAGAAACAAAGATATGATGCACTTCATAATAGAGGATAGGATTCTTGGTGATTCTGTAGTTGGTTACGTAATTTTGGGTGGAGTAATGAATCCGAACAAAAGTGTGGAGCTAATCCGGATAACGATAGGGCCAAAAGGAAAGGGGTATGGAAAAGAGGCGTTTAAGCTTCTAAAAGATTGGGTGTTTCGTGATTTCGATGCAAACCGATTATGGTTAGATGTGAAAGTAGGGAACTCTCGAGCAATTCACCTTTATGAAAGTCAGGGTTTTGTTATAGAAGGAACATTGAGAGAGTGTTTGCTATCTAGGGATGGGTATGAGTCCCTCCATGTAATGTCGATCTTAAGAAGGGAGTTTGATTGCGGGTCAAAATGAGGAGGGAGTTAAATGATAAGTTAGAATTATTATTCTTTAATAGTTTGCGATAAAAATGAAGAATTGCTATTGCATCGAAGATTTAAAGGTGATATATTATTAAATGTTGTTACAGCGAGTTAGCTAGCAAGAAAAAAACTTCAAAAAAGTTATTGACGCAAGCTTAACAAACTGTTAATATAATAAAGTCGCTTCTGAGTGACGAACGAAATTGTTCCTTGAAAACTAAACAAACAAAAATGTCAACAAACAAGTAATAACAAGTGAAAGTAACTTTGTTGCTGGAACTTGCCAGAGTTAGTAATTGAGCTAATCTCACTCTTTATCGGAGAGTTTGATCCTGGCTCAGGACGAACGCTGGCGGCGTGCCTAATACATGCAAGTCGAGCGGATTGATGGGAGCTTGCTCCCTGATATCAGCGGCGGACGGGTGAGTAACACGTGGGTAACCTGCCTGTAAGACTGGGATAACTTCGGGAAACCGGAGCTAATACCGGATAATCCTTTTCCTCTCATGAGGAAAAGCTGAAAGACGGTTTCGGCT
>NZ_FOYF01000002.1:282193-728374 GCF_900115925.1 Bacillus sp. cl95 | reverse complement strand
GCCTACGCTTGATGCGGAAATTACGGATTCAACTTCATCACCTTTCTCAGATAAGTTAATGATGTTTCATACAGGTTTCTTATTTTCTACCGCAATGATTTATTACGGTACGGGCTGGGCCTCTTCACCGAGAAGAGATTTGACACCAAAATACCTGTCAGCCATTTCCGATGATGCAAAGATAGGAAAAGAGTGGATGGATTTAATGATTAAAAACGGCTGGTTAGAGCAGCCGCCATTGGCAGAAGATCGTGAAAAATTAGCTAAAAACAAAGGGTGAGGTGGCTGGTAAACTGGCACCTATGTCAAGGACACTATAAAAAAAGAGGTAAAGCAGCTTGAAGATGATTCCTATATTGAATAGGGGTCATCTTTTTTAAATTCCACTGATAGCGGTAGTTGTTATAGTAAACCATATAATGATTTATTTTTGACTTCAATTCGTTCAAGGTTCTAGCGGATTTATAATGTACCTCGTCCTTAAGATGGCCAAAGAATGATTCTTGCGGGGCATTATCCCAACAGTTGCCTCTCGTTGACATAGACTGGCCAATTCCCTGTATATTTATATACATAATGATTCTGTGCCAGTCTTAATTAACCTTCTTCAACTAAACTGCATCGCTTGTTTAATAAGGGATTCAACAAAATATCACCTTACTTTTTAGGCTTGTTTTTATAGTTTGCAGTGACATTTACGGTAATAACAGAAATAAATACAGCCAAACCGATTAAAATAGAGTATAGTTTACTATCACATGTGAAAGTCAAATTGATAATAATAGATAATATCGCAAATATTAAAAGACCCAAAAGTATTCGAATTCCGTAACTTATTTATTTCATCCTCTGTCACATTTTACATTTATGTTTTACAGACCTTCTTAAATTATCGCACCCATTAGTTTAAGTGCATTTTTTCACAATCTTAGCTTTAATACAGGAATTCAACAAAAAAAGGTGGTTAACCCTTCCTGGTCAACGCACCCGATGGTTTTATAGAAGAGACCAGTCCAACAATATGCATAAGCAGCAATTAGTTATTTACGATTTTAATTTCTTTTATTGGATAATAAACAACATTTGTTGTCCCTATTACCTTTTCTATGGGTATCGCTCCAATATCACGGCTGTCTTTGCTATCCCTTCTGTTATCTCCCATTACAAACAAACTATCTTTAGGGACAGTATCACTACCTACAGCGGTCTCCTTTAAAGTGAAAGAGTATGTTAAAGTTTCATCATTAAGTCTTTTCTTATATTTTTCTAAATAAGGTTCGTTGTATGCCTTCCCATTTATATATAAAACATCATTTTTATACTCAATACTGTCACCTGGGAGTCCGATTACACGTTTTATGTAATCCCTACCGTCTGGGGCGTGAAACACAACAATATCAAATCTTTTCGGTTCCCCAATTTTGATTACAACCATACGGTCCTTGTCCTGGAGAGTGGGATTCATTGATTCACCGTCAACAACAATGGGGGTAAAGATAAAAGAGCGAATAATGAATGCTATTACAAGAGCACCCAATATGGATTTAACCCATTCAAACGTTTCATTTTTCTTCTTTGTCATTACTCATTCTCCCTTAATATTCACCTTAATTTATATCCTCATTTTACCATATTTGTTTGGGTATATATTATTTTTCTTAAGCTATCCTGCCCTTTCGTATTATGATCTTGTCCTCATCTGACGAAAAAGCAAAAACGACACGGTTAGCTTTCATGCTTAGATGGCTTTGTGGTCAGATTTTTCGCAAATGATGAGTTCCAAAAGAAAAGCCCGAATTCTAATTGAAATCGGGCTTTCCTTTTTGTTATAAATATTTACGATGTATCCCTTTCCCATCATAGGTAAATAGCATTGCCCTGCCTTCGATGACACTTTCCATGTGAACGATTCTTCCCCATAGCTGATGAACATATGGCAAAACCTTCTCCAAATATTTCAGGTCAAGTTCAATTCCCTCAAACCAGTGCTTAAGGTATAGTTCTCCATTCTTCATGTAATCCCCATCGTTTACGGTTATATACGGGAAGCCACCATTGACACGCATACTGACGAGCTGATCTCGTACGTGTTCCCATTGTTTGTCTACTACCTTATATTCCTTGCCTTGTTTCTGGAATAAATACATGTCTTCACGCATAACTAGATCCTTTGTTAAGTAGTTCCTTAAAAATGAAATATCTGATTCAATTTCACGAACTTCAAACATTTTTTCACGACCGGAGCCAGGTTTAACTCCCCTTCTCTTCATTTCCGCAGTCGGGTTATTAAAGCGCTCTTCAATATCTTCAAAAATCTTGATACCTAAATAGTAAGGGTTAATTCCCGTTCTTGATGGCTGCACGACACCTGCATTCAGTTTGGCAAATTCAATCGCTTCACCGCTCGTTAAATCCATTTCACGGAGGATGCGCTGATGCCAAAAAGTTGCCCAGCCTTCGTTCCACTAAGGCGGTTCGTTAATCAGCAGTATATTGTCTTCCATTTGACATCACCGGATATTTCTATGATACATATTGCTTAGGTTGCCTTCCAGAAGGTTAGGAATTATCGTTCTGCGTAATAGAGTTATTTTTGATTTTTTTATATTCTTCCCGGGTGGATGATGGACGATTGTACTTATTTAGTTGACCAGCATGTACCCGTGGATCAACCTAAGCTCAAACACTTATTTTCTCTCCCCCCAGCCACTTTCAATAAGGAAAAAACATTCATACGGTATCTTGTTCTTCAACTCAAGCACAAGTTCGTTTAAGTGGATTTTTTCACGATTTTTTTTATACCTTACTTGCCTAAAAGCTCTGCTAATCGTTAATCGGTTTTAATTTCATAATCTGTCACTTTGTCTTTATCATCAAACCAAATTACGAGCCACTCACTATCAATACTCATAAAACCCCGCTCGTCACCTAAATAATATACAAGATTGTTTAGTTCCTTAAAATATACCTTTTCTTCTTCCTCACCAAGAAGTTTTATAATTTCAGTTTTAGACTTTCCTCTTAACCTCACTTCCGAGAGCATACTATCCACCATATTGACTCTTTCAGCAGGCTTATTTAACCATTTCTCTTGGTTGAATTGATTAGGTGTTAATAACAAAAATAGCACGTAAATGATTCCGCCTATAATGATTGCAAGTGAGCCTAATGTTAATGCGATAACTTTAATTGCTTTTTTCACTTAATTACCCTCGCAAATTAGAATTTTGTTCATTTATTAGAGTGAACGCATTCAGTATCGGTTGCATTTAGTTAAAAGTTCTTGTTCAACTCTTCTGCCCCGTTAGCCATCCATGAAGCGCAAAAACGGCGCTTCACCACAGAGAATGAAAATGGATAGAAAGTGTCAATACTGATACAGACCTTGATCCAGTCAACCCTAATCCATAGAAGATTTATTTTCATGCTCTCCTCTTTATTTAACGATCGAGCAGAGTTTTCTTAAGTTTTGTCATTTTTCTATTCTGTATCAACTTTTTTTCATGGTAGTTGAATAAGAAATCTCTATTAACTCCACCAGTCCTCTGGAATTTCTTCTTTCATAATAGACTCAGAAATTTTCAATTCGTCGTACAAGAAATCTGAAAATGTATCCCAACTAAACAGTATTTCTCCGGTTTTTTTTATAGCGAGGATTTTACTTTTACCTTCTAAAAAATATCCCAAATTTTCGTCATCACTATATTGTCTTCCGCCAAAATGAAAGAGTTCAGTAGTATTATTGTATTCATTCTTCCACCATATATTTGCCGTTGATAAGTCAAGTGGTTCAGGGTCTAATCGATTTAATACATTTTCCTTTACAATAGAAGGCGGTAAACCAAAAAGGTCTATTCCATAGAAACTACAGCCATTGCATATAAGTAAAAAATCTTTGTAGAATTTAGGAATAACAAGTCCAAATTTCTTCTGATAGTTGCTTATCCAACTTTTTTTGGAAGGTGGAAAAAGACGGATTGCAAAACTATAGACACCATTCCAAGGTTCGTGGGCTATCTGCATGGTGTCGTTCAAGTCTATACAAGATGAGTATTTTAGATAATTTAAGGAATGTTCTTTTAATGGAGATAGGTATTTTGGAAATTCTTCTATTTGTTCTTTAATTTGTGCCTTAATCGGATTCATAATTAATCTCCTTAATGCAATCTATTACAAAACTGTTATTATAAATTCTATACCTAAAACTGTTATTCCTTCTTGAAGTAACCTGCCCCGATAGCTTAATGGCACAATGCTAAAATTTTTACGGATGGTCTCTAGTTTGGGAATACAAATCAAGCATATACTCACGATTATTTTCAGCACCATCTTCATCAAGTTCAAGGTCATCAATCCATTGATAATAATGCCCTAATTCGTGTGCAATTGAACCAAGAATTGCCGCCAGTGCATTATCTTGTCCGTTCTGCTCCAAAAGCTCCTTATAGTCACCTGTGGCTATTCTTATGTATGGTTCTTCGCTTTTATCGAAAGGTGCAAAGAATGTTGCAGATACTAATTCCTTAGTGAATCTATTCTTAATTTGATAGTCTTTTTTGAGATAAACAACAACACGTTTGGGAAATTCGAATTCTTTTCTTACCCATTTTGCAAACTCAAGACATGCCCTTCTTACTTCAGGATGAATTCCTAGTTCGCTCTTTATTCTTAAGCCAGTCCTTGCTGAATCAGTCATTCATTCACTCACTCTCTCATATAAGGTGTATATATTAAAATTCGATATGAACACACTCTTTCCTTCTTCTTATATACAGTATGCTTTCTAACCGTATCCATCGTAAATAATGAAACACAAACTGCATATTTTCTAACTTTGTTTAATTATCTTCAGTAAGTATTTATAGTTTTCAACGTTAACAAACATAGGACTTTAATTGGAGTGTAGGAATGATAGGCTTGGTTGGCTGATTGAACAACTGCTTCAGCCTTTCAAGACAAATTGTACCCACGGCGTCCCAAAGGAAAGTCCTTAAGTGCTTATTTATGGATACATTTAAACAAACATAAAAGGTGCACTATTCCAAGGATTTATTCCCGATACTGTATATAACTGCCCAGTTTGTTCAACAAAACCTTTGTCATTCACTATGATCAAAATGGGTTAAGGGATTTAACCTTTAAAAATAATTAACTGAAAAAATGAAAATACAAAAGAATTTTAAAATGGAAATAACAATTAAGATTTTTCCTTCCGTTTGAACAGGAAAAATTGAAGCTTCTAAAGAACCTAATATTAAGGTCACACCACGGATTTGGCTTAGGCATATGCATTAACAGAAAATCTAGTAAGAAAATATAGGTTAATGTTTAAAAACTATACTGGTTTTCAAGCCAAAGGTGATGTACATCATGTTTTACCAAAACAAGCTGAATTATAAGATTGTTTGAGCAGCGCGGAATAAGTGTTCATGATCCAAAATATTTATATGATTTACCTAAGGAACTACATCGATATTCAGACTATAACGGTATTCATACTAATAATAGTCCTTTAGGGAAAGGGTGGAACAAAATATGGGAGAATTTGATTGAAGATAACCCAAATGCAACAGTGAGTGATATAGAAACTCAACTAATGAAGATGGAAAAAGAAGCCAACCTATCTTCCTATAGGGCAAAACAAAATAAATAAGTGGGGTTAATAACAATGGAGTTCTATGTAATCAAACAAACTTATGAAGATTATGCAAAGACTATACCAATCGACAACACAACCGAAAAAGAGATTTGCTATGAATGTGAAGGAATTATGGTGAAAATAATCCGGCCAATTAAATTTTATTTAAAAGGTAGTAAACAAGCAGATTATTATAATAATATCGTCCCATATAAAATTGTTAGTGATAGGTTTCAGCGTTTATTAAAAGAACATAACTTTTTAGGATGCGAAATTTTAGATGCAAAAATAAATTTAGAAAGTTGTCCTTCAAAAATCAACAGCGAATACTTAGAGGGGTTAAAAGAACTCTACATCTTTGGGAGAGCTGGTTTAGTACAAGATAGCGAGGGAAAGATACTTGAACATTGTCCAGTATGTCACCGTATTCCTCCTTCAATCAAAGATGAAGCTTTGGGGTTGAGTATAAATTTACAAACTTGGGATGGATCAGATCTTTTTTATTTTTCAAATTGGGAAGGTGGCTTAATTGTAACTGAAAAGGTTAAGGATGTTATTGAAGAAGAGAAAATTTTAAATGTTAATATTACAAACATTAAAGATTTTGTCTTTAATAGTCTTTTGAAGAAATTGAAAAAAAATGATAAATAAAAAATAAATATTACCTCCTATTTCTCTCAGTCGTTAGTTAAATTCTTTTTTCGTTTTTCAAATGGTTTCTAATATGAAAAAAAAGTGCTCAGCTGCAAGAGAGTAAGCAACGGGTTTGGATATTGAATTAATTGATGGAGTTAAGCATGTCAACCTAGGGCTAAATGGATTAGTAAATGTTGAAAATAAAATAAATAACTTTTCACCTGATTTTATATAAATCTTCCTTTTGCTATTCCTTGTGAGAAAATTATTCGAATGGAAGTAAGAATAAATAGCCTCTTTTCAGTTCATTCGAGAAGGTCCTCATCTTTTATAAGTTAGTATTATTTTCTTCAAGTAAGGCACCCGTTAGTTTAAGTACAAAGATTCACAAATTCCTTGTGTTGCATTTGCGTGAAACTAGTTTTATTTACTCTTTGATATTAAAAGAGTATAAAATTTTCAAACAATTGGCCTCTTGATTATCACAGGTAATACAAGTTATATCTTCTTTTTTTACAAATGTTTCACCATCAAGTACCCCGTCATTTGTTAAGGCAGATATAACGACAATATCATCTTCGATTCTATTAACAAGCCCTTGAATTGTCCCTACTTCTGAAATTTCTACTATAACAACCAATGCTTGTTTTTTCGCAACCTCAAAAAAACCCTGAATTAAGTCTTCATTCTCCACATCAAATCTAAAATGGTTCTGTTTTTTAGCTTCAAATAATATTTCAAGGTTTTTAAGATAACGTGTATTTTTGTTTATTTGAAAAATGTTCTCCGTTATAATCAGAGAAAAACCATCGTACAAACCATCGGCTGAAATATCCGCTAAAATGGTATATTCTTCATTTACATTTAATACTTTACCAGCCTTAAATTTTTCAACATCACTTAAATCCCTGTATATTTCAAGCAATTGTTTGTTATTTTTCGCTTCTTCCAATTGTTTTAGCATAATAAATACTTCCTCCTTATTTACAACTTAATACAATCCTTGGAACCGGGTTAAATTAACAATTCGTCAGTTGGATTCAAGAATCCTTCATCAAGTAACCTGCCCGTTACTTCAATACCACGTTTTCAATTCTATAATCAAGGCAACAATTCCTCTAATATAACCGAAAAGGAGGAATTATTTTGTTATTATCAAAAGCCTGGGAATTATATGAATCAGACAAAAGGATTGAAGGATTCTCTCCTCATACATTAAATGCATATAAGCTCCAGTCCAAGTTACTGATTCAACACTTTAACGATGTGGATATTCAGTCATTGACGACTGATCAACTGAAAGGATACTTAGCAAAATCCAGTGAACACCTAAAGCCATCAAGTTTAGCTCATCGAATTCGCTTTATAAAATCTTTATTTCGTTGGTCACACGAGGAAGGGCATTTACCTAGAAACCCAGCAGCAAAAATAAAAGAACCTAAACAAGGTAAACGGATTCCGAAGTTTCTAACGGAGAGAGAAATTGAAAATTTAAGGGAAGCCTGTTTAAATCCAATGGAAAAGGCATTATTTGAATTTATGTTTTCAACAGGTTGTAGAATAGGTGAAATTGTTTCTCTAGATAAGAATTGTATTAATTGGTCAAATCGTTCAGCCATTGTGCTTGGAAAGGGTGACAAGGAGAGAGAGGTATACTTTAATTTACGATGTGAAATCTGGCTCAAACGATACTTAGACCTTCGCCAGGATAAAGATCCAGCTATTTTTGTTACTGAACGGCACCCACATAGGATGAGTATTGGACAGATGAGGTACATCATAAAACGAATATCAAGTCGGGCAGGAATTAACAAAGAAACTCATCCTCACCAACTACGCCACAGCTATGCCACACACCTTTTGAATAACGGAGCTCCCATTGATGTTATTCAAAGTTTATTAGGACACGAAAAAAGCGAGACTACAAGGATTTATGCTCAGTTAAGCGGGAGCCTTAGAAGGGAGTTTTATAGAAAATACTTTTAGATTGGATGGCAAAAAGGCAACGGATTACTCCGCTGCCTTTCCACTATTGCACCCTATAGTTTAAGTACATTTGTTCACAAACTTATTTCAGGAATGTTGCCACGTTAGTTAAAATATCCAATCCTCCTCTTTAACGTTATGATTGTTTACAGCACTCTCTTTTGCCTCTTCTATTGTGTCGTAATCTATATCACCAATAACGTCCCAATTTAAGTCACAAGAGAAAAGATAACATTCTTTACTACCATCATATTGGCAAATAGCAACAGCAGTTATATAAATCTTATCAATTAAATTTCTGCTATCATCGACTATTCCGACATATCCGTACCTATTTTCTAAAGAATTTTTAGTAATATGTATGACCTTTGCACCATCAAGTTCACTTGGAATCTCCATTAATAACCTCCTGCATATCACCTTTTCTAATTCAGCTATTCTGCATCGTATGTTCAATAAGAAATTCAACAAAAAAGGCCGTTAATCCTGCTGGATTAACGCCCCTGGCCAACTTAATATTAAAGGAGCTAACTCGAGCTATAACGGCTCTGCTTCCTTAAAAGAGACGGACTTTGCTTTGTATATCTTTCCATCCCAACCATACTCAATTCTTAAATCGCCAATTTGCCCAGCAGGTGAAATAAAAACTACTGTTGAGCCTGTTAATATCCCATTTTCAATTGAATAATCCTCAAGTTGCCCAACACTAGGATTCGGGTCGATTGTGTTCGGTAAATATTGAAACTTGGAGATGTCAACATTGTGTTCAACTTTGCCAATACTAATGGATGCTATGTTTCCGTTTCGTTTCATTTTGACAAGTTTCTTGACTGCGATATCAATAGGTTCAACTGGAACTTCTTCGAATCTTTGATTAGGGTCCCGTACCTGATTCAAAATATGATTTTCTTTTGTTGACAATCCGGAACCTGCCCCGGATATCAATACAACCATTATGTCTTTTAGTTCATCGTCGTTTATATCTTCATAAAATAATTTAGGAGCAAACTTATCATTGTACCAGTTAGGAAAGTTATATATTAATTCGCCGCCAACACTGCCGCCACCGCTACCAACTTGAAGAGTAAAATTTCTCGTAGCCATACTTCCTGCTTTATCTGCTATTAAAAAAATATCGTCATACCATTTATCGGAAATGATATAGGATGTAACTAGCCTATCGGCAGCATAAGCTTTACCGGTATGACAAATCAAAATATATATTAATAAAATTACGGCAAATCTCTTCATAATCTTCACTCCTTTTTATTTAAAATTCCCAAAAAGGAGTTATCTATATAGTCTAATACGCATTTGGAGCTTTTTATTGTTAAGCTAACCTGCCTCGTTTGTTCAATAAAACAAGGGATAGCTTCATCAATCCCTTATTAAGAAATCGCAACTATAACTTAAATAATGGCTACTTATTATGCTTTTCATATTCCATATACCACTGAGGGTTTTTATGTTTTATTAACCCCAATGCTTCCTCTAAAGCTGACTCTTCAAGATTGGCAAGGACATCAAAATTTATTTGATTTTTTCTAATCCAAATTTCAGCAAGTGATTCGCCGCAAGTTGCCCTTATCATTTCTTCTTCATTTTTATTGTTTGCAACATTAATCAGTACAGAAATAACTTCTTCATCATCAAAGTCAGCAAGATAAATAGCACAATCATCACGGGTGGCATCGTCAACTTGTTCATCAAGTAATAATTCAATTAATTTCTTTTTATTCATAAAACCTCCTAATTTTATAAAAGCACCCGTTGATTGAACAAGGAATCTTATTAAGGTGTGGTCGGTACATTTTCATCATACTCAATACCGTTTTCATCAAACAAAGCTGCTAACCTTTTGATTTCATCGCTTAGAAATGTTTTGAGATTAGCCCAACTATTTAACACTTTACTTGAATAATTCTCACAGCGATGGATTTGATTAGTTTTTATATCATAAATGATATATGAACCGTCCCAATTATAGCTTCCAATTACTAATAAATTATCAGGGATAAATTGTTTTACCTCGCTATGATGAAGTACCAAGTCATATGGTTGAATTGCTTCGTCACCTTCTCTTACATATGAATTTCTCTTTCCATAAATACTTAGGCTGTCCGAAAAAATATTTAACCCATTTGTTATTAGCAAGATTTCTTTGAAATCTTCTGGTAAAGATACGGAAAGTTCTTTTTCGATTTCATTTATTGCTGTTGTTCCTATTTGAGGATATATAATGTGGAACCAGGCTTCAGGGGCAATATGTGGCACCTTGCATATAAGAATCGTTCCGTTTTCTAAAACTCTCTCTCCTGTTTGCTTCCATTTATCTAGTTCATTTACTATCTCTTTAAAATTATTACTCATTCTGGTCCCCCTCGCCAATTTCTCCATTAATAATACTGTTATTGATTACATCATCGTTCCTTCTTCAGCTAAAGTGCCCCGTTGCTTGAAAATGAAAGAACGCCGCCTCGATTATTCTTATGCTCAAGCACCCGTTTAGCTTAATAAGGTTTTACTTTTTACTCATCATCAAAGTCACCATTTTCTTCAGAAATTAGTATAATAAATCCCTCTAGATTAGGGGCATATTCATCTATTTCTGTGGTTTCGTGATACCAAAGATAAATAACATCCTCCATTTTACCGTTGTTAATTTTTAGACAAATTTTATCTCCTGAACCATCGTCACCGATTGCAATAAGGTCTTTAGACATTCCTTCTTCAATAACTTCAATATTTTGCCTAACAACATCATCCCAAGTTTTTTTAGGATTTCTATGGTCTTTGATAGGATAAAGTATCCATTCACCTATTTCAGCATTATTTACTAACTTAAATAGTTCTTTGTACTGTTCGGGAAAAATCGCACCTAACTTTTCCTCTGCCAACTTTATATCCAATTCATCAACGCCAGATTTCTTTGTTTGAATTAAGTTTATTACATACTGCATTTGATAAAACTCCCTTACCATACATATGTACCACTTTGATTAATTCAATATCGAATAATGCTTTTCCTTCTTCAACTAAACTGCATCTTTAGTTCAATAAAAAAATGGCTGCACAATGGGAACTAGATCTTCAAGTAAAGCACCCGGTTAGTCCAATAAGAAAAGCCGCCAAAATGGCAGCTAGAACTTAAGCTCCTACTTAGTTAGCTGAGTATTTATATTTTTATAAAAAAGACTTTTTTCGTTTCATATCCGTTACCAGATTAGGATTTTCTCTCTTCATATTTTCAACAAGTTTCGGTGCCTTCGTATTATCCTCTTTTAGAACTTCTAATTCCCTTTGTGTAATTCCAACTAATTGCAAAAAGTCTACCTTGCCGTGAACAGTGTCAATACTCATAGCCTCGGTGTCATTTACGACAAGTAATGCAGTTATTGCTGATTCCACTCCTAAGTGTATTGACTTTCCATTTCCTGCAACAAACTGCATTGGTTCAAAAAATCTTTCCTGTGTATAAGTATAGCGAGCAAGATTAGCTAACATATTTATAGCCCACAGACAATCTTCATTTGATTCTTCTTTCAATTTTATTGTCATTTCATAACCCCAACCGCTCCATTTACCTTCAAAAGCCTCTTCATTTACATAGAGCTCGCTAAGCCCATATGTCAGAATGTGTTTATAATCATTTGAGGATTCAAAGATACTATACCCATCCAGATATTGGTCTCCACCGAAAATAGCCCGCTTTTGAATATCTGTTCCATAATGTGCAGGACTTTGATTTGGATAGAGCCTATTAAATACCTCATCAATAGCCTCCCAGCCTGGTGCCCAATCTTCCTGTTCCGCCGCGTGCTTTTTATATTGTTCTAAATCCATCTAGTATAAACCTCCATTAAGAACAGAACTCTTCATCATCTATTTCTATACAGACAATCCCATTTCTTTCTTCAATTATTCTGCTCCGTTTGTTCAATAAGGAGTTCAACAAAAAGAGTACGTAATCCTTCCAGGATCAACGCACCCCGTTAATGCAATAAGGAAATTTATTTTGTTACTACCAGTGTACTTGAAGTTTATTACCATTTGGATCATAAAAGTGGAAATACGAATGACCGTTATCTCCTTGTATATCCTCGACTTTAACTTGATTATTAATTAGGTGTTGACGAAATTCGGATAGTTCTGGGCTTGTAAAGCCAATACTAAAAGCTGATTCATTATTAATTGTAAAGTGGGCAAATGTTTCATCGTCAGTTGGAACTAAGATAAGTAAAAAAGCTCCCTCATTTACTTTAAAAATCGCAAATGGATCGTCAGTAATTTTTAATAACTGAATCCCTAATACATCTCTATACCATTGTGCAGACTGTTCTAAAAACAGGAATTCTAATATAATGTACTTGCTCAATAAATGATTTACTCATATTTACCTCTCCTTACTTTAATCTGGTATATCAAATAATTCTCTTTTTTGTGTTTCTTTCCTTCCAAATTTTTGAATTAACCTGCCCTTTAGTGCAATAAGAAAAAGCGATCTTCTAATTGAAGAATCGCACCGATAAATGAAATAAAACAAAACGTTAAAAACTCAGCCATACAAAACAATAAATAATAATAGTGAATGAAATTGCAACCCATACCGTATTTTCTTCTGTATCTTCATTACCTTTTATCTGCTTAGCTAATTCAACACCTTTTACAATAAAAATAATACTAACTACAGGCAGTAAATAAATCGATATAAAATCCATTATTGGTCCCATTATTCTCTCCTATGTGTTATTCACCTAACAATGCGATGCCCCTAAAATATGAAATGTGGAAACAGGAACATGGCTCAGTAGAAGTATATCTTGAAAAGGAACCCACTTATTTTAGAAAACGTAATTTTCATTATCCCGTATATTTACCTTCCATTGATGGAACTAAACTCGTAAAAATGTTTTAGGTCAGTATTTAAAGGAAGATTTACCTGTTTTAAAAAAATTAATAGATCTATAATTTCCGTTATCCAACTAAATCTAATAAGTTTATGCATAAATGATAAATAATGAAAATTACTGTGTAAACAAAAAAACTTTAATTATTTTGAATATTTACATTTTTAAACAATTAATTTAATATCAATATATAGATAAATAGGAGGGGCAAAATGAAAAGGATAATTGTAACGTTGATAATTTTTTGTATGACTTTTAGCACTCTTAGTATTCCAAGAACAAAAGCAATGACTATTACACCAACAGAAGATTATGTAAATGGTGTTGTAGGTTTTTATGATGAAATAACAAATGTTAATGATAGTTTTACAGAAAGTAAAAGCATCTATGATGAGAATGACCTAATAATTGGGCAGGAAGTTACTACAACCAACAGAACTGTTGTAAAAGATCCTATTATGAAAATTGTTACAATTACTATAACAAGTGAAATAGCCACAACCATACATGGACAAACAACCATCCAAGTGAATCCTCCTGAGGTTATCTCTTTTAGTAAATATGGTGATTTTCAGATTCAGGGTGTTAGAGTCTCTGATGAAGATTTAAAGTCCCCACTTTACACAACAACATCTGGACCTAAGCCTCCAACTAATGATGTCGAACCACCTGCATATATAATGTCTTTAGAACCTAAAACTTCTGCTGGTTTTACAACATTGGCTACTACTAAATTAGCTAGTGGCGGATTAAGTTGGTTGACTCACTACAAAGAAACTTCTAGTAGTTATTACACTTTAACAGCATATAGAGAACCCAAAAATTTTATGTTGGATGGACCTAAGGGTACCCCCAGAGTCAAAACAAATGTTAAATATGGGGCAAAGGTTGTTGATTTTAAAAACTTAGCTAGAAGGGTATCTGACGCTAGGGCAAATATTTTAGCCGCCAGTGCTACTCTTGTAGCTGCGGGAATTAGTGCGTTATATTGGTGGACTGTTATAGCACTTATTGGTTCTGCTGGCGCTGCTGGAATAGCTGCATATCAGATATATGTAAATAGTAATACAGCAAAAGCTGATATGAATGAAGCTTATAATCTTCTGAGATAAGGATATGATAATATGCAATTTATTCAAGGTTTAGTCATCAGTTTCTTCATTACATTTTTCCTTTATCAAATAATAGAAGGTAAATTGAGCGACAAAAGGAAGAAAATGTCCGGTTACTCTATGTTATTTATTTTCTTCTTATTGCTATATTTATTCAATGGACTGTAAGAATTAATATTCTTTCGCATTGACGATAGCAACATTCTTTTACAGGCTGGTATAAACACAATGACCGCCAATGGTAATATTGAGTTTCAACTGGTGCTATGAAGACGGGATGAATCTACGATGGTGATATGTGTATTAGGATAGTACTCGTCAATTGTACATGCATTTACTCCATAATGGGAATGGTGCAATGCAAACAGGCAGGTGTTGTGGTTAAATACAAACAGGTACCGTTAAGCGAGAGGCTATCCTCTCGCTTTTTTATTTATACTTATACTTATCTTCAGTTAGTTTATAATTGGAAGTATCTTCATCTTCAAAAATTTTAGAGTTCGAGCTTGGGGATTCTAAGTGTCGTTGTTTCAAGACCGTAAGGCGGCAATTGGTCGTCTCATAATTATCGGATTTCAAATGCATAAGGTATTGTAAAACCTGTGTCCAAAAGAGAAAATCCGTTTTAGCCTATATTAGAGGAACGTTTCAAGGTACTCAGCTAAAGGAAGCGTTAGAATCAGAAGTATACTTCAACCCTTATACTTGTGACACGTTTATTTAACTTCCTTCACGAATGGGTGTGAATGCAGCAGGCGAGGTGTTTTGTTATGAGAAGAAATGCAGGGCGACAAAAACCGAGTACCATACTATATAATAGAAGGACGATGACCATTTAAGTAGGTGAATATTAGTGGAACAAGGAACGTTAAGTACTTCTGATGTTGCAACGAGATTGGGTGTAACAGAAGGAACGATCTATAAATACATAAAAGATAAACGATTAAAACCGATAAATGAAAAAAAAAGATGGCCTAGATGCACTACCGTTTGAAATGAAATTACCTGAAAAGTTACCTTTTGACCTCAGCCCTTTTCAACCACCAGTTATTAACGATATGACCCATAAAGGTAAAAAACTAATGGTTGAGTTCAAAACATTTACAAAATCTAAATTTGGAAAGCCTTTAGGTGTATTAATATCAGTTTCTAACTCTGAAGATGGGTTTGATACCACCAATTCGGAAGAGGTTAAACTTAATAATGACATAACCTCTTATTACGCAAATAAATCGTTATCCTTTATTCAAGATGGAATTTCCTATTCAACCCTTTATATGAATGATGATATTACCAAAGAACAACATAAAAAAGAAATGATTGAAATTGCTAATCAAATGGTTAAATAAAAGAAACGCTTGGGATTTAACTTCCCAAGCGTTATGTTTTCTATAAAACTAACCTGCCAGTTAGCTTAAGAACAATTTCAACAAAAAAGGCGTTAATCCTTCCTGGATCAACGCACCCGTTAGCTTAAGTACAATTCTTCACAAACTTTTGCCCATTAGTCAAACAAGAAGAAAGTCGCAGTAGCGACTCCCCACAGGAGCCTGAAATTAAAATAAGCAACCCGGATGGTGCTATTCAACATATTGTAGGCTATCAAAGATTTTTACCGCTTCCTTAATGGGACCTTTATAGTAGAAATGATAAACAAATCCATCATCTGTTTCCCAATCAAAATTTGTGTATGCTTCACTTATTGTACCTCGAATATTAATACTTCCTTCGTGAATGTCTTTGTTTTTAAGCCAATTCGCTTTTTTCATAGCGTCAAATAAATCATCTACCTGTTGATAGGGCTGATCCCCATTATCACCATCAAAACGCATTGACCACGGTCCGTGTTTTGCGTAAATGATAGATCTAATCCATGGTTGAATCCATAATTTAACGCCGGCTTTCTGTTTATAAAAAACAAAATCATTCGGTCGGTCACTGCGTGTAACACTACCAACAAAACCGGCTAGTTCACCGATTCGACTTGATTCAGGTGGAGGGAATAAATCTGGATCATTTCGATATGCCTTATCTGTTGATAAAAAATAAATCATGTATTCATTTTCATAAGCTTTCACTTTTACAGAAGTTTGCTTTTTTGATTTACTTTTCTGTACGTTCCAATAGGTCGGCAACAAAACCGGAACATTTGTATGATCTGTTACCTTACTTACAAACGGTCGTAAAAATGGCACGACTTCCTGTGGCTTCGCCAATGCAGAGAGAAACAATATACTAATCAGGGATAGTAGCGCTAGCTTCTTCAATAAAAAAACCCCTCTTTCAAAACATTTTCTATTATAATTCGCATTAACAAAACGAACTATTTCGGAATTATTTTCTATAAAAAGCTTAAATATTATAACTCTTGTAACAGAAAGCTCTCCCTTACTTGCCAAAAAAATGAGCGTCCCCACCTTATTGTATAAACCTGCCGTGTTAGTGGAACAAGAAAAAGAGCCGCAGCTACGACTCTTTGTTAAACTCAAGCACCCGTTAGTTGAAGAACAGTCATTGTTTAAATCTAAATAAATTTTCTACAAACTTCACAAAGACCACTTTCGTTTAAAACTAGTGGCTTGAAATACTTTCTTAAATTTTTAGCGGCAGCAGAAGTTTCATTACCATAAGTAGATAGTTCAAACGGTAATTCAGGTTTATAACCAATATCCTGACAAGAAACACATTGATTAATCCATTTTCTAAGTTGGGGATACATTCTTAAATATTCTTCTCCCTCTGTCATAAAAACTCACTACTCCTTGGTTATTATGAATTTCTATCCTTGTTATCCTAATGCACCCGTTAGCTTAAGTACAATTGTTCACAATCTTATGTCACAGTTTTTTAAATTCAGAAGTGTTCATTAATTTTTGGAAAAACTCATTTTTAGCTTCCCTATACTCATCCATTTCTTTCCCTTCAAACTCTCTTTTTAACTCATCATATTCCATCCTGTAAGTATCATTTAGTAATAAAACATCTCGAAATTTCCAAAAGAAATCATATTCAGAATCTATGACAGTTAATTGAACTCCTAAAGGTGGAACGGTTGAATCGTCTTTAAAAGCCCTGAACCAGTCCGTTTTTACACTACCTTCATTAAGTTCATATAATGCTGAGAGTGTCTGAACTGCCTTTGGGAATTGTTCAGAATTAACACGCACTTGTATATCTAAATCACCCTTTGTAAGGCTATTAGGGACAGCCGTACTTCCAACGTGCTGAACATCTGCTTCGGGCATACGTTCTTTAATTATCTTTTTGTGTACTAAGAAAGTTTTCTCTGCCTTTTCATATAAAAGACTGTTTTCAAAAAAATTAACTTGTTCCATATTACCCTCCCCATAAGAAATTCTTTAAGGTTAATCTTACCATCTTATTCAACTAAACTGCTTCGGTAGTCGAACAAGCAAAAAAAAGCTGCCGAAGCAGCCTCTGATCTTTAACTCTTGCACCTGTTACTTTAAGTGCAATTCTTCACAAACTTCCCCTTTGCTAAAAAAAAGAGACTATTCCAATATTGAAAAGACCCCAATTTATATTATAAATGCATTACAAGCTCAAGACCTGTTGGTCTGCCTTTGAATGGAGTTTGATATTCTTTAATGTTCAAATCCAATCCAGAAATATTGTCTGGTAACGGAGGAGACACAATAAAGTTATAACTAATGTGTCCATCAGTTCCTCCACCACCAGTTACTCTACAATCATATCCTTCCCCTAACCATAACTCCCAAAAACTATGCCGATGGTACCTTTCCCTATTTGGGTCCATTTCAGGTTCCCAATCAATATTAAAATTAACAACACTTGCATTTCCGTATTGCCTAATAAATGTTACGGAATACAAACACTTGTCTTTTTCTACAGACTTTAAGACTGGTATATACTTTTGAAAATCTATTGGTTCAACCTGCGGTCGGAAATGGTCATCATTTTCTAATACACCGAATAAAGACCTTAGCAAGTCCTCATAAAGATTAAACTTGTCTGCCCACTTTGAAATATCTTCAAGCGGTGGAAAACCTGGGTTATTATTTGAGATTTCCTTTCTTTGTTTTAGCAAAGAACATATTTGTTCATCGATTGGGATTAGACGTTCATCATAATGCTCCGTCGGTTGGTCAAAATGCATTCGTTTCATTACATCACCACCTCAAACTTATTAAAAATGCTTAGTATAATATTAACAAAATTTGGTATTTAAAGGAATCTTTTTTATTCAACTATCCTGCCCCGTTAGCCCTACAACCCTAAAATCTTAACAGTAATAATGAGGAACAATAAAATAATATTTAGCCAGACAAAAAATTTAATCATAACCTCAGCCCATAACTTTCTACGCAAACCAAAATAAAGGATAACACAAAAAAATAAAAGGCTAATCACTAAGCCAACTCCAGAAACTTTTTCAATTCCCAAGTCAAAAACGTCAATGAATGTATGTATTAAAACAGAGATAACAAATAAAAAAATGTAAATCTTAAATTTTTTTTCCTTTCTCTCAAACTCATCTTTAAATTCATACATTTTTCTTACCTCAACTTTTCTTCCTTTTCCTTAAGTTTATCAAATATGGTTCTTCAACTAAACTGCCCGTTAGTGCAATAAAAATAGGGATTGCCGCAGCCATTCCAATCTTTAACTCTTGCACCCGATAGTTTAAGTACATTTCTTCACAAACTATTTTAATTCGTAAAATAAAAAGCATTCAATTGAGAAAATTCTCCCAAACTAAATGCTTAATATCTTCCACTTTTTTAACTTCTTTTCTGAACCATTCCATATTTCCAGCGAACCTTTCGGAACAAGGGTATTCAATCCTTGCTGCACGATTTCCTTGGATACATCTAATTACCCCTCTGTAATAGGGTTGGCTCTTGGTTTTTTCCTGGTAAGTAGAAACATAGGGGACAATCTCATATAGATAGTTTATTGCAAGGGAATCAAAATGCTTTCTAGATACAACTTCTTTAATTTGTTTGTAAGTAAAATCATCTAAATCCCATCGAATTATGCAATCACCATCTGGAAGCTGAACGTCCAATTTAATGTATAGTCCAACTTTATCCTTAGATACTTCAACGATTCGGAAGTTATCTAAATTTATTGACATAGCAATTCCCACCACCCCTCCTATATTTTCCCTCTACCTAATTCGTAATCTAATCTCGCTATTCCTTCTTGAATAAACCTGTTTCGTTAGCTCAATAAGGATTTCAACAAAAAAGGCGGTTAATCCTTCCTGAAACAACGCACCCGTTAGCGTAAGTACATTTTTTCACAAACTTCTAATTCTCAAAAAGGGTCTTTTTTTAATAATTTTCTAACTCATTGTTTAAGTCCCTTAAGATTACATCTATTTCGACCACTGCTGTATCATTGTCTGTAGGGAATATGGATGGTTTAACTCTATCCTCTTTCATTGGAATAAGAAATTCATTAATAAACTCATCCAATTCAATTGGCTCAGCTTTGAAGTTACTCCACTCACAAACTGAACAGTTTTCCGCAAATTCTTTTTTAGGAAAGAAAGGAATCAGCATATTTCCATCATCATCCTGTGCAGTTGCCCAACCATCATCATATAGTCCCCAAACTTCTTCATAAGCTACAACTTTTTTAATAAAATACTCATATCTAATATTTGGTGGTTGTTTTATGACCGATTCAAATTCTTTTTGATTCATATCTTTTTCCTCCAGCAATTCCATTAAAAAAATCCATTCAATTATAAATTCTTCAGCAGGAAATAAAATACCTTCTTTCGCTAAACTGCACCGTTTGCTCAATAAGGAATTCAAAAAAAATGGCCGCTTATCCTTCCTGGATCAACGCCCCCGTTATTTGAAGAAGTCTTCCCGTATTGAATCATAAAATTGTCCATCTTCCATCTTTGACTTGAAAAAAATGTCCCATACATCCTATATGGGCTATGCCAAATTCATCAATTGTATTCTTTGGGGCTGTTGCATAAACAGAAAAAAAGAAAAAATTCGCTTCTACTATTCGTACATCTTCAGGTATGGGAACTCCTGCTCGTCCTTCATCGAACTTTATATAGTTTTGTTTATTTGGATTGGTAAGAACGAGAACTCCTAAAACAATGAAAGTTATATCTATTGTAATTTCTTCTTTTTAATGTCGCAATTTGTTTCAAATGAGACATTAATGATCCAATTTAATGTGCAACTCCCCTCCCCTTTGCTTCAATATGAATAGTTACAAATCCTGCTTATAACAAAACTTTCGTTTTTTTCTATATTCTCCCTCCTTTATTTCAAAAAGATCAAAAAATCTATTTTGCCTGTCTAGAGTAAAGAACGATTCACTTTGCATAAGCATTATCCTAAATCTATTAGGTAAATATAATTAGCAGGAGGGATTGCCGTGCCAATAAAATTTTTATTATTTTTGATGCTTTTATTTCATTACTCAACTGTGACGAAGGCAGAAGTGGCATTGAAGGCTGCTTTTATTCGCGATCACCAGTTATGGATAAAAGAAGGGAATCAAGAAATACAGCTTACTAAAGATAAATCTGTCTATTCACCAAAGTGGTCTTATGATGGAAGATTTATTGCGTATATCGACGGTGATGAGAAGGGAGAGAAGTCTAACCTGTGGGTTTATGATACAAAAAGGAAAGAAAACTATGAACCATATCATAGCATTCAGACTTCTTATTTTACTTGGTCTCCTGTTGCAAATGAACTAGCATTCACATCAGGATGGGTACTAAACGTTACAAAGACAAAAGATGACAGACCTTATGGATTTGAAAATGTGTCGTTAGGGGTTAGTGGATTTGAGTGGTATCCAAACGGGAGAGAGTTTATTGTTTCTGCTAGCTCAAACCGCCTTCCAACAGGCTGGGAGCCAATTAAATTGTATCGAGTTCCAAAGGATATGAATCTAAATGAGAAAAAAGCGGAGCTATTATACTCAATCCGAATCGACGAAAATAATTTATTTGCCGTTGATGTAGGTAACTTTAAGTGGAGTCATGACGGAAAGTGGATTAGCTTTCTAGGCACCCCAACACCTTCTTGGGCTATGGACAGTAATCCTTTAGGTGTTCTATCTTCCGATGGAAAAGTGTTCAAAGATATTGGTAGGATGTTAGGATTTAGTGACTGGTCTAAGTGGGCACCACAATCAAACCAATTAGCTTATATTTCAGGAGAAGGGCGTTTTTTTGTTGAGAACAAGATCACTAAAATTGCTGAAATAGAGGCATCCACCAAACAGGTTGAATATACTCCGAACGGATATGTGGACCTAGATTTGGAATGGTGGTCACCTTCCAAAGTGATTGTCGCACGGTCACAGGAAAACAAAGTATGGAAAGAAGGTCCAGTTCCTACAATGTTCACCTCCTTATATGAAATAGATTTAGGCTCAGACATTCAAAAACAAATAACATTTCCAAAAGAAAATGAGTTAGATGAAGATCCTCAGTCTGTTGGTTCCTATCTCACATGGATACGCAGACAAGACGCAATTCAAAATGGTGATGTATGGATAAAGCATGACAAGCAGAAAGATGTAAGTGTTTGGATAGAAGATGTAGACTTTTCACCTGCTCTTTTTAAAAAGTAACCATGAGTAAAAGTAGTTTCAAAAGAGAGGTGAAATTTTTAAAAACAACCAAAAACGCACTAGAATAGCAGCCAGTCCGCTTTGAACTTTTGGACTGGTTATCGTGAAAACGAGCCGTTCCAATGCAATGGTACGACGTCGAGAAACACACCTCAGGTGGGATACTCATCGCCGGTCTCGATGTTGATCTCGTGTAGCTGTAGCGTTCACCTTCGCGAACATCGAAGGAGATGGTCTCCAAGGGTGTTGAAGGCAATCAGTCGGTGAGTTCCTTTTCCTCGGTACAAGTGCGTCACACGAGCTCGTGGTGGGCATGTTCATTGTTCCTCCTTTGTGGTCATGTCAAATATCTCTCACCCATGCTTTACCCTAGGGACGAAGATCTTGTTTAACTATCCTATCCTCCGTTTGTTCAATAAGGAAATCAACAAAAAGATGCCTCAATCCTTCATGGATCAACGCACCCGATCCGATTTCAATAGGACATTTGCATTTGCTAGTTGAACTGGGAGAAAAATCCTAGAAATCACTAGGATTAAAATTATTAACCTTTTCATCCATACTTCACCACCTTACAGCAACCCATTTTGGTTTTTATTATGTTTCCTCAATAAATCCTGATGGTTACCATTGTTTTGTAAAAAAGAAAAAACACCTCCGTAACAGAGCTGCCATACTAAAGGTTTCAGTTCCAACATTTTTCAAACCACTTGTCTAGCTAAATAAACATAACCCGCTGATATTAATAATTAATTTATTCCACTTCTTCTAGGCTCGATAGTTGAACAAGCAAAAAAAGGCTGAGGCAGCACCCTTATCTTTCATCCGGTAATAAAACCATGACTAAATGACATTTTATTTTTCACTTTATTGTTTTGCCATATAAAAAGCCTAATAAGCTCTCCCAGTAAATATCCTAGTATTGTTACCACAAAGATGGTGAAAAAATTTATAGGTAACACTTACCCTTAAATAAACAGTAACTTTATACCAAATCCTCCAAATATCCATGTAACTAGGAAAGCTACCCACATGAATGCAGTTGGCGTTGAATTCATGATATTAATCTTCCATAAACGAAACATGGAAAACACAAGTAGATAACCTACTATACAAAGTAGTGATATCTTCCAGAACGACTGTTGCGGCATAAGCAACTCAAAAGTATTAAGAACAACATGCCAACCCAAATAGAAAATAGCTGTGACAAATAAATGTCTTGTTTTAATTTTCTTCATCTGGCTCCCTCCTATAAAATGATTTACTAACCTGCCTTCTTTAAGTTCAATACTACTACTTTTCTTTTAATAATTATGTCGGTTTCTGTTCCAAATTAAACTTTCCTGCTCCATTCTTCCAATAAAATTGCTACAAAAATGGCGTTAATCCTTCCTGGATCAACGCACCCGTTAGTGGAACAAGAATAGCAGTTTAAATAACAATTCAGAGTTTTTTTCAAGCACCAATTAGTATATTATTAATTTTCCCTAAGATGATTTAATAGTGCAGAAGCCACAAAAATTATAGATAAGCCTGTACCTAAACTATCGGGTTGCATATCAAAGAAAATGGGATAAACAAACTGATTAAAAACGGTAATAACTATTGCCAATGTAATCAAGGTAATGTTCGTTTTCTTCAAAGGAAAGACCTCCTATTTAATATAGAAAACAAATAAAAATTCTCCATTTTTATTATAACTCTTATTAAACTATCCTGCTTCGTTAGTGCAATAAAAAAAGGGATTGCCGCAGCCATCCCAATCTTTAACTCTTGCACCCTTTAGTTTAAGTATATTTCTTCACAAACTATAAGCCATGAAAGGTAAGTTATCTCATTGGTACAATTTACAGGAATAAAATATCCTTTTTCCCACAAACCTGCCCATTTTAGTGAAAAAATCGAGTTTTTTAAACAAACTGTTCAATATTGTCTCGAATATACTTAACCATTAATTTATATAGATACATATCATAATTATAAAATTGTTTATCTAGTTTATACCACTCTTCTTCTTTTAGCGTTTCTACTTTATCCGAATTAAAACATATAACAGCTTTTTGGAATAATGATTTCACATTAGAATCATTTATCCGCTCTAAGGCATCAAGTGTCTCTGGTAAAAATTGTCCTTGAGTATTATAAAAGTATTGTTCAAATCCTCCATTACCAACTTCACCAACAAGCCTGAGAATATGGATAATTGTTTTTTCTCCTTCAGTCATTAAGGCTAAATCATGCTTTCTAGTTGTAATAATCCAATTTGCATCATTAATAATTTCTAAGTCATCATCATTTCTAAAGACAAACTCTTCAAAATTAATATTCACTATTGTCATTCCTTCTTATTGTTGTACACATTAATTTCAATAGAAAGGTGCATAAATCCTTCCTGGATTATGCACCATATTTTTTCTTCTTCAACAATCCTGCCCTTTAGCTTCATAAGAAGTTCAACAAAAAAAGTACGTAATCCTTCCAGGATCATCGAATATGTTAGTTCAAGTGTATTCTCTCACAAACTTATTAGTCTCACAGAAATAATCAAATATTAATAAAGGACCTCAAATAAGGTTCTTTAATTTTATTCTTATTGAAGAAGAGCAACCGTTAGTTAAGTTAGACATCAAATTGCATTTTTCTTATATCCGTGGTCACAATCAATACATATGCCAAATCTCTCTGACCTATATATACTGTTTTAGTAGGTGATTTTATTATAATTGCCTTTAAGACTTTTACACTCTTTACGTGCTCAGAATACGGGTCAGATAGTTCTTCTTCTACAACCTCCAATTCTACTTTGATTTCGCAATTATCAAGCGAAGTATAACACCATAGTTCAGAAAAATCTGGTGTGTCATAATAAGCTTCGCCGAATTCAAGCCGTGGTCGTCGTTTACCTAATATCGTAAATTTATTCCACCCTGATTCTACTTTCAGTCCAAAAGCCTCATCCCTTATATCCGAAAAATAGTGTTCCGTTCCACTTATATTTAGAAGGCGTTCCCCATCTAAAAGGATTGATACATATCCACATGAATATGTATCAGATGACTCGGAATCCTTGTGACTAAAATCTTCATTTTCTATAAGAAATAGTGATAACGAACGTGTACCTTCAAATAATTGTTTTATGTTATCGTACAATTTCAACACCCAATTCTTTCGTTTTCCAGTCCGGTTACCTCAATAAGAAAAGCTACCTAAATGACACTCTTAATGAAAATTAATGAGTTTATTTTTCGCGGCTCTCAACAATATTTGCTGCAACACCAATACAATTGAACCTAATATTAGTACGAAAATCGGTCTATTATTTTGTTCTACAAAATTGATTATACCGATTATCCCAGCGATCAAAACAAATAAACAGGAGGTTGTAATAATTAATTTAGAATACTTCAAACATATCACCTCTTTATCTCTTATTATTTGGTTCCAAATTTAAAAATACCAGTTAATAAACGTTCTTTGTTCACATATAACACCTTCGCATTTCATCGATTGGACAATATGCTCAATATTTTTATCTTTCGTAAATAACAAGGTTGCAAAGGAGTCATACAAACTCATAAAAGCGTAATCCATATTTTCATCAGTCACAATTAACTCGTTATCCGATAGGTTACATATATCTAAAGGAGTAGTATCATTTAAATTTAATAACCCACTGTTATCGAAGATTGGATTTGAAAAATATAATTTACAAGCACCTTTTGAGCAAATGACTTTCAGTAAACTATCTAACAAAAATACAGATGTACTATCTTCTGTTGGATAGTAAAGGTCTGATTTTAGGTTTAAATTTAACTTATCAGCCAAGTCTTCTCTTTCAAATCCTTTTTTGAAAGCACCGATGGAGGTTAACAAGGCTACGGCTAGCTCTTTGTAAGACTCTAGCCCACTATAAGACATAATTTCCCTCCAAGAAACAGGCTTTCCAATATTATAGATCTCTTCATTACTTGGATAGATGTGTTGGCAAGGGTTTTTTCTCATAGTTTCCTCCCACCCTGAAGGCATTTGGACAAAAGGGTGGAGTAATATTGCTGCGGATTTAAAGTTGCTCGGAAGTTGTTTTAAAATGGGAGATTTGTCATCAATCCAAATATAATCTAACAAAGTATTACCTCCTGTTAGGCACTAAATTAGACAAACTAAGCTATCATATATATCTGTCCTTTCAAAAACAAACTCCTTAAACAAAGGATAATTCTCTATATGTTTATCTTCAAGTAGATTTGAAAGAACTTCTCTCATGAGAACACCTCCTATGAATAGGATACATATGTAACTATGTACTTTGGCTTTTGCTAATTAAACTAAACTGCATTGTTTGTTCAATAAGTAAGTTCAACATAAAAAGCGTTAATCCTTCCTAGATCAACGCCCCCGTTAGCATAATAAGAAATTATTACTCATAGAATTTTCCTGACATAAGAATTTCAGCAAAGGTACTCCAGTTTGGGTTACTAGGCAAAGAATTTGTATCTTCCATCCATCCTTTAATAGCTTCCAAGTAGTCCTCTAAGGTTAAGTTTTCCCATTCTGTTTTATTAGCAAATAAATCTTTCTTTAGTTCATCAATAAACGAAATAAATTCTTCTCTATTTTCAATATTTTTAGTATTCATAAATATGATTTACCCCATTTCATGAACTTTTCCCAAATATATTCGTCAAAAACCGTTTCTTTATCAAGTTTAAAATGTTTACCAAGACTCTTCCAATGTGAAAAACTAAAGTTATTTGGATACTTATCTATATTTGTAAGTTCAATGATTAAACCTTCAAAAGCCATCTCGTATTCCCTGTGATTAAAAAAATGTTCTAATTCTTTAATGTCTTCTATAGTTAATAGTTCTTTTGAAGAAATTATATAATGTTCTAATTGTTCTTCAGGAGTAACCATATAAAACACCTCCAAAATTACATAGGCTTCTTTAACTATTCTGCCACTTTAGTTTAAGTGAATAACTTCACAATATCTCGTATCTTCACACTAAATTTATACCAAAAGATAAAAAGTCTTTGTTCTTATTTTTTACAAATTATAGAATACCTTGTTGCGCAGTAATGGTCTACTAAGTAATACAAGAGTTAATCTGGACCGTTTGCAGAAGACTGATCATATTGAAAGTCAATCAATTTCTATAACATTTTGATTCTCAAAACTATGGTTTTTTTATCACCAGATAAATTGCAGTGGTAAACAGTCTGTCATTCTTTGGTACATTCTTTGTCATTCTGTGGTAAAAACAATGTCAAAGGTGATACATTCCAATGGCCGGAATCACCAAGAGATTCTTCGTCTTTTCCGAAAAAATACATTAATAGAAGAACTAATTGTGCGATTTAATTTCAATACTGTGTCTATACGAATTTTTCTGACGCTACCCCTACTTACATAATAGTGAATTAGAGGAGTCTTTTATCCAGTAAGAAGTTAGCAAATTATTTATCAAAGACTAATGCAAAATATGGTAAAAATAGTAAATCTTAATTACCATTCTCAGATAAACCAAACAAGATTACTGCAAGCACTTTCCCCATGTCCGTTTTTATCACGGAGTTCCATCTTTTGCATTTTATATTCTGATTCTTTTTATAAATCTCTTTATCTAGTTTCAATATTACAAAAAGACACTGGTTAAAAATTAACCAATGTCTTTAGTATTATTTTTCGGTGTGCTATTCAGAAACTCCATCTTCCAACTAAAATATTCATTATCTGGATTTTTTTCATACCTCAAATTAGCATCGAATTTATTCCCTTTTTTGCTTGTAAGTCCCTTTACTATTCCCGTTCCATTTTTCAACAGTGCTTTTACCAATGTTTTGGTAGGTTTCTTTTTCATCGTTGCCAAAAACTTATCGTTTTTCCAAATGACAAATTTGCAGCCATTTTTCCAATTGCTACAGCCAAACCCTTTTTGTCCTTCAACAACTCCATTCCCACATATTGGACATTTCCCTAACACCTCAACAGATTTATTTTCATAAGAAACCTCGTGAATGATGATGTCTCTCTCATTTTTTATTGTTGCAACAGATTTTGTTGTAAAGTCGAATATTAAATCCAAAAAACTTTCTTTTGTGAACTTTCGTTTCTCTATATCAGAGAGAGTTTTTTCCAATCTCCCAGTGAATTCTAAGTCAAATAATTCTTTTACTGGAAATGTCTCTATTAGTCTTTTACCTAGTTCAGTACAAATTAGATTTTTGTTTTGAGTATCAATATAACCAACATCTTTGAGTTTCTTAATCGTTTCTGCCCTAGTAGCTGGCGTACCTATACTATAGCCACTTAAAATAGCAGCCATCATTTCTTCACTTTCTTCGTCTTCTTGACCTTTCCCACATGTTTCCATCACTCTTAGTAGTGTTTTTTCAGTATGATGCTTAGGTGGTTTTGTAGTATGTGAACTAAGATTGTAATCGATAATACTTACTGAATCATTTACACGTACTAGTGGTAAAATCGTATCCTTTGATTCAATTTTCTCCACCTTTTTCCACCCATCAACAAGTTGAACCTTGCCCCTAGAGATAAATATTCCATTGATTTTGCTATTATTGATTCTTGTATAGATCTTTGTTTCTTCATGTTCAGCAATAGGCATAAACTGCATAATGAATCGATTTTTTATAGCTGTATAAACAATCTCTTCCTCCCTTGTTAAGGACTTTGGAATCAAGTACGTTGGAATGATGGCGCTATGACTATCCACTTTTGAATTATCAAAAACTCGCTTATGCTTTATGAAATTGATTTCATGTTCATAAGGTAGTCCTCTTTTCAAATTTTCTAATACCTTTGCTGCTTTACCTACAAGGCTTTCTTCTAAAACAACACTTGCCGTTCTTGGATACGTAATGTATTTCTTCTCGTAAAGTGACTGTGCAACTTTTAATACTTTATCAGAAGTCCACCCTTTGTATTTGCTTGTAATAAAGCCTTGTAAATTTGAAAGATTAAATAAGAATGGTGGATACTCTCGTTTCAGTTCAACCTGTTTATCATTGATGGTTGCTGTTTGATTCAATAGAGCTTGTTTAATTAATTCGAGACTATCCTTATTTTTAAATTTATCCTCTTCATTTTCAAAATAAGTGCCTTCATATTCTTTTCCCTCGTCTGTCTTAAAGGATCCTGCCAATTTAAAATATTGATCTGGTTCAAAATTTTCAATTGCTTTATCACGATCATAAATAATTTTCAATGTTGGCATTAGAACCCTACCAATATTAAGTGCCTTTCCTTTACCTTTCTGATATTTCAATGTAGCAACCGAAGTTAAATTGATTCCAATCACCCAATCAGCCCATTGACGGCCAATACCTGCATCTTGAAGAGACCTCATCTCCGAATTCGGCTTTATTTGTTGAAGACCTTTTAACACTTCATCAGGTGTCCATTCGTTTAATAATAGCCGAAAGACCTGTTTCTGTGTCTTTAGATTGTAAATAATGGTATCACCAATAATTTGACCTTCACGATCAAAATCGCAAGCAGATATAATCATATCCACATCATCTCGTTTAATTAAGTTATATATTATTTTAAGTTGCTTCTTTGCTCCTAAGTCTTCTTTCCCCTTATTTTTTGGATCACTTTTTACCTTGTAGCGGAAGTATGGTGGAATAAAAGGAAAGTTATCCATATTCCATTTCGCCATCTTTTCATCATAATCTTTTGCATCGTAGAGCTGAAGAAGATGACCAAAAGCCCATGTAATAAAATAGCCATTCCCTTCAAAATATCCATCGTTTCTACCTCTTATTTTTAAAGCCTCCGCAATGTTTTTTGCAACAGATGGTTTTTCTGCAATAATTACTCTGCTCAATCAAGAACCTCCTAAAAAACATCGATTACTAACTTTTCTTTAAGGCAAGAGCTTCCTTTAGAAAAGGAAAAAAATAATCTTTGTCCTTAATACCAACAAAAATAGGTAATAAACATAACTAATTTTTTATTAGCTACATTCATTACCTTCAATTCAATTTACAATTATACTATTATTTTTAAGGAGTTGAAAAGTAGTATTACTGAACGGAATTATAATTAACTACTGTCATAACATTTTTAAGTAGTCTGCTGATATATCCAACAGGACGAACACTCACTTGCACTTCACAATGAACAATCCCATTCGATGTTTTTAATATTTTTTATAGCAAGAATGTCAATTTCATTTATTGTTTCTTTCAGTCCACGAATGGGAAGTAACTATTTCTGTTATATCACTGTACAACTATTGTTTCAGCTTGTGGTGCCAATCAAATCAACTGACAACGATTACCTTAGAAACTCAAATAACCCGAAATCCCCAAATAATTACCACATGCTAAAAAAGGTAATATGAGGTTTATTGAGGATTAGAATCTCTCTCTTTTAAATTCTGCAAATAAATTATACAAGTTGATAACTCACTTTCTATTTTTATCTAAAAACCTCACTAATTCCTCAGTTAAATTGTAAATTAGTTTAACTTCATCTTCGGATCTAAAATTTAAACTGGAAACTAATTTTGAAACAATTTCTCTTTGTTCCAGATTTTCTTTTCTGAAAAATATTTCAAGACTGACTTCAAGCCCATCAAGTATTTTTTGAAGAGTTAATAATGAGATATTTCTTTCTCCTCTTTCAATACTACCTATGTAAGAACTTTGTAATTGTACTTTTTCTGCAAGCTCTTCTTGGGTTAAGCCTTTGCTTTTTCTAAAAGTTCTAATTTTTTCTCCAACAGAAATTAAAAAGATCGACATTTTAACCACCTCTCTACAAGAGTAGAGAAGCATAACCCATTTATTAAGAGCATCAAATTATCAATAATTTAACTAAAAAAGAACTTATAAGTTCTTTTTTTATTGTTAATAATACCGATGGAGGGATTATATGCCAATATTAACTGCCGAAATAAGAATCAGAGGAGTTAAGCCTTTGTTATTTAATCATTTTAACATTGATTCAATTCCGTTAGAAAAGAGAGAAAGAGAGGGAGTGCCAGGGAATAATCCAGATGAATGGAAGAAGACTTTTTTAGTCACAGAAGAGGGCCAATTTTATTTAGAGCCAAGATATGTCTATTCGTGTATAAGAGCAGGAGGAAAACATCTTCCAAGAGGAAGAGGCTCATTTGAACCATATGTGTCTGCATGTTTAGAAGTTATGAACTCAAAAATATTAATTAATCGTTTTATTCCCCCGGAAGACCTAATTACAAGAGACAACAGGAATACTGTTTATATCGATGTTCAGCCTGTTTCTAGACGAGGGGCAAAAAATATAAGATATCGACTTGCTTTAACCAGTGGTTGGGAAACAGATTTTAAGATTAGTTGGGAAGGGTCTCTGATTAATAGACAGCAAATGGAATCCATATGTAGGGATGCTGGAACATTCGCTGGATTGGGGGATGGCAGAAAGATTGGTTTTGGACGTTTTGCCGTTACTTCTTTTGACATTTTGGAAGGAGTGTAATTTTGCCTAAAAAAAGAATGCCGAGTGAATCGTGGAAAATAAATATAAGACCACTAATTTGGAAAAGGGATAAGCAATCATGTGTGCATTGTAAAAAAATGCTTTCGCTAAATGAATGCCATATTGATCACATTAATTCAGGAGTAAATTCAACAAACGCTTTAAGTAATCTTAGAGTGCTTTGTAAAAGATGTCACGTATTGCGTTTGGATTATCGACATAGAGCCTTAATATCTAAGGCCCTTCATGAAGGCCTAATCCAATCTAATTGGCGAGAACATTTGTGGGAGTAGTTTAATTATAACTAATCAACAATTTATTAATACGGTACGGTTGGGTCCGGTAAGATGCGGTCCGGTAGGGCAGGTTACTGATAAGGTTTATCTCTAAAAAAGCATTTATGCTCATTTTCGATTTAAGCACTTTACCTTTTTTTAAAAAAACCATACAAATAAAGGGTTTAAATCATAGTTAGATTTATGCACAAATTTTTCTTTTAGATACAGTGCCTAAACCCTCTGTTTTTGACAATACTTTTTCTAGTTCCTTATCGTCAATATGCTTTCCAGCCGTTTTCATTAAAGTAATGAGTTGGCCTTCTGTATACCTTTTGGGAGGCTGAGTCTGACTTTCTTTCACTTCAATTTTCGTTGTTTTTCCTTCATCACCTTGTGTAAGGACAGGCAATATTGGTTCATCGTCTTTTTCTTTTACTGCTAGAACCTTACGCCATCCCTCTTGGATTTGCACCTTTCCTTTGGAAATAAAAGAAGCTCGCTTATCCACAAGGGTTTTAACCGTGGTATATTCAGCAATGGCTTTATCATAATGTGCCGCTATCAAACTCTTCACAATGAGGTCATAAAGCTTCCGCTCATCACCATCAAGTTTAGACAAATTTGGTATTTGTTCAGTTGGAATGATAGCATAGTGATCCGTTACCTTTTTGTCATTCACAAATCGTTTATTATCCAACAATGAGGAATAAGGAAGTGGGAAATGACTTTCATAATCTTGTAATTTATTCAATTTACTCAGGATTTCTGGAAAAGCTTTTGCTTCTTCTTCGGTGACATGACGTGAATCCGACCTAGGATAAGAAACATTTCCTTTTTGATATAGCTTCTGTAGTACATCCAATGTCTTTTTAGGTGAAAACTTAAATCTCTTATTCGCATCCGCTTGGAGAGTAGACAAATTATATAGAAGTGGCGGTGGGAATTCTTTTTTCTCCGATTGGACTTCGGCAACCATTGCTTCTTTGCCATGACAAAAGGCAGCTATCTTTTCTGCCATTTCCTTGGAATCTAAACGTGTTTCACCATCTTTTTCCCACTTACCATTATACTTCTTTCCATTTATAGAGAATTGCGCTTGCACTTCCCAAAAAGGTTTCGTAATGAAATTTTCAATCTCCCGTTCTCTTTTTACAATAAGAGCTAGTGTAGGAGTTTGAACTCTTCCCACTGAAAAAATGTCAGAGAATCCCTGTTGTTGCAATAATAGACTATATAGTCTCGATGCATTCATTCCCACAACCCAATCTGCGCAAGCTCGAGTGTAAGCCTCAAAATAAAGATTACGAGTGTCATCTTCATTCAAAAGCCTCTCAAATCCTTCTCTTATTGAATTTGCAGTGAGTGAAGAAATCCATAGTCGTTTCATAGGCTTCTTTGAACGGCAGAGTCGCAGTATGTTACGAATGATCAATTCGCCTTCTCTCCCGGCATCCCCCGCATGTATGATTTCCGAGACTCTCGTATCATTTATTAGTTTATTTATGATAGCGAATTGTTTCGCTTTATCTTTGGTCACTTCATACTCAAATTGTGAAGGGATCATCGGCAATGTATCTAATGCCCATTTTTTCCATTCTGACTGGTACGTTTCAGGTGAAACGAGCTGACATAAATGGCCGACAGCCCAGGTAACATACGCACCATTTTTGAACATCTCATTTGGAAAGATTTCAATATAGCCTTGATGTTTTTTATTTTTAAAAATGGAGGCTAAAGTTGAGCCTTGATCGGGTTTTTCCGCGATTATTAATTTCATCTTTATGACTCCTATCACGACTTTAATTACGTGTTCATTTTACTCATTCAAAGGTTCCTCGTAAAGGTGTTTTGTCACACAACAAAAAAAACCACTTCAAATCGAAGAGGTTTTTCCGACGTTATTCGTTTAATTTCTGATCAAGAGATGGGTCTTGAATATACCAATCCGATTTTGGCACGATATTGGTTATTGTAAGAATAAGTGACGGGATTCTTTCAACACTGAAAACAATAGCACCAATGTTTTTATTAAAAATCAAAAAGGAATGTCCATGTGAAAAACTGTCTAAATCCTTGCCTATTTGCAGGAGTGAAGTGAGTATCGCCTTTTTTTCATTTCCTTCAAGTACGATGTTTGGGGAAAATCTCAGTATCCAGTCTTCACCTTCAATAGAAAAACGGTACATTTTCTCACCCTTCACTACTTTTAGTTTAATGTTAAATTCTATGAAGGCATCGAAAAATTATGTACAGGTTTATAAATAGTAATTATTTTAAAACATTTTTAATATTGTAAGTATTTTGTAAATTCTCTCGATAAAACGCTTCCATTCTTGACTGTCCAAATCTATTCGTGTATATTATAAGCATCATATGGCACTGTATTTAGGATACTCCTAAGTTAGGGCAATATGATAATATTTAACTAGGGTCTTCATCGATCCTGTAAGTTTTAGGAGGAAAAAGAATCATGCAAAACGGTAAAGTTAAATGGTTTAACAACGAAAAAGGTTTTGGATTTATCGAAGTTGATGGCGGAGACGATGTATTCGTACACTTCAGCGCTATCCAAGGCGAAGGTTTCAAATCTTTAGAAGAAGGCCAAGAAGTTTCTTTTGAAATCGTTGAAGGAAACCGCGGACCGCAAGCTGCGAACGTAGTTAGACTTTAATCTTTTATTTATGAACGAAGCTTATAGCAAAAGGCTGGCTTTATCGCCAGCCTTTTTATTATTCTCCAAATGGTATCAGGAAAGATTTTTTCCTATTTCCACGAACTTCTCACCTACGGTACATTGTGTGATACAAAAACGATGTGCTGCCGTTCTTCCTTCTTCTTTTCTTATATGTCTATATAAGAAACAACCATCACAATACTCTTTTACTAATTGATCAACCTTCATCATCAGATCTTTTCTCTGTTTCAACCCTCAACACTCCATTTTAAATAAGTTGAGTTTTACTGAATATCTTTTTTCCTTCCAAAGCTTGACTTGCTAACTTATCTGCTTCTTTGTTTTCATTTCTAGGAATATTGGTGTATCGCGGCTCTAAACCAAGATTTTTCAACTTCTCTTCGATCCGATCAAGCCATTTATTCAGAGTTTCTTCATAACATGGCCATTCACCCTCCAATTGTTTCAAAACCACTTGCGAGTCGCCTTTAAATTCACATGGAAGATGATGCACTCCCAGTTCTTCAATTAGGTTTAAAGCAAAATATAACGCAGCATATTCAGCTTCATTATTCGTATCCATTTCATCAAATAACTCATTAGCCCTGATACGAAATTTCTTCTTCCCCTGTTTGTAGAAGATGATTGCACCAAGTCCGCCTTGATTGGTATCCTTGTTGAAACCACCATCGAAGAATACGGTTAGATCATGTGGCTCTGGTTCTATCTCTGCGTTTAATTTTTTGACTTCTTTTAGTGTCCATGAGGTACCAAGCTCATCATAAAAATATAGTTCAGTCGCCTTTCCGGATTTCTCAAGCTCCTCCCCTGTCTGAATGGCTACCTCACCATCGAGATAATCAGAATTAAACGTTACACCTTGATGACCTTTAATCTTATACTTCCACTCGATTTTATATTTCATTTTGTCAACCTTTCCTTACTTATTTTTAAGAATGCTTTTATTATTCCCTTTGTGGAATCCTCAAACTAAATACGAGAAATTTTTTACATATTCTCTTATCGTATATGATAAAATGCTAAAGACTATGCAGAGGGGAGAGTTTCTATTGATTGAAGTTTACATCGATGGTGCTAGCGCTGGGAATCCTGGTCCAAGTGGTGCGGGTGTTTTCATTAAGGGACACGGTACAGCTGAAAAATACTCGATTCCGTTAGGCATCATGTCTAATCATGAAGCTGAGTACCATGCTTTCATAAAGGCATTACAGATTTGCCACCAAAAAGAATACAAAACCGTTTCATTTCGTACAGATTCAGAACTAGTAAATAGAGGGGTCGAAAAAGAGTTTGCAAAAAACAAAGCTTTTGCCCCACTTCTATCAGAGGCTCTTGAGTTATCTAGAAAATTCGACCTCTTCTTTATGAAATGGATACCGAGTAGCGAAAATAAAGTGGCGGATGAACTAGCTAGGACGGCAATCAGAAAAAATGATAGGATCAATGATCATGAATAAAACAATACTTGCAGATTTCAGTTTGTTGATTGTTGCGTTTATCTGGGGAATAACATTTGTTCTCGTACAAGATGCGATTCAATTCCTTGAACCATTTTCATTTAACGGAATTCGATTTGCAATCGCTGCTTTGTTTCTTATTGTATGGTTGTGGTTATTTGAAAGAAATCAGATTGCAATGTGTAATAAAAAAATATTGATCTCAGGAATTTTTCTCGGCTTTTGGCTCTTCCTTGGTTATGCCTTTCAAACAATCGGACTGCTTTTTACAACTTCATCTAAGGCGGGTTTTATTACAGGGTTAAGTGTTGTACTTGTCCCATTATTTGCTTTTTTAATTTGGAAAATCCTACTTAGCACAAATGCGATTATTGGTGTGTTGATTGCGACATTCGGTTTATTCCTATTAACAATGGGAGACATTTCTGCTATTAATATTGGTGATATATTTGTTTTTATGTGTGCAATTGCATTTGCACTGCATATTTTACTTACAGGAAAATTCAGCGGTCAATTTCCAACGCTTTTATTAACGATCATTCAAATTTCTACAGTAGCCATTCTATCTATTATTTGTTCATATCTGTTTGAAGATTGGCAACAGGCAATACAAATAAAAGTATTGTTCACGGAAGAAGTTTTGACAGCCTTGATCATTACTTCTCTATTCGCGACTGCTTTTGCATTTTTTGCTCAAACAAACTTCCAAAAGTATACTTCTGCTACTCGAGTTGCTCTCATATTTGCCATGGAGCCTGTTTTTGCAGCAGTTGCAGGTTATTTTTGGGCAGGTGAAAGATTGTCCAATCTCGCTTTTTTAGGTTGTTTCCTTATTTTCTTTGGAATGCTTCTTGCAGAAGTTCCTTCTGAACTTACTACTTTACTTCGAAAACGAATAAAGAATTTTAACCGTTAAGGTTTTAGACCATTTACACTAAGAAAATATCCGCAAGAAATCGAATAATTCCCCTTATAAAGGATAAAGGGTGCTGGATAGCACCCTTTATCCTACGAGGATTTTTTTCTCTGTAACAAGCCGTACTGCTTCTTTTCTAGTCTTGATTTTCTGAGATGTGAACGTTTCCAGTAAAGAAATATAAAAACTGCCATCAAATCTTTTCTGTGCTTTTAAAGTTAGCTCGATTGCAGTATTAATTAATTCATCAGAAGCATTTGTGTAGTGTTTGCCGAAATAGATAAACCCTATTGCATCTTCCTCGAATTGGAACCCTTTCCCTTGCAAATCATTCAAATAATCTTCCACTGTAAGCACTGATTTAACCAACCCTCTCCCGGCCTTGTCGAAACTTTACTCACTAAATCTTAACTTAAATTTCGACCTTTTTCTATCCTTTTTTGTCAAAAGATGTCCAACAACTCCTAATAGAACCCCGAGTACTGCACCACCTAATACTTCTTCAGGCTGATGTCCCAACATTTCCTTCAATCTTTTAGGGGATTTTTGTTTAAACTCTACCGTTTCATCTTTGTGGATCTTTTCCATTAATTCATCCAAATTATTAACCTTGAGGGTGAGTTCACCCGTTTGACGACGTATGCCTTGCGCATCATACATAACGATAAGGCCATAGACAAGCGAAAGTGCAAAGTCTATCGTTGGCAAGCCTCTTTCAAGTGCAATGTAGGTAGTTAATGATGAGACCCCAGCAGAATGGGAACTCGGCATCCCCCCTGTTTGAAAGAACAATTCTGGGCGCCATTCCTTTTTCTTATAGTAATGTATAGGTATTTTCAATCCTTGAGCGAGCCCGATACCGAGCAACGAGATATATACCCCTTTATTCATACAATCACCTCTTATATAGTGTTAGAAAGATGTTTTTATTTATTCCCCAAGGAGATAATAAGAAAACAGGAGGTGAGCAATTTGAGTAAAGGAAAATCAAGAAATCGTGGAATTACGGCACCGGGAGTAAATAGTCAAGGTTATGGACAAGATGCAGAATTTGCTGAAGAACCGAAATCAAAACTTGAAAATGCAGCAAAGAAAAAGAATACGAAATAAACAGAACAAAAGGCGCTAGTGCCCTGGTTAGCCCCGACAGGCATAAGACGAATCACGCAGTTCATCCTCGAAAAGGCTATCGCCTTTTCTTCGTGCGATGATGATGCTGCCGAAGCGTTCCTTGTCCTGATTTCTGGAGTGATTTGGCTTATGACCAAAATTGTTTTGGCTTTAGAAAACAATTTTGGTTGTTTATGCTTTTGGAAACAACCCCGAGGGGCTGGGCGCTGGAGCTTGACTAATAGAAACTAGAAAAATATCCAAATTAATTTGTTTTATAATTTCTTAGACCACGAAAAAGGCTGTTCCGCGGTGCGAAACAGCCTTCAAATTATATAACTTCTATTGGTTGTGGTAAGAAACGATGTAGTCCGCGCATTTCCAATTCCAAAAATTTAGCGGAAACTTTTTCGTGGTCGTAATTAAATTTTGCCAGTTCCAATGAGTATGAAAGCGGGACATCGCATTTAATTTCTGCAAGCTTCCTAGATAAGTGTAGCATTTCTAAATCTTGTTCAATCTTTGATCTATGTGATTTGGATAGTAGGGCAATATTCTCTACAATTCCTTCGACATGCTCATATTGTTGCAACAATTTTAGGGCCGTTTTTTCTCCTATACCTTTTACACCAGGATAATTATCACTTGGATCACCCATTAAAGCTTTTAAATCAATCATCTGACGAGGTTTGATTCCTTTTTCTTCAAAGAATGTTTCAGGGGTATGGAGTAAATAATTGCCGAATCCTTTTTTCAGCAAGATAACGGAAATATGCTCATCTAGAAGCTGGAGGATGTCTTGATCGCCTGTTAAAATCGACACATGCGCATGACTACAAGCATGTCTTGCAATTGTTCCGATACAATCATCAGCCTCAAATCCTGGAACACCAATATTGGGTATATCAAATGATTCAACAACTTCCTTTACTAGGTCGAATTGCGGAATCAGTTCAAGTGGAGCCTCTGAACGATTAGCTTTATATAAATCAAACATTTCAGAACGGAAAGTTTTACTTCCCATATCCCAACATACAGCAAGGTGTTTCGGTTGATAGGTAGTAACAGCCGTTAATAAATGTTTCACAAAACCTTGAATCGCATTAGTTGGTAACCCTTTTGAATTAATCATGAATTGACCAGTTATTGAAGTTGCATAAAAAGCACGAAACAATAGTGCCATACCGTCAACAAGCATGAATGAAGGTTTATCTTTAATCAATTTATATAGCCCCCCAAAAGAAAAGCGCAAGCGCCCTAATAAAAAATACTTCGTCACATTATATCATATTGGCGTGAGAATATTTGAAGAAGTCTTTTCCATTAATCTTAATGATTTTTCCAACTACGAATATTACGTTCTAATTCTTTCTGGATTAGCTTCATCTTATCGATTACAGTGTCTTCGCTAAGCATGGACAAGAGCCCTTTAAAGTAATCTTCCGTTTGCGATTCCATGTCTTTAAGAATGCTGTCAGCTGCTTTTATCAATACTTCTTCGTAAAACACTCGAATCCTCTGACTTTCTGTGGATAAAAACTCATCCGCTTTCTGCTGTAAAACAGCATAGATTTCCTCACTCATAAATTTCTTATCATTCTTTTCAAAGAAGGATTTTGGGTTCTTGAAATACGACATCGCTTTAGCGAAGATTTGTTTATCAATGTCTTCAAAAGCATTTGTGAACTCAAGAGCTTCTTTATTTGACCACTCATGATCAGAAAAAGATAGATTTTCATTTACTTTCCGCGTTTCCAATTCAATCATTGAAAGGAACTCATTCATTGCTTTGATAGCAAAATGGTCAAGCCTTAGCGTAGTGGCTCTCATTTCTTGAGAGAAATCAAATCCTACGCTGTTCAATAAATCTTCAAGGGCAGTCTGTAAAGCCTTTTTCAAATTACGACCATCCTCTTTTAGAACAGACGGATTAAAAGCTTCTTTAAAGAAATCACTGAACCTTAAGAATACTCGCTGTTTAATGTAAAAAATAAGCTCCTCAGCTTCTTGAATTACACGAGTTGATGGGATACTGACATTTTGATTGGCAATAATCTTTCGAATGCCCTCTTTTTCTTTTTCAAGTTGCAATTTTTTTTGCTGTTTTGCATCTTTACTTGCATCAGATGCTTCAATGAACTTCATGATTCTTTCGTAAACTCGATTCAATTCATTCTCTGCTGCAGTGACCGTCATTTCCATCAAATCATGTGAAATAAAACGGTAAAACGATTTCTCAAAATCCGCCATTACTCCTGAAACTTCACCGTTTTGTTTTTCCTTCAACGCTTCTAGGCTTGATAGAGGATACATGCTTGGTTTTCTGATTCCATATTTTACGAGTTGATCTTCTACATACGAAATCACAAGGTTCTTTTCTTCATCGTCTTCAGCTAAATCAATGGCATTAATAATAAAGAACATTTTATCTAATTGGAATGAGTCCTTTACCCTTCCGAGTTGAATAAGGAATTCACGATCAGCACGTGAAAATGCGTGATTGTAGTAAGTCACAAAAAGAATTGCGTCAGAGTTTTTAATATAATCGAACGCAACACCAGTATGTCTGGCATTGATTGAATCAGCCCCAGGTGTATCAACGAGGGTGATGCCCTTCCTTGTTAACTCGCAATCGTAATACAACTCTATGCTTTCAACGAAACATGACTTTTCTTCATTCGCAACATAATCACTAAATTCACTTATATCTGTTTCGATTTGCTTACCGAATTTGGATTTAAATACTTCATATCCTTTTTCAAAGGCAGCTAAGAAAGAATAGTGTGTTCTTTTTGAAGGATCCTCCAGATTTGGATCAGCTAACATGCGTTGAATGATTTTACTAGCTTCTTCTAAAGTTGAGATGCTCAAGTCAAAATAATGCATCACCCTGTTCACATCTTCAAGAATTAACTTTTGGTCCTTAATTTTCACCAAAACGGTTCCATGAGGATGTATGTCTGTTATTGGTTTTATTTTATTGATGGCAGCAGTTGTAGGATTGGGTGACACAGGTAAGACAGCTTCGCCGATTAATGCATTAGCAAACGAGGATTTACCGGCACTGAATGCACCGAATAATGCCACAGTAAAACCTTTGTTTTGAATGTTTTCTGCCTTAGCTTTCAAATCCATAGCTGTCTTTTCAAAGCCAGGTAGAGATTGAATAAGAGTAGCAGAAGAGAATAATTTTTCTACAATCGATTCATCCAAATGATTTTCTTTTAGTTGTTGCGCGGTTTCAGCATGTGACGCTTGAGTCCTATTTTCTGTTATAGGAATTTCAGCGTCAATTTTGATTGATTGGAGTGGTTGAACAATATCCACTTCTTCACCGCTATGTTGAAAGATAGATAAATCCTTGTTCATATCCATTTCTTCAGTTAATAGTGATTGCAACTTAACAACAATCGCTTGAAACTCTGTGTCCATTTCCATGGTCCTGTTAAATATGTGTTCAGCTTCTGCCAAATGTTTGCCTTCTTCTTCAAGTTCCGCAATCTGTACATCTATTTTTTCTGTTAATGAAACAAAAAATAACGTCTTAAACTTTTCGAGATTACTTTTAGCCATTTTCTTTATATTTGAAGCTATCTCATCGGTATAATTTAATAAATATTCTCCTGATAATAAGGCTCCTGTCTTAACAGATTCCTCAATCATTTCCTTCGTAAATGGGACATGGTAAGACTGCACTTCCTCTATTAACGATTCATTATTTATCTCATGGTCCTTTAAAATATTTCTTAAATAGTCCTTTAAATGCCATTCCATCTGAGATTTTATGATTTCATTTAACTCACTGTAAAACTTTTCGAGCCTCATGTTTCTTTCGGTAGCAGTTTTCCCTTTAGAGAATAATAAACCCACCTTGAAGCCTGGCTGACATGACTGTAAATACGACTCTGCAAGAGAGCGTATCGAAAAAGGCATCAAATAGGCATTGTTTAATATCTTTTCAATTTCTAAAGTGAATTCTTTTTCCATTGAACCCAAAAGTCCCCGGACATTTTGCATATTGTGATTCCACTTTATTAAGTCATCATTGATTTTACTTAGTTCGTATTGTGAAAGGCTGCTTAATTGTTTTTGTTCCTCACTTACTTTTGATACGACCTTTTCTCTCTCCTGATCAATATAATCCTCCACTACCTTCTGAAGGGAGGCCTGAACGGATTGAACCAAGGAAGCGTCTTTATTTTGCAAACGAGATTGAATCATCTCTTGGAGTTGTTTGAATTCATTCGACGGATGATTTTCATCTTTTAGACTTGTATAAAAAATCTTCTTTGGTTTGACTCCCCAGGAAGCAAAGGAATTCACCACGCTTTGTTGGAAATCAGCGAAACTTAATTCTTCCTCTTTATGTTTGTCGATTTGATTGATTACTAGGTAAAGCTCTTTTCCTGCACTAGATAGCTCCTGAGTAAATAAAAAATTCAACTCAGACTGTACATGATTGTAATCCATTACATAAAGAACGATATCTGCAAGATGTATCGCTGATTCTGTTGCAATTCTATGTGCATCATCTGCAGAATCGATGCCTGGAGTATCTAAAATCATTGTATTGATAGGTAAAATTGTATTTGAATGGCTAATCTCTATCTCTTGAATTTGGTCGCCATCTTTGCAAAAGCTCTTAACCATTTCGTAGTCGTACGGCTCAAGATACAACCTTGGTCTTTCCTTCTTAAAAAATACTTTGGCATACCCATCCCCTGATCTTACTTTTACTAAATTGGCACTAGTGGGAATAGGACTTGATGGTAAAATTTTCGCATCAAGAATTGTATTTATGAGTGTTGATTTTCCCGCGGAAAAATGGCCACACATGGCGATGGCAAATTCACCAGCTGTCAATTTCCTGCCCAATTGCAGGATTTTCTCAGCCGTCTCAGTGTCTTTACCGATCAAATGTTCATATAAAGCAACCATTCTGTTTGTAAGCTCTAAAGCATTTTCTTGTTGATTAATCGTTAGTACCATATCTGTATTACTCCTCGTTTAATCCTTTTGATGATTTTATTTTATATGATTATTCTAATTTTTCCTATTGTTAACGTAAAAAAGAAAAGCTCAAACTCCAATTTCGCAAAATTGCCGGCCGGTTTAGCTTATTTACATAAAGACTCTGGTAAACTTGCCTGTTGATGTCCCCTCCAGGACGCTTGCTTTCCGGGACGAATTAGCAATAGTGGCGTTCGTCGAGCCTCCTCGTCGCTAACGCTCTTGCGGAGGGTCTCTTCTTAAACTTTAATCCCCCAGGACATTGATGATCTTCCTCGAAATAACCCATGCACGAAAAAAATGCGTTAGCACAAAGAAAGCATCCTCGAATTTACATCGCACGAAATGATGCGATAGCATCATTGAGGAATTTCGAGGAGTCAAGCGCCTTCCACTCCAATCAACAAAGTGCAGAAAATCAACAATGTACTTTTACATAGCCTGCATAAAGAAAAAAGTCAGGGTTACATCCCTGACTTAAATAGAAAAAATAGAATTTTTTATGATGTTGGAGACACATTTTTTAAGACATGTTTCATGACAAGGGTATAGATAGCAATTGTTCCGCCAATAAAAGCAATTGTCATATGTAGCACCTTCCTTAGGTGAATGAGAATGTTTTTCACTTCTAAGGAAAGTTTAACAAAAGCGAGAATGATTTTCAATACCATTTGATAAATTGTCACATTTCTCTCAAAGTTTTGGAACAAAGCGGTTACTTTCTGCAAAAGTTCCGTCATACGTTGTCAAACTATTTAACGCCTTTTCCTCCTCTGGTATTCTGATCGAAAGAATAATAAAGTTTAAAATAGCGAAAAGAATAAGCGTAAAATAGGCTTTAAATATTAAAGGTATGATAAGCAACTCAATGGTTACAATGACGTAATTAGGATGTTTCAAAAAGCGATACGGTCCTTTTTTGACCACACTAGCGTTTGGGAGAACAATGATTTTGGTGTTCCAGTACTTCCCCAAAGATGATAAAGCCCAGATTCGTATTGCTTGAGTAAGAAGAAAAACACCAACCAGTGGTATCCAAAAAGCAGATATTTCTTTTACAAAAAATACGCTTTCAATAAAGAGTACAAGGAAGAAAAGGATATGCATCAATACCATGTATGGATAATGACCTTTCCCGAATTCAAGGGCTCCTTGCTCCTTCATCCATTTTTCATTTTTATGAGCGATTACTAATTCAATCAATCTTTGTATGACGATTACAAAAAAGAATACATAAAAAGCAATCATTACTCCCACCTCAAAAGTAAAAGTTCTGAACTGAATCCAGGACCAAGCGCCGCACCTAACCCGTAAGTTCCATTTTCGATATCCATCTCCATTGTTCTTCTCAATACATACATAATCGTAGCTGATGACATATTGCCGTATTCCCTTAAGATTTCTAGCGGGATATCTATCATCGATTCCGGTAAATCTAATGCCGTAACATAGGCTTCTAGAACTTTTTTTCCGCCAGGATGGGCAACAAATTGTTCTATTTCTTTAATGGTCAGATCATGTTGATCTAAAAAATCCGTCACATTAGGACTTAACCATTCCTCAACAATACTTGGAATATCTCTAGAAAAGACCACATAAAGCCCATTGTTTCTCACATCCCACCCCATTACATCCAATGAATTAGGCATTAACGTCGACTGGGATGAAACAATAGCGGGTGATGATGATTTCAAACAAAGGTTTGATATGTCTACTTCATCTCCGCATAATAATGCACAGGATATTCCATCTGCAAAAAGCGATGTACCTATAAGATTACTTTTGGAGCGGTCATTTCGCTGAAACGTTAAACTACAAAGTTCAATTGTAAGTACAAGTACCTTTGCTTTCGGAAACGCTCGGCAATATTCTGATGCTCTCGCCAATCCACCTGCCCCTCCAGCACAACCAAGTCCCCAAATAGGAATTCTTTTGGTATGTGGGGAAAACGGCAATTGATTCATGATCCTTGCTTCAATACTTGGAGTGGCAAGTCCGGTTGTCGTAATCAGGAAAATGGCCTCGATTTCTTCATAGGGAACCGATTGTCGAAGGAAATTATCGTTACCTAAACAAGCTTGAATCGCCTCCGTGCCATATTTAACAGCAGCCTCAATAAAGGAATCATTTTTCTCTTCAAAAGTATGATCCTTTTTAAACCAATCCAGATCTTTTACAAAATGCCTTTTTTGAATTTGACCATTTTCGAAGGCGCGCAACAACCGTTCAATATCCTTAAAAGACTCTGAAAATAGTTCCCTTGCAAAATCCACTGCATCTGACTGCTGAAGAGTAAATGCAGGAATAGCTTCTGCTATTGAAATAATCTTTGGCATCTTTCATTCTCCTTTAATCTACGTAAGGGTATGTTTTCCAAAAACACTCTTAATATGCTTCTAAAAGTGGGATATTCGGCTTTTTCCCTAAATCGTAAAAAATATACCCTTAAAGCAATGAATGAATGAGCGGATTTTTAAACCGAGTGAAACCAAGAGAAGAATATACAAACCCATATGTAAAAAAAAAGACTTCCTCGTAGGAGGAAGCCAAAACGTTTTGAAGTGTTGCTGTGCCCCTTTATTATAATTGATTTTTAGTGCATAATCATTCTGTAAACATTTCCAAAACAGGGATAAAGTTAATGGACAATTGCATTTTGCAACTTAATGAAGCAATTCAGGAGGATTTAATCGTGTCAATAGATAAAGGTGTTACGAACGTCATAAATGCGCTTATAGAAGCTGCTAAACATGTCTTTCCTTTCAAATTGGAAACCGAAGAGCCTACTCTCATCAATCATCCTTTTTCTAATGGTGATATTGGTGTCTTAATTGGACTTACAGGTGATGTAAAAGGAACGATTATCATAGAAGGTAAAGAGGATATTTTTGCAAAGATTAGTGAGGGTTTGTTTGGTATGGTACTCGAAGGAGAAATGTTGCATTCTTTTGCTGGAGAACTCGGCAACATGATGGCTGGGCATCTTTCCACTAACTTGACAAAGAATGGTTTCACAATGGATATTACTCCTCCTACAGTACTGGTAGGTGAAGCTACACTTCACGGTTTTCATGAAGCTTATTGCATACGAGCAAAAATGGATAACTCTTATGAAATATTGTTTTATCTGATTTTTGAAACAAGAAAAGTCACCGATTAACGATTGGTGACTTTTCCACTCGGATTAGATTGAACTAGATGGTCAAGTTTATGTCCCTTTGCTGGATCAAAATCCATTTATCGTCATGCCACCATCAACGAAGAGTGTCTGTCCATGTACATAATTTCCTGCTTCAGACGACAAAAAGACAACTGGTCCGATTAATTCTTTCAAATCTCCAATTCTATTCAAAGGAGTAACAGAAAGGATATCTTCCACATATTCAGGGTCTGCTAAAAGTTTTTCTGTCAGTGGAGTTCTAAAATACCAAGGCCCAATAGCATTCACGTTAATATTGTATTTGCCCCATTCCAAAGCCAATACTTTTGTCATTTGGATAAGTGCTGCTTTTGTGGCTGCATAAACAACTCCCGTTCGCAATGCCACATGACCTCCAACCGAGGTAATCGAGATGATTTTGCCTCCATTCGCATCTTCTTTCATGATTTTCCCAACCTCTTGTGCAAACATAAAAGCCGACTTCAAGTTTGTATCCATAATGGTATGCCATTCCTCATCTGTCACATCCAATGCCTGTGAACGAATGTTCATGCCTGCATTATTAATGAGAATATCTATTTTGCCAAACTCTTCCCTAATTCGTTTGACTGCATTATGTACTTGTTCCCTGTTTGTTACATCAGAAGGCACGATCAATACTTGTCTACCCAACTCTCTAATGTATCCGGCAGTTTCCTCTAAATCTGATTCCGTCCTAGCTAAGATTGCGACATCAGCACCTGCTTCTGCCAGACCGATTGCTAACGCCCTTCCAATTCCTCTTCCCGCTCCTGTTACAATCGCTTTCTTTCCTTCTAATAGAAACGACGGTAAGAACATCCACATTTCCCCTCTCAATAATTTACCATCATTATACTTTTGGGCATAAAAAAATACCAGAATCATATTCCGGCATAATGCTGTTATTTCTTTTCTTTCTGATTTTGAACTTCAATCTTGATCTTTTTTGTCGCTACCTCGCCACAAATTTTGCAAATTTCTTCTTTGTTATATAGGAGTCTACACCGTTCACAATAAAACTTCTCCATCATAATATCTTCTCTCCTGTCAAAGACGCACCCTATAGTTCATCATATTTAACATTAATAAATATAGTGACAGGAAATTCTCGGAATTTTTAAGACAAGCTTTTGCAACAACCTTTGTCACAGCACGATTTTCAGTTTTCACAGTTTATTCACAATTTCGAAACTGAAAAAGTGACTTAAATCACTGATTTATCAGGTTTTCACTATTAAGATAGGAATTAACTCATGTTTGAACAATTTGTGAAATCCCCAAAACCATATGGTACTTTTCAAATTGTTTTGTATTATGAAGTAGAACTCATTAGTTTATTTTCAATATTCAGAAGGGAGTGATAAGCAATGGCAAATACAGTCCGTAAAGCCAGCCATAAGAAACACAGCGAAGAGAACACATCACTTAAAGGAACGTTAGCTTCGGTTTTCTTTTTAGGATTGTTCCTCATCGTTACATGGGTAAGCGTTTACTTCCTATTCCTTGATCGTTTTTAGTTTAGAAAGGAGATATCAAAATGCACATTCACAAATTTGAAAAAATATGGCTTATATTCGGAATTACAGCTTTAATCGTTTTTTTGACAACTGTTGGGGTGAGTGCTTTTTACTTAGGAAATCAGCCACCCAGCTGTTTAACAACCATTGATCAAGAAAAAGTTGATACGACAAAACCATTCGATAAACCAGGCCTTAACAAAGTTGAAGGTAAGGAATGGGACTATGAATTGGTTTATGTTGCACAAGCGTTTTCTTATAATCCAATGGAAGTAAAAGTCCCGCTTGGCGCAAAAGTAAAAGTAATCGCTACAACCAAGGACGTAGTTCATGGTTTTGAGGTTGCAGGTACAAACATCAATATGATGCTTGAACCAGGTTATGTTAGTGAGTATGTAACAACATTCGATAAAGTCGGCAGCTATTTGATTGTATGTAATGAATACTGCGGTACTGGGCATCACATGATGTATTCTAAGATTGAGGTGGTTGAATAATGCTTAGCTCAAAAGCTCCAATTAAAGTTGATCCAAGGGATGCTAAGCTTTCCATGGCGCACTTTTATGTCGCCTTTATTGCATTAGCACTTGGAGGTCTTGCAGGATTATTACAAACATTAGTCCGCTCTGGAAAATATGAATTACCTTTTGGAATTACCTACTATCAAGTTTTAACTGTTCATGGTGTTTTACTAGGACTTGTACTTACAACTTTTTTCATCCTAGGATTTCAATTTGCAGCAGTTAGCAGAACTGCAGGAGCAATGACAGATCGTGCACGTAAAACCGGCTGGGTAGGATTCTGGCTCATGACCATCGGTACTGCCATGGCTGCTACAATGGTTCTGCTTAATAAAGCGACTGTTCTCTATACGTTCTATGCACCATTAAAAGCACACCCTATCTTCTACGGTGGTTTAACTTTTGTTGTCGTAGGAAGTTGGATAGGTGGAGCGGCTATGATCGTGACTTACACAAGATGGCGCAAAAATAACCCTGGTAAGTCAAGCCCGCTATTAACTTTCATGGCAATAATTAATACCGTTTTATGGATCGTGGCTACTCTTGGTGTTGCTGCTACAGTACTGTTTCAATTACTTCCATGGTCACTTGGATTGGTAGACCGTGTTGATGTATTAGTCAGTCGTACTCTCTTCTGGTACTTTGGTCATCCATTAGTATACTTCTGGTTATTGCCAGCCTATATGGCTTGGTATGTCGTTATTCCAAAAGTCATCGGAGGAAAGATTTTCTCAGATTCGTTGGCTCGTTTATCTTTCATACTATTTTTACTATTCTCTATTCCGGTTGGATTTCACCATCAATTGACGGAGCCTGGAATTGACCCTGCTTGGAAGTTCTTACAAGTTGTCCTTACCTTCCTGGTAATCATACCATCTTTAATGACTGCTTTCTCTTTATTCGCAACTTTTGAATCAGCTGGACGTGCCAAAGGAGCAAAAGGATTATTCGGGTGGATTCGTGTACTTCCTTGGGGTGATGCTCGCTTCGTTGTTCCATTCATCGGTATGGCTGCTTTCATTCCTGCTGGAGCAGGTGGAGTGATCAACGCTTCGCACCAAATGAACCAGGTCGTTCATAATACTATTTGGGTTACTGGTCACTTCCACTTAACATTAGCTACTAGTGTTGTACTTACATTCTTCGGCATTTCTTACTGGCTAATACCGCATTTAACAGGCCGTAGATTAACAAAGAAAATGAATAAGTTAGCGATTATTCAAGCTTTTGTTTGGGCAATTGGTATGAGTTTCATGTCCGGTGCCATGCATGCTGCAGGACTTATAGGTGCTCCAAGACGTTCAGCGTTCTCTGAATACGGCGGTGCACAGCAAGCTTCTGATTGGATTCCTTACCAAATTGCGCAAGCTGTCGGTGGGTCAATCTTGTTCCTTGGCATCATTTTAATACTTGTCATCTTTGTAAACCTTGCCTTCTTTGCACCAAAAGGTGAAGAGGAATTCCCTGTAGGTGAAGTAGCGGACGCAGCAGAAAAATCACCTATGATTTTTGAAAACTGGAAATTATGGCTTGGTATCACAGCAGTCCTTATCCTGTTCGCATATACCATTCCTTTCATCGATATGATACAGAATGCTCCAATTGGTTCTAAAGGATATAAGTTCTGGTAGGAAGATAGCACAATAAAACAAATTTAATAGTTTAGCAAACAAAGGCTCCAATCTTTTAGATTGGAGCCTTTGCATTTTGATTCAGATCTATTTTTTGACTTTTCTCAGGTAAGTTGACGAAAATCGCAGAGAACAGGATGAGTGCTGAACCAGAAACTTGATATAGGTTCATCGTTTCGTTATATAAGAATATTCCCATTATCGTTGCGACCACCGGTTCCACTGTCGCTATCACTGACGCCTTACTCCCTTCCACCATTTCCAATCCTTTTGTATATAAGAAATAGGCAATCACAGTAGAGAATAAAGCTAATCCTACCCCATACTTTACTACTTCCCCTCTCACAATGGGGTAACTATTTTCCAGAACGTTTGATGTAGGCAATAAGACTACTGAAGCAACTAGAAACGTATAAAACGTAACCGTAAAAGGGTGATATTTTTTTAAGGCAAACTTCCCAAAGATCGTATAGAGCGCATAACCAAATCCCGCTCCCAATCCGGCAAGCACTCCAGATACGGTGAAGGAAGATGAACCTGCAAAATTTGCACCTGCAATTAATATACAACCTCCGATGGTCGCGATAACAGCAAATATCTTCTTAGAATTTATTCTTTCTTTAAGAAACAGGTATGATAGCATTGTAACAAACGCTGGAGCAGTATATAACAAAACAACCGCAAGGGAAATGTCCATTTTATTAATAGCATAAAAGTAACACCAATTAAAAAAGATCATGCTGAAAATTCCTGTACCAATGAATAAACCAATGTCTTTTACTTTGATTAATAAATGGGAGCGAAAAAAGAGGATTCCAACGACACCGAGAATAAGAGTTGATAGGCATACCCTTATCGTTACGATTTCCATTGAATCAAATCCTGCTTCAGCTAGCCCTCTTATAAAAACGGCAATGATTCCCCAAAGACTGGCACCTGTTGCAATAAGCAAAAAAGGGTATAATTTCTTGTTTCCCATAGTGTAAACATCTCTTTTCATGACGAAAGGGAGATTTAATATCTATTAATCTCCCTCCTGTTTATTAACTTAATTGATAAATTGTATTGTACTTTTCATAAAGGTATTCAACAAGGTATTTTGCATTTAACCCTTCACCCGTTACATCCTGTAAAATTTCAAGAGGTTTCTTGAGTTTTCCAAACTGATGTACTCTTTGTGTAAACCATTCCTTGATCGGAATTAAGTTCCCTTCAGCCAACAGTTGGTCATATCCAGGCAAATCCTTCATCATTGCATGTTTAAACTGTGCTGCATACATGTATCCTAGGGCGTATGAAGGGAAATAACCAAAACTTCCACCAGCCCAATGAACATCTTGGAGTACACCCTTGGCATCATTTTCAGGTCTTACACCAAGATATTCTTCGTATTTATCATTCCAAATCTTCGGTAAGTCCTTCACATCAATTTCGTCATTAAAAAGGCCCTTTTCGATTTCATATCGAATGATTATGTGTAAAGGGTATGTTAACTCATCGGCTTCAATTCGAATAAGAGATGGCTTCGATTCATTTATTGCTTTATAAAATGATTCAAGACTAACATTTTCGAACTGGCCATCTGAATATTCCCTTAACAAATCGTAATTCTTCATCCAGAATGAATAATGACGACCTACAAAATTCTCATAAAATAATGATTGAGATTCATGAATCCCCATCGAGGTCCCTGTACATAAAGGAGTTCCAACAAGTTCATTGGAAATGTTTTGCTCATATAAAGCATGCCCACCTTCATGGATCGTGCCGAATACGGCAGTACGGAAGTCTTTCTCATCATATTTAGTCGTTACACGAACATCTCCTGGGTTAAGTCCAATTGCAAAGGGATGGACGGTTTCGTCCAGCCTGCCCGCATTAAAATCATAGCCCATTTGTGCTAATATCTCATGACTGAAGTCTTTTTGACTTTCTTTCTTAAATGTCTCAAATAAGAAAGTTGTTTCAGGTTTATTTGACGAGTCGATTATTTTCTTTACAAGCGGTACAATTTTTTCACGAAGCTCTCCGAATACTTTATCAAGGACTTCAACCGATATACCAGGTTCATACATATCAAGTAAAGTGTCATATTTGTTTTCTTTATAACCCCAATATTGAATGAATCTCTTGTTCATCCCTACAAGTTTTTCTAAGTATGGCTGAAATAGTGAGAAATCTGAATTGGCTTTAGCTTCTTCCCAAACTGTTTCAGCTTTAGATTGAAGAATCGTATATTCTCTATATTCTTCGGCAGGAATTTTTTTATTTCGATCATATTCCTTTTTACATTCTTCTAACACTTTTCTTGTCACTGGAGCTAGATCTTGAGAACTTAATTTTGCTATGTATAAAGCCATTTCTTCTGAGGTAGACATTTTAAATACTTCAGTTGAAAGCATTCCTATCACTTCTGCCCTCTGTTCTACTCCTTTCCTTGGTGCACCAGTTCTTAAATCCCAGTACACAAGCGAAAGCGCTTCATTATATGCAGACATCTTCTTAACGTAATCGAGAAATTCTTTTTCTATGGATGTTGTATTCTCTCTCATTCTTGTGCCACCCTCCCATTTTCTTACCACGTAAATTTTATCACATTTTTCTGATAAAGGTGATTGCAATATGTTGAATTATTAAAAAAGTGATGATAAATCTGTTATTCTATAAGAAACATATATCAGATATCCAGTCCAAACCAACGTAAAGGAGTGGTAATTTGAAAGAATTTATTGGTAAGTGTAAAACTTGTGGGAAAGAGCTATTCTGCTTAGAAGGTTTTTTTAATGGAGTCGTGAATGAAGACAAAACAGTTTCTTGTTTTGAATGTATGGAACAACAAAACAAGATAAGTGTAAACAACGAGGCTGAATAATCAGCCTCGTTTTATATTATTTGGCATGTTAGAACTACACAAAAAGTGAGTTTTCTCAACTACTCGTTGTGATTTTTATCACACAAGTGAGAATTATTTTCAAAGTAGCTGATACCTATGATGAAGGTCACTGCATGGAACATAATTGACTGATAAACTGTCAATGTGAAGGAAATCAGACGAATTTCGGGTGATTTATGATGAAAAAAGAAGATATTTTGCGCAGATTGTCAGAGGTTCCATTATTTAAGGAACTTTCTAAAGAAGAAATGGAACCAATTATTAAAATCTCTCAAACACGATTCTACAGAAATAAGATGTATGTCTTTATGCAGGATGATTATCTTGATCGAGTTTTTTTCATTCATTCTGGAAAAGTTAAAATCTATAAAACAGATCTTTCAGGCAAAGAACAGATTGTTTCAGTTCTTGAGCCTGGTGAAATGTTTCCTCACGCAGGATTCTTTAGACAAGGCCGATATCCAGCTCATGCAGAAATAATGGAAGATGCCCATTTGATTGTTGTTCCCATTGATAAATTTGAAGAGATATTAATCCTCTATCCTGAGCTTTGTATCAAACTCTTTAAAGTATTAGGTGAAAAAATAGTAGATTTGCAAAAACGACTAGAAGAACAAATCCTCCATAATACTTATGAGCAAATCGTCCTTTTGCTAATCAGATTGTGTAAATCCAATGGCGAAAAAATGGGAGGAATTTATAAATTCACCACACATTTTACAAATAGAGAATTAGCAAATATGATTGGAACGTCTAGAGAGACCGTTAGCAGGACGATTAATCATTTAAGAAAAAAAGAGTACATACATCAGGACGATGATGGACTCTACTTGATTGATAGTGAATTATTAAAGCAAGAATTATTTTAATAGTTAGTTCCTTCTCATTCTCAAGGTTCTATTGGCTATAGAAAAAAGACCGTTCTATGAGCTACATTCCAATTGATAGACACAACTAACAAGTAGGGTGCAGTTCATTTAAGTCGGTTTTTTTTGTATGTTCTTTTTGGGAATAACACCCTTCAGTTTAACAAAGAACTCTTAAATAAATATTTCATTCGTCTAGTGAGTGTATGATGTTTTTCATCGATTAGGATTTGTTGTTTTCTACATTTATGACAACATTACCTTTCTTGTGTCCTTTTTCGACATATCTATGAGCTTCAACAATCTCTTCAAACTCATAGTACCTATCTATAACCACTTTTAACTTCCCTGTCTCAACAAGTTCTTTAAGAAATTCTAGTGCTTCTGAGGTTTCAGGAGAATTTCGGCTCAATAATACTTTCTTTCTACTTGTCAATTTAGTCCAAATCATACGTACACTAGGTAGCGGTTCAGTGACATTTATATAGATACCGTCCTTCTTTAACAATTTCATACAAGCTGAAAAGGAACTCTTGTTTACCGCTTCAAAGACAACATCATATCTCTCGTTTATCCTAGAAAAATCTTCTGCTGTATAATCAATTACTTTGTCGGCTCCTAGAGATTTTACCAGCTCCAAATTCGTGGTACTGCAAACCCCTGTAACGATTGCTCCGAAATTCTTGGCAATTTGGACCGCATAACTTCCTACACTTCCTGAAGCACCATAAACTAGAACCCTGTGGCCGCTCTGAATATTAGCTTTTCTAAGAAAATACAATGCCGTGCGTGCTCCAATTGGAATGGCAGCAGCTTCCGAATAAGTTATATTAGAAGGTTTAATTGATACAGGACCATCTTCAGGCAGACACTTATACTCGGCATAAGCACCAAATCCCACCAGAGATGCTGCAAAAACCTGGTCACCTTGCTTAAACCTTTTGACTTCTTTCCCAACTGACTCAACTTCTCCAGCTAACTCCATTCCTAATATCTCCTTTTTGGGCTGTCTGAAACCTAGTGTTATTCGGGCAGGCAGCCAAAAAGCTGGAGGAACTGTAAAACTCCGTGATCGAATATCCGCTACAGTTACGGTTGTCGCTTTTACTTTTACCAAAATTTCATTATCTTTTGGTATAGGTTTTACTACCTCAGTCAATTTAAGAACATCGGGGGGACCGTAATTTGAATATACAATCGCTTTCATTTATCCACCTCTAATTCGTAATATTCTTTATCATGATACGAAAATTACGAATAAATAGACCTTTTAGCCTTTTAGAGTTAAATATCACTTATGATTCATTACATCATTGCCATTCTATTGTAAATAAAGGCTGTTTTCGCATTGATATTTGCTTTTCGGATACTACTCTCATCCCGCATTCTAACTTCGGGGCTCTTTTCGAGAAGTACCTGAACCAAGAATTCATAAAAAAACGCAAAAATCCAGAAGCCGATTTTTACTTATACGTGTGAAAGCAACAAAGTTTACGAAAAGAGCCATAAAAAAAAGAACCTTCAATCCTATGATAGATCTGAAGGTTCTTTTTTTATTTCCTTTGAAATTCACTTTTCTTACTCATTAAGTAAAAATTTATTTTTCCTCTGTTTTTTTATTTGTACTTTTCATTCAATCCCTAGGGTTGTACAACCTAAGAATTAACTAAAGACGCGCTCTTTTCCGCTTAGACCAAGCGAATGCGCTGTTGAAGTGTGAATTTCATGAAGAAGCTCTGGGTTTTCCATAAGTGACATACCATAAGAAGGAATCATTTCTTTGATTTTCATTTCCCACTCTTTTATATGTTGCGGGAAGCATTTTTTGATTATCTCAAGCATTACATGAACGGCCGTGGATGCACCCGGAGAAGCGCCTAATAATGCTGCAATTGAGCCATCAGCGGCAGTAATCACTTCGGTACCGAATTGAAGAGTTCCTTTGCCTCCAGCTTCTGTATCTTTGATAACTTGCACACGCTGGCCCGCTACTACAAAATCCCAATCCTCACTGTTTGCGTTCGGGATAAATTCACGTAACTCTTCCATACGCTGTTCTTTCGATAACATTACTTGCTGAATCAGGTATTTTGTCAATGGCATCTCTTTTGCGCCAGCAGCCAACATTGTTAAGACATTATTTGGTTTTACAGACGTTACCAAATCGAACATAGAACCAGTTTTTAAGAACTTTGGTGAGAAGCCGGCAAATGGTCCAAAAAGTAAAGATTTTTTATTGTCGATAAATCTTGTGTCAAGATGCGGAACAGACATTGGGGGAGCCCCAACCTTAGCTTTTCCGTATACTTTTGCATGATGCAGTGCTACAACATCAGGATTGTTACACACCATAAATATTCCACTTACCGGGAACCCTCCGATATGTTTCCCTTCAGGAATACCAGACTTTTGCAGTAAATGTAGGCTTCCTCCCCCGCCACCGATAAAGACGAATTTGGCAGTTTGGCTTTCAACAGTACCGCTATCGAGATTACGCACTTTCAATTCCCACAATCCGTCACCATTACGTTTAATATCATTAACACTTTGATTGTAGTTTATATCGACATTTTTACTCTTTAAGTTGTCAAACAACATTCGTGTTAATGCTCCAAAGTTGACATCCGTTCCAGAGTCGATTTTTGTTGCCGCTATAGGTTCATCCCATTCGCGGTCTTGCATAATAAGCGGAATCCATTCCATTAGTGTTTTGGGATCATCGGAAAATTCCATCCCTTGGAATAGAGGGTTGTTTGTAAGCGCTTCAAATCGTTTCTTTAAAAAAGTAACATCTTGTTCACCTTGTACCAAACTCATATGAGGCAATGGCATAATAAAGTCCTGTGGATCATGTATCAGCTTCTTGTTTACAAGATAAGACCAAAACTGCATTGAAACCTGAAACTGTTCATTAATTTTTATAGCTTTGCTAATATCTACAGATCCATCCGGATTTTCGACGGTGTAGTTAAGCTCGCACAGTGCAGCATGCCCCGTTCCCGCATTATTCCATTCGTTAGAGCTTTCTTCTCCTGCGTTTGCAAGCTTCTCAAAAACTTTAATTTCCCATTCGGGTACTAATTCTTTCAAGATTGTCCCTAAAGTAGCACTCATGATTCCGGCGCCAATTAAAATGACGTCTGTCTTATTTTCTATGTTGCTCATTTTTACCAACCCTTGCTCCTAAAATTTGAATAAAAAGATTTAGGCGTTATTTCAGGCTAAGGCGCAACCTAGTCATACACCTTTTCTGTCTCAATTATATCTCAATTATACGATAATTTTAAATTATTTAAAAGCTAGTAATAACTTAGAAGTCCGTAAATAAGTTCACGGATAGATTACTAAGTAAATAAATCTTATATCATGAAACAAAAAATTGAAGTAATTCAAGTATATATTGACTACCAAAAAAATTATTAATTAGTAAGGTAGATAAAAATTTAACACGAATTTTTATCCTGACAAACAAAGATTCTCCACTTATTTTTAGGAAAATCTAACAAAGTATTAACTCGTAAAAGTCTGTTTCAGATAGTTCTTCACGCCTGGTTACGATAAGAGCGTCGTGGGAACATCTAACGGAATATTGTTGACAAAGCTTTCTTGAAAGAATAAGTATTAAATACTATCTTTTTTTATGCCACTTATCTTCTCCCATAATTCTGTAAATGATGTGATTATCCGCCCAGACAGCTGATATTTCCAATCCTTCACATTCCGATTTTGTTGCACTTCTTATTTCTCCTTTATGGTAAATGGAATATTCCCCTGAAATACTATCAATGATACAGGTCGGAGGTGGATACGCATCTTCTTCATTCAAGAAGGAACGATTTTCTAGCAAAATCCAATCACCAGATTTTATAACATATTCATATTCATCAACGATAAATTGATATTCCTCGGTCATTGGGATATCTTCAATATTTTCTACTATATGATTATATATTCCAATACCCGCATCTTTAAAAATTCTTCCGAAAGCATATTTACCATTAGGCAAAGGTATTGCATATATATCTCTAATTTTTTTTCGTTTACGTTTCTTTCCTATAATTATAATCACCACATTCTTTCACTATTCGATATATAGTTCAACGCATTTGAATCAACTTCCTTCTTTCGCATTGAAAGGGTAGACGGTGATCATAATATCTTTTTCATTGGCTGTTTTCGTAAACTTGGTTGCTCTTTAACAAACAAAATGTAGTGGTTGATTTCCGTTCCAAGATGCTAGCTTTCCGCTGACTAATTATGAAAAAGTCCTAATGCCGCTTTTTCATGGTCAAATTCATCTTCGACGGGCAGTGAGTCTCCTCGGCACATTGCGCCTGCGGTGTCTCACCTGTCCCGCTGCTCCCGCAGGACATTGAATAAGCTTCCTTGAAACAACAAACAGGAACCCCCTAATGGAGTTCCTGCCTGTTTCATTTAATCAACTTCACCTCGAAATGCTGCATTGTTTTTTTGTAAAACCTTTAAGCCGGATCCGATATCAGAAGCCAGGACATAGTTTCTATCTACAAAAACTCCCCAGATATTTGATTTACTTGGGATATACATACCCGTTTCAACTGGTGAAGCTGGGTCAGTGATGTCCACGGTTCTAACTCCGCCAGAGTAATGGGAGAGATAGAGTGTATTGCCATGAACTTTTGGGTCATGAACAGTTGCACCGCCTGGAATTTTCTCGGTAAAATCTGTCCTGAATGTACTTAATAGCTTTGGATTCGTTTTATCTTTAATATCATAAAGCATCGTGTAGCCATATGCTGATTCAAAACCATCCCTAGTCGGACCGAACACTTCTCTTGTCTCAACCAGAACCGTTCCTCCCTTTGCCAAGTCCATGGAATGCGCTGCCCCTTGGACATTATTCGCAAAGTCTGTTCTTCCAAGATAAACCGGATTTGCAGCATCACTAATATCGAGAATGATTGTTCCTAAATCCCAGTATGAAAGGAATGCTGTTTTTCCTGTTTCATCTGTTTTTACACTGTGGGCAAAGGCAGTCCGTTTTACTCCTGCCTCATCTGTCCAACTGTAGCCATCATAGTTAGCATCGGTGACTTCAGCAATATGGTCACGTGGATCAAACGCGTAAACTGCAGTTGGTTTTGTCGGATTGGATACATCAACAATGTTAACATCCATTTTTTCTCCATGCGAGTACAAGTCAGCATAGCAATTCGCAGTTAGAACGTACACGTTGTTTCCCTGTACTGTTAAATATAGTTCATGGGTGCCCCGTGATCCTGAAGTGTCCTCCCAGAAACCAAGTTCTTTAGGTTCAACAGGGTTTGTTACATCATAAAGAACAAAACCACCTTTTGAATTAGGATCAAGTCGATTTAGTTTTTGCACACTAACAGCAGCCAAATCACCTTTAAAGTGCTCCGTATTTACCGATTTAACAATTACTTTTTCTTGCCAAGTACCTGGAATGGCAGCAAAGTGGGAAACCTCTTCAGGCTTGGAAGGATTCTTCATATCAAAAACACGGACACCTCCTCCACCTCCGTTAGCTGAATGTGTTCCTAAGTAAGCATATCCCTTATAGCCATATACATCCCCTGTAGTGTTTTTGACGCCATCTCGAATCTGCTTCAATTGAACAGCAGCAACTTCCTTAAGGGCTCCAACATTCTTGCTGCCTTCTAGTAACGGTACAGCCAATTCCACACCAGCAAGGTTTTCACCTTTTTCTACTCCCCCTCCAAATTCATCATGGGCGAAAACGGATGTTCCTCCTGCCGAAAATACTAATAATCCTGCCAAAGCTGTGTTCACTAGAATCTTTTTTTTCAATTGTATTCCTCCCCTTGCCTGTATTCAGTAACTCCTTATGTAGAACGTGCTGACTTACATTATAACTACCTGAAACAAATTTCGAGTCTCGGAGTAGTATGATTTCAATTATTATAAGGAATATTTTGTATATTTAACATGACCTGAAATTACTGTTATTTTTACATAAATTAACATATTTCCCATGAACAATATTAACTAGATTTTCCTGGAAAATGTGATGTTTACACTATAATCACTTGTTTGATTTGAGACTTTTGGAGGAAACAAACTAAAAGACTTTTTCCTATAAAGGCTCAAAAAAACGCATTTATTCTTATTAGTTCAATGGAGTTTTACTATTCTTTTTATCGCTAATTGATTTCCCTGCAAGTATCACTGCTTTCATCATATTCAATGATGTTCAAGTGTATTGTCTGCCATATGAGCAATTGCAACTGTATGTTCATCTTCGTATGATAATTGATATATACAAGTATCACTTGAAGATGATCAACTACTATAAACTAATAAAAAATCCCCTTCCAAATTTCGGAAAGGGATTTTTGTTATTGATTGATAGGTGTTGTTGGTAAGATTTCTGAAATTTTTTCCCATACAATAGGATCAAGTTCTTTTTCTAGCAACAGATGTATTGTACCTTGATCTTCATGTGTCCTAATCAGCCTTCCAATTCCTTGACGCAAACGTAACAACATGTAAGGCAAATCAACTTCAGTAAAAGCATCAACCGATCCTTCACGCTTTGCAGTAAATACAGGGTCATTAGGAGGGTATGGAAGGGAATAAATGAATACATTTTCCAATGATCTTCCTGGAATATCAAGCCCTTCCCAAAGGTTGATGGCACAAAGTACACTGTCTTCATTATTTTGAAAGTTGGAAACTAGTGTACTTACCTCAGCATCCCCTTCATAATAAATAGGAAAATCAAACTGTAGTTCTTCCAAATGATTCTTTAATTGAAGGAGTTCCTTTTTATCATTCAACAGAACGAGAGCTCTTCCGTTTGAATTCTTTATTTGTTCTGAAATGTAATCATTTTTACCATTCACATCATTCTCGTTAAACCTTGGAAGTTTAATTTTCATATTTTCATCATAGTCAAATGGAGAGGCTACTGAAAATGAAACAAACTGATCAATACCAAGGCTCTTAGCAAGATAATTGAATGATTCTTTATCGGATAAAGTTGCTGATGAGAAAATGAAAGGCTTATTTTGTGAAAACACTTCTTCTCTCATTATTTCTTCTACCATTTTTGGCATAATTACAAGAGTGCGCTCACCATTCTTCTCTTCATACCAGATAATGCCGTTCATTTCTTTCGTAAAGAGTGATAAGGAATAAGATATTTGCTCCAAATATTCCTCTACAATCTTAAGTTCATAATCATTAATTACGTATAATTCACTATCAAATACTAATTCTTCACTTAAACTTTCTAATGTCCAAAAAAGTTTTTTCCCTTGATCTAAGAGTTGCTTCGTCTTTTCTACTCGCTGCTTATCTGAACCAAACGTTTCCGATGCTGAACGAGCTAAAAAGGCAAAGAATTTTTCGTTTTCCACCAATGCTTCTTCAATCGTATATAAAGTCTTTTCACGAACATCATTTTCTTGCAGCCTTGATAATAAGTTATCAAGAGTTTGCTCAGTAAAACGGTATGTCAGCGCTTTTTGGCTTGCAAATTCAAGTAAATGCCCTTCATCGAAAACAACACAGGAATGATCTGGCAACAACGGTAATTGTCCCTCTCGCTTTCGGGATTCTTTCGTCCAGATATGCTCCATGTAGAAATCGTGTGAGCAAATAATCAAATCGGCTGAATTACGATAGAAATCGCGATGCAATGTTTGTCCACAACGGTGACGCTTGTCACAACTGAAGCAATCCTGAAGAGGATCCCAGCCAATTTTCGACCACATTTCATCTGAAAGATGGGGATATTCTTTGCGGTCCCCATATTTTTCAAATGATTTCATTGATGAACCGCTATAAACGAAGGCAGGTAATTGATCCATTACGATATCATAATCCTCAGAATCATCCACACGCATTACATCATCAAATTTCTTCAAGCAAAGATATTGATCGCGGGATTTTGCCAAGCGAACATCAAAATTCATTCCTAAAGCTTTCTCAAGCTTTGCAATATCCCCTTCTTTTTTCACAAGCTGTTCAATAAGGGTTTCATCAGCGCAAGCGATGATTGCAGGCTTGTTCAAATAACGTGCATAACAGACAGCGTAAAGTAAATAAACAATCGTTTTTCCTGTACCTACACCAGCTTCAGCAAATATGACCTTTTTTTCCTTAAATGCCTTTTCAAGTTGAAAGGCCATATAAATTTGTTCATCTCTTAATTCAAATCCGGCTTCTGGCAGAACATCATAAAAAACATCCCCTATCCATTCGCCCAATCTATCAAAAAAAGACTCAGTCTTTGAAACAGTAAACGGCAATTGATTTTGCATGTAGTCCCTCCGAAAAAAAAGACGCCACATGGACGCCTAAAAATGTACCTTATCATTAATATCAATCCTATTATTTTACCGCATCATAAATTACTGTCAAGAAAAAGATATTAACTACTTTTTACTTTAATGAAGACGAAAATGACAACGCCATCTTAAGTTCTTCCTGTGCTTCCATAAGATTGCGGATGGCATCTTCAGAAAAGTGATTCTCACTTTCAATCGCTTCTCGAGAAATATTGAGCGCATTAGAGATTTTGGCAAAATCGACATAAGAATGATTCATTGTCATCCCTCCCAGAATTCAATAATTCTATCCTATTCGAATTCGAGAGAATTTATACATCATAGATGACAATTCTCATTCATGTATTGATAAGACTAGATTGAAATTATTCGTTGCGTTCTGGACGCGGTGGACGTTTACCCCAATATTGATATAAGTCAGTACGAATAAAACCATTAAAGAGCTTACGTTTCTTTGTTGCTGGCTTCCCGTATACTTGTTCAAAGTCTTCATTTGAAGTCAAAATATAAATGGACCATGTATCTAGATTTTGGAATGCCTGTCCCATCTCTTTATACATTTTCTCTACAGCAGGCTTGTCACCCAGTCTTTCTCCATATGGTGGATTTCCGACGATGACACCATATTCCTTGCGAGTAGTAATGTCTCTAACTTGCATTTGCTTAAATTGAATGATATCTCCAAAACCAGCCTCAGCCGCATTTTCCTCAGAAATAGCAACCATACGATGATCGATGTCAGATCCTGAAATATCCAAAGGTTGGTCGTATTTAGCAAGATCTTCAGCTTCCATTCTCGCATCATCCCAAACCGTCTTCGGAATCCATCCCCAACCTTCAGATACGAATTCACGATTGAAGCCTGGAGCGATATTCTGTCCAATCATAGCCGCTTCAATAGGAATTGTACCAGAACCACAGAATGGATCAATAAATGGCTTATCAGGGTTCCAATTAGTTAGCATGATCAACGCAGCTGCAAGAGTTTCTTTTAACGGAGCTTCCCCTTGATCAGTACGATATCCACGCTTATGGAGTCCATGTCCACTTGCATCTAATGTGATCGTGACAATGTCCTTAAGCAAAGCAACTTCGATGCGGTAAAGGGAACCCGTTTCATCAAACCAGCTATTTCGCTTATAATGTTGTTTCATTTTTTCTACAACAGCCTTTTTCACAATTGCCTGGCAATCAGAGACACTGAATAGTGTAGATTTTACGCTTTTTCCAATCACCGGAAATTCAGCGTCCTCAGGTAGAAATTCTCCCCAAGGCAAAGCTTTAGTTTTTTCAAATAGCTCATCAAAGGTCGTTGCCTTGAACTCACCGACCTTAATCTTGATTCTGTCAGCCGTACGGAGCCATAGGTTACAACGAGCAATCGCTTTTTCGTCTCCGGTAAAAGTAACTTTACCGTTTTCCACTGTACAATCATAACCTAGTGCTCTTACTTCTTTTGCTACTAAAGATTCTAAACCCATTGCAGCTGTTGCGATTAATTCATATTTTTTAGCCATTTTGTCACCCTTAATAATTGGTTTTATTTATAAGAAAAGCCCTCCTGTATAGGAGAGCCATTATATCTCACTGTTATTTATTCCATTAATAACGTTCTGTAAGCCATGTTCTGTACCATAGTACTGCAAACGACCAAAGGTCTCGTACTGAGGTGGTAATCATCTATCTACAGATTCAAAGAATCTGTCCTTCTTCCCGTTCGTTTCCAGAAAGAAAGTGCCCCTACCATTATTTGGGTTTCTCGCTCGTGGGGTTTACCTCGTTCCACCCTTTCCATTTCTGGAAAGGCTCCGTCACTGTGGCACTTTTATAGGTATTCATACCATATCCTAAAGGACTTAGGTATTTTCCCAGCCGTCAATCGGACATACCGACTGCCCTGGCTTATCTTTTCGCCAGGCACGAACACTACGGGCATCACAGCCCGTGCGAGCATGGACTTTCCTCTACAAATTACAAAGTAATTTTGCAGCGATTACCCGAACGTCATTAATGAACACAAATCATATTATATGTAATTTAATATAACTATGCAATGTTTTTTAAATCCAATTACACTTTAAATTACTAATCGTACAATTTATTTCCAAAAACATGCTTTTCTAGGTTCGATAATCTTTTTAAGATATCAAAGTTAGTCGTTCCCGCTTGTTGGGTTGCAGGCTGTTTACGTACTGCATCTTCAGCCTGTTTTCTTAATCTCATGTTTTCCTGTTTCAACTCTTCAATTTCTTGATGAAAAGTCTCATAGTCTTTAATGACAATGTCTAAAAATTTGTCTACATCTTCAGCTTTATAGCCTCTCATGCCAGACTTAAACTCTTTTTCCAAAATATCTTTTGCAGTTAATTTAATTTTATCAGAAAGCATTCCATTCACCTCAGTCTATCCCAAATCATTAACTCTTATTTTTTCAAAAATATGTTCTTTTGTCAATTTTCTTTTGCAAAACCACTGTGACCTCACTCAAAGGACTGATTATAGTTTTCTTCCTCTACAATGGTTTGAATGTCATAAAACGTGATTAGTCTGATCGGGAAATCTTTTCTACTTTGCATTTCTTTGGCCATTTCATACATATACTTGGGACTGCCATCGTTTTCTGGATCAAAAAGTAATAGTAAGGCATTACTTTTTTCAAGCACGAATTGGTTCTTCAACCTGAATTGCCATGGTTTTTCATAAGGCTTTTTCGATATTGAATCAATAAAATCAGCCTGGACAAGAATAGACTCATACCATTCCTTATTATTTTCACTCCAATTTGATTCTTGTTCAAGAAACGGCGTTAGAACAGCCAATTGTAAATGAGGATATGTTAGTTGCATTTCAAACACTACCTCAGCTGCCCATAATTCTACACCAAGCTGTCCACTAATAATCACCCATTCGAGTCCTTCATCTACGAATGATAGAAGTTCTTTTTTTAAAACCGCTTTTATGTACGTTACAGAATCATGATCTCGTTTAAAGATCCCAAGTTCGTGCATTTTATAGCCGGAAATGGCAAGTACTTTAGTCAATTTTATGCTCCTAACACGTGACGTTTTCATCATTTTTTTGCTAATGATTGTCCTTTTTAATAAGACAAGCATAATATGTTTAATAAAAGCTGGATAAATAATAAAAAAACAAGGGCCCTTAAGCCCTTGCAAAATCAACGACCCCACATTGGGCCTGGTCCTGGACCACCAAAACCTGGACCTGGTCCTGGGCCGAATCCTGGACCACCGAAGCCTGGGCCACCGAAGCCTGGGCCACCGAAGCCTGGGCCACCGAAGCCTGGACCTGGTCCTGGACCAAAGCCTGGGCCACCAAAACCTGGAGCTGCACCTGGAGGGCAAACAAACTGCTGATTTGAAACTTCGTTCACATTAGATTGTGTCTGCGGGAAGAAGTGCTTATGCTGAATCATGTTATGGTGAACATTAGTAGTATGTGTAGGATGAATATGAGGAACCACCGTTGTGCTAAACGTATGATTCACACAACATTTTGTCGGATGAACAACTGCAGGCATAACATTTGGTCTACAGTACATGAATGAAAACTCCCTTCGTATTGTATAGCTTACATTCATAGCCTATGTCGAAAGGGATACTCTTGTACTAATGAAAATACCTATTTTTAAAGAATCGTGTAAAAACTATCTTTTAAGCTTGTAAAAATAAATGCAGTTAGACAAACGACAACGAAGAATAGAAAAAGAACAGCTTTGTACATAGTTATCATCTCCATTGTGTCTTAAGTCGTTTTAATATCATACAATTACACATTTTACTCTGTTCGACTTATAGAAACAACAAGGAAATAGTGGTTTTTTACCGATAAATGATTAAAATTTTGTTACAAAAAGAAGAATGTTGATGAATGAAGGCGAATCAACACATTTTCTTGAATCGAATCCTACCGAAATTTGCGCTTACCCGGGAAATTTCTGCAATTTCCCTAGTAATCTGCGAATCCGTTTTTCTAGATCTTCATGGATACTTTCTTTAGATTTCCCGAATTCGTGTTTATGGGTGTGCAAAAGTTCCTCTACTTTCATACAACATGAAAATGCTTCATCAAAATTTCTTAGTTTGTGTTCAAAAATCTTAGCAGCTTCTGTGAAGGCATCGACCTGCATCAGGACTTCTTCACTATTGGCCACCTCCAAAAACAAATCTAAGGCATTGTTCCAAGATTGTTCTTTTTTCAGTTGTTTGGCGATGGCCATTTTCGACTTAATCGACGCCGTATCCGTGCCGTCAGCTAAGTTCATATAAACACTGCTTGAAGCACTTTTTTCTCCTAACTGTTCGAGCCATCTTCCAACTTCAAATGATTCGTTGCGTGAAATCTCATCGTCCTTATGAAGCAACTGCTGTGAAAGATGCGTATAGAGTGTGATGAGAGAAAGTATGTCAATTTCATTATGCTTCAATATGCCGATCATTCCTTCTGGATCTTTGCGTTCAATATAATCAAAATAGATCATGGGCGCCAAGTAACCAGGGATATCATCTTTCCTAGTTACGCCTAGAATGTCTTTTTCAACGATTGAAAGTTTGAGTCTTTCAAGCTTATGCTTCCACATTCTCCTTGCAGCATGATACAAGTCGAAGTGTCCAAATGGAGGCAGCTTGGGTACATGTTCCCTGACAAGAGTGTGTCGCGTTTTCACCTGTGGCCAATCGAAAGACTTCCCATTATACGTGACCAATGTTCGGTAATTGATGCTTTCCAAGAAACTTTGGTAAAGTGCCACCTCTGCCCCAGGGTGAGGCAATATATGCTGTTTTAGAATAACCTCCGTATCAGTTACACTCGCATACCCTAGCAAGAAAATGGTATTCCCCACCCCACCACCAAGACCTGTCGTTTCCGTGTCAAAAAAGAACAATTCTCCAGCTTCATGATCAGCTGTAGATAAAGGGTGATTCAGTCCTGACTTTTTCCATGCAGTGACCGCTTTTTGAAAATCAGAAAAGCGATAGCGTCCATGCTGATGTGAGATTGGATATCTAACTTCCCTTATCAAACAGAATTGATCGTCGAAATAGTAAGGTTTTACTTGATTATTTTCCCACTCCTCTAAAAATGGGACTGAAAGTTTTGAAGTAACAATAGGTACTTCGAATTGTGTTTTCGGCTGCTCATGTGCCATATGAGATTTCAGCCTGTTAAGCTTATTCTTTAACGACATGATTCTCTCTCCGTTTTAGATGACTCTTCTATAAATACATCAATGATTTCAAGGACATCCTTCTTAGCTGTTTTTGAGATGGTATCTGTCCCTATACAAGAAGGACACCCGTATTCACAATGACATCCAGCTACCATTTTTCTCGTTTCCTCAAATACAGGTTTCATGCCGACAAAAATCTTTTCACTTAACCCGACGCCTCCAGGATAACGATCGTAAAAGAAAATGGTTGGCTTCTCATTATGATCCGCCTTTACTTGTGGCACAACATGTATATCTTGTGGATCGGCCATTACAAATAAAGGTGCAATATGTTTAAGTGCATGTGCAGTTCCAACAAGACCTTGTTCGAGTTGGTCATGACCCATTTCCTTAAAGGTTTTATTTAATGAAATCCATGCTGAGCTCGTATGAAGTTCTTCTTCGGGCAAATGAATAGGACCTGAGCCGATATTCTCATGCGTTTCGAATCTTATTTTTTTGAAAATTGTAGCCATCGCCCTGACACTGACATCACCAAATCCGCATTCTGCCCCAGGACCTTCAGTAAGTTTGTCTACTTCAAGTACTTTTAGCTGGACCGCAAGATTAGCATCAGTAAAATAATCTACATCTACTTCCCTTACAAACGCCTTTTTTTCGTCCCAATCGAGAAATTCGACTTGAAATTGTACACCTTGATGCAAATAGATGGCTTCTTCATGCAATAATGTCATAGCTGAAAAACGGTCCATTTCGCCTATTACCCTCACATTTGCAACATCAGTTTGATCAATGATTACTACATTTTCTTGAGATGCTGAGCGCAGGCTAATGTTATGGGCAGGAAAAGAATCGTTCATCCAATACCATTTATCACCATTTTGATATAACACTCTTTCTTCCGTTAAATATTCAAGGAGATCTTCTGTTTCCACCGTACCGAATTTCTCTCCCATTTTAAAAGGAAGTTCGTATGCCGCACATTTCAGATGGTCAACAAGAATAATCAGATTATCAGGATTAATCCTGGCTGTTTCTGGACTTCTGGTGAAAAAATAATCTGGATTCTGAATAATATATTGATCTAGAGGACTTGAACTTGCCACAAGGATGACAAGAGCCTCCCCATGTCTTCTGCCTGCTCTTCCAGCTTGTTGCCAAGCGCTGGAGATCGTTCCTGGATAGCCCGTCATGATACAGACTTGGAGTTGTCCTATATCGACACCAAGTTCAAGAGCATTTGTACTGACAACTCCATATATTTCGCCTGATCGTAGCCCTTTTTCGATTTGACGTCTTTCTGTAGGAAGATATCCTCCTCGATAACCTCGAATCGATTTAGGGCCCAATTGGTTTTTCACTAACTCCTGAAGATATGTTAATAAGATTTCGACTCTTACTCTGCTTCTGGCGAAAACAATCGTTTGAATCCTATTTTTCAATAAATTACCCGCGATTTTTCTTACTTCCAGCGTAGCACTTCTCCGAACATTTAATGGCTTATTTACTACTGGTGGATTGTAAAATAAGAAATGTTTCTTTCCACTCGGAGCTCCGTTATTATCAATTAATTTCATTTCTTTTTCGATGAGATTTTCTGCAAGCTCTAGAGGATTGGCGATTGTAGCAGAAGTACAAATGAATACAGGGTCACTTCCGTAGTAATGGCAAATCCTTCTTAATCGCCTAATTACATTGGCAACATGGCTTCCAAAAACACCTCTATAAGTATGAAGTTCATCTATTACAACGAATTTAAGGTTTTCAAAAAGGGAAACCCATTTTGTGTGATGTGGAAGTATAGCGGAATGAAGCATATCAGGATTAGTAATCACGACATGTCCAGATTTCCTGACTTTTTGGCGAATATTTGCTGGAGTATCTCCATCATACGTATAGCTATTTACATCTAGTCCCGTTTGTTGAATAATCTCATTGATTTCGCTCTTTTGATCTTGCGCAAGAGCTTTAGTTGGAAATATATATAATGCTCGTGCATTAGGATTATCAATGACTGTCTGCAACACCGGGAGGTTATAGCAAAGCGTTTTACCGGATGCTGTTGGCGTTACAGCTACAAAACTTTCTTTATTCATAGCAGCTTCATAAGCTGTTAACTGGTGTGTATATAAGCGATTCACATTTCTTTGTTCAAGGGCCTCTCGAAGTAATGGGTTTAATGATGCAGGGAACGGCATTGTAACAGCTGGTTTTTCATCAATTGTCTTCCAACTAACTACATTTTCGTTAAACCCTTCATCCGTTCGTAATTGATCCAGAACTTCCTGGAGATTCTTTCTTACCTTCATCTCTTTCACCTCATTAACTATCATTTTATCGAATGAACGTTCGGAGCGAAAGAGAAAGACACTTAAAAGTAAAAAAAAATATTGGTAATATTTAAAGACTGTTTTCGTAAACTTTGTTGCTATTTATCAAATAGTTTGTAGTAGTTGATGGCTTGCTTTCATAAAACTTATATATGAACAACAATCTTGTAGAAAAGAACCTCTTTAAAAGAGGATAATTCCTTTACCTATATCTGTTTTATGAAATTCTTTAGACTCAAGACTAACTCATTCGGTTGCTCATACATACTCATGTGCCCTGATTTTTCCAAATTAACTTTTGTAATATGAGTACCGTCTGTTGAAAAAACCTTTTCTGGCGGAATAACCTTATCCTCTTTGCCAGCTATTAACAGTATTGGTATATCACTGTTCTCGAGCACTTGTCTTTTATCTTCACGAAGTTTCATTGCCATCAATGAATGGATGGCGCCTTCTTGACTGGTACGATAACCGATTTCCTTTACAATATTTTGGGCATCTTTAACTTGATTATTTGAGAACAACTTAGGTACAAGCTGATTCACAAATTCGTTAATCCCTTCATTTTTTATCTTTTGAACAGATGCACCCCTACCTGCTTTCGCTTCTTCAGAATCTGGAAAAGCGGTTGAGTGGATCAACCCTAGTGCGGAAAGCATTTTTGGATATTTATCTGCAAAGGCTAATGTAATATATCCACCTAATGAATGTCCTAATAAACACACATTTTTCAATTTCTTCTTTTCCAAAAATCCGGCTATGTCATCAGCCATATCATCAATCGAAAATTCACCGTTCACTTCGCCAGATTGTCCATGTCCTCTCAAATCCACTCTGATGACATGTGAATTTTGAGTTAAGGTTGGAAATACATAGTCCCAATATGAGTGTGAACCACAAAATCCGTGTAGGAGAATAACCGTCTTTCCTTCCCCATCCTCTTCATAAGCAAGTTCCAATCCGTTTGACAAAATCAACTTCTCCATTTTTATTCCCCTTTCGATTCTAATAATATTACCGTTCCCGTAAGTCAGTTGCCTAAACATGCAACGAGGATTAACCTTGAAATTAATAATAAAAGTGCCATTGCTCCTTTCATTTGATAAAATTATCTTATAGATTTTTTCATGGGGGAGATTTTTTGAAATCACTTGATATCAAAAAAACGCTAAGACAGTTTTCACTTTTCAAAGAACTAACTGAAAACGAAATTGAAGATATCGTAAATATTTCCATTACTAGAGAATGGAAGAAAAACAGTCATGTATTTCTACAGGGAGATCCTCTCGAAAGTGTATATTTCATTTACAGTGGAAAGATAAAAATTTACAAGAGCGATATACATGGGAAGGAACAAATTGTCGCAATGCTTAAGCAAGGCGAAATGTTTCCACATGTTGGTTTTTTCCGTAAAGGAAATTATCCTGCATTTGCGGAAGTTCTGGAGCCATCTATTCTAATAGCTGTTCCTATACTTGATTTTGAGAAGGTTTTGATTGAGAACCCTGAATTAAGCATTAAAGTTTTTAGAGTCCTTGGTGAAAAAATTGTTGACTTACAAGACCGTTTAGAAGAACAGATACTAAACAATACTTATGAACAAATTATTAAATTAATCATTCGCCTCGGAAAAAAACACGGGGTAGTTCAGGAAAATGGCAAAATACTTATTCAATCAGAATTTACGAATCGTGATCTTGCTAATATGATAGGTACAACAAGAGAGACGGTTAGTCGCACGCTGACAAAAATGAAAAAAGATGAATTGATTGAAGCAGATGAAGAAGGTAATATGCTTATTGAGCCCGACCAACTTCTCAATGAAATATTACAATAAGAAAAGAACCGCATTTAGAAAAAATGCGGTTCTTTTCTTATATAGTAGTCAACTGAAGCATATCATTCATATCGTCATGAGCGTTAGTAATCAATTTTAAGTTGAACTTTTCTTGTAAAACTTGTAGCACACCTTCTGAGATAAACTCAGGCGGCTTCGGTCCAATGCGAATATCTTGTATTCCAAGGCTGAATAGCCCCAAAAGAATGGCAACAGCTTTTTGTTCAAACCAACTAAGAACAATACTTACAGGCAGTTCGTTTACTTGGCATCCAAAGGCATCCGCTAATGCTAATGCTATTTTTACAGTAGAGCCAGAGTTGTTGCATTGTCCTAAGTCAATGTATCTAGGAATCTCCGTACCTGGAACTAATCCATAGTCTACATCGTTAAATCGAAATTTACCGCAAGAAGTCGTTAAAATTACGGTTTCAGGAGGTAATGAGGTAGCCAATTCCCGGTAATAATCTCCACCTTTTCCCGGGGCATCACAACCAGCAATAACAAAGAATCGCTTAATTTTCCCTTCTTTTACGGCTTGGATCACTTCAGGAGCCAAACCGAGAACTGTTTCATGGTGAAAGCCCGTTAATAAGCTCTGATCGGATTCGATATTTGCTTCTGGAAGTTCAAGTGCTCTTTCTATTAAAATTGTAAAATCATCATTCTCGATTTTTTTAACGTTTTCAAGCCCTGTAACTTCATAGGTGAAAAACCGATCTGCATAACTTCCCTTAATAGGCATCACACAGTTAGTCGTAGCGAGGATGGCGCCAGGGAATTTCTCGAATAATCTTCGCTGATCGTACCAAGCTTTTCCGATGTTCCCTTTAAGATGCGAGTATTTTTTCAGAGCTGGATAGCCGTGAGCAGGAAGCATTTCAGAATGAGTGTAGATATTGATGCCTTTTCCTTCAGTTTGTTTAAGTAGTTGTTCAAGGGCAAATAAGTTATGTCCTGTTACAACGATACACTTTCCTTTGATTTTATTTTGAGAAACTCTAATTGGTTCTGGAACACCTAACAAATTTGTATGGGCCTCATCAAGTACTTCCATTATTCTTACCGCGGACTTTCCAACCTTCATAGCCATTTCTATATGCTCTTGAACATTGAAATTTGAATTTGTAAGTGTCAAATAGAGTGCTTCATGTGTAGTGGCATCTACAAAGTCATCCTTATACCCCAATTGATTCGCATGAGTACGGTATGCAGCAATACCTTTCAAAGCAAAAATGATGGTATCCTGTAAACTTGCTATCGTTTCGTCTTTCCCGCAGACTCCAACCACTTTACAACCACCCGTAGGCGTTTGTTCACATTGATAACAAAACATTCCAATCCCCTCTTCCCTGTAAATTCTGTTCTCAGCATAACAAGGTTACAAAGCAAAAAAATGTGATGCACGTCACACTTTTAGCTTTTGTCAAGAATCGTTCACAAACTTTTGCAGATTTTTTGTCGGTCACTCTTGGGCGTATTTAGACATAAGATATTTTGAAGAATTTTGAAAGGAGCGGTTTTATGTCGGAAAAATCTAAAGGAAATGAACCGAAGGAAACAAAACGAAGTGATCAGCCATTCGGACAGCTGATGAAATCCATGAATGATTTTTTTCAAGAAAAACCTGTTCGGGGCCTATTGCAGACAATGGATGAATTTTTCCACAATCCAAATTCCTTGTCGCTATTTCAATCCGACCTAGAAGAAACCGAGAATGAGCACATCATTCGTGCAGCTTTTCCTGGTATTAGACGAGAGCAAATAAAGATTGATATCCTCGGCAAGGAACTGACCATCTCTGTGAAACATGAAGAAGCAATGAGAGAAGAAGATAGCAAGAATTCTACCTTTCTCAGCAGACAATGGAGGCAGCACTCTTCAAAGACGTTTACTTTGCCTTATCCAATAAACGAAAACACCACTAAGGCAACATATAAAGATGGCCTGCTTGAGATTCATATCAAAAAACAAAAAGGCAAAAATATTCTCATACAAGAATAAAAAGTGGTAGCGCTGTAACAAACATCAAAGTAGTTTAACAGAGTAAAAAAACAAGCAGGGAAACTCCCTGCTTGTTTAGCCTTTTGATGTGTCCAACCATTCGGTGAAGTACCCTTTTGGAACCTGGAAATAATCCATTGTAAACTTTAAAAACTCATTCGTATCGACTTCTTTATGTTGGAAGTGATGATAATAATCTGATAGATACTGCATCGTAACAGCTTCTAAATCTGTACCCTTGACTTTATAGTTGTCTTGGATAAGAGTAAATAATTTTAATGCAGGTTGACCATAAACATATCCAACATCCTTAATCTCATGAAGTGGACGATTTGAGTATGATCTCCCCAATCCCTTTGCTTCGATTCTACTCATTCTATCCATGGAAAGCTTCTGGGAACGAATCATCCCTTGTTTTTCGCCAATGAAAAAATACATATTCGTTGCAAATTCCGTAAAGCCCTCGTCTAACCATGCTTCATTATAAGAATCATTTGCGACTACACCATAAAAATATTGGTGGGCAATTTCATGTACGACGGCTGTTCTAAAAAAGGCCGTTTGATCGTGATCGGGATCAACCGTTACAATCCCTGGATACTCCATGTTCTGACCTTGATCAAGCACAATGTCAAGTTGTTCATGAGGATATTCCCCGATGTTGTCCTGGTAAAAAGTTAATGCTTTCTTTGCCAGTTCCAATGCTTCCTTAGGATCTTGTATTGTATTATCCCTCGCAAAGAGTCTGATCTTTACGTCTTTTGATTTCGTTTCTAGTACATCCATATCCTTTACAATTGCGATAAAGAAGTCTCTGACATTTTTAGCCTCGACGATTCCTTCTGTTTTACCCAACTTTGCATCTTGGTCTGCTGTAGATACAAAAGAATATCCTTTAGGTATTTTATAATTTACCTTATAATCAGCGAAACCAGTATCAAATGTTTCAAGACCTTCCATATAATCATTTTTGTTCCATTTTCCATCTTTGAAAGTCGCTAACATAGGATACCACTGAGCAAGGTAATATTCATTTCCGACTTTCGAGAAACGACTGCCCCCTTCAGGAACGGTAAAAGAATAATCAACTTCCACAGAGCTGTTGTCACGTTTTTCCATTTTATCTTTTAGACTAATTTTAAGTGAGTCATTTTGAAGTTCGAAGTGCACCTTTTCCCCATCGACTTTAACGCTCTTGATTTTCACTTCAGATTCGCCTTTAATCCCTTCGAAACGATGTCCTTTTTGAAATACGTTCGGAATGAAATAAAAAACAAGTTCATCCCATGCTTGCATCGAAAGGTTTTCAACATCCATTTCCGCTTTCGTATGAAATGTACCGTTCTTATCCATTTTCAAGGAAAGTTCATACTCAGCTTGCGAATAATTTTTTACACCGATATCATCATCTTTAGTTGCATATAAATAGCTTCCTGCTCCAACAAAAGAAATAAGTAGAATGGCAAAGGCTAAATTCTCCCCTTTTAAAGTCCACCACTTCTGCCCGTTAAACTGCTTACGTACAGGAACAAGCGTTGGTTCAAAACCCGTTCTAATCCATGGAGTTCTTTGATAGTTTGATTGATATCTATTTTTCAAACCATTTGCAAGCAAACTAAAAGCTAGAGTCGTAATCAATAAAGCTATAAGTGGAACTGTCAGTACATGAATCGTGGAATAAATATTCCCACGTGCCGCTCCTACCAGCCCAGAAAGTTCTTTCGTAATTGAAATGTAAAAGACAGGGTCTGTACGCATGATAGTGCCACCAATAAAAATGTTCATTAATGCCAATTGCCCCATAATGGTAATCGAATGAACAATTTCTATGACAAACATAATCATGATCGATTCTTTCATCTGCGGAAAGATATGTCTCCAAACAATTCTATGTCTTCCTGCACCAAGTGTTTTAGAAGCTTCGATAAAAACGGACTTATGAACTTCCTGCGTTTTTTTACGAATGGAAGATATGATACTTGGCACACTTATCAGAGCTGTAATCACAATAAAATAAATTGCTAGTGTAACAGGTTGTAACCCGCTATTGAATGAAATGGGGCGAAGGAAAAAGTACAAAATAATAAATACAGGCACATAACTCCAAGCATTTTCGAAAGCTTCTACAACACTTGGCGTTTTTTTCAACGTACCCATATATATTCCAATAATCGTTCCTACCAATATTTTAATAATGGTTATGGCAATAGCCACAAATATCGTATAACGAATTCCGTTCAGGACCATTGAAGCTAAGTCATACCCCCAACGATCTGTACCAAGAGGGTAATCCTTTGTCTTGAAAGGTTCTAGTGGTGGAGCAAATACCTTCCCCTTGCTGTAGTAGGTCTCAAATGTTTCAGTTAATGAATGTGGAGCAATGATTGGACCGAATATTGATAAAAACAGGATTACCGAAACTAAGAATACTCCGATATACAAAGAATAGTTAATCCTCAAGAATTTATTCATATATAAACCCTCTCTTGATCAAGAATAATATGAACCTGATAGATAGATATACAATCAATGATATCGCCAACAATGAAAACAGACCAATAGCTAAAGGTTGGACTTCATTACTCAAAAATATGAACTTTGTGATGCCCGACACATTTAATAAATATTCAATGATGAAGAGATTTCCGATCCCAATTGAAATGACTTTTGTAAGTTCCGCTATTATGAAAGGTTCGATATTTTTAAACACGTGCTGGAAATTGATATAATTTAAGCCCATCCCTTTTGCGACAGCTGTTTTCACATAATCTTCGCCACTGATTTGATAATATTTCACTGCCACAAGTTTAAACAAATATAGGGTCGGCGCAATCCCTACTAGCAGCATAGGAAACCAGGAATTGATGGCCCCTGCATCAGGGCGTAGTGAAACCATCCTGATACCTGTTGCCTTGTAAATCTTTACAGCCAAAATTAACGATAAAATGATGATGATAAAATCAGGTATGGTTGAAAGTATATTTAATACACTATTAAACAACTTAGTTAGACGGAATCTACTAATAAATATGCCGAATATCAAGCTGAAAATAACACCAATATTCACCCCGATGATCATAATAGTAAGACTCGTAACGAAATTGTCCCCAATGTCTGCGGAGATTTCACGAGTTTCGCTACCAAGCTGATATGTACCTAAGCTTCCGCTTCCAATTTCATTTACAAAATCGTTATAAATCTGTGGTAACTTTTCAAAATCCCAAGCTAATGTTTTTTCGTAAGGATCGATGCTAATTAGCATGGGAAGAGCTGCCAAAAACAAGATGAGAACAAAAATAACAATTGCCTGCTGAACAACCCGAAACATCTCTTTTCCCCCTTTAACTCTATCTATCTGTTAATTTTTACCATTTCAAACATCAAGGTAAATTGTCATAATTTTAAAAATACCATATTTTACATGAAAATGGAAGGAATTTGCGGGTGAAATATCATTGGTTTTTAAAGACAGATGTACATAATGTGAAAACACAATAAAAAGAGAACGCCACTCAGACGTTCTCCGCATTTTATGGATTTGATTCATTTATGCTTTAAACATGCTTCCAAGTCCTTTCACAAGTGACGAGACTTGATTCACCGCGTTCATCATCTGTCCTGCTGTATCCATCATCTTATTTAGGTCAACTGATCCGTCTTGACTTTTAAATGAGTTTAAAATTGATTTACCGCTACTTCCCTGTTTATTCATGGTTGCTTGTTTAGGGTATGGATTTGCATTAGAAACCGGTTTTTGATGATGTTGATAATATGGATGCAGCAAATCATCTTGGGGTTGCAAAGGGTTCTGAAACAAAAACTGGGCTTCGCTTGAAACTGGTGATTGATTATAAGGTGATTGTTGTGTTTGTTGGAGTTGTGGGTATAGCGGTTGCTGCGGGTTTTGATAATTTAAGTTTGTTTGAAAGTATGGATTTGAAAATTGATTGGTTGGTTGCTGTGAATTTTCGTAATACCCTTGCATTTGTTGCATGTAAGGTAAATTCATGTTCGTCTGCATTTGAAAGGGACTTTGATATGGCATTAAGGGCGGAGTTTGCCTTCCAAAATATTGAAATTGCTGTCCGCCACCCATTTGCTGCTGGATATACCCAGAATGAAAGGTTGGTCTAACTTGATATCTCCCAAACATGGGCAAACATCTCCTCTTCTCTTCATTACTGTATAGTATGATTGCCCCCCATTAATGGTGCCTAATTCACGTTTGTCAAAACTTGATATTTATTGTCGGAAGTTTCAATTTTTTAAAAACTAGAAAAGCTTCCTTTTCATGATACGATAGAAAAAAAGATGGGGAGGAAACATGATGGATATTCAGGAATTAAAAGAAAGATTCTACCAAAGTCGCAATTATTCAGCAATTGATGTAAACGAATTAATGGACTATGCAAAGAAAGCCTATATCCACAACGAAATTAGTATCAAAGATTATCGCTTAATTGTTGGGATGTTAGAAGCCCAGGGAGCGGATCTACCTGAATCTCTTTCGAAAAAACCTCTCATCGAGAAACACTAGTCGTAAAATTCCGGGTGCATTACACTATTCAACACTAATAAGTAGAAGAAACTCGTTGAATCTTATCTTCTACTTAAAGTATTGTAGTGAATTGCACCTATTTTTACTCAGATAACTTTTGAATAATCGTTTTTAATACAAATTCAATGGATTTCGATGCATCAATGAATCTTTTCTTACTTGATGAAGAATAAAATGCCTGTACAGAAATTTGTTCTAAATGATTGTGAGTAGATTCAATTTGATTCATGTATAGCTGTCTAGGCCTTTCCTGCTTAACCCACACCGTTACATGTTCAAGCCATTGGTCATTCCACTTCTTCACTTCATCTACAAATGGCTTCACCTCTACAAAAAAATCAGGATCCTTCCCCGTCTCTTTTGTATGTTCAAATCTTTTCATTAATTCATCATTATATCTAAGTAATTTCATTGTCAACGTTAACAATTCATTTGTCATCCTTATTGTTCTCCTTTAATTAATCTCTCTTTTCAGTCATAAATTATATTTGGCTCTGTTGCCTGTTGATTTCCGCTCCTGACGCTTGCATTCCGGTACGAATAAGCAAATTCGTCTTGGGGGCGTTCGTCGAGCCTGTAACGCTAATCCCCCAGGACATTGATGATCTTCCTCGAAAAAGCCCACGCACGAAGAAAATGCGTTAGCACAAGGAAAGCATCCTCGAATTTACATCGCTCGAAATGATGCGATAGCATCATTGAGGAATTTCGAGGAGTCAAGCGCCCTCCGCTCCAATCAACAAAGTGCAGAAAATCAACATTGTATTTTAAAATAGCTTTATTAATAAACAACAGTAACATACAACAGAGCCTAATCAATAAAAGTGTCCATTAAAAAAAGCAGCTTTATGAATCAATAGCTGCTGGCATACTCTATTTTATTATCATATTAGATAGGATTACAAATTTAAAGAGCTGCCTGTAAGGTAAACACTGCAGAACTTTCATTTCTAGAAGCTTCAATGTGCTTTTTTTCTATCTTTGCAATTCTTTTTGCTTGTGTGTTTAATTTTGAATTCTCCTCTTTGTGCAAATCCGTTTTCAGGCCAGAAAAAGAATCCTTCACCTTATTGTCCAAATCATCTAATTCCTGATTGATTTGTTTTAGCATCATTAATAGCTCTTCCTTTTTGGTAACTGTTCCGTTCATTTCTTGGCCCCCTTTTACGCTTTTACACTATACATATTCGTTGTTCCTAATATGCCTCCTTCCACACCGACAAAACTAGAAGTAATTCGGCAAAGAAAGTGAGATTTCTTATACATCGCTTCATTTCGACAGCCAATCTAAGAATAAAAGAGTTTCCTACGAGCAAACTAATCTCGGAGGTGTTTACAGATGGCAAAAAAGGGTACAGAAAACAAGCAACAGTCTAATATGAATGAAAATGGAAAACCAGGTACTGGCGATAAAAAGCTAAACGGCCCGAATCGACCTTCCACATAGGCACAATGGGTTGAATAATGGTAAAAAATGAAGAAAAAAACGAAAAAGCAAGGGTCTCCTTGCTTTTTTATTACTTTAATCTTTTCCTGATAAAACAATTTTAGCTGCCGATAATAAGTGAAGCTCGTCACGTTTAGCCAAATACCAATCTGTAATATGGATTGGATGAATATGTTTAGGAATTCTTTTTATATATCTTTCTGAAATCTTCTTCGTTTTACTCCAATCTAAATACTCATGACGATGGTGATGAATGATAGGAAAAGTAGTCCTCAAAAATGGAGTTTCCCTTATTATCTTTAATTTAAAATATCTTTCATAATCGTGTCTTGACCCCGTGTGTGGAGTCTTCTCCGAAAACTCAAGGAAATAAGGAAATAATCTCCTATGAAACAATATAGAAGAGAGCCTTTTTCCAAGATCAATCCTTTTATGGAGTTTGCGAAATTCGTTTACACTTGCTCCATAAATTTCCCCCCCACAGGTAGGAAAGACGACCGAACTGAAGTGAAGCCAGTCCTGAATTGAAAACATCCAGGAACGAAATACTTTACTTCTATACACAGGATGTTCAATAATAGGTTTTTGTATAACGTTCTGTTCGTTAATGATAAGTGCATACATTAATCGAATTTGATCATTGTATTTCCAAAAGTTTTCCCATTCACATTGAATAAAGAAAGAAATTTCTAAAAATGGCATGAGATGAAACATTGGGCGGTTTATTTTCGTCGAATGATGGTAGAGAAGTAATTGAGGAAAGATATCATGAAAAATCAGCCAATTGGCCCTTTCATATGTAAGGAATAGTTGTTTCCTTTCTCTCGGATGAATGATCTTTCTAAAAATTCCACCTTCGAGGTCGCACATGTTATATCCGCCATTTCGGGACACCATGCTAGCAAGAAAGGCCCAATTGATTTCCGGATGTTTTTTGAAAAACTCAAAGTATGCCTGTGTTCTCGAAATATTATCCAAATTATTTCTTTTCGTTTCATTCCTGATTTCATTGATTAAGCATTTGTCATTAAAAGTGAGCACATACTTGTCCATGGGTCTTCTTCCCTCTTATGTTTAAAGTTATAGTAACGCGGAATAGGATTTTTTATTCAACCAATCTTCGGTGAGATTTGTTATGATAAGGAGTATTGCGAGGTGCTTATCAATGAATTTCAATTATCCGAACGGCAGAAAATTTGTCCCAAGAACATCAGAAGCCAATTTGAAAGTAAAGCAAGTAAAAAAAACGACCTACAGCAATAGAGGAATGACTCTTGAGGATGACCTAAACGAAACGAATACCTTTTACCTTGAAAGGAAAATCGCTGTCATTCACAAGAAACCTACCCCAATACAAATCGTTCAGGTAGATTATCCAAAAAGAAGTGCAGCCGTCATCAAGGAGGCATACTTCAAACAAGCTTCAACAACAGACTACAATGGGTTATACAAAGGACATTACATCGACTTTGAAGCGAAGGAAACAAAAAACAAGACATCTTTCCCATTAAAAAATTTCCATCAACATCAGATAGATCATATGAAGAATGTTATACTCCATAATGGCATATGCTTTATCATTTTGAGATTCTCTGAAAGTGAAGAAGTATTTTTGTTGGAAGCAAGGCATTTGCTCATTTACTGGGATGAAATGTCGAAAGGCGGTAGGAAGTCCATTCCTAAGGAAGAAATCATGAAAGTTGGTTATAGCATTCCGCTTGGATTTCATCCGAGAATTGACTATATTAAGATAATAGATCAAATCACTATGCATTATTGATTTTTGTAGCACGAAAGGAAGGAACAGATATATGGCTGAAAAGTATCAATCAAGAGAGGAGCGCCGCAAGAAGATTACCGATAAGGATAAAATAAAAGGAAAGAAAAAACAGACAGGATTCTTTAGAAAAGTATTCCTGATTCTCATTTCTCTTGGACTAATCGGTATGCTTGCAGGCGTTGCCACTTTTGCATTTTTTGTAAAAGATACACCTAAATTGGATGAGTCTTTACTAAAGGACCCTATCTCATCAAAAATCCTAGATAAAGACGGCAATGTTGTAACTGAAGTCGGCTCTGAAAACAGGGATTATGTGAATTATGAAGATATACCTAAGTTAGTGGAGGATGCCTTCTTAGCAACTGAAGACGTCCGATTCTATAAGCATCATGGTGTAGACTTGATTCGTCTTGGAGGAGCTGTTATTGCCAATGTGACGAGTGGATTTGGTTCTGAAGGTGCTAGTACGATTACACAACAAGTTGTGAAAAACTCATTCCTTGGATTCGAAAAGACCATTTCTCGTAAAGTACAGGAAGCTTGGCTAGCTTATCAATTAGAGCAAAAATATACGAAACATGAAATTTTCGAAATGTATGTGAATAAGATTTACATGTCAGAAGGAAGCCATGGAGTTGCTACTGCTGCAAAAATCTATTTTGGTAAACCATTAAAAGACCTTGAGCTTCATGAAGCAGCACTGCTTGCTGGAATGCCACAAAGCCCTAATAACTATAATCCTTTTAAACATCCTGAAGAAGCAGAAAAGAGAAGAAATATCGTTCTACTATTAATGAATAAACACGGATTCATAACAAAAGCTGAAATGCAAGCTGCACAGAAAATCCCTGTTGAATCTACACTTGTTGCAGCTGATAAACGTCAACATAATGAAGAGCCATATGATGCTTTTGTTGACACAGTTATCGAGGAAGTCGAAAAATTTGGTGATTTTGATATCTTTTCTGATGGTTTGACTATACACACTACTTTGGATCCAAAAGCACAGTCCTATGTAGAAAAGATGCTAAACTCAAATGAAATCGTACAATATCCTGATGATGAGTTTCAAGCCGGTATCACTTTACTTGATACAAAGACAGGTGAAATCAGAGCTATCGGTGGAGGAAGAAACATTGTTAAGCGCGGTTTCAATTACGCAACTGATATCAAGCGTCAACCAGGCTCAACCATAAAGCCTGTGCTGGATTATGGTCCTGCTGTTGAGTATTTACAATGGGGAACGTATCAAATGCTTGAAGACAAAGCCATGACCTATTCAGATAAGAAGAAGACTTCATTTGGAAACTGGAATGATAAATTCGAAGGCGCAATGACCATCCGCAATGCTCTAGCGAAATCAAAAAATACGATTGCTGTTCAAGCGTTGCAGCAAGTTGGACTTGAAAAAGCTAAGGCTTTCGCTATTAATTTAGGAATTCCGCTTAAAGAAATTTATGAGTCCTATGCGATTGGCGGATTTGGTGGAAAGACAGTCGGTATTTCCCCTCTTCAATTAGCAGGGGCGTACAGTGCATTCGGTAATAATGGATTTTATACAGAACCGTATACGGTTAAGAAAATTGAACTTCGTGATGATACCGTCATAGATACTACTCCAGAAACTGAAGTGGTAATGAAAGATTATACGGCGTTCATGATTACTGATATGCTTAAGAGTGTACTGGAATACGGTACAGGAACAAAAGCAAAAGTACCTGGCCTTCCTATTGCCGGTAAGACTGGTACAACAAATTATACAGACGATGAGCTAAGGGAATATGGAATCTCGGATAGTAGAGCAGTTCCCGACTCTTGGTTCGCTGGCTACACAACGAACTATACTGCTGCCATTTGGACTGGTTACAAGGACCGTTCCACTCCGATTCCGGCTGGCGATGATCAGAAAATTGCCCAATACTTGTTTAAAAATCTAATGAACTATGTTTCTCAAGATATAAAGACTGCAGATTTTTCGGTACCAAAAAGCGTAGAGAAAGTGAGAATTGAAAAGGGCTCGTTCCCAGCAAAGCTTGCAAGTGAATTTACACCAGATGACCAAGTCTTACATGAATATGCAGTTAAAGGTCATGGACCAAAAACAGTCTCTGAAAAGTTTGATAAGCTTGAGGCACCAACAAATGTAGCAGCTCAATATAATGCTGAGAAAAACGAAATTTTACTTTCATGGAATCACAAAGAATCCAAAGATGTTAAATTTGACGTATATGTTTCACTCGATGCAGGTGGAGAACAAAAAATCTCTACCACATCTGAAAAAGCCCTTAAATTATCGAACGCTTCCCCAGGAGCAACTTATACCTTCAAGGTCATAGCTGTTCGAGGAACTGAAAGCAGTGAACCAGGTGTCGCGAAAGTATTAATTCCTGGTGAAACACCTCAAGATGAGGACAAAGATAAAGATAAAGACAAAGGTGATGGAGAAGGTGACACCGGAGACGATGGTGAAGACACCACTCCTGGCACTGGAGGCAACGATGGTACTGGTGGTACTGGCGGTACTGGTGGTACTGGCGGTACTGGTGATACTGGTGGTACTGGCGGTACTGGCGGTACTGGCGGTACTGGCGGTACTGGTGGTACTGGTGGTACTGGTGGTACTGGTGGTACTGGTGGTACTGGTGGTACTGGTGGTACTGGTGGTACTGGTGGTACTGGTGGTACTGGAACCTAAATTCTTAATGACCAAAAAGATAATAAAATTAAAGCGTCTAAACAGTTTTGTGTTTAGACGCTTTTTTTAATGCTATATTCTTTGCATATAGTTTTTCATGTTCTCGGAATAGCTCAGATAATTGAATGAAGGCATGATAGGATGTTGGTCTAGATTTTACAAACTGTATGCGTTCCTGAAAGTTTACAGGATAAAAATCCAACATTTCTGCATTTAGTGAGGGTTGCACTGACTTTCCATTGCTACGAAATAGGAATTCAATAAATAACTGCATTCCGTTCTCCATCTGGCGACTCACCTGAGACAACTCTCGCTGCTCAAAAGCATTTTTCAAGATAGGATATATTTCATTCCATTTCTCTATGAGCAACGAAATCGAATTCTCCTGAGAATCAAAAATGTTTTCCATTACCCTTTCACCTTTTTCATTCGCTTTTTGCCTTCTCGACAAACAGAAAGCAATGGACATTCTGGACATTGCGGGTTTTGCGCTTTACAATGGTATCTACCGAAAAATATCAGGCGATGATGAGTAACCGACCATTCCTCTTTGGGGATTTTTCTCATCAGCGTTTTTTCTACTTCAAGGACACTATCCTTCCATCTACAAATACCCAGCCTCTTACTAACTCGCTCTACATGAGTATCCACAGCTATAGCAGGCTCACCGAATGCAACTGAAACGACTACATTCGCAGTTTTTCTACCTACACCAGGGAGATTAGTCAATTCATCTCGATCACGCGGTACTTCTCCCCCATATTCTTCAATAATCATCTTAGATAAGTTTTGAAGGTTTTTCGCTTTGTTACGATATAGACCTATCGATCGGATATCCTGCTGCAGTTCTTCTAATGGCACACTTAAATAATCCTCAGGCGACTTATATTTCATAAAAAGTCCCTTTGTAACTTTGTTAACTAGCGCGTCTGTACATTGTGCAGAAAGAGCTACAGCTACAACAAGTTCAAACGGGTTGGAATGTACAAGCTCACAGTGGGCATCCGGAAACATTTCTCCCATTTGATCCAGACAATATCGAATTTCACTTTTATTCATAATAATATTACACCTCACTTAAAAGCGAAAAACTGTCTCATCAGACAGTAAACCATTATCCAAAAAAAGTGTTCAATTACGAGTTGTTTTAGAGAGAAACCGCACCCTATATGCAGAATAACTGTCTAAAACGACTCAAAAAAAGAGAGACAGCATCTCTCCAAAATCCATTTATTGCTCAAGCCAGTTATAGAAAGGTACAGGGTTCGCTTGAGGTTGAATATCTTGCTTTGTCGGTTTGTTGGAAAATTGATTTTGGCGGAACTTCTTCCCTTGGCTTTTCGCTTGATCTATTGTTTTAATACCATTTTTCTTCCACTCGAAAAGGATTCGATCGATATAACGGAAGTTTAATTTACCTGACATTACTGCTTCCCTTAAAGCAGCCTTAATGATAATCGGATCATGTAAATCATCATCCATCCACATCGCCAATGTCTCACATTCAAACGGTGATAATGGCCTTCCAAATTCTTTTTCAAAGCATGTATATAAGTTCGTTTCTTCATTCTTTTTAACAACTGTCTCGGCTTGTTTACCAACTAAAAGGAATTGATCAATTAATTTTTCCCAAAGGGGTTGCAAAGAGTACTTTTCAAAGCGGATTCCATCATGGGAATATTCTTCAATAATTTCTATATAACCTTTTTGGATAAGTTTACGTAATTTATCAGTGCATTCCCTTACAGGTAAAGTCATTCTTAGTGACAGTTCATCTGGAGTGGGAAAGTTAATTCCTTTTTCCTGAAATGCCAGTAAGTTAAGAATGAGAACAAGGTCATATTCGCTTAAATTTAAGTTCTTATATTGTGATATTAAAGCCGCAGGAATGGTAATATTTCCTTCCTGCAACCATGACATTAAACTTTTATTCATGGTATTGCCACCTCTCCCTCAGTATAACACGAACAACTTAACCGAGTAAGAAATTTAAGTAATTAGAAATATGTTTCATTTTCTAGTTATTCATTAGACTCTAGTTTGATAAACATTGAAAGCCTCTCCCTTTCAGCGGACTCTCTGGTTTATCTTTTGTTAAATACTATCTAAGCCTTCGAATAAAAGAAGTCCGCTTTTGCGGACTTCTAGCTTATGGGTATAGACGGTTTAATAAACGTGGGAATGGAATGGATTCACGAACATGTTCAACGCCTGATAACCAAGCTACTGTTCTTTCTAAACCTAATCCAAATCCTGAATGTGGTACTGAACCATATTGACGGAGTTCAAGGTACCATTTATAAGCGTCAGAAGCTAACCCATGCTCTTCTAAACGTTGTTTTAACATATCATAATCATGAATACGCTCAGAACCTCCGATGATTTCACCATAACCTTCTGGTGCAATCATATCTGCACATAGAACAACATCATCCCTATTTGGATCTGGCTGCATGTAGAATGGCTTCAATGTAGTAGGATAATGAGTAATGAATACTGGCTTGTCAAAACTTTCAGCTATAGCTGTTTCATGTGGAGCACCTAAATCATCACCCCATGTAATATCTTCAAAGCCTTTTTCATGTAAGAATTTGATTGCGTCATCATAAGTAATTCTTGGGAATGGAGCAGTGATGTGTTCAAGTTTACTCGTATCACGTCCAAGTGTCTTAAGCTCTAATTGGCAATTTTTCAGTACAGATTGTACGATATGCGATACATATTGCTCTTGTACTACAAGATTTTCTTCAAATTCACAAAAAGCCATTTCTGGTTCAATCATCCAAAACTCGATCAGATGGCGACGAGTTTTAGATTTTTCTGCACGGAAAGTAGGGCCGAATGAGAATACCTTACCCATCGCCATAGCTGCCGCTTCCATATATAATTGACCACTTTGAGATAGATATGCATCTTCATCAAAGTACTTTGTATGGAAAAGTTCTGTTGTCCCTTCTGGAGCACTGCCAGTAAGGATAGGCGGATCTACTTTTACAAATCCTTCTTCGTTGAAGAATTCATATGTTGCACGAATGATTTCATTACGAACTTTCATCACGGCATGTTGTCTACGTGAGCGCAGCCATAAATGGCGATTATCCATAAGGAATTCAGTTCCATGTTCTTTAGGAGTAATTGGGAAGTCAACCGCATGATGCAATACTTCCAGTCCTTTTACTACTAACTCATAGCCAAGTGGAGAACGCTCATCTTTTTGTACAACACCCGTTACATACAAAGAAGATTCCTGTGTAACAGATTTAGCTGTTTGAAAAACTTCTTCCGCTACTTCCGATTTCACCACAACACCTTGGATAAAGCCTGTCCCATCGCGGAGTTGTAAAAATGCAATTTTACCGCTTGAACGCTTATTTGCTACCCAAGCACCTAATTTAACTTCTTGATCGACATATTTATAAACGTTCGAAATTGTCGTTTTAATCATCGTTTATTATCCCTCCAAAGCCTAAAAAACATCTATGTACCGTCTTATTATACAGTTCTAAATTTTTGCAAGCAATATTCTTTGAATAATATTAAATAATTGGACGCCGCAATAATGAGACGTCCAATTATTTATGTTTTTAAACGAAAATTTTTGAATCGACGAATTTCCTCATTCGTCTAATTGCTTCTTCTAAAACATCAAGTGAAGTTGCGTAAGATAGTCTGATATTATCAGGTGCCCCAAATCCGGAACCAGGAATGACAGCAACCATTGCTTCTTCCAATAGACCTTCAACAAAGGCGTCTACATTTTCATAGCCGCAACGTTCAGCAGCATCTTTTACGTTTGGAAACAAATAAAAAGCGCCTTGTGGTTTAACACATGAAAAACCAGGGATATCAAGTAATTGATCATAGATAGTTTCTAATCTATTTTCAAAGGCACTTCTCATTTCCTCCAGTGCTTCTTGTGAAGAAGTATATGCTGCAATCGTACCATATTGAGCTGTGGTCGTTGGATTTGACGTACTATGACTAGCCAAATTTGTCATAGCCTCAATGATCTCTTCGTTTCCTGCAGCATAGCCAATTCGCCACCCAGTCATTGAATGTGACTTTGAAACACCATTTATGATAACTGTCTGTTCTTTGAGTTCGCTTGATAATTGAGCTATAGAAACATGCTCATTATTTCCATAAATCAGCTTTTCATAAATTTCATCGGAGACAATTAAAATTCCTTTCTCCATACACAAGTTACCTATTGCCAATAATTCTTCTTTAGAATAAATAACTCCAGTGGGATTACTTGGCGAATTGATGATTAATGCTCTTGTTTTCGAAGTAATAACAGAAGCAAGTTGATCTACACTGATCTTAAAATCATTTTCTTCTTTTCCTTCGACATATACAGGAACGCCGCCTGCCAACTTTACTTGTTCAGGATAACTTACCCAATATGGAGTTGGGATGATTACTTCATCGCCTTCGTTTAACAAAACCTGAAATAATGTATAAAGTGCATGTTTTGCCCCATTTGTTACGATAATTTGGTTCTTTTTATACTCGATGCCTTGGTCCTTATTAAATTTCTCAATGATTGCAGAAATTAAAGCAGGAAGTCCAGCAGAAGGGGTATATTTTGTGTTACCTTCATTCATTGACTTGAATGCTGCATCAATAATGTGTTTCGGGGTATTAAAATCCGGTTCTCCAGCTCCAAGACCAATGACATCCATGCCCTGAGCCTTTAATTCCTTGGCTTTAGCAGTTATTGCTAATGTTGTTGATGGAGTTAAAGCTTTCACTCTTTCTGCAAGCTGTATTTTCATTGTTTCCCCTCCGTAGCAATCTTACAAATTTTCAATTAGCTTAAGTCTTTCCCCTGTTTCAAAGTGTACATAATAATAATTTATTAAATTATTATCAGAAAGGTAATAAATTTCCCATAGTGGAAAATTATTTTCCATTCCCAAACGGACTGCTAAAATTTCTTTGGGATTTCCATCTTCATAGAGCCTTTTTATTGCTTCTTGTTGTGAAAGCCCTTTTTTTGCACGTATAACGGTTGGCTTCCCTGATTTCTCTGGAATCCATACGATAATTCTTTCATTTTTGTTATTCCTACCTTCAATCACATACACTGTTTCTTTACCGTGATAAAGGTGGAAATCTTCTGTCACATCTAAATCGGTTTTATCCTTAGCTATCGCTACGGCCTTATTTTCAGCTACGTCTAAAGGGTCAACCGCCTTCAGATATACTCTTACATATAATCCTATGACAACTATGACTACAATGGTTATGATCCAAATCCACTTTTTCAATTTAATCTCACTTCTTATGTACGATAAATGGTAAATACCGCTTTATTTTGATCTTCATTATCGAGAGCAAGGCCAAACATTAAGTCTCTGTCTTTCAATGTCCGATTAAGCGCATCTACCACTTTGTATAAATCAGGACTGTGTTGAAGTTTTACTGTCGAAATAATTTCAATTTTGCTTTCCATACTTTATTCCTCCTAGAAATGAACAAATATTGTAACTTATACGATCAATCATGAAGGGCTACAATATAATTACACAGATTTAATAACTCTTAATTATTATAGCAGGACTGCTTCATAAAATTAATGTCATGCAACACAAATCTAATAATTCTACTTCACACGTCATTGACTGCGACTTGCTCGCAGTCCTTTTTTTTCTGTCATTTAACACCTCAATGATTACGATAACCACTTATGGATTCTATCTGTAACACTGTCAATGTTCCCTTTGAAAATAGATACTTTTGGAATTGAATCAAGAAAATACTTTCCATAATTTGCAGATATGATTCTTCTATCAAATACAACGACTATTCCACGATCGTTTTTTGTCCGTATCAATCTGCCAAAGCCTTGTCTAAATCTTAAAATGGCCTCTGGCAATGAAAAGTCGTGGAAGGCGTTACCCCCTTCGTTTTCTATCTGCTGACATTTTGCATTTGTCAAAGGTTCGTCTGGTGGAGTAAATGGAAGGCGGACGATAACAAGACATGTTAAGTCCTCTCCTGGGATATCTACACCTTCCCAGAAACTGCTTGTTCCTAATAAAATAGATTTTTCGTATCTTTGGAAGTTCTTTGTTAGCCTTGTTTTACTACCGCTTGTAATGCCTTGAGCCATTATAACAAAATCCTCGAGGAATCCACTTTCTTTCACCAGCTCATATGTCTTCTTTAACATCTCATGTGCAGTAAAAAGGATTAACATTCTACCTTTTGTTGCTTCAGCAATTGAAATAATATGCTCTGTAATTGACGCAACATACTCATCCATCGGAACGGAATTTATTTCAGGTAGATCCTCACAAACCATAAGCTGTACTTGTTTATCGTAGTGAAATGGAGATGGAACTTGAATAGATTTAGTTGAAGTCTCCATTCCAAGGCCTTTGAATAAATAAGTAAAAGAATTATTCACAGTTAATGTAGCAGAAGTAATGATGACGCTCTTTTTTAGAGAAAAGAATCTCTTTGCTAATTTCTCACCAATTGCATGGGGTTGCGCGTGGAACGTAGTCGCATTTTGTGGTGCTCTAAGATCGACTTCCAGCCATTTAACTAATTCTGGGTCTTCAAAAATAAACGTTCTCAAAGACGATCTTATTTCTTCTAGCTCAGTCACATAAGTTAATAATTCTTCGAGTACACCTCGTTGAATATGGTTCAAACGTGAATCGACAGACTGAAGAATTTGTAGGCGCCGTTCAATGGCCGCTATCAAATCTTTCAAAGCAAAGAACAATCGCTCCCCACTATTGCTTAGAGCCTGCCATTCCATGCTATGAGTCCTATTTTCCATACTGAATTGTACTCTCTTTGTAGAAGACCTATTGATACTATATTTCCTTTTAGCCAGGATTAAGGCTACTTTAAAAAGTTCATCATTTTCTAAAGAAATATTGAACATTAATTCATTAAGTTCTGATGCCCTTATAATTCCGTCAGTATCCACATTTATTTGTTCCAAAATTTGCTCTAGCTTATAAAAAAGTTGACGCTGTTCGAATGTTCCAAATTGGCTCAGTGTCATCCTCAAATTCAAATAATCTAAAGAGGTTCCTAAATATCTGCCCGCAGTCTTTTCAAAGTGATGACCTTCATCGATAACAACATACTCATAAGGCGGCAGGACAGTCGATGGATTCTCCATATTACTTAACAATAGCGAATGATTTGTAATTACAATATTTGCATTTACTGCCTGGTCTTTGGCCCTTGTATAAAAATCTCTATCTTTCCAATTAATTTTTGAAGAGAATAGAGAACGATCACTCTTAATTTTATTCCAGTACAGCTGTCCACCACTTGATAGATTCAATTCATCTCTGTCTCCGGAATTCGTTTCTGTCAGCCAAACAAGAATTTGCATTTTCGTCAAAGTTGTATCGTAATTATCGAAAGCTTCATTTAGGCTATACATGAATTTTTCCAAGCTTAAATAATGTTGCCTTCCTTTTAGCAAAACGACTTTTGTATCAAACGGCAACATTTTCATGAGTAGCGGGATTTCTTTTTGAAGAAGCTGTTCCTGCAATTGTATGGTATGTGTACTAATCACCACGGGAGTTCCATGCTTATTAGAAAAATACGCAGCAGGAACCAGATACGCTAAAGACTTACCTACACCTGTCCCTGCCTCTATTGCAAGATGTTTACCTTTGTCAAAAGAAACCATGACTTCGTCCATCATCCGGTACTGTCCCATTCTTTTTTCAATACCTGAAGAAAATGATTTTTGAAAAAGACTTATTTTTTCTTCTTCACTAGAAGGAAAACTATGTATAAATTGTACGGTATTTAAGTCCGATTGATGAGGGAATTTCTTAATTATCAATCCATGAAACTCTTCCAAGGATTCGTCCAAATATTCCAGATAAGCTTGCTTGCGTATCAGTGTTTCATCAAAAAGGGTTTTTAAGTCCCCTTTTAGTCCGCCAGCAAGTCCAACTAGCAGTTTTAAAGTTTTGTTTGGCAGAGATTCCAACTTTTTTAGAAGTAAAAGTAAAAGTTCAGCGGTGACATAGGCATCACTATCAGCTTGATGTGGACGATCATGGGATAATCCATATGCTTGTGCTAGGTCGGATAATTTATAACCATCTGCTGTCGGATTCAATATTCGAGTTAATTCTACAGTGTCTAATGAAGGTCCATAAAAACCCTCATAGCCAGCTTGAAAAAGTTCTTCTTGTAAAAAAGACAAATCAAACAGTACGTTGTGCGCCACAAAATAAGCTCCTTTTAGTAGCTCCATAACTTTTGGCGCTATTTCGGAGAACACAGGTGCGCTCTTTACCATTTCGTCATTAATTCCAGTAAGTTCTTCAATAAAAATGGGTATATTTCTTTCAGGATTCACCAAGGAAGAGTACGTATCAATTATTTTGCCGCCTTCAATCACAACTGCCGCAAATTGAATGATTTTATCACCTTTTTTCGGTGAGTTGCCTGTCGTTTCCAAATCTACTACGATATATTTACTCATTCTCACAACACACCTTCAAACTTTGTTCATTCAAACGGTAACACAAAAACCAATAAAAGAAAAAGGAAACGAAAAAGAAAAACTACCCTCAGAAGCAAATGAACAACAATTTATCTATTTTTAGCTATCTTCTTATTATGTTTTTGATTTTTCACTAAAAGTAAACAGAGCCATTTTTAAAGAAAAGCCCCCTTAATGAAGGGGACTACATGATCGTTTGAGCTGGTTCCGCATTTATCATTTCAACAATTCGGTTATTCTCATCCATAATCGCAACTTTTGGCTGATGGGACATTACCTTTTCTTCTGGAACCATCACATAAGAGATGATTATAACTACATCTCCTTCTTGAACAAGACGTGCCGCTGCACCGTTTAAGCAAATGATTCCACTACCCCTTTTACCTGGGATGATATACGTTTCAAGTCTTGCACCATTATTATTATTAACAATTTGCACCTTTTCATTAGCTATCATACCTACAGCATCTAGAATATCTTCATCAATGGTAATGCTGCCAACATAATTCAAATTCGCCTCGGTTACTCTAGCACGGTGAATCTTCCCGTTCATCATTGTGCGAAACATTTTTTGCTCCCCCTCTATTTCAGTTCTTCTCTATTTATTAGTATATTATCAATTAAACGAGCCTTGGAAAATTTCACGGCAATCGCAATGATTGTCGTTCCTTCCAACTCATTTACTTCTGTCAATTCCGGGTAATTGTATACCTCTACATAGTCGATTTGACCTGAAGTTTCCCTCTCGATCGTCTCAATTACTTGATTCCTTAAAGTATCAGGGTTTCGTTCACCTTTTAAAATGGCTGACTTTGCGACTTGAAGGCTCTTATACAGTGCAGGTGCCTGACTTCGTTCTCGCTCACTTAAGTATACATTCCTCGAACTCTTGGCAAGGCCATCCCTCTCACGAACAGTTGTGCCTCTCACCACCGTGATAGGAAAATTAAAATCATTAATTAGTCCTTCGACAACTGCAACCTGCTGAGCGTCTTTCATTCCAAAGTAGGCGCGTGTAGGCATGATAATATGAAAAAGTTTTGTTAAAACTGTAGCAACGCCATCAAAATGTCCTAGACGTGATTTTCCACACAAAACATTTGTACGATCTTCTACGACTACTTTAACCGATGACTTACTAGGATACATCTCTTCTACACTCGGGTAGAAAATATAATCCACTCCACATTCTTCGCCTACTTTTCTGTCTCTATCAAAATCCCTTGGATAAGTTGATAAATCTTCTTTCGGACCGAATTGCAAAGGATTTACGAATATGCTAAGTACACTGATTTGGTTTTCTTTACGTGACTGCTTTAGTAAGCTTTCATGTCCTTCGTGCAAAAAACCCATTGTCGGCACATACCCGATTGAATGATTCAGCTGTTGTTCTTTTTTCATAAGAAGTTGCATTTCTTGGATGGTTGTAATTACTTTCATTCTTTTCCACCATAAAAACCTTTCAGTTCTTCTTCATTCATTGTAAACGAATGTTGTCTTTCAGGGAAATGTCTATTTCTTACATCCGAACTATATTGTACCAATGCGTCTTTAATATGGGGATCAATATCCGTATATTTCTTTACAAATTTTGGAACACGATTTACTCCATAACCCAACACATCATGGTAAACGAGAACCTGTCCATCAACATCTACACCTGCTCCAATACCAATAACAGGAATGCTAAGCGTACTTGATATCTCTTCTGCTAATTGCATAGGAATACACTCTAAGACAATCGCAAATGCTCCTGCCTCCTCACATTTCTTGGCATCTTCAAGCAACTTTCTTGCAGCTGTGGCATCTTTAGCTTGTACTTTATAACCACCTAAGACACCGACTGATTGTGGAGTTAATCCAAGGTGTGCCATCACTGGTATCCCTGCACTTGTCAATGCATGTATATGATCAAGTACTCCGTCAGCCCCTTCAAGTTTTACAGCATTGGCATCTGCCTCTTGAAGAATTCTACCTGCATTTAAAAGCGTATCCTTAATGGAAAGATGGTAGCTAAGGAATGGCAAGTCTACAACCACGAATGTCTCCTTTGCCCCTCGTCTAACAGCCTTTGCATGATGAATCATGTCATTCACTGTTACGTTAACCGTTGAATCATAACCAAGAACGACCATTCCAAGCGAGTCCCCAACTAAGATGAGATCGACTCCTGCTTGTTCTGCCTGCATGGCAGATGGATAGTCATAAGCTGTAAGCATGACTATTTTTTCACTTGCCTGCTTCATTTTTAGAAATTCAGTAGTTTTCTTCATAATTAACCTCCTTTTGATGAAAGAGGAGAAAAAGTTATAGAGTATGTTTAAAAGACTCTGCTAACATAACTGGTTGATTTTCCGCCTCTGGCTCTCCAATCAAGATCGTGCCGAAATCAACATTGAGCTGTAACAAAGCCGTTTAGATAAACAAAAGAGACCCCTCAATTGCCAGAAGGATCCCGTTACTCGTTATTCTTTATCCCTCTGTCCTTGTCCGAATTCGGATCTAGGCAGAAACTATTTTATATTGTTTGTTCAGAGGTGCAGTTCTTAACGATACTGCCCAAAAAGATTATAGCAATGAACACAATTTTTGGCTACTTATAGTGTTAGCACTATCACAATTCAATATCAGCCGAATATATAAAATGTATCTCTCCGGATGAATCCTCAAGCCTTAACACTCCATCATCTGTAATTCCAAGAGCCTTACCTTCTATCACTGCGTTTAGAGTGCGCGCCCTTACGGTTTTCCCAATACTTATAGCATAGCTTTCCCAGAGATATTTAATAGGAGAAAACCCCTTATCCAAGTATAGCAAGTAAAGCTTTTCAAACTGAATGAAAAACTCCCTTACTAGAGATGCTCGGGAAACATATTCCTCCCCTTCGATCAGTAAGGAACTCGCTATCGACTGAAGCTCTTTAGGAAAGTCTTCTTTATTCTGGTTAACATTCATACCAATACCAATGATAATAGAATTAATCCGATCTGCTTCGGCTTGCATTTCTGTTAATATTCCTGTTATTTTCTTTCCATTCAACAATATATCATTTGGCCACTTTATTTGAGGTTCTAGACCAGTAACGGTTTGGATTGCCTGGACAACTGCTATTGCTGTTAGCAATGTCAACTGGGGAGCCTTTGCTGGCGAAATTTTCGGACGTAAAATAAGGCTCATCCATATGCCCGTAAATTTAGGAGAATGCCATTCCCGCCCCATTCTTCCCCTGCCTGTTATCTGTTCTTCTGCAATGATAACGGTTCCTTCCTCAGCATCATTATATGAGAGTTCATGCGCAATTTTTTGCGTAGATCCTACACTTTCCTCATAATGAATGCTCTTTCCAATGAAACTTGTTCGCAATCCTAAACGAATTTCATCAGCGGTTATATTCTCAGGGGTTCTAATAATTCGGTAACCTTTATTTTTTACGGCTTCAAGGACGAAACCATCTTTTCGAAGGTCTTCAATATGCTTCCAAATTGCCGTTCTCGAACATCCAAGTAAATCCGCCAGCTTTTGACCAGAAAGATATTCTTCCCCTGCGTTTGTAAAGGCATCTAATAGGCTTTTCCTTATTTCTGATTGCATCTCATCACCCATTCTTTTACTTCATCCGGATTATTCGCTAACTTTCCTCCCAGGATTTCTATTTCAATCGACTTTAACAAATCTTTTAACCAAGGTCCCCCGGAACGATTGAGCCATTCCATTACTTCTTTTCCAGTTACGCATAGCTCATTTCTATCTTTAAGAGGAAGTGAATCATATTTTGACAGCCAGTAGGATGCATGACGATTAATAGTATCGTTAAGAGAAGCATACAAATTCTCTACCGATTCAATAACATTGTATTTGGCCGAATAAAGATCATATAGTCCCCATTCACTACTTAGTCTCTTAGACAAGTACTTCGAAATTTTTTGTATGTATTTGATTTGCTTAACAGGGAGACACCAGGACCTCAAGAATGATTCAGCAGATTTCTCTTTTAAGTCTAAACAGGTAAGAATTAAAACCCACAATTCAGTGATAGAATGCATCTCTAAATCATATTTCAAGAGCTTAGTAAGCTGTTCCTTCATCCCGTCAAATCCAGGTAAATATTTATGAGTCCCAGAATCAATGAGAAGTTCCAATGCCTCTTTACGATTTGGGCCTTGAAGCATTTTTTCGAATTCTGTTTTTTTTCTTTCTACCGCAATATTGACGAGTAATGGGGCTTGGCTAATCAGAGCGTTATATGTTTCACTTTCAATTGAAAAAGAAAGCTGGCTTAAGAAGCGAATGGCCCTTAGCATTCTTAATGCATCTTCACCAAAGCGCTCTTCAGGTTTCCCAACAGTAGAAATGACTTTATTACGTATTGCTTCTTTACCACCGAAGGGGTCTAACAGTCTGCCATTGTAGTCCATAGCAATTGCATTCATCGTGAAATCTCTTCTCATAAGATCCGCCTCAAGAGATCGGATGAATGAAACTTCCTTAGGACGTCGAAAGTCTTCGTATTGAGATTCAGCTCTGAATGTAGTAATTTCATAGGATTCGTTTTGATATATGACAACAACTGTTCCATGTTCGATTCCTACGTCAATCGTCTTTGGGAAAATCATCTTTATTTCGGTTGGCGTGGCCGAAGTCGCTATGTCAATATCCGAGATGTCCCTGTCGAGAATATAATCCCTAACAGCTCCGCCTACAAAATATGCTTCAAAACCTGCTTCTTCTATTTTTTTCAATAGTGGAGCGGCAGCCAGAAACATTTTATTCATGGTTTTCACCACTATCTAGTAATCGGAAGTATATCTTTTCATATTGTTCGACAATCAGGTCTGCCCTGAATTTATCTCTTACCGTCTGTATGGCATTTTGAGAAAAGCTTTCATGTAAAATGTTGTCAGAAAGCAATGTAATTCCTTTATCAAACATGCTTTGAATATCGCCAAGCTCACAAATAAAGCCATTTTCGCCATTTGTAATTACTTCAGGAATACCACCTACATTAGTACCAATGCACGGGACACCACATGACATCGCTTCAAGAGCCACTAAACCAAAACTTTCTTTCTCTGAAAGAAGTAACATCAAATCACTGATTGAATATAATTCCTCTACATTGTCTTGTTTACCAAGAAAAATGACTTTTTCATTTAGTCCAAGTTCTGATACGAGTTTGCAAACAAGCGAAATCTCCGGACCGTCTCCTACAAGTAAAAGCTTGGCAGGCATTTGAGCAGAGATTTTAGCAAACGTTTTGACAACGTCCTGTACCCTTTTAACCGGACGGAAGTTGGAAACATGGATGATGACTTTTTCTTCTTCTTTAATTCCATATTCTTTTTTTAGATAATGAGCATCTAAACGTTTGTAATAAACTCTTTGATCAATGAAATTATATACTGTTTCAATTTCTTTCTCGGTTTTCATCAAGTCATATGTTTGCTTTATCAATGAATGAGAAACGGCAGTGACATAATCTGACTTCTCGATTCCAAATTTAATAGCATCAGCAAGGGAAGGGTCATAACCCAATACAGTGATATCAGTCCCATGTAAAGTTGTAACGATTTTTAAGTCGCGACGACTCATTTGCTTGGCTAAAATTGCACACACTGCATGAGGAATAGCATAGTGAACGTGAAGTATATCCAGCTTTTCACGATCTGCGACCTCTGCCATCTTACTAGCAAGTGCGATATCATATGGAGGATATTGAAAAACCGAATACTGGTTAACCTCTACCTGATGATAAAACACATTATGGTACATTTTTTTGAGTCTGAATGGCATGCTAGAAGAAATAAAATGAATCTCGTGTCCTTTTTCAGCAAGCATTTTACCCAATTCAGTTGCGACAACTCCTGATCCCCCAACCGTTGGGTAACAGGTAATTCCAATTTTCAGCTTTCTCATTACACTTCTCCTAATAAGTCATTCATTAATACGGGAACCTTTGTTTTGAACCCTTCAGCATATGTTACTCCAACCATTTTACCGTAAAGTCTTTCTCTTGCTTCAATGGTGTCAATGTAACCATTTACGAGAGGTGTATCAAAACTTCCAATACCTTTTACAAACTGGCTTTCGTAAGCTTGTAAGGAAGCTATCTTTTTTTGTATATAATCAGTAATGTCCACTGTAAAATCAGGTTGATGAAAACCATTCATCATATAGAAATAAACCCGTTTTACTTTATGAGCCATCAAAGAATCATCTTCGCAAAGGTATTTATGAATACCAGCCGAAAAAACCGCCTCTTCAACAAGGCGGGCACAGTTTCCATGATCAGGATGACGATCTTCAAAATAAGGGGCAAAGACAATTTCAGGCTTATGCTCTCTGATCTTTGCAACTATTTTTTTAATGTAATCATCTTTAAGGAAAAGACCTCTATCTGGCAGTGACAAAGTGCTACGGATTTTCACTCCAATTTCATGAGCAGCCTTTAGAGCCTCCGCTTTGCGAATTTCTACCGTACCATTAGACGACAACGCTGCCTCTGTTAAATCACATATACCAATATTTTTTCCTTCTGCAGACATTTTTGCAATGGTACCACCCATGCCGATCTCAACATCATCAGCATGAGCACCAAAAGCAAGGATATGTAATTTACTGTTTGTCATTACCTTCACCTAATCTCTCTTTCACTACTTCTCTCCATTGTAGGAGCCCTTCATCAACGCCTCGGATTAAAACTTCAGCAGTACCCATATTCGTTGCTAGCGGAATGGCATAGACGTCACATAGTCTAACCAGAGCGGTTACATCAGGTTCATGCGGCTGGGAGCTGAGCGGATCACGGAAGAAAAATACAACATCCATTTCATTTTGTGCAATCTTTGCACCAATTTCCTGATCTCCTCCAAGAGGTCCAGATTTAAAACGATGTATATTTAACCCTGTCGCTTCGCTAATGCGTAATCCCGTTGTTCCAGTTGCAAATAATGTATGTTGTGCAAAAATGGATTGATAGGCGACTGTAAATTGAACAAGATCATTTTTCTTTTTATCATGGGCAATTAAAGCGATATTCATAAGTCAGCTCCTAATCTAAGAGATTTTCAAGACCGTATACAAATGATTGGATTTTCATAACCTGATCCACAGCAAGTTTTACGCCAGACATAAAAGAAGTGCGATTGTAGGAGTCATGTCGAATTGTCAAAGTTTGACCTTCGGAACCAAACATAACCTGTTGATGCGCAACCAACCCAGGCAGTCTGACTGAATGTATGTGCATTCCTTCAAAATTGGCACCACGAGCACCTGTTAAGGTTTCTTTTTCATCAGGATGGCCTTGATTCTTCGATTCCCTAACTGAAGAAATCATTTCTGCAGTCTTAATGGCAGTTCCAGATGGGGCATCCAATTTTTTATCATGATGAAGTTCAATGATTTCAATATCTGAAAAATATTGAGCGGCCATCTTTGAGAATTTCATCATTAAGATAGCGCCAATGGCAAAATTAGGAGCAATGATACAACCGAGCTCCTTTTCAAGGCATAATTCTTCCAATTCGGCTAGATTTTCTTGAGTAAAGCCAGTTGTTCCAACAACTGGACGAATGTTATGTTGAAGTGCCGTCTTCGCATGATGCATTCCGAATTCAGGGGTCGTTAAATCAATCAGAACATCCGCCTTAACTTTTGCCACACAATCTTCTAGCTCTGCAAAAATGGGTGCATCTATTGATGAGAATCCTTGGAGATCACTTAAATGTTTACCACCATTCTTATAATCCACTACAGCTACCAATTCAAAATGATCCGTTTCATTTACCAACTTAACAGCTTCTGATCCCATTCTACCTCGTGGACCGGCAATGATAATCTTTGTTTTTTCCATAGCGATCACTCCTTTTCATCTTCGTTAATTCTTGTCCATCGGTCTTTATCACGTATTTGAAACTTTGCCATAACTCGGTTATGGGCTTCTTCAAGGTCAATATTAAGAGAATTTGCGAAACAAATGAGGACAAACAGAATGTCACCCATTTCATCATCTACTGTCTTTTCTTTCTCAGTTGATTTCTTGGGCTTCTCACCATAATAATGATTGATTTCGCGTGCAAGTTCACCTAACTCTTCCGTCATTCTTGCCAACATCGCCAAAGGAGAGAAATAACCTTCTTTAAATTGGCTGATATATGTATCAACTTCATTTTGCATTTCTTTTAATGTTTTATCTTTATCCAAATGGATTCACCTCTGAAGGCTTAGTTTAGTAAGATTGTTTTATCACTTTTCATCTAACATGTTAGCTAAATTATCCTCTTTTTACAAATGTTTTTGTCCTAAACAGCCACATCGGCTAGGACTCATTGCTCTTAGAATGTTTATCCTATATAATAAAAGCCGCTATAGGTGAAAAAAGTCGAAAAGTGAGGCATTATTGTATGATATTTAACTTAAAATTGAGAAATATTGCGTTCATATTGCTTGGTTCAGCCATTTTTTCTTTTGGCATTGTAAATTTCAACATGCAAAACAATTTGGCGGAAGGCGGTTTTACAGGGATAACATTGCTCCTTTACTTCTTGTTCGAATGGGACCCTGCATATACCAACTTACTCTTAAACATTCCGCTATTTTTTATTGGTTGGAAATTATTAGGTAGGAATGCATTCTTATACACTATGATTGGGACTGTGGGGGTTTCTGTTTTCCTTTGGATTTTCCAACGCTATCAGGTGAATATGCCACTATATGAAGACATGACTCTCGCTGCATTATTTGCAGGTGTCTTTATCGGGATTGGACTTGGAATCATTTTCAGATATGGAGGTACGACTGGTGGAGTGGACATCATTGCGAGACTCGCACATAAATACGTGGGCTGGAGCATGGGGAAAACAATGTTCCTGTTCGATGCTTGCGTAATTGCTCTTTCACTCATTACATATCTGAATTATCGTGAAGCTATGTATACGTTAGTAGCAGTCTTTATCGGTGCACGAGTGATTGATTTTATGCAAGAAGGTGCATATTCTGCAAGAGGTGCGATGATTATCTCTGAACAAAACGAGCAAATTGCTGACAAAATTATGAAAGAAATGGATCGTGGTGTAACCGTATTAAGGGGTTATGGCTCTTTCACGAAAAGTGATCGCGAAGTTCTCTACTGTGTTGTTGGTAAAAACGAGATCGTCCGTCTGAAAAACGTAATTACCTCTGTAGACCCACATGCCTTTGTATCAGTAAGCATTGTCCATGACGTTTTAGGTGAAGGTTTTACATTAGACCAAGACAAGAAACCTATTGAACATTAAATAATTAGATTAGATATGTAACAAAAGCGATGCCAATATACGGCATCGCTTTTGTTATCAACTAATTGACTCCTATTGTTGTCTATTCATACCAGTGAAAATAAATACAAGCCTTAGAAGTTCAAGCACAGCAACAGCGGCGGCGGCAACATATGTAAGTGCTGCAGCATTTAATACTTTTTTCGTCTCACTCTGTTCATCCCGGGATATGATCCCTAAGGCTACCACTTGATCCATAGCCCGGTTAGAAGCATTAAATTCCACGGGTAGGGTTATCAATTGAAAGATGACGGCAAAAGCCATTAATACTATCCCTACTAATACTAGTCCGCTTATTTGCGTAAAGAAGCCAATTAATATAACTATCCATGCAGATTGAGAGCCAAAATTCGCAACTGGGACTAAGGCATGACGAAATCTTAAAAAGTTATAATTTTGTTTATCCTGAATGGCATGTCCTACCTCATGAGCAGCCACCGCAGCAGCTGCAATAGAATTTCCATTATGGATTTGCGGAGAAAGTCGAACGGTTTTCGTACGAGGATCATAATGATCACTAAGAAACCCTCGACCCTCTTCAACTTTCACATCGGTTAATCCGTTTTCAAATAGTATCTCTCTAGCTACCTCCGCTCCCGTTTTATGAGATACGTTTGGAATGCGTGAGTATTTATTAAAGGTTCCTTTGACTCTTAACTGAGCCCAAAGTGGAACCAGGATGATGATTGCGAAATATACAAGATAAGCCATTGTGCGCCTCCAAAGTAAGTGATGCACATAATTTACCCAGTTTAATAAAGCTTTAAAACCTTAGATTTAATGAAGCCACCTTCTGGTTCATTCCTTAAAGTCTCTCGAACGATTCTTTTCGTACTCCTTATCACCTTTATATTTCCGAAAGCCTACATATGACAAGGTCATGATGATAATGCTTCCTGTTGAAATGATTACCCACCATAAGGATGGATCGGCTTCATCTTCTCTCATATCATCAAATATCTTCTGCAAATCTGTCTCTAGCTCAGCTATTTGTTGTTGGCTTGTTGCATGGGCTATCGTTTCTCTAGATTCTTCAATGTATTTAATTCGAGTATCGAGTTGACCTATTTTTTCAGCTGGAACATCTATCCTCATACTTGGATAAATAACTTCGTAGATAGACAAAAATGAATTAAAACTTTCGTTAAATAGATTATAATTCCCGTTGGCAGCTGCATCTTTCAAGGTTCCAAAAGACGTCATAATCGGATCTTCCATTTCAGTCCATAATGGCTGATGACTTGTCGCAATGGCATCCATTACAAGTCTAAATTTCGTTAATCTGTTCATTTTTTCAGCATGGCCAATTGATGGACTTGCTACTGCTTCCAAAGCTTCGTCATGGGAAATAGATATGATTCTCAACTCATCCATGGAAAACGGCCGTTTCTTCCCGGATGAATCAAATTCCATTGAGAAATAATCAAGAAGCCTCTTGGCATCATCGTATCTTTGGTACTTAACCATTTGCAAGGCTTCATCTGATATATCATCGAGTTTCTCTAAAGGCGACGGTTCTTCTGCTATTGCAAAAATCGGTATCATAAAGATTAGAACTATAGATATAAGGATTGATTTGACTTTCAAGCATGTCCCCCCTTTCAATACTAATAAAATGTGTATGAAAAGAAGGACAAGATTAGACCAATTACGAATTAGCCATTAAAGATTTATTTTCAAAGTTTTACGATTATGTCGAACTCCAAAGTAATAGGCAATCGCTACAGAAAAAATGGATAACCAAAAAGTGAAATAGCCGATTTCCGGTATATACAAATCTAACATATGATAACGTGGAAGCATGAAGAAGACATAGTCTATCACATCATTGTGAAGCGTCCATATCGCTGTGACGATAAGATGCCACCATCTAAAGCGGTAAAATGGTGCATATAAAACCCCTTGAATCGCCATTGCTAAGTGAGAGAACACAAGCATTAGACCAATCCCATCAATCTCTCCCTTTACCATAAAGACCAGTACATTCATCACTACTGCCCATATGCCATACTTGAATAGTGTAACGATGGCGAGGGCTTCGATTAGCGGCCAATTCTTCTTCAATAAAAAGGCAATCAAAACGAACACAAAGAATAGACTAGCTGTCGGGCTGTCTGGCACAAAAGGAAGGAAGATTGCTGGTGTATCTTTCAATTGCCAGCCGTACCAATAATAACCGTAAATCGTTCCGAGAATATTTACGATCAACAACAATTTTAGGATAGAGCGATTCGATAATAGCGTATAAATCCAGGTCAAAGGAATACCTCTTTTCAAAGTGATGATTTCATTTTAGCAAATTTGACCAAGAGAATAAAAGACTAATCTAAGACTTCCCACCTAATATCATAGATAAATACAAAAAAGCTGACGAGATTTCGTCAGCCTTTTCATTATTTACTCTTAACACCTGAGATGAATTCAGCAAGTACTTTTAATTCTTCGTCTGTTCCTTTGAACATTCCTGGAGGCATTGCGCCTTGACCGTTTTTAGCAACCTTAGAGATTTCCTCTGGTGAAAGTCCATTGTCAACAAGGTTTTTACCAGCCGCGCCACCTGTCAGATCGGCACCGTGACAACTGATACAACCATTTTTTTCAAAGATTTTGTATCCTTCAGCCTCTTTATCAATCTCAGCTTCAGCTACGATCGCACCTTGAGTTTTAGCTTTTTCCCAATCGTGATGGGCAACAGATTCCCATGTAAGGAATGTAATTCCAGCTAAAGCAAGTAACATGAAACCAGTAGCAAGCGGACGCTTTGATGGACGTCTATGTGGTCCGCGGTCAATAAATGGTGCTAACAATAAGCCACCGAAAGCAAGTCCCGGAATGACCATTGCACCAATAACCGTATATGGGCCCGAAGCATAGGAATACTTCAATAATTGATATAGAAACAAGAAATACCAGTCAGGCAATGGAATATAGCCTGTATCAGTCGGATCCGCTATTCTTTCAAGCGGTGACGGATGCGCAATTGTTAAGCACAGATAACCAACTAGGAAAACCGCTCCAACCATCCATTCTTTAAGAAGGAAGTTTGGCCAAAATGCCTCAGTTTTACCAGGGTACTCTGAGTAGTCTTTAGGAATATTTGGTTTACGCTCTGCAGGTACACGTGAGTCACCTACAAACTTCATACCTTTTCCGCGATGCATTGAGTAATTCCCCTCCTTTTTCAAAAAGTTTAACTAGCTACCAATCTAGATAAACAAAGTCTTACAATGGACCCGAGATACCCTGTTTTCTAATCATCAAGAAGTGGGCTCCCATTAAACCAAGGAGAGCACCTGGCAAGAAGAATACATGGATAGCAAAGAAACGTGAAATTGTTTGAGCTCCAACAATTTCAGCATGTCCAGCCATTAAGGCTTTCAATTGGGTTCCAATTAGTGGAACCGCTTCAACAATTTGAAGTGTAACCTTTGTTGCAAAAAGTGCCTTCATATCCCAAGGAAGAAGATAACCTGTTAAGCCTAATCCAAGCATGATGAAGAAAATAAGAACTCCAACTACCCAGTTCAACTCACGAGGCTTCTTGTATGCGCCTTGGAAAAATACACGCAATGTATGTAAGAACATCATTACAATAACGAGACTTGCTCCCCAATGGTGCATGCCGCGTACAATTTGGCCAAAAGCAACTTCATTTTGAAGATAAAAAACAGATTTCCAAGCGTTTTCAATATCAGGCACGTAGTACATTGTTAAGAACATACCTGAAAGAATTTGAATTACTGTGATAAAGAACGTTAGACCGCCGAAGCAGTAAACAAATGCTGAGAAGTGATGAGCAGGGTTAACGTGCTCAGGAACTTCATGGTCAGCAATATCGCGCCACAAAGGCGTAATATCTAAACGCTCATCTACCCAATCGTAAATTTTGTTTAACATTTATTACGCCTCCTCTCTTGGCTTAGCTTTTCCTAAGTATAGGAAACCATCTTTTTCCTTAAACGGATATACATCAAGCGGTTTCATTGGCGGTGTGCCAGGAACATTTGTACCGTCTTTCGTATAGCGCCCAAAATGGCAAGGGCAGAAGAACTGATTCGGATTGGCTTTATCCGTGTTCCAGTCGACAACACAACCTAAATGTTTACATACCGGTGAAAGGGCAACTATCTTACCATTATCATCTTTGTACACCCATGCTGTGTTAGTGACTTCCGATTCATACCACGCGTCTTTTTGATCATGTGAGAAGTCGACACGAACAGGTTCACTTGTTAATTCAGCTACTTTTTGTTTAGTTGGAATAAAATCTCCACCTGCATCCGCCTTCAATACTGGATCAACTGCAAAACGGACCATTGGCATTAACATACCTGCTGCCATGAAACCGCCTACACCTGTCAAAGTATAGTTCAAAAATTGGCGTCTTGAAACTCGATGCTTACTCATGCTTATCCCCCCTCTATCCAGAAGTTAAGTCCAACGGACATTATTTCACACATATTAAAACTAGGACATAACAATGATATATCAATCTTTGTCGAAGGTCAATAATATACTGGCTTAAAAACTACCTAGAATAAGAAGTTATGACTATCTTAATCGTTCTCACGCCACTTTTGGATGAATAACTGAAGCATTTGCTTAACTTGATCGTCCAAAATCTCTGTTTTCTGTGTCTGATCCATCTTGTCCAACGGCAAAGATGGCAGCCAAATTACTGAACCTGATAGTTCTGTTTCTCTCTTTATCCAATTGCTATCTGAAGTTATGTAGAAGATATGTTTGAATTCGGCGTTCTTTATTTCAGTTTCCAACTCTCCCAATGAACTAATTAACTTTTCTTCTGCGGCATTCTTCAAATACGAATGAGCGGGAAAAAGCAAAAGCCTTCCAGTAAATTGCCGTTCAAGCTGGATGGACAAAAGACTGATAAACTCTGTCATAGCAGCTGCTTGTTTCATATCTTCTCCGAAAGCAATTGGTGATAGTGGTATAACTGCAGTATCAACATATTCCTTAGATTTCAAGTACATTTCTATATCTTGAGGAACCCATTTCATTTCATTCACTCCAAATCGATTTATACTTTATTTTACCATAAAAATCATCGTGTCAAAAAAAAAGAGCCTGCTAACGCAAGCTCTCATTTGTCTTTAAACCACTAATATTGTTTAGCTGCTCTGTCAGCTGTTTGAATGCAACTTTATCTTGATTATCAAGTGCTGCATCGATCATACTTCTTAATTTTTCACGGTGAAATCTCTCTATGCTGTCATTTAAAAATTGTTCAGCAATGATACGGTCTTTTTCGCTAATCTGCAAGTGAGTTGGCATAAATGGATTTTCTTCTAGCACTGCTGCATATTGATGCGCTTGGTTTGCCGCATGGAAGTTAAGCTGAATATAGATTTCTTCGTCTCTATTAAGCCTAATATCATGGAAAGATTTTTCTGCATCAGTGGTCATTACATTCTCTTTGTAAAAACGGAAAGGCACTTTATCAACACAGTGAGTAGACATGACTAAACCTCGCGGACAATATTGCGCTTGCTCTACAAAGTGAACCCGTTCCATGAGCTGATCATGGCTCATGAGATAATTTAGAATCCAAACACACTCTCTTCTTTTCAATTGATAGTGATTCAGAAACCATCGGATAAAATCCTTCTTCTCGTGGACAGAAACAGGGGTAGCCACTGTAAATCCCTCCTCCGCAGGCTTATCTTTCTTTTTGCATTCAATCAAAATCAGAAATTTGTAAGGCGCTCAATCATTTCCAAGTACTCTTCATTAGAAGGATCTTCTTTTAACAGTTGCTTAAAAATTTCGGCGGCGCGGTCACTTTTTCCTTCTTCAATTAGAAAATATCCGAAACTTGTTAAAAATTCTGTATTTGTCTTGAAGAAATTATATGCTTCTTCATATTTGTCTAATGCTAATGAATATTCCTCAAGCTGATGAAGTGCTACTGCTTCATCCCATAAAAGCTGTGGTTCCTCTTCCCCAAGAAGATCTATTTCTTTTACAAGGTCAATGACGTCTGAATACTTTTCTTGATGTAAGAATAATTTATTAAGTGTTAGTGCAGCTTCTGTAAAGCCTGGATCTAACGCAAGTGCCTCTCTAAACATCTGTTCAGCTTCTTTTTCTTGTCCAAGTTTTAGGGCCAACTTTCCGCCGTAGAAAAACAGATCCTTGTTAAACTCATCTTGTTTAATCCCTTGCTGGATGGTTTCAAAACTTTTCTCAATTTCTTCCTCACGTTCGTAAGCTTTAGCGAGATGCAAGTATAGAGAATGATACTCAGGGTCCAGTTCCTTTAGTTCAGTGAACTTTTCAATCGCTCTGCGGTTCATACCTGCCTGGAGAGCGGTAAAGGCAAAGCCGAATAGAGTATTAATCTCAAGCTTATCGTCTAATGCTTTTTCATAATGAGGGAGAGCTTCTTCGAAGGCACCAGATGCACTTAGGGTTTCTGCTAAGCGTTGATGCACATTTACTCCAGCGATTTCATCCTTTTCTTCTAAGACTCTTTCATAAGATATAATGGCTTTAGTGATTTCTCCCTGTTCAGCAAATAGTTCAGCAAGAGCAAAATCTATTACTACTTCGTCTGGAAGAATTTTTTTTGCCTCCAACAGTTTAGCTTCACTAACTTCATACAAACCTTGCATCTGATAAAGATCTGCAAGTAGCAATAGTGCCTGAGGAAAACTCGGATCATCAGTACGAACCCTATCAAGATCCAGGATTGCCTTCTCTTCATTTCCTAATTCAATAGAAACTTCAGCTAAAAGAACCAGTAATTCGCCTTCATCGGGGTACGTTTGTAGCAGGTTTTCGAAGAGCGCAGCAGCTTCATCAAGGAACCCATATCGGAACATTTCTTCTCCGAGAACAAATTTCTGTTCGTCTGTTCCATTGATTAATAGTTCATTATATTCAATGAGAGCCTCCTTATGTTGACCACTCTCAATTTGTTCGATAATTTTTTGAATTTTATCCATTCTATAATCCTCACAATCAAAATCTAAACTTTTTTATGGAATCGCAAAAAATGACGGGGTAGTAATTTTAACATGTTCTCCACAGCCAGGGTTATATATTACTTCTTCGCCATATCTTATCACTTTTCCTTTATGAACGGTGACTAAAAGTGATTCCTGTAATATTAAATCATTATGTTCCAAGTGTTGTTGTATTGTTTCACGATTTTTTAAAAATAAATTATAACTCAACTCAGAACCTTGAATCAAACTTGCCTTACTTGGGTATAAACCAATTTTATTTAAGATAGGGATTGAGAGAGGCTCGTTTTCCTTTATTTCAACTGATAGAGCAGGCATCTTCTCCGTATGGACTACCTTACACCACCTTGTGAGAATTTGTTTGTTTAAACGTTCACTCTTTCCATTTACAACTGGAATTAAAGGGGCATTGTAGGGAAATATAGCCTCTCGAAGCCATCCCCATGGGAGATTTTCAAAGGAATCCCTTTCTTCTAATTTCACAAAGATAGCCGGAATCTTTTCTTTTTTGCATATCCTTAATAGATTTACGGTCAATAGTTTTACAGGGATTTTTATACATATAACAAAATCGAGTGGGGAATTTATTAGGCTGATAGTAGCCTTCTTAACTTTTTGCACTATTTCGTACTCATAATCGATTTCCACTACAGTCACAATGGTTGTACAGCCTTTTTTGATAATTTCATTTACTAGGTAATCCTTCATCTCAAAAGAGGATCCGATAGCTGTTATTTGGCTATTTAAAAAGACAAATGATGGAGTCATCAGATAGTTACATAAGTCCATTTTCATAAATGCATAATTTCCGTATCCATTTCCTGTTTGTTCAATGCGGGTATCTTTCACAATCATCGTTCTTGTTCTCAACTCTCGCCCAATTAATACATTCGCATTTTCAATTATATATGTCATAAAAACCACCCTCTTTCACTATTCATGAGAATCCCATGGATGCAACCTCTTTCAGGATGTGAAACCAATAAGAGTCTTAAGACAAGCTATGAAAGAAAATGGGTTATATGTCCATAAATTAAAGAGCAAAAGAAAAAAGCTGTAAGAGAACAGCTTTTAACAAGTTAGACTATCAAGATGAGAGAAGAATTCAGGGTATGATACAGAAATGGCTTCTTGATTTTCCAAGTCAACATCTCCATTACAAATAAGTGAGGCAACGGAAAGCATCATTCCAATTCGATGGTCACCATGACTTGAAACAATACCACCCTTCAATGAACTTCGCCCGTAAATAACCATCCCATCATCTGTGGCTTCAATTTGTGCCCCTAGTTTCTTCAATTCATCTACAACAGTATCAATCCGGTTCGTTTCTTTGACCTTAAGTTCTTCTGCATTCTTAATAACTGTCGTACCAGTTGCTTGAGTAGCCAGTAATGCGATAATAGGAATTTCATCTATAAGTCTTGGGATGATATCACCTTCAATGACGGTTCCCTTCAGATTAGAAGATTTGATGAGGATATCTCCGATTGGTTCAAATCCCTCTCCACTTGTGACTGAGATTTCGAAATCTGCCCCCATATCAGCAAGTACATCCAAAATACCTGTTCTTGTAGGATTTAACCCAACATCTTTAAGTAGTACTTCGCTACCGGGAGTGATCGCTGAAGCAACCAAGAAAAAGGCAGCCGATGAGATATCTCCTGGTACATCTACATGGGTTCCTTTAAGCTTTTGTCCGCCAAGAATTTTTATCTGATTTCCTTCTTTTTCTATCGTGCCTCCGAACTTTTTAATCATCCGCTCTGTATGGTCTCTCGTAGCGCTTGGCTCAATGACGGTTGTTTCCCCATCTGCCTGAAGCCCAGCAAACAAGATAGACGATTTGACTTGAGCACTAGCTACTGGCAGTTCATAACGAATTCCTTTTAAATGTCCACCTCGTATGGAAATTGGAATATACTCGCCACTTTTCCTTCCATCGATTAGTGCTCCCATCACTTTTAGTGGGGTTGTTACCCTCGTCATCGGGCGTTTTGCAATCGAATCGTCGCCTATTAAACTCGTATGAAAATGACTGCCAGATAAGATTCCCATCAGCAAGCGAATGGTGGTACCTGAGTTCCCAACATCCAATACTTCCTTTGATTCCTCAAGTCCTTCAAAACCCTTACCTTGAATATGTATATAATCGTGTTGCTGTTCTATTTTCACCCCTAATTTCCGAAAACAGGAAATAGTACTTAAACAGTCGTCTCCAAGGAGGAAATTAGAAACCGTCGTTTCTCCCTCTGCAATAGCCCCAAACATAACAGAGCGGTGGGAAATAGATTTATCTCCAGGCACTTTAATAATTCCTTTTAAAGGGGATTTTACAGATTGAAGCTTCCTCATCGTCATCTTATCACCTTCATTTTCATCGTTTATTTCATCATAGACCCGCTGAAGTAGCATAGCTGGTATAGTGACTAATGCAATGTTCAGCTCTCATTCTATCTTCCTCGGACTGAAAACTAATCACAAGCACACCATAAATGCCTTCTCGTGTTTCCAGAATACGGATATTTGTAATACTTATATGTTCCTGAGCTAAGTAACCCGTTATTTCAGAAATTACCCCAGGATAGTCTGGAACATCCACAAATAGATCGTAAAAAGCCGGTATCGCTCCTTTTTGTCTCACAGGAAGACTATCACGGTAGTTTTTCGCATTCAGAAAGTAATGATGAATGGAAACTGGATCATTTTGAATCACTAATTCTTTTACAATATTCATTTCGCTCATCCAGTGTTCTAATAACTCTAGCAAAACACTGTTATTGTGTTGAAGTATATCTTTCCACATTTCAGGACTACTAGACGCAATTCTGGTAATGTCCCTAAATCCACCGGCAGCTAACCTAGAAAGCAATGAATACTCACCTTCGAACTTTTGAGTATGGTTGACTAATGAGGCGGCTAACAGATGTGGAAAGTGACTAATGATACCTGTCACATGGTCATGTTGGGATGGTGACATTGTTAAGAATTTTGCTTTTGTCCCTTTAAGCCAATTCTTGAGAACTTCAATATTTTCTTCTTTTTCGTCTTCTTCTGGAGTGATGAGGTAAAAAGCATTTTCAAAAAGAATATCTTTTGCAGCTGTAACTCCGCTTTTATGAGAACCCGCCATTGGATGCCCTCCAATAAAACAAATACCCTTTTCTCTTAAACAGCTACTCTTCCTTACGATTTCTTCTTTTGTACTTCCTACGTCAGTTATGATGACTCCTTTTTTCAAGGGAGTCAGGGAAAGTTCTTCTATTATGCTTAAAGTTGCGTTGACGGGAGCACAAATGATGATCAAATCAGCATCCTTTGCTCCTTGTGAAAGTGTTTCAACTTTTTCATCAATTACACCTAATAGTTTTGCGAGTTTCAATTGTTCATCATTTAGGTCAAAACCGACAATGGAAGCACCGTAATTTGCCTTCTTAATACTCAAAGCAAGTGAACCACCTATTAAGCCTAAACCAATGATGAAAACTTGACGTTTCATCTTAGTGAACACACCCCTTTCTACCTACGCTTTTGTTGAGGGTGTATGCAGATGAATCAAGGAGAATACCATTCTATCTGAACAGTTTAATTTCTGTGCGCAGTAGCAATTTCATTCTCATTAAGGAATTGGTCCATCGCTTTAATAACACCTTCATTTTGTTCAGTTGATCCGACAGTGATTCTAACACTCTCTGGAAAACCTAATGCCTTGCCAGATCTAACTATATAACCCTTCTTCAGAAGAAATTGAAAAACTTCATCCCCATCTCTCCCAAAATTAATCAAAATGAAATTACCTTGTGAAGGGAAGTAATTTAGATTTCTACCTTTGCAAAAATCGTAAAACTGCTGAAGACCTTGCTTATTCTTGTCACGGCAAGTCTCTACAAACTTCTCGTCTAAAACGGAAGCAGTTGCTGCAAGCTGAGCGAGTGAATTTGTGTTAAAAGGTTCTCTTGCAGGCTCTAAAGCTCTAATTATTTCTTTACTACTTACCCCGTAACCAATACGCAGACTCGCTAGTCCATAAATTTTTGAGAACGTTCTTAAAATAATTAAATTCTTATATTTATCGAGTAATTTGATGGAATCATAATAATCATCTGCTACCACATATTCATAATAAGCCTCGTCAAGTACCACTAAGACGTGGTCAGGCGCACGGTCTAGGAAGGATAATAAATTTGTTAAAGATATGTAGGTGCCTGTAGGGTTATTAGGACTGCAAAGCCAAACAATGTTTGTCACATCGTCCAAATTTTTAAGCATGTTTTCAAGATCATGCTCTCCGTTTAATAAGGGCACTTCCACATAGGATGCACCTTCGATAACAGCGTTGTGTTTATATTGAGGAAAAGTTGGAGAAGCCATAACAGTCCGGGCTTCTGGATGAAGTAAGGCTCTTGAAATAATCTGAATGATTTCATCCGAACCGTTTCCAAAGATTAATTGATCGCCATTTACGCCTAATTTTTCCGCAAGTACGCTTCGTAAGTTAGTAGCATATCCATCTGGATATACTGCTGCAGTTGCTGAAAATTTTTGTATTGCTTTTATCGCCTCAGGTGAGCACCCAAACGGATTCTCATTGGAGGCCAGTTTCACAATTTCATCCAATCCTAGCTCTTCTTTTACCGCTTCAATTGATTTCCCTGGTTGATAAGGAGTCAAAGTTAACAATTGTTTCTTCCACCTCATTCATCTCACCCCAAATTATTAAGTTATTTTATCTTTTTTGTATTTTATCATAAATATTCCCAATTTACTTAAGGCTATCAGCAATCATTTATTTAGCAGGTCGGGTCTTAAAATAACAGCACCATCTAGATAGACATGCTTGACCTCCGACTGCGGAACATCTGTATTCAAGTGAATCATAATCCTCACACATTTACGAATTCCATTGGGAATCTCAAGCTCTTTCATACACATTACCGGAACATATGTCCAATCTTCTAACCTTCTTAGAGCCTTTGCTGGAAAGGTCGCATTTAGATCATCAGTGGCAGAGATGAGGACAGATGCAACGTTGTCAGCTACAATGCCATTTCTTTCAATCATTGTTCTCAGTAGCCGTTCGGTTCCTGCCAAAATATCTTCTTCAAGATTTTCTTTCATCGTAATGGCTCCCCTAACGCCGCGAATCATATCCTTTCCCCCTCCATAAATAAATTTAGTTTCTCTAACAAATATTCATCTGTGAGACTCTTTAATCCTGGATTTCCAATTTCCTTTAACAATACAAATCTTACACTTTCAGAAAAGGCTTTTTTATCGCCTTTCATTCTTACCAACAATTTACTCGGAGAGAGTCCAATCGGAATTTTGGTCGTGTATCCAAGGCCTTCTAACCAAGTAGTGAAAGTATCTAGTTCGAATTCCAACTCATAAATATCTTGGCTGATTTGGAGAGCAAATACCATGCCAATGACAACTGCTTCACCATGACTAATCTTGCCGTAACCCATTTCCGCCTCTATTGCATGACCGAGAGTATGGCCAAAATTTAGAAAAGCCCTAATCCCAGTTTCTTTTTCATCCTTTGATACAATGTTACCTTTTATTTTGACTCCCATGGTTATTGCATTCTCGAGGTGCTTATTTGATAACTTTGAAAAGGCTGGAGTTTTATTCATAAGCCAATGATAGAAGTTTTTATCCGAAATAAGTGCGTGCTTAATAATTTCTGCAAAACCCGATCGAACTTCCTGCTTCGGAAGTGTTTCTAAAAAGCGCATATCATAAAATACAGCTTCCGGCTGGTAAAATGATCCAATCATATTTTTTCCAAGTTCATGATTAATGGCTACCTTTCCGCCAACAGCACTATCATGTGCCAAAATGGTGGTAGGGACTTGAATAAATGGTATTCCCCGCATATAGGTTGCAGCCACAAAGCCTGCCATATCCCCAACTGCACCTCCGCCAAACGCAACAATGACCGAGTTTCGGTCAAGATGAGATTGAAGAGCATATGTTTGAACTTGATAAAAAACCTCAAAAGTTTTTGCACTCTCACCACTCGGGACGACAAATACTTCAATTCCGATTCCTATCAGTTCTTTTTGTAGGGTAGATAAGTGCAATTTTTCAAGTGTAGTATCTGTTATGATCAGAACTTTACTGAATTGGGATTCAATAAGAAAATCTCTTAATTTATGTATCACATCATACCCAATCACAACTGGATAGTCTTTGGATTCGGTATGAATGATCAAGCTCTCCATTAAAATTCCCTCACATATTGTCGATGCCTTGCTAATTCTTCTTTCAGTGCATCGAATCGATCACTCGAAAACTGACTGACGATGGCAGAAGCAACTTCCCAAGCAACAACATTTTCAGCAACCACTGCAGCAGCTGGAACAGCACAACTATCCGAACGTTCAATGCTCGCCGCAAACGGTTCTTTTGATTCTATATCTACACTCATCAAAGGCTTATATAAAGTTGGAATAGGTTTCATCACTCCGCGGACTACAATAGGCATACCTGTTGTCATACCACCTTCGAAGCCACCTAACCTATTCGTTTTTCGGTAGTAGCCTTCTTCGGGATTCCAGGCAATTTCATCATGTACTTTACTGCCAGGATTCCTTGCTGCTTCAAAGCCAATACCAAACTCTACACCCTTAAAAGCATTTATACTCACAATTGATGCAGCAATTTTTGCATCTAACTTACGATCAAAATGAACATAACTCCCGATCCCAGGTGGCATACCTTCAACGATTACCTCCACAATGCCTCCGATGGAATCTCCATTTTTCTTGGCATCATCAATTGCGTCCATCATTTTTTGTGCGGCCACCTGATCCAAACATCTTACTGGAGAAGCCTCAGAAATCTCATCAATTTGCTCCAATGTCAAACCTTCTGGAGTATCCGCTCTAACGCCACCTATCTCAAGGACGTGAGAAACTACTTTAATTCCGAGGAGTTCCAACAAATGCTTGGCTGTCGCTCCTGCTGCTACTCTAACGGTTGTTTCTCTTGCCGAAGACCTTTCAAGAACATTCCTCATATCACGATGCCCATATTTCATTGCTCCGTTTAAGTCTGCATGCCCTGGACGCGGTCGAGAGATCTTTCTCTTCACTTCATCATCGGAACTATCCTCTATTGGTTCAGCACCCATAATATGTGTCCAATGTTTCCAATCGTTATTTTCGACTACAAGGGTTATCGGTGAACCAATCGTATATCCATGGCGGACACCTGAGTGAATTTCCACCGTATCTTTTTCGATTTGCATGCGTCTTCCACGACCATGGCCCTTTTGCCGTCTTGCTAATTGGTCGTTAATGGTTTGTGCCACTAGAGGCATACCTGATGGCAATCCTTCTATGATGGTCGTTAATTGTGGGCCGTGTGATTCACCCGCCGTTAAGTATCTCATACTCTTTCCCCCTTCAACTCGCTAAAGGATTTTTTCCAATATAACATACAGCCATGTATATGAATAGTTAATCTCACAAAATTTTTTGGTTAAAATCAGAAAATCATTTTTCTTTTTTTCATAACCTAAGTAAACTACATTGTTTAGATTCCAACTAGAGGTCTCTCCCTTTCGACTGTCTTCTTTCTCATTCCACTATGTAAGGACTGTGCAGCCCGGTTACCCGCTATACATTGAATCTGCATCCTTGAATGAGCAAAGCACTAAAGAGATGTTAAAGAGGAACATGGAAAGCCTCAGAATCCGATGTTGATGATGACGATACTACCCTTACATAAAAAAAGAACATGTAGTGGAAACATCAAAGCCAATTTATGAAAAAAGAGCCCTATAAATACGAGCTCTTGTTTTTGAAATTTATTTTTTACGATAAAAGAATGTTTCCTCTGTTTCAAATCCGTAATTTCCTGGATTGAAAATCTGCTCGGTACTACCAACAAAAAATATACCGTCTTTTCTGAGTGCCGAACTGAATTTTTTATACAATTCGTCCTTAGCTTCCTCCGTAAAATAAATCAGCACGTTCCGACAAACAATCAGATCGAAACCTCCCCCAAAAGGGTCTGAAAGCAGGTTTTGTTTTTTGAAAGTGACGGTCTTTTTAATGTCATCTGTAACCGAATATAGATCTCCGTCCCTTACAAAAAACTTACTCTTTATATCTGAAGGAACCTCATTAAGGGACCTTTCTGGATATACTGCATTCTTAGCTCTCGCAAGGACATTTTCATCGATGTCTGTCGCTAATATTTGAACTTGAGAAAGCGGAAGGAATTTTGAAATGATCATAGCGAGTGTATATGGTTCTTCACCTGTAGAACAAGCTGCACTCCAAATTTTAGGGCGTTTATTAGTTTTTAGAATGTTAGGCAGGATGTTTTGCTCGAGCACTTCCCATCTTTTATAGTTTCTGTAAAACTCTGATACATTGATGGTCATGCGATCTAAAAACTCATTCAACAGTTTGTCGTTTCTATTTAATTCATTAAAAAATTGCTCGAATGATTTAAACCCTTTTTTCTCATATAAAGACGTTAGGCGTCTTTTCATCTGAGCTTCTTTATAAAGAGCTAAATCCACACCCGTTTTTCTTTTAATATTACTTACGAAAATATGATAATCCTGAGACATGTAGTTTCTCCTCGTAGGTGCAATTCTTATCCATTAGTATACCTTTAAGGACTGTAATAATAAATAAAAAACCATCACTTTTTAACAATTCAAATTTCTGAAAGCGTGTGCAAAAAAAGGCATTTGTATTGTAACATACAAATGCCTCAGTAAAGCAGGTTATAAGACTAGTATACCCACTCGTTAATTAACTTAGAATATTCAACTAGCTCTTCTTCTTTGAAGAAAAGTCCGATTTCGCGTTCTGCACTTGTAGCAGAGTCAGATCCGTGAATAACGTTCTTTCCAACTGTTAGTCCGAAATCTCCACGAAGTGTACCAGGAGCTGCATCTTTAGGGTTTGTTGCACCCATCATTTGACGTGCTGTCGCAATTGCATTCTCACCTTGCCATACCATTGCAAATACAGGCCCAGAAGTAATGAAGTCAACTAATTCACCAAAGAAAGGACGCTCTTTGTGCTCACCATAATGCTCTTCAGCAAGTTCTCTTGGAATGCTCATAAGTTTTGCTCCTGCAAGATGGAAGCCTTTTCTTTCAAAACGGCCGACGATTTCACCGATTAAATTTCTTTGTACACCATCAGGTTTAACCATTAAAAATGTTTTTTCCATGAACTCCACTCCTAAGTTTGTATGTATGAAAATTGTCTTTTTGGACAATCCACGAGAATCGTACCATTGTTAAGAAAATTTCGCAAGTTAGAAATGGAGTTCACTTTTTAAAAATGATATTGGTATTTTTTTAATACTTACGCTTACCAATGAATCGAGCTATGTCACGCAGGGCTTTTCTCGCCTTGTTTTGAGGAAGTTCTTCAAGAATGCGTAGTGCCTTATCTAAATATAGGGCACTCACACGCATAGATTTCTCGATTGCTCCCGAATTTTTGATGAGTTCAATTACTTTTAGCATATCTTCCGGTTTTGTATTTTCATTGACACGGTGGATTTCATTTCGTATTTCAGGATTTTCCATAGCATATAAAACAGGTAGTGTGATATTCCCACTCAAAAGGTCACTGCCAGCTGGTTTACCAAGTTCCTTTTCAGTTGCAGTGAAATCCAAAACATCATCAGTTATTTGAAACGCCATGCCCACATAATAGCCAAAGCGATATAATCGAGTATGAACAAAAGCGTCAGCATTTGCAGAGACAGCTCCAAGCTGACAGCTTGCGGCGATTAAGAGGGCTGTCTTACGCTTTATTCTCCTGAGATAAGTGCGTAAATTTTGATCATAACGAAACTTATCTTGAATTTGGTCTATTTCACCTATGCACACTTCAACAATCGTATTAGAAAGTATTTTGTGGGCCTCAGCTTTGTCTATGCTTGTCATCAACTCAAGTGATAATGCAAAAATATAATCACCAGTATACATAGCAATTCGATTATCCCACTTTGACTTAATGGTTGGTTGTCCGCGACGAAGATCCGCATCATCAATGACATCGTCATGCACAAGAGAAGCCATGTGAATGAGTTCCAATGCTACAGCAACATTGCTAATCACATTTATATCGTATTTTCCAAACTTGGCTGCGAGCAAAACAAAGACAGGGCGAATTCTTTTCCCCCCTGCCTGGAGTGTATGCAGTGATGCTTGACGCAAAAGTAGAGACTCAGCTTGTATGGTCTCTTCAAGTTTCTTCTCAATTAAATTAATATCCGAATTTAAAAATGAGTACATCATCTTTAATTTCATTTCAATTCACCCAGCTTTATTATCGCATCTTCTTATAATCGTCACTTTTTGCCTATATGGACGGCTGCAACTCCACCGTTAAATGGTTTATACCATACATCTTTGAATCCAGCATTTTCAAATAACTTCGCTAGTTCTTTTATTCCCGGAAAATCACGGGCCGATTCTTGTAACCAAGAATATTCTTTATAGCTTTTTGCAAAAAGCTTGCCGAAGATCGGCATAATAAAGCGGAAATAAATATTGAAAATTTGTTTGAAGCCAAACACTGTTGGTTGAGACGTTTCCAAACAGACTGCAATGCCACCTGGTTTCAGAACACGATGCATTTCCTTTAAGACTTGCAAATAGTCAGGCACGTTTCTTAATCCAAATCCGATTGTCACATAGTCAAAGGAATTGTCATCGAATGGAAGTTCCATAGCGTTCCCATGAATCAATTTAACTTGCCCGAGTTTCATGCTATCGATTTTTTCTTGGCCGATTTTAAGCATATTCTTACTAAAATCTAGCCCTGTAACATGCCCTTTTTCTCCGACTGCCTGAGCTAAAGCGATTGTCCAATCTGCAGTTCCACAGCACACATCCAGCGCCTTGGCCCCTTCTTGAACGTTCATCTTCTTCATCGTTTCATTGCGCCACTTTAAGTGTTGCTGAAAACTGATGACAGAATTCATCTTATCGTAGTTTTCATAGATTTTTTCAAAGACGCCATGAACCCTTTCCTCTTTTGACTGACTCATGTATGTTAACCTTCTTCCACAAGTGTTTTTGCAATTGAATGGTGTCCGTTAAAAACAGATAAGATTTGATTTTCCAATATTTCATTTCCATCTTCAAAATGATTCAATCTTTCTGTTACAAGTCCGATTGAAAAATCAATATAACGGTCACAGATAAGCAAAAGATAGTTTTGCTGTTCTTTAGAAAGTTCTTTTTGTGTTGCTTCATTTTTAGGAAATAGAATTTTCTTAAGTGCATTAAAAAACATCGAATGTCTACCTGAAATAAATAGTCCTTTTTCAGAGAGCAAGCGTTTCACCAGTAAGAAATTAAGAATGATATCATTCCAATTTGAAACCTTCAGCAAATCTGTCAGCCTGATTAATAATGCACCTTCAATTATCTTCATGCCTGCGATTAGCTTTTCAATGTCTTCCATATCCTTCTGATAGACAGAAATTTTTTGTTCATTTACATCTTTAATTCCTTCTGCCAATGCTCGGATTACCATTATTTCATCCATATCCGCAAGAAGTTTATAATATAAGCCGCTGTAATAATCACCAGCCAATACATTCAATTGACGGGCTTTTAGACCATCTTCAGCACCATTGCTCGCCGTCAAAGGGCCATTTGAAACATATTCGTGTGTATCAAGAGCAATCTGTATTAACATTGTTGTTATCACATAATTCTTGAGCTTTGGATAAGACAATTCGAGTTTGTCCAATACGGAAATGAGTAAAAGAAGTTTATCCTCATCGATGACCGGTGCTTGTATATACTTAAGCAAATAAGGATGAAGAACCTTCTGTTCTACCTGTTCCTTCATTTCAGCTATTTTATTTCGAATGTCCTGCACTCTCATCACCCTTGTTTCCACGAAGTATTAACGATTATGTATTTATTTCGGATCATTTTTATTTATTTGGCTGTCAATTATGCGCTTACAAGTATGTGTAATATTAATATCAAACAGTCCCCATTATAACATAAATGAAAATTAATTGGTCATTCTTGCACAAAATAAAAACCCGAACAAGTTAGTATGATTATTGAGAGTACTGACTAGCAGCCACCTTGTCATTACTTAGTTTCGCTCGTGACTTCACCGAAGCAAGTTAAAATGGTAGCATTCCCTCTAATCTTAATTGCCGAAGTATGTTCTGTAAATTGCGCGATCATCACTTCACCCTTATCCAACTTCTCTGAATGATGAAACTTTGTATCTGTACCTCTTGTAAGGCCGATTACATTCACTCCATCTTCAACAGCTTTAATGACTACATATTCACCGTTTAAGGAAACACGCTGTTTTTCCATTGTTTCACCCCTTTAAATAGTGCTACCATCTTCTCCGATTATTATCCCTTGATGAATGTAAGTACCTCTGACCGTGCACGTGCATCTTTAGCGAAAACTCCTCGAACGGCTGAAGTAACCGTTTTAGAACCTGGTTTTTTAACGCCTCGCATTGTCATGCACATGTGTTCAGCTTCCACGACTACCATTACACCATGTGGATCAAGCTTTTCTTTTATACTATCCGCAATCGTTGAAGTAATTCTTTCCTGTAACTGGGGTCTCTTAGCAACAGCCTCTACAGCCCTTGCAAGCTTACTTAATCCAGTAACCCTTCCACCACGAGGGATATAAGCTACGTGTGCTTTGCCGAAAAAGGGAACTAGGTGATGTTCGCAAGTAGAGTAAAATGGAATATCTTTTACTAAAACGAGTTCCTCGTGTTCTTCTCCAAATACCGTTTCAAAATATTCCTTTGGATCTTGATTTAGACCACTGAAAACTTCTTCGTACATTTTTGCTACTCGCTTTGGCGTATCCAATAACCCTTCACGATTTGGATCTTCACCGATTGCTTCTAAAATTAAACGAACCGCCTCTTCAATTTGGGCGCGATTTATATTTGACATGTTGTTTCCTCCTATGAACCACCACTTATATGTATGCATTCTCCATATTAGCATACCCTTTTCATGTCAGGCAAAGTCCTTGTTTGTCAAAAGGAATGCGAATCAAAAAGAAGAAATGTAAAAGGCCGCAGATTTCTCCGCGGCCTTTGCTCAAGCATACGCTAAAAGCAGAAAATGGTATGTAATTATTTCACTGCGTCTTTAAGCGCTTTACCTGGTTTGAAAGCAGGAACCTTGCTTGCAGCGATTTCGATCTCATCCCCAGTTTGTGGGTTACGACCTTTACGTGCAGCACGCTCACGTACTTCGAAGTTTCCGAAACCGATTAATTGTACTTTATCGCCATTTTTCAATGCGTCTAAAATAGCATCGAATACAGCATCAACTGCTTTAGTAGCGTCTTTCTTAGAAAGTTCACTAGCCTCAGCAACTGCGTTAATAAGTTCTGTTTTGTTCATGCCATTCACCTCCTCCCAAAAATTTTTCAAAAACTTAGTAAATAAGATTACTTATCTACATTTCTAAACAAATTTCATCAATTCTATACGTTGCAACGTATTTTGTTGACAGTGCTATCTTAAAACATCTTACAACAGATTTCAATCTATTTTTTTATAAAAACCCAATAAAATCAAGGGTTTTATCGTTGCAACAATAATTCTGTTAAAAGATTATCACATTAAAATCTGCATATCAAGAAAATTTATAGAAAAGATGCCAATCTTTTCATTTTCACTAGAATTATGTAATTTCCTGTCATTTATTGTTGAATCCTCTTGGCGCAGTACTTGACAATGCCTTTAACAATGGTTTTGCGCTTATCTTTTTTACCCAAAAAAAAGACTCCTAAACGGAGCCTCTAATTAAAGGATAATCGCGATCAGTCCGCCAGAACCTTCATTAATGATTCTTTCTAGCGTTTCTTTCAACTTATAACGAGCATTCTCTGGCATAAGCGATAATTTCGCTTGGATACCCTCTCTTACGATTGAACTTAGGCTACGCCCAAAGATATCAGAATTCCAAATCGATAGTGGATCATCCTCAAAATCTTGCATTAAGTACCTAACCAGCTCTTCGCTTTGTTTTTCGGTACCAATGATTGGAGCAAATTCAGATTCCACATCCACTTTAATCATGTGAATAGATGGTGCCACTGCTTTCAAACGGACACCAAATCTCGCGCCCTGCCTAATGATTTCCGGTTCTTCCAGGCTCATATCAGCAAGCGATGGGGAAGCGATTCCGTAGCCCGTTTGCTTAACCATTTTCAATGCATCTGAAATATGATCATACTCTGCCTTGGCATGAGCAAAGTCTTGCATTAGTTCTAACAGATGATCTTTGCCACGAATTTCGACGCCTACAACTTCTTTTAGAATATCATCGTAAAGGTCATCTGGAGCAAATAAATCGATTTCCGCTACCCCTTGACCCATCTCAATTCCAGCTAATCCAGCTCGATCAATGAATTCGAAATCACTGAATTGTTGTACGACACGATCCACGTCTCTTAGTCTCTTAATGTCTTTTACCGTTTCCCTTACAGCTTCTTGATAATTTTCTCTTAACCAATGATTTTCTCTTAAGACCATTACCCAGCTTGGAAGATTAACATTTACTTCAAGTACTGGGAACTCATATAATGCCTCTCTTAAAACATTGAGCACATCAGACTCTCTCATGCTCTCAACACTCATCGCAAGCACAGGAATGTCGTATTTATCGGATAAGTTCTGACGTAAAGACTCTGTATTTGGATGGTGCGGCTGGGCACTATTCACAACCATAATGAAAGGTTTCCCAACTTCTTTCAATTCAGCAATAACTCTTTCTTCTGCTTCGAGATAGCTGTTACGAGGAATTTCCCCAATTGAGCCGTCTGTTGTAATCACAACGCCGATTGTAGAGTGTTCCTGGATTACTTTTCTTGTTCCAATCTCTGCAGCTTCATGGAATGGAATAGGCTCTTCATACCATGGCGTAGTGATCATTCTTGGGCCATTCTCATCTTCATAACCTTTTGCACCTGGTACCGTATATCCAACACAGTCTACTAATCTAATGTTGACTTCAAGTCCTTCTCCCACATAGATGGAGGCAGCTTGATTCGGTACGAATTTCGGTTCAGTCGTCATGATTGTCTTTCCTGCTGCACTTTGCGGAAGCTCATCAAGCGTTCTGGCTCTATCTGCCTCATTGCTCATGTTAGGCAATACAACTAGCTCCATAAACTTTTTAATGAAAGTGGATTTCCCAGTTCGCACTGCACCTACTACTCCTAAATAAATATCGCCGCCTGTTCTTTCGGCAATATCATTGAAAATATCAACCTTTTCCAAATGATCCCCTCCCGATCATAGAGTAAAGTGGGATAATAATATCCTTCTAGGTATTTTTGGACAGTATATATTTATGATGTTGTCCTATATTGTTATGACAACTTTTTAATATTTTTTTACCCCCTTATATAAAAATCATTGCATGTCTGCTATTTTCCGGGTTTGTACCTTTTCATTTCTTCCATAAAAAAAACCCTTCTCCTACAATATATTTCGTAGGAAAAGGGTTATGACTATTTAGATAAAAAGACTGGCTCATTTGTCTCCAAATCAATCGTATACGGCAAAGAGAAAGCTGGAACAATCATAGATTTCTCAGCTAGAATAAAGCGGATGTCTTCTCCTGGTTTCAAATCCCGCTTAGACTTAGAAATTTCTGCAAATAAATCGCTTCGATAATCAACATAAACCTCACCTTGGCCATCAATGACAAAGGAAAGATTTTGATTTGTATAAGGACTCACTACAAAGGGAGTTTCTTTATATCCTAGTTTTTTAAAATTTAGTGTGTAAACGTTTTTTGCAATTTCTTTATCAAAAGGAGGATATTGCTGAGTTTGCAATCGGATTTTTATATCACGAATTTTTTCAGCTATCCTTAAATCAATCAATTTTACCGTTGGTTTTGTTTCTGCATCGAGAATCACATATTGAAAAATCCCACCATTTTCAAATGAATTCCCTGGTGGTTCTGCAAGATATTTCGGGACAACTCTTTGAAAATCTATCGGATATTTTTGATAGATCGGAGTAGTTGCATCTTTTGTCTTAATTGGCAAAATCCCGCCATTATCTTGTTGAAATTGATTTACTGCTCTTTGCACAGAATCAATTTGATCTTGGTATGGAACCTGATTCTTTTCTAATTCTGCATCAGGATACATACACCCTGAGAGAAAAGATGCTATAAGCAGAATCATAACAAATATTTTTTTGAGATTCATTCTATCATTCCTTCAATAATATGTAATTTCCATCATCCTGTCGGTCCGCTGAAGACAACAATGACTATAATAATTCCTGAAACGATCATGAACGCATAAGCAATGAAAGCAGTAATTAAGCGAAAGAAACCCTTAAGCTTATATCTGCTAAAATAAATAGTAATAATAGCTAAGAACATCATGCCCATAGCCGCAAGAGATATCCACATCTTGAATAGTGCCGGTGACAAATTAACCCCTCCTTATTTCGAGTGTTATTATAACATAGTGATTATCTATAGGTACAAGCAAAAAAAAGACCGAAGTAAAGAGGGGCGAGATCCTTACTTCAGTCCTTTGCGACTAAAAACCCAAACACAAATTCAATTTACCAGTATGCTTCGTTGCATTGTATGCATTTCAAACCCAAAAGGTATCCTCAAATGCCTAGTACAAAGGGGTTTTAGCCATTATTTTTTGGCGCTGTTAAAAATGCCTGTTGATTTCCGCTACAGACGCTGATTTCCGTAACGAATTAGCAAATTCGTCTTGGGGACATTCGCCGAGCCTCCTCGTCGCTAGCGCTCCTGTGGGGTCTCTTCTTAAAATCACCAATGTCCTTTAACATAGCCTATTTTTTGAAAGGCTCTTATTCAGTTGTCTTTTCTCCCACGATATTCGCTAAATCTTCCATTTCATGAGTTTTTCCACGAGCCATCAGAATGTCCACTCCTGACTTAGGATCAACTCCATTAAACAGTACATCATAAAGGGCAGAAGTAATAGGCATATTCACTTCATACTTTTCAGCTAACTGATGGGCTGCCTTGGTTGTCCGAACCCCTTCTACAACCATTCCCATGTTATCAAGGACTTCCTGCAAAGTATGACCTTTGCCCAAAAGGTGACCAGCACGCCAATTTCGTGAATGAACACTCGTACATGTAACGATTAAGTCACCAATCCCTGTCAATCCTGAAAAGGTAAGAGGATTAGCCCCCATTTTTGTGCCTAGTCGTGCGATTTCCGCAAGACCTCTTGTAATAAGAGCCGCCTTTGCATTATCCCCGTAACCTAACCCATCAGTGATGCCAGCAGCTAAGGCAATAATATTCTTTAATGCACCGCCAATTTCAACACCAATAATATCAGGGTTTGTGTATACTCGGAAGCTTTGATTAATAAATAAATCCTGAACTTCTTCTGCTGCTCTCATGTTTTTTGAAGAAACTGTTACCGTTGTGGGATGACGGAGGCTTACCTCTTCAGCATGACTTGGACCTGAAAGGACCACAACATCTTTCAATAAATCTCCAGGCATTTCTTCTTCAATCATTTCCGAAATACGCATCAGAGAATCTGGTTCAATCCCTTTGCTCACATGGACAATAGTAAGCGGCTTCTCTTGTATTAGACGGATTTTTCCTAGCACTTCTCGAATAGCTTTAGTAGGTACAGCTAAAATGATGATTTCAACACCAAAAAGTGCTTCTTCAAGTGATGAGTAACCAATAATGGTTTCAGGCAATTTAATTTCAGGCAAATATTTCTTATTTGTATGGTGGAGATTGATTTCTTCAGCTTGCAAAGCATTATGACTCCACAACCTTACTTCATGATGATTATCAGCAAGGACCATCGCTAAAGCTGTACCCCAGCTCCCTGCACCTATAACAGAAACAACTTTTTGCGATTTCTGCATCACGATCACAACCTTTACTTATTTTCTTTCTCTTGCATAGATTTTGATAGGTGTTCCTTCAAACCCAAATGTATCACGTATACGGTTCTCGAGGAATCGTTCATAAGAGAAATGCAATAGTTCTGGCTCGTTAACGAACACCACGAATGTTGGTGGCTTAACCGAAACTTGTGCCATATAGTAAATTTTTAAGCGCTTGCCGTTATCTGTTGGTGTTGGATTCATGGCAACCGCATCCATGATAACATCGTTAAGCACATTTGTCTGAACTCTCAAAGAGTGATTTTCACTTGCTAAATCAATCATTGGTAATAAAGTATGGACACGCTTCTTTGTTTTTGCCGATAGGAACACAATCGGAGCATAATCAAGGAATAGGAAATGCTCCCTAATTTTTTGTTCAAACAATTTCATTGTTTTTTCGTCTTTTTCAACAGCATCCCATTTGTTGACGACAATAACAATTGCTCTACCCGCTTCATGTGCATAGCCTGCAATTTTTTTGTCCTGCTCAATAATGCCTTCTTCGCCGTCGATAACAACGAGAACAACATCTGATCGCTCTATTGCACGCAATGCTCGCAAAACACTGTATCTTTCTGTACTTTCGTATACTTTACCTTTTTTACGCATACCGGCTGTATCGATGATGACATATTCTTTCCCGTCAAAAACATATGGAGAGTCAACTGCATCCCTTGTCGTACCTGCAATATTACTAACAATTACTCTTTCTTCACCAAGGATCGCATTCACTAGCGATGATTTCCCTACATTCGGACGACCGATAAGACTGAACTTGATTACATCCTCGTCGTAATCTCCACCCTTGTCTTTCGGAAAATACTTTGCAGCCTCGTCCAATAAATCTCCAAGTCCAAGTCCATGTGAACCTGAAATAGGGAATGGTTCTCCAAATCCTAAAGCATAAAAGTCGTATATTTGATCACGCATTTCAGGATTATCGATTTTGTTCACTGCTAAAACCACTGGCTTTTTCGATTTATAAAGGATTCTTGCTACCTCTTCATCTGCAGCGGTTACTCCCTCGCGTCCATTTGTCAAAAAGACAATAACGTCCGCTTCATCGATTGCAATTTCTGCCTGCTGGCGAATTTGCTCTAGGAAGGGCTCATCGCCAATATCTATTCCACCTGTATCGATAATATTAAAGTCATGTGTAAGCCACTCTGCTGAGCTATAAATACGGTCCCTTGTCACACCAGGGATATCTTCTACAATTGATATTCTTTCTCCTACAATCCTATTGAAAATCGTTGACTTACCTACGTTAGGTCTACCAACAATCGCAATTACTGGTTTTACCATTTGTTTCACCCTTTCTCTGTAAACCGAAAAACATTCACATTTATCGCATCATATTTAAGTTTATCATAAAAAGCTCTCATTTATTTTTAGGCAAGACTGTTTTCGCATTGATTGTTGCTTTTACGGAAAATGCAACGGCACATTTAGATTCTTATTTCGTGCTCTTTTCCTCAATATTAAATTCTAAACGCTAATATTCTAGTGGCATAAGGATAGAAAGAGCCTTAGAGCCGGCTTTTTCTTGTGCCAATAACAACAAAGTTTACGAAAAGAGCCTTAGGTAAAAAGAAGAAATATGATAAAATAAACCCTTCTGTCAATTAGAAGGGCTTAACTATATTATATTATCAAAAGTTATTACTTTCCTGCAATGAAAACATATTAATGTTTCACAATGATATATAAGTCTTCCGCTAAGGAATGGGCAATTCCATCAAGAATCGCCTCAAGATTTGCTGCAATTGATTCCATTTCTTTCTTTGTTTCACAATGGAATACTGCCGTTCCACCGAGTATTTTTTGCGGATTTGTGGTAATTGCCGCCAAAATAAATTTTTCTAAATTCATAAACCGCTCCTTCCTTCATGCTCCTTTTTCCGTTCAGTAGGCATCCTGATTGCATTTTCAAGGGTGGGTACGGCTCCAATAATTTTTATGGCCCAGTCTATATTCTTTTCTTGAGGAAGAACAAAGACACCCACTCTTCCATCGTTTAGATCTCTTTTTGCTAATGGAACAAGCGCAGGAGTTCCAGAATCGCGATAGACCCCAAGTGCATTTGAAACATCGTGCAAGATCGCCTGTCTTTGCCCTAAATTCGCGATAGTTGTTCGAGCATTAAAGTTTTTAGGCGTTAAAATAAACCCCATCCCGTACTCCAATACTTCTTTTTGCCTGTCAGGCAAGCCGATATTCATAATGTAGATATTATCAACGTAAAGGCCTGCACCATCAAAACGAGGTTCAATGTATTGAATGTCGACAATTTTCTTAAGTTGACCGCCTGACATGAGACGTTTGGCAATCAGAATCGCAATGATGGCTGATATGACCGCAACCCAAACATTAAATACCAAATAAGTCAGGGTCGTCATTAAAGATGTGAATATCACCAAATAGTTCCTGCTTTCAAATGCTACGGCAATTCCTTCAATATAGGTCGTCCCCCTTGGAACCAATTCATACTTATCGAGTTCTGACAAAGTATTTCTTTCCATATTTCTCACTTCACGAAATTGTGAAGCTGCAAGAGTCAAGAAGGTAATGGCCATAAAATCCTCTTCCATAATTGATGGTATCGCAACAGTACCGAGGCCAGCTGCGATAAATCCAAGCGCAATATGAATGATTTTCCCATGCAAATATGTAGGATATTGTCGATAGTCTGTTCTTAACATATAAATTCTTGAGAGGGTTCCTACGATAAGACCAAATAAAATCGGATATGTATACTCATTCATGATGATTTCTGGTTCCCCTTTTCTTGGAATGGAAGATATTGTTCAAAAAACTTACTTGAGTGCTCAAGTGCTGACCACAAGAAAATGAGTGAACACGCAGTCGCGCATACATCTAAAAATGATAGCCCCCCTATAGGATACGGGAGTGAATGCCGGCTTAATAGAAGCGCGTTAAGTATGTCCCCTTGCATTGCTCCAGTCATGACAATAATCATTCTAAATTTTAATTTTTTTTGCATTAAAATCGATAGGTAGCATAGTAAAATACCCAGCATCCATTCCCTTTTCATGAAGAGCCAGACTGGGTCAAACAGTTCATAAAGGTGGAATGAAGAATAACTTGCGGCAACGATAATCGAGCAAACACTTAAATACAGAATCACTCTTTTTCTTTCTTTTCGAAGAGATGCGTACGCAACCAACAAGATATAGAGTCCACTAGCGTAGAATTGAAAATTACCCAACTGAACATGGTAATTGGATAAGATAATCAAAATTAAAATATGGACAGCCAACCGTGTTCTAATCGAATTTTTTTTACTCAATATAAAGGTAGCGCTAATCCATATAGACCATGAAATCCAATAAAATAATATACCTTCCATTTTCCCCCTCCTAACATTTCCATTATTGGTAAAAAACATGTATTTTCATACGTCACGCATATTCCTGCTGTTTGGAATCATCTTAAAATGAGGAGGTGTTTATAAATGGGTAAAGATAGACAAGAGAAGAAGCTTAAAGCAAGTCGTAGGGTTGAATCGGACAGAGACCAAGCACTACATTATGATGGAGCAACAAAATTGCAAAGCCCTGAAGAAGCAAGAGCCCTAAATGACTCCAAGTATAGTGAATGACGAAAAAAAAGCTCTCAATTTTGAGAGCTTTTTTCATTTAGCGATTACTATATGTTTTTGTGCAAATCTTTCTTTCATTAAGCCAATGATGAGTATGCCCAGAGATCATTAATGGCTTTCTTTTTAGCATTTCCACATTCAAGGTACCTAAGGCAGTCATAATAAATGAAAGATCCTCATGCAAATCTTCAATGCTTTCAATCAGGGTTTCTAGATTATTCTCAATCAGGATTTTTAGCAAGAATCCAGCCATACCTACCATTTTGGCTCCTAACGCCAAACTTTTCGCGACGTCAAGAGAGGTTTGGATTCCCCCTGATGCTATTACATCAATTTCACACTCGGTATTGGTTGCTTCCAAAATCGAAATGGACGTTGGAATGCCCCAGTCTTCGAAGTAAGGTTTGGCTCGGGTGTTACGGAGATTTTCTATCTTAGCAAAATTAGTTCCTCCAAAGCCTCCAACATCCACGACTTTCACGCCGATCCCCGCAAGCGCAGTCACTGTTTCACGACTCATTCCAAATCCAACTTCTTTTACAATTACAGGTACATCGACGAACTTTACCACATTCGCGATTCTTTCTAAGACACCACTGAAATTACGATCACCTTCGGGCATTGCAAGTTCCTGAACAACATTTAGATGAATCTGAATGGCATTGGCTCCAATCATTTCGATAGCAGCCTTTGCTTGTTCAACCGTTGCTTCTGCACCGAGGTTAGCAATAAGCACGCCATTGGGATTTACTTTGCGCACGATTTCATACGATTTTCTTTCTGAAGGGTCCTTAAGTGCAGCCATTTGTGATCCTACAGCCATCGCAATACCCGTCTCCCTTGCAGCAATTGCAAGGGAACGGTTGGCTTCGATTGTACTTTCGCCCCCGCCGCCGGTCATGGCATTGATAAAAATGGGCGAACTTAAGGAAAGTCCGCCCACTTCGCAATCCAAACTAACGTCGGTCACATCTAAATTCGGTATGCTTTTATGAATGAATTTTATATCATCAAAACCGGTATTTCTTAATTGACCAGTCTCTACGGCAAACCGTATATGTTCCATTTTTCGTTTAGATCTCGACACTCTGTATCACCATTAATTCCGTAGATTCTTTAACTTATCACCGATCATCTCACCAAGCTGGAATCCAGTAGACTCCTCAGGAAGTTCATAATCAAGAACTTCGTCTTCTTTCTCAAGCAAGTCCTTGATACTTAAAGAAAGTCTCTGTTCTTGTTCATTCACATCCAGAACCTTGACCTTAACTGTTTGATTCTCTTTTAACACTTCATGTGGTGTTGCAATATGCTTATGGGCAATTTGAGAAATGTGCACGAGTCCCTCAACACCTGGAGCGACTTCCACAAAAGCTCCATATGACACTAATCGCTTGACAGTCCCATCAAGGACACTTCCCTTTGGTGTCTTATCAGAAATGTTTGCCCATGGTCCAGGCAAAGTTTCTTTAATGGAAAGCGAGATTCTTTCATTGTCTCTATCTACATTCAATACTTTTACATTCACCTTTTGGCCTTCTGTAACTACATCAGAAGGCTTTCCTACGTGTTCATATGACAGCTGAGAAATATGAACAAGTCCATCGATACCGCCTATATCTACGAAGGCTCCAAAATCAGTTAAGCGCTGAACCGTGCCCTCAAGTACTTGGCCGACAGATAAAGATTCCAAGATATTTTGTTTTTTCTTTCCCTTTTCTTCTTCTACAACTGCACGATGAGAAAGAATTAATCTATTTTTCTCTTTATCAAGTTCTACGATTTTAAAACTCAGATTCTTCCCTTTATAATCAGAAAAATCTTCAACGAAGTGAGATTCGACGAGAGAAGCAGGAATGAATCCTCGAACGCCAAGATCCACAACAAGGCCACCTTTGACAACATCTTTTACCTCTGTTTCAAAGATTTCCCCACTGTTAAATTTCTTTTCCAAATCTTCCCATGCTTTTTCAGCATCGATTTTTCTTTTCGATAAGATCAACGCATCTTCTTCCACTTTTAATACTTCCAACTCTAACTCATCACCTTCAGCAACTGCATCTGTCGCTTTTTCAACATGAAGGCTTGAAAGCTCACTAATTGGGATGATACCATCAATCTTACTACCTGAAATATTAACAAGAACTTGTTTCTCTTCTACTTTAGTTACTTGACCCGTAACCTTGTCACCCACTTCAAAATTTCGCACTTCGACATTGTTCATATCTTCTGTCATATGTACTCCTCCTTTGTCCATGACTGCTACTTTTTATATATAATGTGTCATATGAAACACATATGGCACATATGTAACTAACCACTAGAAAACGAAAGAATATTCTAATAAAACTCTTTTTATAAACTTCTTATAAATAGCTTAATTTGTCAAGCAAGATGCTATCTATATTGTTCTATTAATTTACGTATCTCTGACATAATCACATCTGTTGCCTCGTCGGCAGAAGCTTTTTCTGTCCTTAATTTCTGCATATCTATCGGTTCGCCGTAAACCATTTTTAATTTCTTAAATGGTTTATACGGTCCGATAATGGCGCAAGGTAATACAGTTGCATCCGACCTCAACGCAAAGAAGCCTGCTCCTGCAAGACCTTTACCAAGTTCACCGTTCTTACTGCGAGTACCCTCAGGGAACAAACCTAAAACCTTCTGCTCTTTCAAGACAGCAAGTCCCTTACGGATTGCCTCGCGATCACTCATTCCACGTTTAACTGGGAAAGCATTTAGTCGAGAGACAATCTTCCCTAATACCGGAACCGAAAATAACTCTTCTTTCGCCATAAAATGGACAGGACGAGATGCCATGATTGCAACAACTGGAGGGTCCAAATTGTCAATATGATTAGAACAAAGAAGGACCCCTCCTTCTTTTGGGAAATTCTCGATGCCGATTGTCTCGATTCGATAAATAGGCTTTAATACTGAATAAACAATTGCCTTAACAAATGAATAAAAGGTCACTCTCATCCTACCCTTTCTAGCACCAAAGCCATAATTTTATCAACTACTTGAGGTATGGACAAAGAAGTTGTATCTAATTCAATTGCATCATGGGCTTTTTTAAGTGGAGCAAATTCTCGTTCTGAATCGAGTTTATCTCTAGTTGCGATTTCTTCTTTCAATTTTTCCAAGTCAGAATCGTAGCCTTTGTTGATATTTTCAGTATGTCTACGGATCGCTCTTTCCTCCACACTAGCCAACAGGAACACTTTTACTTCAGCGTGCGGTAACACATGTGTTCCGATATCTCGACCATCCATTACTACGCCGCCATTTACTGCAAAAGCTTGTTGTCTTCTTACCATCTCAGCTCTTACACCTTCATGCATAGCGACAATGGAAACACGATTAGTTACTTCAGAAGAACGGATCGCTTCCGTAACATTTTGCTCATTCAAGAAAACAAGTTGTCCTTCATCTCCAGGCTCTAATTTAATTTCCGCATCGTTCAATGCATCTAATAACATACTTTCATTCTCGAGGTCGATATTTTGTTTTAATGCCATATAAGTAAGGGCTCTGTACATCGCTCCTGTATCAATGTAGATATAAGATAATTTTTCTGCGATAATTTTAGCAACTGTACTCTTTCCTGCTGCCGCTGGTCCATCAATTGCTATTGATATTCTGTTATTCATTTAAGTTGATTCCCTTCTATATCTAGTTGTTCTTTAGCATATTTTATCATATTAAAAGGATGTTTTCGCATCGATTGTTGCTTTTGCGAAAAAAGCAACACTTCGAAAATTCCATTCATTGATTTATCCGTCTTTAAAGCAAAAAGAAAGCAGGAAATCCCCTGCCATCCATTATTTTTGCCCATTAAATGTCTCTATTATTTTCGTGTAACTATTTTTACTGACACCTTCGTACTGTGTAATTTGTTTTAACTCAGGCATTAAATCGAACACATGCAGAAAAAACTGCGAAAATAACAAAAAAATGAATTGGACAACAATGACCTTGATCAAGATTCTTTCCATTGTTTTCACTATAACCACTCCGCTATCAAACATAGTTATAGTATCGGAGACAATAAGTTTTTTTATACAAATTGGAATTAAAGACCTTTATTTCTGTTAGCTAATTGACGTTCGAAACTCAATCTTAAGACGAGCTGCCTTTCGTACCCTGAGATATCAATAAACTCTAACGAAGCCTTACTCTTAATGTCACTAAAAGGAATAATCCTCACAACTTTACACTGAACCTTAATATAATGATATTCTCCGTTTTGCATCGGCAATACATACCAGGAGTTGACCGTCATCCCCGCTTTCAGTGGGGTTTCCTTAGGAAAAATAATCGCTGCTCCTCCAGCACTTATATCATCTGTAATAGCCGTAAACGGCTCGAATTCCAAATTTAAAGGGTGAATGGCGATATCGATTGCTGTCTCAACCCTGACATATTGACGTCTTTGAATTTTTATCAGATGCTCTATTCCCGGAAAAGAAAGAACTAGCATTGGAATATTTTGCTTTACTCTTCCTTTTATTTCTGCTTCAAACAAATAAATGGAACCGTCTTTGCCAACGAAACTTACCTTCAATTGTGTTCCATCCAAAAGAAACACGGTCTTATTTGTTTTAAGGTTAATTGGATAATCTATGTATAGATCGTTTCCTTTGCGTTCCACCATTTTTGTTTTATATTTCTCGAACTGATCGCTATTTTTAGGTTCGAGGGTAAGAACATCCCCAATATTAATCATTGCCGCTACACTTCCTTATTCTCTGTGAAACAAAAGGATAAATTAATAATCATAACTATAATTATACATGTAATAAAAAAAAGGAAAAGCAAATATTTTGCTCTTCCTATACAACCTCTTCATAAATTTGCTCAGCATTTTTTAATTTTTCAACTTTCTCTTCCGTTCCACTTTCAGCATTGATGAAGATTCGGTAAGTATCCTCTCCGAGAGTACCCACGAATTCATAACACAACACATCATCATTTAAGTCATTGTTAATAATTGCAAGACTATCTTCCATCACTTTCAAGCTCGGATTGATTTTCTTCCGTGCTTCCTCTTTTGACAAGGCAGGCGCAGGGATATCCCGTTTTTCTTTATGGGATTTTAGATAATCCTCAGCTGAAAACCCAATCATATTACCGTTATCAAGTGCAATTTTCACTTTAATTGACTCCGGATATATCCTAATATTATTTTGATTTGAGACAAATGTAAAAGCTCCTACATTGTCAAACTGTGCACTTTCAAATAATACAAGATCCTTAAACCCGTTCTCTTTCAAAAATCTAATTGCGTTATTAGAGGCATCATTAAGACTAATGCTTTGTTTCTTTACATCACGTGAAACTAAGAACCAGACAGGATAACCACCCTTTTTTGTTATATCCATGTTGGCTTCAATTCCAGATTTTTTGTTCATAATGGAAACACTATAGAATCCATAATCCGAACCTTTTCCACTTTCAGTAACCTTAATATCATCATTTTCTTTAAGGCCCGTGTATTTTCTTGCAGTAGCAACAGCTTCTTGTTTGCTGATTTTCTTTCCTGACAGCTTCTTAAAGTTTTCGTCCCGCTTCTGCAAATTGACGAACGCTGGTCCAAAGTCAGTTTCATCATACCCAGCCACGGTTTTCTCCACTGTCTTGAAACCATCAATGATGGTATTATCTGCAGCCTCTTTTCCTGTAGCGAGAGCTAATTCTACATCCATCCATCTCAAGTTATTCTTAAGGACCATGTGTTGAACTTTTCTTAATTCCGATTGAATATCTGCAGATTGTTTATAAAGTACTTTTAATTTTTCATATTCTTTTTCGCTTAATGGTTCTTTGTCCAGATCTCTTATTGCAGCGCGATAACTGAAATCCCCAATATTCGCTAAAAATTCTTCCGTTTTATTGAACGGTAAGAGCGCGAGAGGAAGTTGTCCAACGTCACTATGAGCTTCAGATGTAATCTTCCATACCTCTGCAAGAGCAGGAGATAAGGAACTACGGGAATTCATGGCCAAAGTTGAACCAATTTTATCATTTAGTAAATCTACCTGAAACGTGAGATCATGAAAAGCACGCTGGTAGTTATTTTCAGCATTTAATAAGATCGCATTTTTTTCTCGATGCTCTTGATAACCCCAGAAAGCTGTTCCTGCAACCCCTAGAGTGAGGATGGAAATAACGATAATTCGCAGCATCTTCATTCACCTCTCTATTTACAAAAAATATGTTTCCCAATCCGTTTAATTTGTGGCCTAGACCAAATCCATTTACTCGTTGCTGTTTCTGGATTAAAGTAATAAATTGCATTTCCAGTTGGATCAAGTCCATTAATAGCATCAATAACAGCTTTCTTTGCTCCATCATTTGGAGTCAGCCAGATTTGACCATCAGCAACTGCTGTAAAGGCACCAGGCTCAAAAATAACTCCAGAAACGGTGTCAGGGAAGTTTGCACTTTCTACTCGATTAAGTATAACTGCAGCCACAGCAACTTGGCCTGTATAAGGTTCACCCCTTGATTCACCGTAAACCGCGTTTGCCATAAGCTGAATGTCATTTTGCGAAAATCCGTTGGGAGTATTCGTTGCTGTCGGCTTTCTTGTTTCTGCTTTTGGTTGCGCATTGGCAGGTTGCTTTTTCTGCGCTGTTGGCGTTGGCTGAGCAGGTATTTGTGTCTTGGGCTGTGCAGGTGCCGGTGCATTAGGTTGTGCCGGTTTTTTTGACGGCGAAGCAGGGGTTTTCCCGTTCTGTGGAACGGCAGGTGTTGGCGTTTTTCGATCAGGTTGTTTTTGCTTTTCAAGTCCTACACCGCCATAATGAGAAAACTTTCCGCCCTTTTCTATTTGTTTTTTTACAAATTGTTCGTTGTATTTAGAAGCTTTGGCTAGTTTCAGTTTGGTCGGCCAACCCGCTAATCCGTCAATCGGAAGTCCATATTCATATTGGAAATTTCTTAATGCCCAATATGTACTCCATCCAAAGACGCCATCAATTTTTCCGTTGTAATACCCGATATACTGTAGTCGAGACTGGAGTTCAATAACGTCGTCACCGACTGCCCCTTTCTGAATTACTTGATTAGAAAACGCATCTGTTTTCTCCGCAAATAAGCCACAGGAGAACAAAATCGAACAAAAAATTAGAATGAAATATTTTGACATGTGAATTTTTTGCTTTTTCATGGATGATTACCCCCATATGTCAATCTCTATTGCAATAACCATATTTTTCGTTGAAAAGGAATTTTTATTCAAATTTGTTATAAAAAAAGGCTTTGTCATTTTTGAATGTTGCATTTTACACCTAATAAGGCAGAGAATTTATAGATACTCCTAAAAAAACAGGGTGAAAATTACCCATGTGAGGAAGAAAGCGAAGCGACTTAGTAGATAGTCAAGGAAAGGTATCCAATTCTTGTCAAATATCAACTGCATAAAAAAAGAAGACCCTCTTTTTGAAGAGGAATCTTCTAAAACTTTTGGATATGAACTTGATTCTCAAAATGACTAGCGCTTAATGCACGTGCCAATTTAACTTTCCTCAACCCAAACCACCATAAGAAAATCATAAAAGGCAAGATTTTAAAAAGCCAATTTTCTTGTGAAATCAAGATAAAATCATAGCACCCGTGTAAGAGGATCGGTAAGATAAGGGACATCAAAATCCAAACATGTTTTTTTGATTGGGTAAATTTCCCTTTACCCATATAGTATCCCATCACTAATCCAAAAACGGCATGACTAGAAACAGGTAATAACGCTCTGCCGATGGCGTGTTCCACACCGTTACCAATTAGATAAAATATGTTTTCTGATGTCGCAAATCCAAGCGAAACAGCTGCTCCATAAACGATCCCATCGTATGGTTCATCAAAGGCAACATGTTGATAAACAGTATAAAATAAAATAAACCACTTAAAGAATTCTTCCAGCAATCCGGACGATAAGAAGGCGTCCATCCAATCGAAAGGGATAACAGTTTCAACAGAGAGAACATGCTGAATGAACATGATAGGAAAAACCAGAATTGCACCAAAAAAGAAAGATCTCGATACGACTGAAACGGGTTCAACACCGTATTCGTCTTTCAAATATAAATAACTTAGTAAAGCCAATCCAGGAGCAATCCCTGCTGATAATATCCCGATCATGGAGGCACCTCCCTTCCACATTTACTTAATCGTAACATGTAAACAAAAGAAAGAAAATGGAAGTTTCTATAAATTTGGTAAAATTAACATTTAAAACGCATTACCTTTTTTTCCACTCGCAAGCATAAGGGCTAGTTTAATTCTTGCTTTCTTTGAATCATAATCATGACCTAAGATGACGCCCTTGTTCTTAAGATCATAGGCACTACCTTCATAATCATAAGTAGGATAAACAGCGCCCTCTTCTGCACTAGTCGTCACAGCCAAAGTAATGCCTTCCGAAATTGCCTGTTCTATTTCCTTCATCATATCTGGTGCAACTTGACCTCTACCGACACCTTCAAGAATGATTCCTTTTACACCACTCTCTCTGGCAGCCTTTATGAATTTTCCATTTGCGCCAATGTAACATTTAATGATGTCAACTTGAGGTATTTCTTTAACAATTTCATAGTACTCTCTCGTTAAAGGTTTTTGATAAATTTGGACTTTATCATTATCGATTATCCCTAGGTATCCAAAGCCAAAAGCATTAAAACCTTGAATATTGGAAGCATGTTCTTTCTTTACATATCTTGCTGCAAATATCCGTTCATTAAATACAACGACAGCACCTACACCTCGGAGGTCTTCTGAACACGCAGAGTATATTGCATGTCGCAAGTTAATATATACATCGCTCCCTAAATCTTCAATTGATCTTTGAGAACCAGTAACAATGACAGGACGTTCATCATTGATAGCTAAATCCAGGAAATATGCCGTTTCCTCCATTGTATCTGTACCATGAGTCACGACAACACCTGACACACTTTTATCTTCGTAGTAGCTATTTATCTTGTTTTTCAAATAAACCAAATCATCAAAGGTAATGTGAATACTAGCTTTTTGAAAGACTGAGTCAACCACAACTTCAATATCTTCTGGTAATTGACACATAGAAGCAAGCTCTTCACCAGTAAGAGCACCAGAAGCTAGCTTTCCAGACTCCTTGTTAGGCTTGCTGGCAATTGTTCCTCCTGTTGTTAACAAAACGACTTTTTTCATAGTTTTTCTCCTGTCAATCCATATTATCGTTCGTAAATCAAGCATTACTTTCTTTTTGAAATTTCATTAGTTATTAAATGACCGTGAAACCTGCCATTTTCAATAAAGATTTCATTAGCATTGTTCCCAGCAGCGATGACACCGGCAATGAATATACCTTGCACATTTGTTTCCATCGTATCTTTATCAAATTTTGGTCTACCAGTATCAACTTCTATTTCAATGCCCATTTTTTCCAGGAAAGAGTGATCGGGATGATAACCAGTCATCGCAAATACAAAATCATTTTGAATGGTGTATTTTTGTGAACCCTTATTATAGATTACTGACTCTTCAGTTATTAACTCGATATTTGCTGCAAATTCCATCTTTATGACTTCGTTACGTACAAGCGAGTCAAATTCCGGTAAAATCCAGGGCTTTACGCTAGGCGAATACTCTTTCCCACGATAAAGAACAGTTACACGCGCACCGGCCTTCACAAGTTCAATAGCTGCATCTACACTTGAATTTTTGCCTCCGATCACACAGACATCTTTATCGAAATATGGATGAGCTTCTTTGAAATAGTGTGATACTTTAGAAAGATTCTCTCCAGGTATATTCAAGTAATTCGGATTATCGTAATATCCTGTTGCAATAACAATGTAGCGGGCTTCATATAAGCCTTTATCTGTTTCAACGCGAAAATGTTCACCTTTTGTAATAGCGAGAACTTTTTCAAACGAGTTGATTCGCAAATTTTTCCGTTTAACTACCTCTCGATAATAAGAAAGTGCCTGATTTCTTCGCGGTTTATAATCCTCTGTAATAAAAGGCACATCACCGATTTCTAATTTTTCACTCGTACTGAAAAAAGTCTGATGAGTTGGGTAATTATAAATCGCATTTACAATATTGCCCTTCTCAATAATCAATGGATTTAAGCCTATTTCCTTTAATGAAATGGCAGCCGCCAAGCCACAAGGTCCCCCACCGACAACTATCACGTCCTCTTGTTGCATGATCTATCACTCCTGTATCTAAACCGTATTAATTCAATGCTATGTCTAACTTGCCTGCTGTCTTCCGTTTCAGGGACTCAGTTCCCTTTCCAAATCAACATCGTACAAAAACAACATTTAGCCTTACACAGCCCAATTTTAATTATGAATTAACAAGCTTTCTTATTAGTAATTTGATTTATCTCGGACGCTCCATACGACCAAGTCTTGGCTGAATCGATTAGGAGACAATTATCTTCATTCTAATATTATACTTTTTCACGTAAAAAATCTCCCATCACTCATGATAGGAGATTTTTTAATATGTTTCAACGTTGAACCTTTGGAATTTCCGAACTTCTAAGAAATTAAATTACTTAGGCCGTCGAAGAATTTGACTAAATCCAACCTCTGAAGCGGCTCGCTTCAGCCATTTTTCTTACCCCAACCATGTAAGCTGCCAAACGCATGTCAATTCGGCGAGTTTGTGCCGTTTCATAAATATTATTGAACGACTTCACCATGACTTTTTCAAGCTTCTCTTCTACTTCTTCTTCAGTCCAATAATAACCTTGATTGTTTTGAACCCATTCGAAGTATGAAACCGTTACTCCACCAGCTGAAGCCAACACGTCCGGAACAAGCAAGATGCCTCTTTCCGTAAGGATTTGAGTTGCCTCAAGGGTTGTAGGACCGTTAGCCGCTTCGACTACGATGCTGGCTCGAATATTATGGGCATTTTCCTCTGTTATTTGGTTTTCAATTGCTGCTGGCACTAAAATATCACATTCAAGTTCCAACAACTCTTTATTCGAAATCGTATTGTTAAACAGCTTAGTAACTGTTCCAAAGCTATCACGTCTGTCCAGCAAGTAATCGATATCTAAACCATTTGGGTCATAAAGTGCACCGTAGGCATCCGAGATCCCAACGACTTTTGCGCCAGCATCGTGCATGAACTTAGATAAGTAGCTGCCAGCATTACCGAACCCTTGTACAACTACCCTAGCACCTTCCAACTGAATTCCTTTTTTCTTGGCTGCTTCATAAATGCAAATCGTAACACCTTTTGCTGTTGCTGATTCACGACCATGTGACCCACCCAATACAAGTGGCTTACCAGTAATGAAACCAGGTGAATTAAATTCATCTATTCTGCTGTATTCATCCATCATCCAAGCCATAATTTGAGAATTCGTGAAAACATCTGGAGCTGGAATATCTTTCGTAGGTCCAACAATTTGACTAATAGCTCGTACATATCCACGACTCAGTCTTTCTAGTTCTCGGAATGACATATCACGCGGGTCGCAAATTATTCCACCTTTTCCTCCTCCGTACGGAAGATCTACAATTCCACATTTTAAACTCATCCATATTGAAAGTGCTTTAACTTCCTTTTCAGTAACCTGTGGATGGAATCGAATTCCACCTTTGGTTGGACCAACAGCATCATTATGTTGTGCCCGGTAGCCAGTAAAGACTTTAACAGATCCGTCGTCCATTCGAACAGGAATCTTCACTGTCATCATTCTAATAGGTTCCTTCAATAATTCATAAACTTCTTCTGGATACCCAAGCTTTTCTAAAGCTTTATGAATAACAGTTTGTGTTGACTTCAACACATCATGTTTGTCTTCATTTTGTACGTTTTCATTGCTCTTTTCGGCTACCATTTGTAAACCTCCTAAAGAAATTGCATATACGAATGTTGTCGCTTTCATGCCTAGTATACACTTTTGATTGATTTATGCAAGAATAAAAATATAGTTTTCCACAATTACAAACAAAAATATGTAAACGCTATCATTTTGTTTTTTAAACTGATCAGATTCAGAATGAAATGGTTATTTACAAAAGAGAAGGTGGAACCATCTCCTGTAAAGTTTTCAAAATAAAACTTTACTTAAAAAACTGAAGAATGGTTTCCACCGCTTTTTTATCTATTATTGTATTTCCATATTCACTAAGTACGTGTTCGCTTGTAAGGCACGGGTTCCCATATTCAGATAGAATGGATGTCGTTAATTCAAGATCCAACAATTCCACTAAACTAAATATTAGATAATATTTGTTATCTCTTGAAATTAAACTGCCTCCATTAATGCCCATAGTATGCAGGCGTTTAGAAAGCTGGATACAGTCTTCAAAAGTTTCAAATACATATATGGTAGAATCGTATTCTTCAACACTCACTTGCATTTCAATAAAACCGTCAAATAGCACTTCTTCACCATCGGCGACTTCTTCCATCGTCAGTATTAATATCATTCCTTGAGCTTGTTGCGAAAAAATTTCAACTGCCACTGATCCTTGTATATCAACATCGAATTCCTCGCAGGCTTCTTCAACCATGTCGTGAAAAAGCTGATGCCATTTAATCGAATCTTTCCAAATATCCTCTTTGGATAACCCTCGTTCTAACAAGTCATCAGAGGATAGGAAGATCTTAATCTTATTCATCGTCAAGCGTTCTAAACGCATAATTTTGCCCCCTGCCGTGACATCACTCGTAATTTCAGTCTATGTCATTGTGACGGGAACGTGCTTTGTCTACCTCATCAAATGTGTTCCTTTAACCATTTTTCCCAATCTTTTTGTAATCGCCCTACAATCATATGATCTACTTCCTTTTTCACGCGATCGTCCAAATTGTCTATGGCATGTCCGCCAAGACCAATTTCCAGTTCTTTATTTGTAGAGGCAAACTGCTTGGCAAGCTTTATTGTGCCTTCTACATTGTCCTTCATCGTACAAGAGAGGAAGAGGAATTTGGGCTTAATAATGTCTACTGCCTCTCTCATATCGTCATCGTCAATGCTAGCCCCTAAATAGACAACATCAAAGCCTTTACGACGTAAAAATAATGTAAAGATTAACAAACCAATTTCATGCCATTCACCAGGACCACAAACAGCTAAAGCTTTTGGTAAGAGAGCATTGTGTGGAATGGTATGGAGAATCATACCAATTCTCGATCGTAGTATGGAAGTAGCAAAATGCTCATGAGCACTAGTAATTTCTCCAGATTCCCATAGGTCTCCAATTTTCTGCATTATTCCACCAAGCACTTCGGTTACAACCTTATCCATGGTATATAAACTAAAAGAGTAGTTGATTAATTCTTGTGCTCTTGTCTCATCAAAATGAAGAAGCGCTTCCAAGATTTGATTTGATAAATCCTTATCTGTTGCACCTCTATCGTTTTCTTGCTCGTCAGCAACCATCTTTTGATTCTCAAGTAATGAAACTGCTTGGCTGATGGTAAAACCATTATTTACTTTGGAAATAAGCCATTTGAGAATTTTCAAGTGTTCATCGGAGTATAGTCGATGTCCTGATTCATTCCTGTTTGGTGCAATGAATTGATAGCGCCTTTCCCATGCTCTCAAGGTTCCAGGTTGTATACCCAACATCTGTGAAATTGCTTTTATATTATACTTTCCTTCTTGGTACCCCATTAAGTATCCTCCGTCACTTCAACCCTGCTTTGTTATGATTATACAAAACTCTACTATGCTGAGTAAATTTTGTATCTGCTTTATATTTGTTGCTTCAATTTAATAAGATGGGTTTCAGAAGGTGCACCAAGTCTTAGAGGTAGTGCCGTCGTACCGTATCCATTACTAACTAAAACAGTAGTATTATGTACTCTACTTATTCCACCTTTTTGATAAGGACCGAAGCCCAATATACGAATTTGACCGCCATGCGTGTGGCCGCTAAGTACCAAAGAAATCCGATATTCAGGCTTTACTTGCTCCATAATCTTTGGGTTATGGCAAACCAAAACCCTAAAACCACCTGCCCCTGCATCTGAAAGAGCCAGGTCAAGTCGGTCTCTTCCTTCACTGATTTCATCAACCCCAAGCAGAACAAACTTATCCTCTTTTTCCGACTCAAAAGTAACGGCAGTGTTATCAAGAATTTTGACACCATTTTCAAGTAAAGTCGCATCAAGTTCATGATAATCTATTTCGTAATCATTATTACCCCAAACAAAATAAACAGGTCCTAAAGTTTTTAGCTTTGCAATATTTTCCTTGACCCTTGAAAGTGGAACCTTCTTTTCAGTTAGATCTCCGCCTATAATGACGATATCTACTTTTCCTTTTACCTTATTCAAGATTTTTTCATCTATTTTGCGTCGATGAACATCAGAAATGAAGAATATGGAAACCTCACCAAAGGATTCAGGAAAATCCTCCAAATTGATATTATGTTCGACTACACGGTTTTCAAAAGCCTCTTTTAACATGAAGAAAAAAAGAGCCATTCCAAAAAGTAGTATCGTAATTAGAAAAATTAACATCATGCACCTCAGGTCATAAATAAATTAGTATCTTACTAAAATCATACCATAAATCAATGAGATGCTAAAAAAAACTGCGGTTTGCACGATACCCGAACCAGCTATAACAAACATACCGGAGGGTATACAAAGTCCATAGAGTGACTGTAATCTCAATTTTTGTTTTCCTTTTACCAATTGGATAATGTACAAGATGGTTTCTTGAACCATTGGACCAATCAACAGTAATCCTGCTACGAACGATATGGATGCAGCCAAAAACTCAAGTGGATCAAAAATAAACTCTAATAAAAAATCAGTAATATGAAACGGGTGTGTAACGGGAACCCATTTCACGAATAGATAACCACAAAAAACAGCCATTATGGTTTGAACCCACTTTTTCCACATAAAAAAACCCCTCCCATACATAAGTATGAGAAGGATTTCGTTTCTTTCCGCAAATTCAAAACTTACAGATCTTCTGCTATATCGAGAATTCTGAATCCGTGCTCTTCTAATTTCTTAATGAACTTATCCATGTTGTCCTTCTTTTCCACTTTCATTACGATTCTTCTAACCAATTTATCTGTTTCATCGAATGTAACCAGTGAAATAATATGTTCATGGAAGTGGTGGGCGATTTCTGCTAAACGTGCAATTCTTCCTTCTGTTTCCACCGAGGTGAAAGCAATCCTAACTCCAGGACGATTTACACCAAATGCACTTTGGAATTGTTCCATTACATCGAACCTTGTCACAACACCAAGAAATTTACGTTGTTCATCAACTACCGCCAGCAATGGGAAATCCTTTAAATCAACTAGAGTGTTTTCAAAAAGTTCATGCCCTTGAAGGAATTTATCTTGGTGGGAAACCACGTTCTTTACAAGAGTTGCTTGTAGGAACTCGTCTCTTGACAATTGTGAATTAAAAAAAAGTTCGTAAATTCGATACCTATTGATTACACCAAGATAAAGTTCCCCGTTTAATACTGGAAGAGCGTCAATCTGATGTTGTTCCAATTTCTCTAAAACATCTTTGAGAGTTTCATCTTGCTGAACAGTATAACTCTTAAACTTAGGAATCATAATGCTTTTAACGAACATTTTCCTCACCTCTAATAAGAATCAAGCTATATTTTATTAATTCAACATCACCTTTTGAAAACCCTCTTTTCATAGGCATGAAAAATGTCAAATTTTCGAAAATGTGATAGGGAAGGCTTTCCAAACAATACAAAAAGAATCAGTTTTTGGACTGATCCTACTTGTTTTCGTGATATAGATTAATATCATAATGATCTTTCATCATTTCATAAACCAGATGACGATTTTTCCATTCTTCTTCTTTTTTCCAAAGATCCTTGCTCTTATCAATAATCTCACATCTAAGATTGTGAAATTCCTTTTCAGCTTTCTCTCTCTTTTCTTTGAGGAGATTCATCAACCCGAACATTCCTACTGATCCCATTAAGAGCCACAAATGATTAGAATTATTTGCGTAAGCGGAAAACATGGAAGCAAACGAGAAAGAATAATTCTTTATTATTGTAAAATATAAATATACAAACATAATGATAGAAAGTGTGATAGTACCAAAAATAGACATTTCATGTTTGAATTTAAAATCATCAAACTTTCGTTTTCTTTTCACCAGATTTTCCAACATTTTTTTTGTTGCCATATCTGTACGGTTATCGAGTGTGGAAATTGGGGACTCCATCATGACACCTCCATTCTCTAAGAATGTATGAGGTTGTCCCCTATTTTATGATATGGATTTAAAGTACTAAATCTAAAATATTATTTAGAGCTGGATCTGATCTTTAAGACTTGACCTGCCTTAATATCATTGTTTTTAATTCCATTATCTTTCTGGATGATTTCTATTCCAGACTTAGATTGATAATACTTCATTGCGATTGCAAACAAAGTTTCCTGACTTTGAACTGTATGATATATGTAATTTCCAGGCGGAATGTTTTCAACAGCAGGCTGTTCTTGTTTCGCCTTCTCCTCCACAACATTTCCGGTTGCTTCTTGCTTATCAGCATCTGGAATTACTTTGTTTGATTCTACTTTTTGGCTAGGAGTTGATGCGTCTGCTGGCTTTTCTTCAACATCTGACTGCTGATCTTCATTTATTGAATCTTCTTTTTTAGTTTCGGACTTTTGCTCATCATTGCGTTTTTCAAAGTTTATAGTTTCATATCCCGAATCATTTTCTTTGACAGCCTCGTTCGAAGGTTCATTATCCCCTTCTAAATATGAATAAACGCTAAATATTGTGATTGGTAACAGGATAAAAAACAATACAAGCAATCGAATAACCGGGAATTTAACTTTCAAATTCGTCTTTTTAGATTTATGGCGATGAAGATTGCCTCTCGGAGGTAACTCATCTTTCTTTTCAGAAGCTTCTTGGATTTTTTCTATTCTTTGTCGTAGTCGTTCAGCCTGATCACGATAAGGATCTTCCTTACTCACTGAATTTCCTCCTTACAATCAAGTTTAGGAACATTTTTATATTTAATGTGAATTCCCAATAAGAAATCAATAATAAAATGCATGACAATGGTAACTGCCAAATTTCCTGTCCATTCAAAAACGAAGCCAATAAGAAAACTCAACAAAATAATATTTATTAATAGAAACGGACTAAAGAGATAACGATAGTGTATGATCGCAAAAATGACACTTGCAACTATCATTCCTAAGGTAGTTTGTATGACTCCGCGGAATAGTAATTCTTCGCTGACCGCTACCATGAGTGCAATCACTGCAATGTGGGGAATACTTCTATTGCTAAAAATTTTAACGTTGAGTCCTCCATCATCATAGTACGATTTAGGCAAGACTTTCATTAAGATGACATCCAAAAGTACTATCCCTAATCCAATCGAAATACCAAAATAAATAATATTTGGATCGTTCCATCTGATTTGGTTTAAGAAAGGAAATTCGTCAAACACTATCATACCTGATACGAACGAAATAATTAATAGTAATATTTGAGTAGAATAAAGATGGGTTATTAGTTCCTTATCGGATAATTCATTAATCAACTCGCTATACTTATTCTTCATCATGTATGCTCACTTATTTAATAGTATTTTTTTTAAATATGAGTCCCAATCAACCACTTCGTTCTCTTGGTCGTCTTCTTCAATTACACATTGTCCATAATAGTCATTAAGGTTAATACCACAGAGATCACAACATTTTTCCGGATGAGTGTCCATGGTTTCTTCAAAATATTCTAAGATAAATTGACGTCTGCAAGCATGATTCTCCAGCCATTCTTTGACAGTAAAAATATTTTGTTTTTTTAGTGTTAATCGTGATTCAACCACTTTTTTGAGTTCCTCAATCATTATCGGAATAGGCATATAGACCTTGCTTCTGTTCAAGAGGAAATCACAAATAAAACGCCATTGAATTTCTGTTAATCCACAGGTTGCTCTTACTTCATCTTCAAAGTCATGTAGTTTAATTACTGGGACATTTTTATCCTTAAACCAAACTCCAAGCCAGTCCAATTGCGATTCAGAAGGCAATTCACCTTCAGCAAGTTGAAGAGGCAATTGTTCGTCTCCAACAGCATGTAGTAAAATCGCAATACTTTCAGCGCCATCTCGACCTGCCCTCCCGATTTCCTGCAAATAGGATTCGAGTTGTAAGGGCATATGGAAGTGAATGATAAAACGGACATTGTCCTTATTAATACCCATTCCGAAAGCACTTGTTGCACATACAACATCTAGCTGACCATGTAAGAACTGTTGTTGCACAAGGATTCTTTGCTCTTGATCCATACCTCCATGATAGTAATCTGCCTTTGTAATCCCTCTGTCTTTGAACATTTCCGCTGCCTGCATGGCCATCTTTTTACTTGAAAAATAAACAATACCTGGCCTCTTTAATGTCGATACACATTCAAACAATCTCTCCAATTTTTCTCGATGGTTGTCTAGCTTCTCGACATAGAGCGCAATGTTCCGCCGGTCTACAGTTGATACTATTTGATGTGCATCATCTATTCTTAAGGAACGAAGAATGTCTTGACGCACTTCCTTTGTTGCAGTTGCTGTTAATGCCAGTGTTAATGGGTTTCCGAGGTTGCTACGAATATCACCTAATTTGGAATAGTCTGGACGAAAATCATAACCCCACTGTGAAATGCAATGAGCTTCATCTACTACAAACAAAGCCAATTTTAATTGTTTAAGCTTTTCAGTAACATAATCTAAAGCTAACATTTCAGGGGAAATAAAAATGAATTTAAACTCTTTAAGATGTTCAAAGGCATATCTTCTCTCTGAATAAGTTAAAAATGAATTTAAAGCAATTACTCGTTTCTCTCCAAACAACTTCATTTGATCCACTTGATCTTGCATCAAAGAAAGCAGGGGAGAAACAATGAGAACACTCCCATCCATTATGTAGCCTGGCAGTTGATAGCACAGGGATTTCCCTGTTCCAGTCGGCAACATGGCCGACGTGTGTTTTCCTTTTAAGATCGATTCAATTACTTCTTTTTGTCCGTTTCTGAAAGAGGAATATCCAAAGTATTTTTTAAGGGAAATTTCTAATTCCATTGTCGCTCACCAGACTTTGCCAACGCCAACCGTATTTCAAAATAACTGGCATGGGCTAATTTTTCACGTATGTATCTTAACTGCTTGCTTGATATACTTTCAGCCACTTTTTGAATCGAAATTTGTAATTCTTCATCAACAAAAGAATCGATTGAAAAGTCCTTTACGTTTAGAGCTATTTCAACGACATGGTCCTCTATTGTACTTAACTTCAAACGTCTGAATTTTGCAATCTGAGTTATTGAATATCCTGCATTAAGCATGTCATATGTTTTTTGAGTTGATAAGGTCAATGTTACCTTTTTCGTATCAATAAGGGACGATAATAACGGATATTTTATTCTATGATTTTCTACCTCTTGAATCAAATAATGGATAACATTCAGAAATTCAAGATGATAATGGGTAATATCCATGCCAAGCTTTTCAGCAGCTTGCCCGAGAGTTAATCCGATTGATTTATACCCTGTTAATCGTATGACAAGAGCTTGAGGGATGATTCTTTCATCTTTATTTAAACTTGTAGAAAGTTCATTATACAAGGTCTCACCAATTAAATCCCGATCATCCTTATTGGACTTTAATAAATCCTTTAACCAAAGGTGGATATCCCTTTTTCTTTGTACTGGAAAATAATGCTGTTCATGGTAAATAAGATTTGAAACAACTTGAACCAAAAGTGATAAACGCTCCCAAAATACATTCGTAATATGGTGGTATTTCCAACCATTCAAGTGAATAGGTAATGGCCTAATACTAAGAATCTTCTGAAGTTCTATTTCCCCCACAGGAGTTATCACATAATGTTCCTTAGAAATGGAGGTAACCCAACCTTTCTTTTCAAGCCTTCCAATCACATCCTGAATTTCCGCTTTCGTAATAACTTCTGAAGTTTGAAATAAGCTTGTAAGTCCAAACAGATGAGCATCTTGAATTGTCTGTGATGATTTTTTTCCTTTTAAGAGATGAAAGATGGCGTTAATCGACCTCTCACCTTTAAGGTTTCTTAAGCAATTTATGATTAGCATATCTAAAAAGTCCAATTCAATTGTCACCTGCCTACCCACTTTTTATTGAACATTTTAATCTTAAACATCTTTACTTATTCTTCTATTATTTTACCATGAAACTACTTATCCTTTGTTGAAATCTGTTGATTTTTGTAATACCACTCATAGAGGAGCTTACTGTGATAAGCATTCTCAATACATTTACTATTGAAAAGTTGAAGTTTGAGTTTTACAATAGAGGTTGAGGAATACGTTTCCATTCCTTATACGTGGAAACGATAAATGTTTTGTCTATTTATATGGGAGGTTTTTTCATGGCTAAATACACAATTGTTGACAAAGAAACTTGTATCGCATGTGGCGCTTGTGGTGCTGCTGCTCCAGACATTTACGATTACGATGATGAAGGCATTGCATTCGTAACACTTGACGATAACGCAGGTATCGTAGAAATTCCTGACGTATTAGTAGATGATATGATGGACGCTTTCGAAGGCTGCCCAACTGATTCAATTAAAGTAGCAGACAATCCATTCGATGGAGATGCATTAAAGTTTGAATAGTCATTAACAAAACCCCCTTCTTATCGAAGGGGGTTTATTTTTTATGCTTTTATTACGGTTTGTTTATTAATCCATGTTTGCATCTTAGCAAATATGGCCATGAAAATCACTGAAATAATTAAGCCTTTTACAACATTAAATGGTAAGATTGCATTCACAACGAATTGGCGTGTTTCTGGACCAGACATTGCAGGCGCATTCAGGAAAAATGTGTAGGCTGGCAAGAATACATAGTAGTTTAGGACGCTCATAAGAACACCCATGAAGATCGTTCCTGCTGCTAGTGCAAGTGACATCCCTTTTTTAGTTTTCAACTTTTGATAGATATAATAGGTTGGTAGGATAAAAAGTATCCCTGCAACAAAATTAGCAATATTCCCAACTGGTACACCTGTGGCACTGCCCGTCATCATATAATCAAGCACATTCTTAAATAACTCGACCAAAATGCCTGCTAACGGACCAAAAACTAATGTTGCGACCAAAGCTGGAAGATCGCTAAAATCAATCATCAAAAAGTTTGGAAATGGCGGAAGCGGAAAATTCAATAGCATTAATACATACGCTATGCTACTCAGCATTCCAATTGATACCATCGTTCTTACATTCATTTTCTTCATGTTCCTCTCTCCTTTTGTGATCCACCACGTTAAGAAGAAAGGTTCAGCAAACACAAACCCATGCAAAATAAAATCCTCAAATCAAAGACTTGAGGAGAATTAAACAAAGGCATGCGCAATAAACGTTCAAACCTAGCATTTTTGAACGTCTGCAGAACCTCCACCTTCTCCCATCCAGACTATACTGTCGGCTTTGGAATCGCACCAAATCCTGCCCAAAACACAGGCTCGCGGGCTTAGAGACTAATCTCATTACCGCCGATCGGGAATTTCACCCTGCCCCGAAGATAGATCAATATTTAGTTACCTATCCATTATATATAAAAAATATCCCCTTGTGAAGAAAAATAACTTTATTGCCTTTTAACAGGATATGGAGAAAGCCAAAGCAAAAATTTGCTTCAGCTCTTGACATTTGTGTATTAGTAATCAAATTCCCTATTCCTTCTTCTTAATAGTTAAGATTTGATCAGGAAAAATGATGTCCGAATTTAAGCTATTCGTAATTCTAATTTCATTTATACTAACCCTGTACTTCCGCGAAATAGAGGTAAGACTTTCACCATTCTTAACAACATGCTTTTGTACAAATGTAGAGGCTATCGTCAATTTTTGATTATTCTTAATGACATCGCTTGAAAGGTTGTTTATTTTCTTAAGCGTGTCCAGAGATACTCCGTACTTGTTTGCAATTGACCATAAAGTTTCACCACTTTGAACAGTATGTTGAGTTGTTCCGTTGTGTCTTTCATCATTCTTACTCTCTAGTTTTTGTTCTTTTTTAACTGAAGAAGTGATTATATTTTCCTCACCAGACTTTGCAGGACTAATGGTGACAACGGCAGGATCACTATTTTTCTTGGCAAACGCTTGTACAGGTGTGCCTAAATCTACTTCACCTAAAACCATTATCGGATCAAGTGCATTTTCCTTTTCATAGGTCCATTCTGATACATGTACTTCCAAATGCAAATGAACACCAGATGACTGTCCCGTATTCCCCATCTTGCCAATTAGGTCGCCCTGCTTTACTTTTTGCCCTTCCTTTACCAATCTTTCGCTCAAGTGGGCATATACAGTTTCTAGATTATTGGGATGCTTTACAAATACGACATTCCCGTATGTTTGACTGAAATAAGACTTCATAACAATTCCACTATCAACTGTATGTATAGGTGTGTTTACTTCCCCAGCAATATCCATCCCTTTATGTTGACCATGCCTTGTCCCAAAAGTATCAGTAATGACCCCGTCCGAAGGCCAAATCCAATGGGCAGTCAGTTCATTTAGATTCATTTCAGCGGCCTGAGGATGCTTACCTCCCAAAAACAACAAACTCACACAAAGTGCCATAATGATGGCAATCAGCACTCTTTTTATGTAATCTCGCATCATTTTCCTCCTTAAACTTGTCCTCACTTTTTCACTGTATGTCTTTCCTCGGGATAATAGAACACTGAGAAAAAATGGGACCGTAAGCACCTTGTTATTAATGTGATAATTTTTCAGTTTTTATGCAAAAAAATTGATTTAAAATAAGACAAAGAGCCAATCCCATTTGGATTGACTCCTTGATTAACAACTATTGCTATCTTTTATTTGGGGCAACAGGAACTTCTAATACTTGTGAAAAGTCCATACCAGAAAGCTCGAATACAGGCATATTATTAAATTTTACAGCTTTAATCCCAAAATCTTTCGCAGTTAACATCATTGCTTCTACCATCAGAGACAGAGATTCATCGGAGTCTGCAAACACTGATCCATCAAGAAAATTAACAGTCAATTGATCCCCCTCTTGAGTAAGTTCATATTGAACAGTCTCAGGAATCGATTTCACTCGTTGCTTATCTGCTAAATTCTGTTTCATTGCCTCGAATGCTTGCTTGATGTCACTAAAGGAATCTTCGGAAGGAACCAGTAATGGCATTTTGTCTGCGTCTGGCCTATAAAGGAAATAAGCTTTCTTTCCTGTGAAAACCACTTGCTTCTCTTTAAATTGGTCATTCCCTGTAGATATCCCAAGTGTTCCATTAGTCTTGAATTGAATTTTTTCTACTTGACTATTGGAAGCCAAATTTCGAATTAAGATTTCAACCATACCTAATTCATTATTTGATCCTTGTGCATACGGATGATCAGCAGCTACATTAAATATCGCGGTAGTGGGAGAATCTAAGGATAAGTCACCTTTTAAGGGGTAGTAATCTGACAATCCCCATGCTTCTTCGTTAAGGTTTTCCATATGCTTGTTGAACGAGTCTATCCAATTGGCATTTTCGTCTTGTTCAGACAAAATCGATATAGGTACCAAAAAAGTCGCCTGTGTATCAGGTACCCAGTATGTTAGAACTTGATTGTTTCCAACTTCATTTGAGTAAAGAGCGGTTCTTAGGTCTATCATATCCATTTTGTTAAGTGAGTGGGTGTCTTGTAACTGATCAGCGGCTTTTTTCTCTACCGCCCCACCCTGAGAGTCTTGTTGCGGAGATTGTTCCAGATGCTCCGGAGCCGCTTTATCGAGAGACATTTCTTGCATGGAATCTTGCTGTGACCAGATCCCTGGTATAATCATAAGAAACACTAGCGCGGCTGCAACAGTTGCTACCCCCGGCATCAACCAGGATCTTCTCTTCTCATTATTTAGTTTTGAAGAAATATTTTGATAGATGTCACGAGGATCGCGATGATCTTTGATATTAGGCATCTGTCTAAGAAGGTTCTCGAGTTGTTTATCGCTCCACTCTGACTTTTTCACTATCGATTTCCTCCTTCCCTATCCTGTTCTCCATGTGTTTCTTCAGAACTTTCAAAGCCCTATGTTGGGTGGTTTTCACCTTACTTTCAGTCCAGCCCAATGATTCAGCAGTTTCGGAAATTGACATATCGTGAACATAACGCAACAAAATAACTGATTTTTGATCCAGTGAGCATTTGTCGAGGCACTCATAAATATGTTTTATTTCATCTCTTTGAATGGCAACTTCCTCAGGAATAAGGGAAACGTCTTTTACATGCTGAGCGGTCAAATCAAATTTTTCTATCAGTCTCTGTTTCCAACCTTTTTGCTTTCGAAAAAAATCTATGGCTACATTTCTTGCAATGGAAAAAAGCCATGTTTTTTCACTACTTTTTCCTTCAAATCGATCGTACGACTTCATCACTCTTATATAAACTTCCTGAACAAGATCTTCCGCTTGTTCCTTGTTCTTTACCATGTAAAAAAGAAACTGGAAAACGTCATGATGATATTTATGATAGAGTTCATCGAAAACGGAGTCCATCACATTCCCTCCCCGTTCATATATATAGGCGCAAATTTTTCAAAAAAGTTTCACTTATAAATATAGTCTTTTTTGCCTGTAAATGGAAGATATTTTATAGAAATCCCCCAGTACTAGTTTATAGAATTTTGCTCTGTTAAAGTACAATGTTGATTCTGCAATTTGTTGATTGGAGCGGAAGGTGAGAAACTCCTCGAAATTCCTCAATTATGCTATCGCATAATTTCGTGCGTGGGTCCTTTCGAGGAAGCCATTCAATGTCCTGCGGGATTTGCGGGACAGGTGAGACCCCACAGGCGCATATGAGCCGAGGAGGCTCACCGCCACACCCAAGACGAATTTGTCCATGAAAAAGCCGGAATTAGGGCTTTTCATAATTCGTAACGCGGAAAGCGAGCATCCTGGAGCGGAAATCAACAGGTAAGCAAAACAGTGCCTAGAATATAAAAAAAGACCCACTATTTTTGAGTGAGTCTTTCAATCGGTTAGCCTTCAGAATAGCATGGTTAAAACTTTCTTCAAGAAGAATCGGAGGAGAAAATTTAATGAATGTTCCTTGTGAATCAAGAACAGTCGTCATTTTTATTGAAATTATTCCGATTTTCGAGGTAAGAAGAAGGAAAATGTCGTACCTTGACCAAGCTTACTTTGCACCGTAATATGCCCATGATGAGCATCCACGATATTTTTAGCAATTGCAAGTCCAAGTCCTGTTCCGGCACGTCCTCGCGTTCTTGCTTTATCCGCTTTATAGAAGCGTTCAAATACGAATGGTACATCTTCCTCTGGTATTCCAGAACCAGAATCCTGAACCTCGAAAAGCGTTCCTTTATCCAAGTCTTTAACAATCACGTTTACGTGACCGTCTTTTGGAGTATGTCTTATCGCATTGTCAATTAGATTTGTGAGAACTTGTTCGATTCGATCAGGATCAAAACTTAATTGAAATTCCTCTTTATTTACACCTGCACTAATCGTGATTTCATTGTCTCTAGCAAGACCTTGAAATTTCCTAATGATTCTATGAATATAATTTGGAACATCCATTTCCTCTTTGGTTAATGCGATATGTCCAGCTTCCATCCGTGCCAAGTCAAGCAACTCATTTACAAGTCTTCCCATTCTCAATGATTCATCATATATTACTTGAGCCATTTCTCTTTTTTCTTCATCGGTTTCAGCGATACCATCTACAATTGCTTCGCTGTACCCTTGCATCATCGAAATTGGCGTTCGCAACTCGTGGGATACGTTTGCTATAAAGTCTTTTCTCAGCGCATCAAGTTGCCGTTCTTCTGTCATATCCCTTACAACCGCTACTGCGCCACGGATAAACCTGCTGCTGTAAAGCGGGCTTACTATGACAACCCAATATCGACCATGAAGGGAAACCTCTCCCACCTGTTCTTTTTCGGTACTGACAGCCAGTTGAAATAAGTCCATTACCTTTGAAGGAACAGCTTCAGGATTATCACTCATTTCTCCATTTGCATAATACCAATACTGAAGAAAACGTTCAGCAGGCGGATTGGAAATCAATATTGTCCCATCGCGATTGAAAGTAATAACACCATCTGCCATACTGCTTAGGATACTTGCCAATTGTTCCTTTTCTTGACTAAGCGCATTCATATTAAATTGAAGCTGTTTTCCCATTTGATTAAAAGCAGTTGCTAGTTCACCAATTTCATCATTGGTGAGGATTGGTACCTTAGTATCAAATTTTCCTCTTGCGACTTCAAAAGCAGCTTCGCGCATTTTTCTTAATGGAGCTGTGATGCGAGTCGATAAGAAAAATGCAAAGATGGTCGTGAGTATGATCGCAACACCAGCTACAAGCAATATAAATTTAGTGGTCGACCTAGTCGTTACTTTCATGACTTCCAAAGATTGATAAACAAATACTGCACCTGTGTGATCATTCCCCCTTCCGAACGGAACGCCAATGATCCAATGTCTTGCTGTTTCCTTTTCAGAAAGGTTAGAGATTTTCTTCACTTGTTTCTCTTCATTTAAAACCTTTGATAGTTCACGATCTTCTTTAATTTGTTTAACCGATAATTGATTTGAAGCATTCGTGTTCGGCGAATAGTAAACATCCTGATCATGAATAATGACAACTTTAGTTACATTATCTATGATTTCCCATGATATTTCTAATCCTACCGGTAATTCTGCTCCTTCATGCTTTTCAAGGACATGTGCGATTTTCATTGCTGTTTCAGTAAGCTGTTTATTCGTTTCATCATTGTTATTGTTTTCAAAGAACTGTAACAACAATACAGTTAAGATAAAAAGGATAAAGGAAACGAGCAAAAGAATCGTTATCCAGAGCTTACCAACTACACTCCTTAGAAAAATCATTCATTTATGACCTCAAACTTATAACCAACTCCCCAGACTGTTACAATCATTCTTGCAGCCTGTTCAGAAACCTTATTTAATTTTTCACGAAGACGTTTTACATGGGTATCAACTGTTCTTAAATCACCAAAGAATTCATAGTGCCAAACTTCTTTCAAAAGTTGTTCACGGTCGAAAACTTTATCTGGAGATTTCGCAAGAAAATATAACAATTCATATTCTTTCGGAGTTAGACCGACTTCTTTCCCATCTGCCGTTACTCGATGGGCATCATTATCAATTGTTAGATGAGGGAAAACAATAACATCTTTAGAAGTGGTTTCTGTTTGTAAATAACTTGTCTGCGAAGATCTTCTTAACAAGGCTTTTACACGCAAGACAACTTCTCTTGGACTAAAAGGTTTAATGATATAATCATCTGTTCCAACTTCAAATCCCTGTACTCGGTTAACCTCTTCGCCTTTTGCTGTTAACATGATAACAGGAGTTGCTTTTTTCTCTCTTAACTCACGGCATACTTCAATGCCATCTTTACCGGGCATCATTAAATCAAGAAGGATGACATCATAATCATTCGAGAGCGCTTTCGCAAGAGCTTCGTTTCCGTCTTCAGCTTCATCAATCATGAACTCTTCTCTCTCCAAGTACATTTTCAATAAACGTCGGATTCTTTCCTCATCATCAACAACTAATATCCTTACTTCCTTCTCCACACAATTCCCTCCAAGCAATTTATCAGTTTTCATTTTTATTTTTTAAAATAGCCTTCACTTTAAAAAGTGAAGGCTATTAAATTATAGCTTATTAATCTTAAGATCCTGCGTATGAGTGTAACCCTGCAATAACTAAGTTAACTGCTACTAGGTTAAACATGATAATGACAAAGCCGAGTACTGCTAACCATGCTGACTTTTCTCCATGCCAACCTTTAGAGAGGCGAAGATGTAAGAATGCTGCATAGAATAACCATGTGATTAAAGCCCATACCTCTTTAGGATCCCAGCCCCAGAATCGCGTCCAGGCAACTTGTGCCCAAATCATTGCAAAAATGAGTGCCCCAAGTGTGAATACTGGGAAACCAATCAATACAGATCGATAACTTATTTCATCTACTAAATCAAGGTTTATATTTTTCACCAGAGGTTTCAAAGTTGCTGCTATTCTCTTCCTTAAAATCACTCTGAGTAAACCATATAGGACAAGTCCTGTCATGAGAGACCATATAACTGTATTTAATTTCTTAGCATTGATGAAAGCGGGAACTTCAAAAAGTGGTTCAAAGCTTCCATCTGTTAACAGAACCCCTTCATTAGGTCCAGTAAGTGCTGGCATCTTGAATTCCATATCTGCCTTATTACCGTTCTTTTCAACCCATTCAAATTTTGCATTATAGTCAATACCTGAAAAAATACTGGAAATAACAACAAAACCTAAAGTAGTAATAAGTCCGAACATTACAACTTCAAGCCAAAATGTACGTTTGCTCGCTTTTGTTTGATCAACCATTTTCACCAAATAGATCAATCCAGCCGCAAAACTGATTGACAGAATAGCTTCTCCAAGTGCTGCGGTTGTTACATGAATATGAAGCCAATAACTCTGTAATGCAGGAATCAAAGGAGAAATGTCCCTTGGAAACATGCTTGCATAAGCGATGACTAAAACAGCTACTGGCAAGGTGAATAGCCCAAGTAATGGTGTTCTATAAATTGCGTAAATGACAATAAATGCTCCTACCATTGCCATTCCAAAGAATGTTGTAAACTCGAATAAATTACTAACAGGAGCGTGGCCTGCTGCAATCCAACGGGTAATAAAATACCCTACTTGCGCAATAAAACCAATGACCGTGACGACGATCGCCAACTTCCCCCATTTATTCGATCCTTTTTTTGCATCTAGATCTTTTTTTGACCTAATCGCTCCCCCAAATAACAGAATAGCAACTAAATATAAGATAAATGCCGTAAATAATAAATTACTGCTTATGGCTACCATCTTCGGTATCCCCCTTGTCCATCTTTGCATTTTGAACCTGATCGTTAGGCATAATCATATTCGTGCCTGCCAATACAAACTCAATATCTCGCTTAAGCCCATACCAGTTCTTGTTCGTATGAGCAGCGATCATGATTTGATCACCTTTTCTCTGAACCCAGATTCTTCGGTGATTCCAATACATACCCTGGATGACTCCAATCATAAAGACTAGGCCACCTAAACCGATGATCCATAAAGTCTTGTCAACTCTCACCGTTAGAGCTGCGACATTTTTTGTTTCTACACCTTTAAACTCCATCTTGTATTCATTTTCGCCAAGAGGTTCCAATGTCTGCCTGATTGCAGTGAAGCTAACTTCTCCATCTGGATGCTCAGGACTGAACATTTTAAAAACGAATGCAGGGTTATTTGGGATTCGAGATTTGGTTCTTGGCTCTCCACCCTTACTCTTATCAAACTCAAAATCAGGGAAATAGCTTAAGAGTTCAACTGAATAACCATTTCCTAAGTCATACTTCTTTTTTGGCTCATAAAGATCAATTGTAAGATCGCCAAATGTCTTTTGAGACTCTTTCTGTGAAAGAGTGAATGTCATTTTGTTTAACTCATCCAACTTATAGTCAACTTGATATAAAGCAAAATCTCCAAATTTCAATGGTTCATTTACTTTAATCTTAAAATCTTTCATTTTTTTCAAGGTTGGCTTTTCACCTGGTACAGTATTGCCTTCCTTTTTATAGAGGACAACATCTGATTGGTACGTCTTCACGACATTTCCTGCTTTATCTAGTGCATTCTGGAATACTTCTTTATCCTTTTGTTTATCGTAGAGTTCTAGAGTGAATTTATCATTACTTAAATAATATTTCCCCTCTGTTCCCGGGATAGCTTTTGTCTCTCCTTCACGAATCCAAAGGATCTTATCGACATACATCCCTGGTACAAAACGCAACATTGCTCCGAAGAGGAAAATAATTAGTCCAATATGGTTTACATATGGTCCCCAACGAGAAAAGCGGCCCTTTTCGGCTAATATGTCACCTTGAGATTCTCTCACTTGGTACCTTTTTGCTTTCAAACCTTCTACTGCTTTGGATAACTCTTGCTCGTTAATCGTCTCAGTAGCAATTCCATAAACGCGTTGCCTTTTTAGAAATCCTTCATTCCTTGTAACGTTTTGCGCTTTTAACGCTCGGTAAAGTGGGATAACTCGGTCTAAACTACAAATAACCAATGATACTCCTATGGATGCAATTAAGATTAAGTACCACCATGAGCTATATAAATTGTGGAACCCTAAGTCATAGTACAATTTCCCGAACCAACCATATTCCTGTTCGTAGTAATCTGCTACAGGCATTATGTTTGGAATATACATTTCCTGAGGTAGGATGGTACCGAGTGAAGAGGCAATCAACGTTAAAACGATGAGCCATACCCCTACTTTAACCGACGAAAAGAAGTTCCAAATCTTATCCACGATTGTCTTATTGTAAGTTTGGGACCGTCTAGCACTGCCTTCGTAACGCATATCAATAAGTTGCTTTTCTTTTTCTCTCTCATCCAGAACTTTGCCGCATGCCTCGCAAAGTATGGTACCATGTGGATTTACATGACCACACTCACATTTTACTTCTTTCATTTAATAAAACTCCCCGTAACTTATGGTTTAATTTGTTCCATAAAATCTTTTACCATTGCTTCGGTTAATTGACCGGTATAGTACTTCACAACTTTCCCCTCTTTATCTATCAGGAACGTTGCAGGAATTGGATCAATTCCGTATGCATCCTGGATTTGTCCATCTGTATCTATAGCCACTGGAAAATCCAATTGATGACGCTCAACAAACTTGGAGACGACAAGTTCAGATTCTTTCACATCAAGGGCTAGTACCTGCACGCCTTGATCCTTAAATTGGTGATATTGATTATTTATATAAGGCATCTCTTTTTCACAAGGCTTGCAGAAAGTACCCCAAAAGTTTAAGAATACGCCCTGACCTTTATATTCTGAAAGTCTGTGTTTATTACCATTTAAATCCGTTACAATAAAATCTGGGGCCTGCTCTCCAACAGCCACTCGTTTTGAATCATCTTTTGTAAAGTTTGCGTACAATGTATATGCCACAGCTGCCCCTAGAATGAGTAGGATGACTGTTCTTGTCATCAACCTTTTCTTCTTCATTAAGTAACCCCCAAAACATTCCACTTTTTAAGCATGAATTAAATTATAACATTTTTTATCATTAAAATAGTGTTTTCGAAATTGGCGAAATGTGACACTTCTATGAATTTTTCCTACCAGATTCCATTGCCATCGCTCTCAGTTGCTTAACTTCATGTGGTGTCAATTCCCTTGTTTGACCTGTACTTAATCCTTGCAAAGTAAGGAAACCATAACGTTCCCTTTTTAACTTAAGTACTTCATTACCGATGGCATCGAACATTCTTCTTACTTGTCGATTTCTTCCTTCATGAATAACAATTTCCACGATAGCCGTGTTTTTCTGTTTATCAACAGAAAGCATTTTCACTCTGGCAGGTGCTGTTTTTCCATCTTCCAGCATGATCCCTCTTTCAAGCTTTCTAAGTTGCTCTTTTGCAGGAATCCCCTTCGTCTTTACTACGTATAACTTTTCTACACCATTTCTTGGGTGCATGAGTAAATTGGCAAATTCCCCATCATTGGTCAGTAGAAGCAATCCAGACGTATCATAATCAAGGCGTCCAACTGGATAAATTCGTTCAAGCATTTGTGGCATAAAATCCGTAACCACTTTTCTACCTTTATCATCCTTTACACTAGAAATAACTCCGCGCGGTTTATAAAACATATAGTAAACAGGTTCTTCTCTTTGAATCTGCACTGCATCAACTTCAACTCTATCTGATGGGGATACTTTGATTCCAAGTTCCTTTACCACCTTGCCGTTTACCTTCACTCTGCCTTCTTTTATTAAGTCTTCGGATTTTCGTCTTGATGCAACACCAGCGTGCGCAATCACTTTTTGCAATCTTTCCATCTATGCCACCTCATAATATTCTAATCTAAGTTATCTTAACTAAATTGTATCCTAATGAATTATGACACAATTCCCCTTGTTTTCAAAGTAAGCTAACCAACAATAAAAAAAAATCCTCTTTTTATTGTAAAATAAAAAGAGGATTCTCCTATTTTCCACCAAAAACAATGGTAACAATAACTACGGCTGCGATAATTCCAACCAAATCGGCAAGCAAACCAACCTTCACTGCATCGCCCATCTTTCGAATGCCAACGGCTCCAAAATAGACCGTTAATACGTAAAAAGTCGTGTCTGTACTTCCTTGTAATGTGGCAGCAAGTCGCCCAACAAAAGAATCAGGTCCATTTGCGGCAATAATATCGCTTGTCATTCCAAGAGCGGCTGTCCCAGATATAGGTCTTATAATGGCAAGAGGAACAATTTCTGCTGGGATACCAATCTTTTCAACTAAAGGACGAATGAAGACCATCAATTGCTCAAGGGCTCCCGAAGCTCTAAAAACAGAGATTGCAACCATCATACCAACTAAAAAGGGAATGATGGAGATGGCTATTTTTATTCCTTCTTTTCCTCCTTCTACGAAACTTTCATAAGTAGGTACTTTTTTCATCGTTCCATAAATAAGAATAGATCCTATTAACACTGGGATGAACCATAGTGAAATGAGGGAAATAAATGCCATGTTATATCATCCTTTGCGACTTCTTCGATAATGAAAATATCGATCTATTAAAATCCCACCGATTGCCGATATTATAGTGGCTATTAATGTAGGACCCACAATATCTGTGGGCGAAGCACTATTGTAATTCATCCGAATCGCGATCACTGTCGTTGGAATTAAAGTAATACTTGAAGTATTGATAGCTAGAAAAGTAATCATAGATCGGCTTGCTTCCGTTTTCCCTCCATTTAATTCCTTTAATTGTTCCATCGCTTTGATTCCGAGTGGGGTAGCCGCATTCCCTAGTCCAAACATATTGGCTATCATATTTGAAAGAATATACCCCATAGCTGGGTGTTGCTTCGGAACATCTGGAAAGAGCCTGACAATCAACGGTCGGAATAAAGCGGTAAGTTTAGAAAGCAACCCTGAATCCTCTGCAATTTTCATCATTCCAAGCCAAAATACAAGTATGCTAATTAAACCTATACATAAGGAAACTGCATCCTTTGCACCGCTAAAAATAGCTTCGTTCACCTGATTCATAGTGCCATTGATAAGGGCAAACACGATTCCGATAAGAGTCATAGCCACCCATATATAATTAACCATCGCTCTTAATCCCTATCATGGATGTGAAGATATTATCAAAAAACTCGAATAAGCTCTTTTTATCTTCACTAGACTTTTCGAAATAGACAGGAACTTTCTCAATCTCTCTTCCATCTATATACACAACAGCATTTCCCACAACACTTGGGACATCTTCTTCATCATCCCATTCTTCTTTTGGCTTTAGCAATTTGTACTCAAGTTTTATTTTTTTACTCTCTTTACTTGTAACAGGATATTGAATAGGGTGATTGATATAGATCTTATTTTTATAAAACGATGATTTCCCGGCACTAATTTTCCCTTCTTCTGCAATCTCAGCCATGTCATACTTTTTAAAGCCATTTTCAAACATGAATATATGATCGTTCCAATCATCTGGACCATTAAGTGTTACGGCAATTAAGTCCATATCTCCTTTTGTTGCAGTCGTTACGAGCGTTCTCTTCGCCCGTTTTGTATAACCGGTTTTTCCTCCTGTACAATATTGATATTTATTTAGCAATCGGTTTTTATTTTTCCATACCCTGTCCCATTTTTCAGTTGGATTAGGGGCACGATGAAGTTTTGAACCGGCAATCTTTTTATATGTTTCATTATTCATTGTATAACGGGTAAGCAAGGCCATGTCGTAAGCTGTGGAGTAATGCTGTTCGTGATCATCAAGTCCATGGGGATTAGAGAAATGTGTCTTGGTCATACCGATTTCCTGAGCTTTTTGATTCATTAAATAAACAAACCCTTCCACACTTCCACCAACATGTTCTGCTATGGCTACTGCTGTGTCGTTTCCGGATCTTAACATGAGTCCATAAACTAGATGCTCCAGTTTTATTTTTTCACCCTCTTTAAGATAAACGGAAGAACCCTCTGCCTTAATTGCTCTCCCGGAAACTTTAACTTCCTCATCCATCTTTCCAGATTCAATCGCAAGTATTGCGGTCATGATTTTTGTGATACTCGCTATCCTTCGTACTTTATGAGCATCCTTCTCAAAAAGGACTCGTCCTGATTTCTGTTCCATAAGAATCGCACTTTTTGCACTTACGGAAACAGAAGCATCCACTTTTTGAGGTGCGTTCATAAAGAGTAGAACCGCGATGAGTGCATAAATGACCGGCTTCCAAATCAATTTCATGAGATACCTCGTCTCCTTGTATAGTTTGTACAAGTTTATGGCTTAAGAGGGAGGGTTATGACTAGTTCAACACATAAAATAAAAAAGCGAAAACCGTTGTTTTCGCAAGATAAAAGTATTTCAACCTCTACAACTAAAGCTTTTTTACACCAGCTAAGTGTCACGCTCTCATATAAAATATTTTGAATATGGATTAAAAAGCTTCCCATTTCAATTGTCTTGCTTTTTCAAATCGAGTCTCTACATCCTTCCAATTCACTACATTCCACCAATTTTTCACATACTCAGCCCTGTTATTCTTATACTGCAGGTAATAAGCATGTTCCCAGACGTCAAGAACCAATAAAGGAATCGTATCCCATTGTGTCAAATGCATATGACTCTCAGTTTGAAGTACCTCAAGATGTCTCGAACGAGGTGACCAGACTAGGAGAGCCCAACCCGATCCTTCCACTTGCTTTGCTGCTTCTGTAAAATGATTCTTAAATGCATCAAAGCTACCAAAGTATTGGATGATTTCTTTGAGAAGACGCCCTCCTGGTTGCCCCCCTCCGTTTGGTTTCATGTTGTTCCAAAAAATAGTGTGTAAGTAATGACCTGATCCATGAAAGGCAAGTTCCCTGGAAAAATGCTTTACTAGTGTAAAATCATTTTGGAGTCGTGCTTTTTGCAGTTGCAACTCTGCTTTATTAAGTCCATCAACATAAGATTGATGATGCTTATCGTGATGCAACTCCATTATTTTTCTTTCAATAAATGGCTCTAGTGCCTCAAAGGAATATGGGAGAGGTGGCAATGTATGTTTTCCTGGTGGTATCATGGCTTCTTGTACACGTGCATTGCCAAATTCCTGTTGTCTTAAAAAGTAATCTTCCATATTATCATGGATCTTCTCTGCTTGTTTTTGTAAAGCCAACATCTCTTCGTTTGTAAGGGGTTTTGATATCCCTTCCAACACTTCAACAAATCCATTTAAACTTCTCCAAACTTCTTCACTCTTTCCTACTTCTTCTGCTTCTAAAAGATCTTTCATTTGTGAATTCCATTCGAATAGTTCTTTAACGTAACTTTTAAATTGATTCATCTCCGACCCTTCTTTCCTAGGCTATCTCTTATTTTATGAAAGCCTAAGGAAATGGTTCAACAGAAGGAACAAAAGGCGCAAGCGCCCTGTTTAGCCCCGACAGGCAAAAGACGAATCACGCAGTCATCCTCGAAAAAGCTATCGCTTTTTCTTCGTGCGATGTTAATGCTGCCGAAGCTTTCCTTGTCCTGATTTCTGAAGTGATTTGGCTTATGACCGAGGTTGTTTCGGCATTAGGAAACAACCCCGAGGGGCTGGGCGCTGGAGCTGGATTATTAGAAAAACGTAGAAAGTTATCCACATTAATTTATTATAAAAATTCCTAGACCACAAAAAAAGAGTACCCCTGTAAGGCACTCTTTTCACAACTTATTTTGATTGAAGCATTTTTGTTCGGTAATCAGTTTCGTAATATTCGAGATCTTCTCTCATTTTTTGAAAGTCACCTTCTAGCCCTTTCATCAAATGGGTCAATCTTTCTGGCACTTGTTTATAAAACTTTATGGAATTTTGACCCGTATAGGCGGAGCGACTATCCTCTGTCCAGGCATCATTTTTCGGTGAGAAAAATTCTTCGATGCATTGATGATATATTTTATATAATATTTTTTCAGCAGGAGCCTTTTGGAATGGATCTCCCTGCAATAAAAGAAGGCAAGTTTCTGCACTTTCTTCACTATATACGAGAAGTTTGCGAAGATTACTCAAAATGGCTTTATAATAATCTGCGTCCCCTTCTTGTTCAGTATTCAAAGTTGACAAGGTAGTTTCATTCAAGAAATCTTCTAAACTGTTATTTGTTTTCTTTAAGAAACTTTGTACATCTTCAAGCTGTGATTTCACAATTGTATTTCCCAAATTTACACCTCCGCAGGTTTCTAATGTTTAATTAGTCTGGACAATAAATGACAACGGCGAATCAAGTGGATAACCACCTTTTTGATCAAGAGACTCAAATATAGTTGGCAACTTTTTTAAATCAACATCTTTAAAATAGGAAGCCATTTCATGTTTGGAATTTATGTATAATCTTTTTCTATTCCTTAGATCAGGATTTTTCAACAAACAAACCACTGCTACTACATCTTTAAAAGTTACTTCTCTAGCATTTGCAGTGAATAGTGGATCATGATCAAGACCTGTGATCTCTTGTGCTAGCTCATCAAAGTATCTTAAGTATAAGATATGCAATGTCTTCGTTTGTCCATTCTCATTAAATACCACTTCACTTCGATTAAAAAAATCTTCTGAGGTATTTGACTTTTCTTTTTCCAATTCATAACCTTTACATTCTTTAATCAGCATGAAGATTCCTCCTTATTTCTAGGCTCTTGAAAAACTTGCCTGTTGATTTCCGCTCCAATCAACAAAACACAGAAAATTCATAGCCTATGTAAAATATTTTGAACAATTTGATTGATTACGAATATTTTAACATATTTTAAGTTGCTACTGTCTTTTGAAGCTATGAATTAACAGTATCCTGAAACTTTTCAAAGAATAAATCAGCTTCTTCCTGAACAAAGTCTTCTTCCACTTTGTCAGTTAAAGGAGGCAATTCATCCAAACTTCTAAGTCCAAAATAATCAAGGAATTCCTTCGTTGTACCGTATAGTATGGCTCTTCCAGTTCCTTCTGCTCTACCCACTTCTTTAATTAGAACTTTTGCCATTAGGGTCTGTAGAGGACGCTCTGTTTTTACACCCCTAATTTCCTCAATTTCAGTTCTTGTTATAGGCTGCTTATATGCAACAATGGCCAAAGTTTCTAAAGCAGCTTGTGAAAGCGTGTTTGTATTTGGAGATTCCACCAATTTCTTAAGGAACTGTACATTTTCCTTCTTAGTAGCTAGCTGATATACCCCAGCCAAGTTAACAAGTGTTATTCCTCTGCTTGAATCTTGGTCATAACCTTGCTTAAGCTCGTTGATAATTTCAAGCACTTTATGTTCTTCCACCTCAAGAACCGCAGAAATTTGCTTTAGAGAAAGTCCTTCATCCCCCGCAGCAAACAATAGACTTTCTAAGATGCCTTTCCAATTAATGATGTCCAATTGATTCTGCTCCTTCCGATGCTACAACAAATATTTCCCCGAAATTTTCTTCTTGTTCAGCTTTTATTTCATTCCGTTTCATTAGTTCTAAAACAGCCAGGAATGTAACGACAATGTGTTCACGCTGATAAATTGGGAACAACTCATTAAAACTGATTCTTCTTTTAATGGCTTTTAGCTCTTTTATAATTTCTGACATTCTCGTTTCAATAGAAATTTCCTGTCTGGCAATCCTCGTTGTCATGGGACGTTGCAGTTTTTTTCTTCTCATCAGTTTTTGGAATGCACTGAGCATGTCGTAAAGTGACACATTGAGTTCTTCTCTTACAAATTTTTCTTCTTTTCCAAGATCTGTTAGGTCACTCGGTGCCTTTGTATACATTAATCCACGTTCTTCTTCTAAATTCTTTAAATCATGCGCAGCTTCTTTATATTTTCTATATTCAATTAATCTTTCCACCAACTCGTCACGCGGATCTTGTTCAAGGTTGATTTCCATTTCATCATCGTATAAATCTTCTTCATACTTCGGCAAAAGCATTTTACTTTTGATAGCTAACAACGTAGCTGCCATTACTAAATATTCACTTGCAATATCCAACTTCAATTCCTTCATTGTTTGGATGTACAGTAAGTATTGTTCCGTTATCTTTGAAACAGGTATATCGTATATATCAATTTCAAGTGTGTTAATCAAATGTAAAAGTAAGTCTAATGGACCTTCAAACGCATCCAGTTTCACGTTGTATTGCAAATTTCTCACCATTATTTCTTGAAAAGATTTGCCATAGGCATGGCTACTTTAAGTATAGAGTATTCATATTCGTTGTCCAATAGAAATTTAACCTTAGGACTCATTCTTTCATTTAATTGGGGCAAACGCCTATAACGTTTTTTCCGGTCTTACATATGATGAAAGAGAAAACAAACATTATTTAAACAGGAGGTTTTAATATGTCTGGTGGACATTGCGGATACGGTTCAGGTTTTGCACTAATTGTGGTGCTATTCATCTTGTTAATCATCGTTGGTGCTTCTTGGTTCTAAACCACAAAGCCGCTTCTAATTAAGAAAAAGAACAAAAATCTTAACCTAAAAACAATTGCCCGTTTCCTTTTGGATGACGGGCTTTTATCATTTTCCCTTTAAACTTCTTTTCGATTATTAAAAGAATCCGAGCCTATGATATGATAAACTCAAACTATTTCATGAAAAAGGTGGTGCTACTTTGTACCCAAAAGCATATGTGGATTACTTGGTTCACTTCCATGGGGACCGAGATTATTTTGAATGCCACGAAATTCTCGAAGAATATTGGAAAGAAACAGACAATGGCAATAAAGCATCCATTTGGGTTGGACTTATCCTTCTAGCCGTTTCCACTTATCATCACCGAAGAAACAATTTTTCTGGTGCATTGAGAACTATCGGCAAAGCAAAGGGCATTTTCACCGACAAAGAAAATAATCTTCGTGATCTTGGAATCGATCCAAAACTATTTATGGGATTAATCAACGAACTTATCAAAAAAATTGAAGATCACAAGGATTATCAAAGTGTGATATTACCTCTTTCAGATCGAGAGCTCATTGAATTGTGTAAAAAAACTTGTATTGAGAAAGGAACCCATTGGCTCAAGGACAGTGATATCAATAATTACGAATTACTCCATAGACATATGACACGAGATCGTACAGATGTCATCCTCGAACGCGAAAATGCCATAAGAAGCAAAACAAAAGGCAGCGAATAAATTATTCGCTGCCTTTGTTTGTTTCGTCTTTAATAAAATCACATTTTTCTATAAACGATGCAGTATTTTCACTTGGAGTGATTCTCTTGGCAGGATATAATTCATGCAAGGCTTTTACCATCTCTTTACCAATACCTTGGTGACGATGAGATGGATTAACTGAAATGTGCTGAATCTCCATATTTATGTCATCGACAAACAAGACTCCGATTAAACCGATAATATCTTCCTGCTGCTTCCATAGAAACAATTGTCGTTCTTCCTCAGTTTCATATTGCTTCATTGTTTGCAGAAGTTTTTTCAAATCTTTTTCACTTGGCATAAAGGATAATAAACCCATTGCAATTTTTTCAAACGATTTCTTATATCTAATCAACATTTTGATCCCTCATTATTTTAAATACGCCTTCTTAAGTACGATACTTTTAGGCATGATTTGATCTGCACTGTTTAATAAGACTGCTTGATAAATATTATATGGAACAATCATCTTTTGTTTCCTAAACCTATTTTATCCACTATTCAAATCAATTGTATATTTCTGTAAAAAATAATTCCTTCTTAATTTCATTTATTCTACACTAAAACAAAAAAATAATCCATTCTACTAAGAAAATAGGAATACATCGTCGAGAAAGAAGAAAACTGCCGTAGAAATCGGCAGCTATTTACAAATTTTTTCATTCAATTTTAAGTCAAGTCGAACCATATCCGCATAGGTCTCTCTTTTGATAACGAGCTTATCTTGACCATTTTCAACGAAAACAACAGCAGGTCGAGGGAGGCGATTGTAATTATTGGACATTGAATATCCATAAGCACCCGTACAAAATACAGCTAATACATCTCCATCTTCACTCTTTGGAAGCTTCAAATCCCAAATAAGCATATCCCCTGATTCGCAACATTTTCCTGCGATAGAGACCGTTTCAGATTTAAGAGCAAGCGGTTTTTCAGCTAAAACAGCTTCATACTTAGCCTGATAAAGAGCAGGACGTATATTATCGCTCATGCCTCCATCCACTGCAACATACTTTCTTACGTTCGGGACAATTTTCTGAGAACCAATACGATACAGAGTCGTTCCGGCATCTCCAACGAGAGAACGTCCCGGCTCGATCCAGATTTCTGGCAGGTTCATGGAATGAAGTTCTATTTGTTTTTTGACTTCCTTAATGATTTCTTCAACATACTGCGCAGGTGGAATTGGATCATCTTCTTCTGTGTAGCGGATTCCAAATCCTCCACCCAAATTTAGGACTTTCGATTCGAAAGCATATTCAGATTTCCAGTCATTCAATTTCTCAAATATTTTTCTTGTTGCAAGCAAGAAACCCGTTGTATCAAAGATTTGTGATCCAATATGACAATGTAAGCCTAAAACTTCAATCCAATTTGAATCAAGAGATATCCTTAAAGCTTCTTCAGCCTGTCCATTTTGAAGGTCAAAGCCAAACTTCGAGTCTTCTTGACCCGTTAAAATATAATCATGAGTATGAGCCTCAATACCAGGCGTCACACGCAAAAGGATTTCCATTTTTTTATTTTTTTGTTCGCAAAGTGATGCGAGCAGTTGCAGTTCATGAAAATTGTCTACAACTATGCATCCAACATTGTAATCAAGAGCCATTTCCAGTTCATCATAGCTTTTATTGTTTCCATGAAAATGAATCTTGCGGACAGGAAAGTTTGCGGCAACAGCTGTATATAATTCTCCCCCTGAAACCACGTCCAATGATAACCCTTCTTCTTCTGCCAATTGAATCATTGCCACAGATGAAAAAGCCTTACTTGCATAAGCAACTTGAGCTTTTATTCCGTGTTTATCAAAAGTCCCCTTAAAACCTTTTGCTCTCTCTCTAATTAAGGCAACATCATATACATATAGAGGTGTACCGTATTTACTTGCTAAATCAATCGTATCACAACCACCAATTTCGAGGTGGCCCTTATCATTTACTTTTGTTGTACCATAGTAATGCACCGTAATCCCTCTCCTCCAACAAAACTCGTTAAATATATCATAAACAAATAGACAGATTCTTCCTAGAGAACTCTGTCTATTTTTATCATGAAAAGTCACTATTTAATTAAATTACTTTAGCATAGAACAGAATATTCCGCAATTGTAGATATTCCTTAATCATGGTTGTCGATATCTGTCTTGCGCATGAACGATACTTGGACGTATTTTTGAACCTGGAACTGCTCGTCTTACCACGATCTGCAAAAATGCCTTTGGATTAAACGGCAGGAACGGCCATAAATAAGGTGCGTTTAGCGGTTTCATATTTGCAAGGAACAAGATAAACAACGTAATTCCAATTACATAACCTGGCGTGTGGAATGCTGCAACTAAAATTAATAAAACTAATCTGACAATCTTATTCGCCACGCTTAATTCATAACTTGGAGTCGTAAACGTTCCGACAGCTGCCAACGACACATACAAAATAACTTCTGGAACAAATAGACCTACGTCAATGGCAATTTGTCCAATCATTACAGCCGCAATCAAGCCCATGGCAGTTGAAAGTGGGGTTGGGGTGTGAATGGCCGCTATCCTTAGGAATTCAATCCCAAAATCCGCCATAAATATTTGAATGACTACCGGTATATTCGTCTGTTCGTTTGGGCCAATAAACGCAATGCTTTTTGGAAGCAAAGATGGCTCAAGTACAAATAAGAACCATAATGGCAACAGGAATAGAGATGAAAATACCCCTAGAAATCTTGTCCAACGCACAAAAGTTCCAACTGCTGGAGATTGTCTGTATTCTTCAGCATGCTGTACATGATGAAAAAATGTGGTAGGAGTGATAATTACACTCGGTGAAGTATCAACGTAAATAATGACATGTCCTTCTAACAAGTGTGTGGCTGCTACATCTGCACGTTCCGTATATCGCACCAAGGGATATGGATTATACCCTTGTTTTACGATGAATTCTTCTACCGTTTTATCTGCCATCGTCATACCGTCTATCTTTATTGCAGCAATTTCTTTTTTGATGATATCAATGAGGTCTGGATCTGCAACTCCATCTATATATCCAAGAGCAATGTCTGACTTCGATCTTTCTCCTACCTTCGGAAGCATTTCAAATCGAAGGCGTTCATCACGAATTCTTCTTCTTGTCAGAGCCGTATTTAGGATGATGTTTTCTACAAAGCCATCTCGGGAACCCCTTACAACCTTTTCTGTGTCTGGTTCCTGAGGTGACCTTCCTGGATAACTCCTCACATCTACTACAAGTGCTACATCAGAACCCTCGACGACAACTACGATTAATCCGGAAAGTACTGACGTAACCAGGTCTTCCATGGCTGTTATTGGTTGAACGGACTGATTGACGAGACGATTCTCGACTATATGAAACAAATTTGTAGACAATTTCTCATGATCATTGATTCTAACTAATTCTTCGATTATCTCAACAATAAATGCTGTATCACATAAGCCGTTTACATAATAGAATTGGACGTCTTTTCTTAATATCTTTAGCTTTCTTACACCTAAATCAAAGCTTACACCAAGTCCTACCCGATCTTTCATATATTGTTCAATTTTATCGACTGATTCTGGAATTGGTGTTTTCTGTTTCTGATCTTGAGCCATAAAAACCGCTCCTTTCCAAAATGAGTTCCACTGCTTTTCTTGTGATAGGTGCGCCTTTTTCGAAGTCGTCTTTTCGTGCCATCTTTCCTATATCTCCTATCCCTACAACGAAAGGAATTTTCAACTCGTCTAAACAATAGACTGTATCACCATTTAGTCTTCCAATTTCCAATTCTTGTATCCCGTATTTATCCACTCCATATGGCGTAAGCACTCCATCTCGGTCAATACAGACGTTCACCCTAGTCCATTCTTCTTTTCTTGAGCTAGATGCTACTGCAATCGCTCCAAGAACTTCTATCTCAGGATGTAAAGCAACGTACTTCAGCGCTCGTTCTCCTGCACCTTCCCCAACATAGCCACTATCATCAAACATCACTAGGACAGGATCAAATGGTGTCTTTAAAATGAGTTCTACTAATTTTTGGCCTGAAAGTACCGATGGGTTTCCATGGGACATGGAAATACATCGTCCCCCTACTTCCTTAGCAACAAGCTTCACAGCTCTCGTTGCGTATTCATCTCCATCAGTAATCAATATGACTTTCCGCCTCACACTCATTTGCTTACGCCCTTTCACCGTTCTTAGTGTTTTACAAAGTACACCCAGTGGAATATGGACCCACACATTTTCCCTAGAACGATTGCCATGAGAAGAATGACAATTTTCCCGTCAACGCCTACCCTTTTCATTAGAATAGGAAGAACATTCAATACTTCAGTCAAAGCAGCTGCAAGCATTCCAACAAATATTCCACCTGCGAGTCCTAGCGGAATAAGAACATATGGAGATAGTCCCAAAATTGGATCCCTTAAACTTGCTGCTGTTCCTGATACAGCACCCGCCACTACTGCCCATTCATAGTAGTGAATCATTTTCATTGTCTTCGTCAATTGTGTCAGTCTCGGAATGATTCCCAGAACGGTTAAGAATGCTACAAAGCCAGCACCTACTACCAACCCGCCAGATATTCCTATAAAAATAACAAGTAAGATGCTAATGATCATGTAGATTTTTCATACTTTCTTTATTTTCATGCATAATCACATAGTTATCTAACGCTTGCTGGTAGTTAAACATTTCGACTTCAAGCGGACTTGGTTCTTCATTAATCCGCTTTTTGAACACATGATTAAAGAATAAAATCATTCCTAACCCGAGACCAATTGAATAAGGGATTTGAAATAACAACGGCTTCACTACTTTTTTCCCTGTAATGATTGTATACAATTCCTGTTGCACACTTTGCATACTCACATCTTCATGGAAATTCATAATCGCAAGGGCAGAACCAAAAAAGAGCAAAAACCATATAAGAAGAAAAAAGGGTAATGACACCCCTTTCTTCTTATACACAACTTCCACAATGGATTGTGATGCACCCATTGTTTGCACTTCAGCGTCTGGAAAGACTTCTGCTATCGCTGCTATCACTTTCATCACATCAATGACTACGATATTTCTATCTTCTCTAGAAACTTGATGCATACATAGATTTTTAACTCCATTAAATATCTCTTCGGGAGCAATCAATTGGGCAATCGCACCTAACAAAACTTTTTCATCCGGACGGACTTGGATCTTATGCCGCATGCGAATGTAAATTGTTTTTTCCAAAACATTCACTTCCCACACATTGATTTCCTTGTATAGGTAGTATTGGTAGTTTGCCATTTTTCATGAAATCCAAAAAATGGTTAACCATTTAAGTGGCTTGCAGAAATACATAATTTTTGCAAAAAAAAAAGATCGAGGACATTACATGTCCATCCGATCTTTCATTTGTTGCAGTATTCTTTTTTCAAGTCTTGATACTTGCACTTGAGATATTCCTAGGCGCAAAGCTACTTCCGATTGTGTTTGATCTTTATAATATCTTAAATATACGATGAGTCGTTCGCGATCATCCAACTCACGAATTGCTTCTTTTAGCGCAATCTTATCAAACCATTTCCCATTATTCCCGTCGTCAATCTGATCTAACAGCGTAATCGGATCTCCATCATTTTCGTAAACTGTTTCGTGAATGGAAGAAGGAGTTCTGCTGGCCTCTTGAGCGAGAATGATATCTTCGGGAGGTAATTCCAAGTGCGCGGAAAGCTCATTAAGAGTCGGCGTTCGACCAAGAATTTTAGATAATTCATCTTTGGCTTTTCGAATCCGATTACTCATTTCTTTTAATGATCGGCTTACTTTTACAGTCCCATCATCCCGTATGAATCTTTGAATTTCACCAATGATCATTGGCACGGCGTAAGTTGAAAACTTAACATCATATGATAAATCAAATTTATCAACGGATTTCAACAAGCCTATACATCCAATTTGAAACAAGTCATCCGGGTCATAGCCTCTATTCATAAATCTTTGCACGACTGACCAAACAAGACGCATATTTTTTTCCACGATAAGATCTCGCGCATCCTGGTCTCCGTCTTGACTTCTTTGAATTAATTCCTTTACCTCATGATCCTTAAGAAACGTCTGATTATTTTTTTTGACCTCCACATCCATGGGCAAGTCTCCTTAATTGCAAAGCATTTTACTCTTAGTTAAATGCTTACGTAATCTAATTGCGGTTCCAGTGCCTGGCTGTGATTGAACTTCTACCTCATCCATGAAATTCTCCATGATGGTAAAGCCCATTCCTGATCGTTCTAAATCTGGCTTTGTGGTAAACAAGGGTTGGCGAGCCTCTTCAACATCGCTGATTCCAATCCCATAATCTTTAATGGTCATTTCAATAAATCCGTCTTGAATAGAAACGGAAATATACACTTTTCCACTTGGGTCGTTATCATACCCGTGAATGATTGCGTTTGTGACCGCTTCCGAAACGACTGTTTTTATTTCTGTCAGTTCATCCATTGACGGATCTAACTGAGCAATAAAAGCAGCTACTGTAACACGGGCAAACGACTCATTTTGACTAAGCGCACTAAATTCAATGTTCATTTCATTTTTCATGGTTAGGCAACCCCCAATCTTTGCAATGCATATTCTTCCGTCGGTTCTAAGCGGATAATCTTAAATAATCCCGACATATCGAATAGACGTTGAATAGGTGGGGTGATCGCACACACAACCATTTCACCATGAACTTGTTTAATTTGTTTATATCTCCCTAAAATGACGCCTAGACCTGAGCTATCCATAAAAGAAAGGTTCTCCAGATTTAAGACAATGTGGCGAATACTGTACTTTTCAATCGCTGCTGATGCCTGAGTTCGCAAACTCTCTGCCGTATGGTGATCTAATTCTCCACCAAGACGTATACAAAGGACGTCATTCTTCACTTCCAAATGAATATTAAGACTCACTATCACTAGCCTCCTTAATCTGGTCTCTACATAAAATACCGCCTCACTTTATAAAAGCGCTAGCGATCATTTTATGTAAATCGGGCTTTGTTTCCCTTGACAGGACACCCTCCTCAGAAAGTTTTACCTGTATAGTGAGTCATTCTCCTTTTGAAGCTTGTTTTCCTTCCACCATGACAAAACTAGTGTACATTCGCTAAAATTAGTGTCATTTTTTAGCTATTCTCCTGATTTTGTAAACATTCCGAATGAACGTTTATAAAGCACCCACCAATTTGCTTCTTTTACATCTTCTTTAGCCATAAGAGGACTTTCGACAAGCACCTTTCCATCTTTGATAAGTTTGATCGTTCCAACTTGATCACCTTTATGGATTGGTGATTGAATATTTTGTTTTAACGTGATTTTTTGTTGAACATCATCTGTCTTTTCACCCTTTTTGGTTAAAAGTGAAATGGGCTCACTCGTTACAGCATCTACAGTTTTTTGGCTTCCTTTACTAATTGCAGCTTTGCCGAGTGGATGATTCCGTTTATACATTGCCTGTGTCTGATATTGACTAAAAGCATAATCAAGCATTTTAGTCACTTGAGCGTTTCTTTCCTTAGAAGTAGGAGCCCCGAACACAACCGCAATTACTCGCATCCCATCTTTTTGAGCGGTTGCAGTCAAGCAATATTTTGCTTCGCCAGTAAAACCGGTTTTTAGGCCATCAACCCCTGGGTAAAATCGAACCAGTTTATTGGTATTCACAAGCCAAAACTTCTTGTCACTTTTTTCTCTCAAATAAGCTTCGTAAGTGCCTGTAAACTTTGTAATGCCATCATATTTCAGCAATTCCTTTGCCATAATAGCCATGTCATGAGCTGTACTATAATGACCTGACACAGGAAGGCCGGTTGTATTTTTAAAGAAAGTATTCGTTAGACCTAATTCTTTCGCTTTCTTATTCATCATCTCAACGAAGGCTTCCTCTGAACCACCAATGCGTTCTGCCATTGCCACCGAAGCATCGTTTCCGGATCCAATTGCAATGCCTTTTAGCATTTCCTGAGTGGTCATTTCTTCTCCAGGTTCTAAAAAGATTTGTGAACCGCCCATAGAGGCTGCATATTCACTCGTTCGTATTTTCTCATTCATTTTAAGCTTGCCTTCATCCAGTGCTTCCATGATGAGAAGCATGGTCATAATTTTCGTCATACTTGCAGGTGGCAATTTTTCGTCACTGTTTGTTTCATAGAGCACTGCACCTGTATCACGTTCAATTAAGATAGCTGATTTAACATTGGTAACAAGGCTTCCACCTTCTGTTTTTTTCTCTGCAAATGCTGCAGGCACAACTACCGTGTTTAATAGAAATAATGCTGCCATTAAGGAGAAAATTCGCTTCATAAACATAACCCTCCATTCTTTATAGCCTCCATTTTTTCCATTAAAGTCATTTTTATACAATATTTCCCGTAAATAGTTTCCAATCTATGCACTTTTGAAGAACAAATTTCCTAAACCATAAAAAAACGTCCAGGATTTCTCCTGGACGCTTCATTGTTTATTATTCAGTAATTTCACCATGAATTAAAACTGGTGCTTCTACTTTTTCAGAGGATACTTTGATGTTTTCGTATAGCTTTGCTTTTACCGTTTCAACATCTTCAAAATTACTATAAATAGTAACGAGTGATTCACCCTTTTTAACAGCATCGCCAATTTTCTTGCGGAGCATCAAACCAACTGCTAAATCAATAATAGATTCTTTCGTTGCTCTTCCTGCACCAAGAAGCATAGCTGCAGTTCCTACTTCATCAGCAACAATTTCAGACACATAGCCGTCTTCTTTTGCTTCCAATTCGTAAATGTACTTAGCTTGTGGCAATTTTTCAGGTTGATCTACGATAGAAGCATCTCCACCTTGAGAGCTTAGGAATACTTTGAATGTCTCGAGAGCAGAACCATCCTTCATTGCATTTTTCAGCATCTCTCTTGCTTCTTCTAATGATTGAGCTTTACCTGCAAGGAATACCATGTGGCTTCCTAGCGCAAGTGAAAGTTCTGTTAAATCCTCAGGACCTTCACCTTTTAAAGTGTCAATCGCTTCTTTCACTTCCAAAGCATTACCGATTGCATAACCTAACGGCTGGCTCATGTCAGAAATAACAGCCATTGTTCTGCGGCCCACATTATTACCGATGCGAACCATTGCTTTTGCAAGTTCTTTAGAATCATCAAGTGTTTTCATGAATGCACCAGCACCTGTTTTAACGTCTAGAACAATTGCATCTGCACCTGCAGCGATTTTCTTACTCATGATCGAGCTTGCGATAAGGGGAATGCTGTCAACAGTAGCGGTTACATCTCGTAAAGAATATAACTTCTTGTCGGCAGGAGTTAAGTTGCCACTCTGTCCGATAACTGCAATTTTATTTTTGTTTACTAGGTCAATAAATTCTTCATTCTCGATTTCAACATGGAAGCCTTCGACTGCTTCAAGTTTATCGATCGTACCACCTGTATGACCTAATCCGCGTCCTGACATTTTCGCAACAGGCACGCCAACAGCCGCTACTAATGGCCCAAGTACTAGTGTAGTTGTATCGCCAACTCCACCTGTAGAGTGCTTATCAACCTTCACACCCTCGATAGCGGACAAATCGATTTGGTCGCCTGATTTCACCATTGCCATCGTTAAATCTGCTCTTTCTTTCTCAGTCATCCCCTTAAAGAATACTGCCATTGTAAAAGCACTTACTTGATAGTCAGGAATTGATCCCTTCGTATATCCATCAATAATAAAATTGATTTCTTCTGTTGATAGCTCTTCGCCGTCTCGCTTTTTTTCGATTAAGTCAACCATTCTCATATTTAATCACCCTTTAATGTAAGATTGAACTTTAGTTACCAAATGTCTTAACAAGTTCCTTCACATATCGAAGGAAATCGCCTTTAACTTTTTCAGTTGTTTCAATTACTTCATCATGCGTTAATGGCTGATCCAGGATTCCAGCTGCCATGTTAGAAATACAAGAAATTCCAAGAACCTTCATACCAGAGTGACGCGCAACGATGACTTCCGGTACAGTTGACATTCCGACTGCGTCTCCTCCTAAAGTTCTAAACATTCTTATTTCTGCTGGTGTTTCATAGACAGGACCTGTATTACCAACATAAACACCTTCTCTTATGTTGATATTTAGCTTTGAAGCAATTTCTTTAGCTTGCTTTGCCAATTCTCTTGAGTAGGCTTCGGATAGGTCTTGGAATCGTACTCCTAAACGAGAATCATTCGGACCGATTAACGGATTCGATCCCATGTTGTTAATATGGTCAGTAATGATCATCAAATCCCCTGGCTCAAAACTTTCATTCACTCCACCTGCTGCATTCGTTACGATTAGCTGTTCAACACCTAATGCTTTCATAACGCGAACTGGGAACGTTACTTTCTCGAAAGTATAACCTTCGTAAAAGTGGAAGCGTCCTTGCATAGCAACTACTTTTACACCGTTCAAATCACCAAACACTAGTTGCCCTGCATGACCTTCAACTGTCGAAACAGGGAAATCCGGGATTTGATCATAAGGAATTTTCACTGCATTCTCGATTTCGTCTGCCAATACACCTAAACCTGAACCTAGAATTAAACCTATAACCGGTTGGTGTTCATATTTTCCCTTTAAAAACTCAGCTGCATTTTGAATTTTATCAAAGTTCATGTTTATACCCCTTTATTTCAATTCATTTAAGAAACTTTTTCCGTATTTAGGCAATGCCACGTTAAAGTTCTCAGCGACAGTTGCACCGATATCTGCAAATGTTTCACATATAGGCAGTTCTTTTCCTTCAGCCATTCCTTTTGAATAAGCGATTAGCGGAACATATTCTCTAGTGTGGTCTGTTCCAGGATGGACTGGATCATTACCGTGGTCTGCTGTAATAAGCAACAAGTCATCTTCCTTCAACTTCTCGAATACTTCAGGCAGCCTTGCGTCAAATTCTTCTAACGCCTTTCCGTATCCCTCTGGGTCGCGACGATGACCGAAAAGAGCGTCAAAGTCAACTAGATTTAAGAAGCTCATACCTGTGAAATCCATATCTAAAGTTTGGTTTAATTTGTCCATTCCGTCCATGTTAGAGACTGTTCGTAACGTCTCAGTCACACCTTCACCATCATAGATATCTGCAATCTTACCGATTGCTATTACATCTAGATTCGCATCTTTCATTTCATTCATTACTGTACGGTCGAATGGTTTCAATGCGTAGTCGTGACGATTTGGTGTTCTTTTAAAGTTTCCTGGTTCACCTGTGAAAGGTCTTGCAATAATGCGACCAACCATGTATTTCTCATCTAATGTTAATTCACGTGCAACTTTACAAATACGGTAAAGTTCTTCAAGTGGTACGATGTCTTCGTGAGCTGCAATCTGTAAAACAGAATCTGCCGATGTATAGACAATCAACGCTCCTGTTTTCATATGTTCTTCGCCGAGTTCGTCTAATATTTCTGTACCGCTTGCAGGCTTGTTACCAATGATCTTTCTTCCAGAGTCCGCTTCTAACTGAGAAAGCAATTCTTCTGGGAATCCATCTGGGAACACACGGAATGGAGTTTGAATATTCAAGCCCATTATCTCCCAATGTCCTGTCATTGTGTCTTTTCCGTTTGAAGCTTCTTGCATCTTCGTATAAAAAGCAAGGGGCTTATCAGCTTTTTCAATCCCCTTGATTTCCCGAATATTACTCAAACCAAGTTTGCCCATATTTGGCATGTTAAGACCATTCATTTTTTCAGCTATGTGTCCAAGTGTATCTGAGCCTTTATCGCCAAAATCAGCTGCATCTGGCGCTTCACCAATTCCAACTGAGTCCATTACGACTAAGAATACACGTTTATATGTATGTGAAGACATGTGAGCTCCTCCTTTTAACTGTAAACGCTTGCATGAGCGTTTTGGTTTTTTCAACTGTATGTTACCCTTGTTCCATTTAATTAACCGTTTATTAATTAGTCAGAAGTCTGACATCTCTATTTTACTAGAAGTTTAAGAAATTACAAGATAGAAGCCGCTAATTTCTTAGCGGCTTTTTGACAATTCTATGAACCTATTAAGCTCTCGGATGAAATTTGCTATAGACGTCTTTAAGTCTTGTTTTTGTGACATGTGTATAAATTTGTGTTGTTGAAATATCTGAATGCCCTAGCATTTCTTGCACAGCTCTCAAATCAGCACCGTTCTCAAGCAAATGAGTAGCAAAAGAATGTCTTAATGTATGAGGAGTTAAATCTTTTTGAATACCTGCTTCTCTTGCCAACTTCTTTAGGATTTTCCAAAAACCCTGTCTAGTTAAGCGTTTTCCCTGGTGATTGAGAAAAAGCGCTTCCTCTTTATGTTTCTTAGAAATGAACTTTGGTCTTCCGTTTTCTAAGTATTTCAAGATTGCATCGGTTGCCGTTTTTCCAATTGGGATGATTCGTTCTTTGTTCCCTTTTCCGATACATCGCACAAACCCCATAGTCAAATGGATATTTCCGCTATCTAATCCGATTAACTCACTCACCCGCATGCCGGTTGCGTAAAGCAGTTCAAGCATCGCTTTATCCCTAATCCCATAATGATCCGTATTTTTAGGAGATTCCAATAACGTCTCAACTTCTTCGAGATTGAGGACTTTAGGAAGGGAGCGTTCCATTTGAGGTGATTCGATATGGACAGACGGGTCATGATCGACAACCTTGTCCCTAATCAAGAATTGGTGAAATGCCCTAACAGAGGCAACATGTCTCGCCAGTGTCTTAGCCGATTTCCCTTGTTCTTTTAAGTGACCGAGAAAATGGACAATATGCGTGCGTTGCACGACATTTAAATCCGTTATTGTTTCGACTTGAGTTAAATAATGAAGATAACTTTTTAAGTCGCGTTCATATGAAACAATCGTGTTTTTCGCAAGACCTTTTTCCACGATAAGAAAATGCATGAAATCCTTTAAATGATCTTCCATTTTCATTACTCCCCGTTTAAATAGAACAATATCAACCTTTCATACCAGGACGAACTTTCTTCGTTTTTTACAGCATTGGATACTTTAATTGCTGCTCCTTCTGGTTCATCGTAACGATGATAATTTTGATATTCTTCATTTAAGTACATGATACCATAGTAGAATAATATCGTGCATCCAGTGAACAAAATGAATACCTTAAGAGTTTGAATAACTAATTTAAAAAATGAAACCATATTTCTTCCTCCCCATGTGAAGCTGCCTAGTAAAAGGTATGCCAACTTGGACAAGATTTATACCAATCGTCATAAGAAAAGTGCAAGCACCTGTACAAGGTAGTTTAACAGTAAGAAATTTTCAAAATGAGGTATGAAAATAAGCCTTAGTATCCATACTAATAGATTTACATCTATGGATATCACTTTTTACAATGTAGTTAACAAAAGATGAAGACTGCTTTAATACATGGCTGTTTTCGCATAAATTGTTGCTTTACGAAAAGGGCGACAATACGTATTGATTCATATTTCGCGCTCTTTTCCTCAATATGAAATTCTACACGCTAAATTACTAATGGTTTTAGTATAGAAAAAGCCCTAATACCCGCTTTTTCTTGTTCCAATAACAACAAAGTTTACGAAAAGAGCCTATATCTTAAATATCTAATTATGTAAGATTTTTGGTGCTAACTTATGTCCAATAATGACAATCAATATAGTTAACATTCCATATGGAATGTTAATGAACAAATCTAATGCATTAATTAATTGTTCATTCATTAGCCTATAAAACAAGTATAGTGAATAAGGGAATGTGATCAGTAAAGCTGTACATGCACCCAATGCATAAACCTTAAAGTATATCCATTGACCAACATGAGTAAATACATGAAGGAAAAGAAGAACGTTAAACCCTACAAAAATCCCATAAAATTGGTGTTCCACTGCCAAATAAGTAGCAATGATATACATAACTAATTGTAAAAGCACTGGAACAGCAAACCTTCCCGAAGTTGTTTCCGATAATTCTTCAAAAATTTTTTTCATATGGTTTGGTACCATTTTTACTACTCTTGAATAATTTCTCTTAAACCAAGATTCTACAAAAATTATTTCTTCAAAATCATGAAGTAGAAATGTAATTGGAAATAACCAAAATAGTGTCGCTAAACTTATATTTGAATTTAGCCAATTTAACAATCTATCGCCCTTCCCTTCATGTTGATGATTTATATTTACATCATATTCCATATATTCATTCTAATTCTTGACAAAGCCAAAATAAAAAACCTTTTCAAGTTTGAAAAGGTTTTGTTTTTATTCACTGGTTTCATTAGATTCATCAGTATCGGATTCATTATCGTGACAGCGATAACAGATTCCATGAAAAGTTAGTCGATGATCTTTAATTTTAAAATTCCAATCGCGCTCAACAATTGCTTCTACATCTTCTAGAAGGTCGTCCTGAATTTCATCTACAGCACCACATTCAATACATACAAGATGATGATGAAAATGAGCGGCGCCTTCTTGGCGAAGGTCGTAACGAGAAACCCCATCACCAAAGTTAATTTTATCAACAATTTTCAATTCGGTTAGCAATTCTAAAGTCCGATATACAGTAGCCAAGCCGATCTCTGGAGATTTTTCTTTAACGAGGAGGTAGACATCTTCTGCACTTAAATGATCCTCTTCATTTTCAAGCAAGACACGAACTGTAGCTTCACGTTGTGGTGTCAGCTTGTAGCTTGACGAATGCAAGTGTTTTTTAATTCTCTCAATTCTAGTTTCCATGCGCAGTCCTCCCTCGCCACTGTCAATTCTCATTATAACAGATGGATTAGGAGATTCAAAATAAAATTATTATCATTAACATTTTATAATCATTACTTAAAAATAATTATTATTTTATTGTATGAACAACAGTTTTCATTAAATCAGGTGATAAATAGGCTTCAACTGCAGAAGAAACGGCAAGCAGTATAATGGCAACGACTAGCGCCGTTAAATATCTTCTAAATAGCGGAAGAATCGGCTGACTATACTTTTTCATGAATTGCATTTGCACCATTCTTAAAGAGAAGGAAATCGAAACTGCCGCAATGATAATAAAGATTGGAATTATGATTAAATTTTGTGGCAGGATTGAGACAAATGCCAGCAAGAAACCGTTCCATCCCATTTGATTGACGAGAAACCCAACAGTAAAACCGACTACCATACCTTTGATAAAAAGCAGAATCAGAATCACTGGTAATCCAATTATCGAAATGCCAAGGACCCACATCAAACCGATGAACTTAATATTATGATAAAAGCTTTGTCTAAAGAGATCATTCGCAGCTGCCACTTTTCCATCTGAAACCTGTCCGAAAAACTGAGAAAGGTAGGAAAATAAATCTTCTTTTTGTGTGAAACTCAAGCTATTTACAACAACGGCGCCAAAAATAACACCCATTAAGAACAAGACCACCACAAATAAAAAGATCGAGGAGTTTTCGCGGAAATAGATTGCGGCGACGTTCTGGTACATTCGTTTCTTCATAGCGTTTCCTCCTATTAATTGGTTAATTCATTGTATGCATGTCCTGTTAATCTATGACAAAAAAACATAGGATGAGTCCCATTACTTGGACTCATCCTATGTTTTTTATTCGGTGACCTTACCGTATTTACCTCCGCCGCCTGCGGCAAGATTGAGTTGCCCTATCCTTGCTTTCATAATCAGTTGGGCTACTTTTTCAGGAATTACTTCCTTCATCTTTTCAAAGGGGACCTCATGAAGAACAGCCATCTCCGTTCCAAAATGGTTCAAGAGTCGTTGTAAAAGTTTCGGTCCTAAACCTGGAATGAAGTCTAGTGGCACTTGATGAATGTAGGGTGGCCTTGTTCTGACCTGCCCCATCTCATTCTTCAACTCCATTATCCTCGAAGCTACCCCTTTTACCTTTTTCATTCCACCACAATTGCTACATCTCAACTCGGATTCTTCGAATCGTTTAAGGCAATTTGCACAAGTGGTTTGATGATATTTTCCAAGGAGAGGATCGAGCCCGTAGTTCGCCGCAACACCTCTGCCCTCTCTTTCAAGAAGAGCCAATTTCAGTTCATGGAATGTCGGCTTTTCCATTTGAATGGTTTGGTATTCACGTGCAATCTTCCCTAATGAATGAGCATCAGAATTTGAAAGATAAGGATAGCGATGCAATTCATTTACACTATCTGCCATTAAAGTATCGGCACTTAGCCCCAGTTCAATTCCATCTATTAAGTCTGGAACAAATACCTCTTCCAGCGTTTTTTTCACACCTTTTCCATACAAACTCTTAAATGGAGTAAAGACATGTGCAGGAATGAATAATCCCTCCAATTCTTTTGTTTTCAATTGAAGTTCCTTCCCTGATATGTAAACGCGTTGAGAGCTTAATTGAATATTCTTCATGTGTTGTGACAGCCAATGTGAAAATTTTTTCATTTTCGACAATGTTGGTAAGTAACAGAGTACATGAATAGGACCCTGACAAGACTCATCGTATATTTCCAATTCTGAACCAAGAATGATGGACATGTCTCCGTATACTAATCCACCCTCTGCAAGCTCTTCCATTTGTCCATTTGCTATTAACATTTCCATTTCTTCCATGACTTCGGGAGAATGACTGTCAATAATTCCAATCATATTCAGCCCTTTTTCATCACGAGCATGATGGATGATGTTTGAAAAAGTTAAGGATTTTGCACCGGTTATTTTAACTGGCTTCCCTGATGCGGTCCTGCCAATATGAATATGCAAATCCACATAAAAGAGGTCCATTATTTCTTTAACGCCTCTTGTAATTGAAGGTAATTTACCGCGAATGCCGTTTTCGCGTCGTAAATTTTTTGTTCTTTTACATATTTTATTGCCTGATCAAGGGTTAATTCAACCAGTTCTACGAACTCATCTTCATCCAATCCCGCCGCATTTTCCTTCTTTTTCAATCCTTTTGCAACATATAAATGAACAAGTTCATCTGCAAATCCAGGAGAAGTGTAGAAGGAAATGAGCCAATCCAGAGTCTCACTTTCGTATCCTGTTTCTTCTTCTAGTTCACGCATGGCACAAAGCTTTGGGTCTTCTCCTTTTTCAAGTTTCCCAGCCGGAATTTCCACCAAAGTTCTTTCCAAAGCCTTACGATATTGTTCAACCATCACAATCTTGTTGTCGTCTGTAAGAGCGATAACAGCAACAGCACCTGGATGTTTGATAATTTCCCTTTTGGATGTTTTCCCATTAGGAAGTTCCACATCCTGAACTTCTAAACTTATTATTTTCCCTGAAAAAATTTCTTCCGTTTTAATTGTTTTTTCCTCAAAGCGACTCATTTTGCCACTCCTGTTCTAATCCGAAATTGAATGCTCATACATTTTAACATATTTCGTTTCGGAGGTATGAATATGAGAATGTATGGTGGACATAAGCGAATCGTGTTGATAGGAAAAGGACAGGCAATCCTTGATAAACTAAATGAACTTAACCGAACGTATCCTACTGTTAGTGAAATGATTTTAGCCTTTGGACAGACAGAGTGCCGGTTTCTATCATTTGAGATTAAAGAATCCCTATGCGAGAATAGAGAAAAGCGGAATTTGTAAAGATTGAGGTGTATTCATGAAAAAAAGAAAGCTCGGGAATTCTGATTTAATGGTAAGTGAACTGGGGCTTGGCTGCATGTCGCTGGGTACTGACGACAAAAAAGCTCAGCAAATTATTGAAGCGGCTCTCGATGAAGGAATCAACTACTTTGATACAGCAGATCTCTATGATTTCGGAGTTAATGAAAAACTGGTTGGCAAAGCATTAAGAGAGGTTCGTGAACAAGTCATCATCGCGACTAAAGTCGGGAATCGCTGGACAGACAAGAAAGACCAATGGACTTGGGATCCTTCTAAAGCTTATATAAAAGACGCAGTTAAAAATAGTCTAAAGCGTCTTGGTACAGATTATATTGATCTCTATCAACTTCATGGTGGTACAATTGATGATCCCATTGAAGAAACGATTGAAGCTTTTGAAGACTTAAAGTCAGAGGGTTATATCAGATTCTATGGAATTTCTTCGATTCGCCCAAACGTCATTCGTGAATACATCGAAAAATCAAACATAGTTGCCATTATGATGCAATACAACTTACTGGACCGAAGACCTGAGGAAACCGTTCTACCTCTATTAGAAGATAAAGGTGTCAGCATAGTGGCAAGAGGCCCACTAGCAAAAGGGCTTCTCAGTGACTCTTTTATGGAAAAGCTTGATCTTGGAAAAAGTTATCTTGATTATGGTCATGAGGAATTATCAGAATTGCTTCCTCTACTAAAAAACAAACTTTCATCCGAACGTTCCTTTACCGAAGTTGCCCTACAGTATAATCTTGCCTATCCTGAAGTAGCTTCTGTGATTGCAGGTGCCAGTTCAGTGAGCCAAGTAAGAAACAATGCAAATGCAGTCAAAAGTGATTCACTCACCAACGAAGAGATAGCACTTATTCAATCCATCACGAAGGCAAATATTTATAGTGACCATAGATAAAGCAGCCACATATGCGGCTGCTTTATCCTTGCTTACTTATTTAAATTCCTTCCAATTGAATTGACTTTCGTTCAAAAGCTCCTCAAAGCTTTTGTTCTTTTCCTTCAATCGGCGTTCTTCGCGTTTTCTTTCTTCTTCCTCAGCAGCCTTCTTCTCTTCAGCAGCTTTTAATTCCTGCTGTTTGTTTTTCAATTGATTCATTAAATCTTGATTGAGTACATCCCCAAGCGTCAATTTCGAATCATCTTTTTTCGGTTGCTGTTTTTGATGTTTTTGATGTTTCTTTTTCATGTGAAAGCTCCTTGGATACTTTTTGAAGATTAGTATACCATTTGTTAATAAGCTTCTGTCACTACATTTTCATCTACTGTCATGCTCGCTTCTGTTACAGCGACTACTTCTTCGATTGTATAGCCTTTTGCAACTTCAACTAACTTAAGTCCCGAATACGTTACATCCATAACCGCTCGTTCTGTGATAATTCTATTCACGACGTTTTTCCCTGTTAACGGGAGTGTGCAACTCTTCAGGATTTTTGATTCACCAGCTTTATTCGTATGCTCCATGATGACGATAATCTTACGTGCTCCATGGACCAGATCCATTGCGCCACCCATACCTTTGATCATCTTACCAGGAATCATCCAGTTCGCTAAATCTCCTGTTTCGGAAACTTCCATACCGCCTAAAATAGCAATATCGACATGTCCACCGCGAATCATCGCAAATGATTCAGCACTATCAAAATAGGCAGCACCAGATATGGCCGTAACCGTTTCTTTTCCTGCATTAATCAAATCGGGATCTACATTTTGCTGTTCCGGGTATGGACCAATTCCTAATAGACCATTCTCTGATTGTAAAACGACTTGCTTATTATCTGAAATAAAATTAGCTACCAATGTAGGCATTCCAATCCCAAGATTCACATAATAGCCATTTTCAATTTCTTTCTCCGCTCTTTTAGCGATTACTTCACGCACAGAAACCTGCTGATTGCTCATTATTGGGCACACTCCTTTCTATTTTTTTACTGTAAGTCTTTCAATCCTTTTTTCCTGCTTACCTTCAATAAGGCTTTGCACATATATGCTTGGCGTGTGGATTTCATTTGGATTCAGTTCCCCGATTTCAAGCAATGTTTCTATTTCAGCAATCGTCACTTTTCCCGCGGCTGCGATCATCGGATTGAAGTTTCGAGCCGTTTTGTGATAAACAAGATTTCCCATCTTATCACCTTTCCATGCTCTAACCAGGCTAAAATCAGCTGTTAATGCTTCTTCAAGCAAATATTCCTTCCCTTTAAAAATCCTTGTTTCCTTACCTTCAGCAATCGGAGTGCCAACGCCAGCCGGTGTATAGAAGGCAGGGATTCCCGCACCACCCGAACGAATTTTTTCGGCAAGAGATCCTTGGGGCAATAATTCCACTTCAATCTCTCCCGATAAAACTTGACGTTCAAACTCTTTATTTTCACCAACATATGAACCTATCATTTTCTTGATTTGTTTATTCTTCAAGAGTAAGCCAAGTCCCCAGTCATCGACTCCACAGTTATTGGAGATGACAGTAAGGTCTTTTACCCCTTTTTCGACAAGGGCCAAGATTAGATTTTCCGGAATGCCACAAAGACCAAATCCGCCAACCATCAAGGTTGCGCCATCTTGAATATCGGCTACGGCTTCTGTAAATGAACTGCAAAGTTGTTTCATTTTTACCGCTCCTCTCTTTTCCTACTTTTATGCCAACTCAACGACAGTTGCAACACCTTGGCCTCCACCAATACAAAGTGTCGCTAGTCCTTTCTTTGCATTTCTGCGTTTCATTTCATGGATAAGTGTGACAAGAATTCTCGCTCCACTTGCTCCGATTGGATGCCCTAACGCAATTGCTCCACCATTTACGTTCAGGATTTCTTTGTTAAATTTCAGCTCGCGGTCAACTGCAAGTGACTGGGCTGCGAATGCTTCATTTGCTTCAATAAGCTCAATATCTTCCATGGATACAGCAGCTTTTTCAAAAGCCTTTTTCACTGCAGATACAGGACCAATTCCCATGATACTCGGATCTACGCCAGCACTTGCATTTCCTTTTATAGATACAAGTGGTTGAATGCCAAGCTCTTCTGCCTTCGCTTTACTCATTACAATGACAACGGCTGCTCCATCATTAATTCCTGAAGCATTTCCTGCTGTTACACTTCCGTCTTTCTTAAAGGCAGGTCTTAATCCAGCCAACTTTTCAACTGTTGTACCTTTCTTTGGATATTCATCCGTGTCGAATACGACAGGATCACCCTTGCGTTGCGGAATATGTACAGGAACAATCTCGTCTTTAAATTTGCCTTCTTCAATCGCCGTTACAGCTTTTTCCTGACTCCACGCGGAAAATTCATCTTGTTCCTCTCTCGTTAAATCGTACTGAGAGCACAGATTCTCTGCCGTAATGCCCATATGATAATTATTGAATGCACATGTTAAGCCATCTGCAATCATCGTGTCGACTAATTTTTGGTCACCCATTTTAAAACCATCACGAGCATTTTTTAAAATGTATGGTGATTGACTCATATTTTCCATTCCACCAGCTACAACGATTTCCGCGTCACCAGCCAGAATGGCCTGAGTGGCCAAGTGCACGGCCTTTAAGCCTGAACCGCAGACTTTATTAATGGTCATTGCGGAAACGCTTTCAGGAATACCCGCTTTCAAAGAAGCCTGGCGTGCCGGATTTTGACCTAATCCTGCTTGCAAGACATTCCCCATAATGACTTCGTCTACTTGATCTGGTTTCACTCCTGCTTTTTCTAAAGCGGCTTTTATTGCTGTTGCCCCTAGTTCGGGGGCGGATATGTTTTTCAAGCTTCCATTAAAATTTCCAATTGCCGTACGGACTGCACTTACAATCACTACTTCAGTATGTCTCATCTCCATCTTCCCTTCTATCGTTGTTGTTCACTATTATTTAGTTCGAGCGAAAACTCAAAATTCCTTTTATTTTGTCAAAATTTCTATTATTCTTGATTTTTAGAATTTGTTCATCCTACAATAAAAATATGTATAAAGGAGGGTTAACATGACTTTGCACTTACCTAAAGACGTCACCATCATTGAGGTAGGCCCTCGTGACGGTCTGCAAAATGAAAAAGGATTCATTCCAACTGAGGCAAAAATCAACTTTATCAAAGGATTAAAAGAAGCTGGCATGAAGGAAATGGAGCTCACTTCTCTCGTTTCGCCCAAATGGGTTCCACAAATGAGTGATGCAAATGAAATTATTTCCGAATGTCTAGACGAGGCAAGTCGGAATTTCGTCCTTGCTCCAAATCAAAAAGGAATTGATCGCTTGTTAGAAACCGATTGCCGAGCAGTGGCGGTTTTTGTCGGAGTCAGTAACACGTTTAACCAGAAAAATATTAATAAAACAACAGCAGAAAGCATGGAAGAACTAAAGCCCATCATTGCGTCTCTGAAGGAAAAAGGGCTTTTTGTCAGAGCTTGTATCTCTACCGCTTTCTATTGTCCTTACGAAGGCAAAATTCTTGAGGATGACACATTGAAATTATGCGGAGAGTTTGTCGAGGCTGGAGTCGATGAATTAAGCGTGGCCGACACAATCGGAATGGCTGCACCTACTGAATCTTATTCTTTATTTTCAAAGTTGAAATCGGCTTTTCCGAACGTTCTTTTAACAGCTCATTTTCATGATACGAGAAAACTTGCTGTCGCTAATATTTTAGCTGCCCTACAAGCGGGAATTGACCGTTTTGATACTTCTGCCGGTGGCTTAGGCGGATGTCCTTTCGCCCCTGGTGCATCTGGAAATGCTGCTACGGAAGATGTTGTCTATATGCTTGAACGGATGGGCATTAGGACTGGAATTGATCTCAATAAGATTATTGATGCATTAAACTCATTGCTCCCTCATCTTAGCCGCAATATTGATAGTGCTTTCTATAAGTTGAATGCAGTCCATAACTAATTTGTTCATTTCATGGTACATATTGAATAGTTCTCCTTCGGTTGAAACATCTTATTAAAAGAAGACAACACTGAAAGGAGCTATCAACTATGAGTCAAAATCGTGATAAGGGAAATAGCCAAAAAGGTAAAGCAAGTGCGGATACTGGAAAGCGTCTAATCGCAGCTGAAGAATTAGAAAAAGCGATTCATCCGACGAAACGTGAAAATGCTCAATCTTAAAATGCAAAAGCCGCTATGAAAAGCGGCTTTTTTGTTGTTTTAACAGCTTGTCTGAATGGTAAAATAAGATAAGTGAGACTGGATCCATATCCACCCCTTACACGTTATCCGATTATGACGGAGGGATATTTTTGAAAAAGACCTTTCGATTTCTATTTTCGCTCTTTTTATTTTTTGCCTCTATCGGTTTTTACTTTACGAATCGATTAATGTACATGAAGAAAAAAGATGAGATGCTTATCCGTAAAAGAGAAGAGGAATCCGGAAGGCTTAATCCTCTTGAATTTGAGTCACTTCCTAAAAAGGAAGTTCTCATATCCTCCCCCTTTGGCTATAACATCAATGCGATTGTGGTCGAACCTTATGACACTTCGCAATACGTGATCATAAGCCATGGCGTAACAGAAAGTAAAACGAATTCGATTAAGTACATGAACTTGTTTTTAAAAAGAGGATTTAATGCCATTATCTACGATCATCGCCGCCATGGAGAATCTGGCGGAAAAACAACGAGCTTTGGGCATTATGAGAAATTCGATTTAAAGGCGGTTGTGGATTGGCTTAGGGCAGAAAAGGGCCCTGAGGTACGCATTGGTATTCACGGTGAATCAATGGGTGCGGCAACCATGCTCCTTTATGCAGGAATGCTTGAAGATGGGGCTGATTTTTACATTGCCGATTGTCCTTTTTCAGATTTCAAAGAACAGTTAGCCTATCGTTTAAAAGCAGAAATGAAGATTCCTTCCTTGCTTCTTATTCCAGTGGCAGATGCTTTCTTACGGATACGTGATAAGTACTCGATTCACCTTGTTTCGCCCATTTCGGTTATTGAAAATATTAAGCATCCCATCTTATTTATTCATAGCAGCAAGGATGACTTCATTCTCCCAGCCATGACCGAAGCCCTTTATGAAAAAAAGCCCGGTCCTAAGAAACTGTTTATTGCGGCAAACGGCGTTCATGCTCAATCGCTAAACGAAAACCGGGAAGATTATGAAAGAGTGGTAGATGAATTCCTTACAGAATTTTATTGGCGGAAAGAACACTCAGTTCCTACCATTGATAAAACAGAAGGCTGATAAATTTTCGTACGGTTTATTAGGCAGAAGAGAAGGATAGATAAAGCAGAGAATTATGCCTTATCTATCCTTTTTTGTGGTTTGGAGAATTATTTCTGATGATTATTCAATTATTGGATGTATCTTTTTCTCCATTTTTCGATTGAAGTGGATTGTTCTCTAAAATACTTTCTACTTCTATATATCCCTCTAGTAATGCAAAGTTATATCTAGCCGGAAGTGCGAAAACATATTTATTATTTTGCCCCAGCATTGCTGGACCAATAGGTGCTGCACCAATATGAAATTCCCCTTTTTCAAGTGAGGACCATTGATTAAGAGTAAAAATCATAATCGGTATATCTTGTCTCGGTTTTTCCTTCGTCCATTCAGGATGTCTGATTAAAAGGATTTGACCATTTTCAATTATTTCACTTTGTTGTTGATCAATACCCTCCCAAGTATCTGACACAATCTGGTATCCCTCCCAACTTTTGGGTAACGCAAAGGTAAATCCATATTCTGTATTTTCATAAAGAATCGTTTCTGTTAATTTATCAGGTTTGTTCTCATTAATAGCATCTTTATCATTGTCCACTTTATTTTCATCTATTGTATTATGGTTTTTACTCTGTTGCCCTTGTTCATTTGGATCAAGACTCGATGGACCATCCCCGTTTATTGGAATAGTAAGAAGGGCGAATAATACGAATGCAGCAACACTAACTAAACCTAATGAAATCTTACTCATTATTGCAATTCTCTTTTTCTTCTTAAAATATGAACTTGCAAATTGTAACAGGTTTCCATGGATGATATCTTGTGTATCTTTGGTAAACGATTTATCATAATCAGGTTCTGGTAATGATCGAATTTTTCTCTCTAAATCATAAAATTTCTCATTATCTTTCATGAAGAAAATCCTCCTTTACTTTTTGTAGTGTCTTTAACGCACGATGATAGGTTATTCGAACCTTATTTTCATTCCAATTTAATATCGATGCTGTTTCAGATACAGAAAATTCTTTAATCCCTCTAAGGATGATTACATCCCGATAATTTGCTTTTAAAGATTGAATTGCTTGATAAAGCAATCGGTTATTTTCATTTAGTTGGAGAATTTTCTCCGGTGTTTCCTTATCCGTTTGCTCATCCCGGAACCAAATCATTTGCTTCATCCTTAAACGCTTTCTTTTTCTAATTTCATCTATCCCCACATTCCGCGCAATCGAAAAAAGCCAGGTTTTAGGACTTGATTTCTTCTGATAAGTATCAAAGCCTTTAATTGCTCGGATAAAAACTTCCTGCACCAGATCTTCTACATCACTGGACCCGATGTAATAAACCAAATAATGGTATATATCTTTGTTGTACAAGTAAAACCACTCCGAAATTTCATTGCTAATCATCAGTTGGTCACTCCATTTTCCCTCCGATTTTTTATACTCATAGATTAGTCGAATCAGCGCAATATTTATTTCATTTTCACTAATATTATTTAAGATTTATTCTGCTAACGCGCCTGTTATTGTAATAAAATACGGAGCTTGAAACTCCAAGCTCCTTTTAATTGGTACTTCAACAAAAATGCCGTTAATCCTTCCAGGGTCAAAGCCCCAAATATTTTAAGAAGGAACATTCTTCTAAGCTCTCTTTAGTGAAATTCACTTTATAAAAAAAAGTGCCAACTTCTCTTTAGGAGAAATCAGCACTTCGTTTATTTTATGCGTTATCGGTCACCCTTGGGCGGCTGACACACGTCACATTTACGTTGGTTATTATTTTTAAATTTCGTAAATGTTTTTTCAAAATTGCTACCACATGCACATTGAAGTAATAACTTTTGAGAAAAGCCGTGATATTCCGTCGTTAACAATTTACTTTCCGAATTGTTCTCAATAAATCCCTTTATTTTACCAATCGTCCATCGTTTATTCATTCTCTTACACCTCCATATTTTATCGCTTTGCGGAGGCTTTTTTTGGCTTCCGTTCAGTTTAGGTAATGATTGTAATTACCCAAGTTTCTTATTATACCATGTGCTGGCGCTCAATCAAACAGATGGAAAGTATCTAATTAAACAAACTAGCTTGCTGATATTTGGCGTATGCTCTCTAACTTTAGTTCATCTGGGGTAAAAGAATAATAATTTCTGTCCCAATATCCTTTTCACTGTTCACTTGTATTTTACCTTTGAAAGAACGGACAATTTGAAAACTTACCATCATTCCTAGTCCTGTCCCACTTTCCTTTAAAGAATAAAATGGAGAACCAAGCCTATCAATTTGCTTTTTTGTCATACCAATCCCTTGATCCTTAATGTTTATCTTTATATATCCATCATCAGTGGTAGTACACGAAATCCAAACAATTCCACCATCTGGCATAGACTCTATCGCATTTTTTAAAATATTGATCAAAGATTGGTTCAATTTTTGCGGATTAGCATATATCCAGCAGTTATCACGAACATTCGTTTCAACCTCAACATGATGGCTCATGGCGTAACTTTGGATGATATTGGCTACACGATGTAACTGATTACCTACATCGATTCTTTCGTAATTATCTATTGATGGTTTTCCAAAAGTTAAAAAATCATTAATAATTTCATTTGCACGATCTAATTCTTCAATGGATAATTGGATATATTCTTTCTTTTTTTCAGGCAAATCAGGCTCGTTTAAAAGTTGGAGAAAGCCACGAGTAACTTGCATCGGATTTCTAATTTCATGAGCAAAAACACTTGTTAATTCACTGATAACCCGTAACTTCTCTGTGTTTTGCATCTCCAATCGAAGCTGATGAATCTCTGAGATCGTTTCAACTAACACAGTGAAAAACCAAGTAACGACCACTACAAAGATAAGATGAATAACCTGTACTTTAAGATATTCTATTGAAAAACCTCTTAGAATACCAAAGGAAGTAAGGCCAATTAGACAGTAGTATAATGATAGACCAACCGCAACTTTTACCCTTTTGTCTTTTTTCGAACTTGCAAACGATTTTTGAAAAAACAAAATAACAGGCAGTGTTAATAATAAAACAACAACAGTATTGTAAAAACCTATACTAATTCCAAAATAAAGGCGATAAAGTATTATAAGGGCTGATAGGAAGATGCCTGACCAAAATCCGCCGTATAAGGTGCCAAATAATAGAGGAATAATTCTTAACTCCAGACGCGCATTTTCACCAAAAATCACGGGAAAGGACATGCAAAATATGATGGATAATCCCCATAAAATAGACATGATTACTTTTTTATTTTTCTCCGTCTTTACCCTCTCTGTAATAAAAGTAAAGTAAATAAATATAGGTATTATCATAAATGTTAGTTGTAGCAAAAAATCCTTTATTATACTCATTTTCGTTACCTTTCATATTCAATCAATAATTTGAATCCTGTAATATACGGACGATACGGATGTTCATTTTGTTTATTACAGTTCCATATAAACATCTTTATTTTAGGTTGTTTTGGCATTGAATGTTGCTCTTACGAATTAAGTAACAACACGCATGGATTCTTATTTCGTGCTCTTTTCCTCAAAATAAAATTCTAAAAGATAAACCCCTAATGGTTTTAGTATAACAATAACAACAAAGTGTAAGAAAAGAGCCTTATTTTAAGAAACAACCGATTTATATTATTCCACATTAATCTTTAAAGTTATCATAATCTGTCGATTTTTGCTCTTTTTTTAAAATCCCTCTGAAAGTAAGGGCGTTTCCAAGAAGGCTTTGAACAATATTAACCCATCATTCCAGAACAAAAGGCGCAAGCGCCCTGTTTAGCCCTGACAGGCATAAGACGAACCACGCAGTCATCCTCGAAAAAGCTATCGCTTTTTCTTCGTGCGATGTTAATGCTGCCGAAGCGTTCCTTGTCCTGATTTCTGAAGTGATTTGGCTTATGACCAAGGTTGTTTCGGCTTTAGGAAACAACCCCGAGGGGCGGGGTGCTGGAGCTGGATTATTAGACAAACGTAGAAAGTTATCCACATTAATTTATTTTATAATTTCCTAGACCACAAGAAAAGCTGCCTAAATGGCAGCTTCTTTAGACGAATTCTCTATTTTGTATGATCTACAAAACTCATTCTTCCGTTAAGGATTTGATTTGGACTTCGCAACTGAAATGTATTTGCGCTTTCTGAGAAATCTATTGTCATATTTTCATCCAGAAATACAACCTTTGATTTTTCTATATGAACGGTTATATCATTCGTTTGAATGGCCTGGTCATCTTCGTCTAATTCATCAACGAACCACAGGGCTGTAACCCCGCTCACTACACAACCGCAACCTTCTGTTTCATATTTCAACTTCAGGAAGCCTAGCTTCCCTTGCAACTTTTCATTGATTTTTTGGGCCGCTGCTTCTGTCATTTTAATTTCCATGTTTAAAGCCCCTTTCGTCTGGCATATGATAATTGTAGCATATGCCAGTCGAAAGCTGCGGAAATCGTTTCGGAAAAGTATTAGTTGCTTTTTCCAATACTTCCTTTTAATATCAAATCATGAATAAAAATGTGAACAATTTGTGAAAGAGGTGCTTAAAATGTCAAAGGTGCAAATTAAAGTGATGGATAACGGCCCGCTACGTGTGACAGGAGAAGTAGAATTGATTGATGTCGATGGAAATGTTTTTGAAACAAAACAGGCTTTTTCTCTTTGCCGATGTGGTATGTCTTCAAAGCTTCCTTTCTGTGACGGCACGCATAAGGGTAAATTTGATTCTTGCGTGCGCGCTGTTCAAGTTTTGAAGGATAAAGAAGAATAATATGCTAGTGGCGGCCAATTATATATGGCCGCCCTTTGTTTTAATTTGATTTCTGTTTCCAGGATTATTCACGTTCACGGTCGGATTTTAGCTCAACTGAAAAAAGAGTAACAATGCCTCTTGGCCCTCCTTTCAATCCTTATTCATCTGTTAGCCGTACATCGGCAATGTGCTTGAATGGAATTCGATGTACTTCTTCAAAGCGGTCTATGATATGAAGCTTTTGAGACAACTCATTCCAGTAGTGGATCTTGCCAATGATGAGTTCATGTCTCGGCTTTCGATAATGCGTAATCGTAACTGATAGCCCTAATTCCATTGCCTGTGCTAGAACCTCATTCATTAACTCCAACTGTTGTTCATCGATTTCCTTTTCCTGTTCGTAAGTCTCTTCTGCAACCCAATCGCGAAGTAGTTTCACATGTTCAGGAAGCATCATTGATGTCCATTTTATTCTTCCTCTGTCCCGAATCATCGAGTCCACCTCCCTTTGCTCTCATCTTGTGGCTGTTTTCGCATTGATTGTTGCTTTTCGGATACTACTCTCATCCCGCATTCTTTATGGATTCGGGGCTCTTTTCGAGAAGTTCCTGAATCAAGAATTCATAAAAAATCGTAAAAATCCAGAAGCCGATTTTTACTTTTGCGTGTGAAAGCAACAAAATTTACGAAAAGAGCCTATCTTATTTATCCTTTATGCCCACCTACTAGCAATGCCCTATGCCTTGCGGTTCCAGCTGCTGTATAAGAAACAGCTCGCAATAATGAAGCCGAACCATAGCGGAGTCGAATACGATCCACCACATAGCCTAGCTCTCTCCTTTTATCAGCGCCTGGATCAAATAGGCTCAATTGCATCTCGCAGTCATCCACAATATTGCCAAGCGTAATGGAAATTTGTCGGACAGTCTTTCCACTATAATGTTCGCGAAAAAGCTGTAAACAAACACGATAGAGATCCATCGTGATATTAGTTGGTTTTTCAATTGTTCTGGACCTGTAAAAGCCTCCACCGAATTCTTCGGAACTGTAACTAAGGCCAAAGCTGATTGTCCGTCCCGCTTTTCGTTGCGACCTTGCCCGCCTTGCTACCTCTTCGCACATTTCAAGGACTACACTCTTAATTTCATGTTCTTCCTTATAATCCCTCAGTAAAATTTGGCTTTTTCCAAAGCTGATTTGACCTTCTACAATCGGAGCACCAATTTCAGATAGATCAATTCCCCAAGCATGATGGTACAGTTGATTCCCCATAATCCCAAATTTCTTTTCGAGTTTTTCCAAATCATAGCGAGCCAGCTGACCAACTGTGAAAATCCCCATGCTGTTTAGCGTTTTTTCTACTCGTCTCCCTATCCCCCACATCTCACTTAACGGCGAGACTTCCCAAAGTTTTGGCTTCACATCCTCATAAGTCCACTCAGCAATTCCCGTTTTTTTGGCCTCTAAGTCGAGACAGAGTTTCGCCATAAGCATGTTCGGACCGATGCCGATCGCACAAGGAAGCTGAAATTCCCTGTAAATATCATCCCTAATTTTTTCTGCGATTTGATCCGCATCTCCCCATAGATTTGAAGCTCCGTCTACTTTAATAAAACTTTCATCGACACTATACGTATGGATTGCATCTTTAGGAACGTAGCGGTGAAAAACTCGGCTAATTTCAGTGGAAATCCTAATATAGGTTGCCATCTTTGGATCTTCGATAATAATACGGGGATCTTCTGGAATTTCATACTTACGAGAACCCGTTTTAATCCCGAATTCTTTTTTTAAAAGTGGTGAAGCAGCAAGTACCACGCTTCCTTGCCTCTCTTTATGACCTACAACAGCAAGATAACAATTTAACGGATCGAGCCCAAGCATGACCGCGGAACAGCTTGCGTAGAAACTTTTCATATCAATACACAAAATTTTGTGTTGCGGCATCGTGCTGTAGTCGAACATCATTTTTTCCTCCGTTGCAGAACATTTGTTCCATTTCATTATACCCACTATCATATGCGAATATACGTTCTGTTTCAATGGAAATTTTACGACAGTTTTCATGATAAAGGAGATTCTGCCAATAGGAATGGCAATAGAAAAAGGGTTATAATAAGGATGAGGTGCAAAAGGATGGATAAAAAATTCATTTATAAAATGATCGAAAATATCTTCAAGCAATACTATCAGCACGGAGAAAATCTACCTTTAAACAAAAGTGACTATGACCGGCTTTACGAAGAAATTCTTACTGTGAAAGCAACTGAAACAGACGCCGATTTATACGATATTATCAATGATGTGGTTTATGAATTTTTAAGCGGGGCTTGAACTACTCACACTTCCTTGAAGTGGGAGCCTTCTGTCGGAAAACGATAAAAAAATCTCTTTCAACTCAAAATAAATTTCATATGATGGACAAACCTCCAATATTTATAGAGTATGGAGGGGATTATATGGAACCTAATAGACAGTTAGCTATTGAACTTGCAAAGGCGCTTATTCAGAATAATCATGTTAAGCCCGTATTTGGAGTTAGGGGAAGTAAAGATATTGGCGATGAAAATGCCATATCATACATACTAGGTGAATCAAGTTATTCATTTAGTGAATTGGTAAGTCATTTCTTAGATAACATTGAAAAGATTGAAAAATGGTCCTTTTAGAGCCCCTTCAACAGGGCTCTTTTTCATTTCAGCCCAACAAAAAACCGCCAAAACGGCGGCAATGTCTTATTTTTTATTAAAAGCCTTTTTTCCTAAACGTTCAAATAAGCGAGGGAACAGAACGTATATTACGCTCCCCATGTTCATCCAACGAGGTAAATTGATTTCTCTCGTTTTTGTAAACATCGATTCGACCACTTTTTTTGCGACATATTCAGGTTGCAACATGAATTTTTGCACATTTTTTACATAAGTGCCTTTTTCGTCAGCAATTTCAAAAAAATTCGTAGCGATTGGTCCAGGATTGACAGATGTTACGTGTACATGATAATCCGCCAGCTCCATTCTTAGACTGTTCGTATATCCAAGCACCGCATGCTTCGTGGCAGAATACACACTCGATTTCGGAGTGGCAATCTTGCCTGCTTGTGAAGCAATATTAATGATATGCCCTGACCTTCTAGCTCGCATATGTGGTAAAACCATACCCGTACAGGCCATCAGACCGACAACATTAACATTGAACATACCTGTAATTTCTTCAATAGAAGCTTCGTGCGCTTCCCTAAAAATGCCAAACCCAGCATTATTGACTAAAACATCCACAGTCCCTATTTCCTCAAATATTCGTGTAAAGACTGCCTTCACGTCGGCAGAATTAGAAACATCCAACTGATAAACAGACACCTGGATAGGATGCTTATTTTCAAGTTCTTTTTTCAAATGCATCAGTTTGTCATGACTTCTAGCCAATAACACCAAATTGGCACCTTGCTCAGCACAAAGGCGGGCAATTTCTGCTCCTATTCCTCCTGATGCACCTGTGATCACAATATTTTTCCCTGTAATTCTCCCCATCTATTCACCTCATCTAGCTCGATACAAATATGGTTGATGCTCTGTAACCATTTCAATTTCTCCTAATGATAACAAATAATCAAACTGGGCAACCGTTTCAGAAATCGTCAACGATAGTTCACGCTCATAAACAGTCGGAAACAGACGCTGGCAAACTTGAAACACGGTAAGCGGTTCAGTTGCAAGCATTTGTTTGACACCCATTGCCCGATCATGCTGTTTCAACAGCCTTTTTTCAATCAACGGATTCAAATTGAATACTTCTTTACCATGTCCTGAATATACAAGCTCAATCGGATAATTCAGCACTTTTTTTAAAGAAGCATTATATTGAAGCTGCGATTTCGGTCTTTCCGTTTCACCAGGCAATGGCGGTTCAATTAATGGGTTAGGAGAAATATGGGCAATAATATGATCTCCCCCAATAAGTACCCCATCACTTTCCCTAAAAAGCGCAATATGACTTTGAGCATGCCCCGGCGTCTCAATAACCTCCCAGTCGCTCATACCAAGCGGACGATCGCCTTCCTTCAACTCTCCAGTCAGCGGACGATGACAAGAATAACGCAAGATTCTTCTAGACTGCTTAATGAACGGAAGAAATTGATCAGGAATGCCGAATTCTGCAAATATAGCATGGAAGAAACGGTTATGCTCTTCAAGAAATTCCTCCGATCTGTTGATCCAGCGCTCATTTATATAATGACCATACACTTCTAACGAGTCAGGCAAATAATCTAGCATCCCCACATGATCCGGATGATGATGGGTGAGCACCACCTGCTCGATATCTTCGGGAGTAAGACCCAATTCTCCCAATTGGGATTTGAATGCCTCCCACGACTCTTCCGTTTTTGTTCCGGCATCAATGAGTGTCAAACGTTCCCCTTTTACTAAATAAACATTCACATCCCCCACCGCAAAAGGGGTAGGAAGGGTGATTTTCGCAATGCCGTTCTGCCATTCTGTCATTCCGCATGCTCCTTCAAACAACTATATTTAAATAAGAATTTTTTCGAAAATAAAGATCATTTCTTAAGTCACTTACATATAAATATAATTCTAACTTACTTTATCTTTAATTGTCATTATTTTCACATAACTTTCCAAAAAAATAAAATTTTCATCCTTGACAGACAAGCTAAATTTCCACCATAATGACAATTAAAACTTTGATTCGTAAAATGGCAATGACAAAGGCCAGTAAATGGGAAACGGCGAAAGAGAGAGAAGCTCAGCGGCTGAAAGGCTTCTCCGTCCACTTGACCATTGAAACCTACCTTTCGAGCTGTTAGGCCAAACCTAAACGCAATTCCGGCGTTATCGGAGTCGAGTCACCTTTTTTCGATTTTCATAAAAAAGGTGTATGAAGGTGGTACCACGGAAGCTAGACCTTTCGTCCTTTACGGATGAAGGGTCTTTTTGTATTTTTTGAGGAAAACTAAAGGAGGAATGGATGATGAGAAAGTTAGCGATGATTGGCGCAGGCGCCATGGCAGATGCACTTATTTCAGGAATGATTGATAATAATCTGATGGAATCAAAAAAAATCTGGGTCACCAATCGCAGTGATGAAAAAAAGTTAACTCAGCTACAGGAAAAATATAAAGTTTGTACGTCACATCACCTAGAGGAAACACTTGCCGATGCTGATGTAGTCGTTTTAGTGATGAAACCAAAAGATGCTGCGGACGCAATCAACAACCTTAAAGCATACTTGCAGCCACATATGTTAATTGTTTCTGTATTAGCAGGGATTTCAATTGAAACGATTGAAAAACTAGCAGGCAAACCTCTCTCTATCGTGCGGGCGATGCCAAACACTTCCGCTGCCATTGGTAAATCTGCGACTGCAATCGCGATAAACGAACGGGTAACCGAAAAACAGATGCTGATTGTTAAGGGTTTGTTTGAAACAGTAGGACTTACTACGGTAGTTGAAGAAAACCAGCTCGACGCCGTAACAGGGTTATCAGGGAGCGGTCCTGCTTATATCTATTATCTAGTTGAAGCAATGGAAAAAAGCGCGGTCGAAATTGGTCTCGAACAGCAAATGGCAAAAGAGCTCATTATCCAAACATTGATCGGAGCTGCTGGAATGCTGAGTGTTTCAAAGAAAGCACCATTGCAATTACGCCAGGATGTCACTAGCCCAGGTGGAACGACGGAAGCAGGCATTCGCGTTCTTGAGAAGCATGGTGTTCAAAATGCTTTCGTTTCCTGTATTAAAGAAGCCGCTGCGCAATCGCAAAGACTCGGAAGCATGTTAAGTGAACAAATGAAATGAACCTCCCTCTTTTCATTATGCTCTGTCTTGCCTGTTGAATTCCGCTCTAGTCAACAAAGTGCAGAAAATCAACAGTTCACTTTAATTTAACTTTATTTTTGAGGAATACTGGCAGAAGGCATGAAATGACTACTTGTACGAAAATTTGCATGATTAAATATGGAGATTTTGGCGTAATTATCTCTTTTAAAGTGGATATGAGAATATTACATTATCCCCCCGCTGGGTTTGTGACCTTTTTTATCCTCCTGTTTTTTAATCGTAACCGCCATTTTCAAAAATGTTATCGCCTGTTTTTTCATGGTAATAAACGTTTTCAAAGATTTATTCGCTAAGTTCATATACAGCTTTTAGAAAAATCACGAAATCACAGAATTTCTCATCGATTTTCCTAAAAAATATGCTCTGTTAATTTCCGCTCCAGTCAGAAAAATGCAGAAATTCAACAATGTACTTTAACATAGCCTTTCATTAAAATAAGGGAAAGGAAGGGATGACATGCTGACCATTTTATTAATAGCAGCCCTGATTGTATGGATTATATTTTTTACCGATGCAGTCATTGGCTTTCGGAACCTTGATCGCCTGGAAGAAGAACCACCTATTAAACATGGACCGGAATTGACGATTATTGTCGCGGCTCGGAATGAGGAACAACATATTCAAAGAAGCGTGATGAGTCAGTTAGAGCAGACCTATCAGAACATTGAATGGATTCTGGTTAATGATCGCTCAAATGACGATACAGGTACTATCATGGAGAATATCAAAAATCTAGACTCACGAATTAACGTGATTCATATTGAACAATTGCCACAAGGATGGCTCGGTAAAAATCACGCATTGTACAGAGGGGCACAGGTGGCATCTGGTAAATGGTTATTGTTTACCGATGCCGATGTTCATTTTAAAAATAACATGATAGCAAAAGCAATCAGCTATGCCGAACGCCTAAAATTAGACCATCTTACAGCTGCTCCTAATCTAAATGGACGTGGAATATGGCTACAATCATTTGTTGCCTTTTTCCTGTTTGGCTTTTCCTATTTTAAAAGACCATGGACAGCCAATAATCCCCGTTCGAAAAATGGCACAGGAATCGGGGCATTCATGCTCGTATCAAAATCTGCTTATGTGGCTTTCGGGACGCATGAAGTCATCAAGTTGAGACCTGACGATGACTTACAACTCGGTATGCGGATGAAAAAAGCGGGTTTCAAATGCCGGATTGTTACTGCTCTTCATCTGCTTGAAGTTGAATGGTATCCAAATCTTAAGGAAGCGTTTATAGGGTTAGAGAAAAACACTTTTGCAGGATTGCATTATCGAATGAGCATGGTCATGTTCGCGATTGTAGGAACATTTATTTCACAGGTTTTGCCGTTTTTCACTGTTTTCTCTACCAATCAGCCATTGCAACTCATCAGCCTTGCCAATATTGCACTAATTGCCTTTTTCTACACCTATATTATTAAAAGAATGACCCGATTCTCACCCGTCCTATTTCTTCTTTTTCCACTCACTGCCATACTGTTCATATACTCCATTATAAGAGCTAGTTTCTTGACGTTCAAAAGGGGCGGCATCATATGGAGAGGAACGAAATATAAACTCAGTGATCTTAGAGGCCGGAAATAAGCATAAAAATTTCGCGAATACACCGATTTTGATATACTGAAAACATCCATATATTTAGGATATCGAAAGAAAAGCGCAAGCGCCCTCGGCACAAGTAAAGAACACTTGTGCCTGCGATGTATTTCCAAGTAGCTTTCCTTTGTGTTCAGCCCCGACAGGCATAAGACGAAACGCGCAGTCATCCTCGAAAATCCTCATGATGCTATCGCATCATTTCGTGCGATGTGAATTCATGGAAGCTTTCCTTGTGCTATCGCTTTTTCTTCGTGCGATGTTAATCCTGCCGAAGCGTTTCTTATCCTGATTTCTGGAGCGATTTGCTTATGATCCCGAGGGGCTGGGCGCTGGAGCTAGACAGTTATCCCGGTTAAATTTATATACTTTTTTATTTAGAAATAAAAGGAGGTCTTTTATGTCAACAAAACTCTTCACCCCTTATACAGTTAAAAATGTAACACTCAAGAATCGAATCGTAATGGCTCCGATGTGTATGTATTCAAGCCATAATCAAAACGGTCACGTTGAAAACTGGCACCGTACTCACTATGCGAGCAGAGCAGTTGGCCAGGCTGGCTTAATCATTATAGAAGCGACAGCCGTGACGCCGCAGGGAAGAATCTCTCCTCAAGACCTTGGCATTTGGAGTGATGAGCATATTGAAGGCCTAAAAGAACTCGTCACCTTAATGAAAGAACACGGGGCAGCTACAGGTATTCAAATTGCCCATGCAGGAAGAAAAGCTGTTTTAGAGGGTGAAATTATTGCCCCTTCAGAGATTGCATTTGATGACAAAATGAAGACTCCTCGAGAGATGACGATCCACGATATACACGAAACAGTTGAAGCGTTTAAAAAAGGTGTGGAAAGAGCGAAGAAAGCGGGATTTGATGTCATTGAAATCCACGGGGCGCATGGATATTTGATTAATGAGTTTCTATCCCCACTTAGCAATAAGCGTAGCGATGAATATGGTGGATCTACCGAAAACCGCTATCGTTTTCTTCGTGAAGTCATTGAAGCAGTCAAAACCGTTTGGGACGGACCACTGTTTGTAAGAGTGTCAGCTAATGATTATCACGAGGAAGGCTTAACCGCAAAGGATTATGTCACATATGCAACTTGGATGAAAGAACAAGGAGTGGATTTGGTCGATGTAAGTTCAGGTGCTGTCGTGCCAGCTCGCATCCCTGTATATCCGGGATACCAAGTGAAATTCTCAGAAGAAATTAAAAACGGTGCAGATATCCAAACAGGAGCTGTCGGCTTGATCACTTCTGGCTTACAAGCTGAAGAAATCCTTCAAAACGAACGTGCAGATCTGATTTTCGTCGCAAGGGAATTCCTGCGCAATCCTTATTGGCCACGCACAGCAGCAAAAGAGCTTGGCTTGGATTTGGATGGCCCAAAACAATATGAGCGTGGATGGTAACTTAAATAATAAGAATATTATCTATTTAACATGAAAAAAAATCAGCCAATCTCGTGATTTAGTCAATTTCATAATTACACTAATTAGCCATATCACTACAACATATAGTTGAGGATGGTTCAACTCAACTATATGTTGTATCCTAATGGCGATAAATCAAGATTATGAAATTGACTAGACTGATTTTTTTAAATTCTGTCGTCCCATATCCTTTTCAGCATGGTTTCTTCATCTGACACTACTATTTCGAATACATCTGGATTAGTCATTTCCATCAATTCCTCGAATCCAAAACTTTCATTAAAATAGCGCAACAGCAGAACACTTAAGTTTCCGTGACTTACAAGAATGATATTGTTAGCATCTGATTGAAGAACATCCTCTAAAACCGAAATCGCTCTATCCATACCCGAACGATGCGACTCTCCTCCCTCAAAGACAAGGTCAAAGTCTTCAAAACTGATTTTCAATTTTTCTTGCCAATCAGGAAAATAATCTGAACTTAGAACCCGCTCACCTAAACGCCCATCTTCAATAATAGGAAGACCTTTCTCGTCAGCCAATGGTTTAATCGTATCAACCGCTCTCTTAAAAGGGCTCGAATAGATAACATCAATTTCTTTATCCTTAAAAAAGGAAACCAGTGCCTTCGCTTGCGCTACCCCTTTTTCAGTAAGAGGTGCTGCTTCCGGTTGCCCTTCCGCTTTCGCATGCCTAACTAAAAATATCGTTTTCACAGCACAATCACTCTCCTTTTAAAGGGATATGGATTTCTTTAAAGTCCTCCGCCATTACCACATTCGGAAAAACTTCCTCGGCCTCCCGAGTTAATTCTTTACATGCTTCCCGGTCATAACGGGAACTAATGTGAGTCAAACAAAGTTTAGACACATTGGATGACTTTGCTACATCAGCAGCTTGATGTGTTGTAGAGTGAAAATAGTCATAAGCATGGCGTTCTTCATTTTTAGAAAAAGTTGCTTCGTGAATAAGTAAATCCGCGTCTTGTGCAAGATATCTAGCATTTTCACACAATCTCGTGTCGCCTAGAATCGTTACAATCCTTCCTTTTTGCGCTGGTCCAACGTAGTCAGCTGGATGAAGGACACGTCCGTCTTCCAGCAGTACTGGTTCACCACTTTTTATCCGGCGATAAATCGGTCCAGGAGGAATCCCGTCCGCAGTTAATTTCTCCGAAAGCAAAGTTCCAGGACGATCCTTTTCTACAACTCTATAACCAAAGGATGGGACTCCATGCTCCAGCAAACGTGCTTCAACACTAAACTGCTCGTCCTCAAAAATGATGCCCTCATCAACCTCAACCACTTTAAGAGGATACTTCAAGTAAGTCTGACTAACAGACAGGCTTATCTCAATAAAAGACTTAATTCCAACAGGTCCATAAACGGTTACTTCTGTTTCACCGCCCTGAAAAGACCTGCTCGATAGTAACCCTGGCAACCCATAAATATGATCGCCATGGAGATGGGTGATAAAAACTTTTTCAATTCTTCGAGGTTTAATAGATGTATGTAATATTTGATGCTGGGTAGCTTCCCCACAGTCGAATAGCCAAATAGATCCCCGTTCTTCAAGAAGCTTAAGAGCTATGCAAGTAACATTTCGTTGTTTTGCAGGAACCCCTGCCCCTGTTCCAAGGAAAAATATATCCATGTGGACACTCCTTTCTAAGAAATCATCCGCTGCCAAAATAATGACAACGGATGATCAAATTTATCATTAATTCTTATTATACTATATGCTAACAGAAACATCGGAATGGTAGAGATTACGCCTCTTGTTTTTTCAACACTTCTTGTAAGGAAATCTTGCTAAGCTTCTTTTTTGAGAGCAAAAGTGATACATAATAGGTAGTCAATATCATGATGAAACCAAGTACAGTCATATAAGGTTCTACGGATATCGGCATGGCAAAATCCGCATCCTTTGCAACAGTCATAAACATGGCTTTGACACTCCAAAAAGCTGCAGGAATTCCTAGAAAGTATGCAATAAATACAATTGGAGTATAAATATGAAGCATTAGTTTTGCAATTTCCTTCTCTGTATACCCCATCACCTTTAGTAGTGAAATCGTATTTTCATTTTCTTCCACCATTAGATTTGTCAGTAGGGTAATGATGATTAAACCAATTAAAAAGGAAAGAAGCGACATAATCACAACTGAAGATTGCATGGGGCCTGTAATGCTAGCAAATGCTTTTATCGTTTCTTCTTTATCCTCCAAAAGTAGAATTTCATCATTAACGCCTGGCTTTTCAATAGACCATTCCCCTAAATAGGTATCCCTTGGAAAATCAGAAAAAGCATTCAGCCTTTCTCGTTCAAAGTAAGCAATTGTTCCCGTATACATCTCGGCAATACCTGTCACTATGAACATTTGGGTTTTCTCACTTGTCGCACTTTTCAATTCTATCTTGTCACCTTCATGGAGATTGTAGGCGGACGAAAGCACTTGATTGATAACAATACCATCCTTTAATTTCGGTATCATATTATTGCCTTCAGCATCAACCAAATCTAAAAGTTCAACACCTTCATCTATACCAAACAGCTGAACCTTCTTTGAATCAATTTGTTCCCGCGTTCCATCCCTGATGATAGAAATCATATCTGCATTTGAGAGAGAAAAAACATTTTTGTCATTTTGAGACGCCCCATTTTGCAGTTGCTTAAAGTAAACAGCATAATCGAACTTCATTACATCCTTATAAGTTTTGTTCATAAGCGTATCAATCGACGTAATTGAAATATAACCATACATGAGAAGGATCGTAGAAAAGACGATTCCGACAACCAAATAGAACGCTCTACTCATATTGCGGGAAAGCATCCGCAATCGATATCTCATTGAAAAAGAAGAAATTCGGTCTAATGACAACCATTTACTCCATTTGGGCAGCATCACTGTGATGATTGGCGGTTTCATTAGTTCAAGTGGCTTTTTAGCAAGCTGCTTGTTGACAACCAAATAACCAGCAGTACCAAGCAGAAAAACAGGCAAAAAAATCGCAGCTGATAATCGGCCTACATTCAATGAAACCTTTGTAAGGAGAGGAAGATTGTAAAACTCCGTAAAATATTGAGTAAGTGGCATAGAAAGAGCAAGACCAATTACCATCCCTATTGTACTTCCCAACAACCCTATCAAAACCGGATAAATCAAATAGGCGTTTACAATTTCCAAATTCCTGTAACCTAAAGCAAGAAGTGTCCCAATTTGTTTTCGTTGCATCTCGAGCTTACGCTTGATGAGGAGGACGACCATCATCATCGCGATAGCCACAATCATCAATGGCAAGATAGTAGAAAATGATTCAGTTCCTTGAAGTTTTGTGTCTAAGTAAGTAATCCTCGGATTTTCACTTGCATCCAACCATTTAAGAATCGGCTCCACAGAACCTATTTCTTTTTTTAGCATCGATGAAGATTTCACCTGTTCTTTTAGGAAAAGTCCCAAATAATTAGCTACTGGAAAATCGGAGATCTTCGCTATTTCATCCTTCATGACGATTCCAATGCCAAAGGTTGCTGGGTCATGAATCATATCTGTCTCATTTTTTATTCCATAGATGTAATCTGGCAGCAAGAAAGTACCCGTTACCCTAAACGTTTCTCCGCCCAGAGTAATCTCATCTTGAAGCTGTAACCCATTCTTCTCAGTAAAGCCTACAGATAATGCAATTTCACCTTTTTGTGAAGGGATTTTCCCACTCTCAAAAAATGGCTTATTTATCGAGTCTGTCGGGGTAAATAACCTGATGGTCTTGTTTTTTTCAAATGGTACATCAGCTACTAATCTTTCTTCAATTAAGACTTCATGCTTCTTTGAAATTTCTTTAATTGACTGTCTATCAAGTTCCTCACTCGTTACAAAATGAAAATCCTCCTGCTTATAATTCCTCTTAAAAGATTCACTACTCTCTTTGACAGCATCTGTGGAGCTTGAAAGCATCATATATAGCAGAACGGCAAGTGCAATAAGAGAGACTGCACCCAATGACTGAAGTTTGCTTGCGCGAATGGTCCGAATGACAGCTTGATTTAAAATCATACCCAGTTCACCTGCTCAGCGCTTATAGGCATTGCATTTTGACTCACATCCACCACTTCACCACTTTTCATCTTGATGACACGATGAGCCATTTCACTAATTCCGGCATTGTGGGTGATTAACATGACCGTTGTGCCGTATTTCCGATTAATATCCTGAAGAAGAGTGAGTATCTTCTTCCCTGTTACTTCATCCAAAGCACCAGTAGGTTCATCACAAAGCAGCAAAGTCGGATTCTTCACCAATGCCCGAGCAATGGCGACGCGTTGTTGTTCTCCACCACTAAGTTGATGAGGGAATTTTTCTTTACGACCCTGCATTTCGACTTTTTGAAGCACTTCATCAATAGATAGTGGCTTTTTGCTAATTTGTGAACCGATTTCAACATTTTCATAAACGGAAAGAGTCGGAATGAGATTGTAAGATTGAAAGATAAAACCGACATGGTTTCGGCGATACTCAGTTAACTGTGCATCCTTTAACGTTTCCAATTCTAAATTACATGTATGAATACTTCCAGAATCTGCCTTATCGATTCCACCAATGACATTTAACAAAGTCGATTTCCCTGAACCGGAAGGACCTAAAATAACAACGATTTCTCCTTCAGGGATATTAAGCGTGATATCCTTCAAAGCATTTATGCTTACTTCTCCACTTTTAAAGGTCTTTTGAACACTTCTCAATTGTATGCCCATTTTTATGACCCTCCCTTTTCATCTACCCTCATCATACACCCGAAAAATCAAGGCGACAATATAATTATGAAATATTTTAAAGTTTTTATTTCAAAACTTTCTTTGTTATTTTTCAATAATTTCCATAACTCTACATTTATTGCGTAAAAGTTGCTAATTCTAAGAGAAAACGATAGAATTTTGTATTTGAATGGGTATGTAGGTAATTGCGAATATACATAAAGGCAAAGCAAACTCGCTGTTACCTTAAGACATCGTGCATTAAGCCTTATTAAAAAGGCCTCACGTGCTTTGCGATTTCTGAACATCGACTTCCTACTAACATTGACATGGAATGTTCCTAAATCTATGTCCATTCCTTAAAACTAGGTGGGAGAAATGAAAAGAGCGCAGAACGCCAGAAAACCCACTGGCAAACAATAGGATCTTCATTCCTGTCCTATTGACACTATTCATAAACCAATTGAAAAGAGGTCCTCAAAGTGAATCAAGATGGAAAACCGACTTCATTGATAATGATATTCGGAGCAACTGGAGATCTGGCTAATCGAAAACTTTTCCCTTCCCTCTATCGATTGTTCGAAAAAGGGAAATTATCAGAACGTTTTGCCGTAATTGGTGTGGCAAGAAGAGAGCTTACAAATGAAAAGTTTCAAGAAAATGTAAAGGATTCTGTTTTAACGGCCTTGGGAAAGGATCAAAATATCGATGAATTCATATCACATTTTTATTACCACTCCCATGATGTGACAGATTCCAGTTCTTACGCAACCTTAAAAACAATGGCTCAAGAACTTGACGAACATTACCAATTAGGCGGCAACAGAATTTTCTATCTTGCCATGGCACCAGAATTTTTCGGTCCAATTGCACAGCACTTGAAGTCTGATGGATTGACCGATGTATCAGGATATAAGCGTCTTGTTATTGAGAAGCCATTTGGTCATGACCTTCCTTCCGCAAAGGAATTAAACAAACAAATTAGAACTGCTTTTTCTGAGAATGAAGTTTATAGAATCGATCATTATTTAGGAAAAGAAATGGTTCAAAACATTGAAGTGATCCGTTTTGCGAACGCTTTGTTTGAGCCTTTATGGAATAACCGTTATATTTCAAATATCCAAGTGACTTCAAGTGAGACTCTAGGTGTAGAAGAGCGCGGTCGTTATTACGAAACAAGCGGTGCACTAAGAGATATGGTCCAAAACCATATGCTCCAAATGGTTGCTTTACTTGCAATGGAACCTCCAATCCGTTTGACAACTGACGAAATCCGTTCGGAAAAAGTTCGTGTATTCCGTGCCATGAGACCTTTCGAGGGTGATCAAGTTAAAGAAAATTTTGTTCGCGGTCAATACGGACAAGGCACAATGTCAGGAGAAAACGTTCCTGCGTACCGTGCAGAAAACATGGTTGACCCACAATCAAACACGGAAACATTCGTAGCTGGGAAATTGTTGATTGACAATTTCCGTTGGGCAGGTGTTCCTTTTTATATCCGTACAGGAAAACGGATGACGGCTAAGTCGACTAAAATCGTCATCCAATTCAAAGATATTCCAATGAATTTATACTATCAAACTGACAAGACATTGAATCCAAATCTTCTGGTTATCCATATCCAACCAGAAGAAGGAATAACTCTGCATTTGAATGCGAAAAAGGCTGGTTCACACATGGATGCGACGCCAGTTAAACTGAACTTTGCCAACAAAGGTATTGACGGTATGAATACACCTGAAGCTTACGAAAAACTACTCTACGATTGCATGCGCGGTGATGCAACGAATTTCACACATTGGGATGAAGTTGCACTTTCATGGAGCTTCGTTGATAAGATTTCGGAAGTATGGGAAAACACAAAAGAAGAAAACTTCCCTAACTACGCTTCAGGGACAATGGGACCAAAGGCAGCAGATGAGCTTTTAGAAAAAGAGGGATTCTTTTGGTGGCCAGTTACCGATCTAGATGTAGATAATTGTTAGGAAAAGAGGTCTAATAATGAAAATTCATGATATTACAGCACAAATTTTTGAAGGAATGGCGGTTTACAAAAACAAGCCAGAAAAACAACCAAAGCTAACCACGCAAACAAACGGACATGTTACGGAATCACGATTGAGTCTAGATGTTCATACAGGGACGCACATTGATGCTCCCCTTCATATGATCAATGAAGGAAAAACCTTTGAAACAATTCCTTTAGAACGTCTTGTTCGTCAGTGTAAAGTGTTGGATCTTTCATCTGTAAACGAAAAAGTAACGAAAGCAGACTTGGAAGACCTTCATATTGAGAAGGACGATTTCATTCTCTTAAAAACAAAAAATTCGTTTGATGAAGGCTTCAATTTTGAGTTCATCTATGTAGCAGAAGATGCGGCTGTCTATTTAGTCGAAAAAGGAATCAGCGGTATCGGCATTGATGCACTTGGAATTGAGAGAGCACAAGAAGGTCATCCTACTCACCGTGCTTTGATGGGTCAAGATATCATTATCATGGAAGGCCTGCAGTTGAAGGAAGTTTCAGCCGGAGAATACTTCATGGTTGCTGCTCCCCTTAAACTTCAGGGTACAGACGCGTCCCCTGCACGCGTGCTCTTACTCGAAGGTATGTCAAACTAATCACCAAAATGGAAGCAGTGAATGTCTAATAGCATTCATTGCTTTTTTTCTGCTCTCGTTTCTTAGAGTAAGGCTCTATTAATTTTGTATGTTGTCCTATCGAGCTAACATAGTGCAAAAAATCAACAAATCACTTTAATTTACCTATATTATTTAGAAATTCTGACAGAAGGCACGAAATATCTACTTGTACGTAAACTTGCATGATTAAATATGGAGATTTTGGAGTAATAATCGCTTTTTAAGTGGATATAAATATACTTCTATATACCCTTAAGGGGTTTATGACCTTTTTTATACTCCTGTTTTTTAATCGTAATCGCCATTTTCAAAAATGTTATCGCCTGTTTTTTTAGGGTAATCAACGTTTTCAAAAATTTATTCGCTAAGTTCATATGAAGCTTTTTTAAAAAGCATGAAATCAGAGAAACACCCGTCGATTTTCCTGGAAAAATATGCTCTATTAATCCTGACTGTTGATTTCCGCTCCAGTAGCTTGCTTTACGAGGACAATTTTGTCCATGATAATCCCTAATGCCGGCTTTTTCATGAACAAATTCGTCTTGGACATTGATGAATTTCCTCGAAGAATCCACGCACGAGAAAGGCAGTAGCACAAGCAAAACTTTGATAAATTTATATCGCATGAAAAGATACGATAGCATCATGAGGATTTTCGAGGAGGAGTCAAGCACCATCCGCCCGAATCAACAAATTTCAGAAATCAACAATGCACTTTAACATAGCCCTAAGAAATGAAACCTACTATCTTTTGTCATGTTATAATATTTTGAATTAATAAATATAAAGTGATGGTGAAACGATGAAACGGATACATTATAGCTGGGTTGTCCTTATGATTGCTTTCTTTTCAATTATTGTCGCAGGAATAATCCGCTCATCCTCTGGAGTATTCATGGTCCCTTTTGAAACCGAATTCGGCTGGGATCGTGCGTTCATTTCAATGGCATTTGCCATAAGCTTATTGCTTTATGGTCTGTCTGGCCCCTTCATGGCTGCCTTAATTGAAATATGGGGTATGAAGCGAATGATGATTATGGCCATGACTACACTGATAACGGGAATTTTATTAACGTTCGTGATGAAGGAAGCATGGCATCTGATTTTAATTTGGGGAATCATTATTGGTCTAGGATCTGGTGTATTCCTAACCGTACTTAGTACATATGTTGCAAATAAATGGTTTGTAAAAAGGCGCGGACTGGCAATCGGGGTGTTGACTGCAAGTACGGCAACGGGGCAACTGATATTATTGCCTGCGTTGGCCTCCATTGAAACAAACTTTTCATGGCGTTGGGGAATCAGCCTCATTTTACTACTTAGTATCATCATGCTCGTTATTATTTTATTTTTCATGAAAAACGAACCAAAAGATGTAGGGATTCTTCCATATGGACAAGAAAATGAACAGATAAACCTACATGTAAAACAAAAACAAAATCCTATAACAATGGCATTTCTTACACTTAGAGAAGCCGTAAAAGTAAAAGAATTTTGGCTGTTGTCAGGAAGCTTTTTCATATGCGGATTGTCAACGAGCGGATTAATCGGCACCCACTTTATTCCCGTCTGCATTAGTTTTGGGATCCCTGTTATAACGGCAGCAGGATTGCTATCATTTATGGGAGTTTTTGACCTGATTGGTACAACCATATCTGGGTGGTTGTCAGATCGGTTTGATAACCGTTGGCTCTTGTTTTGGTATTACTCACTAAGGGGAATTTCCCTCTTACTTCTTCCATTTGCGCTTTTAGAAGGATCTACCACTCTCTTAATCGTCTTTTCAATCTTTTATGGTTTGGATTGGATAGCAACTGTACCACCCACAATCGGAATTTCAAGACAAATTTTTGGAGAAAATAAAAGCGGAATCGTCTACGGGTGGATATTCGCAGCCCATCAAGCTGGAGGAGCACTCGCAGCGTTTGGTGGCGGTATTATCTATAAGGTACTTAGCTCCTATACTTGGGCTTTCATCATGGCAGGATCGTTTTGTTTACTCGCAAGTATGTTTGTTTTAATCATCAAGAAAAAATCTACGAATATTCATGCTAACACTTTCAATCTGTAGCGTATCCAAAAAGATGCCCGAAAATCATACGATTTCCGGGCATCTTTTTACTCCACTCTAAAGCATTATTTTTCACCAAAACAGCTGGCCATTAATCGTCTAAACAGCTATTTTTCTTCACTTTGCTTATTTGGAAAATCCCTCAAAAAATCTTTATTGAAACTGGTTTCAGTCCCAATATTCGGAGAATCTTTCGTATGCATACCGGCATGATCGATTATATCCTTACCGAACTTTTCGCGCAATTGATTAAGGGTTTTGTATAATGGTTCCTTCTTTGCTTCATTCTCATAGGAAAACAAATCTAATTGCCGTACCGCATGATCATAATCAACAAGATCTGTACAAGTAACTCCTAACAACCTTACAGAATCACCTGTCCAATGCTTGAGAAATAGGCTTTTGGCAATCGAACTAATTTCATCTTGTTTGTTCACTGTATTTAGGAGTTTCCTGCTTCTTGTAACAGTCATGCGGTTCTTATAACGAATGGTGATGCTGAGACTTGAACCAACAACTTTTTTTCGCTTTAATCTCACCGAAACTTTTTCAGACAAACTATCTATTACTTTCAATAGTTCATGCTGAGTTGAGACATCGCGTGGGAGTGTCGTAGAATTGCCGATGCTCTTGAAGTCCGAAACGGCTTCTGGATCAACTTGTCTTGGATCTATTCCATTCGCTCGATCTTTGAGACGTGGTCCATTGATGCCTAGAAGTGACTTAAGTTGGACGTCATTAGCTTTAGCTAGGTCACCTATCGTCTGAATCCCTATTGTTGATAGTTTCTCAGCTGTCTTATTTCCTACTCCGTGCATTTCTCCTGCATTCAAAGGCCAAAGAACAGCAGGAATATCGCGTTTTCTCAAAACAGTAATGCCCATGGGCTTCTTAAAGTCCGAAGCCATCTTTGCCAAGAACTTATTTGGGGCAATTCCGATGCTGCAAGGCAAGCTTAATTGATTGAGAATTTGACTTTGAATTTGCTGGGCTATTTCAATAGGACTGCCCGTTTCATAACAAGAAGTGATATCCATATACCCCTCATCAATGGAAACAGGTTCAACGAGTTCCGTATATTCACGCAGGATTTCGAACATCGCCATCGAAGCCGCTCGATATCTTTCGAAATTAGGTTTCATTATGACTAGATGCGGACACAGTTTTTTCGCTTCCCAAAGTGGCATTGTCGTCTTTACACCGAAACTTCTAGCTTCATAGCTACAAGTAACAATTATTCCGCGTCTCTCCTCCACATTTCCCGCAATCGCCAATGGCTTACCGTTAAGCTTAGGATCATACGCCATCTCTACTGAGGCATAGAAACTGTTCATATCGACATGTAAAATGACTCGGCCGTTTTTAGGATACATCTCTTTCATGCCGATCGCACATCCTTCAATATAATAGGTTCATTCTATCAAAAAAAAGATAAGGTACCAAGAACCAAAGGCGCTGGAGGCGGATGACTTTTAATTTAGAAATTCCATAAAAAGAAATGAACCCCCGTCAAACGACGAGGGCTCGATATTAAACGTAGCTTGCCATGTAATCCTTAATTTCCTCAATTCCTTCGAGAGATTTTAATAAGGAGGAAGGATTTATCACAGTGATCAATCTATGATCAAGGTTTGCAACCCCTACGAAATAGGATGTTTTTGAATATGTTATCAATCCAACTTGCTTCAGCTTTTCTTCTGGGATATCAATAATTTCTTTCGCCTCATTTACAAGGACAGCAAGGGAAATTTCATCCGTTTTCAACACTATTAATCTCGCATTTTCATTCACTAGCAATGGACGATTGTATAGAATGCTCTCAAAATCAATAACCGGGATTAACTCGCCTCTTACTTCGACAATACCTTTAACATACTCAGGCAAATGTGGAATCGGAGTAATGCTTTCCATTTTTTCAATCGAAATGACATATTGAATTTGAATGGCATATTCCTCATTACCAACTTGAAAAACAACAGACTTATTCGTTTCTGACATGTCCAATCCTCCTACCTTAAAAATACAGCCTAAGCAGGCATTGCCCGCAGAGGCTGTAAAAACGATTAAGCAGAAACTTCCTCAATAATTGCAAGAACCATTTCAGCAAGTTTCCCTAACTCTTCAATTGGCATACGCTCATTTGTCGTATGGATTTCTTCATAACCTACAGCTAGGTTAACCGTAGGTACACCGAAACCTGCGATTACGTTGGCATCACTGCCGCCACCGCTATGAAGCAACTCACAACTGCGACCAATTTTCGCTGCTGCTTTACGTGCCACTTCAACAACGTGGTCACCTGCGCCAAATTTAAAGCCAGGATACATAACCTGAACATCTACTTCTGCTCTTCCGCCCATTTGCTCTGCAACCGTTTCAAAAGCTTCTTTCATCTTTTGAACTTGAGCTTCCATCTTCTCAGGAAGCAATGAACGTGCTTCAGCTAAAATATCTACACGGTCACAAACGATGTTCGTTTGCTTTCCGCCTTCGAATCTTCCAATATTGGCAGTCGTTTCTTCATCAATTCTTCCAAGTGGCATTTTTGCAATCGCCTTTGCAGCGATTGTGATAGCAGAAACACCTTTTTCAGGAGCTACCCCAGCATGAGCAGTCTTTCCATAAATGACTGTATTCACTTTAGCTTGAGTAGGTGCAGCAACAATGATGTTACCAACTGCGCCGTCACTGTCCAATGCATAGCCAAACTTCGCCTTTACAAGGGAAGGGTCTAAAGCTTTTGCTCCTACTAAGCCAGACTCTTCTCCAACTGTAATAATGAATTGGATTGTTCCATGAGGAAGATTTTGTTCTTTCAGGACACGAATCGTTTCAAGCATAACAGCTAAACCAGTTTTATCATCTGCACCCAGAATTGTTGTTCCATCAGTGACAACATAACCGTCTTTAATAGAAGGCTTTACACCTCTTGCAGGGACAACTGTATCCATATGAGAAGTGAAATAGATTGTATCTACCCCTTCTTTTGTACCTTGCAAGGTACAGATTAAATTACCTGCACCATGCCCAGTTACGGCAGTTGTATCATCTTCGAAAACATCCACACCAAGATCAGAGAATTTTTGTTTTAGAACTTTGGCAATTTCTGTTTCATATTTAGTTTCAGAATCAATTTGCACGAGTTCTAAAAATTCATTTAATAAGCGTTCATGATTAATCATTGTTAGAAACCTCCGTATTATGTACTCACTATATCAGTATACATGAAACCAAACTTTCAGCCAATGAACGTGAACAATTACAATGGGATATTTCCATGTTTTTTTGCCGGTCTCGACTCTTTTTTATTGCGAAGCATTTCAAGCGCCTGAATGATCTTGATTCTCGTATCACGAGGATCAATGACATCGTCGACCATTCCTCTGCTTGCTGCCACATAAGGGTTGGCAAACTTTTCACGATACTCTTCAATTTTTTGCGCTCTAACCGCCTCAGGATCTTCACTGTTTTGAATCTCTCTTGCGAAGATAATATTAGCTGCTCCTTGTGGGCCCATGACGGCAATTTCTGCATTAGGCCATGCAAACACAAGGTCTGCGCCGATTGATTTACTATTCAACGCAACGTAAGCACCACCATAAGCTTTTCGTAGGATTACCGTCAGCTTTGGCACAGTCGCTTCGGAATAAGCGTAAAGGATTTTTGCTCCGTGTCTGATGATTCCTCCATGCTCCTGCTTAACGCCAGGGAAGAACCCAGTAACGTCTTCAAAAGTAATAATAGGTATATTGAAAGAATCACAAAATCTAATGAATCTTGATGCTTTGTCCGATGAGTCAATATCTAAACCACCCGCCATAAATTTAGGCTGATTGCAGACAAGTCCAACAGACTCTCCCTTGATCCTAGCTAAACCGACAACAATGTTTTTCGCAAAATCCTGATGAATCTCCATAAATGAACCTTCATCCACCACTTGTTCTACAACCTTCCTCACATCGTAAGGTCTGATTGCATCAAAAGGTACAACATCCACTAAATCAGGACGGTCATCGTTTTCTGTCAACCCATCAAGACGCGGAGGCTTTTCTTCGTTATTTTGAGGGAGATAGCTTAGCAATTGACGTACCATCATCAGCACTTCCTCTTCACTTTCGCTTCGGAAATGGGCATTTCCACTAATTGAGTTATGTACTTTCGCTCCACCAAGATCTTCAGGAGAAATCTTTTCACCTGTCACCGTCTCAATGACTTTAGGACCCGTAATGAACATCTGGCTTGTTTTTTCAACCATAAAAACAAAATCCGTAATGGCTGGCGAATAAACCGCACCACCAGCGCATGGGCCCATGATGACAGAGATTTGCGGAATGACACCGGAATAGATGGCGTTACGGTAGAAGATGTGTCCGTAGCCATCCAGGGAAACAACTCCCTCCTGGATTCTCGCACCACCTGAGTCGTTTAGACCAATGAACGGAGCACCATTTTTGGCCGCTAAATCCATCACATTTGCTATCTTCTTTGCATGCATTTCACCCAAGGCACCGCCAAAAACAGTAAAGTCTTGGGAGAATAAATAGATTGGTCGCCCATTCACTTTTCCGTAACCAGTCACAACACCATCGCCAGGTCCTTTTTGACCTTCTAATCCAAAATCTGTACAGCGGTGTTCAAGAAATGGATTTAATTCGATAAAACTTCCTTCATCCACTAATAGCTCAATTCTTTCACGAGCAGTCAACTTGCCTTTTTCATGTTGTTTTTCGATTCTCTCATCACCACCGCCTAACTCAACTTCCCGTCGCTTATCATATAATTCATTAATTTTGTCATAGATGTTTGTCATGATTTCACATTCAACCCTTTCTTTTCACAAAGCTCAAATAATACTCCACCTGTTGATTTAGGATGCATAAAGGCTACAGATGCTCCTCCCGCACCGATCTTAGGCTCTTCGTTGATCATTTTTATTCCATTTTCCCTAATCTCAGAAATTCGTTCCTCGATGGATGTCACTCCTAATGCCACATGATGTATACCTTCACCGCGTTTTTCGATAAACTTAGCAATCGGACTTTCCGGATGAGTGGATTCAAGCAATTCCAATTTTGTTTCTCCTGCTTGTAAAAAAGCAATTTTCACTTGTTCACTTTCTACCTCTTCAATTGAAAGAAGCGGAAGCTTAAGAACATCTGAATAAAATGGCAGAGAAGATTCTATTGAATGTACGGCTATTCCAATATGATCGATTTTTTTAATCATAAATTTCACTCCAATTTAGAAGTTTCTTTTTTATTCGACAATTTTAGTATTCGAGAAAAATGTCGTAATTCCTTCCTAATTTAAGCAGTTGTGAGAATAGGCTTTTAAAAGTAAAATAAATATAAGGGTGAAACTTGGATTTCTTTGAAAGAGGTGAATAAAATGTCAAATCGTAAAATGCAAAAAGTAATCGTCTATTTGATGTTGTTTGCTATGCTAGCATCCACTCTATTAATTGGACTTGCTTCTCTTTTTTAATAAATTATTGGAAACAAAAGGACTGTCACGAGATATGTGACAGTCCTTTTTGCTGCTACTAATTTGCAATTGGTTTTCTATTGTATTGCTCCATACTCTCTTGCAATGTCTTCATATGAATCAGCCTTGGGCACTACTAATATCTTTGTACCAAGCGGAATAAATTCGAAAATGGATTCAATAGCTTCATTCTGCAGGCGAATACAACCTTGAGAAACATACTTTCCTATCGATTGAGGATCGTTCGTTCCATGGATTCCAAATGTCCTTCCATCCGTGCCTTTTGCATCAAAGCCAATCCATCTTGTTCCCAAAGGATTAGAAGGGTCTCCACCATGTATATCTTTCTTCCGATAATATGGATTTTTAGCCTTTACTGTAACCGTAAATAATCCTTCAGGTGTTAAGTCTGCTGTTTTCCCTGTCGCTGCGCTGATAATCGTTTGAATACGATTATCCTGAATAAAGACTACCTCATTGGATTGCTTGTTCACAATCACAAATGGCTCTCCAGGTATCGGGTTGGGACCCAACGGCCAAAGAGGGGAAATAAAAAAAGTAAAAAGAAAAGTCATGGTCAGTTTCACCATCATCATCACCTGCCAACTTTTTACTTCTAGTTTGCATCATATAGGTTCTTTTGATTCGATGGTTGATTAGGAATTCCCTTAAAAAGACTTTTTAGATGTAAATAATGTTGAATTTCATTCATGAGTTGAAATAAAGCTGCTCTCGTTTCAAACTCATCTCTTGTTCTGGGAAGCTCCATCTCGCTAAATTCAGCTTTCATTTTTTGCAGTTTTCCAATAAAAAAGAGCGCAGTATTTCCCGGGTGGATATTATCGGCTAGTTCCTCGATAAACTCAGCCATCATTTTGCTTTGTTCTACTGTTAGTGTGAGTGATGTAACGAGGGGCAAAGTTCTCTCAATGATTTCGAACTGTTTTTCCCTCATTTTAAAGTAATGGTAATAATGATTCTCGTGACGAAGAAAATGATTTTGAACATCTTTAAAGGAAAGCGTCTTAGCCTCATCCAATAAGGTCGCCGTTTCAGTAATTTCCTTACCTGCCCATTTGCTGTCGTGGTCTCTTAAGTAACTGACCATCTCACAAAATATGATCTTAAAATTTTTTTCAATTTCTTTTTGATATTCTTCCAATTTACGATCCACACTTGGCATGTATAAATTCATTAGGAGAGCTACTCCAATCCCGATGATGATGACACCGAACTCATTCAAGAACAACGAATTCGTCACCTGTCCGGCAGAATAAATATGCAGTATGATAACGCTGCTTGTGACAATACCGTCTTGAGCACGAAACATCACGATTGTTGGAATGAAAAATAATAACATCAACCCGATTACGATTGGATGATAAGCAATTCCCTCAAAGAGGATCGCTGAGAAAGGCATTGCCAGGACACAAGCCAAGAATCTGTCCCAAGAGGTACGCAATGACTTAAGTTTAGTAACTTGAATACATAAAATCGTAAGAATTCCTGCCGAAACATAGTTTTCTAGTCCAAATTGTTGGGCTATGATGATACTGATTGCTGTACCAACCGCTGTTTTCAGCGTTCGGTAACCTATACGAAACTTCATTATTCATCTCCTCAAAAATCTCCAATGAAACAAATATTGTCTACATTCTATTCATTGATTTCTCTCAAATATAGATTAGGAACTTTTAGAAAGTAATCCAAATGGTCTTATTTAATCATTCTAAACCTGAAAAAAGATGACCTATAAGATCATCTTTTCCATAGCATATATCTTCTATAGCATTTTTTGCAAGAAATCCTGTGCACGTTTGCTCTTAGGATTATTGAAAAATTCTTCTGGAGGAGCATCTTCTACAAGGACTCCGCCATCTAAGAACAGAACGCGATCAGCTACTTCACGGGCAAATCCCATTTCATGAGTTACAATCGCCATTGTCATGCCTGTGTGGGCAAGGGATTTCATAACTTCCAATACCTCTTTTACCATCTCTGGATCAAGCGCCGATGTTGGCTCATCAAACAGCATTACGTCCGGTTGCATTGCCAGAGCCCGTGCTATGGCAACACGCTGTTTTTGTCCGCCAGAAAGTCTAGTAGGGTATTCGTTCGCTTTTTCAGATAATCCAACTTTAGCTAAAAGTTCATGACCGATCTTTTCAGCTTCTTGCTTTGAAATACCCTTCACTTTCATCGGTGCATAAGTAAGGTTTTGAAGAACTGTCTTATGCGGGAATAAGTGAAAATGTTGAAATACCATCCCTACATTTTGACGGACCTTCATGATATTTGTGTTCTTATTTGTAACTTCGTCATCGCCAATCCAAATGCGCCCGCTCGTAGGTGTTTCCAGAAGGTTCATACAACGCAGGAAAGTGGATTTACCGGACCCAGATGGACCAATGATAGCTACTACTTCGCCTTCATTTATGCTTGTCGATATTCCCTTTAAGACCTCGAGTTTACCGAAATATTTGTGTAAATCATCTATCTTAATCACTGCGTCTCATTCTCCTTTCGATTGCTTTTCCTACCAATGTTAAGATAATGACCATCAGATAGTAAATGAGGCCGGCAAATAGGAGCGGTTCAAAAAACGAGAACTTGTCCCCACCAACAATGTATGAACGACGCATAATATCATTAATTGCAATGACTGATACAATGGCTGATTCTTTCGTTAATGTAATAAATTCATTCATTAGTGCTGGAAGGATATTTTTTAGTGCTTGAGGCAGGATGATATCCCACATCATTTTCTTATAAGGGACTCCAAGAGCCATTGCCGCTTCTCGTTGCCCTTTATCCACTGCCAAAATCCCACCGCGAATCACTTCAGAAATATACGCTCCTGAGTTAAGTGCAAACGCTAAGACAGCTGCCGTATATGGCTCTATTTGATATCCAACAATTTGAGGAGAACCATAATATATAAGCATAAGCTGAAGAATTAGCGGAGTGCCACGGAAAACAGAGGTATAAGCATCCGCAAACCAATTTAATACTTTTACTGAACTTATTTTAAATAAAGCTAAAATGATACCGAGAATAAATCCTAACAATCCGGCCACAAGGACAATGCGGAGGGTTACTCCCACGCCTTCTAATATGTAAGGGACGGATGGTAGGATATCTAGAAAATTCAAATTCATTAATATCCAACCTTTCTATCTTTTCTTTAAAGAGCACTGCGATTCGTTTGGGACACACCTTTTACAAAAAAAGTAAATCTCCTCCAAGAATAAAAACGTTCAGAGAGATGTTCCCCTCTGAACGTTAATGGCATGCAAGAAACTTCGAATCACTCTCCGCCAAACCACTTAACAATTAGCTTGTCAACTTCGCCGTTTTCTTTCATTTCATTTAATGCCTTATTAAAGTCTTCAGTTAATTTGCTATCCTTAGGGAAAGCAATTGCCGAACCTGCTTCTTCTTCAGAAACTTCCATTGTGAACCCGCTAAGGTCTGGATTCTTTTTAAAGTATCCTTTTGCAACTGTATCTTCAATCATAGCTGCATCAAAACGGCCTGCTTTGATTTCTTGGATGATTTCAGGAATACGATTACGGTTTTCAACCTTAAGGCCGTCAATGGTTTTCGCCATTTCTTCAGCTTCACCTTCTTGAATTGAAGCTAATTGAACTCCCAATGTTTTACCCTTTAGGTCTTCGACTGTCTTAATGCCGCTATCTTTCTTTGAAACAATCATGTTCTTAGCTACATAATAGATATCGCTGAAATCAACGTTTTTCTTACGTTCTTCAGTTGGAGTCATACCAGCTAATACGAAGTCTACTTGTCCAGCTTCAATCGCTGGAATTAATCCATTGAAATCAATGTCTTTTACTTGAATTTCATATCCAGCTTTTTTTGCAATAGCTTTAGCAAGATCAATATCAAAACCGATAATTTCTTCACCTTTAGCTGTATCAACATATTCAAATGGAGGATAGTCAGCTGATGTACCCATTACTAAAACTTTCTTGTCATCTTCTTTTTTGCCTGTAGCATTATTTGACTCTTTGCCGCCTGTTCCACATGCCGCAAGTAATCCAACAACCAAGATAGACATTAAGAAAATACTAATACTTTTTTTCATATTTGTTTTCCCCCTATAATTTTACTGAAAATTATTATTTTTCTTAATTAAAAATATTTTATAGTGAAAGACTAGCAAAACACAAGTAAAAACTAGAATTAATATTTATTCACCTAAATGAATTTTAACACAAGTTTATATTTATGCAATAAAATTATTAAAAATTTACTTTACTAAAAAATAATTTTATTATTCTGAAAGAGATTAAGGCACAAACGCAACTGATTTATTCCATCTAATTGAACAATCTTTATAGACTATTTCAAAAAGATATCATAGAGCATAATTCATTGGTGTAGCATATTTCGTGCTGTATCTACACTCAAATAAATTGTGAAATTTTATAGGTTTTTATACTTTATTACATAAAAAAAGCCCATCCCAGAAGTGGGATAAGCTTTCAAATTAATATTCTTCACAATATTGTTCAAATGCCTGCTGCAGTTTAGATACAACATTCATTGCATCAAAGCCTTCGATTTCATGACGCTCAATCATTGTACAAATTTTGCCGTCTTTTAAAAGTGCGAAAGATGGCGATGAAGGCGGATAACCTGTGAAATAAGAACGTGCCTTTTCTGTTGCTTCTTTATCTTGTCCCGCAAACACGGTAACGAGGTGATCAGGACGCTTATCATAATGCACTGAATGTGCTGCAGCCGGACGGGCAATTCCACCTGCACAACCGCATACAGAATTGATCATGACTAAAGTTGTACCTTTTTTCGAAAAAGCCTCCTCCACACCATCTGGAGTAGTTAGTTCTGTATAACCTGATTCAACCATATCCTGACGTGCCTGTTTAACGACATCGTTCATAAAAAAATTAAAATCCATATTCAATATATGTCACTCCTTTTAATAACCATTATCCTTATCATCATACCAATTCCATGAGGTGGTTTCCATTAAAGTGAAATGTTTTGAGAAAAAAGTTTAAGTTACCTATAGAAAGGTTATATTAAAAACACATCAAGAATGTAACCCATCATACTTTATGAGAGGATGGCCACCACGAAAATGGAGCTGTCCTTTCTCTATTTTCCGCTACTAAGAAAAACTTGAATTAATTGCTCCACGCCTGAAGAGGCCGTTAATTCACCTTCTATCACGCCATGTTCAACTTCTGGTAATAACTGTTTTACTTCAGGATGATGGAAAAAACGGAAATGAAGATGATCGGTAATAAGTGCATGTACCCATTCTTTGGACTGACTCTTGCGTCTGTTATAGAAAGTCCCGCTTCCCTTACCCAACTCCGAAAATTTCTTGACGACATTCCAAATTTCCGAAATCCCTTCTTTTTCGATTGCTGAACATGTAAAAGCCTTTGTTGTCCACCCTTCTGTAGCAGGTTGGAGGAAGTGGAGAATGCGATTATATTCCATTGCCGTTTGAATGGATCGCACTTTATTTAAACCATCAGCCTTGTTCACCACAATGGCATCAGCAATTTCCATAATCCCTTTCTTCATTCCTTGCAATTCATCTCCAGCACCCGTTAGCGCTAAAAGCATGAAGAAATCTACCATTCCACGAATCGCTACTTCGCTTTGACCAACACCCACGGTTTCAACAAGAATAACATCGAATCCGGCAGCTTCGCAAAGAAGTATCGTCTCCTTTGTTTTGCGGTGTACACCACCAAGTTTTCCTCCTGTAGGACTTGGCCTGATAAAGGCATGAGGGTTACGTGATAATTCTTCCATCCTCGTTTTATCACCTAAAATACTTCCACCACTTATACTCGAACTAGGGTCGACTGCCAATACAGCTACCCGGTGTCCTAATTGGCACAAATGTAATCCAAAGGCTTCAATAAACGTACTTTTTCCGGCCCCCGGCACACCGGAAATTCCAATTCGAATGGAATTTCCAGTGTGTGGAAGAACTTTGTGCAGTAAGACTTGCGCATCTTGATGATGATGTTCAGCGTTACTTTCAATTAGTGTAATTGCACGCGCTAATAATCCTCTATTTTGAGTTATTACACCCTCATATAACTCATCCAGCGTAGGTCCATTTTTGCGGTTCGGTACAATTCGACGTTTCTTATTTTGCTCCATTTTCTAGTGACACTTCCTCGTAACCTAACTGCTTATATATCTCTTGAATTACTTTTTGCGCAGCAATAGGGATAACGGTTCCAGGTCCAAAAATGGCAGCAGCTCCATTTTCATATAAAAATTCATAGTCTTGTGTTGGAATAACCCCACCAATGACGAGTAAGATATCCTCACGACCAAGTTTCTGTAATTCTTCCTTCAATTGAGGTAGAAGTGTCTTGTGTCCAGCCGCCAAAGAACTCATCCCAATGACATGGACATCATTTTCAACAGCCTGTAAGGCAGTTTCTGCAGGAGTTTGGAAAAGCGGACCGATATCTACATCAAATCCAAGGTCAGCAAAAGCAGTAGCAATAACCTTGGCACCTCTATCATGCCCATCTTGTCCCATCTTCGCAATCATGATGCGGGGTCTACGGCCTTCATTTTCCAGAAATTCATCTGTCATATCCTTCACTACAGCGATTTCATCATCATTCGTATAGGAGGAACTGTATACCCCACTAATTGAGCGAATAATAGCTTTATGACGACCTGCAACCTTTTCAATTGCATACGAAATTTCCCCTAGGGTAGCCCTTACTCTTGCGGCTTGTACGGCAAGTTCAAGAAGGTTTCCTTCTCCGCTTTCAGCCGATTGAGTAATCGCTTGAAGAGCTTCCTTAACATTACTTTCAACGCGATCTGCTTTCAATCTGTTCAGTTTTTCAATCTGCTTTAAACGGACGGCCGTATTATCAACTTCAAGGATCTCCAGTGCATCTTCTTGCTCTAGTCTATACTGATTCACACCAATGATTACTTCTTTGCCGGAATCAATTTGAGCTTGCCTTCTTGCAGCCGCCTCTTCAATCTTCATCTTTGGAAGACCAGTTTCAATCGCTTTCGCCATTCCTCCAAGACTCTCTATCTCTTCAATATGTTCCCACGCACGCTCCATCAATTGATTCGTCAGCGTTTCAACGTAATAAGAACCACCCCAAGGGTCAATAACATTTGTAATACCAGACTCTTCTTGTAAGAAAAGTTGCGTATTACGGGCAATTCTAGCTGAAAAATCGGTAGGTAACGCTATTGCTTCATCCAAAGCATTCGTATGCAATGATTGGGTATGACCCATCGCTGCTGCATGAGCTTCTATTAAAGTACGGATGACATTATTGAAAGGGTCCTGTTCTGTCAAACTCCATCCCGATGTTTGAGAGTGTGTTCTCAATGCCATCGATTTTTCATTTTTAGGATTGAACGACTTCATCATCTTTGCCCAGATTCTACGGGCTGCTCTCATTTTGGCTACTTCCATGAAGTAATTCATTCCGATTGCCCAGAAAAACGACAACCTTGGTGCAAAAGTATCTATTTCTATACCTGCCTTCAATCCAGTGCGGACATATTCCAGTCCATCAGCAAGCGTATAGGCCAATTCTATGTCAGCTGGCGCTCCAGCTTCCTGCATGTGATAACCCGAAATACTGATACTGTTGAATTTCGGCATATTTTTTGAAGTATATTCAAAGATATCGGCAATAATTTTCATTGACATATCAGGCGGATAAATATATGTATTTCGAACCATATATTCTTTTAAAATATCGTTTTGGATTGTGCCTGAAAGTTTTGCGCTATCTACTCCTTGCTCCTCAGCCGTCACGATAAAGAAAGCAAGGACAGGAAGAACCGCTCCGTTCATCGTCATTGAAACCGACATTTGATCGAGAGGAATTCCATCAAACAATATTTTCATATCCTCCACAGAGTCGATCGCCACACCCGCTTTTCCAACATCTCCAACCACTCGCTCATGATCAGAGTCATAGCCGCGGTGAGTAGCCAAATCGAAAGCAACAGAAAGTCCTTTTTGACCCATCGCAAGATTTCTTCGATAAAAAGCGTTGCTTTCTTCCGCCGTCGAGAAACCTGCATACTGCCTAACCGTCCATGGACGATTTACGTACATCGTTGGATACGGACCGCGTGTGAAGGGCGCTACTCCTGGTTTATCATTGAGATGATCCATTCCTACTAGGTCTTCTTCTGTATATAACGGTTTCAGATTGATTTGCTCATTTGTTTCAAACAAAAGATTATCGATTGATTTTGAAATTTCTTGTTCAGCTTTTATTTTCCAGTCTGAAATTCGTTTCTCTTTCTGAGTGTCAAAAAGAGAAATGCTGGCGAAATTAGGTTTATTCCTCATGTACTTCCGCCCCCATTTCTGTTAGTAATGTCAATAAAGATTCGTAACAGTTGCTCTTCAAATGAATAAATTGCTTTATACCTTTTTCCAGCCAGACTGCTTGATCTTCTGCAGTTGGGAGCCCTGCTAAATAGAACGTCTTTTCTGGATATGATTGCTTGAGTTTTTCAACAAGCTGAACTCCAAAGGTCCGATATGTCTCATCACTACCGCATAAGCAAAAGTGTTCCGTATTAGATTTTTCTATGAAGCTTTTGGCTTCTTCTAATGAAAGGTTACTTTCACTTAAGGTGACTTTGACTCCTCCCGCTGTTAAAAAACCTCTCACGAAATCGGTCCGTGGTTTATATTCCTTTAACTCTCCAAGACAAAGTAGCCCCACTGTCGGGTCACAACCATTGTTTAATGCTAAATTTCTTGCCTTTTGCCTCATTTCTTCAAAAGGTCGGGACAACCGAATCCCTTTGAGAGCTTGAAATGTATTTCCAGCTGAATTTTTTTTCTTTTTCAAAAGATGGCTGATTCCATTTCCTTGTTCTAGTTCTAGAAGGAGTTCTTCTAACGAAACATTTGTGTATAAATGGCCACATGGTTTTAAAATCTCCTGGGATACTTTCTCATCCAAATTTGCATAAACATTCGTGCCTACAATACTTTTCTTTCTATTAAGTACATCTTTCGCTCTTTGTTGACGAACCAAAGCAATATCTTTTTGAAGGGTTTCAGATTTCAATACCTCAAGAATGCCACCTTGGGCATCGATATTCTGAAACTTAGCCCACGCCTTTTCAGCCAATTCCTCCGTCAAATTCTCGATATACCAAGAGCCACCTGCAGGATCTATAACCTTTTGCAAATGTACCTCATCTTTTAAGATCCACTGAGTGTTTCGAGCAAGCCGCTCTCCTATTTCAGAAGATTTAGAGAGTTCATCGTACGAGCCAACCTTCAAATATTGGACACCACCAAGAACTGCCGCAAATGCTTCATTGCCCGCACGAAGCATGTTCACACGAGAATCCAAAAGGGACTTGTTCATTCTAGAAGTTTCAGCTGTGATTTCCATTCCACGATCTATTTGTGCTCCATATGCTTCAGAAATTTTGTTCCATAAAATACGGGCCGCTCTTAGCTTAGCCACTTCCATAAAGAAGTTAGAACCAATAGAAAACTTGAAAATGAATTTTTCAAGTATTTCATTCAACTGCATTCCATGTTCAAGAAGTTTTTCTATATAATAGCTCCCCATTGCTATTGCAACCGCAAGCTCTTGAACAGCATTTGCACCAGTATTGTTATATGCTGCGGTATCTACAAGGACCGTCCTAAGATTGGGAAGTTGCTGACCTGCATATTGAATATTTTTACACCATTGGTCTAATAGTAAGGAATGGTCCTCTGGAATAGTCCCCGCTTCAGCCATTATGGTTAGCGGATCAAAACCGACATAGCCACTTACCTTCTCTGTTACGCCTTCATCAATTGCTGCCTTTAATAAGATGGAAAGAAAAGCTGGTTGCAATCCTTTCGCATCTATCGCTAAAGGGTATTGAGCTACATGTTTTATTAAGACAGCAGCTAGTTCTTTTTCTGAAGAAAACAATTCTTCGTTTACATCAAAAGAGATAGCTGTTTGTCCTTTTGAAAAAACTCTATTAAGCTTTTCGTTCAAATCATCGATTGAGTGGAATAGGATATCTTGTGCAATCTTCCAACTTGAAGCAACATAACCTAATATGCCACTCCCCCTTCTGAAGTCCTCAATCCCTGGATAGCCATTTCTCGCCCCATCTTCTTCGGAATAAAGCGGTTTCAAGACTATGTTTTCGTATGTATTTGTATCAAGAGAATCGATTTTCCTGCCTTTTAAAGTTGCTTCCGCTTTTTCCTGCCATTTCTCATAACTAGCTTCTTCAAAAGTTGTTTGTTTCATTTTGTTTGAGTTCATAACGACCTGTCTCTTACAAGACAGCTTTCACTCCCCTCTTTTTCGAAAATATTGATAAAATTCTAAAAAGTCTACTACCTTTATTTTAATATACATTTTAAAAGTGGGCAATGATAGTGAAAAACCGCTAATCCAAGGGATAGCGGTTTTAGAAAGGTAATCTTATTTTAATAAACAGATGTAGTGTCTTTTGATGTATTTTCAAGAATTTCTTTCACACGTTGTAAGAAACGGCCGCAAACGAGACCGTCAAGTACACGATGGTCAAGAGACATACAAAGGTTTACCATGTCACGAACAGCAATCATTCCATTATTCATAACAACAGGACGCTTCACGATTGATTCTACTTGAAGGATCGCAGCTTGAGGGTAATTGATAATACCCATTGATTGAACGGATCCAAATGAACCAGTATTGTTTACTGTAAACGTTCCACCTTGCATATCTTCTGATTTCAATTGTCCATTACGAACTTTGACTGCAAGTTCTGTAATCTCTCTAGCGATGCCTTTAATCGTTTTTTCATCAGCATGCTTGATTACTGGAACAAATAATGCATCATCTGTAGCAACAGCAATAGAAATATTGACGTCTTTCTTCTGAATGATCTTATCTCCCGCCCACATAGAATTGATTTGTGGGTATTCTTTCAATGCCTGAGCCACAGCTTTAACAAAGAAAGCGAAGAAAGTTAAATTGAATCCTTCTTTTTTCTTAAAGTCATTCTTGATTCCATTTCGGTATTCTACTAAGTTTGTCACATCAACTTCCATCATCGTCCAGGCATGTGGTGCTTCATGTTTACTACGTAACATGTTTGCTGCAATCGCTTTACGGATTCCTGTTACAGGGATTTCAATATCTCCTGGGACAACAGGAACACTAGGAGTAGGACTAGCTGGTTTTGATGCAGAAACTGCTGGTTGAACAGGTACATTTTCAGGAGGAGCATCATTGATAACCGGTTCAGAAACTACTTCTTTCGTTTCTACAGTCTTTTGTCCTGCTTTTGGAATGTTTCCAGATTCAATCAACTTTAAAAGGTCTTTACGTGTGATTCTTCCTGCTGCACCCGTACCTTTAACTTGCGTAAGGTCGATGCCATTTTCCTGTGAAATCTTCAGGACTGCTGGAGAATAACGCAGCTTATTCCCTTGTTCAGTTGAAGTTTCTGTTGCTACGTTTGTTTCTTCAGTCTTTTGAGCCTCAGCTACAGTATTGATACTTTCACTAGTAGAAACATTACCGCCATCTACTTCAATCGTACAAATCACTTCACCAACAGCAAGCGTGTCTCCGTCTCCCGCTATCAGTTCCTTAATTACCCCCGCAAAGGAAGAAGGTACTTCTGCATTTACCTTATCCGTCATTACTTCAGCTAGAGGATCATATTTGTTTACTTTGTCTCCGACAGAAACCAACCACTTACTGATTGTGCCTTCTGTCACACTCTCTCCAAGTTGGGGCATTTTAATTTGTTCAATAGCCAATGTGTAAACCTCCTTCTACACTTTCAGTTAAAAATGATCAATTAATATTCAGCAAGTTCACGCATTGCTTTTTCGACTTTATCAGGGTTAACCATGAAATATTTTTCCATAGTTGGTGCATAAGGCATTGCGGGAATATCAGGACCTGCCAAACGCATGACTGGTGCGTCAAGGTCAAACAGGCAGTTCTCAGCAATAATAGCTGATACTTCACTCATGATACTGCCTTCTTTATTGTCTTCTGTTAAAAGCAGCACTTTTCCTGTTTTAGAAGTAGCTTCCATAATTGCTTCCTTATCAAGAGGGTAAACAGTTCTTAAGTCAAGAATGTGAACGGAAATGCCGTCTTTTGCCAAGCGCTCTGCAGCTTGAAGTGCAAAGTGAACGCATAAGCCGTAAGTAATAACTGTGATATCTTCACCTTCACGTTTCACATCTGCCTTACCGATTGGAAGTACATAATCGTCTGTTGGGACTTCCCCTTTGATCAAGCGGTATGCACGTTTATGTTCAAAGAATAAGACAGGGTCTTCATCACGAATTGCTGCTTTTAACAATCCTTTTACATCATAAGGAGTCGAAGGCATGACAATTTTCAATCCAGGTTGATTGGCAAATACCGCTTCAACTGATTGAGAGTGATAAAGTGCACCATGAACTCCACCACCATAAGGCGCACGGATTACCATCGGACAGCTCCAGTCGTTGTTGGAACGATAACGGATACGTGCAGCTTCAGAAATGATTTGGTTGACTGCAGGCATGATAAAGTCAGCAAATTGCATTTCTGCGATCGGACGCATTCCATACATTGCTGCACCGATTCCTACGCCAGCAATAGCAGATTCTGCAAGTGGCGTATCAAGTACACGCGCTTCGCCGAATTGTTCGTAAAGGCCGTTTGTCGCTTTAAAAACTCCACCCTTTTTACCAACATCTTCTCCAAGAACAAATACTCTTGAATCTCTTTCCATTTCTTCTCGTATTGCCATTGTTACAGCTTCGATATAAGAAATTACCGCCATTAGTAGTCCCCCTTACCTTCTGCGTATACATATTTCATAGCACTCTCAGGCTCTGCATAAGGCGCATTTTCTGCATATTCAGTAGCATCATTAACAATTTTCATGATACGGTCATTGATTTCTTTTTCTAGTTCGTCATTCATTACACCAGTTTCTTTCAAATAAGCTCCAAAAGTGATGATTGGATCTTTTGTTTTTGCTTGTGAAACCTCGTCTGGTGCGCGATATGCTCTGTCATCATCGTCAGATGAGTGTGGAGTTAAACGATATGATACTGTTTCAACTAATGTCGGACCTTCTCCTCTTCGTCCACGTTCAGCCGCTTCTTTCACAGCTTTATAGACTTCTAGAGGATCATTTCCATCCACTGTGATACCAGGCATACCATAGCCAATCGCACGGTCTGATACATTTTCACATGCCAATTGTTTTTCAATAGGTACAGAGATTGCATATTTATTGTTTTCACACATAAAGATGACCGGAAGCTTATGTACACCAGCAAAGTTAGCACCTTCATGGAAATCACCTTGGTTGGATGATCCTTCACCAAAGGTAACAAATGTCACAAGATCTTTGCCTTCCATTTTTCCAGCCAACGCAATCCCAACAGCATGTGGAACTTGAGTTGTTACAGGGGAAGATCCTGTTACAATGCGGTTTTTCTTTTGTCCAAAGTGACCTGGCATCTGACGTCCGCCAGAGTTCGGATCTTCTGCTTTAGCAAAACCAGAAAGCATTAGTTCAGTCGGAGTCATACCAAAAGTTAGAACGACACCCATGTCTCTGTAATATGGAAGGACATAGTCCTTTTCAGTATCCAGAGCAAATGCTGCCCCAACTTGTGCAGCCTCTTGTCCTTGACAAGAAATAACAAAAGGAATCTTACCAGCACGATTTAACAACCACATACGCTCATCAATACGACGCGCCATTAGCATCGTTTCATAGATTTCTAATACTTTAGCATCACTAAGACCTAAAGCTTCATGACGATTTTCAGCCATTTATAGTAACCTCCTATTTTTCCATACTTATTTAAGTGGGTACATAAGATCAATATTAAGAGTGGATGGCCTTACCGTATACTGCAAGTGCCGCTTCTCCAATTGCTTCTGATAAAGTTGGGTGCGGATGAATGGTATGGGCAACTTCCCAAGGAGTTGCATCTAATACTCGCGCAAGACCTGCTTCAGAGATCATATCCGTCACATGAGGTCCAATCATATGAACACCAAGAATATCATCTGTTTCTTCGTCTGCAACAATCTTGACGAATCCGTCAGATTCTCCAAAAACAAGCGCTTTACCAATTGCACGAAATGAAAACTTGCCTGTTTTAACCTTGTAACCTTTTTGAATCGCTTCGTCTTCTGTGTATCCGACACTAGCAACTTCCGGAGAACTATAAATACATTTTGAAACAAGGCTATAGTCCATTGGTGAAGGATTTTGCCCTGCAATATGTTCAACAGCTGTTATCCCCTCATGTGAAGCCACATGTGCAAGTTGTAATCCGCCGATGACGTCACCGATTGCATAGATATGAGACTCTTTCGTTTGGAAGAATTCATTCGTTGCGATATAACCCTTTTCGAGTTGGATTTCTGTGTTTTCAAGACCAATACCTTCAACATTTGCTTGGCGACCAACAGAAACAAGCAATTTGTCCGCATGAAATTCTTTTTGTGCGCCTTTAACTTCTGCACTAACAGTGACTTTTTCACCTTTAGTAAGTGTTTCTGGCAACACTTTCGCACTTGTTACAATCTTAACGCCTTTTTTCTTCATCAATCTTTGCATTTCTTTCGAGATTTCTTTGTCCTCGGTTGGAACAATGCGATCCGCAAATTCGATGACTGTGACATCTACACCGAAATCAGACAGCATGGATGCCCATTCAATTCCGATTACCCCACCACCAACGATAATGATGGATTCAGGTAGTTCTTCCATGAGCAAAGCTTCATCAGAAGTCATCACTTGTTTACCGTCAATTTCTAAGCCTGGTAATGTTCGAGGTCTTGAACCTGTAGCCACAATTACGTTTTTAGGGATAAGCATTTCATTTTCTTCACCATTATTCATTTCAACCGAAATCGTTCCTGGCATTGGTGAAAAAATCGACGGTCCCAAGATTCTTCCTAACCCTTCATAAACGTCGATTTTCCCTTGTTTCATCAAGTGCTGGACACCTTTAAAAAGTTGATCTGTAATCTTATTTTTGCGCTCTTGGACTTTCTTAAAATCAACGCTAACTTCACTTGTTACTATTCCAAATTCTTCGCTCTTCTTAGCAGTAGCATATACTTCTGCACTTCTTAAAAGGGCCTTACTTGGAATGCAACCATTATGCAAACATGTACCGCCAAGCTTCCCTTTTTCAACGACAGCTGTCTTTAATCCGAGCTGTGAAGCGCGGATGGCAGCAACGTAACCACCTGTTCCGCCACCTAATATGACCAAATCATATTCTTGTGCCAATGAAATTCCTCCTCCTACTTAGCTGAAACCTTCTTTATATTTCCAGGGTATTCCTTAGGTGCTTCTTCTCCTCTTAAAACTCGAATTGTTCCTTCTGCAAGGGCTTGAAGTTCATTTTCTCCGGGATGAACAATGACATCTGCGATCCAATTAATACGATCACTGATTGCTTTTACAAAACCTTTTCCATAGGCAAGACCGCCGGTCAATATAATGGCATCGACTTTACCTGAAAGAACAGCACTTGCTGCACCAATTTCCTTAGCAACTTGATAAGCCATTGCATCGTACACCAACTTAGCCTTTTCATCGCCTTTTTCAATCATTTTCTCCACTTTTACCGCATCGTTAGTCCCGAGGTAGCCCACTAGACCACCTTGGCCAACAAGTTTCTTCATGACTTCTTCACGGTAAAATTCACCCGAGTAACAAAGGGCTACCAAATCTCCGGCAGGAACTGTTCCAGCACGTTCTGGACTGAAAGGCCCGTCCCCATGAAGCCCATTGTTCACTTCTATTACTCTTCCACCACGATGGACACCAACAGTGATACCTCCACCCATGTGAGTAACGATTAAATTCAGTTCTTCATACTTCTTTCCTAACTCTTTTGCAACGCGCCTAGCTACCGCTTTTTGGTTAAGGGCATGAAAAATACTTTTTCTATCGATTAAAGAAAAACCTGAAATACGGGCAATTGGATCGAGTTCATCTACTACAACAGGATCTACAATGAAAGAAGGGATGTTCAAAGCTGTGGCAATCTCATATGCAATGATTCCCCCAAGATTCGAAGCGTGCTGTCCTGAGTAGCCTGCGCGAAGGTCAGCTAGCATAGCATCATTAACCGAATATGTACCACCTTCAATAGGACGTAATAACCCTCCACGACCACATACTGCACTCAGTTTGGAAATATTGATCCCTTCTTCGTCCAGTGCTTCTAGAATCGTATTCTTTCGGAATTCATACTGATCAATAATAGATGCAAATGATTCGATTTCCGCTGTTTCGTGTCGAATTGTTTTCTCTAAAACAGAAATGTCGTTATCGAAAACCCCTATTTTCGTTGATGTTGAGCCCGGGTTGATGACGAGAATTCGATATTCTTTGTCCTGCACTTTTAAACCTCCACATTGCTTTATTTTCTTCTCTACCTTTTAAAGGGAAGCTCTGTTAAACTTGCCTGTGATTTCCATTCCAGTCGCTTGCTTTCCTAGGAGCGTTCGTCGAGCCTCCTCGTCGCTATCGCTCCTGTGGGGTCTCGCCTGTAACGCTAATCCCCTAGGAGTCAAGCGCCCTCCACTCCAATCAATGAAGTGCAGAAAATCAACACTTTAACATAGCCTAAAGGGAAATACGCTGAATATGCATCCAGCGTTTTCTCCTTAAATGAATTTATCTTATTGACTGTAGACTAAATCTAGCAGCTGCATTTTTACTTTTTTCTTATCTGTGGCTTAGGATATGATGGCCGTTAAGTAAGAATTGGCTGCGAGAATTGCGCATTTTTTCAATTCTTTCTTCTGCCATACGATCAGCAGCCATGTAAGTAGGAATCCCATCACGTTTTGAGATTTCGATTACTTTCTCAATGTTTGCATAGATTTGTTCAACTTTCTTCATTGCACGTTCATGATTGTAGCCATATAATTCATCAGCAACGTTAATTACTCCACCTGCATTGATTACATAATCAGGCGCATAAACGATTCCCATTTCGTGAATTGTATCCCCGTGACTTGTATCTTTTAACTGGTTGTTAGCTGCCCCTGCAATTACCTTTGCCTTAATTTGCGGAATTGTCTCATCATTGATGACCGCTCCTAGAGCACAAGGTGCATAAATATCACATTCAACACCATAAATTTCGTTTGGATCAACTGCTTTTGCACCAAATTCTTCAACTGCACGTTGTACAGCTTCTTTATTGATATCAGTAACAATTAGTTGAGCGCCTTCTTCGTGTAAGTGACGGCAAAGTGTATATGCCACGTTTCCTACGCCTTGAACCGCAATTACTTTACCTTCAAGTGAATCTGTACCGAATGCTTCTTTAGCTGCTGCTTTCATCCCTCTGTATACACCATAAGCTGTAACAGGAGAAGGATTACCAGATGAACCGAATGCAGGAGAAATTCCTGTTACAAAATTTGTTTCTTCGTGGATCAAGTCCATATCTGCTACAGTAGTACCTACGTCTTCAGCTGTAATATAGCGACCATTTAATCCTTGAATATAACGGCCGAAAGCTCTGAACATTTCTTCGTTCTTGTCTTTACGAGGATCGCCGATAATAACTGTCTTACCACCACCAAGATTCAAACCTGCTGCCGCATTTTTATAAGTCATACCGCGAGCTAGACGCAATGCATCTTCGATAGCCGCTTCCTCATTTTCGTATGTCCACATACGAGTTCCACCAAGTGCTGGCCCTAAAGTTGTATCATGAATGGCAATAATAGCCTTTAATCCAGATTGCTTATCTTGACAGAATACCACTTGCTCATAATCGTATTTTTCTAAGTACTTGAAGATTTCCATTGTTATTCCTCCCCATTTATAAAAAAAATTCTATTTAGAAGCAGTGCATAATGCTAATGCTAACGAATAAAGTTTGCTTTCAGCAGAATCGGCTCTAGAGGTTAATACGATTGGAGCTTTTGCTCCTGCTATCACAGCACCGACTTTTGCTTTTGCAAAATAGACCATTGATTTATATAATGCGTTTCCTACCTCAATTGTTGGAACAAGTAAAATGTCTGCTTGACCTGCTACATCACTCTTTATCCCTTTATGCTCTGCAGCTAGTATAGAAACTGCATTATCAAGAGCAAGTGGACCATCAATGATACAGCCAGTAATTTGACCTCTTCTATTCATTTGAGTTAAAACCGCCGCATCGAGAGTGGCCTGCATTGCTGGATTTACCACTTCCACAGCAGCAATTGGTGCAACCTTTGGTGTCTCAATGCCAATACCGGAAGCGATAGAAACTGCATTCTTTGTAATTTGAACTTTTAGATCAAGATCAGGCGCGATGTTCATAGCTGCGTCAGTCAGAAGGATCAATTGATCGAATCCCGGCACCTCGAACACTGCCACATGCGATAGTACACTTCCTGTTCGCAATCCATATTCTTTGTTCAAAACAGCTTTCAAAATAACTGCTGTGGCGATATTACCCTTCATAAGAACGTCAGCTTCGTTTAACCTTACCGCCTTAACAGCAAGTTCCGCAGCCAACTCAGGATTTTTAGCATGTGTAATGATAATGCTTTCATTATCAGCAAACCCTGGTTTTTTCTCATTCAAAATATGTAATATCTTTTCTTTATCACCAAACAAAAGAAAATTGGCGAGATTGTTGCTGACAGCGTCTATTACAGCTTCTAAGACTTCTTCATCTTCTGCTGCAGCGACTGCTACTGTTTTATCAACAAAACTCGAAGCTTTTTCGATAAGAGCATCTAACAACAAGTGTCATCTACCTCACTTTCCTCATGCTGTCTCAACACATATATTATTAATGCAAGAAGCGTGCCAAAACGAATCGTTTGAAAACGCTTTATTTCCTTCAGTAACACCCTGCAAAAAACTGCGCGGTATGAAAATTATTGCATGCTGTTTTTTTCAATTTTATACTTTTCGAGTTTATAATACAAATTCCTAACCGATAATCCAAGCATTTTCGCTGTTAAAGTCTTATTTCCGTCAAATTTATTTAATGTATTTTGCAGAATATTAGCTTCAAAACGATCCATCATTTCTGCCAACGAATGAGAATCTTCCAATTCGTCCATACGAAAACTATTTTCTTTTTCATTTTGCTTATTTTTGAGTTCAGGCAAATGCTGGACATCGATCACTGTTTCATGATAATTCATAAAAATGATGGCTCTGCCTAATATATTTTCAAGTTCCCTTACATTACCAGGCCATTCATATTTCTGCAGTTCAGCAATGGCATCAACCGTCAGACCTTCAACATTTCTTCCGTAATCTTGATTGATTTTTTGAATGAGCCGCTCACAAAGCAGAGGAATTTCCTCTTTTCGCTTCCGTAAAGGCGGGATATGGATAGGCATACGATTTAGCCTGTAATATAAATCTTCCCGAAAAGAGCCATTTGCAATTCCCTTTTCTAAATTAACATTTGTCGCGGCAATCACACGAACATTGATCGGTACAGATTTCGCACCACCGACTCTAACAATTTCACGTTCCTGCAGGACCCTGAGCAATTTTGCTTGCGTATTGGCTGAAAGTTCACCGATTTCATCAAGAAAGATACTTCCATTATTCGCTTCCTCAAATAACCCTCGTCTTCCTCCACGTTTAGCACCAGAAAATGCCCCTTCCTCATAACCAAACAATTCGCTTTCTAACAATGATTCAGATAGAGCCGCACAATTCACTCTGATAAACTTGTTGTATTTCCTATCACTTGCGTTATGAATGGCATGGGCAAAAAGTTCCTTACCTGTCCCAGATTCGCCTCGTAATAATACTGTTGCAGGGGTTTTTGCACCCAATTTGGCTTGCTCGATGGCAAGTGTCATTTCTTCGGACAACCCTATTATATCCTCAAACGAATATTTGGCCTCAAGGTTTCTGATAATTTGCCTCGCCCGAATTAACTCACGATTTAAAGACTTGATTTCTGACATATCGTGGATAACACCAACACTACCTTTTAACTTTCCTTTAACAATGATCGGTGCAACGTTTACAACTACTTCTTTTTTATTAGGACCTACACGCATAGGTGTTCCTCGAATCGCCCTTCTAGTTTGAAGGACCTTCATATGCATACTCTCACCTTCGGAAATATCGGTTGTTGCAGGTTGTCCAATAACTTCTTCTTGGGAAAGACCTGTTATTCTTGTGTATGCTGGATTGATTAGGATTCCACGACCATGTTCATCTACAACTGAAATGGCATCATCGCTCGATTGGATGATTGCTTGGAGCATCGTTTGGATTTCTTTTAGATTTGTTATCTCTTCCGCAAGATTGACCACTTCTGTAATATCCTTAAATACCGCAAACGCTCCGATTAGCCTACCTTTTTCATCAATTATAGGAATTCGGGTGGTAATGATTTTGACACCATTATCTAGAAGCATCTCTTGGTTCGCTTCAGGACGCCGTGTTTCCATAACGTGTGTAAGTCTGCTTTTAGGAATGATATTGGTGATATGCTTCCCTAAAACATCTTCCCTACTAATACCTATCATTTGTTGTGCCCTGTCGTTGTAAAGAGTAACGGTTCCTTCTTTATCAATAACAAGCATCCCATCATCTGTAGAGTTAAAAATAAGATCATGCTTATATGACTCTTTCCGATGCTTGGAAACCAGTTCTTCTTTTTCTTCCATTAGTTGTGCAATTAGATATGCCACACTTCCCGGAATGAGGACTGTATTCTTATCACGAGCTTCTAACAATTCCTTGAATACTAATTCATCACCTGTTACTTCTATGATGATATCAATGTCTTCAGTAAGATACTTCCGCCAATCTTTACCTGTCAGTATGTTATATTTTTTGGCAAGCAAAAGGCCTGGCGCATCATCATTGCGGTCAATGACAGCCCTTACATTTAGCACTTCAGTTTCATTCAATATCTGCAGGATAGCCGTCCCGCCTTTTCCTGCCCCAACGATAATTACATTTTGCATTTCAGTTTACCCCTTATGGCAAGATTCCTAACCACACTTAAACTTCCTGAATTTAGAAAAAAATTTCACGCTCTAAATATTTATTCTGCAATATTTTTCATCTCTATTCTAATATGGAACAGGTTACTTGACAAATTTCTTACATGTAATATGATTTTTGAGAGAACATATGCTTTTTGAAAGGGACTTATATATGCAACGAATCATTGCTCTTATCATCATGTTAGTACCTGGATTCATAGCTGCACTTGGAATAAAGTTAATGCGTGATACAGTTTTTGGCGTACTTCAGCCGCCCATACCCTTCCTACCTCTACAATTTCTTGTAGGATTACTCTTTTTCTTAATCGGCCTAGGCTTTGTAGCTGGCTTCATCCTTCATCGTGACCGAAAAAGAAATAAAGTACAGAATCGTTTCAAAAAATGACAAAAGAGACCTACGAGGGTCTCTTTTCACTTTGTTTTCTTATTTTCAGCGCTTTTACAGGATCATCCGTTACAAACGCGGAGCATCCAACATTTATTAAGCGTCGCATTTCCGATTCCTTGTTAACGGTATATGGTCTGACTGCAATTCCATTTTCCATCGCGCTTTTTACTATGAAATCATTCGCGGCAATATATTTGGGATGTATCCCCTTGGCACCAATCGATTGAGCGTAAATCCAAGGCATATAAAGACCTTCAGAATATAATGGGGCCGTCTCAATCTCAGGAGCAAGACGGAAACTCTTGACGATACTATAATGATTAAAAGAAGAAATGATGACTCTACTCGACAAATCATGTGCTCTTACCAAACTTATAACTTTTTCTTCCATACCTTCATATGGGAGGATGCCATTTTTTAATTCAATGTTTAAGATAAGATTTGTTGACTTTATCCAGTCCAGTAACTCAACCAATGAAGGGATCGGCTCTTTTTTCGTTTGTGTCTTAAAAAGAATATTTGCATTTAGTTTTCTGATTTCAGCAAATGTAAAATCTTTAACCCATCCGGTTCCAGAAGTCGTTCGATCCAACTTCTCATCGTGAATTACAACCAGTTCTCCATCTTTTGTGAGTTGTACATCAATTTCAAGACCCTCTGCACCGCTCTTTTCTGCTTCGACGAAAGCAGTCATTGTATTCTCTGAAAACAACGCAGAATAGCCACGGTGTGCTATAATTTTAGTCATATTACCACTTCCCTTATAAAAATTGGAGGCTTAAAATGAAACCTTTACAAATTTCAGCCGATACGGCTATTGCTCTTTCTAAAAAACTTAATGTGCCTATAGAACAAATCATGCACATGCCTCAGCACATATTATTAAAAAAGCTGATGGAACTTGAAGCAGAAAAGAAAGACCAATAGAAAATCCCCTATTCAATATTATGCATGAATTAAGTAACTAAGCCTTAGTTTCATTTTTCTGTGGCGACTTAAATCCTAATAAGCATAACACAGGAAAACATAAATTTATCTCGTCAATGATGACTTATTTAATCCAAATGAAAGGCGTGACTTCGCTCCGTCTTCTGTCTACCCACATATCACATTGAAAAACCTCTTTCACGGGAAAGAGGTTTTTGTTTTGATGTTATTTATTTCTAACCCTTTCAAGAAGCCTTATGCTCAAGGCGGAGCTTGTCAGCGACCATTGCGATGAATTCTGAGTTTGTCGGTTTTGCTTTAGACATGCTAACAGTGTAACCAAACAACGTAGAGATTGAATCGATATTACCGCGACTCCAAGCCACTTCAATCGCATGACGAATCGCACGTTCAACACGGCTCGCGGTTGTGTTGTATTTCTTAGCGATGTCTGGATAAAGAACTTTTGTAATAGAACCGAGAAGTTCAATATCATTATATACCATGCTGATCGCTTCTCTTAAGTACATATAACCTTTGATATGTGCAGGCACACCAATTTCATGGATGATACTAGTTATGCTGGCATCGAGGTTTTTCGGTTTTGGATCTGGCTGTGAGCGGAAGCTAGTTGATGGGAATTTACGAGAAACCATACTGTTGTTTCCACTTACTTGACGGATGTGATTTCCTAAATGCTCCATATCGAATGGTTTCAGGATAAAATATGATGCACCAAGCTCTACAGCTTTTTTCGTAACATCTTCTTGTCCAAAAGCAGTTAACATGATGACATTAGGGAAAGAAGCATTTTTCTTTTCGCGCATTCTTTCAAGAACAGCTAACCCATCAAGGTGAGGCATGATAATGTCTAGGACTAAAACGTCAGGCTCTGCGCCATTATCCATCATATCCAGACACTCTTGACCATTATGTGCAATTCCTACTACTTCCATATCTTCTTGGGACGAAATATAGTCCTCTAATAATCCAACTAGTTCCCTGTTATCATCGACAACACATACTTTTATTTTTTTCAACTCAGGTTCCTCCTCGATTCCTATAATGCGCTCTTTTCTCAGTTTCTCTAATTTCTATTCTAAATGACAAATTCGACAATGCAACTAAAATTCCTTTCGTTTTTTTAATTTTTCTCAAAAAAGGTATAAAATCTTATGTATTCTTTGATTTTCTTCAGTTTTCGACTTTATTCGCTTTCCCTCATGAAAAACATCTCTTTTTTGTCGAATAATCTTTATTTATCTTAAATGACAGATAATATAAGACCTCACAAAGTCTATATTTAAAAGAAAAACGGGCAGTTGATGGCTGCCCGTCAGATTGAATAACTTAACTTGCCTTCTTATGAGGCTTTTCATATATGTCAATTCCAGCTTCATTCAACATCCATTCAATATGGACTCCGTACCCACTTGTAGGATCATTTACAAAAACATGCGTTACCGCCCCTACAAGCTTACCATCCTGAATGATTGGACTACCACTCATCCCTTGGACAATTCCACCCGTTTTCTCAAGCAATTTAGGATCTGTTACCTTAATAACCATTCCTTTTGTTGCAGGGAACTTTTGTGGAATTGTACTTACGATCTCAATGTCAAATAACTGAACTTCATCACTATCAACTACCGTTAGAATTTGAGCTGGACCTTCTTTTACTTGATGGGACAACAATATTGGCATTGCTTTATCCATTACGCCATTTTTCATCCCTTTATGAAGCTCTCCAAAAATTCCGAAAGGACTATTTCTTGTAATGTTACCGATTGTTTCCTTATCTGACGAGAATCTGGCTAGTTTTTCACCTGGGTCGCCATGACTCCCTTTTTCAATAGAAGTGACTGTTGATCTTACAATTTCTCCATCTTCCACGACGATTGGTTTTTTTGTATCCATGTCAGAAATAACATGACCTAATGCACCATACTTCTTGGATTCCGGATGAAAGAAAGTCATCGTTCCAATACCAGCCGCTGAATCGCGGATATATAAACCAAGTTTGAAGTTATCTTCTCCTTTTTCCTTCAAAGGAGTTAACTTCGCTGAAATCTTTCCTTCTTCTCGTGTGATGACTAAATCGAGTGGTTTTCCGCTTTCGCCTGCATCTTGAACAAACGGAGCGACATCTGACATTTTTTCAATTTTAGTACCGTTTATTTGAGTAATGATGTCGCCTACTTTAATTCCCGCCAATTCCCCAGGAGATTTCTTTCCAGCATCCGTATTTACTTGATGATGTCCGACGACTAGTACACCAACAGTATTAAGCTTTACGCCGATCGATTGCCCTCCAGGTACTACCTTAAAGTTCTTTAATACATTCACGTCAACTTTTTTCACTGGGAATCCCGCAAATTCAAGTAACATTTCATCATTGCCGTATTTGCTTGCGTGCACTGCTAATGAATCCTTATCTTGTTTTAATTCAATGCCCGCTTGATCAGAGGTTAACGATGCAGAAACAGGAGAGGCCTTTGGAAACGTGAGCTCCTGTCCTTCAAAAATTGTAACATTGTTCGGCATTTTCATATATTGTTGAAACGGTTTCGAAAAACCAATGGCAATTAATGAAACAAGGAGAATTCCACCAATTAACTTTCTAAGTAGATCTAATTTCAAACTTTTCACTCTCCTCGCTTCTAATCCACACGTCGAAAATGGCTACATCTATAATTTTGCCTGCTTGAGAGTCATTTATAACTAAGATAAATATAAAAAAGCTACCCGTTATGGATAGCTTTTCAAGGTATTTTCATTTCGGCTGCCAAATGAAGTAATTCTTCGGCATGTTTTTTTGTTAAATCCGTGATTTCTACACCAGAAATCATTCGACCAATTTCCTTGATCTTATCGCTTTCTGACAGTGAGGACACAGCTGTTTTCGTTCTTCCAGAGCGTGTGACCTTTGAAATAAATAAATGCGTATCAGCCATTGCAGCAACCTGAGGCAAATGCGAAATACAAAGAACTTGAGAATCTATTGCAACTTTGTAAATTTTTTCTGCTATGGCTTGAGCCACTCTGCCACTAACACCAGTATCGACTTCATCAAAAATGATGGAAGTAATTCCTTGATGTTTTGAGAAAATGCTCTTAAGTGCAAGCATAATACGTGAAAGTTCTCCACCAGAAGCAATTTTTGACAATGGTTTAAGCGGCTCACCCGGATTGGTTGAAATATAAAATTCCGCTTTATCCGCACCATTTCGCATAAAATGTTCAAAGTCAGTAACAAATCTTATCTCGAATACAGTCTTTGCCATATATAGGTCTTTCAACTCATTATGAATAAGTTTCGTTAATTTGATAGCCCATTTGTGACGAATGGAAGATAATTCTTTAGCCTCAACCGTTAAGTCTTTCCTAAGGGAAGTTAACTCTTTTTCTAACTGCCCGATGTGTGTTTCCTTATTTTGCAACGTCTCTATTTCCTCTTCAATCTTCGCTGCATACTCAAGGATTTCTTGAACAGTTTTACCGTACTTCCGTTTCAGTTGATTAATTTCATTTAATCGATCTTCAATTTCATTGAGCCTCTGTGGATCAAATTCCAGGGCATCCAATTCATTCCTCATGCTATGTGATGCATCTTCCAATATGTAAAAACTATTCGAAACTGACTCGTGCAATTCTTTGTAGGCAGGATCTAGTTCAGCCGCATCTTCAAGGTAACCAACCACCATCCCTATCCAATCAAGGCCTTTCTGATCGCCTTGAAGAGCAGAATAACTTGATTGCAACGATGAGAAAATACGCTCGTAGTTACCGAGTTTTCGCTTCTCTTCCATCAACTCTTCATCTTCATTCAGTTTTAAATTGGCATTTTGAATCTCATCAAGTTGAAACTGAATAAGATCAAGGCGGTGGGCCATCTTTTGATCATTTTCACTAAGTTGTTTTAATTTGTTTTGAGTCTGTTCAAAGCGATGAAAAATATCAGCATATTCCATTAGAGCAGGTTGGATTTCATCCATCCCAAATTGATCGAGTAGGGATAGGTGCATGGATTCATCCATCAACTCTTGATGTTCATGCTGACCATGAATATCAACCAACGTACCACCAAATTCGCGAAGCGTAGAAATCGTTACAAGCTTTCCATTAATTCTACAAACGCTTTTCCCGTTACGAGATATATCTCGACGTAAAACGACCATACCTTCTTCTATTTCAATCCCAAATTCAGTAGCCCGGTCATAACACGGATGCCTTTGGTCATCAATCATAAATAATCCTTCAATTTCAGCCTTGTCTTCGCCATGACGAACAAACTCAGCTGATCCACGACCGCCAACCAACAGGTGGATGGCATCTATAATAATTGATTTTCCTGCGCCTGTTTCACCAGTTAAAACTGTAAGTCCCTTTTCAAAAGAAACCTGCAGGCCCTCAATAATGGCAAAATTCTTTATCGATAATTCAGTTAACAAGATACATTCCCCTTTCTATAGCATATCAAGGAAACGATTTGTAATAAGTTCAGTATCCTCTGGGGTACGACAAATGATGAGACAAGTATCGTCACCACAAATAGTACCAAGGATTTCATCCCAGTCAAGGTTATCTATTAAAGCACCAATGGCATTTGCATTTCCCGGCAAAGTCTTCATCACAAGAAGATGCCCAGCAGAGTCGATTTTTACGAATGCATCCATTAGCGACCGTTTCAATTTTTGCAAAGGGTTAAAGCGCTGATCAGCAGGAAGACTATACTTATAACGGCCATTCATCAGTGGAACCTTTACGAGATGAAGTTCTTTGATATCACGGGAAACCGTTGCCTGTGTTACATTGAATCCCGCATTTTTCAGCTCGTCCACAAGATCATCCTGCGTTTCAATATCATTGTTGGCAATGATATCTCTAATCTTAATATGCCTTTGTCCTTTATTCATTCAATATCACTCCATTAATCATTTCAAACCTTTGTACGACAACTTTCTTCTAATAGTCATTTATAATCATATGTTAGCCCATTTTGTCGATAATGTACATTTATTATTTTTTTGACAAAGGGTCTATTGATTTCCACTCCAGACGCTTGGCTCCCAACACCAAAGTGCAAAAAATCAACAAGGTACTACAAGATAGCCAAAGGAACAAAAAGCGCAAGCGCCCTGTTTAGCCCCGACAGGCATAAGACGAATCACGCAGTTCATCCTCGAAAATCCTCATGATCATATCGCATCATTTCGTGCGATGTGAATTCATGGAAGCTTTCCTTGTGCTATCGCCTTTTCTTCGTGCGATGATGATGCTGCCGAAGCGTTCCTTGTCCTGATTTCTGAAGTGATTTGGCTTATGACCAAAATTGTTTTGGCTTTAGAAAACAATTAAGGTTGTTTCGGATTTTTGAAACAACCCCGAGGGGCTGGGCGCTGGAGGTGGATTATTAGAAAATCGTAGAAAGTTATCCACATTAATTTATTTTATAATTTCCTAAACCATAAAAAAAGGATGAAGGGTAGCCTTAGCTTACCCTTCATCCTTTTGCTTTGTTTTCAACTCTTTATGGGCATCTCTTACGACCTCAACTGGAAGGAAAGATAGCTGATTACTACCCGTTTCTTCATTTTCCCCTGACCAGCTTAGGTGAAGGAGAAACTCTATATTACCATCTCCCCCTGTAATAGGAGAGAATGACAAATTCATGACATCATACCCTTGATTAATGGATAGAGCAATTATTTTTTCGAGAACTTCTAGATGAACCTTCTCATCACGGACAATACCTTTTTTCCCTACCTGTTCCCTACCTGCTTCGAATTGAGGCTTTACCAATGCCACAATGTCACTTCCAGGAACAAGTAACGTTTTCAAAACAGGTAAAATGAGTGATAAAGAAATAAAGGATACATCGATGGAAGCAAATGTTGGCATCTCTCTTTCAAGATCAGCTGGTGTAACATATCGGAAATTAGTTCTTTCCATGACGACAACACGGTCATCCTGACGCAACTTCCAAGCTAGCTGATTATAGCCAACATCTAGGGCATAGGACATCCTAGCCCCGTTTTGCAAGGCACAATCAGTAAATCCTCCAGTAGATGCTCCAATATCCAAAAGCACTTTGTCTTTTACATCTATTTCAAATACCTTTAATGCTTTTTCAAGCTTAAGGCCACCTCTGCTAACGTAAGGTATCAGATTCCCTTTGACTGTAAGGGGAATATCCTCATTAACCTTTTCACCAGGCTTATCGAGTCTCTCTTCATTAGTGTAAACAAGACCTGCCATTACAGCTCTTTTTGCTTTTTCCCTTGTTTCCACTAAACCACGTTCAACTAAAAGTACATCAATTCGTTCCTTCTTTATTTTCATGAAGTTAGGCCCTTTTTTGTTTTTTTCTTGAAAGAATCGTCAATCTTTTCATCGCTTCTTCCAATGTAAGATCAATTTCTTCGAGCAATTGATCCACATTGCCGTGTTCAATGAAATGATCTGGAATTCCCATACGATCTATTACTGAATTGTGGAAGCCATGATCATGTGCAAATTCAAGCACCGAACTACCGAATCCACCTTGAAGGACCGCCTCTTCTATTGTCAGCAATGGGATTCCTTCCTGCAACAATTTAGAAAGCATCTTTTCATCAAGAGGTTTAATAAAACGCGCATTGACGACTTTCACAGAAATACCCTGTTTCTCAAGTAATCCTGCCGCCTCCATTGCCATTGGAATGGTTGTTCCAAAAGTCAAGATAGCCGCGTCGCTACCATCTTTCAGCACTTCCCATGATCCGATCGGAATGGTCCTTAGGTGTTCGTCCATAGGTACACCGATACCATTTCCACGAGGGAATCTTAACGCGATAGGACCGTCATCATAAGCTAACGCCGTATTAACCATGTGTTGGCCTTCATTTTCATCCTTCGGCATCATCAGTACTAAATTCGGTAAATGGCGTAAGAAAGCAATATCAAATACACCTTGATGCGTTTCTCCATCTGCACCTACCAATCCAGAACGATCTATACCAATAAAGACATTCAAGTTCTGACGGCAAATATCATGGACAACCTGATCATAGGCACGTTGTAGGAAAGTAGAGTATATAGCCAAGAATGGTTTCATTCCCTGAGTTGCTAAGCCAGCGGCAACTGTTGCTGCATGCTGTTCAGCAATCCCTACATCATACATTCGATCAGGGAATTCAGACGCAAATCCTTCCAGCTTTGAACCGACTGGCATCGCTGGTGTAATCGCTACAATTCGATCGTCTTTTCTTGCCAATTTACGTACTGTTTCACTCACAAGGCTACTCCAAGCTGGCGGAGGAACTAATGCAGGCTTTACAAAGTCACCCGTTTCCATTTTATATGGACCGGTTCCATGCCATGTTCCTGTTTTATCACTTTCAGCAGGAGAATACCCTTTACCTTTTTTCGTGATGACGTGTAAGATGACAGGTCCTTCTGTTTTCTTGGCATAAGCAAGATTTTCCAATAGATCTTCATAATCATGACCATCTACTGGACCAAGGTAAGTAAATCCCATTTCCTCAAAAAAGATTCCAGACACTAGAAGGTATTTTAAGCTATCTTTTAATCGCTCTGCAGTTGCGGCAAGTTTTCCGCCTACTGCTGGGATCTTTTTCAGCAATAATTCTAACTCATCTTTAACCCACTGGTATTTACCAGCGGTACGGAGCTTGCCCAGAACGTTATGAAGGGCACCAACGTTAGGTGCAATAGACATTTCGTTATCGTTTAAGATGACAATCATATTTTTCTTCTCGTGCCCAATATGGTTAAGAGCTTCCAATGCCATCCCACCGGTTAATGCACCGTCACCAATAACAGGTATTACAAATGTATCTTCCTTTTTTAAGTCCCTTGCTATCGCCATACCCATGGCTGCAGATAATGAGGTAGAACTGTGACCCGTTTCCCATACATCATGTTCACTTTCGATTCGTTTCGGGAAGCCACAAAGTCCTTTATATTGTCGTAAAGTATCAAACTCGCCAGCACGGCCAGTTAAAATTTTATGGACATAAGATTGATGTCCTACATCCCAAATAATTTTATCATCTGGGCTATTAAAACATGTATGTAAGGCAATTGTTAACTCAACTACACCAAGGTTCGGTCCAATATGTCCCCCTGTTTTAGAAAGCTTCTCAATCAAGAACTGGCGAATGTCCTGGCTAAGTTCTTCCAATTCTTTTGTTGACAGACCTTTTAAAAATGAAGGGTCTTTTATTGATAACAGATCCATGTTGGACCACTCACTTTCGTCGCTTTTTCTGTAGAAATTTATCACTTTTTATCTTTTATTATAATGAAATGGGAAATTTACTCAAGTTCATACAATAAAAACAGATTTTCTTAGTTGTAATTGACAAAAAGCCGCTAACACCAAAGTGATAACGGCATGTAAAACGCTCGATTAAAACTTAAGACATTATAACATAATTGCACGCTTGTCTCAAACCGACATCATTAATGATCCCTTGAAGCAATCAAAAGAGTAATTTCATTCAACAATCCGATGTCTAATCCAGATTTCTTTAATAATTGGTCTGCTTCTGTTATATGCTGATTAAGTGCTTTTTTAGCACCATCCAGCGTTAATAATGATGGATATGTGCTTTTTTGATTATTCGTATCGCTTCCAACTGGCTTACCAATGATTTCTTGATTTCCCTCCAAGTCAAGTATGTCATCTTGGATCTGAAATGCAAGACCTAAATGAAAGGCATAATCAGTCAGTAATTGCAGTTGAGTTTTCGTTGCTCCAGAAAGGATTGCCCCAGCAATTACACTATACGCCAGCAATTTGCCGGTTTTATGGATGTGGATATATTCCATTTCCGTTAGTGTCAAATCTTTTCCTTCTCCATTCATGTCAGCAACCTGTCCACCAACCATACCTTCAGCACCAGCCGCTTTAGCTAATTCCATGATAAGCTGCAGTTTTGTTTCTGCTGTGGCATGCTCGCTCGAGGTTTTACCAACCATTTGAAAACTGTATGTTAATAAGGCATCTCCCGCTAAGATAGCCATGGCTTCTCCAAAAACTTTGTGATTGGTCGGTTTGCCTCTGCGCAAATCATCGTCGTCCATACTTGGTAAATCGTCATGAATCAAGGAGTAAGTATGTATCATCTCAATTGCAGCAGCAGTCTCCAATCCTTGAAGTGGATTCTTCCCAAAAGCTTTTAATGTCGCAAATAACAACAACGGTCTAATTCTTTTTCCACCAGCTTCAAGAGAATATTGCATTGCATCTTTTAAAATACTTGGTGTTTCAAGTTCTTGTACACTAGAGCGAAGGAATTCTTCTAGGAGTAGCTTATATTTTTGAGAAAACTGTACGAGAAGGGTTTCTTTCAATTTTTATTCCTCCTCGCCAATAGAAAAACTTTCTGTTCTCCCATCCTCTGTAATGATTTGGGTCAACTGTTCTTCAACGTTTTTCAACTTATCATGGCAAAGTTTCGAAAGCTCCATGCCATTCTTGTAAATGGCAATAGCTTCTTCCAAAGGTACGTCTCCCTCTTCCAATCGATCAACAATTTGTTCAAGCTCGTTCATCGCTTCTTCAAAGGACATTTGTTTTTCAGCACTCATCCTTGTTCACTCTCCTTGATTTCCTTCACGGCACAAAGTAACTCACCGTCTGTCACTTTGATAGTTATCTTTTCAGATTTTTTGACTTGTTTTACACTCTTTATGATCTTATTATCATCATTATAGACAAGACTGTAGCCTCGTTCCATTATTTTAAGTGGACTCAAGGCGTGCAATGTAGCATTTAGACTATTATATTCCTTCGAGTAATTGGACAGTATTTGCACCATATTTCGATGAAGATTTTTCTGTAATCGCTTTTGTCTTTCGTCTGCGTTTAAAAGCAACTGCTTTGGATGATTGCGCTTTAGACGACGCATTAATGTTACGTGTTGCTCCGCTTTCAATGTTGAAAGTTTACTTGCACCTCTAACGAGCATCTCTGTCATCTTGTCCAATTGCTCAAGCTTTTGTTCGTACAATCTTTGCGGATACCTGAATGCATAAGACTTTTGAAGACGAGTTAGCCGGTTAAATTCAAAATTAAACTTTTCTTTCATCGCTCGTATTAATCTTGTTTGCCTGCTTAATACACGTTCAGCCATTTCATCAATATGCGGTACTGCCAACTCAGCAGCGGCTGTAGGTGTCGGTGCCCGCAAGTCTGCTACAAAATCGGCGATGGTAAAGTCTGTTTCGTGTCCTACTGCTGAAATGATAGGGATTTTAGAAGAAAAAATGGCACGTGCCACAGATTCCTCATTGAATGCCCACAGCTCCTCAATTGAGCCTCCACCACGTCCTACAATTAAAACATCAGCCAACTGTTCCTTATTAGCGAAATTGATGGCCTTCACAATCGATGGCGCAGCCTGATCACCTTGAACAAGGGCAGGAAGCACAACTACTTTCGCGATTGGGTATCGCCTCTTGATCGTTGTGAGAATATCTCTTACTGCCGCACCAGTTGGAGATGTGATGACTCCAACTGTTTCAGGATAAGCAGGAATCATTTTTTTCGTTTGTCTTGAAAATAATCCTTCACTTTCTAGCTTTTGTTTCAACTGTTCAAACGCTAGGAATAATTCGCCAACACCATCCGGTCGCATTTCTTTTATGTATATTTGATATTGCCCACTAGACTCGTATAAAGAAATTTCACCTCTGACGATAATTTTCATACCGTTTTCTGGTTTGAATTTCATCCCCTTCGATTGGCTCGAAAACATTACTGCCAGTATCCTGGCTTTCTCATCCTTCAAGGTAAAATACATATGACCACTAGTATGTTGCTTAAAGTTCGATATCTCTCCTTTAACAAAAACATCCTGTAAATGTGGATCAACATCGAATTTTCGCTTTATGTATTTCGTTAACGCCGTCACTGTCAAGTATCTCTGTTCCAGAGTTATGTCCTCCTCTCGGCAAACCATCTTCAGAAAATGATTGATACAAATAAAAAATAATCCTTATCATTGTTTTTTTCAGGGACATTTCCAAGAAGGCCACTGAATTTAGCACGATGACAAGGATCCTTATTTCACGGGAGATTTTAGGATTGCTATAGCAATCCTAAAATTAGAAACAGTATTTGTTAAAGCTTTTGAAAGGACTGTTTATATTGACGGGCTGACTTTAATGTATTGTGCAACAACATCGTTATGGTCATTGGTCCCACACCGCCTGGAACGGGAGTAATATAACTCGCCTTCTCTTTGGCCTCATCATAATGAACGTCTCCACAAAGTTTACCTTCTTCATCACGGTTCATGCCTACGTCGATTACTACTGCTCCGTCTTTGAGATGGTCAGCGGTAATGAACTTGGCCTTCCCAATAGCAGATACGAGAATATCGGCCTGTTTGGTAAACTTCTTAAGGTCCGTTGTTTGGGAATGACAATATGTAACCGTAGCATTTTTATTTAAGAATAATTGTCCCGCTGGTTTGCCGACAATATTGCTTCGCCCAATGACCACTACATGCTTTCCTGTAATCTCAATATTCATTTTCTCGAGCAATTTTAAGATTCCATAAGGAGTGCAAGGCAGGAACGCATCTTGCCCTGTCATCATTCGACCGATATTTATCGGATGAAAGCCATCCACATCTTTTTCAGGGATGATGCATTCAATTACTTTCTTTTCATCGATGTGTTTGGGTAGTGGTAATTGAACAAGGATTCCATGGATGGAATCATCATGATTGAGTTCGCTTATTTTTGCCAATAAATCTTGCTCACTTACTGAATCAGGCATTTCTATTAATAATGAATGCATCCCAAGATCTTCGCATGCTTTTCTTTTATTATTAACGTAAGTTCGTGAAGCATGATCATTTCCGACAAGAATAACAGCAAGTCCAGGAATGATTTGTTCAATCTTCAACAAATCAACCTCGGCCTGCATGTCCTTGCGTAAATTACTTGCAATTTCTTTTCCATCAATCATAATCGCTTTCATCTTTCAACCAACCCCCTGTTTAGTCTTAAAATGAACATCATCAACCAATCAGTTTTTACGATAATTGTTGTTTAATTTTAGATAGTACTCCATTTACAAAGCGGCTTGATTGGTCATCACCGTATAACTTTGCAATTTCGATTGCTTCGTCAAGGATAACGTTGGCAGGAACTTCACCTTGGCAATGTTTCATTTCGTATACTGCAACACGCATCAAATTACGGTCAACAGTCGCTAGACGGTCGATCGTCCACTTCTCCAAATTCCCTTTGATTAGGTTATCAATTTCTTCTTTATTGTCAGTTACTCCATTGACGAGCCTTGTAAGATACTCATCCCCATCTTTGCCTTCTAACACATGTTCAAGTGCAGATTGTGGGTCATTATTACTTACGTCGATTTGAAAAAGGGCCTGTAAAGCTTTTTCCCTGGCAGTTCTTCTTTTCATTTTACCTTTAACTCCTTTATGGCAATTAAATAAAATTGAGCGACAGTTCTAATTTTATTTTCTCGTTGATTATTTTTCAGCTTTTCTTAATGACCGTATTATTCAATATGGACTACACAGATAATAGCACAATTAAAACATCTTCGCACGGTTGTACCATTAATTTTTTATAGGTTCATTTATAGAATTTTCTAAAAAATACTCCATGAAAATAAAAGAACCAAAGGACATAAAGATGCCTTTGGTTCTTACTCTATTTATAATTCCTGTTCAACTTCAACAGCTTCTTGTTTTTGATTTTCAAACTGAATGCCCACAACATGAACATTTACTTCTTCCGCATCCAAAGCAGTCATATTCAATAATGCCTGACGGATATTGTCCTGAATTTTCTGTGCAACAGTCGGAATGGATACGCCGAATTTCATTAGGCAATAAACATCAACCTTAATGCCTGATTCCGTAAGTTCCACCTTCACACCTTTACCGTGGTTTTTCTTACCTAATCGCTCGACAACGCCAGTTGCAAAGTTTCCGCGCATTTGCGATACGCCTTCAACTTCTGAAGCTGCAATTCCTGCGATTACTTCAATAACTTCAGGAGCAATTTCAACTTTTCCATGGCCATTGTTGTCTTGATTCATTTCCAAGATATTGTTTTCACTCATCTAGAGCACCTCCAATTAACTATAATTTCATTACGTCGTACATTTCTAAGAACTTCGTATTAAACTGCCCTTCAACAAACTTCTCATGTTCAAGAAGTCGTAAATGGAAAGGAATCGTTGTATGGATTCCCTCTACAATAAATTCACTTAATGCCCTTTTCATCCTCGAAATAGCTTCCTCACGAGTGCTACCATACGTAATGACTTTCGCAATCATCGAATCATAGTACGGCGGAATGGAATAGCCAGGATAAGCAGCAGAATCAATACGTACGCCTAATCCACCTGGTGGCAAGTACATTTTGATTTTCCCAGGAGAAGGCATAAAATTCTTCTCTGGATTTTCAGCATTGATACGGCATTCGATTGCCCATCCTGTAAAAGTAACATCTTCTTGACGGAGATTCAATTTTTCTTTTGAAGCAACCTTAATCTGCTCCTTGATCAAATCTACGCCTGTTACCATTTCAGTTACTGGATGCTCAACCTGAATCCTTGTGTTCATTTCCATAAAATAGAATTTACGGTTTACGTAATCATAAATAAATTCTACCGTTCCAGCCCCTGAATAATCAACAGCTTTTGCTGCTTTAACGGCTGCGTTCCCCATTTCCTCGCGGATTTCTCCATCAAGGGCAGGTGAAGGGGTTTCTTCAAGCAGTTTTTGCAACCTGCGCTGAATCGAGCAATCTCTCTCTCCAAGGTGAATTGTATTTCCGTATGTATCTGCAAGAACTTGAATTTCAACATGACGAAAATCTTCAATGAATTTTTCAATATAAACTCCTGGATTTCCAAAAGCAGTCAATGCTTCCTGCTGAGTAATCGTAATACCTTTCACCAATTCCTGCTCATTGCGGGCAACACGGATTCCTTTTCCGCCCCCGCCAGCTGTTGCCTTGATGATAACTGGGTATTGGATTTTCTCAACCAATGCTTTAGCTTCATCAATATCCTTAATGATTCCAGTTGAACCAGGTACAATTGGGACTCCAGCTTCACGCATCGTTTCCCTTGCAATATCTTTTGTACCCATTTTTGTGATGGCTTCTGGAGATGGGCCTACGAAAGTGATGTTGCACTCTCGGCATAATTCCGCGAAATCAGCGTTTTCCGCTAAAAAACCATATCCTGGATGGATGGCATCGCAACCTGTAAGTTTAGCGACGCTAATAATATTCGTTGTATTTAGGTAGCTATCCTTTGAAGCCGTTGGACCAATACAGTAAGCCTCATCAGCTAATTGAACATGAAGGGATTCACGATCAGCTTCTGAAAAAACAGCTACAGACTCAATACCCATTTCTCGGCAAGCTCGAATGATTCGAACTGCAATTTCTCCTCGATTTGCAATTAACAGTTTCTTTATCATACCTGTTATCGCCCCTTATTCCGGCTTCACTAAAAATAACGGCTGCCCGTATTCTACTAGTTGACCATTTTTCACAAGTACTTCTACGATTTCGCCATTTATTTCAGCTTCAATTTCATTGAATAATTTCATTGCTTCAACGATACAAACGATGGAATCCTTAGAAACTTTGCTACCAGCTTTTACATATACATCGGCATCTGGTGATGGAGATTCGTAGTATGTTCCTACCATTGGTGAAGTGATTTTGTGAAGATTAGAAGTATCTGCTTCCGCTACCACTTTTGTTTCAGTTTTTGCTTCTTCTGCTTTCACTTCCGTTTTTGCTACGGGAGCTTCTGTTCTGATTTGAACAGGTGCAGTCTCGATTGGAGCTTGAACAACTGATGGTGCTGCAACCATTACAGTCCCTTGAGCGTTTTTCTTCATTTGGATTTTAGAACCATCATTTTCGTATACAAATTCATCAATGCTTGAGTTGTCTACTAGCTTTATCAATTCTCTAATTTCTTGTACTTTTAACAAGTTAAAGCACCCCTTGATCAACATTATTATGACTAGATACTAATACTATACGATAATTTATGATGAAAGTTCAATACAAGTCTTCATATTCCACTGTACCATTTTTCTTTTAAGCATTCATCTTTAGTCTACCGATTTAAGATTTTTATATTAAAAAGCTAAAAAGGCAAAGGATTTATTTTACTCCTTTGCCTTTGAAAATTATTTATTTTGCTGGCTTGAACTCAACAGCAACTGTTCTCATTTCTCCAATTTCAGTTCTAACAAGCTGAATGATATCGTTTGCTGCTGTAGGAGAATGCTTCTTCTTGGACTTTACAGTTACCTTGATATGCTCTCCGTCAACACGTACAAGAGCGTCATCATAACCCATTGTCTTAATTGTTGTTTCTAAAATTTGCTCTGTATTGGCAACGTCATTTAGTTTTTCCATTTGCTCATATGCATCGTTTCTTTTATCCGTAGGCAGGTCTGTAGAAGCTAGAACCTCTTCCAATTCCTCTTTCTGAGCATTACGTTGATCTTCTAGTTGTAAACGCAAAGTTTCAAACGCTTCATCGCTTGAGATTCCGGAAATGACCGTTTTACCATCTTCTGATTCCGTTACTGCTCCGTCTTTCTTACCCTTTTCTTCTACCTTGTCTTGAATGGCTGCAAAATCTTGGCCTTTTTGTTCTGGTGAAGTAATGTAATAGACAGATAGAACCACAACCAAACTTAACATCGTTAATAACCAAACCGTTTGTTTTTTTAATAGCATTGATTAATCCCCCTTAGATTTTTTAGGCATAACAGCGACGCGATGGCTAGGAACATCCAATGCCCTTGTCACTGATTCGATAATCCATTTTTTCACTTGTATATTGTCTGCACCACGAGCGACTACAAGAACCCCACGAATCTCGGGTTTTTTTGTTTCTATGACAATCGGAACCTCTTTTTCTCCATTTCGGATGATAACAATTTGCTGATCCTCAGAGGTATCCTGTACCTTACGTTGTCCACCTTCACGATCCGTTTCATCCGTTGTTTGTGATTTTGAGACTTTATTCTTCTCCAATATTTTCTTCTCTGTAGAATCGATGTTCACTACAACCGTAACATCATCTACTCCGAGAATCGTTTCCAAAGCATCCTTCAATTGCGTTTCATAAGAATGTTCATAATCAGAGATTGTCTTATGCTCGGAAGATTTTTTCTGCCCAAACACTTCGACATCCTCTCCACTAGTTTTTTCATTTTGATAAACAGGCATTGTTGTGCTATTCGGATCCACATTGTTATTTCCAAACAAGTTGCTGATCAGCATGATAGCTGCTCCGATAGCCAATGCCAGGAGAAGATATTGAAATTTCCCCTTTCTAGGATCTGGATGTCCATCTTTTTCCAGAAGTTTCTTTATCCAATTCTGAAAACCATTTTTAATATCCATCTTTCTTTTCTATCCCTCCTTCGATCATGACGTCGATGGTCTTTTCCTGTACATTCCATTTTTCGGACAACATTGCTGCAACTTGTCTTGATTGGTCTGTCACCTTGTTTGATGAAAGAGGTTTTTCAGTGTTGATTTCAACTTGTTTGACAGCTTCAACCGTTTCAGTTTCTTCGCCACTCCCTTTTAGGAGAACCGATACCTTTTGAAGGTTATCCGGGAAAGTTTGATGATTTTGCCCGTCTGTTTGAATGTCGATATGAGCAATCTCTAATCCGTATTGATTCATCAACTCCTCTTCCACGTCCTTTTTTAGTTGGACAGCCATCTGTTCTAAAATATATGCATGTTGAGAGGCTTGTATTTCTTTTTTCTGCATTTCTATCAAATTTTTCATATTTTTTTCGTCAGGGCTTTTAAAATTTGGAATGGAAGACAAATTGGCTTCAAAATCATGCGATAAAAGTTTTAACACAGGGGTAAGGATGATGGCGATCAAGAGTAAACCTGTAACAATCTTTGTGTACTTTTGCATCTTTGAACTTGGAAGCAACATATCGATTACAGTTGCTAACAAAATAAATAGAATGATATTCGTGACCCACTCTTTTAAAAAATCCACTAACCCCACCCCCTATCTCATCATCATTGTTAAATTCCCTGCTGCAACAATGACGGTAATACTTAGAAAAAACATCAGCGATACGATGCCTAGTGCGGCAAATACGTATATTACGCTTTTACTAATAATATCTAGGCACTTGATGACAGGTCCGCCCCCTAATGGTTGGAGGATTGCTGCTGCAAATTTATAAATAAAAGCAATCATCAAAATCTTAATTGCCGGAAAAGCAACTATAAGTAATAAGATTGCGACACCGGCAATGCCGACCGTATTTTTCAACAGAACGGAAGCACTAACTACCGTATCAGCCGCGTCAGTGAACACTCTACCAATGACAGGTATGAAATTTCCTGTAATAAACTTGGCTGTCCTAATGGTAATCCCGTCTGTAACTGCTGCAGAGGCTCCCTGGACAGAAATGACGCCAAGAAAAACGGTCAAGAAAAGGCCGAGAAGACCGATACTCCAATTTCTTAATAAATTTGCCAATTGACTCACTTTGTATTGTTCTGAAAGGGTACTAACAATACTTAATAATGTTGCCATGAAAAGCATCGGAAGAATCACATATTGAATCAAAATGCCACTCATATTCATAAGGAAGAGAATCACCGGATGGAAGAAAGCTGCAGATACGATTCCACCTGATGAAGCAATCAATGCCAGCAACAAAGGAATGAGAGCCAGTATGAATGAAATCATTGTTCCTATTGCTTCATTCGTGTAATCAATGGCTACGTGAAAACTATTCAAAGCAATAATCACAAGGACCATGAAAATTATGGAGTATGCTACTTTGCTAATGGTACTTTGTTCAAATGCATTTTGTAGGGATTGTAAGAACATGCTGAATATGGTAAGCATGATCAAGGAGCCAAGTAGTTTTCCGTTTACGATGAATTCCTGGAAGGTAAATTTAAGGATACCTTGAACCCAGTGTTTAAAGGAAAACTGTTTGTCCCCTTTAATAAAATCGTAAAGGCTGCCCTTTTGACTTTCTGGCAGATAACCTCCATATTTATGGATGACATCATCCCAAAACTGCTTTAGCTCGTCCAAATTCAATGATTCCAGTTGGGAATTGACCAAGGCATCTGTCGAAACTGTATTACTTGCTTCTTCCACTTTTGGTGATGCTTGTACATTCGAAGAAATCAGGAAAAATAACGGGAGCGTAATAATAAAAATAAACAAGATTCGATGCTTCATCTTTTCACCTCGATTTAGGTAAAGACACGTTTCTATCTCTAACTCGGTATTAATTTAACGATCGTTTCAATTAAAAGAGTGAGGATTGGAATAGCCATGGCAAGGATCATGATTTTCCCTCCCAGTTCAATCTTCGATGCAATTGCACCTTGCCCGGCATCCTTTGTAATTTGTGCTGCAAATTCAGCAATGTAGGCAATGCCTATAATCTTCAGAATCGTTTCAACATAGACGAGATTTACGTTGGCATTCACAGCTATCCTTTCAATCATGTGAATGATTTCGTAAATTTGGTCCACCAAGAAAAGAAAAATGGCACATCCTACAAAAACGATGAGCAAGAATGCAAAATTCGGTTTTTGTTCTTTAACAATCAGAGCGAGAAAGGTAGATACAAAAGCTACGCCGATTATTTGAAGGATCTCAATGGCAAATCCCCCCTTTAGCTCTGAAATAAGAATACAGATTTTATTTTTTGGAAAAGATTATCGACGATGGTTGCAACTTGAAACAAAATATAGATAAACCCGAACAAAGTAACCCACTGTGCATACTCCTTCTTGCCCACCTGATCTAATACTGTATGCAAAAAAGCCACGACAATTCCTACGCCGGCAATCTTAAAGATGATATCTACTTCTAAGCCCATTAAGTCTCCTCCTATAACTAAATCAGTAAGATGATGAGTAATAATCCGGAAAGGAATCCTAGACTTTTTACCATTTTCTCGTATTTCGCTTGTCTCTCTCTCGCATCCACTTCTTCTCTTTCTAGATGGGAAAGGGTAAGCATGATTTGTTTTTGTTGGGAATATCGATCATGTCGTCCTAATGTCTCTCCAAATTGCTTCATGATCTCGAATTCACCTTGCTTTAGTGCAGTTAGTCTCCAAACCTCTTTCAAACTTTCCTCCCAAGCTTCTTTCACAGTTGTTTCCGTCTGTGTCAGCTTCTTGGCGAAAGATTCAAAAAACCAAGATAGAGGGCGTGGTATTTGAGTCGAAAGCCTTCTGGACGCTTCGTGCAAGGGAGTATGCCCATACATGATTTCCGCTTCTAAGGATTGCAGCGCCGACTTTAACATTCTCAACTGCTTTGGTCTTTCACTTAAATGCCTTGATGCTTCAAAACCTGTCCAAGTAGTGGCAACGATAATAAATATAGCCCCAATCAATTTCATCATTTAGGTCACTCTCACTTCTGTCGGAATCTTCCTGCCGCTTCCATCGAGAATTTGCGTAACATTACCAGGGCCGTTTCGTCTATTCAGCTCAATATATCTTTGAAAAATCCCTTGTTCCAATATAGATTTCAAGAATGGTCTATTCTTTATTTCATCCAGTGATTTACCGTGAGTTGTCATAATGAGTTTAATTCCAGCATTGACGGCCTCCATGATCGCTTCAGCATCTTCCCTTCTCCCTATTTCATCAACAACAAGTACTTCAGGACTCATCGAACGAATCATCATCATCATTCCTTCAGCTTTCGGACAAGCATCGAGTACATCTACTCGATGGCCAAACGTCATTTGTGGAATCCCGTTCACACTTCCAGCAATTTCTGACCTTTCGTCAACGATTCCTACTTTAAAGGCTGAGCGGCCATTCCTCGGATCCCCTGAAGAGATAATCCTGGCGATATCACGCAGCAAGGTTGTTTTACCGGTTTGGGGGGGCCCAATAATCATTGTATGGAGCCAATCTTCTTCAAATAGGAACGGCATAATCTCTTCAGCTATCCCCATTTTTTCGCGAGCGATCCGAATATTGAAGGAGGAAATATCTCGGATCGCTTTCACCTTTCCACTTTCTAAAATGACTTTACCTGCCAACCCTATCCGGTGCCCACCCTCTACCGTGATATAACCACGTTTCAACTCCTCCTCTAACGTATAGAGGGAAAATTGACTTATTTTGTTCAACAGGTGAACCCCATCATCTTGGCTAACAACATATGGAATGAATTTTGGAGCGCCTTTTAACGTTAACTCAACTGGTCGGTTAATTCGGACACGAATTTCCTCAAGCTCATATAATTCACGTGGAGGGATTTGTTTCAACTTATCTGCGATATTTTTGGGTAAAAAAGATAGTACACTGTCCACCATTTTTCCTCCCTGTTGCTTGTCTCATTATTTAAAATGTATGGTCGTCTCTTGTGCTTTATGACTTTCACGGCTCTTAAATCTAGTAATATTTGAATTTAGAGGTTAGGGAATACTCCAAAAGGAATGTTTAGGCATCCTCAGCCGTATTAATTTATAACAGAAGGCTCTTTTCTAAAAGATTGTTGTTTTTGGAATAAGTTTTGTGAAAGTAAACCTAGTATTAATTGAAGCGGAAGGTGCGGGACTCCTCGAAAATCCTCCATTATGCTATCGCATAATATCGTGCGATGTATATTCAGGGAAGAATTCCTTGTGCTATCGAATTTCCTTCGTGCGTGGGTCCATTCAAGGGAGTCAAGCAATGTCCTGTGGGAGCAGCGGGATAGAGGAGATCCCGCAGGCGCGAATGCGCCGAGGAGGCTCACCGTCCGCCCCGAGAAGAATTTGCCCATGAAAAAGTCGGCATTAGGGCTTTTTCATAATTCGTCCACGGAAAGCGAGCATCCTGGAGCGGAAATCAACCTCTACTTCAACTTATTAAATAGCAGCAAAGTTTACGAAAACAGCCTAAAAGAAAGTAAGAAGGAGGAGGTTTCTTTGAACTATCATTATCCGATGCATGATTCACGACAAATACCCTACCAACCCAACTATAGACACGAAACGAATGTCTTAAGGGTGACAGGAGGTTCTGAAATACTTGTACAGCCTGATAAGGCAAGCGTCACTTTAGGAGCGATTACAGAAAGTAAGGACTTGAAAGAGGCTCAAAGTAAAAATGCTGTAATTATAACAGCAGTTACTGCAGCTCTCGTTAAAATTGGAATAAAAAAAGAACAAATCAGAACAACTGAATACCGAATAGATACAGAATATAATTATATAGATGGCAAACAGGTCTTTAGAGGATATAAGGTGACTCATTATTTGAGTGTGGAAGTGGATGACATCCGGTCAGTGGGCAAGGTAGTTGATACAGCTGTAGATAGTGGAGCAAATTACGTTTCAAATGTAAGATTCTATTCAAGCAAAGAAGACGAAATCTATTTACAAGCTCTGAAGGCAGCATTATTGCAGGCTAACAAAAAAGCTGAAACGCTCGCAGGAACTCTAAATGTCAAACTAAATCCCGTACCATTTGCAGTGACAGAGGGTCAAGATGAACAACGGCCAGTATACGAACAGCCAGCAATGTTCGTGAAGGGGGTAAGTACAACTCCTATTGAACCCGGCCAAATTACCATCAAAGCAATTGTCTCTGCCAGATACTCCTATTTTTCATAACAAAATGAGGTTGAATGGTTGTAAAGCATTAAAAACTATTCTAATCATGAACGGCGGATTAAGACCAGAGATTGGACATTCTTCCATGCCTTCACACAACTATAGAAAACAGCGAAACAAAAAATAGCCCTCTTATCCGAATGGACAAAAGGGCTATTTTTAATTTCTATGCTCTTGATACGTAAGAACTATCAGTAGTATTGATGATTAAGCGGTCGCCTTGGTTGATGAAGAAAGGAACTTGAACGCTCAGTCCTGTTTCAAGGATTGCCGGCTTTGTACCGCCAGAAGCAGTATCGCCTTTGATACCAGGCTCAGTTTCAGTTACTTCTAACTCAACTGTGTTTGGAAGTTCTACTCCAAGTGTTTCACCTTGATACGTCATGATATAAACTTCCATATTTTCTTTCAAGAACTTCAATTCGTATTCGATTGCACTTGCAGGAAGTTCGATTTGATCGTAAGTTTCATTATTCATAAATACATGCTGATCACCGCTAGCATATAAATATTGCATTTTTGGGTTGTCAATTTGAGCTTTCGCTACTTTTTCACCTGCACGGAATGTCTTCTCCTGAATTGCTCCAGTACGAAGGTTACGAAGTTTAGAACGTACAAAAGCTGCACCTTTACCTGGTTTAACGTGTTGGAAATCCAATACGCGCCAAATTCCGTTGTCAACTTCGATTGTTAATCCAGTACGAAAATCGTTTACTGAAATCATGTGTAAATCCTCCTAAAAATTCATTAAAGTATAATGAGTTCTTTTGTTGAATGAGTGAACGACTCATTATGATCCAAAGTGATGAGCGTATCGTCCTCGATCCTAACTCCTCCAAGACCAGGAATATAAATACCAGGTTCAACGGTTACAACCATTCCAGGCTCAAGAATTGTATTGGATTTCATAGATAATGCAGGACCTTCATGCACTTCAAGTCCGATCCCATGACCTGTCGAATGTCCAAAATATTCACCGAAGCCCTTTTCAACGATAAAATTCCTTGTAAGGGCATCCGCTTCTTTACCAGTCATACCCGGCTTTATTCCTGCCATACCACGCAATTGCGCTTCAAGCACGATGTCATAAATTTCACGAAGCTTTTCAACAGGTTGTCCTACTGAAATTGTGCGCGTGATATCTGACACATAGCCTTTATGATACGCACCAAAATCAAGTGTCACAAAGTCACCTTTTTCTATGATCTTTTCAGTTGCGACGCCATGAGGCAGTGCAGAACGGTATCCAGAAGCCACAATGATATCAAATGAAGATGATGTTGCACCCGCTTTTCTCATAAAGAACTCAAGTTCATTCGAAACGTCTAACTCTGTAATACCCGGACGAATGAAATCAAGAATGTGTTTAAAAGCGGCATCAGCAATGTCCGCTGCTTCCTTTAATATATTAATCTCTGCGTCTGTCTTAATCAAGCGTAACTTTTCAATGGCCCCTGAAACGGGTACAAGCTCTACATCAATCGCTTTTTCGTATGTCTTAAATGCCGAATATGTTAAGTGATCCTGTTCAAAACCAAGCTTTGTAATTCCAAGATTTTTTACCTGTTGAGCTACTTCTTCTGGTAATGTCTCCTTGTGTTGGACAATTTCAAAACCAGCACATTGCTTTTCAGCTTGTTCCATATAGCGAAAATCTGTAATAAACTGGGCTTTCCCCTCACTTAACAATACCGCTCCAGATGAACCTGTAAAATTGCTCATATATCGGCGGTTCATACCACTAGTAATCAACATTCCATCAATGTTTAACTTTGAAAAGTCAGATCTTAATTTTTCTATTTTATTCATGTTCTCTCTCCCTTTCATATAAAGCGTTTAAGGCAAGTTCATAACCTTTGATTCCCAAACCAATAATTTGTCCTTTAGTAACTGGTGCAATAACAGATTGATGACGGAATTCTTCACGTGCATGAACATTTGAAATATGTACTTCGATAACGGGCACCTTTATTCCTGCCACCGCATCACGTATGGCATAACTATAATGAGTAAAAGCTCCCGGATTAAAAATAATGCCGAAGTACTCTCTTTCATTTGCCTCATGAAGCTTGTCTATAATCGCACCTTCATGGTTAGATTGAAAACAGGAAACTTCCATACCCAAAGTTTTACCAAGCCCTACTAGATTTTGCTCGATGTCGCCCAGCGTTGTGTACCCATAAATTTCAGGTTCACGTTTACCAAGCAAGTTTAAGTTTGGACCGTTCAACAACAATATTTTCCTCATAAGGACTCTCCTGATTTTACATCTTAAAGACATTTTCTTTATTTAGAATAATGAAAAAGAATGTCCAATATGAACATTCTATCACAAGCTTATTTTTCTCACTATCGAAAGATAATTTATGTTGATGCCTGTTTCGTTTTCTTCCGTTGAAGCTGCTGTTCAGTTTCTTCATATGAAATAGAAAAACCAATGAAGACTCCATATAAAAGATACAAACACCCCGTAGTAATGAGTGTATTACGACCGATATCCCGTATTGGCTCGATACCAGGGAAAATGGGGTTTAGTACGAATAATACTAGTACGAACAGTACAAGGCCAAATGCAGCTCCTATCCAGATGCTCTTTAACTTTCTTAGGAGAATATAGTAGAGAAAAGCCACTCCGATAGAAATCAACCCAATAATCCCGAGTGAAATCAACGTTCCAAGCCAGCCATGTTTCCACTCTCCAATTGCCCAAGGCTCTAGGATTACTCTTGGATGGATTGTTGTAAAACTGAAATAATGAGCTAATAGGCCAATTGAACTCCAAAACACTCCACCAAATAGTCCCGTAACTACTATCATAGAAATAAAAGACATTGGTTTTGCTCTTTCCGTTTGTTCCTTTTTGCTTTCATCCGACATTTAGACCACCTCCACCCATATTATGTCCCAGCAATTAAAATCGTTTGCATGAACATTGGAAAATTATCTAATTTGATGGAAAATGGGTAGTTATTTTGTAAGCTTATAGAGGTTTTTCTTTTTTTCGAGTAGAATACTTGTAAGTACATACAGAATTCATGCTATGCTGAGTGTGCAAGAATAAGATAGGCTGGTGTTTAAATTCATGTCCAAAATTTCAAAACCGATTTATGGCGGTCAAGCTGTCGTCGAAGGCGTTATGTTTGGCGGCAAACATCATTATGTCACAGCAGTCCGCAGAAAAGATCAATCAGTAGAGTATTTTCATTTACCTCGTAAATCAAACCCTTTGTTTACACTTCTTAAAAAGATTCCCTTTTTACGCGGAATTGTAGCGATTATAGAAGCCAGTGCAAACGGTTCAAAACATCTCAACTTTTCTACCGAACGTTTCGATCTTCATCCAGATGAAGATGAAAAGATAAAGGAAAAAGAGGTTTCCAAGCTGTCGATGTATTTAGGCGTCGCTGCCATTGGTGTCATTTCTTTTCTTTTTGGGAAATTTATCTTTACTTTAATTCCTTTATTCCTTGCAGAACTAACTCGCCCAATATTTTCAACGGACTTTGAGCAAATATTAATTGAAGGCTTTTTCAAGCTTTTACTGTTACTCGCATATATATATTTTGTATCCCTTACACCAATCGTGAAAAGAGTGTTTCAATATCATGGTGCCGAACATAAAGTAATAAACGCTTTTGAAGAGGGTAAAGAGTTAACTATCGAAAACGTTCAAGCTGCATCCCGTTTGCATTATCGCTGCGGTAGTAGTTTTATCCTATTTACTGTTATCATCGGAGTATTCGTCTATATGCTCGTTCCCACCGAACCCATTTGGGTGCGAGTCGTCAATCGCTTGGCACTAATTCCTGTTGTTTTAGGTATTTCGTTCGAAGTACTTCAATTCACAAATAAGCTAAGAGATGTACCTGTTCTTAAATATTTAGGATTACCTGGATTATGGTTACAACTCTTAACGACAAAAGAGCCTGACAATGAACAAGTCGAAGTAGCTATCCTTTCGTTTAACAGATTACTCGCGATGGAGAAAGAGACTTCAGAATCACTAGAAACTGAAGAAATTGTCTAATCTTTAATTATACGGGTTTAAAAGAGAATAAAAATGCTTAAGATGCTCTTAGGGAGGTGGCTTTCTTGAAAAATCGGATTTCCGTTTTCTTTGCGTTAGGAGTCATTATCTTAGCTGTGGTCGGCATCATCGGCATGTTAATTACGAATCCGACAGGGTTTATCCAAAAAATCGTTTTTCTCGTTCTGATTGTTTCGGCCATTTATTTCATAGCAAGGCGTTTTTCCTCTTCAAGTCCAGAGAAAAAAGAGCAGCAGGCATTTCTTAAAGCAGCCAAACAATCCAAGAAGCGTCTAAAAAGTGGAGAAACCTCTTCACAGCGCTCAAGTTCGTCATCAATGACTTCTTTAAAGAAGCCCAGCAAACAAAAGAAGAAAAGCCCCGCTCATCTTACTGTTATTGAAGGGAAAAAATCCAAAAAGAAAAATCGGGTATCTTTTTAAAGATTCCCGATTTTTCTTTTTGCGAAGAATATCTTAAAAGATCGAACAGTAAATCAATATCCCCAACTCTTGAAAAATTGTTTAGCAGCCTCCTTACCAAGTGCAATCATAGCCTGTTTTTTCTCATTTGTGAGTTCAAATTCAGTTAATAATACACCTTGTGTTGGAATGAAAATAATGTTTTTTGCGTGTTTCCTTGAAATATATCTGGCGTCATGTGCATCCTTCATCGTTTCAAACAAAGCTCCGAACATATCAATTGCATTATGGATTTTGTTTTGGGGAAGTTCATATTTGTTGTGACTGAGCTTTATCCCCAGAACGGGCCGTACTTTAGCTACATTCTCCTTATCAAACAGCCACATGGGAAAATTACTAAGAACACCACCATCAACGACAATATTGACTCCTATTGCGGATCGAAGTTTTACTGGTTCAAAGAAGTAAGGGAGACTGCAACTCATCCGAATAGCCTTTGCGATGGAAAAGGAATTGGGGTCGATACCGTATTTTTCTAAGTCATCTGGAAGAACAAGCAACCTTCCGTTCGTTAGATCCGAAGCGATAACCCTAAGTGTCTGCGGCGGTAAATCTCCAAAAGTTTTCAATCCTTTTGCAGACAGCTTTTCTTCCATCCATTTTTCTAATTCTTGACCTTTATACAATCCGAGCCGCCAATAAACGAAAAGCCATTTGGCAAAAGGGAAAGGAATCCAATTTCGGCGGGCATCAAGAAACTTTGTTAAGTCTAATTCATCAAGCAGCTCTTTCATTTCAGAACTCGTATAACCGGCTGCGATAAGAGCGGCAATCAAAGAACCGGCACTTGTCCCTGCTACCCTTTTGAAATGGAATCCGCGATTTTCTATTTCTTCGTACGCTCCAATTAGAGCAAATCCCTTTACTCCACCTCCGGAAAAAACACCGTCTATGTTCATGGAAGCCACTCCCATCGATGTACTTACCTTTACATCTTTAAGCGGCATGAACTCAAAATAGTACGGCGGACGAGTAAATTTTTTTAACATTTTGTTGGGAATTTAGCTATTAAGTAAAGTACTGAACTTCGGCTTGCGGGAAGTAAGAACGGACATAGTCTCTTATTGTCCCTTCTAAATCCTTGGCATCTTCATCCTGATAAACGTATTTGCCAATCCCGTAACGTCCCCATTTATATTTCCTTTTTCCTTCATCCATCTCCAACTTCGTTTTTGGATAACGTTTAGCTATTACGTTCTTTGCAGGCTTCGTAAAACGATGTTGAATCAATTCAAAAGTCAGGTTTTCAAGATGAATACCTTCCAATGCAGAATGAAGGCGTTCAAACAGCTCTCGATACCCCTCTTTCCAATCTTCGTGCATATATATAGGGGCAACGATGAACCCTAGCGGATAGCCTGCATTCGCCACCTTTCTAGCTGCTTCCAATCTGTCATCAAAGGAAGAAGTACCAGGTTCAAAGTTCTTGATAACATACCTTGAGTTTACACTGAATCGAAAACGCGTTTTACCATTATGCTTTGCATCTAACAAGTGGTCGACATGATGATATTTCGTAACAAATCTTAATTGTCCATATTCGGTTTGACCAATAAACTCAATCGTTTTCTTCAATGAATGTGTCAAGTGATCAATACCTACGATATCAGATGTACAAGCTGCTTCAAAACGAGTAATCTCTGGCTTTCGTTCATCCATATACTTTTGGGCTTGATCAAATATATCCTCAAGGTTTACGTAAGTACGAATATAAGGTTTACTTCCTAATGTGGTTTGTAAATAGCAATAATGACAGTGACCCATACAACCCGTGGCAAGAGGAATCGCATACTCTGCAGATGGCTTTGAAGTATCAAACTTCAACGTTCTTCTAATGCCAACTACAAGAGTCGATTTTGCATTCCGATATTGTTGAAATTCATTGTCACCTGGAATCCCTCTGACTTGATTATGTGAAGTTGTTTCACGAATTTCCAGCCCCATGGCCTCGAACTTTTCCTTTAGCTCTCTTCCTAACGGATACTCGAGTGCCTTTGGTTCAATATAAACAAGTTGCGGTACAAACGGCTCCATTTAACACCCTCTTTTCAAAAACACATTTTTTCTAGTATGTGCAAAAGAAACGCAAAAAGAGGACGGAAAAATTTTTCCATCCTCTTAAGAAAAGCGCAAACGCCCTGTATTACCCCGACAAGCACAAGACGAAGCGCGCAGGAAATCCTTATTCTGAGCGATTTGGCTTATGACCAAAATTGTTTTGGCTTTAGAAAACAATTAAGGCTGTTTCGGCTTTAGGAAACAACCCCGAGCTGCTCCAATCATCACCTAAAGGTCATGCTTTCCGCAACATTTTCGAAGAAGCATATTCATTGATGAAAACTGGATGGGCGCTGGAGCTAGACAGTTATCTACGTTAAATTTTCATACCAACTAATTGTTATAATCCGCACTTCAATTGTGCGTTACAGTTTGTACACGTGTTACAACCGCCAATTTCTTTTACTTTACCCTTTCGACAAACTGGACAGGTATTTCCAACTTCAGAACCAATCGTAACGTCGGTTGAGCGAAGTGGCGTAATGGTATCGACCAATACAACATGATGTTTTGGTTTTTCTTTAACCTTTTCAGAGTCGTCCATACTATTTTCCTCTGCTTTTAAAGTAAGGACTTGTGAATCGCGTGAACCGTCGACATAAACGGTTCCTCCTTTTGCACCACCACGGTACAGACGTTCATAAACTTTCTCCACTTGTTCAACGCTATACCCTTTTGGAGCATTTACCGTTTTACTGATCGAGCTATCGATCCAGCGTTGAATGACACATTGAACATCTGCGTGAGCTTCTGGATTCAACTCCATCGCAGTCACAAACCAATTAGGCAAGTTATTCGTATCTGCTTCTGGATGTTGATCCAAATATTCCTGAACGATATCAGCTTTTACTTCAATAAATTTACCAAGACGGCCGCTTCGGAAATATGAAAAAGAGAAATATGGTTCAAGACCAGTTGAAACACCCACCATTGTGCCCGTGGAGCCTGTTGGAGCAACAGTTAGTAGATGAGAGTTCCTAATTCCATTTTCCAATATCGAATTCCGTACATCTTCAGGCATCTTTTTCATGAAGCCAGTTTCAGTAAATGCTTTGCGGAGACGATTTGTTTCATTTTCATTATCAGAAACCAAGAAAGGGAAACTTCCTTTCTCTTTTGCTAATTCTACAGATGTTCTGTATGCAGTTGTTGCGATTGTTTCGAACACTTTATCTACGAGTTTATTTCCTTCTTCAGAACCGTACTCTGTTTCACAGTAGATGAGCAAGTCATGTAATCCCATTACACCAAGTCCTACACGTCGTTCACCAAGGGCTTGTCTCTTATTATCTTCTAAGAAGTATGGTGTAGCATCGATTACGTTATCTTGCATGCGAACTCCAACAGCAACAGTTTGTTCTAGCTTTTTGAAGTTCACTGTCTTTGTTTCCTTATCTGCCATCTCCGCAAGATTCACTGCAGCAAGGTTACAGACGGAATTTGGTGCAAGTGGCTGTTCTCCACATGGGTTCGTTGCGACAACCTTCTGACCGTAAGCTTGAGCATTTGTCATGTCATTTGCATTGTCAATGAAGAATATGCCAGGCTCAGCGGAATACGTCGCACAAATGTTGATTAAGTTCCAAAGTTCTTTCGCTTGGATTTTTTTATAGGTGCGAACTTTGTGGCCCATTTTTCCCCACTCACGCACATCTCCACTTTTGTGCCATTCTTCATTATAGATTTTCATACTCTCTGCATCGTAACTCTCAACATCAGGGAAACGCAACTCATATTCTGCATCCTTTTCCACTGCGTCCATGAAGTCTTTTGTTAAACAAACTGAAATATTTGCGCCTGTTAAAAATTCCGGATTATGAACAGAATAATTGCCTCCAGTAAGTAATTTCTCTTCTGCTTCTTCAATGATTTTCTCATTAAACCCGCCGAAGCCTGGAATCGTTTTAAAGTTCACAATACCTTGATACATAGCAGTTTCTTGTACTGTAAGTGGAGTGAATTTCAATTTATCCTTTGCATACTTCTTAATTGTTTCATCTTTTGTATTTTCAATCAGGAATCTTAGGATTCTAGGATTCTGCATTTTTGAAATGATGAATTCTACGATATCAGGATGCCAATCTGCTAACATGATCATTTGTGCACCACGTCTTGACCCACCCTGTTCAACAAGATGTGTCAACTTCGCAATATCATCAAGCCAGGAAACTGAACCGGAAGATTTTCCGTTTACCCCTTTTGCCAAAGTGGCTCTTGGGCGTAATGTGGAACCATTCGTTCCGACCCCTCCACCTCGGCTCATGATTTCCATTACTTGCTTACGGTGATCGGAAATTCCTTCACGCGAATCTTGAACAAATGGCATAACGTAGCAGTTGAAGTAAGTCACATCCGTTTCCGCACCTGCTCCGTATAGTACACGTCCAGCTGGAATGAAGTTCATTTGAACAAGTTCTTGATAGAACTTTTCAAACCATTCTTTCCGCTTCTCTTCAGTCTTTTCTACGCTGGCGAGGCCTGTTGCGTTACGTTTTGCAATTTGCTCATAAAAAAGCTCTAAAGGCTTTTCAATGATATCTAATGAACGAACAATCACACCTGTGCTAACTTCCTCTGGATCGTCTAGCACCCCTCTAAATTCTTCCTCTACCAAAACCTGTGCAGTCTTCTTTTCCCAATCGATGCCTAAAATGAATCCAAGACCACGTGCAGGGAATTTCGGATCTTCCTTAATGGTTAACACTACAAAGTCACCAGTTGTCAACGTAATTTTCTCCGTATCTTTAAAAGTATAACGATCTAACATTACGAGACGGGAAACACCTTTATGTGTAATTTTCATGTCGGATGTCACAGGATGTACTTGTGGAAATAAACCGATATCCTCATTCAACCGTTCGAAATTAATATTCATTTTTTGTCTTACTGCAACAGACATAATCACATCTCCTTCTAGAAATCTCAATCAATTTAATAGTAAAGTTAAAAATTTTGTAGAAATATCTGCTAAGTCTTGCTGTTTTGGAATACCCTAAATCTAGCATAGTGAAACTCAAATTACAACCAAAAACATCAATATATAGTATTGAAATTTGGTTCAACCACACTATATATTGTGTTCAGTTTTGATGAACACTTTTTTGTCAAAATCAAAAACAAGTGAAAATAAGAGGAAAATATAGATTGAGTTAACTAAATCGGATAAAACGATAAATTTTAACATATTTCGCAGTTTGCTAATTGAATGCATAGGTAATAAGTAACAGTTTGCTTGAAAAATCTCTATAAGATCTCATTCCTAAAAAAAGGATAAAAAAAAGAAACGACTAATAGTCGCTCCTTTCTCTATCTCTTAAAATTCCAATCATCACTTTCATATCTTTCTTTGGCAATCTTTGCGACATATTCTTCTTCTTCCACTGACAATGTATATGGAACAAGTTCTACATTCAGGCCTTCAGCAAATCCGTTATAAAAAGCATCCTTCGCTTCTTCAAGATTAATTTGCCTTGAACTAATTTCATTAATCGCCACAGCTTTATTTTTGAAAGCAGCTCTCATACGTTCTTTTACTCTCTCACTTGGATAATGGAAAAGGCTAAATAGTTTCTCTTCGTCAATATCCAAAAGGATAGAACCATGTTGAAGGATGACTCCTTTTTGACGAGTTTGTGCGCTTCCTGCCACTTTACGTCCTTCGACCACAAGCTCGTACCAGCTAGGTGCATCAAAGCATACAGCAGAGCGAGGATTTTTTAAAGATTCCCGTTCCTCTAATGATTGTGGTACGGCAAAATATGCATCCAAACCTAAACGGTGAAAGCCTTTTAAAATCCCTTCAGAAATGACGCGGTATGCTTCTGTAACGGTTTTAGGCATTTCAGGATGCTCTTCCGAAACAATCACACTGTATGTCAATTCATGTTCGTGAAGGACACCTCTGCCACCAGTAGGTCTTCGCACAAATCCAAGATGATGCTCTCTTACGGCATCCATATTGATCTCTTTTTCCACTTTTTGAAAATATCCAATGGATAAGGTCGCTGGGTTCCAACCATAAAAACGGATCGTTGGGGGAATCTTCCCTTCACTATGCCAATCAAGCAATGCTTCATCTAAAGCCATATTGTATGATGGAGATTGATTTCCCGAGTCAATAAAATACCATGTTTCTTTCGTCATATGTATGCCTCATTTTTAATAGGTTTGATTTTACTATGCGAGTCCTAGTCTATCAAAACCAGGATAAAAATTAAAGTCAGATGAATTTACCACATTTTTTTCACTGATTATTTGTATTTTTTTGTTTCATCTTCTTTACTCTTTCAATGGTTCACTTATATAATAATATATGGCAAAGCTAGCTTGAAAGGGGCAAGAATCAAATTGGATGCACTTTATATTTTGTTAATCGCAACTGGAGCTTTTATCATTTACTCTGTTGTGACATGGCTGTATCAGCGTAAAATTCTTACAACATTAACGGAAGAGGAATTCCGTTCTGGCTATCGAAAAGCTCAACTAATTGATTGTCGCGAGCCAAATGAATTTGACGCAGGACATATTTTGGGAGCAAGAAATATTCCGCTATCCCAAATGAAAATGCGCATGAAAGAAATTAGACCGGACAAGCCAGTCTACCTATATTGCCAAAGTGGCATGCGTAGTAGCCGTGCAGCACAATTCCTGCACCGTAAAGGCTATAGAGACCTTTCACATCTTCAAGGTGGATTTAAGAAATGGTCTGGCAAAGTAAAAGCTAAATAATGAAATTGCAAAACCTTCTGCTCATGCAGGAGGTTTTTTGTTTTGGCTCTGTTAATTTCCGCTCCAGTACTTGATTTCCGATATGAATTTTGACAAAGTCCTTTTGCCACCTGTGTCAAAATTCGTCCTGGGGTCGTTCGCCGATTCGCCTCTTCGCATAGTGCTCCTGTGATGTCGGCATGAAACGTACAGAAAATCAACATTTCACTTGAATTTACCTTTATCTTTCAGGAATACTGGAAGAAGGTAAGAAAAGACTACTTGTTCGAAAAATTGTATGCTTAAATATGGAGATTTTGGCGTAATTATCACTTTTAAAGTGGATATGAAAATATTTCATTATACCCCTATAGGGTATGTGACATTTTTATACTCCTGTTTTTTGGTCGTAATCGCCATATTCAAAATTGTTATCGCCTGTTTTTTCGTGATAATGAACGTTTTCAAAAATTTATTCGCTAAGTTCATATACGAGTTTTATAAAAATCACGAAATTAGAGAAATCCCGGTCGATTTCCTAAAAAATAGGCTTTGTTATTCTTGCCTGTTGATTTCCGCTCCAGTCACTGGCTTTTCGAGGACATTGATAATCTTCCCCGAAAGAACCACGCACGAAGAATAGGCAGAGCCTTTTCGAGGAGTCAAGCGTCCTCCCTCCAATCTACAGTGTACTTTAACATAGCCTTGTTTTAAGAAAAAGGAAAATCGCCCGCAACTAGACGGGCGATGTTTTCTTACTATTTTAAGGTAAATTGATTATTGTTTTTGATATCTTAAAATTGGTTTACGTGCTGCTGTTGTCTCATCAAGACGGCCAACTACAGTCGTGTGTGGTGCTTCTTGTACAATCTCAGGATTTTCTTCTGCTTCCTTAGCAATTTGAATCATTGCATCAATGAAGGCATCCAAAGTTTCCTTTGCTTCCGTTTCAGTCGGTTCAATCATGATACATTCCTCAACATTTAACGGGAAGTAGATCGTTGGCGGATGGTAACCAAAGTCAAGAAGTCGTTTTGCGATATCAAGTGTACGTACACCTAGTTTCTTTTGGCGTCTTCCACTTAATACAAACTCATGCTTACAATGTCTGTCAAACGGCAAATCATAATACTCTGCCAATCTTCTCATCATATAGTTAGCGTTCAACACAGCATACTCTGTAACAGCCTTTAACCCGTCTGGACCCATTGTGCGAATATAAGTATATGCACGCACATTAATGCCAAAGTTTCCGTAGTACGGCTTAACACGGCCGATAGATTGTGGACGATCATAATCGAGTACGTACTCTTCACCACGCTTAGTCACGATTGGTTTAGGTAGGAAAGGTATTAAATCAGCCTTTACACCAACAGGACCTGACCCAGGACCACCGCCACCATGAGGACCAGTGAATGTTTTGTGTAGATTTAAGTGAACAACATCAAAGCCCATGTCTCCAGGACGCGCTTTAGAAAGTACAGCATTCAAATTGGCACCGTCGTAGTACAATTTACCGCCAGCAGCATGAACAATCTCAGCCATTTCTAAGATATTTTCTTCGAATAATCCTAGTGTGTTGGGATTTGTAAGCATTAGAGCTGCAGTATCTTCTCCAACTACACGCTTTAAGTCTTCAAGATCAACAAGTCCATGTTCATTTGACTTAACAGTAATCGTTTCTAGTCCTGCAACCGTTGCCGATGCTGGATTCGTACCATGCGCTGAGTCAGGAACGATGACCTTGGTTCTTTTTGTATCTCCGTTTGCTTCGTGGTAGGCACGGATCATCATTAACCCCGTCCATTCACCATGAGCACCTGCAGCAGGTTGAAGCGTTACTTCATCCATACCCGTAATTTCAATCAAATGCTCTTGAAGATCATACATCAATTCAAGGGCACCTTGGACAGAACTTTCATCCTGAAGTGGATGAATATGAGCAAAACCATTGAAACGAGCAACATTTTCATTGATTTTAGGATTATATTTCATCGTACAAGATCCAAGCGGGTAGAATCCTGAATCAACACCGTGGTTTCTGTTTGATAAAGCCGTATAATGGCGCATGATATCCAATTCTGATACTTCTGGAAGTTCAGGCTCTTCTTCGCGCAGATAGCCTTCAGGAAGAAGCTCTGATAAATCTAGTTGGGGCACATCCATCTCAGGCAAGCTGTACCCGACACGACCTGGTTTACTTAGCTCAAAAATAAGCGGCTGATCTTGATTATGCATGGAAATCCCCCAATTCTTTGACAAAAGTATCTATCTCTTCTTTTGTACGAAGTTCTGTAACTGCAACTAGCATGTGATTAGCTAACTCTGAGTAGTCACGGCCTAAATCATATCCACCAATGATGCCTTTTTGAAGCAATTGTTGATTGATTTCTTTAACTGGTTTGTTTAGCTTCACAACAAACTCATTAAAAGTTGGCCCAACATATGCAAGTTCAAAACCGTTGTCTTTGAACGCTTTTTTAGCGTAATTAGCTTTTTGAAGATTAGCCGCTGCAATTTCACGGACACCCTTCTTACCTAGTGCTGTCATGGCAACTGATGCAGCAAGAGCATTCAGTGCCTGATTAGAACAAATATTTGAAGTTGCTTTATCACGGCGGATATGTTGTTCTCGCGCTTGAAGTGTAAGTACAAATCCACGACGTCCTTGATCATCTGTTGTTTGCCCTACAAGTCTGCCTGGCACTTTTCTCATCAACTTGTTTGTGACAGCAAAATACCCACAGTGTGGTCCACCAAATGCAGTTGGAATACCGAAAGGTTGTGCGTCTCCAGCAACAATATCAGCACCAAATTTCCCAGGAGGTGTTAAAACTCCTAATGAAAGTGGATTGCTAGACACAACAAACATCGCCTTATTTGCATGGATCACTTCTTCAAGTTCCTTCATCGGTTCGATTCGACCAAAGAAGTTTGGATACTGAACGACAACAGCTGCAATTTCATCATTGATCAGCTTTTTGAGTTCTTCTATATCTGTTACTCCATCAGTAGTCGGAACTTCAACTACCTCTATGTATTGCCCTTTTGCATAAGTCTTGATTACTTCTTTAGATTCAGGATGCACTGCACCAGAAACAAGAAGTTTCTTTCTTTTTGTTTGTCCCGCACTTAGCATTGCAGCTTCTGCTATTGCTGTACTCCCGTCATACATGGAGGAATTGGCAACTTCCATGCCTGTAAGTTCACAAATCATTGTTTGGAATTCAAAGATCGCTTGTAGCTCTCCTTGAGAAATTTCCGGTTGGTAAGGTGTATATGCAGTATAGAATTCAGAACGAGAGATGACATGGTCTACAATTGTAGGCATATAGTGGTCATAGACACCTGCACCAAGGAATGAAGTATTTCTTTTTAAATCTGCATTCTTCCCAGCCAAAACTGTTAATTCTTTCATCAAAGTAGTTTCAGGCTTCGCTTGTTTGATTTTATATTCACCTTTAAACTGTACACTTTCAGGAATATCACTGAATAACTCGTCAACAGACTTAACCCCGATTGTTTCAAGCATGCTTTTCTTATCTTCTTCTGTCATCGGTAAATAACGGTGTTTCATCAGCATTTCGCCCCTTTTCTACTTTTTCTCTCTTTTATAAAAAGGTGTTGCTTCTACTTTCGCTTTGAGTCGCTTACCGCGAATTTCCACTTCTACGTCGCTTCCAAGCTCTGCGTAACTAGTCTTGATAAGTGCCAAGCCAATATTCTTTTTCAGAGTTGGAGATTGAGTGCCAGTTGTTACTTCTCCGATTCTTTCTTCACCAATAAAGACTGGATATCCATGGCGTGGAATACCACGATCAATCATCTCAATTCCCACAAGCTTTCTTGGTAACCCATTTTCCTTTTGTTGCAGCAATACTTGCTTTCCAAGGAAATCTTCTTCTTTATTCAATTTGACAGCAAATCCAATTCCCGCTTCAAGTGGCGAAATATCCGCTGAGAGCTCTTGACCATACAATGCCAAGTTTGCTTCAAATCGTAATGTATCTCGGCAGCCTAGACCACATGGAAGTACACCATCTTCTTTTCCTACTTCTAAAATGTCCACCCAAAGAGCAGCAACATCTTTTGCGTCACAATAAATCTCAAATCCGTCTTCTCCTGTATATCCTGTTCTTGAAACAAGAGCTGATTTTCCGTTCAAGACTACATCCTGTTGGAACTTAAAAAATCCAATGCTACTTAAATCTGAGTCTGTAAGTTTTTGCAGAACCGATTCAGCTAGTGGGCCTTGTAAAGCCAACTGTGCAGTCGTTTCTGATAAATTATCTAGAGTTACATTACCTTCAACGTGTTGTTGAAGCCATTCATAGTCTTTTTCAATGTTGGAAGCATTAACTACCAACAAATAATGATCATTTTCCATTTTATAAACAAGTAGGTCATCAACTGTACCGCCATTTTCATAACACATCGCAGTATATTGCGCCCCACCATCTTTTAATTTTGAAATATCGTTTGTCATCATTTTTTGAAGATATTTTAAGCTATCAGTGCCTTTTACTTCTATTTCTCCCATATGAGAAACATCAAATAATCCTGCTTTCGTTCTAACAGCTTCATGTTCGTCTTTAATGCTTGAAAATTGAACTGGAAGCTCCCAGCCTCCAAAATCAATAGTTTTGGCACCGTAATCCTTGTAAACCTCAAATAATGGTGTGCGTTTTAATTCTGACATGTTTTATCCCCCTTCAAGCTTTTGAAAAAAGAACGTTCAGGAAAAATTTTAAATGGCATAAAAAAGGACAGAAAACCCCCTCATAGAAATTAAGAAGGTCTCTGTCCTTGCACCTGAAAGTTTACCCGTAAAAGGCTTTCCCCTTTGGTGGCTTCTTGCGTGCAGAAGCTCTCTCCAGAGTTGCGTCAAACAAGAGTTCTTTTGCCTGAGAGATTCACAAACAAGTTGCTTGCTCCTTCGGCGCCACAAACGTAGTCTCTCCCCTTGTCATCATTCGCATTTATAAAATTTTCCAAGTTGGTCATACTAAAATCACAATCTTCATTCATACTTTCAAAGTTAAATTATTGTTGTGCTAATATTTTAAACTTTCAAAGCTAATATAATCCTAACATTAAAAAGACAAATTGGGCAATATTTTTATATAAATTGCAACGAAGAAAACGACCGAGTCAAAACAACTCCATACTCATTCATTTAAACTAAAAAGGAGCTGAAGATATGAACGTGCAGGTCAATTTTGACTCCACATGGCAGGATGGATTTTTGCAGAAAATCGAACAAGATGGGCCTTGGGGTAACTGGGAACTATATAAGCTAGCAATTGAAGTAGAAAAACACCTTGTCATTCCAGAATTTGAAGGTTTGCTTGCTCCCAAGCACCTTCCTCAATTAACGCCTCTGCCACATCAACTTGAGGTAGCGAAACAGGTTGTTGAAAATATGAATGGAAAGGCGATTCTAGCAGACGAAGTAGGTCTTGGGAAAACGATAGAAGCAGGACTGATTTTGAAAGAATACATGATTCGTGGCCTCGTAAAGAAAGTATTGATTTTGGTTCCGGCATCACTCGTTACACAATGGGCGATCGAATTGAATACAAAATTCTATATCCCCGCTGTCACTCAAAGAAAAAGCTATGTGTGGGATCAATGTGATGTGGTGGTTTCCTCAATTGATACGGCTAAAAGAAGTCCACATCGGGAAATCGTAAATAAACAGGACTATGACCTCATCATCATCGATGAAGCTCATAAATTGAAAAATAACAAAACAAAAAACTATGAATTCGTTCAGAACTTAAAGAAGAAGTTTTGTCTTTTGCTTACAGCGACACCGATACAAAATAGAATTGGGGAAATCTTCAATCTTGTTTCCCTTTTAAAACCTGGACATCTTGGTAACGAAGCAGCCTTTTACGAAAAATATAAAAAAGACGCTCGGTCTCTAAATGATGATGAACATCTTAAAGAACTCGTGAATAAAGTCATGATCCGAAATCGCCGTGCCGACACTGGTATTGAATGGACAAAACGGCATGTAGAAACAATCCCTATCGAGTTTTCCAAAGAGGAACGGGATTTATATGACTCTGTCACGAATATGAGGAATGAGGGCGGTTGGGCAGATTCTAGTGCTTTTTCAGTCATGACCCTACAAAGAGAGGCGTGCAGTAGCAGAGAAGCCGTATTTTATACACTTAAGAACATGTTAGCAAGAAAGGAAAATCCTACTCCTCAATATCAGAGTCAAATCCATAACCTAATTTCTAAAGTGGAGGCAATTCAATCTAACGCGAAGGCACTGAAGGCATTAGAACTTATCAAGAGCATCGACGATAAAGTAATCATCTTTACAGAATACAGAGCTACACAACTCTACTTGCAATGGTACTTGAAGCAACATGGAATCAGTTCAGTTCCTTTCCGTGGCGGGTTCAAACGAGGGAAAAAGGACTGGATGAGAGAGTTGTTCCAAAAGCATATTCAAGTGCTTATTGCCACAGAGGCTGGAGGCGAGGGTATCAACCTTCAGTTCTGCAATCACATCATTAACTTTGATTTACCTTGGAATCCAATGCGTCTTGAACAAAGAATTGGAAGAATCCATCGCCTTGGACAGGAAAAGGACGTTATGATTTATAATTTTGCTATAAAAGACACAGTAGAAGAACATGTCCTAAAGCTTCTTTATGAAAAAATACAATTGTTTGAAAAAGTCATCGGTGAATTGGACGATATACTCACCAAACTTGAATTCGGAAATATCGAAGACCATTTGGTAGATATCTTTGGCCAATCCTCCACAGAAGGTGAAATGAAGATCAAAATGGAGAATTTATCATCCATGATACAATTTGCTCAAGATATAAAGGAGAGTGAAACGCATGCAGCAGAGGGAAATTCATCGGTTTCTTGAACGCTATTTTGAAGCAAACGGGTGTGAAATCATAGACAATAATCCAAGTTACCTTACGGTGCAACTTACTATTGAATTGGATAAAGAGTTGATGAATCGCCCTTTTTACTGGCACTATCTTGAGAAAACTGGTGGAGTTCCCAATCCTGCTTCACTTACATTCATAACGGATCCACATTCGGTACCTGAGGGATTAAGAGGTGAGAATATTCACTTTGGGTCGCCTCGTCTTCATCAAATTTTTGAATCGAGTAAAAACTTAGCGGCATATATACGATTATATGAAAATCGCCCTACAAATAATGGCCAGACTCCGCTTATGCCATGGCTAGGAATGAATGTGAAGATTTCCTATCAAAGTGATCGTAAGAGAGATGTTTTTAAATCAATCGGGCTGCAGTTAATCAACGGGAGAATGGTAGAAAACTTTCACGACCAAATGCTAAATATAAGACTTACCCCGAAAATTCCTGACTATTCTTTTACATTATCACCCTTGGTCCGTCCACAAAGCGGAATATCAAGGATAGAGAATTTCTTAAAAATACAATTTAAAGAGGAAGATCATAGCTGGGCAGAGGAAGCGATGAAGAGATGGAATGAGGATTTGAAACTTCTTGATCATTTTTATGAAGAGGAAGAAGAAAAAAGCGAAAGTTATCATACAGAGAAAGCAGCACTTCAAGATCAGTATGAACCAAAAATCAATATCAATATTGTAAATGGCGGACTTTTCTACTTAACAGAAAATGCCGTTTAGGAAAACTTAATATGAACTTACAAAAAAAGAAGCAGCACATATCTTAAATATGTCTGCTTCTTATCGTTTTTTTCGTCTTTTAACCTGAGACATTAGCAAATAGGGCATGATTCCAAACCATCGAAATAGGAAACTTCCTTTGGCTTCTTTGTGTTCAAGCCTCATTTTTTTTCGTTCTTCCTTGGGTTGGTCGATATATTGCACAAACGTCTGGGTCATGTATTTCACATAGTCATTTGTTTTCATAAACACACCTGCCTTTAATACAAGTATGTCCAGTTAATGAATTTCCAAACGCTCCTTTATCTCCTCCACTATTGCTTCAAGCAATTTCCCTGTTGTATGGATTCTTATATGTCCAGTTTCCAAATATAAATGCTGCCTTAATGTCCACAACTTTTGAATCCTTTCTTCCATATCCCCTTGCAATAAAGGACGAGTTGTGTCAGCTTTTAGTCTATTAAGAATCTCATCTGGCTCTGTATCGAGAAAAACGACTGTCCCATTCTCAATCATCCACTCACGATTTTCCTGTCTTAAGATGACTCCACCTCCGGTAGTCACAATATAATCTCGCAATGGCATTTCCTTCAACTTTTTGGTTTCAAGTAAACGGAACCCCTCTTCCCCTATTGTTTCAAAGATGTTCGTAATACTTGTCCCTTTTTCCCTGACAATTTCTTGGTCTGTATCACAAACAGGTATTTTCATTTTTTTCGACAATAGTTTTCCAACTGTTGTTTTTCCAGATCCCATAAAACCTATCAAAAAAATCGTTTTCATGTGCAACCTCAATCAGTTATTTTCCATCCATTTTACCACCTTTTTCAGGTTGATGTCATAGTAACCATGACTCGTATATTTGGCTCCCGAATTCAAAATCACTGTGAGGGATATTTTTTTCTGACTACTTGAAACATTATCGATCGTGCATTCCACCCGACCGTCTTTGAAATAATGCACTTCTCTTGTACCAGTAACACTGCCTGATTGCAAATCTTTTTCTAATCTTGTCAATGAATTGAGCAAATAGTGTTCTTCCGTTAAAATCGTTCTTGTTTCCCTTAGCATTTTTCTTTCCAACAAGAGCTGCTCAATGCTTACAGTAAAAATGATTAAGAATAAAGTTAGCAGAACCAATGTAATTGGATACATAAACCCTTTTTCACTTATCATGGCTGAGGAGTCACACCTTTCACCATAGAATACATTTTTGACACACGTTCATCACCATTTGAAAGAATGACAGAAATTTGAATTCCATCTTTAAGAAGTGTAAAAGTGGCAGAATTGATGTTTTGTAACAAAATTTCATGCCCTGTCAAATTCACTCGTCTACGCAACTTAGTGCCATATTGTTCATAAATAACCGAGCCTACATCTGATGTGAGCATGAGTTTCCCGCCCGCTACCTCCAATTTTGTACTTCGACGCACTTCTTTTTTTGCTTGATTACAAAAAACATCCCATTCCATTTCTTGTAATCGACTTTCAGAGTAATCATTTTTCAATAAGATAGAAAACAGAGGAGGAAGAAAAAAAGCAGTTGTACACAACAATGAGAGCGACACAAGAATCTCTAGCAATGTAAACCCCTTCCTATTCAAGTGGTTCACATATTGTATTTTTGTCTTTATCATTTGCTTCAAATTGTACACACACCTCTTTTCCACTTGAAATTGAACTTTCTTCCCAAACCACTTCATATTTCTGCCCATTAAGGACTATCGTCTGATTAGCGAAAGTCGCTTTGTTTCCTATGTGTGAGTTCAATTCATCAAACAATATACTCATCGCCTGTTTTTCCTTTTGCAATTCCTCAGCCTGTTCATTTAAGCTCATCCACTTTGGAACGAAAAAAAGACAAATGACAAGCAGCACAGACAAGGATAACAATTGCTCTACTAAAAAGAACCCATCACTCTTCTGAAACATAAAATCTCCCTTTCCCAATTAAAATGGTCAAGCGAAATCTCTTTTCTCCAATGTCGATGAGCAGAGTGCCAAACTTATTAACGTTGCCATCTGAAAGAAATTTGAAGGTATAACTAAGGGAGCCCGGAACCAGTGAAATGGACTTTGAATAATGCCTCTCCACTACCATTACTGTATTCGAATCCGTCTTATCAAATAGGTAGTAATAATGTTGATCCATCATGAAATACACAGTTACATCTCGTTGGTGGGAGATAGCATACTGTTGTCCATAAAACAGGTCAGCTTGAAGTTGAGAAATGAATGTTTTCTTTTCAATGAGATCATGTTGAGGTTTTACCTGAAAAATCGAAATCGAAGCAAGAATAAGAAAGGCTGATAAAACTACGAGGGATTCAATTAAAGTAAATCCACGACTATTCACTTTCATCATGGGGTTTTTGGAAGAGTTGCAGCCGAGACAGTACCTTCTGAATCAATAATGATTTCCTTTTGTCCATCCGGGCATCCTTTATCACCTTCTTTTAAATAACCTGCATCAATCAATTCTTGAACATTTGCTGGTAGTTTATTTTTTTCAATTTGATATGCTTGCACTTGGGCTTGTACCATTTTGACATACGCTTCACAGCCCTTTTTATTGATGTTTGAATTATGTTTTGTGATATTTGGAATTGTAATGAACAAAAGCATTGAAATAACCAACATGACAATAAGCATCTCAATCAAAGTAAAGCCTTTTTCGTTCTTCATCTCTATTCCTCCTTAAATACCATCCATTAAATGAAACATTGGTAAAAGTATCGCTAAGTAAATACATAAAATCAGAATCCCAATAAAGCTATAAAGCAATGGTTGTAAGATCCTTAAATTTTTATCAATTTTTGTCTCCAAAACGCTTACGCAGTGTAGACTAAAAAAATACAACTCCTGTTCGAGCTTTCCATTCTGTTGACCGTGCCTGATTATCCTGGAAAGATCACGGTCGAATACTCGAAAATCCCCAAGAATATCTTCAAGTCTTTCTCCCCTTACAAGTTTCTTCTTTATTTCCGATCCAATTTCGACATATAGCTTTTGCGTTTCGTTCCTTTCGAAGAGCTTCAAAGCTTCATAGACAGACAATCCTCCTGATAATAAATAACTCAACTGAACGGAAAAATAATGGGTATAAAGTAGTTTGAAAAAATTCCCTATATATGGGACTGAGGCAATCAAATTCTTTTGAGTGAGTGTGGGGAGTTGTTTAAAATGCAAATGATAATAAACAGTCATACTAACAACGATAAACAAAACCGAAGTGGCTATAAACGGCATCATATCACTTAGCACAAAAAGGAGTGTCGTAAAGATGTTCTCCTTTAAATTCATCGTTATAAAAAGAGAAGTAAATCGAGGTAAAAGAGTTCTTTGCACAAAAATTAATAATAGGAAGGTCATACAGAAAAGTAGGATAGGATAATAAAGGAGTTTCAGAAGCCTTTTCAAATCTTGATCCCTCTTTAATAGCAGTTTGCTTCCCTCATGAATCGCTTCAGCCAGGTTGCCATGCTCTTCAGCAAAAAACACATAGCCTACTAAATCGGGATGAAAATTCAGTTTTTCTAAAACATCATTGAATGATAATCCATCTTTCAACATCCCAAGAGCAGCTCTTAATTGTTTCTTTCTTTTTTCACTTGTACGAAATGTAACCGATTCAATGGCCTCCGAGATTGGATAACCCCTTTTCAATAGGTCTCCAGTATCTTTCAGGAAATTAGCTTGTTCACTCAAATCCCATTTACTGTCTCTCATCGTCATATATAAGTCTGTCAAATTCAGTTTTTTTGATATAACCTAAGGCAATTCCTTTTCTAATGACATGTTTCAATTTACGGTACGTTACATCCACTTCTTCACCTTTTGCCTGTCTCATCATTCCACGCAAGTTTTTGCCAGACAACAATTCAAAAACACTCGCCCGCTTCCATCTGCCGGAAGAATAGCAATAAGGTAAACACTCTTCTTTACAAAACGGACAGGTCAGTTCAACTAAACGTTGCGCTGTAACGGCTATAAGAGTTTGTTCAACCTCGAGCCAATTCACCCCAAATTCATGCAATCTGTAAATAGCACCTTTAGCATCTCTTGTATGCATCGTACTTAATACCAAATGCCCCGTTAAAGAGGCTCTAACAGCAATTTTTGCCGTCTCAGCATCGCGGATCTCCCCTACCATAATGATATCTGGATCATGGCGTAGAATGGCTTTTAAGCCTGTAGCATAAGTTACCCCTGCTTTTTCGTTTACCTGAACTTGCAATACAGAGTCATAATTTTTTTCAATAGGATCTTCAAGAGTAATGACGTTGCGATGAAAGAGATGGGCTGTTTCATTCAGAAGCGAATACAAAGTAGTGGTTTTACCGCTGCCGGTCGGTCCGGTAAAAATGATTAATCCGTGGGCATGTTTTAAAAGAGCGAGTAATTTTCTTGTCATTTCAGGAAATAACGATAATTGATGGAATGGAATTTGTTCCTTCTGAGGCAGAAGTCTGATGACGAGGCTTTCGCGGTTGTTGGATGGTAGTGTGGATAGTCGAAGATTTATTTGCTGTCCATCCACTTCACTGACTATTGACCCGCTTTGAGGTCTCCTTTTATCACCAATATCCATGTTCGCTGTAAATTTGAAATGAGATACGAGGCGATCACATTCTTCTTGGGGTAAATATAACCTGGGAATTAGCTTGTTTGTCAATCTTATCTGGACCAAGGTATCTTTCTTACGTGGAACGATATGAATATCTGTTGCTTGGTTTCTAGCTGCATCTGCAATGATTCTATCGGCCAGTAATTCAATTGAACTTACAATATGAAACACCACCTTTTTCTTGATATTAGACAATATTCTACCCTCATCTCCAATTTCCTTCTTCATTTGATAAATATTTCAAAAAAATATTTCAAAAAGGGATTGTTATACTTGCTTATTGATTCTCGCTCCAGACGCACAAAGTAAAGAAAATCAATAATGTCCTTTAACTAAAGGCTCTGTTAATGTTTAGTGTTTTTTTTTATAAGTGAGTATGGGGAATCCACTCCCTTTCCGCGGACGAACTGGCAAGCCTCCTCGCTCGTTCCTCACTGCGGGGTCTTTCCAGCCCGTTTTTCCGCAGGACATTGAATAAGCTTCCGTGAATAATCACCGCACGAAGGAAATGCGATAGCACAAGGAAAGCTTCCAGGAATTCACATCGCACGAAATGATGCGATAGCATCATGAGGATTTTCGAGGAGTCTCGCGGATTCCCTCCCATAAAATAATCAACAGTTTCGTTTAACAGAGCCTAACTAAAAAAGAAACCTCACATTTTGAGGTTCCTAGTAGTAATAAATTCAACTCGTTTTTTTGAGCTCTTTATTTCTTATACTTTTTAATGCATCAGGATTGTAACCTACAATCAATTTCTTGCCATCTGTAATTATCGGTCTCCGTAATAGTTTTGGCTCTTGGATGACCAATTTCACAAATTGCGACAAGCTTAAGTCATTGACATCTAACCCTAACTGTTTGAAGGTCTGCCCTCGGGTCGCTAACAATTCATCAATACCTTCAGTCGTCAATGCAAGAATTCGAAGCATTTCCTTAAACGTTGGAGCATCATTAAAAAGATGCCTTTCTTTAAAAGCGATCGAGTTTTCAGCAAGCCATTTCTTAGTTTTACGACAAGATGTACAACTTGGGTAAGTAAAAAAGGTTAATTCCGACATGGCTACCTCCTTAGTATTCGTTTTTAAAAATATTTAATATTTCTTGATATTTAGATTGTATATCATTTGTATAATATTTGTACAGTGTTTTGCATAACTTAAAATTTCTATTTGTGAACACTTTCTAAACATATGGTGTTAATATTGTTAACCTCATTCTCACTGCATTATTGGTGTATTATAATTGTGATAAATTATGGGGGCCGAGGTGATTCAAGATGGAACAAACATTAAGGATAACAAATGTTTTGTCTGATCCAACGAGATACTACATTTATCAATACATTACAAATCGTCATGAGGAAGTCAATGTACAGGAGGTTGCAGATCAATTTAATATTCATCCAAATGTTGCCCGCTTACACTTGTCAAAATTAGAAGATGTAAATATGTTGGTTTCAGAAACAAAAAAAACGGGGAAAGGTGGAAGACCCAGTCGTTTATACCGTCTTTCAGATGAAGTCATTCAAATGCACTTCCCATTCCGTGATTACATGCTATTAGCAAAGGTAACCATGCAAACAATGCTATCTCTCGGAGAAGTCGGCAAACAAGCTCTTCATGTGACAGGAAAACGATTCGGAGCTGAATTGATGGAACAAGAGTTGGCGAAGCGAGGCCAAACAGGAATAGAATTGACTTTTGAACAGAAACTAGAGATATTGAAAAGTGCAGCAACTTTAGCAGGATTCTACCCTTCATTAGAAACAAATGCCGAGAAAAATCAAATATACTTCCAGATTTTCAACTGCCCTTTTAAAGAAGTGGCTTTGGATCACGCAGAAGAAGTTTGCACAATGCACCATGAGTTTCTAAAAGGAATGTTTGAAGAATTATTTGATGATGTTGAATTGATTGAGAGTGAAAATATGCTTTCTGGCTGTAAAACTTGTTCATATCAAGCAATCATGGCAAAGTAAACGAAACGGTTATTTACTTTTCAATTGCTTTTCCCTTATAATATTGTAATGATGGTAATGCAAGGTAAAAGGAGGGATACATATGGAGCGCATGTACAGAGTATTAGGATTCTGGACGGGCATTTTCACAGTGATGTTTTACTTAGGGCACATGGAAACAACAGCTCTTATTTTCTTAGGTCAAACGGGATTCTTCGTTTTATTAAGCTATTTAAAACTATCCGAACGCATGTATATCTATGTTTTTGGTGCATATTTGACTGTTTTCTTCGCGGGCTTCACATACTGGAGCACGTTTATGATGTCGACACCTGTCGCTGGTCATTAAAAACTAGATATACAAAAAAACGCTGGAAAACACCAGCGTTTTTTTTTGTGGATTATTTCTTTTGAACTAAAGCATGGAAGAACCCGCTCATTCCTGAAGGCATAACGAGACTGCGAATGGCTCGGTTGCGTTTACTACGCTCGGAAAAGGGATTAGGATCAAAATTATCTTCAAGTTCTTGCAATATTCCAGCTTCCAAAAGAAATTGGTCTTGTCTAAGAAAACTAATAAAATGTAAGCCCCATTCTTTTCCTTTATCGATCAGCCGATCAAAGTGTATGTGAGTAGTAAGATCCATATCACCTGGATACAATAGCGGATTGGTCACCATTTTATGTTGATAATATCCTCTTAAGCTACCGTTTCGATGTGCTTCTTCTTGCCATTCAAGATTTGTATAACCATAATCTATTGTCAACATATACCCTTTTTTAAGTTTGTTTGCAAGTTCTCGAAGAAGATCATCCATAGCCAATGGAATTTCAAACCTCTGATGATTAACTAATTTAATACCGCTCTCTTTAATAAAATCAATAATCCGTTGATTCTCCAGAACAACTTTTCGCTCAACTAATTCGCCCGCTTCTAATCCAATGACGACTTCCAACAGTTGATGTCCATTTTTTTCAATGACTCTGACCGGTAAGGCATCAAAAAGCTCGTTAGAAAAGAACATACCTTCATGTTCAGAGATGTGGTCTAAACTTTCAAGAATCTGAACTCCCCGTATATCTGAAAGTAAGTCCCTTTGCAATCTTCTATGATAAGGACTTGTTTCGATAATGGTATATTGTAATGGCAGATCGCAATGACGATTCCACTCATCTATGAATGCTTTTGCAAACCTTCCATTCCCTCCACCAATCTCACAAACATTTGGAAGGAGTGGGCCTTCTTCATGAATCTTCGAAGAAAACCATTTACAAACCGCACTCCCAAAAATATCTAAAACATTGGTCGTTGTAATAAAATCTCCTTCACGCCCTATTTTAGGCTTATCTTTCATGTAATAGCCTAAGGAAGGATGATAGAGGACAGCATTCATAAATTCTTCGTATGTAATGTATTGGTCTTGTGAATTTAAGATTAAAGAAGCTAAGTATTCCTTCATTTTTAATCCCCTTTTGATTTGCATGTAGGAGTGGGAGCTCCTCGTCTATTTTAGCTAAAGGCTGTTTTCGCATAGATTGTTGCTTTACGATTAGAGCAAAAACACGTATAGATTCTTATTTCGTGCTCTTTTCCTCAAGATAAAATTCTAAACGCTAAATCTCTTCTGACTTTAGTATAGAAAAAACCCTACTGCCGGCTTTTTCTTATTCCAATAGCAACAAAGTTTACGAAAAGAGCCTAGCTAAAAGCCATTTAAGAAAGGATTACTATCCATTTCATCTTCTATCAATGTCTGTGGACCATGTCCAGGCAAGACAATTGTGTTTTCAGGTAGTGTTAAAAGTTTTTCATGGATACTCTTTAGAAGGGTTTGATGATTCCCACCAGATAAATCCGTTCTGCCAATTCCACCTTTAAAGAGAGCATCCCCTGAAACGACTAAACCAGCACTTTCGAAATAATAGGAAACACTTCCGGGAGAATGTCCTGGTGTCTCAAAAACAGAAAACTCAAAATCACCTATAGTCATTTTCTTTTCTTGAGATAAATAATAATCAGCAGGTCTACATCTAACGATCTGCCCTATCATAAAAAACTGTGAACCGTTCAATGCAGGATCCATCATCCATTTTTCTTCTTTCTTATGAAGATAGACAGGAATTTGATAGTGATCGCGGACAGTATCAACCCCACCTATATGATCAAAGTGAGCGTGGGTCAACAGGATAGCCTGCGGCTTAAAATTTTTAGCTGTTAACCATTTGATTAACTTTTCTCCTTCATCACCTGGATCAAAAATCAAACACAATTTATCTTCATTTGCAAGTATGTAACAATTTGTTTGTAATGCGCCTAAAGGTATTGGATACCATTTCATATCAACATTCCTCCGTTCCTTAATTACCATTTTCTATTTTACCCGACTCTAAAGCAAGAATTAAGATTTATGATAAATTTGTTATTTAGAAAAATTATTTTATTAAGTTGTACAATTGATAAGTTCTCGACAAATGAAAGAAAAAAATATAAAATAAAGAACGAATGTAAACACTTAGAGTTACATAGAACTATTAAACCTTTGAAAGCAGCTAATGACTGCTCACAACAACATAAAGGGGGCTTTTTCATGAATGGACTAGTTATTATCCTTGCGATTGTCAGCCTAATGGCTGGATACGGTACGTTTACTGCATTAAAAAACAAGAACTTGCTTGGTATTGTCTTTGGAGCAGGATCATTTCTTGTTTTTGGTTGGTTTACAGTTATGACTATTTTGCACCACGGCTTTCCAACAGGTCACTAAAATTCATCGTGAAAAAGGCTGCCATCGGCAGCCTTTTTTTATTCCTTGTATAAATCAATGATTTTCTTTTCTTTCATTAAGATTAGATTTTCCAACTGATTTCCCAATAAACACAACTCCCCATCTGGAGAACAGCTAATAGGTTCATTTTTTTCAATTCCATCAAGAATTTTTTCTTGTTTCCCTTTTTCCAAATCAAAGGACATGAGTTGAAAACCTTCTTGATACGAATCCGCATCCCCGCTCCTGAAAGGGACAAACATGAACAATCGCTTCTCCGATTCAACGAATTCATAGTAAGGTATGAGCCAGTCTGAAAATCGAGTCAACTGTGGTACCTGGAAAGAATGTAATTTATTCATTTGCATATCAAAAAAAGAATAATCAGCCATACTGTCATCACTATCATTGGAGGTAATCGTCAATAAGCGGTCTTTATATGCCGAAAACTGAAAGACATGCTCTAATAAGATTCTTTCATCTCCAGTTCTTATATTTTTACTTGCTAAAGGAGCGAACAACTCTGGATTATCTTCGTCCCATTTGATATATCCAATTTCATCCTTATTCAACCACTTAACGAAAGGCTGAGGACTATCAATATCTTGAATATGTTTCCCTTTCATATCCAACAGAAAAAGTTTATATGTCCAATCCTCGTTAAAGCTCGAAACTAAAATTTCATCTTCATTATAAGGATTCCATTCGAATGCAAGTTCAACCGAAGGAATAGAATATTTCCATATCTCCATACCTGATAAATCAATAACCGTTATAGCTCCTTCATAGGTGGAGGGAGCTGCATGGATAACAATTTTTGATCGTGATGGACTTAAATGGCAGTTTACGATTGGATGTTGAGATTCATGAATTACATTACTTTTACCAGAATAAAGATCGTATTTAAATACCTTTGAGCCTTCTTGCAAATTGGCTATATATATTGCGGACTGATTATCTATTAACCCAACTAGTTGGAAAAACTCGCCGTCAGGGACAGAAATCGGATAGATGATTGAATCACTCTGTTTCTTTTCTACAATCACTTTCTTTGGCGGGATGATTTTTTCTTTTTCTGGCAAGTTCACTGTATTGTCACTACAACCACTTAATAGAAACAACGAAATAGTTAACAAGAAAAACGTTAAGAGAAGTTCTCTCCATTCCAATCTCTCTTTCATCATCTTAGACAATAGAACTTCCCTCCTCTTAACCTTTCTTTTTAAACCTTATTAATCCGTTGATAATATGTCATTATTTTCAGAAAATAAAAGAGAAAAATTCTAATCCTAGCTTTTACTGAATGTCCTCGTTTTGCTTAACGAATTTTTATTTTATAGATTATCCTCTGAAATAACAAGATGATTTTACAATTTATTCAATGTATTTAGATTGGGAAACTTCCAGCCTTTTTACATATATAAAGCAGCTAAGAAAATGCCGCTTACATCGCGGTATATCTCTTCGTATTGTGAAAGAGGCAATGGATTTATACCCTTACCAAGTTCGAGTGTGAAAGCTGGTCTTTTAAATTCCTGAATAAACCAATCCTTATATCCTGCATGACTGTCGACGTACTGAATCGCTTTGTAACCGCTCACGCGCTCAAATTCTTCAGCAATCCCCTTCGATTCACTTGGTTCATAACCTTCATATCCCCAATAAAATTCCTTACCTTGTGTATGAAAGGCTACCATCCTATGAAACATTTCATTATGAGCCAAATCAGCCATAGCTTTTGCTTCAGGTTCGGTTAATATATCATCTCCGGGATAATCACGTGGTGCTGGTACTTTTGGTTCCTTCCTCTCCTTTTCCACTTCCCATTTTGCAGGGTATTGATTGTTTAGATCAACTCCATTAATATTTGCCTTCCAGTGAGTAAAATCAAAGTACCCTCTGTTAATAAAAGATACTTTCCCTCTAATCTCATCAATCGGTCCGTTCAATACAAGATCCACACCATCGGGGTTGACCATTGGAACAACCGTTAGCTCGACACTATTGTATAGTTGAAATGTGTTTATTCCCCTCATCTGATGGTTGTTGGTTAAGGTGATTACATACTCATGGACTAAATCCATTAAGATTGCGGTAGTAATCCATTCATTTGCATGAAAAGAAGCATTCATTAGAACTTTTTTCTTCCCTTTACCTATTCTTAATAAAGGAATCGATTTACCTAAAACACTCTTACCCACTTCTTGAACTTCTATAAAAGGAAAGCTTTCTTCTAATTTAAGAATGTCTTCATACAACTGTTCTGAAGTATACTTTTTCATTCTCATTAAACTACTGTCGGAAACCTTGATTGGTAATTTTATGGAATCACCGATTTGCAACTGTTTCTTCTCATGCCCGGGATTAAAGTATAGTAGTATTTCAACACGAATCTGATTTTTCAGTGCAAGTTTCCAAAATGTATCGTCTTTTTTTATTTTGTAATCTTTTATCTTGAAACCTGGGATCTTAATTTCATCATCCATGAGTAAACATGCAGGATCTAGATGCCTGTTTGCGTCCATCAATAGCGGAAGTGGTATATTAAACAAATTACTGAAATACCAGTAAGTGTCACCTTCACGAACACGAACTTTCATTCCAATCCCCCCTTTTCATCATAAAAACATATGAAAGAAAAGAAGAAAAATACCCTTACAAACCTTTATAAAAAAGAAAAACCTGCACATGCAGGAATTTCTTTTTTAATCTATTCGTTACTTTTGAAGTGGTAAGTCATTATAAAATCTTAATAGGTCTCCATAAATGATCTTATCAGAGTAATCCAGCTCTTTTTTAGCTGTATCCATATAAGGCTCGCAATAATTCACTTCAATCGGTTGGCCAGAGGATTTATCATAGCAGGTTTCACGTGTATACAAATAGTCAGCTGTTATAAAGCTACCATCACGTAACACAGTTAATTCTTTCTTATCTTGTGAAAATAAATCAGAGCCAAAATCCATGTTTTTCTTCGTGTCTATCCCCAATAAATGAAGAATGGTAGGTTTCAAATCCATTTGTCCTGAAACTGTAGCTATCTTTTTTCCCTTTTGTCCGGGTATATGAATAATGAGGGGTACTCTTTGCAATTGAGTACTTTCGAAACGATCGATTTCTTTACCTAACAAATCCCCCATTGCTTTATGGTGATTTTCTGAAATTCCATAATGATCTCCATAAATAATGATAATGGAATTTTCATATAGCCCTTCATCTTTTAACCTTTGCACAAAATACTTTAATGCTTCATCAGTATAACGAACGGTCGGTAAGTAGTTATTAACCGTTTTATCGTCAGATGTGAAAGGATCAATTAGTCGATCCTCTTCATTCAATTCAAACGGAAAATGATTCGTCAATGTAATGAACTTCGAATAAAATGGCTTTGGCATATTCTTAAGATGTTCAATGGACTGTTCAAAAAATTCTTTATCTTCTAATCCCCAGCCAATCGAGTTTTCAGCAGTAATTTCATAGTCATTCATTGAATAAAAACGTTGATATCCTAAGGATTTATACATGATATCACGATTCCAAAAACTTTTATTATTTGCGTGAAGGGAAGCTGTATAGTATCCGTTTTCATTCAAGATCTCAGGAGTAGCTTGAAACTCGTTTCCTGAATGAGTAAAGAATACAGCGCCTCGACTTAAGGGGTATAGAGAGTTTTCTACAATAAATTCTGAATCAGAAGTTTTCCCTTGCCCTGTTTGATGATAAAAGTTTTCGAAATAGTAGCTTTCCTTAATAAAATCATTAAGGAAGGGCGTGATTTCCTGGCCATTAATTGAACGGTTGATTACAAAGTTTTGTGTTGACTCCATCGAAATCATAATGACATTTTTACCTTTGGCAATCCCGAACATTTTTGGATTTGGGGGCGTATAATTTGCACGAATATAATTGTCTATATCAGCCAGTTCACTACCATCAGCAAGAGCTCTCTGCGCTGATGACTTTGACTGTAAGAAAGCGTCATAAATGTGATAATTATAGGTACCGATATTCTTTACCAGCATCTCCCTATCAAAGGTTCTCGTTAACAATTGCGGCCGTTCTGCTTCCGCCAATCCAAGATTGAAAAAGGCAAGCGCTATACTTGCTAAGACATAAACTCTACGATTCACGCGCGTAAATTGATCAAATTTTATAGACTTTGGTTTTACTTTAATAATCATTGCTAACAGGGCTACGTCTGCAAAATAAAAGAAATCACTAAAATGTAAAAGTTCATTTACACTGCTTCCCAAATCACTCATATTACTAGTTTGGAAAAGAACGGGGATGGTTAAGAAATCATTAAAAAATCGATAGAAGATTACATTAGCGAAAAGAATACAAGAAACAAGGAAACTGGAAATCAAAATATAGGGGTTGCGTTTCTTGTCATTCATAAACAGGCTGATTCCAAAAATAAACAATAGGAAACTTAACGGATTAATAAAAAGAATGAATTCCTGTCTCCAATTTTCTATTTTTATGTCAAAACTAGTTTTATAGACGAGGTATGTTTTCAGCCAAAGTAGAACTGTCGCTACAATAATAAGCGACAACTTTGACTCCTTAATTTTTTTCATACGAGTTATACCCTCCCTGTTTCAATAACAGATATGGAAAATTTTTATATGTACAGTTTTCTTGACAAAATGACCAAAAATAATATTAATACTAATTTTACTTAAATGCAATCATCGTTTAATAGCAATTGATTACAATATATATTCAACGTTATTCTTTTTCCCTACTCATTAGACGATTGAAACACAAAAAAGTTTCAGACTTGAATCATCAAAAAAAGAGTTTTCAGGGACATCCCGAAAACTCTTTTTGATTATATCAACGAAGTTTTGTTTTTGATTAACCAGGCAGCACCGATGACACCAGCATCATTTCCTAATGTAGCAAGGGTGATATTTGTTGATTCTTTCACTCTTGGGAACGCGAATTTTTCAAAGTTGGATTTAACGATATTGAGTAATACATCGCCTGCTTTTGAAACCCCGCCTCCAAGAACTATTTTTTCTGGATTTAGAGTGTTGGCGATATTAGCGAGAGCTAAACCTAAATGCATTCCTACTTCGTCAAGTACTTTAAGAGCCATCTCATCACCATTTCTTGCATGGTCAAAGACGTCCTTAGCAGAAATTTTACCGTTACTGATGAGTATATCTCTTAATGAACTGTTTATTTCTTCATCACCAAGACGTTCGTTTGCCAATCTAACGATTCCTGTAGCTGAAGCAATTGTCTCTAGACAACCTGTTTTGCCACAGCCACAAAGCGCTCCTCCGAATGGAATAGAGGTAATATGACCAATCTCCCCCGCTGCACCACTTACGCCTTGTACAATATCTCCATTTGCGATTACGCCGCCTCCAACACCTGTGCCAAGAGTCACACATACTAAATCTTTCGCACCATTTCCTGCGCCTTTCCACATCTCACCTAAAGCTGCACAGTTTGCGTCATTATCAATTACTGCCGGTAGAGTAGTTTCCACTTCAAGAAGATCCTTTAAAGGATAATGATCCTTCCAACCAAGATTTACGGTTTTATAAACAACTCCAGTTGCTAAATTTACTGGACCCGGTGCCCCCATACCAATACCTAACAGTTTGGATTTAGAAGCGTCTAATTCTTCAAGTGTTTGATCAATAGATTTAGCAATATTAATCGTAATATTTTTCCCTTCATCGCTATTATCTGTAGGAATCTCCCATTTGTGAATGATTTCTCCATATACATTGATAAAAGCAAGTTTCGTTGTTGTTCCACCTAAATCTACACCTACAAGCCATTTATCAGCCATGATTTTCCACCTATTTTCTAAGATTGTTTATTCTTCTCTATTTCCATGTGCCATTCTTGACGCAGAATCAAAATGGCGGTTTGATATACTTTTGGTTCAATCAATTGCGCATGATAGAGTTCTTTTAGTTCAGCCTCCATCAGCTCCAGATCAGCTGCTCTTTCTCCTATATATATAATCGTTCCATATTTCTTCAAAAATTGCTGAATTTCATAAACTGATTTCATCATTTATCCCCTTATGTATAAAGAAGTTCATACCAAACAAGTATAATTCAAACTAATCTTGTCCTCAAGTACAGAGAAATGACTTTTTTTCAAACTTAATGTATAAGTTTAAAATCTCATGATGACATTCTACAACTTAATAGGTATGTCCCATTCATATAAGCCATATATTCAAAGAGGACGACCTTTGTCATTTCTATTTATGCAAGAAAAGGATGGTGTATATGAAAAAACTACTTTTTGGATTATTGATAGGTGTAAGCATACTCATACTCATTGTAAATAAAGTAAATTGGAAACCTGCAGTTGAGACCATAACTTTTTTCCCCATCGATCCATCTGCTTCCTTTCGAACTGCCAACACATCTCTAACATTAACAAGTAAAAATCCTGCCAAACAATATGAAGTGGACTGGAAAATCCAATCTGACCTAGATAGGAAAGCATATATACGGCAAGATTTAGGGTTCTTATTTGCCAATGGGAAATTGATTGCGACAGTAGGGGATTGGAAACAAAACACATCAAAATCGATTCAACAACAAACAGTTAAGGCAAATGATAGTAGCCTTTTCCAAGCCATTATTTTTCACTATGCCGAACTGCATCAAAAAGATGTGATTACAAGCGCTCAACAACTTTCAGGTGATTATTTATACGTAATCGATTCAACTATGAGTCCGTTACAATCCTTCAGGACACCATTCGATAAAGATTCAGCAGATTGGAAGAAAGTAATTGATAAGGAAGTCACAAAGGAACTACAAGAAAGCTGGAGAAAGGCTGCGAAATTTCATTCTATCAATTTGAGTTCATATGATTCGATCCCACTCACAGATTTGCTAAGTGGTAAAAAAAATGCTTTTCAGTCTTTGCCAAAGAGAAAAAAGCAAAGAGTGCTCGGCAATTTGTGGGAAGGATTATACAAGAATTATTTTCTTGGGATTAAGAAAGCCAATGGAAAGATGGTGTCTCCTATCAATAGTACAATGCCTCTTATTCTCTTGGCCAAAGACAATACACATCTCCTTGTACTTTTCGAGACATCCGATGGCGAACCTATAGTATTACGCCAAGCTATTCCAGCATCATAGAATAAAAAAAACCATCTGTGGTGATATCACCATTCAGATGGTCCTCCAAACACCGTATTCATCATCTTGTTTCTAATTCCTGGCATACTCATTACCGAACCAACTGCTAAACGGCGGAGCCAGCCAGTTCCTATCATGACATTTAACAGCCTGTATCTGTACCGATACCCAAAATACCCTAATGTTCCTATCATTAAGATGGACGATAACATACGCGACATGCTCTACCTCCCAACTATTCTCTATGCACTTCATTCATGTGCATCCAACTATAGTGTGAGAAGAAGTGTCGCTTTTTATCCTAAGTTTTCTACTTTATCTTATTTACTATCAAGAACAGGTCCCATCGTTTTTTTAAGAACATCCACAGAGTGAGCGAACTTCTGCTTTTCATCGGCATTTAAGTCAAGTTCAACGATTTCCCGGATACCTTTGCGATTTACAACAGCTGGGACTCCAATGTATATGTCACTCTGCCCATACTCCCCATCAAGGTATGCAGAAACGGTCAAAACAGAATTTTCATCCTCTAGGATGGCTTTAGTCAATCTGACTAATCCCATAGCAATTCCGTAATAGGTCGCTCCCTTGCGTTGAATAATATGATAAGCAGCGTCCCTCACATTTAAGAACAATCCGTCCAAATCTGCTTGTTTATAATCGTCGTTTTTCTTTACCCAGTCTGAAATGGGTCTGCCTGCAATATCCGCATGACTCCACACAGGAAGTTCTGTATCACCATGTTCACCGATAATATATCCATGGACATTCCTTGTATCTACGTCAAAATATTCACCAAGTAAGAAGCGGAAACGAGCTGTATCAAGGATCGTCCCTGAACCGATTACACGTTCTTTTGGCAATCCAGAATACTTCCAGACAGCATAGGTAAGGATATCCACAGGATTTGTTGCTACGAGGAAAATCCCATCAAATCCACTGCCCATAACTTTTTCCACGATCACTTTGAAGATACGTGTATTTTTCTCAACAAGATCCAGTCGGGTTTCACCAGGCTTTTGGTTGGCACCTGCACAAATGACAACTAAATCTGTATCTTCACAATCAGAATAGTCCCCATACCAGATTTTTGTACGAGAAGGAGCGAATGGCGCGCCATGATTGAGATCCATGGCATCTCCTTCCGATTTTTCCTTATTCAAGTCTATGAGGACCAATTCTTCTGTAATTCCTTGATTTAATAATGCGAATGCATAACTTGATCCAACAAAACCCGTTCCGATCAATGCGACACGATTCACTCGATTCAACATATAAAATACCCCCAAATAGTGCAATTGACTTCTTCATTATCTCCATTTATAAATGAATTCATGAATGAATTAAGAAAATAGATAATGGAACATAGACAAATTATACTAATGTTTTCATAGTGTAAACCTAGTAATTTGTAGCGATATTGTTACAAAAATGAAATTAGGGAGATGTAGGCTAATAACATAGACAGTAAACCTGAGAGGAAATTGACAAAATCATTATCAATGATTAGATATCCACTCAATCTCACGTTCCTCTTTCCACAATGACTCTTTTTCTCCGTTTCTATCCCACAGACGGTGCATTGATAAGTTTGTTGAAAGTAAGCTCCGATAATCGTATCAATCATATTCCCTAAAAAACCAAAAACAAAAACGATCCATAAATCTTTAGTTGAATGAAGATTGAAAACCCATTTTCCGACTATAGCAATCAAAAATGACCCCATTACCGCGGAACTTGTGCCTAATAAGCTGATCGCACCAGAGGTTCCTTTTTCAACCCTCTTAAGATTCTTAATGAAAATAGGTTTCTTTCTACTTAATGAACCAATCTCCGATGCCCATGTATCTGAATTCGCACTTGCAATGGCGATACAAAAAAGCACCAGCCAAACATTATTGGGATTGATGAATTGAATCAAGCTAATGGCCGCAGCCGCACCACCGTTGGCAGCCACTTGCTGCCAATCTCTTTTGCCGTCCTTTTCCAATTTCTCTTCAATCGACTTTTTCTTTGCACTTTTATATTTCGACCAAAATGTTGAAGTGGCAAAAAATGTACCAAGGAGAATAAGACCTGGCACTCCAAAGCCTATATATACACAAGAGCCGACAATAATTGCACTTATCGAACCAGAAATGGTCAGTGAGTGAGTTAGGTAGCCGAGGAAACTGATTATGAGAATCGAGAAAACAACTATGGCATCTATTATCATTTTATAGGAATAACCTCTTTGTCCGTTATGATCTTCTTTACAGCGATGTCATGGCCTTCTACCATTAACTCCTCTACAAGCTGTGATTGAAAAGCCAAGGAAATCGTATGACCAGAGTAATTCTGCAGGTAACGGTCATAATAACCCCCTCCAAAACCGAGTCTAAACCCATCCCTTGTGTAACCTAAACCAGGAACAATGAGTAAATCTATCTCTTCTTTATGTATGAGCCTTGTCTTATCCACAATCGGTTCAAGTAATCCATAATATACTGACTCTAGCTGCGAATAGTCGGTAATCTCCCGGAATTCCATCTTGCGGGATTTTGGATGACATTTAGGAACAACAATTGTTTTTTTCTGATTCCATGCCTCGATAATAATCTTACGTGTATGTACTTCTGGTTGTTTGGAAATTGTTATCCCAATTGTATTGGAATTATTCCATTCCGGCTGTTGATAGAGGAGTTTTGCAATGGTATCTGAAGATTGCTCATAGAGGTGGTTAGGCATATTTGATAATTGTGATTTTAATTTTTTTCGCAAAAGATCTTTTTCATTCATCTCTGAATCCCCCTGCAAACAATATTTTTAGACAACAAAAAAAGCAGCAGGAAGCCCTACTGCTTATTTTGTTTCACGATGTGCTGTTGTACGCTTTTCTCTTGGGCAATACTTCTTTAGCTCAAGACGATCAGGATTGTTACGTTTATTTTTTGTAGAAATATAGTTACGATCTCCACACTCTGTACAAGCTAATGTGATATTAACGCGCATGTAATTTCCCTCCAAACGATTTCAAGCTAGTTCGTTTATACGACTTTTCTATAATATCACCTTTCTACAGGAAATGCTAGTCTGTTTTTTAAAAGTGATGAATCAAGTTGAATGACTTCGTTTTTTGTCTCTCCTTCTATCATCCATGTATATAGACGAACCCCTGAATTTCCTTGTAAATTCACGTTTAGACTAAAAACACTGCCTACTTTCCCTTTCGCCATTGGCTGATATTTCAAAATTCCTTTTTCCGAAGATGACCAATAAATTTCATCGTCGATATTTATGCTTGATTGAGTTGTACTTTGTTTCATGCCTTCACCCTGGCAGCAACCATTTACAAGGATGACCTTGTGCTCTATGAAATGAAGAATAACATTTTCTGCAGGAGACACAAAGGTCATGTGCTCATGTCCTGCTGTTTTCATCTGGTGTTTGGAAAGTAATTTGAGATTAATATCATGAGACTGGTGATTCGTAAGCTGGATGGAATACAGTCTAATATTAGATTCGATATCTTCCACTGTAGTTTTTATTCCTATATGATCCCAATGGTCAGATGTATCTTTTAACCAGTGTATTTCCCCATTTTTCCATAAGCCTGTAGAACATAAAAATTGTTCTAAACTATTCACTTCTTTTTTAAATTCAATAGTTTCTGTAAAAGGTTTCATCATCAGTTTGACACCTTCAATGTATTATTGTCTTTCAAATCATTTTCGGTATCTACTTTATGCAAAAGAACGAGGTCTTGCATTAATCGCATTGTATTGGTTGCCACCCTTGTCCAACTGTACATGCTTTCCACTATTTTTTTACCATTTTGCCCCATTTGTTCGGCCTGCTTAGGATTTTTAATTAGATACAGCAAATGGTTCACCAAATCTTCGGCATTGCCAGGATCCATCTGCATTCCTGTTTGTAAGTGTTTCACAATTCCCTTCAAGCCACCCGTTTCCGAAACAATTGTCGGCACTCCTTGACTCATCGACTCTAAGGCAACAATTCCAAACGGTTCATATAAGCTAGGAAAAACAGCGATGTCACATTCTGAGAACAAAATATCTCTTTGGTTATTATCAATATAGCCGAGGAAAAACACGTCCTCTTCTAAACCTAAATCTCTTACCTTTTGTCGGTATCCTTCAAGCATCGGTCCTTTTCCACCAATCAAGAAATATACATCAATCTTCATTTCTTTTGCTATTTTAGCCGCAGCAATTAAGGTCTCAAAACCTTTTTCCTTCACAATCCTTCCTAATGAAAAGACCATTGCTTTCTCTGGAAAGTGTGGGAACACAAAAGAATGACTTTCGTTGGAGGACATTTTACAATGAATACCATTAGGGAGGACCGCGATTTCCTTTTCGGTTGCATCAAAAACCGAGAGCAATTCATTTTTCATAAAGTCGCTACAAACGATCACTTGATTCGCCTCATTTATCAATTGTTGCTCTTTTTGATAGATGAACCTTTGAAGTTCAGTGTGGATTCCATTATTCCTTCCATATTCGGTTGCATGAATGGTAGCAAGTAATGGAACTCTTAAGGTGTTCTTTAAAGAAATGGCAGCACCGCAGACGAGCCAATCATGCGCATGGATAAGAGAGGGCAGATGATTTTTTTCGACCAAATCCATCGCTTTCCTAACCATGGCTAAATTCAAGCCTCCAATCCAATAAGAGAAATCTGGATCATCTTGGTTTAGAGGAGTTACTCGATGTATATGGACTCCATTCATATTCTCGTATTCTTCAAGACCTGGACGCTGAGAAGTCAAAACATGGACTTCACAGTTCACTTCGTTAAGAGCAGTTGCAAGTCCATAAGTATGCGCGGCTAATCCACCTAAAATATTCGGAGGAAACTCCCATGTTAAGATAAATATTCTTAATGGTTCATTTAGCCCTACATCTTGAACATGTTTGGCTTCCTCATGGTTAATAATCGAAGAAGAAAGTGAATGATTCGTTACACCGTCGTCATATAGGCTAGCGTTTCTTTCTCGGTTCATCATAGCCTTCTTCCCTTTCTACTAGATATTTTTGATAGTAAGTATAGGTACTAACGTGATCATGCCAATTTGGAAGGTTGTTTACGCTAATGGTCTCTTCTCTGTCATACACCTTGCCACTTTCTGATAGGGCAAAAGCTTGATTAGAACGTAGAATAGGGAAATACTTATTTCCCGTTAATAGAACCCCAAATTCAGCCATGTAATCCCTCTCAGGCTGAAGCCCTTTGACCGTCCATGCTTTATGGGTGTTAGGAACCGCTAGTTCATATAATTTATGTCCATTGTGACCGGAAAAAGAAATACCCGTTACATCAAAAATCCTAATCAGATGCACGAGGTCATTGTAGTCTTCATTAAAATATGAGGTGACTAATTCTTTTTCTGCTTCACTTATACACCAAACGATTCTTAATTTCTTATCAGGTTTAAAAGCGATGGATAGACTGGATTTCCCAAACTTGGAATCCCCGGATTCTTTTTGAAGGACTCCATCTTCACTGATTGCGGCCTCTGACTGTTTGGACATCCATTTAGTCCATTGATACTGGACTTTCCCAACAGTTGAATCAAGTTCATGGGCAATTCTTCTAAAAGATAATCCTTTATTTTTAAGAAAAATAATTTCTTCTATCATGCCATCCCTCTTTTCTCCAACCTCATATGATATGAGCTCCGTTCAGAATTTATACATAATTTCTACTAATAATGTTATCACTGACTGCAGACATGGACAATGAACGCATTTTGTCGTATCTTGTGGGAGTTGAGAGGGATACTATTGGCGAGGGAAAAAATTTTAACAAATATAAAAAGAAGGAAAAATAAACGGTTGATTCGACATTTAATTCCCATATTTTCAATTAAATGTGACAAATTTTACGATTGTTTTACGAAATTCCGAAATCAGCATTTTTAATGATAAAATGTTATTTCAGACTAATATGTAGAGGTGTTATAAGATGGAACTAATTATGTTTATACTTCTAGGAATATCTATTCTATTGATTGTATTGTCTTTCTTTCAAAAAGATCCACTGAAAGAATTAAAGGATGAAATAGATCAATTTACAATTCAACAAGTTCAAGATTTGTATCAAATAAAGAAGAAAATGAAAGTTTTAGAAGAAGAATTACTTGTAAATGAGGTTGAATTGCCAAAATCGGTTTACAATAGTGAAAAGAAAGAAATTCACGATATTATTAAAAATCAAGTTATTGCCCTTTCACAACAAGGAAAAGCAATTGATCAAATTGCAGCACAATCTTCCCTTTCGATGGAAGATGTATACGGCATATTAAGAGAATCAAAAGAACGAGGAACACGTCATGAATAGTAGAGTAATTAGAGCATTTGCATTGGGTATTGTTTTTGCAGTCAGTATCCTAGGCACGTATTATTATGTAAAAGATGTAGGCGTATCAGGAGAACTTAATGAACAGTCTGCTAAAAAATACTTAGAAAAAAAGAATTTTGTAGTATTAACTTCAGATGAGTATAAGAAAACACAGTTCAAAGAAAAAGCAGTAAAAAAAGAAACCGCCGCTAAGAAAAAGGAATCTCCAACCACTAGTTCGATTGAAAAACCTGCTGCACCAGTTGAAAAGAAACCGGAAGTCATTAATTATTCACTGTACATTGTGAGTGGGATGACCTCAGGTGAAATTGCAGAAGTGTTAGCAAAACAAAAAATCGTAGCTAATAAATTTGAATTCGAACAATATTTAATTAAAAATAACTATCATACAGAAGTCCAATTAGGTACCTTTGAAGTAAATAGTGAAATGACATATGAGGAAATTGCAAAGGTTATAACAAAAAGTTAAGGAACGGCATTTGCCGTTCCTTAACTTTTTTTCATGAAAGCCTTAGTTGTTCAAGTCGTATCTTCTTCCTTTAACTAGGTAAAAGATATTCTCAGCGATATTTGTTGTATGGTCGGCTGCTCTTTCTAAATAACGAGCAATAAACGACAACTGAGTAATCTGTGGTAAGTCGTCAGGATTTTTCTGATTAAGTTGAAGAAGTTCTCGAATCGTTTGTCCGTAGAGGTCGTCAACTTGATCGTCCATTTCTGCAACTTTTTTAGCCAAAATAGTATCCTCGTTGTTAAAAGCCTCTAATGACAGTCTCAACATATCTTTATTTATCTCGTGCATTTTCTTGATATGTTCGATTGGCTTGATCAACGGATCTTTGCCGATTCTGATTGTGGACTTTGCAATATTTACAGCGAAATCGGCGATTCTTTCAATATCCGTCGCAATCTTGATCGCCACGATTACCCTGCGCAAATCTATCGCAACGGGCTGTTGTTTTGCAATAAGTAAAATGGCCATATCATTGATCTCAAGTTCGAGAATATCTGCATGCTCATCATCTTCAATGATCTCAAGAGCAAGATCAATATTTTTTGTTTCTAAAGCCTCTAATGAACGATCAAGTGCCTTAATAGCGAAGTTCCCAATTTCTAGAAGTTTTCCTTGCAATTCATTTAAGTCGTCATCAAATTTCCCGCGAGTGACCATATATAATACTCCCTTCGAATTCCAGATTAGTCAAAACTCGCACGAATCTGATCGCACGAGTTCAACCTTTTACTAATACCATTATTACACATCAACCGAAGCGTCCGGTAATATAATCCTCTGTACGCTTGTCGGAAGGATTTGAGAAGATTTTATCCGTCTCAGAAAATTCAACAACCTCACCATTCAAGAAAAAGGCTGTTTTATCCGAAATACGTGCAGCCTGCTGCATATTATGAGTAACAATGATGATACTGTAGTCTTTTTTCAAGTCTTGTACGAGTTCTTCAACTTTAAGAGTAGAGATAGGATCTAGCGCCGATGTAGGCTCATCCATTAAGATAACATCTGGCTCGATTGCTAAACAACGAGCGATACACAAACGTTGTTGCTGTCCGCCAGATAGTCCGTACGCATTTTGATTTAGACGATCCTTTACCTCATCCCAAATGGCTGCTCCACGCAAACTTTTCTCAACAATTTGATCGAGAATTTTTTTGTCGCGAATTCCGTGAATTTTCGGACCATAGGCAACATTTTCATAGATTGATTTAGGAAATGGGTTCGGTTTTTGAAATACCATGCCCACTTTTGTGCGCAATTCTTCTACTTGATAAGACTTATCGAGTATGTTTCTGTTTCGATATACAATTTCACCAGAAGTACGAACGCTTGGCACTAGTTCAATCATACGGTTTAAAGTCTTGATATAAGTAGACTTACCACAGCCAGAAGGCCCAATGATGGCTGTAACCTCGTTTTCCATGATATCTAGATCAATATTCTTCAAAGCATGGTTCTCACCATACCATAAGTTTAATTGACTCGTTTTATATACGATTTGACCTTTATTCACCGCTTCGTTTTGTTTAGTCATTCTTTCTCTATCAACAGATATAGTTGTATTCATTGAAATTGCCTCCTTCATCCATTTAAGCCTTCAACAATTAATATCTTTTTTGGAACTTATTCCTTATCAATACAGCGATGCTGTTCATAAATATTAATAATGCCAGTAATACGATGATTCCTGCGGCTGCCAAGGCGTGAAACTCTTCTTGCGGGCGGCCAGTCCAGTTGTAAATTTGCATGGGCAAGACTGTAAACATATCAAATACAGTTCGTGGTAAGAACGCCAGGAATAAAGGTAAACCAATGACAACAAGTGGAGCCGTTTCACCGATTGCTCTCGATAACGCTAAAATTCCACCTGTAAGAATTCCAGGAATCGCTGCTGGAAGTACCACTTTAACAATGGTTTGCCATTTCGTCGCTCCCATTCCATAGGAAGCCTCTCTTAGCTCTCGAGGTACAGCGCGAATCGCTTCTTGAGCAGATACAATAATGACGGGGAGAACGAGTAAGCTCATAGTAAAACCTGCTGCAAGTACACTTGTTCCAAGTGCAAGTGCACGTACAAATACCGTTAAACCAAGAAGTCCGAAAACGATTGATGGGACACCTGCTAGGTTAGAAATATTAATTTTAATAAAATCTGTATACCAGTTCTTATTGGCATATTCTTCAAGATATAAAGCCGTTCCGACACCCAATAATAATGAAACTGGCGCAACAACGCCCATTAACCATATACTTCCAATTAAAGCTGTATAAACGCCTGCCTGTTCCGGTCTTCTTGAAGGCAAGCTTTGCAAAAATTGCAAGTCCAAATAACCAATTCCTTGAGCGAATATCCGATATAGCAACACACCTAAAACGACTAATCCAAACATTGTAGCTGCAAAAAAGATAGCTTTTGAAAAAGTGTTTGATACCAATCGTGACTTCATTCGTTTGATAACGGAATCGTGATTGATGAATTTCATTAGTATTCCTCCCTAAAACGACGGGTGATGTATTGTGCGAGTAGGTTCATTAGTAGAGTGAACACAAATAATGTCATCCCCACAGCATAAATACTGTAGTAGATCGTTGTTCCGTACCCTGCATCACCTTGGCTCACCTGTACAATGTAGGCAGTCATCGTTTGGATTGAGTTGGTAACATCCCAACTTAAATTTGGAGTCGATCCCCCCGCCACTGCTACTATCATCGTTTCACCAATTGCCCGAGAAACAGCAAGAACGATGGAAGCTACAATACCTGATACAGCAGCTGGTAAAACAACTTTTAATGCAACTTCAAATTTTGTTGAACCTAATGCTAAAGCTCCCTCGCGCATTGAATTGGGAACAGATGACATCGCATCTTCTGAGAGAGATGCGATCATGGGTGTGATCATAATCCCAATTACAATTCCTGGACTCAAAGCATTGAAAATTTCTAAGGAAGGAATCATTGCTCGTAAAATCGGTGTGACAAATGTTAAAGCAAAAAATCCGTAAACAATGGTAGGAATGCCTGCTAAAACTTCTAAAATCGGCTTAATAATGCGGCGCATCCGATCGGATGCATACTCGCTCAAATAAATGGCTGAAGCCAATCCAATAGGAACTGCTACGATGGTTGCTATAATTGTGACTTTTAATGTTCCAGAAACCAAAGGTAGAATTCCAAATGACCCTTCTTTTTCTGAGAATGGGTACCATTCTCTCGCTGTAAAAAATTCTTTTATTGAAACAGTATCGAAAAAAATAAACGTTTCAAAAATCAAGGTTAAAACAATACCTATGGTTGTTAATACAGAAACTGCAGCTGCAAGAAAAAGCAGGATTGGCATAATTTTCTCGGTCAAGCCAGCTGCACTTCTTTTACTCTTTTTTTCACTGATCATTTCCTGTACAGAGAAAGAATTCGTATCTCGAATAGCCAAAATGAAAACCCCTTTCATCCACATGACAAGATGAGAAGCATAGGATCATGCTTCCCATCATTTAATTGATATTATTTCTTCAGTGCCTCTAAAGCTTCAAGATCTTTTGTGTACTCTTCTTTTGGTAATTTTACATATCCAACTTCTTCAGACATTGCTGCAGCATTTTCAATCGTGAATTTCACGAAATCATAAACTTCTTCTTGATCTTTTACTGCAGAATTTTTCACATAAGTGAACAACGGACGTGAAAGTGGAGCATATTCACCAGATTCAATTGTCTTGTTATTCGGTTCTACTGGACCTTTACCGCCATCGATCGGAACTACTTTTAAAGAGTCTTTGTTTTCAAGGTAGTAAGCATAACCAAAATATCCAATTGCATTTTTGTCGCCTTTCACACCTTGAACCAAGATGTTGTCGTCTTCTGAAAGAGTTGCCTTCTTAACAATTGGTTGCTCTTCTAGAATAACTTCATCAAAGTAATCAAATGTACCAGAGTCAGTTCCTGGAGAGTAAAGTTTAATTTCCTTGTCCGGCCAACCAGCACGGATATCAGACCATTTCTTCACTTTACCGTCTTCAATCCAAATCTTTTTCAATTCATCGATTGTCAAGTGATCAACGAAATCATTATCTTTATTTACAACCACAGAAAGTCCGTCAAATGCCAACTTTAATTCTGTGTAGTCGATTTTAGCTTCTTCTAATTTTGCTTTTTCTTCATCTTTAATTGGACGTGAAGCGTTGCTTAATTGTGTTTCACCTGCGATGAATGCTTCAAAACCGCCACCTGTACCTGATGCACCAAGAGAAACTTTAACGCCTGGTTGTTCTGCACCATATTCTTCAACAACTGCTTCCATGATCGGGAATACTGTGGAAGATCCATCAACTTTTATATCACCTTGAAGTTGCTTTGCTTCTTCACCAGCTTTGTTAGTTTCGGCTCCTTGTGAACCACAAGCTGAAGTGACTGCTAGCACACCAGTCATCATTGCTGTCAGTGCTAATTTCTTAAAGCTTTTCATTCCCTAATTCCCCCTACGAGATATGTTTGTTTTGTCTTACAGTTAATACAATAAAGCAGAAGCGTAAACTGAGTTTTAATACATTGTAAAGGTTCTGTAAATTTACATGTACTTATCGTAAATGTGGATGAACTTAGGATTGGAATGCATCCCCTTTAAATCGTTATATAGGAAGGGATTTTTGTTAACCCTTACTTTAGTATGTACAACTAGAGATTTTTAATAAAAAAAACTCAGTTACAGTTGCATGTTGATTTCCGCTACAGGCATTCCCTTTTCCCGAAGGATCCGTATCCTCCGTACCAATCAACATGGTACATAAATTGATACTTTTCTTAAACATAGCCAATAAGTTTATGCAATCTAAAAAAGCTGCCTCCAATTGGGAGACAGCTTTCTAAGCTAGGTGATTCTATTCATTTGTAATTGTTTGTTCGCCATTTTGCGCTTGTAACGGCTGTTGCTCGGTTCCTTCAGTACCCGTATTTTGACCTTGACGCTTTTTCTTCAATTCAAAATAAACATCCATTACTTTTTCGCCAATCTTAAGATTGGACTTGTTGTCATGATCTCCTTGGAATGCCCATGGTACCAGTACAGCCATTGCCACTTCAGGATTTTGCGTAGGCGCATAGCCGATTAAACTTAGATTCATGACTTCTGGTGGCTCTTTCCCGTATTTGCTTCTTTGTGGGCCATCATAGAAAGCTTCCGCCGTTCCGGTCTTACCTGCCGGACTATAAGCTTTTCCTCCAAAATAACCTACCGCTGTTCCCTGAGGTTCTTGCATTACCTGTCTAAAACCTTCTTGAACTCGCTCTATCCATTCTTTTTTCATATCAACACGATTAAGAATTTTTGGTTGGATATCTTGAATGATTGGACCCATTTCATCATTCTTCATGACAGGCTCCCTTATTTCTTTAACCATTTGCGGCTGGAGGCGATAGCCGCCATTTGCAATGGTAGAGATATATTGAGCTAACTGCATCGTTGAATAGGTATCATATTGCCCAATTGATAAGTCAAGCAGGAAACCTGGCTTTTTAAGTGGTCCCTTGTATCCCATTGTTTCATTTGGTAAGTCTATTCCTGTCCTTACTCCTAAGCCAAATTGACTGAACGATTGTCTTATTGTATCAAAGGCTTGTGATTCTACTCCTAAAGGCTGGTTAAAAACGTAATGCCCCTTACCAATAGCAATAGCAGTTTTAAACATGTAAACGTTGGAGGATCTTCTTAAAGCCATTAAATCGTTGATATTCCCCATCGTTCTCCAAGATTTCTTTACTGGTGTTCCTTTAATTTGCATCGGTGAATCTAAAATAGTTTGATTCGGATGAATGGCGCCAGTTTGATAACCAGTTAAAATTGTAGCTCCTTTAACAGTAGAACCTACGTTATAGGACGTTGTAATATTGCCAAGTGCATCGTCTGTCATTTCAGGCTTGCCTGTCTCTTTATTTTTTACGATTTTTTTACCCGCCATTGTAAGGATTTCACCCGTATGGGGGTTCATTAAAACGACATAGGCACGATCAAGTAATGCTGTTCCAGGTTGCTGTTTTGCATCCCACAATTGCTCTTCAACAATTTTTTCCACTTCTTTTTGCAATTCCATATCAATCGAAAGTACAAGGTCCTTCCCTCTTTTCCCTTCTGAAATCACTTCAGTTGAAAGGATGTTCCCTGCCTTATCTGTCTTATTCTTTACCTTCGCTTTTTGACCGTGTAATACATCTTCATATTGCATTTCGATATAACTCTTTCCAACTCTATCATTACGGCTGTAGTCTCTTGCGATATAATAGTCAAGCTGGTTTTTAGGTATTCCTTCTTCAGCGCTTGTTACGTTTCCAAGGACAGATTTCAATGTGTCTTCAAAAGCATAATAACGATCCCAGTCCGTCGTCGTATCAACACCTGGCAAGTACTCCAGGTTTTCGCTTACTACTGCAAACTCTTCAGGCGTAACATCTTCATTTTTAACTATTTGAGGTGTTAAAGCATAACCACTGTTAAACTCTCTGTAAATGGCCAACACTTCTAAGTCTTGTTTAGAGAGCATGTCAAGATCATGTTCATCTACTCTATCGAGAGTCAGTTTATACAAATCTTTATCCGTGAGCTTTTCTTGTGCAAAAAGCGTTTTTTCTTTTTTGGTGATTTTCTTATCTGCTTCTTTCGGATGCTTCATAATCCAAAAATCTTTCTTGTCTCTTTCTTGGACTTTGTCTGTGTCCTTTTTAATAAGAACCGCCAATCTTTCAGCTACTTCAAGCATCTCTTCTTGTTTCGTTCCTTGATATTTTGTATACGTAATCGCATTCAGCGGGGTATTATCCACTATGATCATTCCGTTCCGATCATACATTTTCCCACGTGGAACCGGATTATTAACGGTTATGTCTTCGGTTCTTTCAATTTCTCTTTTGAAATCATCTCCGTATACAATTTGGACAACACCAAGTCGCAATATCAACAAAGAAAATAAGAGAAAAACAGCAAAGAACAACATGTTTAGCCGGAAAGGGACATGTGTCTTCTTTTTCTTCTTTTTATTCAACAGTATCACACTACCTTTTACAAAATTCGATACTACCTATTCTAAAAGAAAAAAATGATTTGCGCTATGAGGAAGGCTTACCATTTTTAATATTTAACAAAAAAGAGTAGTGGTAATTTTTTCTTTAAACTAAAAAAGCAATGAGTCCTAATTTCCTCATTGCTCTTACCCTTCCGACAACTCAACTTTCCTAATAAAGAAATAGATACATGTATGACCCGCACCTAAAATCAACAATAACACCGGTATGCTCTTCGCTTCATCAAAAAAAGTCACTGCAATCAAGAAACTTAATATTGAAGCGATTCTTCCAGCGTTTAAGAAGATTTCTTTGACAACCACATATTCGATCCTCATTTCGGCCGCATTCCATCCTTTTCCGATTACATCATATGTCATGGACATATATGGCACAAGCAAAATAGGATACGCAATTGCGATGACGGCTGCATAGAGCAAAAGTTTAAAAAACGTAACCTTCCAAACAATCAGGAATACTGCTCCATATAATAAGATTCCACCCGTAAGAATAGCCTTTTTTCTATTATGCGGTTTAATGTATCTCGAAGCAAAATAATAGGCCACAAATGCAATTCCAGAATTTAATAATCCAAATGTCCCCAAAGCAAATTCACTTCCAGTAGATATAAAAACGAATACAGAGACAACAAATAAGAATGTACCTTCTCTGAGACCTTGAAAAAAGTGAGCGTGTAGAATGTATCGCCAATTTGGGTTGTTTTTTCTTTCTGACATCACTCTCATGAAACAATATTTACCGCTGGCAGGTCTTCTTTTTAAAGAAAAGCTCAAGAAAACAGCGAGTCCAAATAAACAGAGCGATAAGCCAAATACAATGGAATAGCCCCCGTAGGAAATGTACTTAGAAATAATAAACCCCGCAACCATGGGGCCAATCATTCCTCCTAATGAGGAAAGTATCCCTAAAAATCCATTAAAATAATCCCTTGTGTCTGGTTCTGTGATTTCAAATGTGAGTACGTTAAATGCAAGCCAATAAAATCCGTAACCTATCCCGAGAAGTCCTCCCAAAAGAAGGATGAAATCTGTTGCTCTTGTTCCAATGAACAAGACTGCCAAATAGAAAATGGTAAGGAAGATGACACCCATTCGTAAAACAATGACCCTATCAACTTTTTTGGCCCATCTCCCCGCAAGGATAAAAGTCAACGGCTGCATGATGACTATGGCCAAATTGTACATTCCGATATCGGCAAATTTACCCGATTGCTTCCATAGATAGATATTAACGAATGTATTTGATAGAGCGATACTTAACGAATACAGGCCGCCAATCATTAATAGTAATGACAGATTCCGTGATGCTTCAACGTTTCCATCTTCATGTTTGAATATGTTTAGCATAGAAACTCCCCTTTGCATAAGGGTAGTTTCTTACATCTCTGTGGTAATTATTCGTATTTAGATTTCGACCGTCTAATGAATGATACTTTGCATTTTACTCCATGGCTGTTTTCACATAGATTGTTGCTTTTTCGATTAAAGCAACAATATGTATAGATTCTTATTTCGTGCTCTTTTCCTCAATATGAAATTCTAACCCCTAATTTCCTAGTGGGATATGGAGAGAAAAAGCCCTACTGCCGGCTTTTACTTGTTCCAATAACAACAAAGTTTACGAAAAGAACCTAATCAATTAAAAAAAGAGCCGGCGTTCGCCAGCTCCTTTAAAAAATTATTTTGCTTGAGCGTAACGCTCAGCAACTGCATCCCAATTAATAACGTTCCAGAAAGAGTTGATGTATTCTGGACGACGGTTTTGATAGTTCAAGTAATAAGCATGTTCCCAAACATCTAAACCAAGAACAGGAGTTTTGCCTTCCATTAATGGTGAGTCCTGGTTTGGTGTACTTGTCACTTCAAGCTCACCGTTGTTTACTACAAGCCAAGCCCAACCAGAACCAAAACGAGTTGTTGCAGCTTTAGCAAACTCTTCTTTAAAGCTTTCTAAGCTTCCAAACTTACTGTTGATTGCTTCAGCAAGTTCACCAGTTGGCTCTCCGCCACCGTTTGCAGAAAGGATTTCCCAGAATAAAGAATGGTTAGCGTGACCGCCGCCATTGTTACGTACAGCTGTACGAACTGCTTCTGGAACTGCATCCAGGTTTGCAACTACCTCTTCTACAGTCTTAGAAAGAAGTTCTTCATTTCCTTCTAATGCAGCATTTAGGTTTGTTACATAAGTGTTATGATGCTTTGTGTGGTGAATGTTCATTGTTTCTTTGTCGATGTGAGGCTCAAGAGCATCGTACGCGTAAGGTAATTGTGGTAATTCAAATGCCATAATTAACTTCCTCCTATGTATTCATGGTTTTTAACAGCTTAGACTTCTATTCAGAAAAATCCTTCAGAATATAGTTAAAGCACGTTAGCTATAGATTACCAAAGTTCGGTAATTCTTTCAAATGAAACGCACCAACTTACACTTCCCTTTTTGATGGAACTCTACCCCCTTTACATTTCAGTTCAAAATTCGAAAAATTGTCGTTTTTATAAAATCCCTTTCAGTACTTACGATCAGCTTCAATATTTATAGTTAATCATCTACATATAGGAGATACCTGTATTGACGTGGTGACTTTTATTTCCTTAAATCAAATCATAAAGAGTCATTAACATTACATAAGGAGGGGTGGCATTGAATCACAGCGCATCCTTACTTTACAATCTTTTGCGAACATTTTTTAAAAGGCAGGACCATTTACAAAAAGTAAAGGAAGGAACAGTACTTTTTCAAGAAAAAGAGATAGTCGAAAATATTTATCTTATCTTAAAGGGTAGCGTTGCTCTCGGAAGAGTTCATATGAAAGGCAAAGAGTTTATCATGAAAATCATAAGTAATGAGGACATCATCCTCGAGTATCAACTATTCAAAAACAATGCTTACTATCATTTCTCTGCAAAAACCTTGGAAGATTGTGAATTTCTATGTATTAAAAAGAAGGATTTCGAGGAATTTGTTTCGCATGACCCTGAAGCAATGAATGCATTATCTACTTGGCTGAGTTTAAGCTATTTAAAAGCCCAAATGAAATGCCAAGACTTGTTGATGAATGGAAAGAAAGGCGGACTATACTCCATTTTAATTAGGCTATGCCATTCGTACGGGATCATGACAGAGGAAGGTATCATAATAGACTTGCCCTTAACCCATCAAGACCTTGCAAATCTAACCTATGGGACCCGAGAAGTGATCCAAAGATCATTAAGGGAACTCCGAGATCAAGGTATAGTGTCTTATGACCAGCAAAGAATCACGATCCGCCGCTTAAGTTATCTAAAGGAAGAAGTCGACTGTCAAAATTGTGCTTCGGAAGTTTGTGGTTTAAATTGAGAGGCTCTGTTAAACTTGCCTGTTAATTTCCGCTTCAATAAACAAAGTGCTAAAAATCAACAGTGAACTTTAGCATAGCCAATTAATAATAAAAGAGAAGGCCCTGTTAATGCGTTTATAACAGGGCCTTCTCTTCATTTTATGAGACTTGATAAAGAAAGTATGCGATCATCAATCCTTGAAGGATGGTTTTCGCAAAGATTGAACTGATCAATCCTACCACGGACCCGATGCCTACTTTTACACTTTCATTAAGTCCTTTTTTATTGACGACTGCTTCTGCGATAATAGCTCCAATAAAGGGACCTAATATAATTCCGAAGACATTCAAGATTATGGGACCAACTAGTAAACCTATTGTACTCCCCCATACAGCCGCTTTAGAACCACCGTACTTTTTCACTCCGATTAGATTCGCTGCGTAATCTGCTCCAAAAAGTAATACCACGAACGTTCCTTGAATCACCCAGAAGAACCAATTAAGTGGTTCGAATGAGAACAGAACACCATATAACAGAAAACCTGCAATGACGAACAAGGAACTAGGGATGATCGGAAATACTAAACCAATAAAAGCGACTATAAACATCACGATGATGATCGACCAATATACACTTTCCATGGAACACCTCTTCTATTTCATTACGATTTATAAATCAATAAACGCTTTCTTAACATTAAATACCCATTTACCTTATAGGTATCCTATTACCTTAACATCTTGTACAATAAATCCTGTAAAGTTACAATAAATGATGAATACGTTTAAGGGTGTGTGTCAATATGAGTATTTTTAAGCAATTTTTTAAAAGCATATATTCTCCAAGGGATATTGCCGTCTTTCGGTTTCAGGGAATCGGAAAAACCATTCTCTATGTTTTCTTTTTAACACTGATTGCTGTTTTACCATCCATATTTTATTTTAGCATTTCAGCCAACTCGGGTATCGATTCCGCACAAAAAGGGATCGAAAAGAAGTTACCTGACTTCTCTATAGAAGATTTCGAACTTAAGACGAATGAAACCAGCCCCATAACAGTCGTAGAAAATGACACGACGATCATATTTGACGGCACAGGCTCGGTAAGTAAAGAGGACATTGAGCATTCTAACAATTCACTTGCCCTTTTAAAAAATGAATTCGTTCTTGTTGCTGGGAATCAAGTACATACTTATCCTTATTCCATGTTTACGCTAAAATCGATCACAAAAGATGAATTACTTGGGTTCATAGATAAAGTAGATCAAATGATGTATATAATCTTACCTGTTTTCTTCATCTTGATTTACCTCTTTACAACTGCAATCAAGTTTATTGAAGTATCTTTCCTGGCAGTACTAGGATTAGTCCTAAAAAATCTTATCGGTAGAAATGTTGAGTATCGACATACATGGAGAATGGCCGCATACAGCGTGACCCTGCCTACCTTGTTTTTTACCATCATGGCCGCAATTCAAACAAATGTCCCGAATGGATTTATCCTCAACTGGTTTGTAGGGATTATAGTTTTATATCTAGCCATTAAAGAAATTCCTAAACCCAAAGGAAAATAATCGTCTTAACAGAAAAGTGTACTCTCAGGTTATTCTTAACCTTTCCAAGACGACGAAAGGAAGATTGAACCAAAAGCAAAAGAGCGGAAAAAAGCCGCTCTTTTTTGCTCCCTATTAAAGCTGAAAACCATCGGTTAATTTAGTAAGAGAAGTTGAAATTTCATTTAGACGTTTACCGGTTTCGTAATTGCTTCTTATCGTCGTCATTTGCTCTTCTGATGAAGAAAGAATTTCTTCAGCACTCGCTAAGGTTTGTTGAGCTATCGATACAAAATTTTCTGTTGAATTTTCGATAGATGGTAAAGTTTCTTTCAATTCGATTAAGTCATTTTGGACATTTCCGATTAATTCACTAACAGAAAGAATCTTTATCATCAATTGATCAAAAGCAGACTTACTTTCAATAGCAATTTTTTGATGGTCTTTAAAACGAAGAAGCATGTTATCAAATTGTTTAGAAGCTTGATATGATATACTCTCCATTTCCCCAATCATTTCAGTGATAGCTTCTGTGGCATTAGATGATTGTTCTGCCAACTTACGGACTTCACTTGCCACAACAGCAAATCCTTTTCCTGCTTCACCTGCCCTTGCAGCTTCAATTGCTGCATTTAGGGCTAAAAGCTTGGTTTGATCTGCGATTTGCTTAATGATCGTTACAACGTTTGCAATGGATAGTGAATGGTTTTTCACTTGATTCACAGTGATTGTCACACTGTCGATTTCTTTTTCAAAAATCGAAATCAATTCCGCCATATTCTCAACGTTCTTTTCTCCAGTCACAGCTAGATTATTCATCAAGATAGTATTCTCCATTACAGATTCCATGTGACCAAATGCGTGCTCCACAGTATGTTTCATATCCCTATACAATTTTACATTAATTTCAGAGCTGCCTGCTGTTTCATTAGCACCGCCCCTTACCACATAAATCGCTCTCAAGAGTTGTTCATTGTCACTCATTACTCGATTTGAAATACCACTTAATTCATTTCCGGTAATGGATAAATGAAAAGTCGTTTTTGATATGTTACTCAATAAATCCTTCATTTGAGTTAACATGAGCTGAAAACTCTCATAAAGGGAAAGAATTTCTGGAGTCGTTGTTTTTGGGGTTAACTGTATATTCAATTTACCTGTTCTTACTTCCTTCATGATTTCTGTCAACCTTACAAGCGGGATCGTCAGGCTTCTAACAAGAACAAGGAGAAGTATGGCTGTAATCACCAATCCAATCCCTGCCACGATCATAATATATATGGCTAACTTTGTTACATCTTTCATATATAAAGTTTCAGGTAAGGCAATAACAAAAATGCCTTTTAATTCTTGGACATTCTGAAAGGCAAGTGTGTATTCTTCCCCATTGATTTCCCTATGTATGACTCCACGTTTTGTTGAATTGATTTCTTTTAACACTTCTTTATTGATTGAAATCGATTGACGATTATTCTGATTTATCGGTTTGATCTTTTCGCCATTGATAAGGAGATAACTACTCGCTAAACCATCTTGTGAAAGTTTCGAATCAAGTTTTCGAAGCGACTGATTCATTTTCGCCTCAAACTTCGATTCATTCCCAACATATATTAGCATCAAATTTTGTGCAGTATCATAAACAGATTGTACGTCAGTTTCCAATCTTTGTTCCATTAGCTGCTGGGTAGAATCTTTCGCAATGTAGTACGCAATAAATGCCACGGAAATAACCGTACAAATTAACAAACTTAAAGTCAAAAGTAACAATCTACTTAGTAAAGAGAATTTTCCAAGCCGCTCTTTTACAAATCCTATCTTAAGTGAATCCATTGTCAACTTCATGTTGCGCCCCCTTCTTTTACATATTTTATTTTAAAGATGAAGTATTAAGGGCATGTAAAGGTAATGTAAAGACTGGGTAATAGTGCCCATTATCAAAGAAAAAATTGTCATATGAATAGATGGACAAGCATATAAATGGAGAAAACAATTGTCCGGAGGAATGGCTGATGAAGAAATTATTCGTACTCTCCCTTACACTACTATTGATATATGCCATTTATTACGATTTAAAAGTAGGTACATTACCACATACTATCATGGAGGAGAAAGAAGTCATGGCAGAAGTAAGTTCTAATGAGGGTGCCTCTTCACCTTATTTTGAACAAAAAGTAACTCCAGGAGATACCGTGCTTTCTATCATTGAATCTAAAATTGATAAACCTATACCTATATCCATTAGTGAGGTCATACAAGATTTCAAAAAACTTAATTCTGGTCAAAAACCAGAAAAAATTCAGATCGGGAAAAAATACAAGTTTCCTGATTATTCAAAGGAATAATCGAAATGGTTTCTTTCCTTGTCAATTCCAGTGCTCTGCTGATAGAATAATCTCATATTGTTTTTTCAATTGCACTTATTGAATCCGATTTTTAAAAGGAGCGAAAACCTTTGAACGAAATTATACATCGCACGAAAACCCGTCCTGTCAAGGTAGGTAATTTAACGATAGGCGGCAATAATGAACTAGTCATCCAAAGTATGACTACTACAAAGACGCATGACGTGGAAGCAACTGTTGCTGAAATCTTGCGTCTTGAAGAAGCCGGCTGTCAAATTGTCCGTGTTGCTTGTCCAGACGAACGTGCTGCTAATGCAATAGCAGAAATCAAAAAAAGAATTAATATTCCTCTTGTGGTTGATATTCATTTTGATTATAAATTGGCTCTAAAAGCGATTGAAGGCGGTGCTGACAAAATCCGCATCAATCCAGGTAACATCGGCAAAAGGGAAAAAGTTGAAGCGGTCGTAAAGGCTGCTAAGGCAAAAGGTATTCCTATCCGTATTGGTGTTAACGCAGGTTCTCTTGAGAAAAGAATCATCGAAAAATATGGATATCCAACAGCAGATGGAATGGTTGAAAGTGCCCTTCATCATATCAAAATCTTAGAAGACCTTGATTTCCATGACATCATCGTTTCTATGAAAGCTTCTGATGTTCCATTAGCAATTGAAGCATACGAGAAGGCTGCAAAAGCATTTGACTACCCTCTTCACCTTGGCATTACAGAGTCTGGGACACTGTTTTCTGGAACTGTTAAAAGTGCTGCGGGTCTAGGCGCAATTTTAAGTAAAGGCATTGGAAACACCCTTAGAGTTTCCTTAAGTGCTGATCCAGTTGAGGAAGTAAAGGTTGCAAGGGAACTCCTTAAGGTTTTCGGATTGTCTTCAAATGCAGCAACCCTAATTTCATGTCCAACTTGTGGAAGAATCGAAATCGACCTCATTAGCATTGCAAATGAAGTTGAAGAATATATTCAACAAATTAAAGCACCAATTAAAGTGGCTGTTCTTGGATGCGCAGTAAACGGTCCAGGAGAAGCAAGGGAAGCAGATATTGGCATCGCTGGCGCGAGGAAAGAAGGATTACTTTTCCGTAAAGGTGAAATCGTAAGGAAGGTCCCTGAAGCTACCATGGTTGAAGAACTTAAAAAGGAAATCGACCAGATTGCTGAAGAATATTTCCAGAAAAAAGCTGCTGAACAAGCTGAAATTCAAGAAGTTTAGAAAAGTGAAATCGAAAAGATGCCTGGCAGCCGCCAGGCATCTTTCTTTTGCTCCTACTTTAGAAAAACGGGAGGATAAAAATGCCGATGATAATAGAAACGGCACCAATCCCAATTGCCCAGCTTCCTGAAGCTTCTGCTCCTCTTCGCCTTGCAACAAAACCTAACACAATTCCTGCAGCACCAAACAGAATTGGCATGATGAACAATGAAAGTACAGAGAGAGCAAGTGCAGCGTAACCTACACCTCTACCGCTATCCACTCTGTCATGATCGTAATCATGCTCCCTTTCCCGTCTGAGTGTAACTGGAGCAGCAATTTCAGCAGCAGTCTCTTCCCTAAACCCTGATTCCGCTGATCGATATTGGTCATCTTCTCCAATGTCAGTACTATGACGAAGATCGTTTATTTCAAAATTTCGATCTTGATCTGCCATGTAGGATCCCTCACTTTCAATGATAGGAGCCTTCATAGTGTTTACTGCTCACGTTTTTTTACTATGTCAATGTTTAACTAAATAGTTGTTTGTTGCATGATTAGCCATTTCATAAGAAATAGGTAACTTTTTGGTTAAGTTATACAGAGCCATTTATTTTGATAAAATGGATTTATAATATTGTTAGCTCATACATAAAGGAGATTCAAGATGAAAATAAAATTTGGCATCGATATAGATGGAACAGTTACCTGTCCTTCTTCACTTGTACCTTATTTAAACGAATCGTTTAATCTTAATATCACCCTTGATGATATTAAGCAATACGATTTGAATCCGTTGGTAGACATTGACGAAAAGGAATTTGCTAAATGGTTTTATGAAAAAGAGCCGATTATTTATTCACAATCTCCATTGGCTAGCGGAGCAAAAGAGATTCTCGCTAAATGGGAACTTCTCCACGAGTTATGCTTTATCAGCGCACGAGGTGATCATTTATTAGAAATCACCAAGGATTGGTTTGTGAGGAACGAGGTAGGCTTCAATCATATCGAATTAATCGGTACTCATGATAAAATTGGTGCTGCTAAAAAGTTTGAAGTAGATATATTCTTGGAGGATAAACATGACAATGCAGTATCCATCCACGAAGAATGCGGAATTCCTGTTTTGTTATTCAACACTCCATATAATCAAGATCCCATTCCTAAAGGCGTCATTCGAGTAAATGATTGGTTTGAGGCAGATCGTTGGGTGAATGATTGGCTTCTTTCAAAAAAATAAAGGAACGGCATTTGCCGTTCCTTTTTAACATTCTGGACAACGTCCGTAAATTTCAAATTTATGACCAGAAACAACATATCCTTTAAGGTCTTCACTTAAATCTCTCATTGGACAGCTGTCAATTTCTTTCGTTTTACCGCAATCCATACAAATGAAATGATGATGATGGTGATTAAGTGAACACATAAAACGAAAATGTTTTTCACCAGATAATTCGGTCATTTCAAGAATCCCAAGTTCAGCAAAAACAGACAAGTTACGGTAGATGGTATCAAAGCTCAATCCTGGATAATCGTCTTTCATTTTATCCAGTACGTCTTTTGCTGTGAGATATTTATTGTTTTGGGCAAAGACTTGTAACATCTCTTCTCTTTTACCCGTATATTTATATCCATGATCCTTCAGCACTTGAAGGGCTTCATTTACATTCATATTAAATTCTCCTAACGTGCAGGCATTCTTGTACCCATTTTCTTATACAAAATGGCCAGAATTAAGATTAGAACAGAAATCATGACAATTGTTCCCCCTGGAGCTAAATCCAGATAATACGATATCGTTAAACCGCTAAGGACTGACAACTCCCCAAACAAACAAGAAAGAAAAATCGTTTGTTTAAATCCTTTTGAGATTCGAATACTCGCAGCAACCGGTAAGGTCATCAGAGAAGAAACAAGTAATATCCCTACAATCCTCATCGAAGCAGCAATCACGAGTGCAACCATTACGATAAAAATAAAGTGAACACTCTTTACAGCTATTCCCGATGCCTTTGCATGGTCCTCATCAAATGAAAGCAAAAATAGCTCTTTATATAGAGCAATAACAACTCCAATAACAACTAATCCTATGATGAAAATGATCCATAAATCCATACGACTTACGGCACTTACACTACCAAATAAATAACTAAATAAGTCCGTGTTAAAACCGTCGGCAAGTGAGATGAAAATTACACCTAAACCTATACCACCAGAGAGAATGATTGGAATGGCTAGCTCTTGATAATGTTTATATACACTGCGAAGCTTTTCGATAAACAAAGAACCTGTAACAGAAAAGGCCATCCCCATGTAAAGAGGATTGAAAATACCCATTGTGCCAAGCTTCTTTTCAAGTAGTAAACTTGCTGCAATTCCCGCCAAAGTAACATGGCTTAACGCATCTGCAATTAGTGATAACCTTCTTACAACGATGAATACACCAAGTAAAGGGGCAATGACTCCAATCATCAATCCTGTGAGAAAGGCGTTCTGTAAAAATTCGTATTGAAATAACCCTTCTAACATGTTCCCGCTCCTTTTTCACCGTGATGTTCGTGATGATGATGTGACAGGACATGTACGTCATGTCCATAGAAACCAGACATCTTATTTTCTTCTTGATTCATGAAGTCTTCTGTTTTCCCGTGAAAATGCAGATGCTTGTTTAAGCATGCAACGTGAGTGACTTTATCGGAAATCGTTCCAATATCATGTGTCACTAATAGAAGCGTAATTCCCCAGTTCAAGTTTAGATCATGGAGCATTTCATAAAAAGTTTGTACATTTTCTGCGTCCACTCCGACTGTCGGCTCATCGAGTATCAGAAGCTTCGGTTCGCTAACAAGAGCTCTCGCAATGAATACCCTTTGTTGCTGTCCTCCTGATAGTTCACCGATATTTCGATCCATAAACTCTTTCATTCCAACTGATTCAAGAGCCTTTACCACAATGGGTTTGTCTTCTTTCCGAAAAAAACGAAACATACCTAGTTTCTTAGTCAATCCACTCGCTACAACTTCAAATACTGTGGCCGGAAAACCAGTATTAAATGAATTGGCTTTTTGGGAGACATAACCTATAAGTTGCCAATCATGAAATCGGTTAATTTCTTTTCCAAATAACTTTATTTCACCTTGTTGACGCTTAAGCAATCCAAGGAGAATCTTTAATAATGTAGATTTCCCTGACCCGTTTGGACCTACTATTCCTAAGAAGGCACCTTTTGGTATCGATAAATTTATATTTTCAAGGACGGTTTCTTTTTCATAACGATATGTTAATCCTTTTATCTCAACTATAGTTTCTTGTGTCATATATTCACCTTATTTTAAGAATCATTCCGATTTACCACTGAGTAGTATACCGCATTTATTTTTCAAAGGCAATTGCTTTCACTTATTATACATCTAAACATCAAATATAATTTTTATTCATTCCCCCTCTTCTTTTTGTCACTATTTTCAAAAATAGGTCATAAGTTAATTGAGAGGTGATGAGGATGAAGATTTACGAGAACATCATTAATCATAAGATAAGCACCATAACGCCCGATGAATTGCTGAAATATGCGAATCAATTTAAGATTTCAGTGAATCGTACCCAAGCAGTTCAAATCGCGGAGTACTTACACGGAAAAAAAGTAAATATCTTTGATGATAGCCAAAGAGTGAAACTGGTTAAAGAAATAGCTAAGATTGCTGGAGCAGATACCGCCAAAGAAGTAAATAAATTGTTTATGCAATTTATTAAGTAATATAGTAAAAGCTGTGGAACGCATTCCACAGCTTTTTGTTTATGAATTAGCAATTAGATTCATTAACTGATCATTAAATTTCTTTTCTTTGAGCATGGAAATTTCATGCAAATACGGAGCTTTTTTATTGTTCTTATCTTCGCCGACAAATGGTGTCTCGAGAATCTTTGGCACATTTACGAGTTGAGGATGATGAACGATATAGCTAAGTGCGTCATATCCGATATGGCCAAAACCGATATTCTCGTGTCGGTCTTTTCTCATGCCCATTTCATTCTTACTGTCGTTGATATGCATTACTTTTAATTTATCTAATCCAACTATGCGATCAAATTGATCTAGTACTCCATCAAAATCTTCCACTATGTTGTATCCTGCATCATGAGTGTGGCATGTATCAAAACAAACGGAGAGGCGATCACTATAGTTTACACCATCCATGATCATGGCGATTTCCTCAAATGACTTTCCACATTCAGAGCCTTTTCCAGCCATTGTCTCAAGGGCAATCTGAACATTTTCGTTTCCGGTAAGAACTTCATTCAGCCCTTCAACAATCTTCTTAATCCCCGCTTCAGTACCTGCACCTACGTGTGCACCAGGGTGAAGCACAATCTGGCTTGCCCCAAGCGCTTCCGTACGCTCTATTTCAGAACGCAAAAATCTTATTCCTAGTTCAAATGTATCTGGATTTGTAGAGTTGCCAATATTGATGATATATGGGGCGTGAACAATAATTTCATTTATTCCGTTAGCCTCCATATGTCTTCTGCCGGCTTCGATATTCAGATCTTCAATGCTTTTTCTACGTGTATTTTGTGGAGCACCTGTATAAATCATAAAAGTGTTTGCTCCGTATGAAACAGCTTCTTCACTGGCAGCAAGCAACATTTTTTTCCCACTCATGGAAACATGTGACCCTATTTTTAGCATAACTAGCTTTTCCCCCTATAGTGCGAGGTTTATTTCTTCCTCTGCAATCTTCTTTCACGCTTCTTGATAGATTCCATTTCATATTTCATCTTTTTCTTATAACCTGGTTTCACTTTACCTGGCTTCTTAACTAAGGATTTCGCTTTTTTATCAGCAGTATCTTCCTGACGAACTCGCTTTTTACGTTTGTTACGATCTTCAAGCTCTACCCATTCACCATTCTTAAGGTCAACATGCTTGAATGTAATCCCCATCTTTTCAAGTCGATTCAATGAATCTTCATCTGAAACTTCATAAATTGTAAGTGCGATACCTGAGTTACCCGCTCTCGCCGTTCTGCCAACACGGTGAATATAAAAATCAAGATCTGAAGGCAACTCGTAGTTGATTACATGACTAACACCTTCAATATCGATTCCGCGTGCAGCAAGATCCGTTGCAACGATATATTGATACTCAAGATCCTGGACTTGTTTCATCATTTTCCTACGTTCACGAGGGTTAAGGTCACCATGGATTCGACCAACTTTTAGACCTTTGTCAATGAGGAAGTCAGCAACAGTATCTGCCATCTTCTTCGTGTTTGTAAAAACAATAGCTAAGTAAGGATTGAATTGTGTAAGTGCTTCGAAAACATATTCTTTCTTATTACGATGACGTGAAGGCAATAAGTAATGCTCAAGGTTCTCCGCTGCAACTTGCTTTGGTTCAATGTGAACATATTTTGGATTCTCCAGATACTTTTTCAAGAAAGGCTTTAATTTTTCTGGAATCGTCGCTGAGAATACTAGCATCTGCAAATCTTCAGGCATTTTTGCCGCCACTCTGTCCACGTCTTCAAGGAAGCCCATGTCCAGCATCAAGTCTGCTTCATCAATTACAAGTGTCTTAGCTGTATGAATGAAAAGTGCCTGTTCCACCATTAAATCCTTAATTCTACTCGGAGTTCCTACTACAATATGTGGCTGAACTTTTAATTTTTCAATCGATTTTTGTTTATCCGTTCCACCGATATAACAGCGTGCTGTGATTTCATTTCCTGGAGTGCAATGTTCTGTCACCTTTAAAATTTGCTGATAAATTTGAGATGCAAGTTCACGCGTAGGCGCAGTGATGATGGCTTGTACCTCAGCTTTTGCAGGATTGATTTTTTGAAGGATTGGAAGAGCATAAGAATGTGTCTTACCTGTACCTGTCTGTGATTGACCAATTGCACTATCCCCTTTTAAGACAAGTGGAATCATGCGTTCCTGAATTTCAGTAGGTTCATGGAAACCTAACTTCTGCAATGCATTTATGATAAATGGTTGAAAATCATATTTCTCGAATTTTGTTACTTTCATGGTTACTGCTCCTTAAAGTTCATTTATGATCAAATTTTTGTCCATCATGTAATTATAGTAGAGATTAACGTAAATCTCCACCCATTCCCTGATTTTATTATCATCATTCACTTTTTCAGTTCATTTTATCACAAATATACTTTTCTAATTTGTGTATAAATCCTAAACCAAATTAGGTGTTTGGCATATCATATTAAGAAAGAGTCTGCGCCGTTTTCTGTGAAGTTGCAGGCCAGATAGTAATTATCAAGTAACTTTCTTACGCTGTTTGAAAGGATATTGGAAGGAGGCTGAATGAATGCCACCAAGACAAAGAATGCCTATGGGAGGAATGGGACCATTTATGATGGGCCCATATGGAAATATGGGAGGTCGTCCTCCTTTTGGGAACATGCCCATGCAATCACCCTACCAAGGACAAGGACCGATGATGGGTTATCCTCAAAGTCCCATGATGAACAGGCCACCTCGTGGCCAAGGTAATAGTAGCGGAGGACTTCTCTCTAAGCTCCTTGGAAAAGGGAACCAAAGAGGTGCAGCAGGTCCGGCCGCAGCAGCGAGTCGTGCGGGCGGTGCTAGTGGTGCGGGCGGAATCTTAAAGTCGCTTAGTAACCCGGGTTCGATCAATGGCTTGTTGAACAATACACAACAAATCATTAAAACAGCACAAACAATTGGTCCAATGGTTCAACAATATGGCCCGCTTGTGAAAAACTTACCTGCTATGTGGAAGCTTTATCGAGGTCTTAAGGATTCGAACGTAGAGACTGAACAAGAAAGTAAAGAAAAGAGCGTACCTGTTGATGCGGAAGCACAATCTTCAAATACTGATGCAAAAGAAATTGAATCCCTGCCAAAAACATCAGCAAAGAAGAACAGTTCAAGAGAAGAAAAAAATCAAAAACCTCCGTCAAGAAAAGGAAACTCATTACCTAGACTATACATTTAATGAAGAATGCTGAAAGCAGCATTCTTTTTTTCTTTTTCGCTCTGTTAAACTTGCCTTTTGATTGCCGTTCCAGACGATTGCTTTCCGGTACGAATTAGCAAATTCGTCTTGGGGGCAATCGTCGAGCCTCCTTGTTGCTATCGCTCCTGCGGAGGGTTTATTCTTAAACGCTAATCCCCTAGGACATTGATAATCTTCCTCGAAATAAACCGCGTACGAAGAATAGGCCATAGCACAAGGAATTCTTTCCTGAATTTACATCGCACGATATTATGCGATAGCATAATGGAGGATTTTCGAGGAGTCAAGCGTCTTCCACTCCAATCAACAAAGTGCAGAAAATCAACATTGTACTTTAACATAGCCTTCTCATAAAATCGCATTGCTGATATTCTCTTTTGTAATATCAAACCAAGTTTTATATAATAAAGAAGCACATAAGACAGAGTATTTGTTCCTAATGGGAGGATTTATATATGAAAGTAGTCAAAATTTCGCCTCGTGGATACTGCTATGGTGTAGTTGATGCCATGGTAATCGCAAGAAACGCAGCATTGGATAAATCTTTGCCAAGACCGATCTACATCCTCGGCATGATTGTCCATAATAAACATGTAACCGATGCTTTCGCAGAAGAGGGAATCATTACACTCGACGGTAGCAATCGAAAAGAAATATTAGAAAAAGTTGATAAAGGTACAGTAATCTTTACTGCTCACGGTATTTCACCTGAAGTACGCAAACTTGCCAAGGATAAAGGTCTTGTCACTATCGATGCTACATGTCCTGATGTTACGAAGACGCATGAGCTTATTCGTGAAAAAGAGCAGGAAGGATATCTTGTCATCTATATCGGCAAAAAAGGTCACCCTGAACCCGAGGGCGCCGTCGGAGTAGCTGCACCGGGAATCGTGCACCTCGTCGAAACACCGGCAGATGTTGAGGCATTGAATATTTCTGGAGACAAAATTATTGTTACAAATCAAACTACGATGAGTCAATGGGATGTTGCAGAAATAATGAAGAAAGTGCAGGAAAAATATCCGCACGTAGAAGTACACAAAGAAATTTGTATGGCAACACAAGTACGACAAGAAGCGGTATCGGAACAAGCTGGTCAAGCAGATGTAACAATCGTCGTTGGTGATCCGATGAGTAACAACTCAAACAGATTGGCGCAAGTTTCTGAAGAAATCGCTGGAACAAAGGCTTACCGTATTGCTGATATTTCCGAACTTGAAATAGAATGGATAAAAGATGCTTCTACTGTAGCAGTAACTTCCGGAGCATCAACTCCAACCCCTATAACGAAGGAAGTCATCACTTTCTTGGAACAATTTGATCCACTTAACCCGACAACTTGGGAACGCAAAAAAAATGTACCATTGAATAGAATTCTTCCTAAAGTCAAAAACCTGGGCTAAAAGGATAAATAAGAAGAGATTTTAAGACTAAAAAAGACGGCCAAATTTGGCCGTCTTTTTTAGATGATTTGAAATGGATTTGTATCAACTTCAGAAGGAATGAAAGTAACCCGATAGCCTTTTTGGTCACACATTTTCGTCATGACTTCTGCTACACCTTTTTTCATGATCTTTTCGATATTATGACCGGGATCAATGATATTTAAGCCCTCCATCATGGCATCATGGGCAGTGTGATAATAAATATCTCCCGTCACATATACATCCGCTCCCTTAAACTTTGCAGAGCTATAATACTTATTACCATCTCCACCGAGTACAGCCACCTTACGAACCATATCGTTTACGTTCCCAATGACACGGACTCGATCCAGTCCGAAAGCTTTCTTAACTTTCTCTGCAAAATCTCCAAGTGTTATTGGGTCAATGGAGCCAATACGCCCAAGACCTAATACTTCTCCTTTGTTATCTAAAGAAAAAATATCATAAGCCACTTCCTCGTAGGGATGGGCTTTTAGCATGGCCGTCAGAGTTCTTTTCAACAAGTGTTCTTCAACGATCGTTTCAATTTTGATTTCATTAACGGTTTCTAACTGACCTGCTGAACCGATAAAAGGCTGAGTTTTATCTCCAGGTAGGAATCGCCCTTCTCCCTGAGAAGAAAAGGAACAATGACTATAATCTCCAATTGCTCCTGCTCCCGCTATTCCTAATGCTTTTCTCACTTCATCAGCATAATCTTCCGGAACATAAACGGTTATTTTCTTCAATTTCTTTTCATATGTAGGATATAGAACTTCTGTATTTTCTAACCCTAATGCATTTGCAAGCATGTCATTTACCCCGCCTGGTGTCACATCAAGATTTGTATGTGCCGCATAAACAGCTATATCGTGTTTTAGAAGCTTCTCAATCATACGCCCAGAAACGTTGTCCGTCGTCAACTTTTTTAAAGGACGAAAAATGGGAGGATGATGTGCAATAATTAATTGGACATTTTTTTCAATCGCTTCATCGACGACTTCTTCTAAGACGTCGAGGGCAACCATGACTTTTTCAACTGATTTATTTAAGGTTCCAATTTGCAGACCGATCTTATCGCCTTCCATTGCATATGCTTTTGGAGAAAATTGTTCAAAAAGCCCTATGACCTCATTTCCGTTCACTGCTTTCACCATTCAAAATCCCCTCTACCATTTTTATTTTATTTAATAACTCCTGCTTTTTTTGCTGGGCTTCAGTTCCGTCACTACTCGACTTCTCTAGTTGGGTGACAATTCTTTCCCAATTCTCTTTTTCCATTAACCATTTTTTCTTAAAAATTTCTCCGGGATTTTCAGTTAGGAAAGGTCCAAGTAATAATCCTTTATCCATGCCGTGTATATAAGGTGCTTTCGGATTGCCCCTTTCCGCAACAAGTATTTCGTATATCTTCCCGTCTTCCTCTAATATATCTTCGTCAATCAATTCCCACTCGTTGTCGATAAGCCACTGCCTAATTGAAATGGCACTAATATTAGGTTGGAGAATTAATCTTCTTACTTCTGTTAGTTTTTCTTTGCCACTTTCAAGAATATTGGCGATTAAAGCACCGCCCATCCCTGCAATCGTAATGCAGTCAACCTCTCCTACTTCAATAACTTCAAGACCGCTTCCCTTCCTAACTGAAATCTGATCTGAAAATCCTTCTGATTGTACGTTCTTCTTTGCAGAATTGAACGGACCTTCCACTACTTCACCCGCAACTGCAAAAGGAACGATCCCTTTTTTTACGGCATAACAAGGAAGGTAGGCATGATCCGACCCAATGTCAGCTATACGGGCTCCCGAAGGAATATATTTAACTACAGTTGCAAGTCGATTAGACAATTTATCTGTATTCATTTCTTCACCACTTTTATTTATTTGAAATATCAAGTTCAGCCATATACTGTATAAAAAAAGTCCTTCACAAATGCAAAGGACTTTTTTTATTATAAACTTATTTAAGCTCAGATAACCATTTTACCATTTCATCTTCTTGTCCCGCTACAAGTCCTGGTGGCATTGCACCCTTCCCGTTAGTCAGGATTTCTTTGATTTGCTCAGGTGACAATCTCTCGCCAACACCCTTTAACGCAGGACCAACTCCACCTTGGTATTGGTCACCATGGCAGCCAATGCAGCCTTTTGCTGTGTAGAGCTCTTCAGGCTTCATCGCAACTTCTTCAGTTTTTTCTTTGCCGCCGCCTTCTTTTTCTTGGGCGATTTCTTTTTCATCACCAAGACCCTTAAAAGAAAGCAGGAACATAAGACCGATACCAAATACCATGATTAATACGAAAGGAATAATCGGATTACGATTCATAATTTAACCTCCCTTATGTAAGAACATCTGTTAAATAATATTTTATTACAAACAAATTCTATTTTACTTTAAAATCCTAGGAAGGAAAAGCCTAAAAGATAACTTTAAGCTCGAAATTTATCAAAAATCGAAAAAAGGCGGCATAATTCGTTGCCACCTCGTCTTTTTTGCTGCGTTTTGAATGATTTAGCAACCAATCTGTCGTGCGATAACCATTCTTTGAACTTCTGAAGTTCCTTCTCCGATTTCGAGAAGTTTAGCATCACGCATAAATCTCTCAACATGATATTCCTTCATGTATCCATAACCACCATGAATCTGAACTGCTTGACTTGTAACTTCCATGCAAATTTCAGAAGCATATAATTTACACATTGCCGCTTCTTTTGAAAATGGTCTGCCTTTGTCTTTTAACCATGCAGCTTTGTATACCATCGTTCTAGCCAATTCAATTTTCATTGCCATGTCTGCAAGTTTGAACTGAATAGCTTGGAAATTAGAAAGTGATTTTCCAAATTGCTTACGCTCTTTCGCATATTGTAAAGCTTTATCATATGCCCCTTGAGCAATTCCTACAGCCATTGCACCAATCCCAATACGACCACCATCTAGTGTAATAAGGAACTGCTTAAACCCTTCACCCTTTTTTCCTAACAAATTCTCAACAGGTACAACCACATCTTCAAGAACAAGTTCTGTTGTATTTGAAGAATTCAAGCCCATTTTTTCATAGTTATCGATTACTGTGAATCCTGGCGCATCAGTTGGGACAATGATGGCACTGATTTCTTTTTCGCCATCTTTTTGGTTAGTAATAGCTGTAATTGCCAAGTGCTTGGCAAAGCTTGCATTAGTAATAAAGCACTTATTGCCGTTAATCGTGAAGTTTCCTTCCTTCTCAACAGCAGTAGTTCTTGTACCACCCGCATCTGAGCCAGCGTTCGGTTCAGTTAAACCAAAAGCTCCAAATGATTCACCTGTACAGATAGGAGTTAAGTATTGATGTTTTTGTTCTTCCGTACCAAATAGATATAGAGGTGCCCCTCCAAGTGAAATGTGTGCAGAATAAGTAATTCCGGTTGAACCACACGTACGGCTCAATTCTTCAACAACAATAGCAAAACTTACTGTATCTGCTCCTCCACCGCCGTACTCTTCAGGAAAAGGCAGTCCCATCATGCCCATATCTGCAAGCTTCTGAAAGATTTCTTTCGGAAACTGTTTTGTTTTGTCTCTTTCCAATGCCCCAGGGGCTACAACTTCATCTGAAAATTCCTTAATAGCTTTTCTAATCATTGCTTGTTCACTAGTTAAATCGAAATTCATTTCCATCCCCCTCAAAGATGTTTGTATGCGCTTACTTTTCTATTATAAAAGGGAACGGTTAATTTTCACAACATTTAAAAACTTTTAAATATATTTTATTATACAAATATAGAGATAACTAACAATATAAGACCTGCAACTCCAGAAACGGAAAGGTAAATTAGCTTTAGGTTTTTTCCTAACCCCATCCATAATAAGCAGTTAACCAAGGTAATAGCATACAATACAAGGGCTTTATGAGCTTGAACGGCGCTTCCGGCTTCAACGGTAGTCACCAATAATAAAAGTAATGTTGAAATAATTGCGAAATGATTCTTATTCCTTATACGAATGTAGTAAAAAAACAAAGAAATCGAAACAACCAAAAGAGAGGTTAAAATACCCATTTGCAAAATGAAAGACAATTCAGTAAAATAAATGACAAACAGAGAAATGGATAATATAAGCAAATGAATTAGATAACTGATAGCGTTTCTAGTCAGTATACTATGCTTCTTTTGATCCGTTTGAGTTTCCCCTTCCCCTTCTGTGTAAAGGGCTAATAGATAATTACAGTATTGTTCCGGAAGCATATGACTTTGCTTCCAATATTCAATTTCTTTCACAATGATTTTACGGCGATTTTCGTTCATATAGGATAGGACCTTTCTTCTTTTCAAAATCTTTTATAGTTAAGAAACCTTTAAAGATAAAAAAATAGTTTACCTCTATTTTAAGAAGTAAACTATTCTCTGGCAATGATTATTATTCTAAAAAGTCTTTCAGCCTTTTACTACGGCTTGGATGTCTAAGCTTTCTTAAGGCTTTAGCTTCAATTTGACGAATACGTTCACGAGTAACACCGAAGACTTTACCAACTTCCTCAAGTGTACGTGTACGTCCATCATCAAGTCCAAAACGAAGACGAAGTACATTTTCTTCTCTATCAGTTAAAGTATCAAGGACATCTTCTAACTGCTCTTTTAAAAGTTCATAAGCTGCATGCTCAGATGGTGACGTTGCGTCCTGATCTTCGATAAAGTCACCTAAATGAGAATCGTCTTCTTCACCAATAGGTGTTTCTAGAGACACAGGCTCTTGAGCAATTTTTAGGATTTCACGTACTTTGTCTGGAGTTAAGTCCATATCTTCACCGATTTCTTCAGGCGATGGTTCCCTTCCTAAATCTTGAAGAAGTTGACGTTGTACACGAATTAGCTTATTGATCGTTTCAACCATATGAACGGGGATACGAATCGTTCTTGCCTGGTCCGCAATTGCACGAGTAATGGCCTGACGAATCCACCAAGTTGCATAAGTACTGAACTTAAAGCCTTTACGATAGTCAAATTTCTCTACAGCTTTGATTAATCCCATGTTACCTTCTTGAATTAAGTCAAGGAAGAGCATTCCACGGCCTACATAACGCTTAGCAATGCTGACAACTAGTCGGAGGTTGGCCTCTGCCAAACGTCTTTTTGCCTCTTCATCGCCCTCTTCAATTCGGGTAGCAAGATTAATTTCTTCTTCTGCTGATAATAAGTCAACTCGACCAATTTCTTTTAAGTACATGCGTACAGGGTCATTAATCTTTACACCAGGAGGAACACTGAGATCATTTAGATCGAATTCATCATCGTCTTCTTTTGACAGTTCTTTCATGTTAGGTGCATCTTCTTCGTTGTCGCCTATCAATTCAACTCCTTGGTCGCCAAGGAATTCATAAAATTCGTCCATTTGATCTGAATCCATATCAAAATTTGACATTCTCTCTGCAATATCATCATAAGCAAGGACGCCAATCTTTTTACCCAGTTCAGTTAACTGGTCTTTAACCTGTTCAACGGTCAACTCGCTTTCGACCTCTTTTGAACGTGCTGATTTTTCAGCCATGTGTCCCTCTCCTTCCAACTTACACTAATCAAGTTTCAACTTATAACATTTTTCTCAATTGAATAATTTCCATCGCAAGCGCGGCAGCCTTTAAGTAATCCTTTTCCCGCTCAGCTTCTTTTTGCTGTACTTCTTTTTCCCTAATTTTCATTAGCTGCTGATAATTTTTTACTTGCTTTATATAATCATGGAGCTCTTGATCACTTAATTCATCATTGATTGACATCATTTGTATATTCGCAGCCACTCTTCTCAGTTGAGCATCTTCGATAAAAGTTAAGAAAGCGCTCGGCTCTGGGTTTTGGCTTGCTTCATAGTAACCAAATAAATAAGTTATGATTGCTTGATGTTCGTCGATATTAAGCGTGGTTCCTTGTAGCAAATCCTGTACCTTATAGGCTACATCGCGATCTTTCAACATGTGTGCGATCAGTCTTCGCTCAGCATTATGATAGGCCGGTTTAAGTTCTTTGTCTCTTCTGGGTTGTTGATGATTAACTACCCGTTTTTTTTCTTCAGAACGATTGGAGGCTTGTTTTTTGTTTGCAGAATGTATCTGCATTTCTTGTTGTTTTAATGCATCCAAAGATATCGAAAATTCTGAAGCAATCTGCCTCAAATAATGATCTTTTTCAACCATATTTGGAAGCTGACTGATTTCCTTTAATACTTCTTCTATATAAAGGAGCTTATCTCCTTCTACTTGGAGATTTTTCCTTCTTCTTAAATAAAGTAACTTAAAGGCCATCCAAGTTAAGCTATAATCAATTACCTCATTCTTAAACTTCTCGCCACCATACTTTTTTATGTAATCATCGGGGTCATGCCCGTCCGGTAACATGGCGATTTTTATTTGACACCCAGCCTTTGTTAGCATCGTAGCCGCCCTGTGAGCCGCCTCTATACCAGCAGAGTCTGAATCATAGCATATAGTGATGGTTTCAGCATTCTGACGCAACAAGGAGATATGAGGTTCTGTCAACGATGTCCCCATCGTCGCAACACCGTTCTCCACACCTGTGCGGTCAGCTGCAATCACATCCGCAAAACCTTCGAACAAGATTACATGCTGGCTTTTCTTTATCACTGGCCTTGCGATATGAAAATTATATAAAATTTTACTTTTATTAAAAATTGCCGTTTCGGGACTATTTAAATATTTGGGCTCCTCTGCCCCAAGCGATCTCCCTGAAAAAGCAATCGTATTTCCATTTCGATCTGCAATGGGAAACATGATTCGATCACGAAAACGATCAAAGTATGATCCATCTTTCTCCCTATGGATAATCAAACCTGCCTTTTCCATTATTTCAGGACTGAAGCCTCTCTTGGTTAAAAGCTTCGTTGCAAATTCCCAAGAATTTAAAGCATAGCCTATTTGGAACTTATCAATGGATTCCCTCGTAAATCCCCGATTCAGCATATATTCCAGAGCATGCTGACCTTCCTTTGTATTTACCAGTAAATGGTGGTAAAATTTCTTTAAGAGCTCATGTGCCTCAATCATTGATTGATGTTCTACAGGTACATTTTTTTCCCTTAAAGCGCCGGGGGTCTCAATCTCAAGGTCTATATTCGCTTTACTAGCTACCTTGGCTGCAGCTTCCTGAAATGACAGGCCATCTAATTCCATTAAGAATGAAAAAACATTTCCGCCAGCTCCACAACCAAAACAGTGATAAATCTGTTTGTCAGGAGAAACAGAAAAGGACGGTGAATTTTCTCCATGAAATGGACAAAGTCCAAAGTAATTTCTTCCCTGTTTTTTCAGTTGAACATAGTCACCAATGACATCTACAATGTCAACGGCTTGACGAACTTGTTCCAACTTTTCTTCGGCAATTCGTTCAGCCATGAAAACAACTCCAATTAACAAAGGAAGATTAGGCGGTTATGATGTTTGATAAAATACCCTTCAATTCACTCACAAAGCGATTGCGATCACTGTTTGTAAACGGCTTAGGGCCTTTACCATGAATACCTTGACGCCTTGCTTTTGCACTAAGATATCTTAGATCCAGTGCAGTGTGAATTTTCTCTTCCTCATATAAAATTCCCTTTGGTGATAAAACATAAACTCCTTGTGGCAAAAGTGTAGAGGCTAAACCGATGTCTTGAGTGATTGCTATATCGCCTCGTTTGACATGGTTCATAATGTAAAGGTCAACAGCTTCCTTTGTGGAATCAACAAACTTCCATGTTGCCGTTGCATACTCATTCATCATATGTGCATACGATGCCACAAATAGAACATTCACTGAAAAAGATTTGGCTATTTCGACAATTTCCGTCTTGACCGGACAAGAGTCAGCGTCGACAAAAATAGTAGGAATGCCGATTTTATTAGTATTAATTCTACATCACTCCGCATATTCCTTCTTCCATGTATAACTTTTATGAAATGTGTTCATGTCGAATTTTTTTCCGTTACAGTTCTTGACATCTAACAATAAATAGTTTATTCGTTCCTAAGCAAGTCTAAACCTAATTACATACATTTTTATCACAATTTTTTATTATAGAACATAAGATGCGTATTTACCATCATTTTTTACTGGATTTGAACACTTTCTTAATAACCAAAAAGAAAACATTTCACCTGAAGATGAAATGTTACTGAGAACGGAATTTCAAAACGTTATTCAAAATGATATTCGCGGTTTCTTCTACAGCCTTATTTGTTACATCAATAACCGGACATTTAAGCTTATTAACGATCTTTTCAAAATATACGAGTTCTTCCTTAATACGTTCGATATTTGCGTAATTAGCCTGATCATTCAAACCTAGCGAAATTAACCGTTCTTTTCGAATATTATTTAATTTTTCCGGACTTATTTTGAGGCCAAAACACTTTTCTGGCGCAACTTTAAACAATTCTTCTGGTGGGTCCACTTCTGGAACAAGTGGAACATTTGCCACTTTTAAACGCTTGTGAGCTAAGTATTGTGACAATGGTGTTTTTGACGTTCTTGAAACACCTACAAGAATAATATCCGCTTTAAGAATGCCTCTTGGATCTCGACCATCATCATACTTAACTGCAAATTCGATGGCTTCAACTTTTTTAAAGTAGTCTTCATCTAGTTTTCTGACTAATCCAGGTTCAAAAAGTGGAGTTATATTACACATTGACTGAATCTGGTCCATCAAAGGACCAATAAGGTCGCAAGCCTGTAAGCCTGCTTCTTCTGCTTTTTCCTTCATGTAGGCACGCATATCAGGCTTCACCAATGTATATGCTATCATTGCTTTATCATGCTTAACCAGTGATATGACTTCGTCAATATTCTCGAAATCCTCTACATAAGGAAATCTCCTTAATACTGCATCCGAACAATTAAACTGACTGATTGCTGCTTTTGTAACTAACTCTGCTGTTTCCCCTACTGAGTCAGATACCACATATATGATAGGCATTACCATTATTTTCGAAACTCCTTCCAATACCTCAATCATTATTTCCCAATGAAACAAAGGCTTTGGTAATATTGGATTTGGTCACACGACCAATGACTTCATATCCAATTTCACTCTTTTTAACAACAGGTAATGCATCAATTTGTTTCTCAATTAGCTTCTTTGCAACATCGATTAATAAATCCTCTTTTTCACAGACCGTAATATTTGGCATTCTGGTCATAATGATGTTTACTGGAATGCTAGCAAGTTCCTGTTTCCCTATACTTGCTCTAAGCAAATCTTTTCTAGACAAGACACCTACTAACAAAGAAGATTGATCTACTACAAATAAAGTCCCGACGTCTTCAAGGAACATTGTGCAAATGGCGTCATAGACAGAAACGTTTTCCGAAACAACAACTGGGATTGATTGATAGTCTTTGACATAAATCTTTTGAAGATTCTCAGTCAATAACTGTGCTCCTGATTTACCTGTATAAAAATAACCCACTCTTGGTCTGGCATCTAGAAAACCAGCCATCGTCAATATCGCGAGATCGGGTCTTAAAGTCGCTCTTGTTAAGTTCAATTGATCTGCAATTTGTTCACCTGTGATCGGACCATTATCTTTCACAATCTGCAGTATTTGTTCTTGGCGCTTATTCAGTTCTATTGTCCCCACCACCTAACTCAGCCATCTAAATTAATCATGCTATACTTTTATAGAATTATTATATACTTTTTACCAAAAATGAAAAGAATAGTTTGGCTTAAGAGGAGGCAGGAACTCTTTTCAGCCCTATCGCAACGAAAAGCAAGCCTGCCAAACATAGACAGACCTACTTCAGGATAATGATTATTTAACGAGAACTTCATTCATCTTTGCAAAACCCAGAATCAATTGAGCTAAAGCCGCCATCATTGATAGGCGGTTTTCTTTAATCTCAGGATTATCCGCCATAACCATTGTATGATCAAAATAATCGTTGATTGCTGGACGCATTGAAGCAAGAATACGATAATACTCATCCGGATTTGCATTTGAAAGATTCTCAGATGCACTTGCGTATGCAGCAAGTAAATTAGATTCGTAATCGTTCTCGAACAAGTCACTCTTAACTTCTTCGACTTTTTCAGCTTTAGAGGCAATATTCAAGACCCTGCTGAGAGCTTCTACTTCCTCTTTAAAATCAGGATTTTCTTTTCTAGCTTCTAAAACAGCCGCTTTTTTGAATACATCAGAAACTACGGCAATCTCGGTTCCAAGCACTGCATCGATTAGGTCATAGCGGATACCACGTTCTTGAAGTAAATGCTTAAGACGCAACTTAAAGAAGGACATTAACTCGTTCTTTAACTCTGCTTCTGAGCGTTTGCAGAATCCATCTTCCACTGTTAGTTTAATGGATTCATCCAATAATGCTCCAAATGAAATATTCCATTCATGCTTCACTAATGTTTGAATGATTCCCGTTGCCTGTCTTCTTAAAGCATAAGGATCTTGTGAACCGCTTGCTGTAATGCCAATGCTCATGAATGAGACGATGGTATCCAGCTTTTCTGCGATTGCCAATACTGCGCCTGCAGGGCTCGTTGGTGCATCGTCTTCAGCATTTCTAGGCATATAATGTTCATTAATAGCCTTAGAGACTGCCTCACCTTCACCCTTTTGCATAGCGTACTTTTCACCCATAAATCCTTGAAGCTCTGGGAATTCGTATACCATGTTTGTAACAAGGTCAAATTTTGCAATTTCAGCAGCACGGTCGGCAACTTTTTTGTCTTCTTCAGTGAAGGACAGCTTTTCTGTCAATACATTCGTTAGCTCCCTAACGCGTTCAACCTTTTTCGCAAGAGTACCGATTTCTTCATGGTAGACAATTGATTCAAGTTTTTTAAGCAATACAGTAATCTCTGATTTTTGATCTTCGCGATAGAAAAATGCCGCATCTGCTAATCTAGCTCTAAGGACTTTCTCATTTCCTTTTGCAACTTTATCAAGGTTGTTATGATCACCGTTTCTGACTGTTACAAAGTATGGAAGAAGCTTTCCTTCAGCTGATTTTACAGGAAAATACCGTTGATGCTCTTTCATTGAAGTAATCAGCACTTCTTCAGGAATTTCCAAGAATTCTTCTTCGAACTTTCCAAATAACGCAGTCGGGTATTCAACAAGATTATTGACTTCCTCAAGCAAGTCTTCATCTACAGGAATTTTCCAGTTGTTTTCTTCTTCAAGATTTTCTAATTGTGCAATGATTCCACGCTTTCTTTCTTTAGGATCAACCATCACGTATTGAGCAAGCATAGCCTCTTCATATTGACCAGCTTCAGAAAGAACAACTTCATTTCCGAGGAAACGATGTCCTTTAGTTGTTTGTCCCGTTTCTACATTTGCGATTGAGAATGGGATTATCTCGTTTCCATAAAGAGTTACCATCCACTTAATCGGACGGATATATCTTAAATCTTGATTCGCCCATCTCATATTTTTAGGGAATGAGAGACCGCTGATAATTTTCTCAAGCTGAACCAAAAGCGTTCTCGTTTCTTGTCCTTTAACGAACTTCTTTACATGAGCATATTCCACGCCATTAATTTCTTTGAAGTAAATGTCATCTACTGAAACGCCTTGACCTCGACAAAAGCCTGCTGCAGCTTTTGACCAATTCCCATCAGCATCAAGAGCAATTTTTTTCGCAGGACCTTTTGCTTCTTCATGAATGTCTTCTTGAGCTTCCACAACATCCTTAATCAATATGGCTAGCCTTCTTGGAGTAGAGTAAGACTTCAATTCAGTGAATTCAACTTTGTTTTCTTCAAGCCATTGTTGCACTTTACCTGCGAGTTGATTCATCGAATCAGTCACAAACCGTGCAGGCATTTCTTCTAAGCCGATTTCTAACAATAAATCTCTTTTATTCATGGTCTGCGCCCTCCTCTTTTTTAATGATCGGGAAACCTAATTTTTCGCGCTCCTCATAAAATGTTTTAGCAATTTTTCTAGCCAGATTACGGCATCGCGCAATATAGCCTGTTCTTTCTGTAACAGATATCGCTCCTCGTGCATCAAGAATATTAAATGCATGAGAACACTTTAATACATAATCATAGGCTGGGTGTACAAGACCATGCTCCATTTGACGATGTGCTTCTTTTTCATAAATATTGAACAATTCAAATAACATGTCGGGATTAGACGTCTCAAATGTATATTTAGAGTGCTCGAATTCCGGTTGACCAAAAATATCTCTTACAGTAAAACCATTTGTCCACTCAAGTTCAAAAACATTCTCTTTGTCTTGAATGTAGGATGCTAAACGCTCAATCCCGTATGTAATTTCAACCGATACAGGTTTGCATTCTAGTCCGCCAACTTGTTGGAAGTATGTAAACTGTGTAATTTCCATTCCATCCAACCATACTTCCCAACCAAGACCCGCACATCCAAGTGATGGATTTTCCCAGTTATCTTCAACAAAACGGATGTCATGTTCTAGTGGGTCAATGCCTAGGGCCTTCAGAGAGTCCAAGTATAGCTCTTGGATGTTGTCAGGCGAAGGCTTCATGATAACTTGAAATTGATGATGTTGGTAGAGACGGTTTGGGTTTTCTCCATATCTACCGTCTGCTGGTCTTCTTGAAGGTTCAACATATGCAACATTCCAAGGCTCTGGTCCTATTGCACGCAGGAATGTATACGGGCTCATCGTACCTGCCCCTTTTTCGACATCATAAGCCTGCATAAGGATGCACCCTTGTTCAGACCAATGTTTTTGCAGTGTTAAAATCATGTTTTGAATATTCATCTTTTACCCTCCTTCTTTATTTAAGAGACTCTGTTAATCTAGCCTGTTGATTTCCGCTCCAGTCACTTGCTTTCCGGGGGGCGTTCGCCGAGCCTCCTCGTCGCTAACGCTCCTGTGGGGTCTCGCCTGTAACGCTAATCCCCCAGGAGTCTAGCGCCTTCCACTCCAATCAACAAAGTGCGGAAAATCAACCATGACCTATAACAGAGCCAATTTAGAAAGTGCAATCGGATAGAGCGAATCGTTTCTAAAAAATTTCAGAAAGCAAAAAAACTCCCGTCCTATGCACTTAGCATAGGGACGAGAGTTACCCGCGGTTCCACCCTAATTGCTGCAAAATATGCAGCCTCTTTCACGAAATGTTGCTCCAGACTGCCTTCCTAAATCCGCTTTTCCCTGGCTCACACCATCCCAGGTTCGCTTAAAAAGTCGTTATTCAGTACTACTTTCTTTCACAGCAACTATTAATAATATTAAGTATAGTAGCGAAATACATGGATTTTGTCAACTCTGTTAAAGCATGTCCCTCAGACTTTCCATTTGACTAAGAAATCTTTTGGACTTGAGATGAAGTCCAGAATATTCTTCGTAAAAGGCATCAATGACTTTCTTAATTTCGGCCTTCGTTTCCTTTTTAACAGATATATTTCCTAATCTTGAAAGATCGAAATAATAGAATAAGCGCAAAAGCTTTACAGAAGCTGGAGAAATCTTAAAATGATAGGGGTCTTTCTCCAAACATCTATGACAGATCAATCCACCTTCTCTCACAGAAAAGGAGAAATGTCCGTCTGCACTTCCACATACGGAACATTGATTCAAAACAGGATAATGACCAAGGACATTTAACATTTTTAATTCAAAAATATACATGAGTATATCGTGGTCGTATCCTTCGCTCATATAGTTCAAGGTTTGATGGAGCAATTCAAATAAATAGGGATTGGGCTTTTTTTCATCAGTACTCTTATCGAGCAATTCAACAATGTAACTGGCATAAGCAGTCAGGAAAATGTCTTCACGGATTCCTCGCAAAGAAGAAATCATTTCACCTTGCTGCATACTGCCAAGTCCGGTACTTCGCTGAATCAAAAAATAACCGTATGTAAAAAGCTGGGTGACAGCAGAGAGCCTGCTGTTAGGCTTTTTGGCGCCTCTTGCCATCGCCCCAACTTTCCCCCATTCCCGTGTATATATAGTTACTATCTTGTTAGTCTCACCATAATCCGTTGTCCTAATGACGATGCCCTCACATTTTTGAAGCATTCCTAGTCACCATCCATTTGCAACGGGACAAACTCATGAAACGGGAAAATCGAATTGCGCTAACTCTTCTTCCTGACCACCGGGTATTTCTTGATTCTCCTTCTCCATCTCTTTAAAGAGGAGATAAGTGTCAATGTTACCTGTTTGCTGAAAAACCTTCCAGGTAAAATCTAACATCGGAAACCCCACCTTTCAAATTTTCGAGTAGCATTACAATCTTCTAAATCCTTATAGTTATCATAGCCTGTCTTTTTAAAATCATAAGACGAAAAATTTGCTAATTCGTCCATGCATAAAACTTATTCCGAAGCAATAATTTAAATAGGTATTAATATTCATCCTCACGGAATCCAAAATCACGAAGTTGAGTACTTTTATTTCTCCAGTCTTTTTGAACTTTTACCCAAAGTTCCAAAAATACTTTTGAACCGAGTAAGTTTTCGATATCAACACGTGCACGCTTCCCAATTTCCTTCAGCATTGCACCTTGTTTTCCGATAACGATCCCTTTTTGCGAATCTCTTTCCACGATGACGGTAGCCATGACATTTACGATATCCTTGTCTTCGCGACGCTCCATTTTGTCAATAACCACTGCAAGAGAATGCGGAATTTCTTCTCTTGTCAAATGCAACGCTTTTTCTCTAATGAGCTCAGATACGATAAATCTCTCCGGGTGATCCGTTACCTGATCAGCTGGATAAAATTGTGGTCCTTCAGGCATATAAGACTTGATCTGCGATAACAACTTTTCAACGTTATTACCTTCTAACGCTGAAATTGGCACGACTTCCTTAAAAGGATAGCGCTCTTTGTATGACTCGATTACATTAAGCAGTGCGTCTGGGTGCACTTGATCAATCTTATTGATGACTAAGAAAATGGGCGTATTGACTGTTTGGAATTTTTCTAAGATAAACTCCTCACCGCGCCCGAATCCTTCTTCAGCATTTACCATGAACAAAACGAGATCCACTTCTTTAAGTGTATTTTGAGCAACTTTCATCATGAAATCACCAAGCTTATGCTTAGGCTTATGAATTCCCGGTGTGTCGATGAAAATAAGCTGTGCATCATCAGTTGTCAAAACGCCTTGAACTTTGTTTCGGGTCGTTTGAGGCTTATCACTCATAATAGCAATCTTCTGACCAATCACCCGATTTAGGAAAGTTGACTTCCCGACATTTGGTCTGCCTATAATTGAAATAAATCCTGATTTATGTTCTTTGTTTTCTATTCCATTATTTATCATTTAGATCCTCCGGTGAAAATGCTCCTGGCAATAATTCATCAACTGTTATTTCTAATACTTCCCCTTTTAAATTTGTCAAAACCACCTTCATGTCTTTAGGGCAAAGTTCTGAAATAACTTGACGACATGCTCCACATGGCGGAACCGGACGATCTGTATCTGCAACTACTACTAGTAAAGAAAAATCACGATCTCCTTCAGCATAGGCGTTAAATAAAGCCGTGCGTTCTGCACAATTTACCATTCCATAAGCAGCATTTTCAATGTTGCAGCCATGATACACTTTGCCTTCTCTTGTTAGTAATGATGCTCCTACTTTAAATTTAGAGTAGGGAACATAAGCTTTTTCTCTAGCTTCTTTTGCTTCTGCGATTAAATGTTTTACGTCCACAAACATTCTTCCTTTCAAAGGAAAGCTGCTGTTCCTTTATTTTAACTTAATTTTCTAAAAATTTCATCAATTGTCGCGAAATCGTAATAAAAAAGTTGAATGTGTTTAATAAGTTTCATTTTTCATACCATCTCGCTTCATCATAATATAGGAAATAAATAAAGTTTTCAAATCACTTTCTTAGAAGGTAGAGTTTATAAGGGAAATAAGTTTAGGCATAAAAATAATCAGCCCAATGATGACCGAGATAATCGCATACAAAAACACAGCCCCTGCGGCCATGTCTTTCGCTTGCTTCGCAAGTGGATGATATTCCTTAGTAACCATATCCACTACTCTTTCCAATGCAGAATTCACCAATTCTAGAGCTAACATTCCACCAATGCATAAAATGATTAATACCCATTCAAGTGATGAAAGTGACAGCATAATAGAAATCGAAAGTGCAATAATGGAGAAGAATAAATGAATTCTCATATTCTTCTCCTCTTTGATTCCCTGTGTGATTCCCTCTATTGCAAACCCAAAAGATTTCATTAATTTCTGATTCCCTCTGCGCATGCTATCTTTTTAGTCCGTATTCGTCTAAGATTGCCTTCTGCAAAGAAAACATCTTCACTTCATCTTCTTTTGTTTCATGATCATAACCGAGCAGGTGTAAAAACCCATGAACAGCAAGAAATCCAAGTTCTCTTATGTAAGAGTGACCATATTCTTCCGCTTGTTCTTCTGCCTTAGCTGTAGAGATGATGATGTCACCAAGCAAACGAGGCATAACCACACCTTTTAATTGAATTTCACCTTCACCCATTTCTTCCATTGCAAAAGAAATGACATCCGTTGGGGCATCTTTACTGCGGTACTCACGGTTGATTTCTTGAATTCTATCGTTGGTCACAAATGTTACCGAAACTTCTGAACCTGGTTCAATGTTTTCTTTTGCAGCTGCAAAATCGAGTATTTTCTGAAGTTCCTCTAAATCTTCCTCAGGTACTTGTTCTGTTTCATCTAAAAAATCGATTACTAAACTCATGCTTGCTTCACCTTCTGTTTTGTAGTTTCTGGATATTCAATTCTAGAGTGAAAGATACCTTTTAATGTCTCACACAACGTATGGGCGACAACTTGAAGTTCCTTTAATGTCAAATCACATTCATTGAACTGACCATCCTGAAGCCTGTCAGAAATAATGGAATGGACTAACGACTCTATTTGCTCTGGAGTAGGCTGTGACATGGAACGGACAGCCGCTTCCACACTATCCGCAATCCCAATAATGGCGATTTCCTTTGTCTGCGCTTTTGGACCAGCATACCTGAAATCACTTTCTTGAATATCGGAACCATCTTTTTTTGCTTTATGGTAGAAATATTTTAATAAGGTGGTTCCATGATGCTGCTCCGCAATCTCGACGATTTCCCTTGGCATGCGCTCTTTTCTCAGCATATCAGCTCCATCGGTCGCATGTGCCATTATTATATCTGCGCTTTTTTCCGGAGGCAAGCGGTCATGGGGATTTTCAATATTCATTTGATTTTCAATGAAAAATTGCGGTCGTTTCGTTTTCCCTATATCGTGATAATAGCATCCTACTCTCGCTAAAAGCCCGTTAGCTCCAATTGCTTCGCAAGCTGATTCAGCCAAGTTGGCAACCATAACACTATGATGATAGGTTCCTGGTGTTTCCGTCAGGATTTTTCTTAAAAGTGGGTGATTCGGATTTGATAATTCAATCAGTTTCATTGTTGAAAGAATACCGAAGCTGGCCTCTAAAAACGGCAACATACCAATCGTCAATACCGCAGAAACAATGCCTGATGCAAGGGCAATAAGAATGAAGAAGCCATACTCAAGGCTATTATGTTGTCCATTTCTAATAAAGACTAATGACAGGATCACCATAATATTAATTGACGCTGCAAATAAACCTGCTTGGAGTATTTGCGATCTTTGATTTCTGACCCCAAGGAAAAGGACTCCTGCCACACCGCTGCATAATATGTAGATTCCTACAGTGGTATTCAACGTACCTGTCATACCATCATTAAAAATGATACTTCCACAAATGGCCAATATCAGCGTTAATAAGAATGCCAGCTTTTCATCAACTAAAATTTTGATTAGCATCGCGCCCATGGCTGCTGGGAACAAATATCCGATTTCCGCATATCCGAATTGTTGAAATAAACTCACCAATTTCATCATCAAGATAGAAATAAGAAATATCAAACCGAATAGGAGCAAATTGGTTTGTTTTTGATATGGCTTGATTTTCAAATCATGGAAATAGTAATAAATTGCAGATAGAAAAATCCCAATAATGACGAGCAAGCCTAAATACGGCTTAATTGATTTTTCATTGTCTAGTAAACCTACAAGTCGCAACTGTCTATATATCTCTGGACTTATGAGCGTTCCTTCCTCAACGATTATTTGACCTTGAAGTATCTTTACAGGTTCAACACTTTCTGCCGCTTGTTGCCTCAATTCTGCTGTAGCATTTGGATCATAAAATTCATTTTGTACAACGGCAAATCTTCCCAATTCAATGACAGAACTTTTCAAATTCATATCCAAGCTTGTATATTTCAGTTCTTCTTCAACTGACTTTTTTGCATTTTCTACTGAATCAGATGAAATTCTCTTGCTCATTACTTGATTGATGGCTGTGACAGTTAAATCTTTTGCAATTGACAAATCGTTAATATCAGCTTGTACAAGCGAGGTAAAAACCGATTCACTTAGTTCTTTCGTAACTTCACCTGTCAACTTTGCTTTTAATCGCTCCACTTTCTCCTTTAAGGTCGGTTCCTGCCAAACAGCGGCATCCTCACCTTCTACTTTTTGTTTATCGGCTTCCGCTTTTTCTTGGCGAATTTCAGTTCCGACTTCAACGGCTGAATCGAAAATCGAACTGACTAAATCCACCCGATTTTGAGTGTATTCATTTTTCTTTATGTAGACATCCTTTACTTGTTCAACCGCTTCCAATCTTTTCTTCTCAGTACTTTTAACATCTTCAACAGTACCTGGTGAACGTATTGTTTTATCTGACACCGAGAAAAGTGTTAACTCGAGCTTTTCAGGTTTTACATTGCTGTACATGGAGGCATAAAGAACTACCGCTATAAAAATAAAAAAGAGTACGCGGAAAAATGTGATATCCAAAAGGTTGCGCATCTTCATAAATTGCTGTTGCAGCTTTTCCAAACTTACCGCTCCAATCATGGCATAATTGTTCAACCAGAAACAGTCACTTCTAATATGTGACTGGATTTATTCAAGTGAACCTTAGTAAAATCATAACAGTTTTGCAAGCAAGTTTCATTAAACAAATTGAAAATAAGAAAAAGACTGCTCTTAATAGAACAGTCTCACCCCTCATGCTTTTCATAGGCTTCAATAATCTTCCCAACAAGCGGATGTCTGACAACATCACTTTGTTCAAGGTGGATGAACGAAATGCCCTTCACTTCATTTAAAGTGCTCTCAGCCACGATTAGTCCTGATTTTACTCCTTTAGGTAAATCAACCTGAGTGCGGTCACCTGTAATGATCATTTTTGAGCCAAAGCCCAATCTTGTTAAAAACATTTTCATTTGAGCATGTGTAGTGTTTTGAGCTTCATCAAGGATGACAAAAGCTTCATCTAATGTACGTCCCCTCATATATGCCAAAGGAGCAATTTCAATCGTTCCTCGTTCAATCATCCTTACCGTATGCTCAACACCTAGAATATCATGCAAAGCATCGTATAGCGGTCGCAAATACGGATCGACCTTTTCTTTAAGATCGCCTGGAAGGAAACCGAGACTTTCTCCTGCTTCAACGGCAGGGCGAGTTAAAATGATTTTTTTGATATCCCCAGTCTTTAAAGCATTGACTGCCATAACTACTGCTAAATACGTTTTACCAGTTCCGGCAGGTCCTATCCCAAAGACTAAATCATTCTTTTTAATCGCATTGATATAATAGCGTTGCCCTAATGTTTTTACTCGTATTGATTTGCCTTTTGCGTTTTTAGTAATTTCCTCTTCATATAGGTCCTGAAAATAATCCAAAGTCCCTTTTTCGGACATTTGAATCGCATATTTTACATCTCTTAGACTAATATTTACGCCCCTACGGATTACCAAAAGCAATTTGTCCAAAATTTTGCCTGCCAATTCGACTTTCTCCGAATCACCAGAGATGCTTACTGCTCCTCCACGAGTAACTATTGACACGAGAAGTTCTTGCTCAATCATTTTTAAATTTGCATCTGAGTTTCCGAAAAGTGATATTGCTTCATTTGGATTTTCTAGATGTAAGTTGAGTGTTGTTAGCTTTTCTGTCATTCATTCGTCTCCTTGAACTATAGGTTGCCCTTCAGCTATATTTTCAATGATTTGAAAATGAACCGTTAACTTAACTTTACCATTATCAAATACTCGCTGTAAAATTTTATCATCTTTTATGATAGCCTCTTCAGATAATTGCTTTTTTATATCATTTCTAGCCATCTCCCTGGCTATACCGATTGCTTCTTCTTTAGAATAACTGCGGGTGACATCCTCCCGTTCCCTTATGGTCTTGTGTACATATGCGATTGGAAGTTCCCATTTCATAAATTTAATCTTCTTCACATTAACTTCTTCTTTGTATTTGGCAAATTGATGGTCACCAAATCCCCAAATTGGTATGCTCCAATCTCCTATTAAAATGGCGTGTTTCCTTTTTTCTTTTCCGCTATATACACTGAAAGTTGAATTAAGAGGCAGTTCCACGTAGGTTTTGTACCAGGTTTCTCCCAGGACTTCTGCTTTTGATGCTACCACCTCCATTTGTCCTTCTTTACCCATTAGACCAGAAACCAATAACTGTCCTTTTTGCACAAAATCATGCACTTTGACAACAGGCTGCCCTTTTTCAACAAATAAGTTCACTATAACTGCTTCTTTCTTAGCGACCAAATTCCTCGGTGTTAATAATTCTGGTTGTTTTGGCTGGTTCTTTTCGACGACTTGAAAATGAAAGGTTGTCCCTTGGAGTTCCACACCAACCCATGTAAGTTCTTCTATGTTGTTCGTTAATTTTCTTTGAATGGATTCCACATCATCTATAAAAAATTGAACACTGCCTATCTTTACTCCCATCTTGTCCAATTCTTTGCGAATTTGATACTCCGTTGCGGGCTTTGCCCCTTTGATTTCAATTCCCCATACAACATTGGAAAGTAAAATAATAATACTTAAAAATGCGATGGCCCCTATTAAGAATCCGCTATTCTTCAAAAGTCGCTTCATGAGGAATGGAGCTCCATCGCGCTTTAGAAACTCCACTTTACACTCACTTTTCCTTACAATGCCTCGCAATACTTTAATATCCTGAAGCCGCATGTTGAAAACAACCGCCTCAGGACCATATCTCTTCACATTCCAGATATTAAGACCTTCTCTGGTAATATTGTTTATGAATCGTTCACAACCTTTCCCCTTTGCTTTTACAGTTACGGTACCGTTAAAGAATTCAATCCACTGGTTCTTCATATGTGTCCCCCTGAATTATTCGTTTAAATAAATGACTTGATCGATTTTCCCTTCAAGTAATATTTCCTCGGGCAAAATGGTTTTGATTACAAACGCTTTTCCCTTTATGAGTAATTGCCCTTGTTTTAAGAGCAAGCGTAATTCCCTGTCACTAAATGCCAACAATCCTTTATGATTCTCAATGTATACATGGATTTGTCCAACCATTGTTATTCGGGGTAAATCCATCATGACATCTTGAGGAAGATCCATTTTATCTGTCATCCAGTTCCGAACCCTCAGACCCCATTTTTTTGACATAAAAAAAGAACCCCCTTTCATCTCATGTTTATGAAATAAAAGGGGATTCTAGCACTGAATTATAAAGAAAAGCGGAGAGTGGCTGCTTATCGGCGACAAGTCTCCCGAGCCGATGCCACTCGTAGCTAGACAAATAGAAAAGCGGAATGCACTATTCATAGAAATCCAAAGGCCACAAGCTTTCGCTTGTGGCCCCGATGTTAGATTTATGAAAGGTGTTGTTGTACAAGTTTATTTACGAGTGAACCGTCTGCTTTACCTTTAACCTTCGGCATGATCGCAGCCATCACTTTTCCCATATCCGCTTTTGAAATTGCACCCGTTTCAGCCACCGCAGTTTTTACGATGTCTGACAGCTCCTCTTCAGAAAGCTGTGCCGGTAAGTACAGTTCGACAACAGTCAACTCTGCACGCAACTTTTCCACAAGGTCTGCACGACCTGCTTTATCAAATTCATGGAGGGAGTCTTTGCGTTGTTTTAATTCACGAGAAAGGACCGTTAACTCGTCCTCTTCGGATAGTTCTCGATTGCCGAGCTTGATCGCTTCGTTTTGCAATGAGGACTTGATCATCCGAATAACAGAGAGTTTGTCTTTTTCCTTGTTTTTCATCGCTTGTTTCATATCATTATTTAAACGCTCGAGAAGACTCAATTAATTCCACCCTCTCTTAGAACTTACGTTTTCTTGCAGCTTCTGACTTTTTCTTACGCTTCACACTTGGCTTTTCGTAGAATTCGTGCTTTCTAGCTTCTTGCAATGTACCAGTTTTAGAAACTGTACGTTTAAAGCGACGAAGAGCATCTTCAAGCGATTCGTTTTTACGAACGACGGTTTTAGACATTCTCTTTCCCTCCCTCCGAACACAACACACTAACATTGCAATTATAATATAACCTTTAAACAAGGTCAACTGTATTTACAACATGTTAAGCTATGTTTTCAGACTTTCGACGAAAAGATTCAATTTGCAGCTACTTTTTCTGTCATGTCCTTGTATCTTGTCCCATAAAATACAAGGAAGGAGTGAATAAAATGCTGCATATCCTATTATTTGCAATTTGTATTAGTTTATTTATTTTCGGAATGACCATTATTAGGATAGGGCTATTCAACTTATCCGGTAACAAGTTGAAACAGTGGTTAATGAAGTTAACGAGGACACCACTAAAAGGGATGCTAACTGGAACGGCGGTTACAGCGCTCCTGCAGAGCAGTTCTTCTGTCATGGTCATTACGATCGGACTCATTTCAGCTAAGATTCTTACATTTCCACAATCAATCGGAATCATTCTTGGAACTAATATTGGAACCACCTTTAAGACGGAACTCATTACTTTTAATTTGGACATGGTACTCGTTCCTTTTGCCATTATTGGTGCAACTTTTTTTCTCATCAATAACAGAAAAATAAGAAGTATCGGTATGCTTATTTTTGGTATTGCAGCTGTTTTTACAGCTATGAAAGGTTTTGAACAGCTTGCCAAGCCTCTCACCGAAATTCCTTTTATTCACGATACATTACTTTCTTTAAATGAAAGCATATTATTGAGTGTCATATTAGGAGCTATCATGACTTCCATCATTCAATCGAGTACCGCGATGACAGGCATAACGATGGGTTTTTTAACAGCAGGTCTGTTAAACATGGAAGCAGGAATTGCCGTCATGCTAGGCGCAAATATCGGTACGTGTATTACAGCACTCATTGCATCGATTGGTAGCGGTTTAGAAGCAAGACTTGCCGCTTATGCTCATATTTGGCTAAATGTTGCCGGTGTTCTTCTATTCATCCCTCTTATCCCAATACTCTCTTCCGTCGCTCCTTATTTAGCAGAGGGGCAAGATATTCAACTTGCACATATTAGTGTTATTTTCAATGTGAGTACCTCATTAGTTGCTTTACCGTTTGCGAATCAATTAGGAAGATTCATTTTGAATCTACATAAAAAATAGCACGGAGAGAGAATTCTCCGTGCTTTTCTTTATACCACAGCTTCAGCGATAACCTTATCTTCAACAACTCTTACAAATTGGCCTTCATTATAAGGATATCCAGCTTTAGATATTTTTACCTTAACAATTTTTCCAATCATCTCTTCTGTACCAGGAAATACTACTTTTAGGTAGTTATCCGTATAGCCTTCGATCAAACCACTTTCAGGATCTTGTTTATAGCGATCTTCAGGGATGACTTCCAACACTTCCCCCTCAAATTGGGAAGCATATTCTTTAGCAAGTTGGTCAGATAGAGCTATTAAACGATGTACTCTTTCATTCTTCACTTCTTCATCCACTTGATCTTCCATACGCGCAGCAGGCGTTCCTGTACGTTTTGAGTAAGGGAATACGTGAAGTTCTGAGAATTGATGTTTTTGAATAAAATCATATGTTTCCATGAATTCTTCTTCTGTCTCACCTGGGAATCCTACGATTACATCAGAAGTGACCGCTAATCCTGGCAACACTTCTTTTAGGCGATCCAGTCTTTCTCCGAAAAATTCCATTGTGTATTTACGTCGCATTCTCTTTAGGACAGTATTCGATCCTGATTGAAGTGGAATGTGCAAATGTCTTACAATCATATTTGATTGGTCAATGACCTCAATGACTTCATCTGTAATTTGACTCGCTTCAATAGAAGAAATTCGCAGTCTCTCAAGTCCTTTCACTTGCGCTTCTAAGTCTCGCAAAAGACCTGCTAAATTGTAATCCTTCATATCTTCGCCATAGCCGCCTGTATGGATACCAGTAAGGACAATTTCCTTATAACCTGCATCCACAAGCTGTTGAGCCTGACGAATAACTTCCTGAGGATCTCGAGAACGCATTAGCCCACGAGCCCAAGGGATGATACAAAATGTACAGAAATTATTACAGCCTTCCTGAATCTTTAAGGAAGCCCTTGTTCTATCTGTAAATGCAGGAACGTCCAATTCTTCATAGACACGATTTTTCATGATGTTCTTAACTGCATTAATTGGCTGTCTCTCTTGCTTATATTGTTCAATATATTCAAGCATTTTCACGCGATCTTGAGTCCCTACGACGATATCGACTCCTGGAATTGCCATGATTTCTGCAGGAGATGTTTGAGCATAACAGCCTGTTACGCAAATGACGGCATCAGGATTTTTCCTAACCGCACGTCTTATAACCTGACGACTTTTCTTATCACCTGTATTGGTCACAGTACATGTATTAATGATATAGACATCTGATGTTGATTCAAAATCAACTCGGTCATAGCCTTCTTCCTTAAATAACTGCCAGATTGCTTCAGTTTCATAGTGGTTCACTTTGCATCCTAAAGTATGAAACGCGACTGTTGGCATGTAAACTCACCTCATCAATTCAAAATGATAGGAAACAGCAGATAATGCATACAATGGTGCTGTTTCAGTTCTTAATATACGGGGACCAAGACCGCAAATGCGGAAACCCGTTTCTTTTAACTTAGAGATTTCTCCCTCCGCTAATCCGCCTTCTGGACCGAAAACAATTAACAGAGAATCTCCCGTTTGCATCGTGTCAAAAACGGAATTCAACACAGAGGTTTCCCCTGTTTTCGCTTCTTCTTCGTAAGCGACAATTTTATGCGTGTAATGAACACTTTTGTCTAAAAGTTGCTTAAAACTGCAAGGACTTTCAACCTTAGGAACATAGTTACGATGGGACTGTTCCGCGGCCTCCTTACAAATCTTCTGCCAACGCTCTATCTTTTTAGAAGATTTTTTTTCATCCCATTTCACAACCGAGCGAGCTGCAGCAAAAGGGACAAACTCAAAAGCTCCAAGCTCTGTACCTTTTTGAAGGATCAGTTCCAGCTTGTCCCCTTTAGGCAGTCCACTCGCGATAGAAACTTTAATTGGCAACTCCGAACTCTCTTCTAACCATTGTACATTGTTTACAACAATACTTGCATCGGTAAATTCTGCAATCGAACAAACTGCGCTCTGCTCTTGTGAGTCAACACAAATAATTTGATCTCCCACCTTCATGCGCATTACCTTTTCAATATGGTGACGATCGTCACCTTTTATAAAAATTTGTTCATCACCTAAATTACCATCTACAAAATAGCGTTGCACCTTGTACACCTTCTTTCCATTATTCAGTACCTTCACTACAAAACAGTTAAAAGAAGGGACAAAGCTCTAATTAGCCGCCCCTTCCCCACACTATTTTTTCTTTGCAATAATAGCTACCCAATCTTCCATTTGAACAGTTTCTGCGATTTCGAAGCCTGATTTCACCATTGCATCTTTTACAAGATCCTTTTTTTGTTGGATGATACCGGAAGCAATGAAATAGCCATCATTTTTAAGAACATGGTGAACATCATCCGTAAAACGGATAATGACCTCTGCCAGAATATTAGCAACGACGACATCGGCAGTAGCTGTTTCAACACCGTCCAAAAGGTTGTTTTGGGAAACATGAACGACTTCATTCACTTTGTTCAACTTTGTATTGAGTTTTGCAGTCGTAACAGCAATTTCATCCAGATCCAACGCATTGACATGGCTAGCTCCAAGTAAAGCAGCGGCTATACTTAAAACACCTGAGCCCGTACCAACGTCTACTACCTTATCGCCACTCTTAACTGTTCTTTCTAATGCTTGGATACACATAACTGTTGTCGGATGTGTTCCAGTACCAAACGCCATTCCAGGATCAAGCTCAATAATCAATTCATCGCTATTCACAGGTGTATAGTCTTCCCAAGTTGGAACAATCGTGAATTTCTCTGAAATTTTAACTGGATTATAGTACTTTTTCCAAGCAGTTGCCCATTCCTCTTCATTCACTTCACTAATCGTTACTTTGTTTTTACCAATATCAATATTGTGAATGATGAGGTTGTTAATCGCTTCCTTAATAGCATCCACCGTTTCACCTAAGAAGCTATTTACTGGAACATACGCTTTAATAATAACGCCTTCCTCAGGATAATCTCCAGGATTGAGTTGGTAGATTTCACCAAACTGATCTTCCCTCTCCTTTATTAAATCGAAGGGATCTTCGATAACTACTCCACTCGCACCCGCTTCGTGTAAAATATGCGAGATAGGTTCAATCGCCTCGTTTGTTGTATGAATGCTGATTTCAGACCATTTCATTATCTACCAACTCCAATCCTTACTCACCTTTTAAGGCTCTTTTTACTTTAGAGAAAAAACTTTTTTCCTGATCACCAATCGGTGCATCACCGCTTATTTCAGCAAATTCCTGAAGTAGTTGTTTTTGCTTTTCCGTTAGCTTTGTAGGTGTAACAATACGAACAAGAATATGTTGGTCACCAACACCGTATCCGCGAACGTTTGGAATACCTTTACCTTTTAATCTGAATTTAGTTCCTGTTTGAGTTCCTGCAGGCACTTTTAACTTCACTCTGCCATGCAATGTTGGAACTTCGATTTCATCACCAAGAGCGGCTTGAACAAAGTTGATTGGCATTTCGCAATAGACGTCATCACCATCACGCTCAAAGAACTCGTGCGATTTAACCTGGAAAACTACATATAGATCTCCTGATGGGCCACCGTTAATTCCTGGTTCACCTTGTCCTGAAACCCTCATTTGTTGACCTTCATCAATACCTGCAGGAATCTTCACATGAATCTTTCTGCGCTTTTTCACTTTACCAGTACCACTACAAGTTGAGCATTTATGCTTGATTTCCTTGCCTGTACCTCTGCAATAATGACAAGTTTGGCGATTGACTATTCTTCCAAACGGAGTTTGTTGTTCTACATTCAGCTGCCCACTACCTTGGCAATGGTTACAAGTATCCACCTTTGTTCCAGGTTTTGCCCCTGTCCCGCTACATGTATCACATGTTTCTTCACGTGGAATTTCAATATCTGCTTCCTTACCAAATGCCGCTTCCTCAAAAGAAACTGTCATTGTATATTGTAAGTCAGCCCCTTGTCTTGGAGCATTTGGATCACGGCGTCTGCCGCCTCCACCGCCACCGAAGAAGCTATTGAAGATATCCTCAAAGCCACCAAAGCCGCCTCCAAAATCTCCCCCGCCGAATCCACCAAAGCCTTGATTAGGATCAGTGTGTCCGAATTGATCGTAATGAGCCTTTTTCTGATCATCACTTAACGTTTCGTAAGCTTCTTTGACTTCTTTAAATTTATCAGCCGCATCCGGTTCTTTGTTGATATCTGGATGGAACTGTTTTGATAACTTTCGATATGCCTTTTTTATTTCATCCTTAGAAGCACCCTTGTTTAAACCAAGTACTTCATAGTAATCCCGTTTACTCATGATTACCACTCCCGAATCTTTCACATAAAGGTTATTGTAACACTGCAGTCTACTTTAAATCAATATACAATCCTTTGTCCCACTACATCGATAAAAGCTGTTCAAAGACGATATTCACAGAAAAAGTCAAAGTCCTCTTTGCTGACTTTGACTTTTCCCCATTTATCACAAATTACTTATCGTCATTAACTTCTTCAAACTCAGCATCTACGACATTGTCATCCTTAGGATTTGCTTGTCCTTCTGCTCCTTGTTGAGCTTGCTGCTGTTTTGCCGCTTCTTCATAAAGTTTAACTGTCAAGTTTTGAACGATTTCTTGAAGAGCATCCTTCTTTGTACGAATTTCTTCAATTTCGTTTTTCTCGATAGCTGCTTTCAACTCATCTTTAGCTTCGTTAGCTTTTGCAACTTCAGCTTCATCAACTTTACCTTCAAGATCTTTTAAAGTCTTTTCAGTTGTGAAAACGAGTTGATCCGCTTCGTTACGAAGTTCCACTTCTTCTTTAAGCTTCTTGTCAGCCTCAGCATTTTCTTCAGCTTCTCTTACCATGCGATCGATTTCTTCATCAGATAAACCAGTAGAAGACTTGATCGTAATCGTTTGTTCTTTGTTTGTACCAAGATCCTTCGCACGAACGTTAACAATACCGTTTTTGTCGATGTCGAATGACACTTCAATTTGCGGTACACCACGTGGTGCTGGGGGGATATCAGTAAGTTGGAATCTACCTAATGTTTTGTTAGCAGCTGCCATCGGGCGCTCACCTTGTAGAACATGGATGTCTACAGCAGTTTGGCTGTCTGCAGCTGTTGAGAATACTTGAGACTTAGATGTAGGAATTGTTGTATTACGGTCAATCAACTTCGTAAATACGCCACCCATTGTTTCGATACCTAGTGAAAGTGGAGTTACATCCAACAATACTACGTCTTTCACATCACCAGAAATAACGCCACCTTGGATTGCAGCACCCATTGCTACTACTTCATCCGGGTTAACACCGCGATGTGGTTCTTTACCTAATTCTTTCTTGATCGCTTCTTGAACAGCTGGAATACGTGTAGAACCACCAACAAGAATTACTTTATCAATTTCAGAAGCTGACATTCCAGCATCTTTAAGTGCTTGACGAGTAGGTCCCATTGTACGCTCTACAAGATCTGCAGACAATTCATCGAACTTCGCTCTAGATAAAGTAACATCAAGGTGAAGAGGTCCAGCTTCTCCAGCTGTGATGAATGGTAATGAGATTTGAGTAGAAGCTACACCTGATAAGTCTTTCTTTGCTTTTTCAGCTGCATCCTTTAAGCGTTGTAATGCCATCTTGTCTTTTCCAAGATCAATTCCATTGTCTTTTTTGAATTGTTCAACAAGGTAATCAATGATAACTTGGTCAAAGTCATCTCCACCAAGACGATTGTCACCAGCTGTTGACTTAACTTCAAACACTCCATCACCTAGTTCAAGGATAGAAACGTCGAATGTTCCGCCACCTAGGTCATAAACCAAGATTGTTTGATCTTCATCAGTTTTATCTAAACCGTATGCTAAAGCTGCAGCAGTTGGTTCGTTTATAATACGCTCAACTTCAAGACCAGCAATACGTCCAGCATCTTTAGTAGCTTGACGTTCTGCATCGTTGAAATAAGCAGGAACAGTGATTACTGCCTTTGTAACAGGCTCACCAAGGTAATCTTCAGCATAAGCCTTGATGTACTGAAGAATGATTGCAGATACTTCTTGAGGAGTATAATCTTTTCCTTCAGCTTCCACTTTAAAAGAAGTACCCATGTGACGCTTGATAGACATGATTGTGTTTGGATTTGTAATTGCTTGACGCTTCGCTACTTCCCCAACTTGACGCTCACCATTTTTGAAAGCAACAACAGATGGAGTTGTACGGTTTCCTTCAGGATTTGGGATTACTTTGGGTTCTCCGCCTTCAAGTACAGCTACACATGAGTTCGTTGTACCAAGGTCGATACCAATAATTTTACTCATAGCCTAATTCCTCCAATACTTAATATGTAAATTCTCGATTACTGACTCACTTTAACCATTGCTGGTCTAATTACGCGATCTTTCAACTGATACCCTTTTTGGAATTCCTCAATCACCGTGTTTGATGCGAAATTTTCATCTTCAACTTGCATTACTGCCTGATGTAGATACGGGTTGAATTCTTTCCCTACGGATTCGATGGCCTCGACACCTTCTTTTTTCAAAGCATCGATGAGACTGCGATAAACCATCTCCATCCCTTGTAATAAAGACTTCGTCTGTTCATTATCAGCTTCCATCTTTAATGCTCTTTCGAAATTATCGAGAGCAGGTAAAAGGTCTGTTACTACATTTTGAGCTTTATATTTCGCATTTGCTTCAGCTTCTAATTTCGTGCGTCGACGGAAATTATCAAAGTCAGCTTGAAGACGCAAATAGCGATTTTCAGATTCTTCCAGCTTCATTTCAAGTTCTTTTGTCTTATTTAAAAGCTCTTGTTCCTGAACATCAGAAGCAATATTTTCATTCGAATCAACTGTTGTTGTTTCCTCGAAGATTGTTTCAGCTTCTTCTGACTGGATATCCTCGCTTGTTGAATTTGTGATTTCTTCATGCAGGTTGTTATTTTCTTCTGCCAACTTACTCACCTCCCTCAAATGGTCGCAAGGAAATGAGGCGGAAAAATGTTCCGCCTTTCATAGCATTTCCGGCGTTAATTATTTTCGTAAAGCCGTGTTAGGACCGTAGACAAATCTTTACTAATTACATCAAGTAGACCAATAACTCTGGAGTATTCCATTCTCGTTGGACCGAGAATGGCAATAGTACCTAATTTCTCAGCACCTACTGAATACGTTGTAGTTATCAAACTGCAGTTCTCCATTGCACTGTTATTGTTTTCTCTGCCTATCTTCACGTTAATGCCAGTAGGGTTTTTACTAATTAATTCATAAACGCCTTCTTCTTGGTCCATCATCCTTAACAAATTCCTAATTTTATTAACATCATGGAACTCGGGCTGGCTTAACATATTTGTCTTGCCGCCAAAAAACAATTTTTCATTCGTAGGCATTTTGAATGTATCAGCAAGTGCATGCAGCATAATATCAAAATGTTGGATATGCTGTCGAAGGAGTGATGCCACTTCTCTAAAAATCTTGTCGTTTAAGTCTGTTAGCGGAACTCCTACGAGGCGCTCATTTAAGATATTAACAAGCTTTTCAAGTTCACCAACATCCATCGATGCAGGAAATTTGAACATACGATTATCCACATGCCCTGTATCTGTCACAATAATTGCAATAGCCGTATCAGTGTTAAGAGGTACAATTTGAATCTTCCGCAACTTATTGATACTTACGGCAGGACCAAGAACAATGGATGTATAATTCGTAAGTTCAGAAAGAATTTTCGCGGATTTTTGAACTATTTTTTCAAGTTCGTAAATCCTTTCTGCAAAAATGGACTTGATTGTATGGATATCATTCTTATCCAAGTTTTGTGGAGCAATTAGGTGATCCACATAATATCGGTACCCCTTCTCAGAAGGGACTCTTCCTGAAGAAGTATGCGTTTTTTCTATAAAACCTAATTCTTCGAGGTCTGCCATTTCATTTCTGATTGTGGCAGAGCTGAATGAAATTTCCTCTTTTTTCGACAGGCTTCTTGAGCCGACTGGTTGGGCAGATCGAATAAAGTCATCCACAATAACTTGAAGAATAAGCAATTGACGATCTGTTAACACGGTTCATCACCTCTGTTAGCACTCCTTAACGTTGAGTGCTAATTCTATTAATAAATTATCAAATTTGCAGGGATGATGTCAATCACATACACCTAAAAAATACTGAAAAACCTCATTCCCAAGAAGCCTGCCCTTTTTAGACAAAAAAATGTGGTCATTACTAGCCTCTAGCCATTTACGTTCCTGAAGCTCCTGAATTTGTTTTTGAAAAAATACAAAAGGATCTTTTCCAAACTTGTTTATGAAGTGAGTCCGCTCAATTCCTGCCGTTTTACGCAGGCCTAAGAACATTTCTTCTTCCATGCGCTCCGAATCCTTTACGAAATGCTCATCAAGAATCGGAAGTTTTCCACCGCTTACAGAATCGATATACCTATTCACAGGTCCAATATTCGACGTTCTATAACCACCAGTATATCCATGTGCACCTGCACCGAAGCCGAAATAGGGTTCATTGTTCCAATAAGTTAGGTTGTGCCTGCTCTCAAAACCAGGTTTTGCAAAATTGCTGATTTCATATTGTATAAAACCTTGTTTATCCATTTTTTCCATTAATAATTCATACATACTTGCTTCTGCATCCTCACCAGGAACAGAAAGTTTGCCTTTTCTCAAAAGATTATAAAAAACCGTTTTTGGTTCGATGATCAAGGAATACCCAGAATAATGGCTGATATCAAGAGTGAATGCTGTATCAATGGATTGCTGGAAATCCTCGATTGTTTGACCAGGTAAACTGTAAATTAAATCAATACTTATATTTTCAAATCCCGCTTTTTTAGCTTCTGTTACAGACCTAAAAACGTCTTCAGCACGATGCACTCTACCTATTGCCTTCAATAAATCATCATTAAACGATTGGACACCAAAACTGATTCGATTTACACCTGAACCTTTCAATATCCTTATTTTTTCCGAAGACAAATCTCCAGGATTTGCTTCAAATGTGTATTCGGTGTTCTCATCAAAAGGCAAATGCTTTCCAATAATCGAACATAGTTTTTCTAATTGTTTTTCATTTAATGCTGTCGGAGTACCTCCACCAACAAAAATTGTTTCCAGTCTGTCTACAGGATACTTTTCAAGCGATAATTTGATCTCACTTTCGAGAGCTTCAAGATACTCATCTATAGGCTGTCCTTTAGAAAAGACTTTGTTGAAATCACAGTAGTGACAAATGTGTTCACAGAATGGGATATGGATATAGGCAGCTCTTATCAAGTTTTACACTTCCTTTGTTAGAAAAACGCAAGCGCCAATTGACGCCAGGCTAAACAGTTATCATCGTATTTTCACTATAATAAAAAAGGTCAGGGACGCTCATACACCAAGCACCCCTAACCTCCAAATTGAATTTTTTTGACTCGAGGAAGTTTTATTTTACTTCTTCGGAGTGTTATCGTCCATTTTCAAGACTGCCATGAATGCTTCTTGAGGAACCTCAACGGATCCTACTTGCTTCATACGCTTTTTACCTTCTTTTTGTTTATCTAACAATTTACGTTTACGTGAGATGTCCCCACCATAACATTTTGCCAATACGTTTTTACGCATTGCTTTAATAGTTGATCTTGCTACGATTTTTTGTCCAACCGCAGCTTGAATAGGAACTTCGAATTGTTGACGAGGGATTAAATCCTTCAACTTTTCAACAATAATCTTTCCTCTTTCGTAAGCAAAGTCTTTATGGACGATGAAACTTAATGCATCGACTTTTTCAGTATTCAACAAAATATCCATCTTGACTAGCTTGGATGGTTGATATCCGATTAGCTCGTAATCAAAAGAAGCATAGCCTTTTGTACTTGATTTTAACTGATCAAAGAAGTCATACACGATTTCAGCCAATGGAATGTGGTAGACAATGCTTACACGGTTCTCATCCATGTATTGCATATCAATGAAGATCCCACGTTTTTGTTGGCATAACTCCATAATCGCACCAACATAATCGTTCGGCGCCATCATTGTCGCTTTTACGTATGGTTCTTCAACACGGTCGATTTTCTGTGGGTCAGGCATATTGGATGGATTATCAACATTTACTTCGGTACCATCTGTCATGATGACATGATAGATAACACTTGGAGCAGTTGTAATTAAATCAATTTTAAATTCGCGTTCAATTCTCTCTTGAATGATTTCCATATGAAGCAATCCTAAGAAACCGCAGCGGAAACCGAAGCCTAATGCTTGAGACGTTTCTGGTTCGAATTGCAGGGCAGAGTCATTCAACTGTAATTTTTCAAGAGCTTCACGAAGGTCATTGAATCTTGCTGTATCAATTGGGTAAAGACCGCAATATACCATTGGATTCAGTTTTCGATATCCAGGCAATGCCTCTGTAGCACCATTTTTGGCATTTGTGATCGTATCACCAACACGAGTGTCGCCAACATTTTTGATGGCAGCCGTTAAGAACCCAACGTCCCCAACAGTTAATTCATCACGCAATGTTGCCTTCGGTGTGAAAACTCCTACTTCAATTACTTCAAATTCCTTACCAGTTGCCATCATCCGAATCTTGTCACCGACTTTTACAGAACCGTCAACGACACGGATATAAGCGACAACCCCTCTATATGCATCATATAAAGAGTCAAAAATCAGTGCTTTTAATGGAGCACCAGGATCTCCCGTTGGAGCTGGCACCGTATGAACTACTTGTTCAAGGATATCTTCAATTCCAATACCTGCCTTTGCAGATGCCAATACAGCTTCTGATGCATCAAGTCCAATTACGTCTTCGATTTCATTTCGAACGCGTTCTGGGTCCGCACTAGGCAGGTCAATTTTATTGATAACTGGTAAGATTTCAAGATCATTGTCTAATGCCAAATATACATTCGCAAGTGTTTGAGCTTCAATACCCTGCGCTGCGTCTACAACCAGGATCGCACCTTCACACGCAGCAAGACTGCGTGAAACTTCGTACGTAAAGTCAACATGTCCAGGGGTATCAATCAAATGGAAAATGTATTCTTCTCCGTCTTTCGCTCTGTATGTGAGCTGGACAGCATTTAATTTAATTGTAATTCCACGTTCTCTTTCCAAGTCCATAGAATCAAGTAGCTGGTCCTTCATTTCACGCGAAGTCAATGCATTTGTCTTCTCTAGAATTCTATCCGCCAGCGTAGATTTACCATGGTCAATATGGGCGATAATCGAGAAATTTCTTATCTTGGATTGTCTTTTTAATTTGTCTTCTAAGTTCATATCGTTCACTCCTACTATACTCGCACATGTACACTATTTCTGATTATATCAGTACGATTATGAAGATTCAACGAAAACTAGATTCTCATGTAGAGCCTACCTTTCTAAATGAACACTATTAAAACATCAAGATCACAAGTAAATAGAGCGAAATAAAACAAGGGCGGCACCTTATTTGGCCCGCCTTTACTCCTCTTTTTCATTTCCGAATATGAGGTCTATCAATTGTTGAGCACCTGTTGAAATACCATTAGAAATCTTCTTACCTAAATCAGAAAACATATTGAATGCCTTCAAACCTTCCAGCTTTTGTTTCTTAGCTTCAATGTCATGACTAGCAATTTCATTCCCCAATAATGAGGCATGAACGTTTCCGTCCTCATTTTCTTTGACAGCAATGGCACCTTTAAAATCAGGGTCATCATATCCCTTCATTTTATGAATGCCATCATTCGCCATCTGCATGCCTGCTAAGGCCGAAATGAACATCAAAGACACCACTACAAAAAACTTAAGAAAGAAAAGTTTCACCCTACCACCTTCTCTATTGGCTGCTAGCAGGTTGCTCGTTTGTTGCATCCACCTTTTCAGCTTGCCAATAATATTCACTGAACACATCTGCGAGCGCTTCAGCTGATCGATACAATTCTTCGAAAGTATTATCGACACCACCAAATTCTATTAACAATGCATTTCCGGATAAATCTTGATTAAATTTTCCATTTGTCTGTTTACCTTGCTTCTCGATAACTGATCTACTTATTCCAGGGTATTTCTTATTGAGTCTTTCATGCAAATCTTTCGCTAATGCAAGGTTTTTCTCATAATTGCTATGTTCTGCACCAATAACAAATGCCAACCTAGCATATGACTGCCCATTAATGACCTTAGTAGTTTCTGCTTTTCTGCGTGAATCACGATGGATATCGATAAAATATTGCAGTTCCTTATTTCCGGCCATCGCCTGTTGCACGACCGGACGCGATTCTTTATAGGCACTGCCAAATCCTAGCCCTTTGTTATTTAAAATCCCCATCACATCTGTCTTATCAACTGATGTTCCCACTCCCTTACTCTCTAAACTTTCTTTCAGCCTGTCCCCAATTTTGGTAACGTTGATCTGAGAGTGATAGGCTCGGTCAGCATCCGTGACACCTTTAAGATACGGAAGATAGGATTCTCTTGTATGGGTAAAATAAACATATACAACTTTTCGTCCGCCAGTAGATGAAGGCGGTGGATTTCCAGGTGGGTTTTCGGCGGCTTCAATATCATCCAAATTTTGAAGTGCAGCTTCCCTCTCAGCCTTCATAATCTCGATAGGTGGTGCGGACTCAACAGGCATATTCGTGTAGTCCGAACCTTCACTTGCGGCAATAATTTTTCCATCATAAAAGGAAAAGCCAGGGAGTTCTCTACCTAGCAAACTTCTTGGATCGTCCAGATTGATATTCGCTGAGGCCTTGAACATCATGTTGGCAACACTTGGTTTACTGCTTTTGTCAGCCACCTGTAGGAAGTGGTGATTCTCCCAACCCATCAAATGAAAGAGGACAGCCCCTGTTAAATGATTGGAAGCCTGATTTAATGAATTTGAAGATAAGCGGTACTCTGGTCTTAATGAAGTCAACAATCCACTAATTGAAAAAATCAGCATCATAAACATAAGCATGGAAATAATCACTTTAATTACATTTGACCCTTGGATGGTAACAAGCAATCCTGATGATCGGGAATTTTTCATGGTTCCACCTCTCTAAAACGATTCTAGTAAATCATATGCTCTACTAGAGATGATAGAACCACGAATCCCTACTTCGTATAGAAACCTGTATTATCCTGATCAACAGATGTATGCAATGCAGCATTCAGTCCATTAGCCACCAAATTTGCCATATCTTCAATGAATACGTCTACTTCTTTTGGAGTCACCATCAAATTGTGACCCAGAGGAGATAAAACTTCATATATTAATTTTCTTTTTTCCTCTTCTTCCAAATTCCCTATCATTCCTAAGAAAGTTTTTCGGTGATGCTCTTCTGGAAGGTCTTCATCAGTCAGAACTTTCCTTTTGCCAAAATTCATCCCAGCTGGTGCGAGAGCTCTCGAAGGTCGATCTCCTTCTCTCAATTCTTTCCCAAAGTGTTTTAGGATAAAGTCAATCGTATCACTCGTAATAGAAACAGCATCTACAACGGTTGGAATACCAATGGCAATGACAGGAATTCCTAGCGTTTCTTTGCTTAATTCTTTCCTCTTATTTCCTACTCCAGATCCAGGATGGATTCCAGTGTCAGATATCTGAATAGTCGAGTTCACCCTTTCAATCGACCGAGCAGCCAATGCATCAATCGCAATGACAAAATCAGGCTTTGTCTTGTCAACAACTCCAATTACGATGTCGCTCGTTTCAATCCCAGTTAACCCCATTACACCAGGAGATAGGGCACTAACAGGACGATAACCTTCTTCCACATTTTCGGGTTGTAATTGAAAAAGGTGCCTTGTTACCAATAGATTTTCACAAACGAGTGGACCTAGTGCGTCAGGAGTAACATTCCAATTCCCAAGCCCTACAACAAGACAGGATGCATCCTTGTTTATCCCGCAGCCCTCGATAAATTGGGAGAATTCTTGTGCAAAAATTCTTTCTACCTTTTGCTGAAGATCTGTGTCTTGTTGACGTATGCCCACAGCTTCCATTGTTAAATACCTTCCTGTTTTCTTGCCGAGTGCCTTTTCTCCCTCAGGTGTAATTTCAACCAAGGATATTTTTATGTCTTCTACTTCTTTTTCCTTTATAATGACGCCTTCAAGCTGGGAGACATTCTCGCGTTCTTGTACAGAATCCAATTTTTCAGCCAATGCCATTTCACTTGCTTCCACTGCCAAGTCAGTACGAATGCCATATGCACTTAAATCTATTGATTCTTCCATTAATACCCCTCCATTTACTAGGCTTATTTACAAAATTAACTATTTTCTATCTTTGCCCCGTTTACTCTATCTCATTCATACTGCATACTTATCATTTTCAGCTAAGAGTATTGCAAAAAACACTCCCGTTTGATAAAATATCATTTGTTCTTAATAATTGTTATTGAATGTGAAAGTCGAGTTCATAAATAGTCTCGATTCTTTTTAGGAGGTGAATGGAATGCCAAACATTAAATCTGCTATTAAGCGTGTAAAAACGACTGAAGTTCGTAACGCTCAAAATACAACTGTTAAATCATCTATGCGTACTGCTGTTAAAAAGGTAGAAGCTGCGATTGCAAACAGCGATAACGCTGCTGCGAAAGAAGTATTTGCTGATGCGTCTAGAAAATTAGACAAAGCTGCAGCTAAAGGACTTGTCCACAAAAATGCTGTTGCTCGTAAAAAATCTCGTCTAATGAAAAAGATGAACGCGCTATAATAACTAGCTGAAGATATACTTATCTTCTCAAAAAAAACGATTCCTTTTGGGAATCGTTTTTTTATTGATTTAGTTTTAACAAAAACATTTCAACGAGTAATGACTTATTCATTCCACCCGTTTTCATTTGATAATCTGCATCTGCAAGCATTGCCATAATCCTTGATAATTCCTCATCGGAGAATTTACCTGCCTGCCCAGCCGCAAGCTTTACCCTGAATGGATGCACTTTAAGGAAAGAGGCAATTTGTTGTTGACCGTAACCTCTACGAGATAAATCCTTTACTTGATAAATCAATCGGAATTGTCCACCCAACAAAGATAAGATCTTAATGGGCTCTTCATTTTGTTTTTGTAAATCATAATAGATTCTAAGCGCATCTGACATTTTTCGTTGTAATACTTTTTCGATCAAAGCAAAAATATTCTGTTCGAGTGACCTTGCAACAAGTTTTTCTACCGTTTGAACACTAACCTTCTTTTCGGATTCTGAATATAAGGCAAGTTTGTCAACTTCGTTTGTTAACATGAATAAGTTGGTTCCAGCTAAATTAATCATAAGTTCAATGGCTTCTGGCTCAAATTCAATCCCGCTTGCTGCCGCCCTATCTCTGACCCAAAGCTTTAATTCATTTTCGTTCAACTTTTTGGCTTCCACCATTACAGCCAATTTCTTTAGTTCTTTCGTAATCTTTTTTCGTTCATCCAGTTTTTCATAGGGTGCCGAAAAAACAACAACTGCATATGGGGAAGGCGTTTTTAGATAAGCTTCCAGTTTTGCTATGTTATGTTCTACCTTATCCTTTGTTTTCTCCGCTGTCAGAAAACCAGGATTATGAAGAAAAATGACTCTTTTTTCACCCATAAACGGAAAAGTTTCCGCATCTTCAAGTGCCACTTCTATTGGAGTTTCTTCTAAATCATATGTAGATAAGTTAAAATCCATTTCTTCTTCTGCTAACACTTGATTAAGCAACAATTGCTTTGTTTCATTAATGAGAAAAGCTTCTGTTCCATATAGTAAATATACGGGAGCAATTTGCTTTTGCTTAATCTGTTTCCAAATATCGAGTACCATAAATCAACGCTCCCCTGAAAAGTTCATACTACCCTTATCCTAAAGAAGCTTGGACTATTTGACAAGTACTCAAAGGGAATTGACTACTCCCATGAGTGCCAATTCCCGATCTATAGTAAACGTCGACAATAAAAGTCCCGGGATGCTTAATTATCGACGGGAAACCCTATTCATATCAGTATTTTTGCCGGAAAGGGTAAAACTATTTGTGACAACTCTTGTCAGTTGATAATTGATTAAGCGTATGCTAGATTTTTTTTATGGAATCGCTTATACTATAAAGGATATAGGAGGGGTAGACTGTGAATGAATTTGAAAAAGAAGTTCAAAGTAATCGTAACGATGCAATCGACTCTGGTGTAGGCTTTATCGTTTCTTTCGGTTTCTTTGCAACGATGTTTATCATCGCAACAGTCATCAAACTAATCGGTTCATAAGAATGATGGCTACATATTACCAGGTGTGCATACACGGAGACTGCATTTGATGCAGTCTCTTTTCGTTGTAGAAAAAGGCCCCCAGGGCATAGTCTACTTTAGTCCGTACGCGACTTTTTCTTGGTGATTGCTACATATTATGGAACATAGACGGAAAAGGTTCCCCCTTCATTAGAAAAACGATAAGTAATGGCTCCGTTCTCATCTGTCCTTAACACCCTACTCCCGATAGCCTGCAATTTATCAAGCACTTCCCTATGAGGGTGACCAAAGCGATTACCCTTACCAGCTGAAATGAGTGCCCATTGGGGTTTTATTTGCTGAATGAAAATATCCTCTGAAGAATATTTGCTGCCGTGATGCCCGACTTTTAGTACATCTACCTTTAGAGAGGGATATGACTTCATTAATCTCTCCTCTCCCAATGAATCAAGATCTCCTGTGAAAAGCCAGTTCATTTCACCCATATTTGCTAAAATGACAATGGAGCCACTATTGCTTTCCCCATCGAAATTCTCTTTTGGATTCAATATTTCAAATGAATAAGGTCCTGATTTCCAGTAGTCCCCTTTCGAAACTTTAACGATTTGAATCTGTTTTTGCTTAGCCAGTTTAGCTACCTCTTTAACAGTCTCTGACGTTTCTTTTACACTGGGGATTAAGATTTCCTTTACCTTTATCCCATTTAGTACACCTACTGCACCTCCAACATGATCCATGTCACCATGAGTCAGGATAAGCTTATCAATTGTCGAGACGCCTTTCCCATTCAAGAATTTAACGACTACATCTCTTCCTATTTCAAACTCTTTCGAACGCCTTCTCCACTCTTCCTGTTCGAATTTCAATACGCCCCCAGTGTCGATCAAGTATGTACCATGATTATTTGGCAACCTAATGAAAATACAATCTCCTTGACCTACGTCTAAAATCGTCACTTCTCCCTCGGGATGGAAATGGGAGGCGAATGGAAGAAAGATAACAAAAATCCAAGGCAGGAATATGATGACCCACAATTTCTTATCAAAAGAGTGTCTTTCCCAATATACATGTACAAAAATAATCAAAAGAATTATGACTATAGTAAGGAATGATCCTAGTCTACCCGTAATGACTTCAAAATACTGAAGCGTTGATAACTTGATAGCCAGTTTATTTGAAATGGATATAAATAATGACAGGACTTTTTCAATAGACATTGGCATGTATCCGAATAATTTTCGAAGGAAGTAGAGGAAGAACACAGAGGGCATAAAAACAAAAGAAAACAAAGGAATATATATGAGATTGACTACAACTCCTAGAATGGAGGTCTTAAAGAAAAAGAACAAAATGAAAGGAATTGAACATAACTGAGCAATATAGGATGTTGTCAGCAACAATGCTAGCTTATCACTAGCTTTCTTTAAAATAACCGGGGCCGACAAAACTAGACCAAGGCTTACTGAAAATGATAATTGAAAACCGACATCATAAACCACCAATGGATCCATTAGCGTTAATAAAAGAAACGAAAAAGATAGACCGTCGATTGCCCCAACTTTAAATGAAAATTTTCTTTTTGAAAAAAACATGATACAAATCATCATGAGAACGGATCGATTAACGGAGGGAGTTGCTCCAGCCAGAACCGAATATATGGGGAGTATTATATAAAGGAATTTTTTCATAGACTCTCTCATGAATCCCACTCGAATCCCTAGATAATAGATCATAGCGGCTAGCAAGGAAACATGTAATCCTGAAATGGCTAGTAAATGAATGACGCCAATTTTCTGATAGGCATTTAGGATATCTTGGTGAATGAGACTGCGTTCTCCAAAAATCATTGCAGCGGTAATAGGGGCAATCGATGGGGGGGAATTTTCTTCAATCATCTTAATCTCTTTGTCCCTTACCCTTCTGAGTTCAAGCAAAGGATGAGCTAATGAAGGTTTTTGAGGTACTATTTCAAGACTCTTGATATCTGCAATCCAATATATCCTCTTTCTTTCTAAATAGATTTTGTATTGAAAGGAATTAGGATTGTTAAACGATGTTGGCTTTTTTAAATCGGCTTCAATTTTACAAATTGCGCCTATCAGTAATGTTTTTTGAAGTACTAATTTCTCTTCTTTTGTTTTCATTTTATACGATAGATAAATCTTCTCTTTATTTTGTATGTGATAGGCTACAGCTTTAAGTCGGTCTCCATCGAAACTAATTCCATCATCGATTCTTACCGAGAAAGAACTTTCATGGCCCGAAAATTTAGAAATTCTTTGCTGATCGAGAAGATTGGCTGTGAACAAATATATAGAAAAAAACGCCACAATCAAAAGAAAAAAGACATTGGAAAAATTCTTGAAGCTATACAGACAAAAGATAAAGAGGAGAAACAATAAAAAATACCATTGCCACCTCTCTGTAGAGCTTAAAATGCCTAATAAGGCAGCAATTGAAAAATAAAAGAGTCTACCATTCATTTTCCCGCTCCAATTATTATTGAAAGTGCCGTTGTCGGCACTTTCATTAGTTATGGCTCTTTTCGTAAACTTTGTTGTTATTGGAACAAGAAAAAGCCGGCTGTAGGGCTTTTTCTATACTGAAACCCAAAATTTAACATTGAGGAAAAGAGCACGAAATAAGAATTTATACGAGTTATATCATTTTTCGTAAAAGCAACAATCATTGCGAAAACAGCCTTAGTTATTGTTCAAATACTGACAAATCGATTGTTTTTTCCTTTAGTTCTACTTGTAATACCTTTACATGTGCCATCTCAAATAATTGAACTGCATACGGATGATTTTTGTAATCTTTTGCATAATATACTGTTTTAATTCCTGCCTGAATAATTGCTTTACAGCATTGAAGACAAGGAAAATGAGTAACATAGATTTCTGCTTCGGCGGTAGGTACTCCAAATTTTGCACATTGCAATAATGCGTTCATTTCTGCGTGTATGGTTCTTACACAATGGTTTTCTATTACGTAACAACCATCATCTATGCAGTGTTCACCACCTGCTATCGAACCATTGTAACCTCCTGCAATGATTCTTTTATCTCTTACAATCGTTGCCCCTACAGCTAAACGTGTACAAGTGCTTCTAAGTGCCAGCAAATGACTTTGAGCCATGAAATATTGATCCCAAGAAATCCTTTCCACCGAAAATCCTCCCCTTCAACTCTATGGTGTAAAATACTTGTCCTTTAAAGTTTACTTTCCTTTCTTGACGATGGTCAATTATTATTTGACCGTAATGAAATCCTTTAATTTCTCGAAGGTCTTATCACCGATACCGCTTATGTTTTTTATGTCATCGATTGTTTTGAATCCTGTGGATTCCCTATATTCAATAATAGCTTTAGCTTTAGCGGGACCAACACCAGGAATCATTTGCAATTCCGTTTCATTAGCTTGATTCAAATTAATTTTGTCTGGACTATCCTCTTGTTTCGATCCTGTACTACTATCTGCAATTTGAATTTTTTCCTCCCCTATTTTTGGGACATAAATGACCATCTCGTCCTCAATATGTGCAGCAAAATTCACTTGATTTGGATCTGCTGTTTCGGTTAACCCCCCCGCACGATTCACCAAATCCTTCACCCTTTCTTCAGAGGTTGCTTGAAAAACCCCTGGGTGTACAACCGCTCCTTTCACATCCACCATAAGAGTTTGAAGCGCCTGCTCCTTTTCATTTGGGACTTTCTCTTCCATTTTCTGAACAGGTTGTTCCTCGACCTCGATTTCCACCGCCTCCTTTTTAACTGTGTTCATCTCTTGACCTTGCGACTCAGGCGTTAACACATAAAAAATAACAGCTACCAACCCAGCAAAGGAAAAAATAGCTTCTTTCTTATGTTCCGACAACCAAATTTTCAAAGTGCTCATTCCTTTCTCAAGGCATATTTTTTAGAGGGATTTCATAAAGTTATACGAGAAGTCTCCATGTAACGGAGGGATGGAAACCATGAAGATAGGCATTATTGGTACGGGTAATATGGGGAGAATTTTGGCCGAGTCCTTATTAGACAAGAAAGTTGTTTCCCCTTCTTCTACTCGGATTACAAATAGGACCAAATCAAAAGCATTGTTGCTTAAAGATAAATACAATGGGTTAAGGGTGGATAAGACAGCAGAAGAAGTAGCTGCTCAATCAGATTTGGTTTTTATCTGCGTGAAACCGTTGGATATTTGGCCAATATTACAAAAAATTAAACCGTATTTGACCGAACAAAAATGTTTAGTATCAATCACAAGTCCAATCAGTGTCGAACAGTTAGAGTCCATTGTGCCTTGCTCAGTTGTTCGTGCCATTCCAAGCATCACGAACCGGGCTTTTTCAGGTGTTTCATTGCTGACTTTTGGTAATAGGTGCAGGCCAGAGTGGAAAAAAAGAATGGATGATTTGTTTTCAAAAATATCAGTGCCTGTAGAAATAGAGGAAAGTATCACACGAGTTGCTTCAGATATTGTCAGTTGTGGTCCTGCGTTTTTTAGCTATTTGTCACAACGATTCATTTCAGCAGCTACTTCACAGACAGAAATAAACGAAGAAGTGGCAACTAAATTAACAAGTGAGATGCTAATAGGGCTTGGGGAATTATTGAGACAAGGACATTATACACTGCCTACACTTCAGGAAAAGGTATGTGTAAAGGGTGGAATTACCGGAGAAGGTATTAAAGTGCTTGAAAAGGAAGTTGGAGAAATGTTTGAACATTTGTTTCAGGCAACGCATGCAAAATTCGAAGAGGATTTAGAGAAGGTACAAAAGCAGTTTTCTACTTAACAATATTCGAGAGCGCCATCACAATTCCTTCTTCTTTTAAAAAAAAATGTAAAAAGCCATCCTATAGTGGATGGCTTTTAATTTGGAAAATCATACCAATCTACTTACTCTTCCGCGCAACAAAAAATATCCTTTCGGAATCGTGAGCAAGATCTGTATGATGAAAATCAGCTACTACTTCCAACAATTCAAAACCCGCATCTGTTAGCCAAGCTGTGTATTGTTCGAGGGAATATGTTCTTTGAAAATGAAGTTCATCAACGCGGTCATATTTGCCTGTCTCTTCCTCGAGAACGAAGAAACTTAATTCATGTTCCACACTATTCGGAAATTCACCTTTAAAACAATTCCAAATATAAGAGAGTTTTTCATCTGATAAAGTATATGTTTCATCAGCAAAAACTTCATTTATTTTGTAAATGGAATGGACGTCAAACACAAATAATCCATCGTCCTTGATATGTTCATGGACTTTATGAAAAGTCTGTAATACTTCTTCTTCAGTTTGAAGGTAGTTAAGCGAGTCGCAAAATATCCCCACTACTCCATACTTCCCGATACCCTCTAACTCGGCCATATTTTGCTGAAAGAATCTTATCGATAATCCTTCACGCTCAGCTTTATCATTGGCAACTGTAAGCATATCTGAAGAAAGGTCCACCCCTGTAACCTCAAAGCCCTTTCTTGCAAACCGAACGGAAAGTTCTCCCGTTCCACATGCAAGATCGAGTAAATCTTTATGAGCAATTTGATATTTTGCCAGCTTCTCTGAAACAAAATCGCTCCAATCATCATAGGGAGCGTCAATCATCAATTCATCATAAAGATAGGCGAATCCTTCATAACTCATGGATTGATCACGCTTTGAAGATTTTCAAGCGGAGCGTCTCCCCAAAGTCTTTCAAGATTGTAGTATCCTCTTTCTTCATGATGGAAGACATGAACGACTACGTCCCCTATGTCTACTAAAATCCATCGTGCTTCGTCAAAGCCTTCCATTCTTTTTACGTCAAAACCGTTTTCTTCTGATTTCTCTTTGATTTCTCTTGCAATTGCCTGTACTTGCTTATCAGAGTTACCATGACAAATAACAAAATAGTCAGCAATCAGAGAAACACCTTGCATGTTTAAAGCTACAATATCTTCAGCTCTTTTATCATCAGCAGCTTTCACAGCCACTTTTAGTAATTCTTGTTGGTTCATTCTTTTTTCCTCCTAGTTTGAACGAGGTCATTGTAAGTTTGGAAGGTTTGTGGATAGACCGGCTGGCTCTTTTTCATCAAGAATCCGATTGTATTCTTCATTGCTTGGATTAAGGCTTCATCCAAATCAGAATTGGCCATGTCCCTGACTTGATCTACCCCTGGGAAGTGCCTACCCGGTTCGATATAATCCGCGACATATATAACCTTTTCAAGCAATGTCATTTGAGGTCTGCCAGCTGTATGATACCTAATCGCATCAAGAACTTCTTGATCCGTAATTCCTACTTCCTTTTCAACAAAGTAAGCACCAACTGGAGCGTGCCACAATTCTTCGTTGTATTCTAACAAATCTTTCGAAAAATTTTGTTCAATAATAACAACCTTCATTTCGTCTTTTGGCCGAAATTTAGCGTAGTCATGGAATATGGCAGCCACTTCTGCTTTTTTTACATCAGCTCCGTACTTCATGGCAAGTCCGATCGCTGTTTCCATAACACCAATTGTATGCTGATAACGATGTTCAGTCAATTGAGCTTTTACGATCATCAAGGCTTTTTCCCGATTCATATAACCGTCCTCCCATCATGTAAGAAATGACTGAATCCGGTAATAGATACTTAACAGGCTTGCCCTTTTGTATTCTAGCACGGATATCACTCGAAGATATTTCCATTTGAGGAACTTCAACATATAAAATCGGAAAATCTGATTCCACTTTATAGCCAGGACGCTGTACCCCTACAAATTTAACGAGGCTAATCAGTTCCTCAATTTTGTTCCATTTGGGCAGATACTCCACCATATCCGCACCGATGATAAAATAAAAACGGTACTCTTTATGGATTTCGGTTAAGATTTTCATCGTATCAATCGTATAGGACGGCCCATGTCGTTCGAGTTCGATTTTCTCAATCTTGAACCTCTTATTGTCGCTTATCGCAAGTTCAAGCATCTGGACTCGATCGTCATTTGAAACAGAGTTCGATCTTTTTTTATGGGGAGGTTCTTGGTTTGGCATAAACCAGATTTCTTCTAATTGGAGAGCATTCAGAACTTCATTCGCTATAAGCAAATGTCCGTTATGCGGGGGATCAAAAGTACCACCAAGTATTCCAATTTTCTTCAATCTTTTTCCTCCTTCCAAGACCGAACTTCAAGACAAGAGAATTTTTATTTATGGTAAAACAATTTGTTTGTTTTCTTTAGATTCCTTATAAAGGACAATTGTATTCCCGATAATTTGAACCAGTTCCGCTCCTGATCCTTCCACAAGCTCATGAGCTGCTTCGTTGCGGTCTTGATCACAATTTTGCAAGATACTTACCTTTAATAATTCTCTTACTTCAAGAGCCTCACCAATTTGCTTAATCATATTTTCGTTAACTCCACCTTTTCCTACTTGGAAAATGGGATTCAAATGGTGTGCTTTCGCTCGTAAAAACCTTTTTTGTTTACCTGTTAACATTTTGTTCCTCCTAGTTGTTCCATAACAATATTTTTCATTCTATTCGTTTCAGGAAATATCCCTGTCCATTTCTCAAATGCAAGCGCACCCTGAAATACAAACATTTCTATCCCGTTTTGGGTTCCGCAACCGTTTATTCTAGCTTCCCGCAAAAATTGAGATTCAAATGGATTATAAATGATATCACAAACAAAAGCATCTTTATTTAGAGACTTAAGTGACAATGGCTGTTCATTCGTTTGTGGATACATCCCAATTTGCGTCGTTTGGATAATCAAGTCATAGTCACTTAATTGCCCCTCGATCTCCTCTAACGAAATCGCAATTGAATCTACCGAATACGGACACTCACTGATAAGCTCTTCTGCTTTCGAAACGGTACGGTTAGCAATATCAATCTTTTTCACGCCTTTTTGAGCTAGTGAAAAATAAATGGCGCGTGCCGCTCCACCAGCCCCAACTATTAATGCCTTACGATTCTGGATAGAATCAATTGCCTGTTCTAAACCCCTGATAAATCCAGGACCATCAGTGTTGTAACCTACAAATTGTCCAGCTTCTTTGACGACCGTATTTACCGCACCAATTTTTAACGCTAGCTCATCAATCCGATCAAGCAAGGGCATGATGGACGTTTTATGTGGAATAGTTACGTTAAAACCTGATGCTCCAATCGCTTTTAGACCCTTTACCGCATTCGGTAAATCTTCTTTTTTTACTCTTAGAGGATGGTAATGAGCGTCAATCTTATAATAACCGAGAAGATCGTTATGCATGATTGGAGAAAGACTGTGCTCAATTGGATCACCCAAAACTGCCAATAACTTCTTCACTCACAAATCCTCCGTTATATCAACGATTTACGCAGTAACGTCTGTACACCTTTTGGAACGTAGGCAACAACCTTAGCACCTGGTTCGTTCACTGTAATCCACCCAAGACCTGAAAAGACGATGTCTGTCTTTGCTTCCTTGATCATGAATTCTTGTTTCACAAGTTCTGGAAAAGTATCTAATTGTTCAACTCTTGGTGGTGTGAGCATTTGACCTACATGCTTTTTATATAATTCAGTTGCTTGCTCTGTCTTCGTACGATGGATATTAATGTTGTTAGAGAAATGGCAAACAAACGAACGTCTACCACCGCTTACATAATCAAATCTAGCTAAACCACCAAAAAATAACGTTTGGCCTTCATTTAACTGATACACTTTTGGCTTGATTTCCTGTTTCGGAGTAATGACTTTCAAGTCCCTTTTATCAACATAATGGGCCATTTGATGATGATTGATAATCCCAGGTGTATCGATAATGGCCTTCTCATCGTCAAGTGGGATTTTAATAATATCCAAAGTAGTGCCAGGGAAATGGGAAGTAGTAATAACATCTCCATCTCCAGTAACTTCTTTAATAATGCGGTTAATAAATGTGGATTTACCCACATTTGTACATCCGACAACATAAACATCTTTGCCTTCCCGGAACTCGTCAATGGCCGCCGCTGTTTCTTTAATATTTTGTCCCTTCGCAGCACTCACGAGATAAACTTCCTCAGGTCTTAAACCCAACTCTCTCGCTTCATTCTTCATCCAATGGATCAGTTTATGATGCTTAACAGACTTCGGCAGTAAATCTACCTTGTTCCCAACTAGTAGAATTTTATTGTTTCCTGCAAAACGGTGCATACCAGGTAGCCAGCTGCCATTGAAATCGAAAATGTCGACGATTTTGACGATAAGTGCATCACTTTTTCCGATTCCATTAAGAATTTTCAAGAAATCATCATCAGTCAAGTTTACATCCTGTACTTCATTATAATGTTTCAATTTGAAGCAGCGTTGACAAACAATCATGTCCTTTTCGATTGCTGAGACCGGTGCATATCCTAATTCATTTACATTTTCGGTCTGAATTTTTACGCCACAACCTATACAAATATGTTGTTCACTCACTTATTGGTCCTCCCACTGAATCATGCCTTTTTTTCTAAACCAATTTAGTATTCTTCTTTCAACCTTGCGATTGAACTTTGTTACAAATCCGTCCGTCTGAGCTACTGGAACGACCAAAATAGTATGGAATCCATTTCGGTTCCCTCCCAAGACGTCTGTCAGTAGCTGATCACCAATAACAACTGCTTCTTCCTTCTTGATGCCCATTTGTTGGATTGCTTTGCGGAATGCTCGTCCCATTGGTTTTCTAGCTTGGAAAATGAACGGAATCCCTAAAGGATCCGAAAAAGCACGAACACGATTTTCATTATTATTTGATACGATGGTTACCAAAATCTCGTTCTTTCTCATATTGTCGAACCACGTAATTAGTTTTGGCGTTGCATATGGTCGATCCCATTCGACCAATGTATTGTCCAAATCCGTGATAATTCCTTTTATCCCTTTTTCTTTCAAAGCTTCGGGAGTGATATCAAATATACTTTTCACATGTTCTGTAGGTAAGAAATCCTTTAGCACAGTCATTACACCTCATTAATATAGATCCTTTTAATAATGTTATCATCATAACCAATTTCGCCTTCTCTTTCAAAGAAAAGTTATAAAAAGGCTATTTTTCCAAAGATTCAAAAATACTTTTCGACAAAAAACTCCGATATTTTTTTGTGGATAACTTTACTAACATTATCCCCCTTATTTCCATTACTTTTTTTCCATTTATAAACAAATTAAACACAACTTATCCACTTTTGCATGTGGATAACAGAACGATTGTTCTTGCGACTGTTGTCTGATAAAGTAAGGATACAACATATGAACTTATCATTATATGTACACTCATATATAAATAGTATCAACGAAAGTAATTAATTTTATGGCCTGGAGGTGAAATCTGGTATGCGTAAATTATCCGACGAATTATTAATCGAATCGTATCACAAAGCTAGAGAATTGAATCTCAGTTCAGATTTTATTGTCCTCATTGAAACTGAAATTCACCGACGCTCACTATCTAACCGCATTAGAAGATCATCATAAATTTGCCCTCAGGGGCTTTTTTTTTTGCTTAATAATAGAAAAAACAACGACGCAATTTTAGATTGCGCCGTGATCAATCCTTTTAATGTTTTACAATAATTCCCCGATTTTCTCTCCAACCCTGATATCTTTTGGGGTTGATATCGTAGAGTCAACCTTGAATTTACCTGCCTCGAATAATAAAACAATGGTTGAACCAAAGGTGAAATACGCCATTTCGCTTCCTTTAGTCAATAAACTACCATCATGTGTAGTTTCGATGGAATTTACAAACATCGCTCCGACCTTAACAATCGAAACATGTCCATTTTCTGTCTTCACTTCTGTAATTTTCCGATAGTTTTTTGATAGAGTATCTCTACCATATTTTAAGCCTAGTTTGTTTACAGGATACGATTTCTTTCCGAGAGTCCATTGTTTTACAACTTCCCCGCTTACCGGACTATGTATGCGGTGATAATGGCTAGGACTTAAATAGAAAATCATGTATGTCCCGCCCAGATATTTTGTTAGTACTTCTTTTTCACCAAGCATCTCACCAATAGAATACGTTTTCCCTTTAACGACAATATTACTTGTTGGCTGTATGCTCCCTATATCTTCAATAACGGCATCAACGGGGCTGACAACAGACTTTGTACCTTGATCAATAGGCCTTGCATCTTTCTTCAACCTTCTTACAAAAAGATCGTGAAGTGTCGGGAAGTCGTGTAATGATTTCTCCATTTCACTTACGTTTAAACGGTAGGTCTTTGCAAAAGATGAAACAATGAATTTACTTGCTGTAGACTGTGAAAATTTGCTTAAGAGGCCGGAAGTGAACCGTCCATTGGTAAGCTCAATCAAAAAACGATAGATGGTTTGCATGTATTTCATTCCTCCAAATGGTGTCAAAATTCTCTTTATGAACAGTCATAAAAAATTTTAAAATAAGTATTAATTATATATGATACGTTGTCATCCCACCCGATACAGAAGGAGTGAGGATTTTTGTTTTTACAAGAAGCCCTTGATCACACAATCAAAAAACTAAAAGCACAAACGGCCAATGTTCTGACAATGGCCAATTTATTTTTAGGCGGCTATTCCATCATTGAAACCACTAACGGAAATCTAAAATTAAGTTTGCTACTGATTTTTATCGCTGCATTTGCTGATCGATTTGACGGAATGACGGCGAGAAAACTTAAAATTGAATCTTCCCTAGGAAAACAACTTGATTCCATGAGTGATATTATATCATTTGGAGTAGCCCCAGCACTATTACTATATCAAGGAATTTTGCATCAACTTGGAGCACTGGGTTCTTTTATTACTATTTCTTATATTGCATGCGGGGCATTCCGACTTGCCAGATTCAATATTATGGAAGACAAAGGCTACTTCGTAGGCCTCCCAATCACCGTTGCTGGCTGTTTGGCAACCTTAAGTTTTCTCTTAGAACCGTTCCTGTCATTATATTTTTATATTTTTTATATGATGATATTATCCTTCTTAATGATCAGCCCATTTAAACTGAAGAAAATATAAAACACCCCCAATTTTTTATTTTGGAGGTGTCACATATTCATAATAAAATTATTTGATTACTACCTGGTGGAGATTTCTCCGATTAAATCAAATTAATCTTCTTTGGTTAAAGTGAGGAACTCTTCAACGTCTTGCATACACAATTCCATTGCTTTTCCCCAAAATTCAGGAGTTGTTAGATCAACATCTAAGTGTTTAAGTGCAAGTTCCTCTACAGTCATAGAAGCCGTGTCTTTAAGTAAGGCAATATACTTTTGCTCATACCCTGTTCCTTCTTCGATTGCTTTCGCATATATCCCTAAGGAAAACAGGAATCCGAATGTATATGGGAAGTTATAAAACGGCACACCTGTTATAAAGAAGTGTAACTTTGATGCCCAAAATAGCTGGTGATATTCTGATAGTGAATGAGAGTATGCTTCTTTCTGAGCTGAGAGCATAAGATCATTTAGAATTTCTTTACTAACAGGGCCTTCTTTTCTCTTTTCATAAAATCTGGTTTCGAATAAGAATCTCGCGTGAATATTCATTAGCAATGCAACAGAACGCTGCAATTTATCGTCTAGTAATGCTATTTTTTCCTCTTTCGATTTTGCTTCCTTCAGTGACGCATCCGCCACAATCATTTCAGCAAAAGTAGAGGCTGTTTCGGCAACATTCATCGCATAATTACGATTCAGTTGATGCAAATCCCTCATTGCATAGGTATGGAAGCCATGGCCTAATTCATGAGCTAAGGTAGATACATTGGATGGTGTGCCCGAAAAGGTCATGAAGATCCTTGACTGGCTACTCTCAGGAAAATAGGTATGGAAGCCCCCTGCGGCCTTCCCCGTCCGATCTTCAGCTTCAATCCACTTATTTTCAAATGCTAATTTAGCGAATTCAGCCATTTCTTCCCCAAATACTTCAAACTGCTTCATAATGAACTCTGCGCCCTCTTGGTAAGAGACTTTCGATTCTGTTTTCCCCAATGGAGCATCCAGATCGGCCCAACTCAATTTTTCCAAACCAAGTAAGTGCGCCTTGCGTTGTAAGTACTTCACAAGTGGCTGTTTCATATTCGTAATAACTTGCCACATTGTATCCAACGTTTTTTGTTCCATTCTATTTAGGTCAAGAGGTTCCTTTAGGACATTCTCCCACCCTCTAAGTTCATACACATTTAAACGGAAACCAGCAAGATGGTTAAGCGTTTTTGCTAAATAATCTGCTTTATCTGCCCAAGCTTTTTCCCATTCAACAAATACTTTTTTACGAAGCTCGGGGTCAGAACTAGAAAATTTGTTAAACGCTTGGCCGACTGAAAGGTGTTCCATTTTACCTTCCACTTCTAGAGGAATTTTAATCGAAGCGACAATCAAATCATATAATTGGCCCCATCCATGATAACCATCTACGCCAAGTGCGTTGATTAACGACTCCTCTTTAGAAGAAAGTTTTTCTTGTGCTGCATTTCGTCTTTCGTTTAAGACAAAGGACAATTCTCTTATTTCTGCATCCTGCACCAATGAAATCCACTTTTCTTCCTCGATCTTGGTCAACCGCTCATCAAACAATGTAAGCGCCGTTTGTAAGCTGGCACTTAATTTAGCTACCTTTGAACGAAGATCATTTGCTTTTAAATCGTTCGTATTTTGAGCTTGTAAGCAACTAACAAAAGCCCCTGCTTGACGAATTTTTTTTGCGCTATTTTGAAATTCTTCAATGAGATTTAATAACACAGTCTTTACGTTTTCGTTTTGTGGAATCCATTCATTTATTTTTTGTTGGAATGCTTCTACCGTTTTTGAAGATTCTTCTAGATGACTCTGAAAATGTGTTGATTCGCTTCCCCCTGGAAAAATTGAATCTAATTCCCACACTTCTGAATATGTATGTTTAATCATTTTTAGTCCCCTTCCTTCCATTAATTATTATAAACGATATTATCTAAATTTTCACACAGTATATGATGTGGAAACGGGAATTCTTAACTCTAACAAAATAAAAGTGCCAGCTACAGCTAGCACCAAAGTATCTTTGTTAGCAGTCAACCCCATAATTCCACCAGCCTCCAAAGACCAATAATAAGATAAGTAGAACAATGATTAAACCGTACCATATGCCACCACCGTAGCATGGAGCTGCTGGATATACCGGAAATGGTGGTGGACATCCATACGGATTTGAATAATAGTAAGCCACTTTTCTCCCTCCTTCGCACCTATCTTGTTATTAAGGTATGTCAGTTGAGGGAGCTTGTTTGGGCTGGTGTCCTATATAGTCTTGTTAAATCGAGGACATTCATCTAACCATCTGATTTAGAAGAAATTTAATATCTACTTTCATTAATTTGACAACCTTTAAGCTGTACGGTATAAGTGGATGGACAAAGAAAGTATGATTGGCTATGAAGGAGGCAATACCTTGGACTTAAGAAAAAACACTTTTCTTTTATTGTTAAGTGCTTCCCTAATCCTTTTAGGTGGATGCACAGAAAAAGACAATGAAAAGAATACAAACACTGTTGAAAAAGAAACCGAACAAACAGTTGAGAAAGAGAAACCAAAAGAGGATTTCTCAATTACACCTGTTAAGTCATTAAAAGTCGATCACATACATGGTTTGGGATATCCTAATGAAGAAGATTCCTTGTACGTGGCAGCACATGATGGTCTAAAAATACATAAAGACACGACTTGGTCAGAAACAACGACGAACAACCATGATTATATGGGTTTCCAACCAGTGAAGGACGGATTTCTATCTAGCGGTCACCCCGAAAAGGGTTCTAACCTAAAAAATCCCCTAGGTCTCATCCGCAGCACTGACTATGGTAAGACGTTAGATAAGATAGCCTTTTACGGAGAAAGCGACTTTCATTTCCTGGCTGCAACCTATTTCGGAAATACCATATACATTATAAATGAACATAAGAATTCACAACTACAACCAGGTGTGTTTTATTCAGATAACGACGGTAAAACATGGACTCAGAGCAAACTTCAGAACTTCAAATCAGATACTCTAGGAATGATTTCTGTAAACCCTAAGAATGGAAAGCAAATGGCCATCGCAACTAGGAATGGGGTTTTCTTATCTGATAATAATGGAAACGATATGAAGCTTGTGACTGAATCTATCATGTCTACTGCGGTTGCCCACTCTGAAACTGACCTTTATTACGCTTCAGCCCAGAAAGAAAAAATTTCTCTTGTTAAGTTAAATTTGGAAACTAAAGCAATATCAGAAATCAAGATTCCGTTCCTAGATTACACAAATCCAATTACGTATATTGCGATTAATCAAGTGAATCCTAAGCAAATCGCGTTCACCACATACGAAAACGATTTGTACGAATCAAAGGATGGAGGCCAAAACTGGACGCCGATCTTGAAAAAAGGGAAAGCATAATAAGTAAAACATAAATGAAGATTACAGTGCTCAAGTAAAACGAAAGAGATGCCCAGGTCAGGACATCTCTTTTCTTAATCTCGTTTTTTCTTTTTATCCTTTTCTGCCCGATAAAACTCGTGGAACATTTTCATGAGCGCACGCTTTTCAATCCGTGACACATAACTTCTACTTATACCTAGTTCCTTCGCTATTTCCCGCTGGGTCTTCTCTTTTTGAAGATCAAGTCCGAACCTGCCAACAATCACTTCTTTCTCCCTGGCGTCTAAAACATCGATATATTTTTTTATTTTCTCAAGTTCCATGTTCAATTGGATCGTATCGATGACATCTTCGGATTCAGATTTCAATACGTCGATCAGGGAGATTTCATTTCCTTCCTTATCCTGACCAATCGGGTCATGTAGTGAAACATCTTTCTTCGTCTTCTTAAGTGCCCGTAAATGCATCAATATCTCATTTTCAATGCAGCGTGCCGCATATGTCGCTAACTTGGTACCTTTGCCTTCCGAATAGCTTTCAATCGCCTTAATCAAACCGATCGTACCAATTGAAATCAAATCTTCAGCATCTTCTCCCGTATTTTCAAATTTTTTCACAATATGAGCCACGAGCCTTAAGTTGTGTTCAATGAGCATATTCCGTGCATGACCGTCGCCTTCGGCCATTAGCCGTAAGTACTTTCTTTCATCGGCAGCTGATAAGGGCTGGGGAAAAGCATTATTTTTTACATATGATACTAAAAAGACAAACTCTTTTACCAAATATCCGAGTGCCGTCAAAATTCCTGACATGCATCCACCCCCGCTTTTTAAGGACTTTCGCCTATAACTAATTCCTATGTAGATTGGGCGGATATTGTGTCTGTCCCTTGTAATATATATTTGTGGAAAATGATGCTAAAACACTATCCATCTATACATAAAAACACTGACAGCTAATATAGTGTCAGTGTTAAGAAATTATTATTTAAAATTAATCTTCAACTGTTACGTCAACAGCAATGATACAGCCTAGTGCACCCGTTATAACCAAAGCCAAGACCATCAATAGCATGTTCTTCCACCCCTTTAATAATCTCCTCTTAAATAGAATTTATCATATTTAAGTGGTGGAAACTCATAGCTGTTGTGAACATTCTGTTACAGTGAAATACTTCTTATGTTGATATTCATGTCTAGAATTAGAACCTTTATTTAGGATTTATTCTTATTTGAATTCCTCAAAAACAATGTCAATAAAATCACATGAAGGGACATATTAAAAACCTCCCTTTGAAAGGATGCTCGGTCAGACTGTATCTTTCGAAACCCATAAAATTGCTTTACGTCCTTGCATTAGATATAACATTGTCATTACCACCTCTCTAAATGTTTAAAAACCTGATCTGACTAATATTAAAACGGACGATGTAGGGAAAACTGACGATTTTTATTTTCTTCGTAAATTTTCTTGATCATTTCTTTTCTTTGAATTTCTTCCAAATTAAGCGATCTTTTCTTTATTGTTACAGTTAAGAATAAAATGTTTAGGGTCATGACTTTCACCTCCTTCGGCATTTCTATGCACATAAAAAACCGCAGTTAAGGACTCACCCGCGGTTTTTCGCACAAAAAAACCGCAAGGCACAATTCTACCTGCGGTTTGTATAGGCATGATTAACATAAATGTTGTTAAGCAGTCCGTACCAATGCGGTCGAATGTGGTAATGTTACATATGAAGTTACTGAATTTACTACTGCAATCATAATCATATTATTCGACCTCCTTTAGTATTTTTGACTACAATGGTAATTATATCCACTTTTACCATATTTGTAAACATAAAATGTAAAAAATCTCAAAAAAAATAAGAATCAAAGATTGATTCTTATTTTCTAAGAGTATATTAATCCGTTTCTCCCAATTTCTGCAGGAGATTTTTATAATGCTTTGAACGGAAGAAAAAGAAAATAGATAACGTAAGCGAAACAACCGATGTTCCCATCATGATGTTAATATCGCTTGTACTATTTGTGACAGACGGAAGAATAATACCTAGGTAAAAGAATACCCCGACAGATAGTAAGACAATAGCGAATCTTTTATAGTCTGCCATTTTTTCAGAAAGGATTTTTGCTTCAAAATTCATCATAACCACCTGCACTTTACTATAATCTACAATACCACTTTACCATATTTTTTACAGATTAAGAGCATGTAAATTTTAGTAAAAAAACCAAAAAGGGTGGAAGTTTAAACTCCACCCTTTTCAAACAAACACATTATTTCAAAGCCTGTTCTAAATCCTCGATTAAATCTTCTACATCCTCTAGGCCGACAGAAAGTCTTACTAAACCTTCAGTAATCCCTAATTCATCACGACGCTCTTTTGGAATGGATGCGTGAGTCATACGTGAAGGAACAGAAATCAAACTTTCTACCGCACCTAAGCTCTCTGCAAGCGTAAAATATTTAACTTTCGCCAACAACTCATCCGCTTTCTCCCCACTGCCAACATCAAATGAAATCATGCCACCAAAACCTTTGGCTTGTTTCTTTGCGATGTCATGATTTGGATGGGACTCAATTCCAGGATAATATACTTTCTCAACACTTGGGTGATCTTGAAGGAATTTAACAATTGCTCTTGTATTCTCTTCAGTTTCCTCCATACGGATACCAAGGGTCTTGATTCCTCTAATCAATAACCAAGAATCCTGTGGTCCTAATACACCACCTGTAGAGTTTTGGACGAAATGAAGATCTTCAGCAAGCTTTTCGCTATTCACAACCACTAGACCTGCTACAACGTCGCTGTGACCTCCAATATATTTCGTTGCACTGTGAAGAACGATATCGGCACCGTATTCAATTGGCGTTTGCCAATATGGTGTAGAGAACGTGTTATCAACGATGGTAAGAAGGTTATTTTCTTTAGCGATTTTAGCAGCGCCAGCGATATCAGTAATTTTCAATAATGGGTTTGTTGGCGTTTCTAAATAGACCGCTTTTGTGTTAGGACGAATCTCATTCTTGATGTTATCAAGATTGCTCGTATCAACGAACGTCGCTTCAATTCCAAAGCGGTTTAATACCTTCGTCATGACACGGAAAGTACCACCATAGACATCGTCTGTCATAACGATATGATCTCCACTGTTGAATAGCATCATGACAGCCGTGATTGCTGCCATCCCTGATCCAAAAGCAAAACCAGCTTCTCCGCCTTCTAAATCCTTAATCAGCTCTTCTAATGCATGGCGTGTTGGATTACCTGTGCGGGAGTACTCAAAGCCTTTATGACCACCAACACCATCTTGCTTGTACGTACTTACTTGATAAATAGGTATTGAAACTGCGCCTGTGTATGGATCGCTACTAATTCCACCATGAATAAGTTTGGTTTTCTTTCTCACTTATATACCCCCTTCATATATTTTCTTACTTAAATAACGCTCACTGCCGTCTGGAAAAATAACAACAATATTTGTGCCAGGTGCCGCTTTCTTTGCTTCAAGTAATGCGGCATGAAAAGCTGCCCCAGATGAACTTCCCACTAGGAGCCCTTCTTTTCGAGCCAATTCCTTGACTAGTTTAAAAGCATCGTCGTCAGAAACCGTATGAATGGCATCGAAGTACTTTTGATCCATGTAGTCCGGAAGAAACTCCATTCCAATGCCTTCGGTTTTGTGTGGACCAGACTCACCGCCATTAAGAATGGATCCCTCGGGCTCAACGATAACAGTCTTGATATTTGCATTCTTTTCCTTTAAGTATCGTGCAGTTCCCATGAATGTACCACCAGTACCTGCACCTGCTACGAAGACATTTAGCTGCCCATCCAATTGCTCCCATAATTCAGGCCCAAGAGTCTTGTAATAAGTTTCTGGGTTTGCTGGATTTCCAAATTGTTGAGGACAATAGGAATTCGGGATTTCTACAAGCAATTGTTTTGCTTTCTCAATAGCCCCTTTCATACCTTCCGAAGTCGGAGTATGTACGATGGTTGCTCCGAGGGCCTTCATTAATTCTTGCTTTTCAATGCTGAACTTTTCCGGAACACAGAAGATGACATTAATTCCTTTGTTTATGGCCGCCAATGCCAATCCAATACCCGTATTGCCTGCCGTTGGTTCAATTACCGTTCCACCTTCGTCAAGCTTACCACTTTGAATGGCTTCATTGAGCAATTCCTGACCGAGACGGTCTTTTACGCTACCACCAGGATTCATGAGTTCTAATTTGGCAAATACTCTTACTCCTGCAGGTAGTTCAAACTGAGTTATCTCTACTACAGGTGTGTGACCGATTAACTCATGAACATTTTTATAGACTTTCAAGATGTCCCCCTGCCTTTACAGCTTAATTTTCGTTTAAACCTGCTACCATTTTCATAACAAGATTCGCAGAATGCAATGCTGCTTTTTCTAGGTATTGATCGAAAGAAACATTGGATTCCTTCCCAGCGATATCAGAAAGTGAACGAATGATAACAAAAGGTGTTCCGAATTGGTGGGCAACTTGTGCGATCGCTGCTGCTTCCATTTCTACAGCCTGAAGATCAGTAAACTTACCGCGAACATCTTCGACTCTTACAGGGTCATGCATAAATGAATCTCCTGTAGCGATAAGACCTTTAACAGTCTGGATTCCCTCAATTTCCTTTGCAGAAGTTTCAGCAAGTTTGACAAGGCCTTCATTTGCTAAAAAAGCAGCAGGTAATTGTGGTACTTGACCGTATTCATATCCAAAAGCCGTTACATCCACATCATGATGACGAACTTCTGTAGAAATGACCGCGTCACCAACGTTTAGGTCAGGATTGAAACCACCAGCTGATCCTGTGTTGATAATGTAATCCGGCTTATATTTTTCTAAAAGAATCGTTGTTGACATTGCTGCATTCACTTTGCCGATTCCTGAGCGTAACAAAATGACATCCTTGCCATGCATCTTACCAAAAGTGAATTCGCATCCTGCAACTGTTTCCTGAGATGCATCTTGAATATTTTCGCGTAGTAGGGTCACTTCTTCTTCCATTGCTCCGATGATTGCTATTTTCATTTTTCATTCCTCTTTCTCTATTGTTTTTCAGCCTCCATTAACCAAACAAAATCATTGCACTTTGAAAACTTAACAACGAATCCATTACTTTCAAGGATTCCCCTCAAAATCGGCATTGTTGTGTAGTACTCTGTTTGCAAATCCGTTGCAAGATTAAGGAAACCTTTTTGGATGCTATCTGAAATGGCTTTTTTATACTCTGCTTCAGATTCATACATTGTATCCGCAAATACTATTTTACCACCTTGGGGCAACAGCTTTCCATAGGTGGCTATCGCTTCCGCTTTTTCATTATCGGTTAGGTGATGAAATGCATATGTGCTTACTAATGTATCTACTTTTTCAAGGAATGGAAAGTTTAGAAAATCACCATCAAGAATGGTTACACGTTCTCCTAATTTCTCCTGTGCAATTTTTCTCATGGAAGGCGAAGGCTCAATACCAGTAACCTCTAAACCCTTCTCTAATAGTTTGTTTGTAAGGTTTCCTGTACCCACTCCAAATTCAATGACATGTCCGAAGGATCTTTCAGCAACTTCTTCAAGAATCTGTTCATAGTGCTTGAAAACTTCTTTGTATTCCAAATCATGTCCGACCACTGTTTCATCATAAGAATCTGCCCATTGCTCAAATAGTTCTAAGAATTCTCTCCCCATCATTGCCACCCCTATTATATACTTATAATTCCTATCAGTATAGTATGATTTAAAATAATTCTTGTTCCCAATTTAGCATATTGTTTGTAGATATTCAACCAAAGAGTTGCGAGTTATGCCTTCTAACACTACAATTGTTTTTATGAAAGAGGAGGAAAGATATAATGAATTTTCAGTTTGATTTAATTGAAGATAAAGTTGAATTTTTTGACGCTGGGGACTTAAGAACGTTGGAAAGAAAAATAAATAATCAAATTGAAATCAATAAGACGATTCTTCTAACAGTACACTCTGTTTCCCACCAAATGCACATTGAAGAAACAGGAAAACCTTATTTTACGGCTGTCGTTCACTTTAAGGCAAAAAAGAGCTGAAGTCAGCAATTTTTTATTAGCCAGAATTTTAATGTAGTTTTGTGGACAAAAAAAGTGAAGGTGTCTGCCACCTTCACTACCAATTGTTAGTCTTTATCGTTTTCAACCAATTTTTCAACCTTCGCAGGTTTCCAGCCTTGACCATCTACCCAATCAAGATAAACTCGATAAGTTTGCTGCTTATCCTTCGTTGAAACAGTACCGATTGAAGAATTTGGATTACCGTTATTGTTTCCAAGGTACCAGACCGTCATATTGCTTTGATCAATTCCAGTAGCATATGACATAGCTGCCAGCATTTCCTGCCAGTCAGCAGAACTCTCATCATAGACAGTTGCATGATCACCGGATTGAGTAGTGCCAACAGACTTCCAGCCTGGGTTTTCAATCGTTTCTTCTACATTTGAGTCACTTCCGCCACTCGTTACAACATTATCCGTTTCAGGTTCAAGAGCTGTTTCAGAGTCCTCAGATTCTTCTGCGCCCTCAGATTCTTCATTCACCACTTCCGAATCTTCTTCATCGGTTACAACTGCAGATTCATTCTCATCTTTTTTATTTTTTGCAGCTTTTTCAGATGCCACATTGTTTGTCTTTGCTTTCTCTTGATTAGCATTTTCATCATCACCCATGAAGATAACTGCGGAAACGATAATGATTAAAAGAATAACCAATCCAATAAGGCTATTCAAAATTAGGTTCGTTTTCTTTCTTTTTGACCGAAAACCAGTCCTAGAATTCTCATGATTCAATCTATAAACCTCCCAAGCATTAAGGATGTGAACATTCTAACATGACTTGCGCAAAACATGAAGGATTTTCACTTTTGCCACTTTACATACCATTCATGTAACATATCATGAGCTGCCTGAATAGAAAAGATTAATCAAAATTCCGCATACATTTGTCCAATTCAGATAAAAATCCATCCAATTTTCCGGAACATTCAATAAGTTTCACAAAAAGTACATAAACAGAATAATTTAAACACGATAAAAACCCGTTATCCCAGCATTGCAAACGGGTTCTGATACATTATTTATTCATATCATTTTCAGCAATCATTTTGACCATATCAGCAAACAACGGATTCACTCCACCCTCATCTTCAAAAACATCTAAATTGACTGTCACGAGAGCATATTTTGGATTTTGATAGGGAAAGTAGCCTGCAAACCATTTGTTATGCAACTGTTTTTTATCTACGAAAACACCCGTTTCTGCAGTACCGGATTTTCCGGCTACTTCTAAGGGAAGGTCTTTGAACCATCTTCCCGTACCTTTTTCATTCAATACCACTTCACGAAGTAATCTTTGCAGATTCATAGCGGTATAGGGAGCGATAGAATCACCTTTTATGATTGTTTTATCAAAATCTATCATGGTTGTTCCGTTTTTATATTCAATCTTAGAAGAAGCCCTTACAGACTCTTTCTTACCTCCCCTTGCTATCGTCGCCATCATATTTGCAACGGCTAGAGGTGTAACGCGAACTTCATGCTGCCCAATTCCTGAAAGTGCCACAAAATTATCATCCCGTTTTGCGTCATCCGATAAAAAAACTCGGCCTACATCTTCTTCAGGAAGCTGTTTGAAATTGCTTGTATGAAAGACCGGACCTTCCCACCCGACACGACCAATTACGCCCAACTTCTTAGCATAATTTTCGAGAATGTCAGGATCAATATCTTTTAGGTCTTTAGCCAATTGCCCAAATGTTTGGTTGCAACTTCTTGCAAAGCTGTCTTCAAAATTCAGCATTCCATGATTATATTTCAAATCTGGCTTCCCGTTCAATTTTCGACTGCAATCGAAGGTACGTCCAGGATCGTCAAGGTTATAATCAATGGCAGCTGCGGCAACAACCGTCTTAAAAACAGAACCAGCTATTTGCTGTTTCAACATCATATTAGTAAGACCTGCACCATCAAAAGGATTATTCTTGTTCACAGAAGGCTTTGAAACCATCGCTAATATGGAGTTAGATTCAATATCTAACAATACCAACCCGCCCCGTTTAATTCCATACTGATCGACTAGTTTTTCTGAGTTATCCTGCAGTTCCCTATCAATCGTCGTCCTAATATTTACTGGATAAAAAGGATTAGCTGGGTCAACATATTTTACATTGATGCCAAATAGCGGAGCACCGTCTCCATCCACATGAAAGACTAATTTTGATTTTCCCTCTGGAAGAAGAAACTCATCAAAACTAGACTCCATGCCTGAAACGCCAATTAACGTTTCAGGTGCCAATTCCTTGTCTGGATAACGCTTCAATAATTCTTTAGGATTTTCTCTTACTAACCCTATTAATTGTTCTGCAAGAAATCTTTCCTTCTCATACTTTCTTTCAACTGCAAAAACTCCCGGAATTCTTAGGGCATTTATCTTTTCCATTTGCGAAGTAGTCAACTTTACCGGTTCGGGATCCCCAAAAGCAAAGGGATCTTTTGCATTCTTAATACTATCAATCAAATCTTCTTTATGAACGCCAGTAATTTCGGCAACTTTTTCTACATCCCATTCCATCCGGGATAAAAAAGGAAAAAGAATAAGTACAGGGATTTTTGTATGTGTAAGTGATTCTCCATTACGGTCTAAAAAATTCCCTCGCCCATTATCGATTACCATTTCTTGAGACCTTTGTCTTACACTTGCTTCTAATAAATTCACATTATGCTTAGAAAAGCTCTCTGTCGAGATAAGCTGAATTTCAGCCAATCTCGCTAATAGTAACGAAAATCCGATGAGACAAAAGATTACCATGCCCAATGCTCTTTTTCTCCACATAAAAACACCTCGTCAAAAGTTTTGACGAGGTTTATGAATTTCAAACATTTTATTGGAATAAAGCGCTCACAATATGATTCGAAATTCTATTATTTAATTGATGTGATACGAACGTGCATTTCTCCACCTGGGGTTTGAACAGATACTTCATCGCCAACTTTTTTACCCATTAGGCTTTTTGCAATTGGTGAATCATTTGAAATCTTTCCTTCAAACGGATCTGCTTCAGCACTTCCTACAATCGTATAGCTTTCTTCGTCACCGTTTGGCAATTCAATGAAAGTAACAGAACGTCCTAACATAACTGCATCAGCAGTTGACTCAGCTTCTTCGATGATCTTAGCATTGCGAATCATGTTTTCTAAAGTTGTAATTCTACCTTCAACAAACGCTTGCTCTTCTTTAGCAGAATCGTACTCAGAGTTCTCGGAAAGATCTCCAAAGCTTCGAGCAATTTTTATACGCTCTACCACTTCTTTACGTTTAACCGATTTCAAGTATTCGATTTCTTGCTCTAATTTTTCTTTTCCTGCTTGTGTCATAGGAAATACTTTCTCTGCAGCCAAAAAACTCACTCCTTCTAGTCTTCACAATCCCCCAACAGGTTGTGTAATAGGTATGTAGTGCATTATGTCTCAGCGAGGTCACAAATGCATAGGAGCGCGTCCTTAGAAAGGGCGCGCACTTTACTTCAGTCTAAATAGACTGTTAATTATAAAATATCTATCCTATTGTTTCACAAAATTGATTTTTGTTCAAGAATTGTTTGAATTTTTGTGACCATTAAATCGATTGCAACGTGATTATGGCCGCCTTCTGGAATAATAATATCTGCATAACGCTTTGATGGTTCGATAAATTGATTGTGCATTGGACGTACCACATTTACATATTGATCGATAACGGAATCAATTGTGCGTCCACGTTCTTTAATGTCACGAAGCATACGTCTAATGATGCGTAGATCAGCATCTGTGTCGACAAAAAGCTTAATATCCATTAAATCGCGTAATCTCTCGTCTTCAAGAACAAGTATCCCCTCAAGAATGATAACATCCTTAGGCTCCACAGGTATGATTTCATTTGAACGAGTATGAATGGCATAATCATAAACAGGCTTTTCAATCGCTTCAAACTTTAATAGCTTTTCAATATGTTCAATGAGAAGGTCATTATCAAAGGCAAGCGGATGGTCGTAATTGGTTTTCAATCTTTCTTCCATCGGCAAATCACTTTGATCTTTATAGTAGTAGTCTTGCTCTAGCATTAAAATAGAGTGTCCCTTAAAACTCTCATAAATAGCTTTCGTTACACTTGTTTTTCCTGAACCAGACCCACCGGTTACTCCTATAACAACTGGTTTGCGTTTCATGTTAGTTCTCCTTTCGCATCATGTTGTTACGGTAAACAGGTTTGTCCATTTTAAAACGGACAATCTGAAGTGGGTGTCTTGCTGCATCAAGTTCATTGCCATCTTCATCCCAAATTTTATCAATAACATGCGTGAAATTTTCGATTTCCGGTCCGAAGAATTCAACTTCTTGACCAGGTTTAAAGTAATTACGTTGTTCGAGGGTTACCATTTGGGTTTCGGCATCATAATCAAGCACTAAGCCAGCAAAGTCAAAGGTCGTCTTCTTGCTATGATTACCAAACATTTGCTCTTTATACCCAGGTATACCTTCGAAAAAGGCAGATGCAGTCTCGCGATTAGCACATTTGTCTAATTCATCCAACCATTCTTGCTTGATTGTAAAGTTCTCTGGATCCGCACAGTAAGCGTCGATAACTTTTCGATACACACTAACAACCGTTGCAACATAATGGATGGACTTCATTCTTCCTTCAATTTTCAAGCTATCAATTCCAAGCTCAATCATCTTTGGAATGGATTGAATTAAGTTAAGATCTTTCGGACTCATTGCGAAGGCAGCATCTTCATCGTTGAAAAGGGCTGTTTCGTTATCGCCTTCTAATTTATATAAATCATAGTCCCATCGACATGACTGACAACAACCGCCTCTATTAGAATCCCTTGCCGTCATATGATTACTTAGCGTACAGCGTCCAGAATAAGCTATACACATTGCTCCATGAATGAAAGCCTCGATTTCGATATCTACCTTTTCCTTCATTTCGCGAATCTCTTCAGCTCCGGTTTCTCGAGCCAAAACGACACGCTCCAACCCTTCTTCCTTCCAATACTGAACAGCTTTCCAGTTGGACAGTGATTGCTGGGTACTCAAGTGTACTTCAACGTTTGGTGCAACACGGCGACAAGTTTCAATGATTAATGGATCCGCTACGATAATTCCCGCTACCCCTGCTTCCTGGAGCCCAAACAAGTACTCTTCCAAACCATCAATATTTTCATTATGAGCAAAAATATTAGTTGTAACGTAAATTTTCGCACCATACTTTTGGGCGAACTCAACGCCTTCTTTCATTTCTTCAAATGTAAAGTTACCGGCATTTGAACGTAAACCGTACTCTTGTCCACCGATAAATACTGCATCAGCTCCATATTGGACAGCAATCTTGAGCTTTTCAAGGTTTCCAGCAGGTGCAAGCAGTTCAGGCTTTTTTACAATTACGCGTTTACCATCGATGATTTCTGATATTTTATCATGCATGACATTCATGACTTCGAACCTCCTTTACGGTTATTTAGTAAACAGTCTCTTTAAAGAAGAATCCTGTATCCAATGGTCTGTTTTCAGGCTGAATTTCTTCGATTTCGTTTAATAAATCTTCTTTTTTCTCTTCGTAAAGCTCAGGGTCTTCCATAAAAGCATCGATCGCTTTACGATAAGCTTTTGTTACCGTGATAATGTATTCAGATGTCTTTAAAATGCCATCGATTTTAAAAGAATCAATGCCCGCTTCAAGCATTTCCTGAAGTTCGTCGATGATGCAAATATCGTTTGGGCTCATAATATGCGTCCCATTCTCATCTTCAAAAATAGGATACTTGTTAGAACGTTCCTTATCGTGCAGGAACATATCTGTTTGTTTTTGACGATTTCCTACTTCCAGAGCTTTTCCTTGATATTCGAAATAGTTGCCCAGCAAGGAACGTTTTGATTGGAACATGCATGTCATGCCATGTACTTGAACCTCAATCTCTACTTCAGCATTTTCTTTCATTTCCAAGATAGCATCCATGTTAATTTCTCTTGCAAGGACAGCCCTTTTAGCCCCTTTACGTCCCCAATAATTGCATGTATACCAATTCGTTGCCGTAGTTTCAGTATTCCAGTGCAACTGCATGTGAGGTGCAACTTCTTTTACAGTCATTAATACAGCAGGATCTCCGAAAATGATAGCATCAGCTTTTACTTCGGAAAGAAATTCAATATAGCCCTTCAATTCTTCAATCTTGTCATTATGAAAAATTGCATTCATAGCTACATAAACTTTTACTCCTTTAGCATGGGAGAGTTCAATGGTTTTTCTGACATCATCCCTATTGAATTCGCCTGCAAGCCTCAATCCGTATCTCTGCTCACCGATTACGAAAGCATCTGCACCTGCCTCAATCAAAGCGGGAATATCATCTATATGAATAGGAGTTACTAGCAACTCTGGCTTATTCATTATCTGTCACCTCTTCTTGCATATGTTTTTTTCGTGTAATGGCAACTCCATCGCCAACAGGTAAAATGACCGTGTCATATTCAGGATGAGTGCTTAACCATTGATTGTATGCATCTATCTTACGAACCAAACTTCGTATCCGTTTGCTCTCGATTTCCTCTTCACATACCAATCCTTTGAATAGGACATTATCCGTAATGATGACGCCATCTTCATTCAAATATTTCGAGTAAAGTTCAAAGAATTTTTTATACTGTCCCTTTGCTGCATCAATAAAAATAACATCGTATGGTGCGGTTGTACTAATCTCTGCTTCAGCTTCAAGAGCATCTGCATGAATCAATTTAATGCGATTTCCGATTTCCGATCTAGCAATAAAAGCTTCAGCAAGCTGAAAACGCTCATCATCTCTTTCGATACTTACGATTTTTGCTTCTTGTAGCGCAGTTGCCATTCTAAGCGCAGAGTAACCGATCGCAGTACCTACTTCCAATATATTTTTTGCGTCTTGTATTCTAAGTAATTGCAACAATATTTCAATTCCTGTCCGTTCCATAATTGGTACGGCATGTTGTTGCGCATACTCTTCCATTTCTAGAAGCAAACTGTTGCGTTCAGGAACTAGATTCTCTAAATAAGCTTGCAGCTTTTCGTTAATCAAGCTGCCCCACCTCTATCCTTAAAAAGAAGTTTTTCTTTAAGTTTTTTCTTTTAGACATGAAAAAATAGCGTTTCACAGAATAACGGGTCTAAACAACTTGCAAGACACACACTTTTTCTGTTTGTTACGCTATCAAGAAAAGCTTGGTCCTAACGACACCAAAGCTAACAGATTTCGACATTAAAAACACTTGAACCATTTTAACATAAAAAGAGGGGAAATGCGAACTTTCCCCTTTTGTTTTATTATTTTTTATTTGTGATGTACTTGTCTTTTTCACGATTGTGTTCTTCAAGTGTTTTTGTAAAGATGACCTTACCTTCTCCTGTAGCCAGGAAATATAGAAAATCTGTTTCAGAAGGCTCTAACGCAGCTTCAATCGACATAACTCCGGCATTTGCAATGGGTCCTGGTGGGAGTCCAAGATTTTTATAAGTATTGAAAGGCGACTCCACTTCCAAATCTTCATACAAAACTCTTTCCTTATGCTTTCCTTTTGCGTATAGGACCGTTGGATCCGTTTGTAACATCATGCCTTCCTCAATACGATTATAAAAAACACTTGCGATCGTTTTTCGATCCGCTTTTGCTGTAGCTTCTTCCTCAATCAATGACGCCATTGTCAGAAGCTGATGCGAAGTAAATTCCTTAATTAAGGCTTCTTTTTTGTAGGCATCCAATATGGATTGAGTCTTATCAAGCATCGTTGTTACCATCATTTCAACGGTTGGTTCTTTTGTATAGAACGGATAAGTAGCCGGGAATAAGTATCCTTCAAGAGGATACATAACCTTTGGACTTATGATTTCTTCTGTCAACAAATCAGGGTATTTTCCCATCAGCATTTTTATAAATTCTTTATCATTCAACTTCGCAAATACTTCATCGGCAGTAAGTCCAGTAGCTTCAGCCATGATTTGCGCAATCTCCTTTAACTGCTTACCCTCAGGAATCGTCACTTTCATCGCTACTTCCTGCATGACCTTCCCTGTTTTTAAACTTGTAATGATTTGAGGAATGGTCATGGACGGAGTCATTTGATATTCGCCTGCCATAAATCCTGATTCGTTCTTAAATTTTACATAGTATTTGAATACTTTTGCATCCTTAATAATTCCCTTTTCTTCAAGTGAATTAGCAATTCCGGTTACAGAAGACCCAATCGGGATGTTAACCATCTTAATTTTTTTGTTACCTGGATCCAGCGGCTCTAATGCTGATTTGATGTATAAGTAACCACCTCCGCCTATAGCCAAAGCGCCTATAATGATGGCCAGCGACACAATGAGGACGATTCTTCTAACAATCTTAGCTTCACCTTGGTGTTCCATCATTTTTTCGCGAATAATTTCTTTTTTAGATTTATTCTTATCGGATGACATTTTCATTCCCCTCCCCTTTCTGAAGGGCAACCCCTTAGAAAATCTGATTATCTCTTACCCAATATTATACATTATTTTCTTATTTAAATAAGACATAATGTAAAAAAAGCAAGACTAACGTCACAATAATTTCAGCATAGACGTTGAAAAATGTCAATTACGGGCGGATTAAAGGAAAAAAGACAAAAAAAATGACCGTCTTTAGACGGTCATTTTTCTACACACATATTTATTATTCTTCGCCTTCTTGCTCATCCAAGAAAGTGTTAAGCATTTCTTCGATCATTTCCCATTCTTCATCCGTTTCGATTGGAGAAAGTTCTCCATCTACATTGTCTTCACTAGGAATGAAAGCTGAAGCGTGGATTTCGATTTCTTCATCGTCACCTTCGTCAGCTCCGATAGGGTAATAAAGTACATAAGATTTTCCGAATTCATCAGAATCAAATGTAAACAAAACCTCACATAATTGCTCGTTGCCGTTTTCATCTACTACAGTAATATTGTTTTCACCGTGGTTCATGTTTTTCACCTCATTAGTTTTTGCTATCTAGGTAGCCTTGTAAAATAAATACCGCAGCCATCTTATCGATGACTTTTTTTCTTTTAGCCCTGCTCACGTCAGCTTCCAGTAACACACGTTCAGCTGCCATAGTGGTAAGACGCTCGTCCCAGAGTATAGCAGGCACTTGAAATCGTTCTTCAAGTTCGGAGGCAAACCTTTTGCTAGCTTCTCCGCGTGGTCCAATGGAACCGTTCATATTTTTCGGATAACCGACCACGACACTCTCTACACCATACTCTTTTATTATTTCACCAATTTCGTCAAAACCAAACACGTTTCTGTCTTCATTGATTTTCAGCGTCTTCAAGCCTTGAGCAGTCCAGCCCAGCTCATCACTAATTGCAATCCCAACTGTTTTGGAGCCGACATCCAACCCCATAATACGCATACGTTAACCCTCTCGCTGCTGTTTTAAATATGATTTTACTAGTTCTTCAATCATCTCATCACGCTCAAGTTTACGGATGATATTACGAGCATCCCGATGGCGCGGGATATAAGCGGGGTCTCCTGAGAGAAGGTACCCAACAATTTGATTGATCGGATTGTATCCTTTATCCTGCAGTGCGTCGTACACTTGAAAAAGAACTTCTTTTACATCATGTTCAAACGGTTCTTCAGGAAAGTTAAACCTCATCGTTTTGTCAAGGGAGCTCATTGCGTACACCTCACTTTATAAGTAACGGGACAGAAGCAGTTCCTCATTAATTACATTCTACACTACTTTGTCCTATTATCAAACGGATTTAACCCATTCTTCCGCATATTGTAGAGCTTCATCCAATTTTTCTGGGTCTTTTCCACCAGCTTGAGCCATATCCGGACGTCCGCCACCGCTTCCACCGCAACGACCCGCAACTTCCTTAATAAGCTTTCCAGAATGGTAGCCTTTTTCAATTAAATCGCTAGTAACAGCTGCGATCAAATTGACTTTGCCTTCGTGTGCACTTCCAAGTACGATAACGGCAGATTGCAACTTCTGCTTTAAGTCATCAGCCATATTGCGCAAGTTATTCATATCAGCTGCCTGTACTTTTGAAGCTAATACTTTTACCCCGTTTACCTCTTTCACTTGTGAAACAAGGTTTCCAGCTTCAATGTTACCCAATTTTGCCGCTAATGATTCATTTTCACGTTGAAGTTGTTTCACTTCAGCCATTAAACCGTCAATTCGGCTTGAAAGGTCTTTTGGATTAGCTTTAAGTTTCTCAGCAGCCTCTTTCAGCATACCTACTTGTTCGTTTAATAATTGGTAAGCTGCTTCTCCTGTTACAGCTTCAATACGACGAGTACCAGCGCCAATCCCGCTTTCGGAAACAATCTTAAATAATCCGATAACAGACGTATTAGGAACGTGACACCCTCCACAAAGTTCCAGGCTGTAATCTCCGACTTGGACAACACGTACAATTTCTCCGTATTTTTCTCCAAATAGGGCCATTGCACCCATTTCTTTTGCTTCAGCGATTGGTTTTAAATCTATTTGAACCTGGATATTTTGCCCAATCTTCTCGTTTACAATCGTTTCGATTTGTTCTAATTCTTCCGGTTTGATTCCACCGAAATGAGAGAAGTCAAAGCGCAAGCGATCAGGTCCAACTTGAGAACCAGCTTGGTTAACATGAGTACCAAGTACATCTTTTAATGCTTGGTGAAGTAAGTGGGTAGCCGTATGGTTTTTAATCAATTTCACACGTGATGCCTCATTAATTGATGCTTTAACCATATCGTTTACCTTCAGCATTCCTTCTTCAACCATTGCTTTGTGTAAGTGTTGACCATTTGGAGCTTTTTGAACGTCCTTGATCACTACTTTTAAGCCGTTAGCTCCGAGCGTACCACGGTCTGCAACCTGACCACCGCTCTCTGCATAAAAAGGAGTTTCATCAAGGATAATTTGAACTTCCTCCCCTTTGGATACTGCTTCTACAAGTTGACCATTTTGGACAAGAGCTACAACAGTTGCATTAACGGAAAACTGATCGTATCCGACAAACTTACTTGCAACCTTGATTTCACCAAGTACGCCACCTTGCACCTGCATGGAATCAACATCTTGACGAGCTGCTCTAGCACGCTCACGTTGCGCTTCCATCTCTTGTTCGAATCCAGCATGATCTACCTTCATGCCTTCTTCTTCCGCATACTCCTCTGTAAGCTCAACCGGGAACCCATAAGTATCATATAGACGGAAAGTATCAACGCCGGAAATGGTATCGCTGCCCTTTTCTTTTTCCTTCTTAATGACGCTTGCCAAGATGGAAAGTCCTTCGTGAAGTGTTTCATGGAAACGCTCTTCTTCGTTCTTGATTACTTTTTGAATGAATTCGGTTTTTTCTTTTACTTCTGGATAGAAATCAGCCATGATTTCACCAACAACTGGAACCAAGCCATACATGAATGGTTTGTTAATACCAATTTGTTTTGCGTATCTGACAGCTCTACGAAGTAGTCTTCTTAAAACATATCCACGACCCTCATTCGAAGGAAGCGCTCCATCTCCAATGGCGAATGCAACTGTACGAATATGGTCAGCAACCACCTTGAAAGCAACATCTTTTTCTTTATCAACGCGATATTTATCCCCTGAAATTTCTTCAGTTGCGCGGATAATAGGCATAAATAAATCGGTATCAAAGTTTGTTGGAACGTTTTGAACGACAGATGTCATCCTTTCAAGTCCCATTCCTGTATCAATGTTTTTCTTTGGAAGTGGTGTATATGTTCCATCAGGATTGTGATTAAACTGAGAAAAAACAAGGTTCCATACTTCTAAGTAACGTTCGTTTTCTCCACCAGGATATAATTCTGGATCAGATGGGTCATCACCGTATTCAGGACCTCTATCGTAGAAGATTTCCGTATTCGGACCACTTGGGCCTTCCCCGATATCCCAGAAGTTCCCTTCTAAACGAATGATTCGTTCAGCAGGGACACCAATTTTTGTACTCCAAATATCGAATGCTTCAGTATCTTCAGGATGAATCGTTACAGATAGCTTCTCTGGATCAAATCCTACCCATTTATCATCCGTCAAGAATTCCCATGCCCACTCAATAGCTTCGACTTTGAAGTATTCCCCTATTGAAAAATTCCCTAGCATTTCAAAGAATGTGTGGTGACGAGCTGTTTTTCCTACATTTTCAATATCATTTGTACGGATCGATTTTTGTGCATTTGTGATTCTTGGATTATCAGGAATCACGCGGCCATCAAAGTATTTTTTTAATGTTGCGACACCGCTGTTGATCCAAAGCAATGACGGATCATCATGTGGGACAAGTGAAGCACTTGGCTCAATGCTATGACCTTTTTCTTTGAAGAAATCCAAAAACAATTGACGTATTTGGGAACCAGTTAAATATTTCATGTTTGTTCCTACCTCCTTAAATATGTAAAAAAAGACAACAAAAAAAGCCCTATCCCAAACAGGGACGAGAGCTTGCTCGCGGTACCACCCTGATTTATGAATACAAATTGCGTATCCATCCCTCAATTACACCTTAACGCGGCAAACGGCAGTGATTAGCTGCACTCAGGATTAGCCTTCCGTTATCCTTCATCTAAAGTTCCTTCCAGCCATGGGAACTTCTCTCTTGCACAAAACTTGTGTCAGATGGTCTATAACGTACTCGATCCTTCTACATTTTTCATGTTAAATTGTCTTTGCAAATAATCTATAGCCGAATTATATCGACAGCAGAAAAGTTTGTCAATATTTCCAATGGTTACACGGTTGGATGGTCCATTTTATTTTTAGAAAAATGGTCTTTTGCATGCATGATGGCCACTTTTGTTACGGAAAGCACAGGAACTGCAAGAATCATTCCTAATATCCCACCAATTTCTCCACCTGCAAGTAAGGCAAACATGATTAATAGCGGGTGCAAATGCAAGCTTTTCCCGACAATGTATGGTGAAAGAATGTTGCCTTCCAAAAATTGCAGTGCAAAAATGATGATCAATGTAATCAAAATCATCTTTGGTGAATAAGTGGCTGCGATTATGACTGCCGGTATTGCACCTAGGATAGGCCCAAAATATGGAATGATATCTGTTAAGCCAATAATCAAGCCGAGCACTAAAGGATACTTTAAATCTATAAACCAGAATGAGATGGCCGATATAGTCCCAATGATGGTACATACCAGAAGCTGTCCACGAATATAACCGCCGAGCGAAACATTCACATCTTTCAAAAAATGAATGCCTTCTCGCCTCCATCTTTTAGGCGTCATATACCATACAGCTCTTTTCATGAGATTGAAGTCCTTTAGCATATAAAAGGCAATGAAAGGGATAATCGCAATCAATAATGCAGAATTAAGCAAATTCATTAATCCGAGCATGACCGCTTCAAGCAAATTCTCTAGTTTTTTCTCTAAACCATTGATGCCATCATTGATGCCATTTTGAAACCCTATTGGTAAGTATTCTGTTTTTTCTTGTAAATCTCTCAACAAGCTTTTGTATTGATTTGCAAAAGCCGGAGAATTTTCGGACAAATCTTTGATCTGACTAATAAAAACAGGAATCCCTTTGTAGAAAGCAAACCCTATTCCGCCGAAAAAGAGGGAGTAGATTAAGAAAATGGCCACGCCACGATGTAGTCCTCGTTCATGAAGGCGTTCGATGACAGGATGCAGCAAATAAGTGATAAAGGCTGCAATAAAAAAAGGCGTAAGCAATTTTAATAGGACATTTATTATTGGCAACCAAAAAAAGCTAAGTTTCAAAAAGATAAAAACCACAATAAATAAGAGCAACAGATAACCAAGCATGTAAAACCACTTCATTCGAATATCCAAATCTGATCCCCCCTGTCTTTCATATTGTGAGTGACACATAGGTAATTTATTCCTAAAAAACAAACCCTCTCAAAAAGAGAGGGTTTATTTAATAAATGAGCAAGCTTAAAACATTGCTCTTGTAATTTTCTTTTGTAACTTTTTCATTTGTCGACCGGACATCATGTTATTTTTTTGAGCGTAGTTGTACGCAACCATACCAACACCAAAAGCAACAATCGAAGTCATCATCTTATTCATGTCCGTCACCTCTTGTTTGTATTGTCTGTTTTCGCATTTATTGTTGCTTATACGGAATTTGAAATAATACGTAAAGATTCTTATTTTGTGCTCTTTTCGTGTATTAAAAAATCTAAACGCAAATTCCATATGGTTTCGGTATAGAAAAAGCCCTACTGCCGGCTTTTTCTTGTTCCAATAACAACAATGTTTACGAAAAGAGCCTTTGTATTAAAGGGTGTAACGACGTTCTTCTTCCTCAAACAAATCGTCCAAAGAACTTAATGATCCATCTTCTTCAACCTGGTGCGTATTGATCATGCCTTTAGAAACTGATAACTCTATAAAACAGCTCCAGCAATAATACTGGTTGATTCCAATTTTTCCAATATCTTTACTTTGGCAATTTGGACACTTGAACATGGAAAGAAACACCTCACGTTGTATTTACATTAACAATGATGGCATCCTTTCCGATCGTCGCGGGTTGCATGGATTTGATGACTCTCTTTCCTTCGGAGATGTCCGAAAAGAATCCATCTGTTATCTCGTACCCTACGATTGTGCCCAATTCTTCCATAAAATATACATCTTTCAACATGCCCAACGATTCTCCTTGTCGAGAGTAAAGCATCTTACCGCTCAACGATTGATGATGAAAGAACGTATACTCAGGTGGTGTTTTAATTGATTTCAATTTTTCAGCATCTTCAATCATGACCCCGTCCGAACCAAATGAAGCTATGTCATGGACATCAAGAAGACAAGAATGCTTAAAGAATCCCCCTTTTTTCACCAATAACCCATCCACATTTCCGTCACTTGATATGGCTAGGTCACATACTTCACCAATGATTACCCCAGTTTTCATATCGAATACCGGCATTCCCTTTAGCATCGACATTGTCCGCAAAGCAAGTCCCACCTTTCCGAACAATCATAGTTTTAGCTTAGAGGCATGAAATCATAAGGTGAAACGTTTTCCATTCCAATCATAGGGTCAGCGTTCTTATAGATATCTTGATAAGATTCTTCTTTACCCTCAGCAATCACATTAACTTGATCTGTTTGAGGCTGAATCGCAAGCGACTCCTTTAACTTAATGGATAGCGTTGTTTGCCTACCTTGTTCATCAGCGCGCTCGACACCCATTCTGAAAGCATCTTCTTCACCGCACAAGATTAGAAATTGCTTACTTCTCGTGATCGCAGTATAAATCAAATTCCTTCTCAGCATTCTGTAATAACTTCTAACAAGCGGAAGGATTACGATAGGGAATTCACTACCTTGTGATTTATGGACTGAGGTACAATACGCATGTGTGATTTGGTTCAAATCCTGTTTTGTGTACGTAACTTCAATTCCGTCAAAAGAAACGAGAACCATGTCCTGTTTTTCAACGTTTTCCTTTGCGTAAAAAATCGAAACGATTTCCCCAATGTCCCCGTTAAAAACATTGCTTTCAGGTTGGTTCACTAATTGCAATACTTTGTCACCAATGCGATATTTAACATCGCCAAAAGCAATTTCTTTTCTGGAACCCTCAGGATTTGGATTAAATATCTCTTGGAGAAGCACATTTAGACGGTCTATTCCAGCAGGTCCTCTATACATGGGTGCAAGCACTTGAATATCCCGTGCGGAATATCCTTTGTTCTTTGCATTAAGCGCTACTTTTTCAATCACCGTAGAAAGCTGACTCGAATTGCATTTAATAAAGGAACGATCCGCTTGCTGAACCCCAATATTATCGGGAAGCTTGCCCTCTTTGATTTCATGAGCAAGTTCAATGATCGACGATCCCTCTGCTTGGCGATAAATATCGGTAAGTCTAACCGTCGGAACTCTTTCCGACTGCAATAAGTCTTTTAGAACCTGGCCTGGACCAACAGAAGGCAACTGATCTTCATCACCTACAAAAATGACTTGAATATCATCGGGCAATGATTTGAATAACTGATTTGCCAACCACACATCTACCATCGACGTTTCATCAACAATGAGAATCTTCCCTTCAAGAGGCTTGGAATCATCGTGGTCAAAGCCTTCAGCACCATTGAAACCAAGCAGTCTATGTATCGTTACAGCAGGAAGACCTGTGGATTCTGTCATCCTCTTTGCCGCACGGCCTGTTGGAGCTGCCAGGAGAAAAGGAAATGGCTCATCTTTTTTTCGATATTCCTTTACATCTAGGGAGCAACCATGTAGCTCTGCATAAAGTTCCACTATTCCTTTGATTACAGTCGTTTTACCTGTTCCGGGTCCACCAGTCAAAATCAGCATCGGAGACATCAATGCCGTTTGAATCGCCTCTTTTTGAGTAGGCGCATATTGTACCCCGAGCCTTTCTTCCAGCTCTCCAAGGGCAAGTAAAAACTCTGATTCAGGAAACTGGTCTTTATATTGCGTTTGACCAAGAATCCTCTTAATGTGCGTAATGATCCCCTTTTCGGAAAAATAAAGGGAAGGGGAATAAATCCTCTTCTCTTCAATGATCAGTTTTCCTTCTTCAACAAGTTTCACCATTTCATTTGAAATATCGGTAAACTCGATTTGATCACGTTTATTCTCTTCCAAAAGCGCCTGCACTTTTTCAAGAAATTCCTTAGCCTGTAAGTACACATGTCCTACTTGCATACTTTCATTTTCTAAAACGAATAAGCATGCTGCCTTGATTCGATCTGGATGGTTACCGGTAATCCCCAATTGAAAACCAAGTTCATCCGCTCTTCCAAAACCTATACCTTCCACTGATTCAACGAGCTGATAGGGGTTCTTTTGAATCACTTCAAGGGTTTGGTCTTTATAAGCTTGATAAATCTTCATCGATAGTTGCGGACCAAAACCGTATTGATTAAGGGCAACTAAGACTTGTTCGAGTCCCTGGTGTTCCATCAGTGAATCATATAATGATTTCGCTTTTTCAGGAGGAAGCTTTGGAACAGTATCAAGTAATGATGGCTGATTTAGTATTTTTGAAATCGCATCTTCTCCAAGAGTGTCAACAATACTTTCCGCAGTCTTCTTTCCAATGCCTTTAAAAAGGTCGCTTGAAAGGTAAGCCACTACCCCTTGTTTCGTTTGCGGCATATCCTTACGAAAATGGCTCGCAATAAATTGAACGCCAAACTTCGGATGTTCCTTAAATTCACCGTAAAAAATATACGTTTCCTGTTCGTGAATTTTAGGCAAATATCCCGTAACAACCGCTTCTTTATCGTCGTAGTCTTCGTTCGTTTCTTCAATACGAACCCTAAGTACCGTATATAGATTTTGTTCATTGTGAAAAATGGTAACCAAATGCTTTCCCTTCACGAACTTGGCCTGCTCAGAAAACAAATCCATTTTGTCCTGTTGTTCCATCAGCTTCCCTCCCCTCAAGTTCTATTCTCTGAATTAATTTATTTCATTTCCTTCAAACATCTTTACAACGTAGCCTGCTAGTGCATGATCAGGTTGAACCTCAATCGCTTTTTTAAACATAGCTAATGCCTCTGCATCACGATCTTGAAGACCATACGCAACACCCAGATTATAATAAGAATCTGCATGTTCTGGGTCCAATGAGATACATTTTTCAAATTGAACAATCGAATCTTCGATCAATTCTTGATGTGCTAGACACATCCCATATTGGAAACGTGCTTCTGAATCATTCTCATCAAGTTCAACGCTTCTTTGCATATATGGCAAAGCAAGGCGGTATTGCTCCAATTGGATAAGGGACATGGCTAACATGAAATAATTGTCGCTAGATTGCAGCCCTTTTTTCATAGCCGTTTCAAACATTTGAGAGGCTTCTTGAAACTTCTCTTTATTGTAAAAAAGATTTCCAGCGCTGTAATATGCAGCAGCCGTATCTCCCTCAAGCTGCATTGCTTTTTCGTAGAATCTCATCGCTTTTTCTTCATCACCAACAGCAGCAAGAACATTACCAAAGTTAATATAAGCTACTGGATCTGTATTGTTCTCCTCAATCGCTTCGTTGAATACCTTTGCTGCTTCTTCCCATTTTCCTTCTTGCATATATTGAATACCTAATTGGTTTTTATCCATCTACAATCACTCCTATTCAGTTGAAATTATAGCATATTTTTCAGTTATCCTACTCTAAAGCTTCAGCATAAAGCCTCGATTTCAAATTGAAATCGAGGCTTTATTTTACCCTACATACGTAAGGCGCTGTCCATCTTTGAATACTTCATCAATGGTACCGCCACCGAGACATTCGTCGCCATGATAGAACACGGCAGCTTGTCCAGGAGTGATGGCTCTGATTGGCTCAGCAAAGATAACTTCTACTTTGTTATCATCAAGAATTTTTACCGTTACTTTATTGTCTTCCTGACGATAGCGGAATTTTGCTGTGCATTCGAATTCTGATGGCTTTGGATGATCTGAAACCCAGCTCATATTTACAGCGGTAATTCTATCGGAATAAAGTTTTTCGTTGTCGAATCCTTGACCGACATACAGAACATTACGTTCCAAGTCCTTACCGATAGCAAACCAAGCTTCTCCAGAACCACCGATTCCAAGTCCGTGACGCTGACCAATGGTGTAGTACATCAATCCATCATGTTTCCCTTTAACTTCACCTTCCATTGTCTCCATGTTACCTGGCTGAGCAGGTAAGTATTGGCCTAAGAAATCTTTGAAGTTTCTTTCACCAATGAAACAAATTCCAGTACTGTCCTTCTTTGTGGCTGTCGCAAGTTCGGCTTCTTTTGCCAACTCACGTACACGAGGTTTTGCAAGATTGCCTATTGGGAACATTACCTTACTCAATTGTTCTTGAGTCAATTGGTTCAGGAAGTATGTTTGATCCTTGTTTTCATCAAGACCACGCAACATTTTATACTCCCCATCACGATACTCTACTTGTGCATAGTGTCCAGTTGCTAAATAATCAGCTCCAAGCATCATCGCATGCTCCAAGAAAGCTTTGAACTTAATTTCCTTATTACACATTACATCTGGATTTGGCGTTCTGCCCGCCTTATATTCATCAAGGAAGTAGGTAAACACCTTGTCCCAATATTGCTTTTCAAAATTAACCGCATAATACGGAATGCCGATTTGGTTACACACACGGATTACATCATCATAATCTTCCGTTGCTGTACATACTCCATTTTCATCGGTATCGTCCCAATTCTTCATGAAAATGCCAATAACGTCGTATCCTTGTTGCTTTAACAATAATGCTGCAACCGAGGAATCTACCCCACCAGACATTCCGATAACTACACGGGTATCTTTTGGATCTTTTCTTTCCATCTATCTCACTTCACTTTTACTATATATTTTCAGGTTAGACCACCTGAAGATTTATTTCGCTAAACGCCGGATAATCTTAGACGTTTCTTCGGCCGCTTTTTCAATCTGTTCTTCCGTATTGAAGATTCCAAAGCTAAAACGAACCGAGTTTGTAATACGGTCAGATTCCTTACCAAACATGGCGACAAGTACATGGGACGGATCAATGGAACCTGCCGTACATGCTGAACCACTTGAAACCGCTAGTCCTGCTAAGTCCATGTTGACAAGCAGTGATTCGACATTTGTACCAGGAAAGCTCAAGTTTAATACATGTGGCAGTGAATTTTCAACATTTCCGTTTTGTTGAAAAACAACTTCGTTATTACGAAGCCTCTTCATAAATAATTCCTTGAAGCGGATGTACCTTTCTCGTTTCACTTCTAGTTCTTGATGTGAAATCTCAATGGCTTTTTTAAAACCGGCAATAGACGTGACATTTTCTGTTCCAGCCCGACGCTTCTTCTCTTGTTCTCCGCCAAATTGACGGGGGGAAAGTTTAATTCCTTCGCGCGCGTACAGAAAACCAATTCCTTTTGGCCCGTTTAACTTATGTGCAGAAACTGACATCAAATCTATTTTACTTTCTTTGACATCAATCTTTTCGATTCCATATGCTTGTACAGCATCCGTATGAAGAAACGCCTGATGTTCTTCTAAAAGAATTCCAATCTCAGAAATAGGCTGTAATGTTCCGACTTCATTGTTCCCAAACATTACACTGACTAAGATTGTATCAGGACGAAGAGCTTCTTTAAGGTCATGGAGGGAAATCATCCCCGTTTCATCCACAGGCAGATAGGTAACTTCAAATCCTTTTTTATCAAGCTCGTGACAGGCATGCAAAACAGCATGGTGTTCAATTGAACTTGTGATGATATGCTTACCCGCACCTTGATAAGCGTCTGCAATACCAATGATGGCCAAATTATCTGCTTCGGTTCCCCCGCTGGTAAAAATAATCTCACTATGTTTAGCATTTATGCTTCTTGCCATTACATGACGCGATTCGTCAACAATGTGTCGAGCTTCTCGACCAAAAAAATGGATGCTTGAGGGATTTCCAAACTGTTGATTCATTGTTTCCACTAATGTATCAATGACAGAAGGGTGCATAGGAGAAGTTGCTGCGTGATCCAAATAAATCCTTTCCAAGTAATTCACCTTCTTCAAGATTTTTTCTTAAATATAGAACATGTAAGCATCTGACTCACCGTCATCACTGTGGTTTGCCAAATCCTCGATTGTTGTATTATCTAGTACATCTTTTACCGCATCTCTAATGCGAATCCAGAGTTCTCTCTTCGCAGGTTCTTCATCCTCGATTCCTTCAACAGGACTAATTGGTCCTTCTAGGACTCTAATGATATCTCCAGCCGAAATTTTAGATGGAAGATCCCCTAGCAAGTAACCCCCATATGCTCCGCGAATGCTTTTAACAAGTCCGGCATTTCTTAATGGAGCAATCAACTGCTCTAGATAATGCTCAGACAAATCATTCGTCTGTGCGATTGTTTTAAGAGATACTGGACCTTCACCATGTTTTTTGGCCAGTTCTATCATAATTGTTAATCCATATCTTCCTTTAGTAGATATTTTCATAAATCTGCTCCTCTATTCGAATCTTCGCCATTTAAAGGCATGATTAAACTTTTCTTATGGTCCATTTTATCTAAGAAGGCATCTGCAAATTGAAAACACTGTGGCATTGCAAATCCGACAACCGGTCCAATAATGAAGGTAAAAACAAAAGTCCCCCAAGAGATAGGACCACCGAGCTGCCACCCTACCAAAAGGACACCCAATTCCATGCCTCCACGAACGTTTCTGATTTTCCAATTCATTTTGGTCGTAAGAGCCATCATAAGGCTATCACGTGGACCCGTACCAAAACTAGCTGAAATATAAAGTCCAATTCCATATCCCATTAACACTACACCAAGAGAGAACATCAGGATTTTCCCTGCTATTCCCTGTGGAGTTGAGAGGAAAGGAATCATTAAATACATATCAATAAAGACCCCGACAAGGATCATATTCAAAAAAGCTCCAAACTGCGGAAATTCTTTTGAGATTACTGCAGCAACTGACAAGATGACGATTCCTACAATTACCGACCAGCTACCAATCGTAAGGCCAAATTGCTGATACAACCCGACATGAAAGACATCCCAAGGCGTAGCTCCTAAATCTGCCTTGATTAACAGGACAATCCCTAGTGCCATGATAAGCAGACCTGAAAAATAAATAAGAAATCTCTGAGCCACTTGCCCTTGTCTCTTCTTAACCATTTCACCACCTGCTCTTTCTTTGACCATACTTAAAAGACGTGAAGAAAAAATTCATAGTAAATGGATAGGCATTAGAAATTATAGCACAAATACCCCCTAATATATGCAAATTAAAAGATTAAATGTTATGGTAAAGTTATAATTTTAAATGGTTATTCTTATTGGAGAGTTGATGTTAAATGAAACTAAAACCGCTTGCATTTCGGATGAGACCAAGGTCGATAGATGAAATTATTGGTCAACAACATCTTGTAGGTGAAGACAAAATAATCTCTCGAATGGTGAAAGCAGGACAACTGGCATCCATGATCTTATACGGTCCTCCCGGCATCGGAAAAACTTCGATCGCAAGTGCAATTGCGGGTAGTACTCGTTATGCCTTTCGTACATTGAACGCTGTTACGAATAACAAGAAAGATATGGAAGCAGTTGCCGCCGAAGCCAAAATGTCCGGCAAAGTTATTCTGCTATTAGACGAGGTCCATCGCCTTGATAAAGGGAAACAAGACTTTCTCTTGCCGTATCTTGAAAATGGCATGATTACTCTAATTGGGGCAACAACAAGTAATCCATATCATGCAATTAACCCGGCCATTCGAAGCCGCTGTCAAATATTCGAATTGCTACCCTTATCAGTAGAGGATATTCAACAAGCACTTATGAGAGCGATAAAAGATGAAGAACGTGGCTACGGGGAGCTAGCGATTGAAATAACACCCGACGCATTGGAACATTTTGCCTTAGCTTCGAATGGGGATGTAAGAAGCAGCTTGAATGCTCTTGAACTTGCAATCTTATCAACAAAGAAGGATGAAAATGGTGTCATTCATATAGATTTGAAAATTGCTGAGGAATGCTTGCAAAAAAAGAGCTTCGCCCACGATAAAGATGGGGATGCTCATTACGATGTTTTATCAGCTTTCCAAAAATCGATAAGAGGCAGCGATGTAAATGCTGCCTTGCACTATTTGGCCCGACTTATTGAAGCCGGCGACCTTATCAGCATCAGTAGACGGTTACTTGTGATCGCGTACGAAGATATTGCTCTTGCCAACCCTCAAGCTGGCGCCAGAACATTGGCCGCCATCGAAACAGCAGAAAGAGTCGGATTCCCTGAAGCCCGAATTCCTTTAGCTAATGCTGTGATTGAATTATGTTTATCTCCTAAATCGAATTCCGCCATTCTAGCAATAGATGAAGCACTGCAGGATATACGAAAAGGGAACATTGGCGAAGTACCAGCACATCTTAAAGATGCCCATTACAAAGGGGCAAGCGAACTTGGCAGAGGAATCGATTATTTATATCCCCACAATTATGAAAGTGGTTGGGTGGCTCAACAGTATCTGCCGAATAAACTAAAAAACAAGCAGTATTATAAGCCTAAGAAAACAGGCAAATTCGAACAGGCCCTTGGAGCCGTTTATGAAAAGATATTTAGAAAGTAAAAGAAGCTGGTCGATTAATCGACCAGCTTCTTTTATCGTTAGGCTGCCACGTCTCTTTTCTTGAAAACATACAAAGCCAAACCAATAAAAATGAGGAAATAGATGATTAGCATTGAAACGGAAAAAGGCAAAGTCATCCCTTCTACAACCGGGCTTCCTTCGAAATATTGCATAAGGTCTGTGTTGGCAAATAGAAGGTATTTGGCCCATGAGTATTTCATGGCAATCAAGAAGGTAACCTGGCCACCCATAAACATAAGGAATAAGGATAAACCGATTGCTAGTGAGCTATTTCGGAAAACAGCTGAAATCATGAAAGCCATAGTGGCAAGCATAATCATATCGATCGACTTCAACACATAAAAAACAATCAGATGCACAATGATGTTTTGTTCTGTGACAACCCCATTATAATAATTCAAATAGGGAGAAGCTTGTTCGGGAACCCCAAACAAAATAGCGCCAATAATAGTAGACAGAACAAATAATATAGATACCATAACTAAGGCATAAATCAAGACGGTTAAATATTTTGACAGAAGAATTTTCGCACGTGTGATGGGTCGAATCAAAAGAAGCTTAATCGTTCCCCAACTAAATTCACTAGCAACAATACCCGCTGCTATGATAATGGTAAATAATCCTGCTAATTGAATCAATTCGGATGCACTCGTAACAAAACTCCACATATTGTATTCTTCGCTTGGTGATAAGTCATGTTTGATGCGATAGTCATTGATGGCGATCTCTCGATTCAAATAATCTTGTTCCATCTGTGCACCACTGTTTTTCACCTGTTGTTTCAGCGCCTCATTCTCAGCCACCAAAATTTGTTTCCAATTCTTATCCTCTTCTACTTCACTGCCATCTTGTTGATATTTGATAAAAGCCGCTGTAATGACTGTCAATAAAATAAGAAGGGCAATCATTACATATGTACCTGGCCTTTTGAAAATCTTTATTAATTCATTTTGTATTAGACTAAACATGTTAGATCCCACCCTTCCCTTTTGTCACTTCAAGGAAACGATCTTCAAGTGTTTTCGTTACCTGATTTACACCATAAATATCGATACCTTCTTGTACCATTCTTTTCACCAACAATGGAATTTGATCTTTAGAAACAGAAATGAGAATCCCCTTATTGGAAAAAGAAAGAGCAGCCTCTGGCAAATGGATTTTGGTAATCTCGTGAGCACTTTCCTTTTGACCGACTTCAAATTCATAGACGACACCATTTCCTTCTACGAAATCATGAACCTGCTGAACATCGATGAGACGACCATTTTGGATGATTCCAATACGGTCACACATCATTTCCATTTCAGACAAAAGGTGACTTGAAACAATGACAGCCATTCCTTTTTCTCTTGCCAGCATTCTTATATGGTCACGTATTTCTCTTATACCTGCAGGGTCCAATCCGTTTGTAGGCTCATCAAGAATGAGTACTTGTGGATCATGTAATAAGCTTTGAGCCAAACCAAGTCTTTGCCTCATCCCAAGCGAGTATGTCTTAACCTTGTCGTTAATTCTATCTTTTAGCCCGACTAGTTCAATCACTTCCTCAAGTTTCTCATTGGAAACTTTATTGGTCATCCTTGCGTAATGGCGAAGATTATCATATCCACTCATAAATTTATACATTTCAGGGTTTTCTACAATCGCCCCTATATGATTGACAGCTGATTCAAATTGAGTCTGTATGCTAAATCCAGCAATCTTGATATCACCCGATGTAATCCCCATCAGTCCCACAATCATTCGAATGGTCGTCGTTTTCCCCGCACCATTTGGACCTAGAAAACCGAACACTTCACCTTTTTTTACTTCAAAGCTAAGATCATCAATAATGGTTTTCCCTTTAATCTTTTTCGTTACATTTTGTATATCAACAACAATCTCCATTTTTTCACCCTTTCAAAACATGGTAAATCTATTAAATTCATTTTATCTCAAATAGAATGGAAAATCTTTCTTTTTAATAAAAATCCCCTTAGTCATCCAAAGTTAATGGCTAACTGATAATCCATTCTTGATAAAAAAAAATCCCCCAAATCTGGGGGACTTACAATTATTTACCGCTATTTACGCGCTCTATTTCAATATCTTTTAACAATTCTCTAACAACATAACTTGCCATGATCAATCCCGCAACAGATGGGACGAATGCGTTAGATGAAGGAGGCATCTTTGCTTTACGGATTGGAGCATTTTCTTTACCAACTTCTTTTCGAACATCTTCTCGAATGACAATCGGACTTTCATCAGAGAAGACCACCGGAATTCCTTTATGAATGCCTTCTTTTCGCAATCTTGTACGGATAACTTTGGCAATAGGATCCATATGCGTCTTAGAAATATCGGCAATTTGAAATCTTGTAGGGTCCATCTTATTGGCAGCACCCATACTGGAGATAATCGGAATTTTTCTTTCAAGACATTGCTTCATCAAATGGATTTTATAAGAAATCGTATCTGAAGCATCAACGACAAAATCAAGATTATATCCAAAGATTTCCTCATAGGTCTCTTCTGTATAGAACATCTTCAAGGCAATAACTTCACAATCAGGATTGATATCGGCTATTCTCTCCTTCATCAATTCCGCTTTCGGGCGTCCCACTGTAGAAAGAAGAGCAATGACTTGACGGTTTACATTTGTAATATCAACATCATCTTTATCGATAAGGATTAATCTACCTACACCTGATCGAGCCAATGCTTCAGCGGCAAATGAACCTACACCGCCAATACCCAGAACAGCCACTGTACTGCCTTTCATTTTATCAAGACCTTCTTTTCCGATGGCCAATTCATTTCTTGAAAACTGATGCAACATATATTCTCAACTCCATTTGATTATCATTCATTCAATTATTTATTTTATTAAGAATTTACCCGTAAAAAAATATATCATACTTCTCATTAAAAGCAAGTATATCCATAGGAATAATATTTATTTAATCAAACAAAAAGCCTTTGCATGTAGCAAAGGCTTGAATTAGCAAGAGAGAAAGAGTCCCAATGATGCCGTCTATAGGGTTCCTTCGTTTTGATCCCGCACTCAGCAGGTGGGTGTCCTGTTTTCAATTTCTGTAAGTCCCCCATAAAATGGAGGCGTGTACGTCATCGAAAAACGCAGACTCCCGAAGAAATAATGTTGGTCAAAACTTCAGGTAATAAAACGAACATTTCAGGACTCTCTTTTAACTTGGTTTTATCATATCATAGATTTCTTCGGCTTTCAAGAAATCACTAATAGGTAATTATTCACTTTTATGAATGTTTAACGCCAAGTTCAACTCATTAAGTTGGGCTTGATCTACTGCACCTGGTGCTTCTGTCAGTAAGCAACTTGCGCTAGCCGTTTTAGGGAAGGCAATCGTGTCTCTTAAATTGCTTCTGCCAGCAAGAAGCATGATCATACGGTCTAAGCCGAGCGCAATTCCACCATGTGGAGGAGTACCGTACTCAAATGCTTCTAATAGGAATCCGAATTGCTCATTTGCCTCTTCTTTACTGAAACCAAGTACCCCAAACATTTTTTCTTGAATGTCTCTTTCAAATATTCGTAAAGAACCTCCACCTAATTCATAACCATTTAGGACAAGGTCATACGCTTGTGCGCGTACTTTTCCTGGCTCGCTATCAAGTATTGGAAGATCTTCTCTTACTGGCATTGTGAATGGATGATGAGCTGCATAGTAACGCCCTTCTTCCTCAGCATACTCCAATAGCGGCCAATCCGTTACCCAAAGGAAATTGAATTTAGATTGATCGATCAGCTCAAGATCTTTTCCTAGTTTGTTACGCAATGCGCCTAAAGAATCTGCAACTACTGATTTTTTGTCGGCAACAAAAAGCAATAAGTCCCCTGCTTCTGCTTCAAGAGTCGCCTTGATTGAATTGCCTTCTTCTGTATCAGCAAAGAATTTAGCAATCGGCCCTTTAAGTCCTTCTTCGTCAACTTTTAACCAAGCAAGACCTTTCGCACCATAACGGCTTACAAATTCAGTAAGGGCATCAATGTCCTTACGGGAATATTTGTCAGCAAAACCTTTAACGTTAATTGCCTTAACTTGGCCGCCTGCAGCCACCGCAGCAGAAAATACTTTGAACCCTGATTCTGCAACGATTTCACTTAAGTCTACTAATTCCAAACCAAATCTTGTATCTGGTTTGTCAGAACCGTAACGTGCCATAGCTTCGTCATACGCCATACGCGGGAATGTTTCAGGAACATCAATTCCTTTCACTTCCTTCATTACTTTGCCCATCATTTTTTCCATTAAAGAAATAATGTCATCTTGACTTAGGAAACTTGTTTCGATATCGATTTGGGTAAATTCAGGCTGTCTGTCTGCACGTAAGTCTTCATCACGGAAGCAACGAGCAATTTGGTAATACCTTTCAATCCCGCCAACCATTAATAATTGCTTGAAAATTTGCGGTGATTGAGGAAGTGCATAAAATTCACCTGGATGCACACGGCTAGGTACAAGGTAATCACGCGCACCTTCAGGAGTACTTTTTGTTAACATTGGCGTTTCGATATCTAGGAATCCTTCTGCATCGAGGTAATCTCTGATTACTTTAGTTACTTGGTGACGCATCTTGAACGTTTCGAACATTACCGGACGTCGGAAGTCTAGGTAGCGATACTTCAATCTCAAGTCTTCGGAAACTTCCGTCTTATCAGCAATAGTGAAAGGAGGCGTTTTTGCTTCATTTATAATTGTAACCGCTTCAGCGTGGATTTCGATTTTACCTGTTTTCATATTTTCATTAATAGTCCCGGCTTCACGAGCTACTACTGTGCCTGTAATATCAAGTACGAATTCACTACGAATCTTTTCAGCGATGCTGAGCGCATCCTGAGAAAAATCAGGATTAAAAACAACTTGAACAAGACCCGTACGGTCACGGAGGTCAATAAAGATTAAACCACCTAAGTCCCTGCGTTTTTGTACCCAACCCTTTAAAGTTACTTTTTCACCAATTGCCGTTTCTATCACTTCGCCACAAAAATAAGATCTCCCAAACATCCTAAATCCCCTCTATTCCTGAATTTCTTTAAATACATCTACAAAAGTGCTCAAATCCATTTCGGTCTGTTCACCCGTCGTCATATTTTTTAGGTTGATTTTGTTGTTATTCAACTCATCCTCACCTAATACAGCTACATATTTGGCTTTTAAACGATCGGCTGCCTTAAACTGGGCCTTCAATTTACGATTTTGGTAGTCACGCTCTGCAGAAAATCCTGCTGCGCGGAGTTGATGCAGAAGTCCAACTGTATAATCTTTTGCACCGTCCCCTAATGAAACCAAGTAACAGTCAAGGCTTTCATCGATGTCCAATTCAACGTTCTCAGCATTCAATGCCGCTAATAAACGCTCGATACTTAGAGCCAAGCCAATACCTGGTGTTTCAGGACCATCCATTTCTTCTACAAGACCATTGTAACGGCCACCGCCGCATAATGTCGTAATTGCCCCAAAACCTTCAGCATTACTCATGATTTCAAATGCAGTGTGATTGTAATAGTCCAATCCACGAACTAGGTTTGGATCTAATTCATACTCTACGCCCACTGCTGTTAAGTATTGCTGAACCTTTTTGAAGTACTCGTTCGAATACTCGTTTAAGTAATCCATTATTGATGGTGCGTTTTTCATTAACTCGTGATCTCTATCCTTTTTACAGTCAAGAATTCTTAATGGGTTTTTCTCAAGTCTGTTTTGACAATCACCACAAAATTCTTGAATGCGCGGGGCAAAGTGATTTACCAGCGCTTCACGGTGTGCCGTTCTACTTTCTTTATCCCCTAGACTATTAATCACAAGTTTTAATTTCGATAATCCGAGTTCCTTATAAAGAGACATCGCTAAAGAAATAACTTCCGCATCGATTGCTGGGTCATCGCTCCCTAGTGCTTCAATGCCAAATTGGACGAATTGACGGAACCTTCCAGCCTGAGGACGCTCGTATCTGAACATTGGACCTGAATAGTAAAGTTTTACAGGTTGATTTGCGTTACCAAACATTTTGTGTTCAATATAAGCTCTTACCGTAGAAGCTGTACCTTCAGGACGTAGGGTCAGATCTCTGTCTCCACGATCTTTGAAAGAATACATTTCCTTCTGAACGATATCAGTCGTATCTCCAACGCCCCTCAAGAACAATTCCGTGTGTTCAAAAATTGGCGTTCTGATTTCTTGATATTGATATCTTTTGCATAGTTCTCTCGCCTTTTGCTCTATGTACTGCCATTTCTCTACTTGTCCTGGCAGAATGTCCTGTGTTCCTCTTGGGATCTGGATGGACATGAATTACCACTCCTTTTGAATAAACAATGTGTAAAATTAGAAAAGCGTCAGCACCCTCAGCACAAGTAAAAAACACTTGTGCCTGCGATGTTTTTCCAAGTAGCTTTCCTTTGTGTTCAGCCCCGACAGGCATAAGACGAAGCGCGCAGTTCATCCTCGAAAATCCTCATGATGCTATCGCATCATTTCGTGCGATGTGAATTCATGGAAGCTTTCCTTGTGCTATCGCCTTTTCTTCGTGCGATGATGATGCTGTCGAAGCGTTCCTTGTCCTGATTTCTGAAGCGATTTGGCTTATGACCAAAATTGTTTTGGCTTTAGAAAACAATTAAGGTTGTTTCGGCTTCTGGAAACAACCCCGAGGGGCTGGGTGCTGGAGCTAGACAGTTGTCCCCGGTAAATTTATATATTTTCTCTTCTAAAAACAAAAAACTCCCGTCCCTTGTTAAAAATAACAAGGGACGAGAGTTATAGAATCCCGTGGTGCCACCCTAGTTGAAAGACTAAAAAGTCTTCCCGCTCAAACAGTTAACGCCTGTCTACGTTCCGCTCCTACTATAGCAATCGCTGTTTTCAGAGGGAAACCTTCGGAGTGTTCATTCGTTAAGTTTTCATGCAGAAATGCTTTCAGCCCAGGGCATTTCTTCTCTTTCCATGTGTTACTCAACTACTATGCTCCATCATCGGTGATAAAATTTAGTATAATATTCTTAATATAATACGGAGCATCATTTCAATTGTCAAGAGTGAATTATGATCTCTCCAAATGTTTCTTCAACTTTCTGACATCTCTGATTGATAACCCAAACTCGGATGCGAGTTCATATGCATTTGACTGTTGTTCTTTTTGGATGAAATCATGAAAATCAACACCAAACAACTGATTTTCTCCTACAGATGTAAAATTCCCCTTATCACTTGCCCTCATTTTGTTCACCTTCCACCATTCTTATTTATATCTATTCTTGCCTTTCTCTCGCAAAATGTTTCATGAAAGCTTAAAAAATATTGTTCAATAAGAAATTGATGGAATTAATTCAAAATAAGGAATGAAATTATCATAGTTTTCAATTAAAATATTAAGACAAGGAGGGAGAAATGGTTAAAAAAATCAGTATCATAATATTATGCAACATACTATTTTGGGGATTTTTTCAGATTTCACCTATCATACCTGAGGCTTCAGATACGGTAATAATTAATCAAGATCAGGTAAATATCCGACAAGGTCCTGGATTAAGTTATCCAATTGTGAAAAAAGCGAATAAGAATGACTCCTTCTCTGTCATAAAAGAAGAAGCCGACTGGATACAACTCAATTTGTCCGGAGACAAAAAAGGATGGGTTGCCAACTGGCTCGTTACGAAAAATAAAGGAAGTTCAGAGAGTCAAGCAGGTTCAGATGCTGAAGTAAATACAAACGATTTAAGAGTTCGAAAAGGCCCCGGCACCAATTTCCAAGTAATTGGTTACTTAAACAAAGGGGACAAGGTTAAAGTTTTAGAAACAAATGAAAACTGGATTGAAATATCCTCTGGATTTGGAGAAGGCTGGGTATCAAAGCAATTCCTAGACATCTCTTCTAGCGGGAAAAAAAACAATGATAACACTTCTAAAGATAAAATCATCGGTGAAGGCACCATTCAAGCAAGTTCCCTAAATGTCAGGAGCAAGCCTTCACTATCCGGCACAGTCCTAGGTAAGCTACCAAAAGGTACAAACGTCCAAGTATATTCCCAAAGCACAGAATGGACAGAAATTCAGTATTCAAGTCAACGTGCATGGATCAGTTCTCAGTTTATAGAGCTGCAGTCAGATTCCAAGAAATCAAACTCTTCTCAATCAACACCGAGTGGCATTTTCGGAACTGTTACAGCTACTAGCATGAATGTCAGAAACACGGCTGCTTTAGATGGAAAAATAATTGGTACAGTATTAAAAGGGCAGAAGTTTACCATTCTCGAAGAAAAAAATAATTGGGCAAAAGTTGAATATAAACAAGGCAATTACGGATGGATTGCAGGATGGTATCTTGAAAAGTCGACTTCTCAAGATAAGTCTCCTACCTCACAATCCATTAAAGAAAGTACAGTAACCATCATACATAACGGCACCAATATCCGCTCCGCTGCAAGTGTAAATGCAGGAGTCATTCAGAGGGCAAATACCGGAGACACCTTCGCAATAAAAAGCTTGCAAAATGATTGGTATGAGATTGTCTTAAAAAATGGAAAGAGCGGATTTGTGGCAGGCTGGATCGTTACAGTTAATGGTTCTGCCCCTCAAGTAGAAAAACCTGGTGGAGAAATGCATCTTAAAGATAAAACCATCATTATTGATCCAGGACATGGTGGCGGGGATAATGGGACCACTGGAGCAAGGGGAACGCTTGAAAAAAATCTAACCATTAGAACGGCTGGACTTTTATATGACAAGCTTAAATCCTCAGGAGCAAACGTCTATCTCACTCGCAGTAACGATACTTACCTTTCGTTACAAGGAAGAGTGAGCACTTCTCATTACCATAGTGCAGATGCATTCATTAGTATCCACTATGATAGCATCACAGATCGAAGCGTTAACGGGATGACAACATACTTCTATCATGATTATCAAAAGTCACTCGCTGAAACGCTGAATTCTTCCATCGTAAGTCAAACCAAATTGAAAAACAGAGGTACCCGATTTGGCGATTACCATGTATTAAGGGAAAACAAACAGGCAGCCTCTCTATTAGAACTCGGGTATTTAAGTAACCCAACCGAAGAAATGACGGTTAATTCCAATCAATATCAAGAAACAGCCGCGTCAGGAATCTTTAATGGACTTGCGTTATATTTTAAGGGTAAATAAGCAAGGACTCGCACTAGCCCAAAATTAAACGAGCTTGGCATATGCCAAGCTCGTTTAATTTTTACTATCAATGATTAATGTTACCGGACCATCATTCACAAGGCTAACGTCCATCATCGCCCCGAATTGACCAGTCTCCACATGAACACCCTTATGGGTCAGGGCAGTATTAAATGCTTCATAGAGGCTTATTGCGTGGTCAGGACGGGCAGCTTCCATAAAATTCGGACGTCTCCCCTTTCGACAATCACCGTACAATGTAAATTGTGAAATAGATAGAATCTCACCCTGAACATCTAGCAGTGAGAGATTCATCTTTCCTGATTCATCCTCAAAAATTCGTAGGTTAACAATTTTCTCAGCCATGAATGTGACATCATCCATCGAATCTTCATGTGTAATGCCCACTAGCAGGACCAATCCTTTGGATATTGACCCTACTACTTCATCTGCAACCGTCACAGATGCATTCTTGCTTCTTTGCACGACTACTCGCATTTCTTAACTCCTTAGTTCATCAATCTTCGTACAGCATATACATCTGGAATTTGCTTGATGCGATCTACCACTTTTTGAAGGTGGCTTACATTATGAATCGCAATGCTCATAATAATAGTTGCTACTTTATTTCGGTCTGAACGACCTGTAACGGCAGAAATATTTGTTTTAGTCTCGTTTACCGCTTGTAAGACTTCATTCAAAAGACCTCTGCGGTCGTAACCACTAATCTCAATATCTACATTGTATTCTTTTCGTTCATTTAGCGAAGATTCCCATTCTACAGGTATTAGCCTTGTCTGAGCTTCTCCAGTATCGATATTAGGACAATCCGAACGGTGAACGGAAACGCCTCTACCCTTTGTAATGAAGCCAACAATTTCATCCCCTGGGACAGGATTACAGCAACGAGACAAACGGATAAGAAGATTATCAATCCCCGATACCCTCACGCCGGATTCACGTTTTTTCACAACTGGCAATGACTTCATATCGGTAACTGCCTGAGCAATTGTTACTTCCTGCTCCTGATCACGTTTTTTCCGCATTTTCTCTGTTAAACGGTTTGCTACTTGTAAAGCAGTAATCCCGTTATAACCAACGGCCGCAAATAAGTCCTCATCATGCATAAAATTAAACTTTTCAGCAACCCTGCGCATGTTTTCAGGCGTAAGAACTTCTTTCAAATCAAATTCCATATTACGGATTTCTTTTTCAACAAGTTCTCTGCCCTTTTCCACATTCTCATCACGACGTTGCTTCTTGAAAAATTGTCTGATCTTATTTTTCGCTTGAGAAGTTTGAGCTAGCTTCAGCCAATCCTGACTTGGACCATAAGAGTGTTTGGATGTCAGGATTTCAATGATATCTCCCGTTTTTAGCTTATAGTCAAGAGTAACCATCTTGCCATTCACTTTAGCCCCAATGGTCTTATTGCCAATTTCAGAGTGAATGCGATAGGCAAAATCAATTGGCACAGACCCTGCAGGCAACTCAATTACGTCCCCTTTTGGTGTAAAAATGAATACCATATCAGAGAATAAATCGATTTTGAGAGATTCCATAAATTCTTCTGCATTTGCAGTGTCATTTTGGAACTCAAGGATTTCACGGAACCATGTGAGTTTATCTTCATAAGAAGCTGTAGTACTGTCACTGATCGGTTTACCCTCTTTGTATGCCCAGTGAGCAGCGACCCCGAACTCAGCAATACGGTGCATTTCCATTGTCCTGATTTGAACCTCGAGTGGGTCACCCTTCGGTCCAATCACTGTCGTATGAAGGGATTGATACATATTTGGTTTAGGCATGGCAATATAGTCTTTGAATCTGCCAGGCATCGGTTTCCAGCAAGTGTGGATAATCCCCAAGACTGCATAGCAATCCTTAATGCTGTTCACGACAATTCGTACTGCTAGCAAATCATATATTTCGCTGAATTGCTTGTTTTGCAAGGCCATTTTTCGATAAATGCTGTAAATATGCTTAGGGCGTCCTGAAATTTCAGACTTAATCGAAACGTCTGACATCCTGTCGCGCACTTCATTAATGACATCATCTAAATACTGCTCTCTCTCGGCACGCTTCTTTTTCATTAGATTCACGATTCGATAATACTGTTGAGGATTTAAATACCTTAATGCAGTATCTTCAAGTTCCCACTTTATTTTCGAAATCCCTAGCCTATGTGCAAGAGGCGCAAATATTTCCAGCGTCTCATTGGAAATACGGCGTTGTTTTTCAGAGGGCAAGTGTTTTAGCGTCCTCATATTGTGCAAGCGGTCTGCAAGCTTAATAAGAATCACGCGAATATCTTGTGCCATTGCGACAAACATCTTTCGATGGTTTTCAGCCTGCTGCTCTTCGTGAGATTTATATTTAATTTTACCTAACTTAGTCACACCATCGACAAGCATCGCTACTTCTTCATTAAAGGCAGTCTCAATGTCCTTTAATGAAACGTTTGTATCCTCTACGACATCATGCAGAAATCCTGCCGCAACCGTTGCGGGATCCATCTCTAAGTCGGCAAGTATGCCAGCTACCTGAATGGGATGGATGATATATGGTTCTCCAGATTTTCTATACTGTTCACGGTGAGCATGATTAGCAAAATCATATGCTTTTTTCACTATTTCTACATTCTCATCGTTTAAGTATGCACGTGTCTTGTCGATGACTTGTTCGGCTGTTAGCACTTGATCGTTCGCCATGAAATCACCACTATCTTCGCTCTTTTTTATTGGCTCTGTTAAATTTGCCTATTGATTTCCGCTCCAGTCGCTTGCTTTCCGGTACGAATTTTTGAAAAAGCCCTAATGCCGGCTTTTTCAAGAGCAAATTCGTCTTGGGGGCGTTCGCCGAGCCTCCTCGTCGCTAACGCTCCTGCGGGGTCTCGCCTGTAACGCTAATCCCCCAGGAGTCAAGCGCCTTCCACTTCAATCAACAAAGTGCATAAATTCAGCAATGTACTTTAACATGGCCTTTTTATTAAAATATAAAATGCCGAGTCGGCCGTTCTTGTTCATTCATCTTAGAAATTTAATTATGATTGTTACTATTATCGAAAAAAAAAGGCAGGATGTAAAGGGAAAGAGTGTATTTTTTATGGAAAACAGTGAAAACTGTCGAATTTTGAATGGATTGTATAAAGAAAGAGCACTCAAGCTTTTTGAGTGCTCTCAAATAATTAGTATTGCATTAATGTAAGAATGTCGTAGCCGTCAAGCTTTTCTCGGCCATCAAGGTAAGTTAATTCAATCAAGAAAGCAATTCCCGCTACTACTCCGCCCAACTCTTCAACAAGTTTGATTGTTGCATCGATTGTGCCGCCAGTTGCAAGTAGGTCATCTGTAATAAGGACACGTTGACCTGGCTTGATTGCATCTTTATGAATCGTTAAGACGTCAGAACCGTACTCAAGACCATAGTTTACCTTAACTGTTTCACGAGGAAGCTTCCCTTCTTTACGAACAGGAGCGAAACCTACTCCTAAAGAATAAGCCACTGGGCAGCCAATGATAAAGCCGCGTGCTTCAGGACCAACGACTAGGTCGATTTGTCTTTCACGCGCATATGCAACGATTTGATCTGTTGCGTATTTATAAGCTTCACCATTATCCATTAAAGTTGTAATATCCTTAAACTTAATACCTGGTTTCGGCCAATCTTCAACGATTGTGATGTACTGTTTTAAATCCATTCCTCAATTGCCTCCTCATTTTCCACCGACACTTGAAAGATTTGTTCAAATAATTGCTTTAAATCCGTAAAGGATGAATAGAGCAAGTCATTTTCAAGTGAATATTGTTCCTGTTTATGTTGATACGTAGGTGAATCTGTTAAATCTCGTTTTGAAGCTTCTTTATTCAAGGAAATTAATCCATTTTTTATTGTAACAAAATCTAATTCAAAAAACACCTTCGACATAAATTTTACTGTCTCACTGGACCAACCTTTATGTTTTGCAAGGTCATCTCCGCGACTTTTTAAATCAAACGGGCTATTTTTCGACAAGAATGCATAGAACCATCTAAAATGTTCCCGAGTAGGAATCGTGCTAAAGTAATCACTTTCTTCTTTTAAGAAAAGAGCATATATTCTAGCAGGTTTTTTCCCAAGGAATAGATTTGTTAAAAAGGCTTTTGACGGCGGCATATCCATAAGCACGATATTCGAGTCATCCATCTCCAAATCGGTAGCATCCTTTTCACTTTCCAATAGATGCACTTCCCCTTCAAGCAATTCAGCATACTTCTCTACATTTTGCTTGTGGAAAAAAATAAATGTGCTTGGCGATGGCATTGTATCCAATACAGATTTAAGTCTTTTCACACCTCGATAATCAAATAGCTGCCAAGTTTCAACCTTTGCATCTTTGATAAAGATCTGCGGCTTGCGGATATTATTCCACTCATTAATGGATAACTCTCCAATTACCGACACTTTCGAAGCCTGAGAAATTTGATCTAACAAAGGTCCGAGTCCAAATCCGATACCATCTAAAACGTTCCCCTCATCAGCAAGCGCCAACTTAAGGTGATTCTGCTCACTGCCTATTTTCCTCATGCTTGAAATATCAGCATCGCGAATAAGAATTTTAGGTTTTGGATTATCCATGCCATAAGGTGCAAGCAAATTCAACTCAGCCAAAGAAGATAGATTAATATCCTTGAGAGAGATTTCTCCATCAAGCATCGTTACTGGTACAAAATCTTTTTCAGTAAGCTGTTCACCACAAAGCTCGTTCAATCGTGATCGAAGTTCAGGAACATTCGCTAATTCCAAAGTCATTCCCGCTGCCATTGGATGTCCACCAAAATGAGGTAATATATCCCTGCTTAAAGATAGATTCTTAAACAAGTCAAAGCCTTCGATACTACGTGCGGAACCTTTCGCCAGTCCCTTTTCTTCATCAAAGCTCAAGACAATGGTAGGTCGATAGAAACGATCAACTAATCTAGATGCCACAATTCCAATTACGCCTGCGTTCCATCCAGCCTTACCGATTACCAAGACTTTGTTTTGATCTACTGGAAAGTCTCTTTCTACCATTTCGATGGCTTCGGCAGTAATCGTATTAACGATGTTTTGTCTTTCTTTGTTGAGGTTTTCCATCTCTTCTGCAAGAGCTTCAGCTTCATCGCGATCATTAGTCAAAAGGAGTTCGACAGCCATATCAGCGTTTTCAAGCCTGCCAACAGCATTGATTCTTGGACCTATCGTAAATCCAATTGTCTCCTCGCTGATATTTGTCATATCAACTCCAGCTCGCTTAAGGATGGCCTTTAAGCCAATATTTTGTGTACCTTTTAACTTTTCGATTCCTCTTTTAGCAATTGTTCTATTTTCATCCTTAAGTGAAACCAAATCTGCAATCGTCCCTATTACGGCAATTTCCAGCAAATGCTCAGGAAGTTCACCATAAAGGGCATGTGCCAATTTGAATGCCACCCCAACTCCTGCAAGTTCTTTAAAAGGGTAGATGCTATCCTCCAATTTTGGATGGATGATTGCCAATGCCTCAGGTAACTGAGGACCTGGTTCATGGTGGTCGGTAATAATAAGGTCAACACCAATTTCCTTTGCAATCGCTGCCTCGTGTAAAGCAGAAATCCCTGTATCAACAGTAATAATCAGGCGAACACCATTATCAGCAGCTGCCCTGAAAGCAGGTTCATTCGGTCCATATCCTTCTGTAAATCGATTCGGTATATAGTATTGGGCATTGGCCCCTAAATCTCGAAGTGCTGTCATCAAAACTACTGTAGAGCTTACACCATCAGCATCATAATCACCAAAGACGAGGATCGGCTCTTGAAGCTCAATCGCTTTACGAATTCTTGCGACTGCAGCATCCATTCCTTTTAACAAATAAGGGTCATGAAAAGAGTCTTGTCCAAATAAAAAATACCTTGCAGTATCAACAGTATCCAATCCGCGGTTTACAAGCATGGATGCAACAAAAGGTGTGATTTTCAGTTCATTCATAAGCGTTTCAGCTTTATCTTCGATGGATTCGCGAACAATCCACCTTGTTTTCGACTTTAACATACGTTTCACCCCTTAGACTTCCCTATTATACAGTAGTCAAAAAGGCGATTCAATGGAAGAAATTTTTAATGGCTCTTTTCTAAAAGATTGTTGTTTTTGAATTAATTTTTGTGAAAGTAAACCTAGTAATTGATTGAAGCGAAAAGGTGCTAGACTCCTCGAAAATCCTCCATTATGCTATCGCATAATATCGTGCGATGTAAATTCAGGGAAGAATTCCTTGTGCTATCGCAATTCCTTGGTGCGTGGGTCCATTCAAGGGAGCCATTTCATGTCCTGTGAGAGCAAGCGGGACAGGTGAGACCCCGCAGGCGCGAACGCGCACCGCCCGCCCCGAGAAGAATTTGCCCATGAAAAAGCCGGCATTAGGGCTTTTTCATAATTCGTCCACGGAAAGCTAGCATCCTGGAGCGGAAATCAACCACTACTTCAATTTATTAAATAGCAACAAAGTTTACGAAAACAGCCTTATTAAATAAGCTTTGTGAAAGCAAACAATAATCAATGAAGTTTATTGGAGCGGAAACCTACCAAAAAGAAAAACCGCAGAAAAATCTGCGGTTAGACTTGTGGTTCGTCGCTATAGACACGTTTTTCTTTAACAGTGTTAATAACACCTTTTTTCTTAAGTTCTTTCTTTTTGAATACAAGCCATAATTGTGCGGCAATGAAGATAGAAGAATACACCCCTGTAATAAGTCCGACTAATAATGCAAGGGAGAAATTACGGATGGCTTCGCTTCCGAAAATAAGCATCGCAACAACTGTAATTACTACGGTAAGAACAGTGTTGATTGAGCGAGTAATCGTTTGACGAATACTCACATTAACGATGTCTTCAATGTCTTCAACAGACTTGATTTTCTTTTTCTTCTGCATGTTTTCACGCATTCTGTCAAAAGTAACGATCGTATCATTAATCGAATAACCAACTATCGTTAATACAGCCGCGATGAAATTCAAGTCGACTTCAAGTCTCGTAATACTGAAGAATACAATCATAAATATAGCATCATGGAGCAATGAAGCAATGGCAGCAATGGCCATGTACATTTCAAAGCGCAATGTTACATAAATAATGATGCCGATAGATGCTATTACCACGGCAATAAAGGCATTTTTAGCAAGTTCTTTACCAATGGTTGGAGACACGGTGCTTACGTTTGGCTCATTGCCAAATGCCTCTCTAAAATCCTTCTTAAGCTCAGAAATTTCATCTTTCTTAAGAACACCTTTTAATCTCATCGCCGCGATATCGTTATTATCTCCTGAAATGACGATATCTTCTGTTTTATGACCAGTCTTTTCTATTTCGGCTTTCACTATTTCAGAAGTTAATGGTTTTTCAGACAAGACCTCAACACGTGTTCCGCTTGTAAAATCAATCGCAAGGTTTAGGCGGAAAATCAGCAAGATAATCGCACCAGCTCCAAGCAAGATGGCAGAAAGAACAAAGAACTTATTTCTGCTTTTCGCAAAATCGATTCGGTCGAATTTCGTAGGTAAATCTAGAGTATCGTAGTTTTCAGCTATGTCTTTAACATCTGCTTTCTTCACACCGAACCATGTAGGCTTGTTGTTCAGCCATTGACTGTTTACCCATAATCCTAATAATAGTCTAGATCCGTACACAGCTGTGATAAAGCTTCCTAAAATGCTGACAATCAGCATCGTTGCGAATCCTTTTACAGAACTTGTCCCATAGAAGAAAAGTACAGCAGCAGTTAAAATCGTTGTGATATTCGCATCGAAAATCGTCATGAACGAGTTTTTATTACCTGCTTCAAACGCAGATTTAATAGATCGGCCAACTTTAATTTCTTCACGAATCCGCTCATACGTAATAATATTTGCATCTACAGCCATACCAACCCCGAGGATGATAGCGGCAATTCCAGGAAGCGTAAGCACCCCATTCATCCAGTCAAAAATGAGCAAGATGAGGTAAATGTAGATTGAAAGTGTAACAACTGCAACGAATCCCGGGAAGCGATAGTACAAGATCATGAACAAGAAAATGATGGCAACACCAATTAAACCGGCGATTACCGTATCATGCATCGCTTGTTCCCCAAATTTTGCTCCAACGGATGTTGAATAAACTTCTTTAAGTTTTACAGGAAGTGCTCCTGCATTCAGTAATGACGATAACGTTGTAGCTTCTTCAACCGTAAAGTTCCCTACAATCGAGACAGTGTCTTGATTAAAGATTTCTCTTACAGTTGGAGCCGAAATAAATCTAGGATCCGGACTTCCAGATTCTTTTTTGAATGAATCTTTACCTTCTTCAAAATCTAACCAGATGACAAGAACGTTGTTCGGTGCCATCTTCACAATATCTTCAGACACTTGACGGAATTTATCCGCATCCTTCAGCTTAATGCTAACACTCGGTTTACCATTTTCATCGAAGGTTTGCTTTGCCCCGCCTCCGACAAGGTCGGTACCGTCCATCTTAACTTTGTCATTAGCATCACGGAAAGTCAGATTAGCTTCAGTTGAAAGAATCTCACGGGCTTTGTTCTGATCTTTAACACCAGCAAGTTGAACACGAATACGATTCTTTCCTTCAATTTGAATATTCGGCTCGCTGACACCAAGGACGTTAATCCTCCTATCGAGAGCCTTAGCTGTGCTAGCTAGTGTTTTTTGATCGATTACTTGACCTTTTTTAGCTGGTTTAACCTCATACAAGATTTCAAAACCACCTTGGAGATCTAGCCCCAACTTTAAGTTATTCAAGATGTTCTTCGTTGTTCCTCCCATTAAACCGCCTAAAAGTAAGACGATGAGGAAGAAAGCTATGATTCTGCTACGTTTAACCATTATGTATGAATCCTCCTTAGGCTTAAGCCTGTCCAATAGAACCACTCAAAGGCTCTATTAAGATGCTTGCTACAATATTCACATTATGAAAGAAGATATAAAAACTGTCAATTTAACTTCTTCCTGATTTTTCAAATTATTTCATTAGTTCTTTCCATTCTTCTTTATCATCCATTGAAAATTCAGTCTCTTTAAAAGCTTTGATGGTTGCATAACTTATGTAGTCGCTGACTTTGACACCTAAAATATCTTGGACGATTGAGTGAAGACTTTTTTCTTCATTCTTCTTTTTCCATTTCTTCTTCGTCATGAATGCCCAAAGTTCTACCTCTGTGACAGTTTCATACCCAAGAAGGCGAAATTCTTCCAACTTGCTCAATAAAGCAGGTCTCACTTCTCTAAAAAAAACATCATACTCATGGCCGATTTCCATATTCAGCCGCCCCCTCGCCAAGAATCAATCATATTGGGAATCAAAATGAAACGGTACTTGTCATGCTTTGTCCACCTTGAAGCATATAGTTAATTGTATATGATAACGCCGATTTTGAGAAGGTGGGAAGTTGTATGTCTAAATTTTTAAAAGGAACTGTCACATTACTAATTGCGGGCTTGATCACGAGAGTGTTAGGTTTCATTAATCGAATCGTTGTTGCGAGGTTTATTGGCGAAGAAGGCGTCGGGTTATTCATGATGGCATTTCCGACCCTTATTCTAGTCATCACCATCACTCAACTCGGTCTGCCTGTTGCGATTTCTAAAAATGTAGCTGAAGCTGAAGCTGCCGGGGACTACGGAAAAATCAAGAAAATCCTTGTCGTTTCATTAGCCACGACTATAGGATTATCCATCATATTCACTCCAGCACTGATACTTTTAGCTCCTTATCTTGCGCAGACACTATTTACAGACCCAAGAACATATTATCCATTAATGGCAATCGCTCCAGTTGTTCCAATCATTGCAGTATCTTCCGTCTTACGAGGATACTTTCAAGGACGTCAGAACATGAAGCCTGCCGCTTATTCACAGGTTTTAGAGCAGGTCGTGCGCATTGCCCTTATCGCAGTTATGACGAAAGCGTTTCTTCCATACGGTATTGAATATGCAGCTGCCGCAGCTATGTTTTCATCTGTAATCGGAGAATTAGTCTCACTTATTTATTTGATGACTGCTTTTAAGATTAAAAAGCGATTCAAGCTAAGGAGCCGTTTCTTTCAGTTTGTGAGTTCTGGTAAAGAAACTTTTAAAGAACTGATGAGTGTTGCGATGCCAACGACAGGAAGCCGAGCAATTGGTTCTATCGCTTGGTTCTTAGAACCGATTGTCGTCTCTCATAGTCTTGCCATAGCAGGAGTAGCCGCTGCTGCTGCTACAAAACAATATGGTGCTTTAACTGGTTATGCCTTACCTTTGCTCATGCTCCCTTCATTCGTCACTTACTCATTAGCTACTTCCCTAGTCCCGGCAATAAGTGAAGCAAACTCGATGAACAACTCAAGACTTATCGAACACCGCTTACAGCAAGCTCTAAGATTTTCATTTCTAACCGGTGGATTAGCCGTCATCGTCCTTTATGTATTAGCTGAACCATTAATGCTTTTAATGTATGGTTCAACCAATGGTTCCGATTTTATTAAAATCATGGCACCATGCTTTATTTTTTACTATTATCAAGGTCCATTACAGGCTGCACTACAGGCCCTCAACCTAGCAAATGCAGCAATGATTAACAGTTTGATTGGAGCAGCTGTTAAAATAGCAATCATCTTCATGTTTGCGACTCAGCCTCAATTTGGAATTCACGGTGCAGCACTTGGCATTATCGCCGGGTTCGTTCTTGTAACGATTTTGCATTTTGCAACCGTCCTTCGAAAAGTGACCTTTACAATTTATTTTATGGAATATATCAAAGGCTTTCTCGTAATGGGATTAGCTGGCTATGTTGGATATTGGATCTTTCAAACCGTTTCTGCACAAGGAAATCTTGCAATCCAGGCTCTAGCAGCTATTGCTGGAATGACGATTACATATGTAATCCTCCTATTCGTATTCGGCTTGTTAAAAAAGGACGAAGTCAAAAGAATTCCATGGATTGGCGGCCCATTATCAAAACTTGCGATAAGGTAGGTAATAACTAAAGACACGCGCTGGCGTGTCTTATTTTTCATCTTTCAAATCAATAAAGTACTTTCCATGTTCAAAGCTGCAGAAAGAAATTTGTTTGATGTCCCGGTAACCTCGTTCCCTGAGATCCTGTCGAAGTCCAAGATTCGTTTTGTGAACCCTTTCAAGATTTCCCTCTTGGATTTCACCATCGATAATAAGAGGGATCGTCATATCACCCCTGGGTTCTATGTCACGATGTTTTTTTTCAAAAACGGATAGCTTTCCTGATGCCTCTAGAATCGCGAATTCCACATCTGCAATATTTCTGATATCTTTTTCCCTTAGTTGCAAAAGAAGATCATCAAAATTGTATCGCTGTTGCCTCATGGCATGTTCATCAATCTTCCCCCGATTGATGATGACAATCGGCTGACCATCTACTAAATCACGGAATCTCTTACTTTTCAGTGATATTTGAGCCAAAACGATTTGCACGAGCATTAAGATTCCCATAGGAAGAAGGGTATGTAGAATTTTTGTTTCCGCACCATTTTCGATTCCTACTACCGCCAACTCAGCAATCATGATAAAGACGACAAGATCTAGAACACTTAACTCTCCAATTTCCCTCTTTCCCATGAGACGGAAAATAGCAATGATCAGTACATAAAAAAATAATGTACGCATCGTAATAATTAAATATTCTTCCACAGTCCCCCGCTCCCTGCTTTTTAGCATTCAGTAATAATGTCCGCTTTTATGACACGAACCATTCAGGGAAATTTTCCCATCAGATAATTTCGGCCGATAAAATAATTCGAAAAATAATTCTATTTTTATCAACAGTGAATATGCTTGTACAAAGATAAGTTTTTGCGTAAGGGAAAATTTCTGTAAAGTCCTGAGCGCTCTAGAAGAGAGGGGAGATCAACAATCGAATCAAAAACATTTGGAAAAGCACTTCTTTATGGATTAATAACTATCTTCTTCTTTGCGATGGTGAGCAGTATCATATTCTCTTTAATTCTAAGGTTTACCTCAGTGCAAGAAGGATCATTGCATTACATTGTAACTGCAATATCTTTCGTTGGAATTTTCGGCGGAGGATTCATCTCTGGAGGCAAAGGCAAACATAAAGGCTGGCTGATAGGCGGAGTAACTGGTACAGCTTATTCGTTTATTATTTTGCTGTTTCAATATTTGGGATATGATGAGCTCTTCTCAACTGAACAGGTCATTTATCACGTCTGCTACATTCTAATCTGTATGATGGGTGGAATTCTAGGCGTCAATATGAATTCTAATACAAGAAATTCCATTTAAGATCAATATAAAAAAAAAGGAAGCCGAGTCGGCTTCCTTTTTTTTGCAATGATTAAGCTTTAGCAAGCTTGTCTCCCGCGCTTTCCACTACCTCACGAATAGCACCGCGGTCGTATGTAAGTCGGCTTCCATCTCCACATTTGATGACAACTTTGTCTTCATCAATTGCATCAACGAATCCATGGAGTCCTCCAATTGTTACAATCTTATCTCCTTTTTTTAGGTCAGATTGCATTTGTTGAACAGACTTTTGGCGTTTTTGTTGAGGACGGATTAATAAGAAGTAAAATAAAACAAACATCAAAATTAATGGTCCTACTGTACCTAACATTCCTTCCATGTTGTTTCCCTCCTTTCAAAAGTATCTATTAGAAATTTTTCGCATTTGGCTTGTTAAAGCCATATTGCTCAAAAAATTCTTCTCTGAAATCACCAAGTCTGTCTTCTCTGATCGCTTGACGGACTTGCTCCATTAAGTTTAACAGAAAATAAAGATTATGGTAAGTTGTTAATCTAATACCGAATGTTTCTTCACAACGGATTAAGTGACGGATATATGCTCTGCTGTAATTTTTGCAAGTGTAGCAATCACAATTTTCATCAATCGGACCAAAATCACGTGCATACTTAGCATTTTTAACTACAAGGCGACCATTGCTAGTCATTAATGTACCGTTACGTGCGATTCGGCTTGGCAATACGCAGTCAAACATGTCTACGCCTCTGATTGCTCCATCGATTAGTGAATCAGGAGACCCAACCCCCATCAAATATCTTGGTTTATTTGATGGAAGTAATGGTGTCGTGAATTCTAGGACTCGATTCATGATGTCCTTTGGTTCTCCAACCGAAAGTCCGCCGATTGCGTAACCAGGGAAATCCATTGATACTAAATCCTTTGCACTCAATTTACGTAAATCTTCGTATTCTCCACCTTGTACAATACCAAATAGCCCTTGATCGTTTGGACGTTTGTGGCCTTCCAGACACCTCTCAGCCCATCTGGATGTACGTTCTACCGACTTCAACATATATTCATGTGTTGCAGGGAAAGGTGGACACTCATCAAATGCCATCATAATGTCTGAGCCCAAAGCATTTTGAATTTCCATCGCTTTCTCTGGAGAAAGGAAAAGCTTATCCCCATTCAGATGGTTACGGAAATGTACTCCCTCTTCTTCGATTCTTCGGAACTCACTTAAGCTAAATACTTGGAAACCGCCAGAATCTGTTAAGATTGCGCGATCCCAATTCATGAATTTGTGTAAGCCGCCAGCTTCACCGATAATTTCATGTCCAGGTCTAAGCCATAAATGATAAGTGTTACTTAGAATGATGCCTGCACCCATGTTTACTAGATCCTCAGGGGACATGGTCTTAACAGTAGCAAGTGTACCAACCGGCATAAATACTGGTGTTTCAAATGATCCGTGGGGAGTGTGTACCCTTCCCAAACGTGCACCGGTTTGTTTACAAGTTTTAATTAATTCATAGCGAATAGCTGTCAAAGCATATTTCTCCTTCCGTACTTACATGGTTGTCCTATTAATTAAATTAGGCTCTTTTCGTAAACTTTGTTGTTTTCACAAGCAAAAGTAAAAATCGGCTTCTGGATTTTTACTATTTTTAATGAATTCTTGGGTCAGCAACTACTCGAAAAGAGCCCCGAAGCCATAAAGAATGCGGGATGAAAGTAGCATCCGAAAAGCAACAATCAGTGCGAAAACAGCCTTAAATTATGAGCATTGCATCTCCAAAGCTGAAAAAGCGATAACGTTCTTCTACTGCTGTCGTGTATGCATGCAGTATGTTTTCTCTTCCTGCCAATGCACTAACCAGCATAATCAAAGTCGATCTTGGCAGATGAAAATTCGTAATCATCCCATCAATAGCCTTAAATTCATATCCAGGATAGATGAAAATATTTGTCCAGCCGCTTCCAGCAACAAATGTACCGTCATTAGCTGTGGCAATCGTTTCAAGAGTGCGGGTTGACGTTGTACCTACTGTGATGATTCTGCCACCATCTCCACGTACTTCATTCAATAATCTTGCCGTACCTTCTGAAACCATATAGAATTCCGAATGCATATCATGCTCAAGAACGTTGTCAACACTCACTGGACGGAAAGTACCCAATCCGACATGAAGTGTAATGAACGCAATATGAACACCCATTTCCTTTAGCTCTTCCAGTAGTTCCTCTGTAAAATGCAGACCGGCTGTCGGTGCTGCTGCAGATCCTCTTTCCCTAGCAAATACGGTTTGATAACGATCTTTATCATCCAATTGTTCCTTTATGTATGGAGGTAAAGGCATTTCTCCTAATTTTTCCAGAACCTCATAGAAAATGCCATTGTATTGAAATTCCAATACTCGACCACCTTGATCGGAAACATCCGTACAAACGGCCGTTAATAGACCATCTCCAAAAATTACCTTGGTTCCGACTTTTACTCTCTTGGCAGGTTTTATGAGAGTTTCCCATTGGTCTCCTTCTTGCTGCTTTAGCAAGAGGACTTCAATTTTTGCACCAGTGTCTTCTTTCATTCCAAACAATCTTGCAGGCAAAACTCTCGTATCGTTCAATACGAGGCAATCACCTTTTCTCAAGTGCTTTTTAATACTATTAAAGTTTTCGTGTTCAAGTTCACCTGTTTCCTTATTAATTACCATAAGACGGCTGTCTGTCCGGTTCTCCAATGGAACCTGGGCAATCAGCTCTTCAGGCAAATGAAAATCAAATAAATCTACCTTCATACTTACACCCTATCTTTTATGTTATTTAGCAGTAGTTGAGTTGACTATGATTCAAATGGCACTTCCATCTTAAAATGACGATAAACGTCAGGAGTGACAATTCTTCCCCTCGGAGTTCGCTGAAGAAAACCAATTTGAAGTAAATATGGTTCATATACATCTTCAATAGTTTCTGCTTCTTCCCCAATGGTAGCGGCAATGGTTTCAAGTCCCACTGGCCCCCCTCGGAATCTTTCAATTATGCCTAATAAAAGTTTTTGATCGATATGATCTAGTCCTAATTTATCTACTTGAAGCCTCTCTAATGCTTCTTGAGCAAGTCCGATATCTACGATGCCATTGCCTTTTACTTGAGCAAAATCTCGTACCCTTCTTAAGAGTCGATTGGCGATACGCGGAGTTCCTCGCGACCTTCTAGCAATTTCGGCAGCTGCCTGTAGATCAATTTCAGTGTCTAAAAGCTCTGCGGTTCTTACAATGATACTTTTTAACTGGTCTTCCTTATAATACTCGAGCCTGCTTAAAACTCCAAATCGATCCCGGAGTGGCGCAGATAAAGAACCCGCTCTTGTTGTAGCTCCCACCAAAGTAAATGGAGGCAAATCAAGGCGGACAGATCTTGCCGTGGGTCCCTTGCCTATTACAATATCCAAGCAGAAATCTTCCATGGCAGGATATAGAACTTCTTCTATTGACCTTGGCAGACGATGAATTTCATCAATAAAAAGCACATCTCCGGGCTCTAGAGCTGTTAAGATCGCCGCTAAGTCTCCTGGTCTCTCAATAGCAGGACCTGAAGTAGTACGGATGTTTACGCTCATCTCATTGGCGATAATGGTTGCAAGTGTTGTCTTTCCAAGTCCAGGCGGTCCATAAAGCAATACGTGATCAAGCGTTTCTTGACGCATCTTTGCCGCTTCAATAAAGATAGTAAGATTCTCTTTAACTTTATCCTGTCCAATATATTGTTTTAAGTTTTGCGGACGCAGGCTTTGTTCAAAGCTAATTTCATTCATATCAGCTTCTTTTGAAACAATACGGTCATCCATATATACTCACCTTATTTCAAAAGCCTCTGCAAGGCCTTTTTAATATACTGATCGGTCGACATTTTTTCTTTTCTTAAGTCAGGAGCGATTTTCTTGATTTCTTTTTCAGAATATCCGAGCGCTTTTAACGCTAGCAATGCTTCTTCAAAATCATTTTCCTGAACAGATTTTTTCTCAATAGTGTCGTTATTGAATAGATTTGGAAAGAAGTCAGGGACAATATTTTGCAACTTCCCTTTCAAATCAAGAATCATTTGTCTGGCCGTCTTTTTACCAACTCCCGGAAACTTGACAAGAAAAGCTTCGTCTTCATTTTCAATTGCCTGGACAACCTGCTCTGGTTCTCCTGAAGCAAGGATTGCCAATGCACCTTTAGGGCCAATTCCAGACACATTCAATAGCTTGGTAAAAAGGGTCTTTTCCTCTCTTGTTTCAAAACCATATAAGGCAATGATGTCTTCCCTTACATAATGATAAGTAAAAATATGAACGCGGGAACCAATTTTTCCTGAAAAGACAAAAGGATTTGGAGTTGCAATTTGATATCCTATGTCGTTATTTTCGATCACAATATATTCTGGTCCGATAAACTCGACCGTTCCTTTAATAAATTCAAACAAGGCGTTCTCTCCTCAATTTTGCTGTACCTCATTCTATCATATAATTTTGTCCATTAATAAGAAAATAGTTGCAATTATAGACAGAATTTATTTATAATAAGAAAGGTTGAAATATTCTGACGGGGGTAGAGAGAAATGAAAAAATTATTAGCATTATTAGCAATTTTCACACTTATGTTCTCAGTAGTTGGTTGCTCAGCTGAAAAAGAAGAAAAAGCTGACAAGCCGAAAGAAGAAAAGAAAGAAGACACAGCTGCATTAACGGATCAAGTGAAATCTAAAGTTTACAACGCTGCGCGTATCGCTGAAGGCAAAGTAAACGATGTTTTCGCACATGATGTTGCTGCTGACGAAACAACTCCAATCCTTGCTGCAAGTTTTGCTGACGAAGCTGCTGCTGTTAAGTTCTTATCTAACTACTACAGTGAAGAAGTTGCAAAACAAATCTACACTTACTATGCTACAGGCGAAAAGACTGCTGAAGGCCAAGTAATTGTGAAAGCTGATCCATACTTCACACCATCTCTTCTTGAAACAAAGTTAGCAGATGTAACTGTTGAAGGCGATGCTAACAAAGCAACAATCAAACAATCTGGCGGTTTTACATACACTGTTGAATTAAAAGACGGTAAGTATGTTGTAACAGGCGCTACAAAATAATTTAGTAAAAAAGACCAGTCAATTGACTGGTCTTTTTTGCATCTATTCATAGGTTGAATATACTTTGAAAGTCTCAAGTACTTCTTCATACTTATCTTTCGTTTTGATCGGTATCCCCTGTAAAATTTCGGATTGCTTCTTGCTTTCTAATTTTTTTATGTCTATCTGGAAGAAAGATTGAATGATATTGTATTCGTGCGGTTTCCCATTGAAAATAGATAGTGTTCCATCATTTGTGATTCCAAAGTATCCATTCGTTTTCAATAACGGAGATATATCATCTTCATACTTTCTCATTACAAACTTCGCTTTTCCCATATCCATAATCTGCCACTGATCGTATTTTGCCCAGAATTCATCCATAGAGTATACCGTTTCTACAACAGTTTCTTGACTTATTTCCCCGTCAAGATAGATTCTCTCTAAGACAAGTTCTATTTGAAATGCTTCAGATGGCTGTTGCTGCCTATTTGTTTCATCGTATTTTGCCGCAGCTACCTTTAACTCTAAAAGACTGTGATTTGGAAACGTAGAGAGTATGACAGTCAAAAACAGGATAGCCCAAAACATTTTCGTTGGGAGGACTCTCATACATGATCACCTCTTTAACAATTGGATATTGGAATACTTTCCATTCATATTGTTAACGATTAATAGAAAATTATCCTATAAAAAAAGAAAAGGGCATAAACAATTACTTTATAAATCCTTAGAAATTTCACAAATCGAATAAGGAGCGATTATTAATTAGAAAAAGCAAAGCGGTCACCGCTTTGCTTCCATTCTTAATCTGTCCAGTTATCCCCTGGTTCCTGAAACAATCTTCTCAGTCGATCATTCGTTGTTGTTTTTATATTTTTCACTTTAAGATCCTTATCCATTGTTGCGATCCGGATGTATGTTTTTTCATCTGTTGCAACCTTTATATTTCTACCTGACACCAACGCACTTGTTTCTTTTTTTATTGCTCGAATCGTTTCTTTTTCATTGTTGTTATTCATAAGCTTTGCTGCAACAAGAACATCATCACCATATACAACTGCTCGAACATCCTCAACATTCTCTACACGATCTACAGATCTCTCTATTCGTTCCGAAAGATCAGCATTATACTGATTTGTTTCTGGAGCATGTCCTGCTGTATTTAAATGGCCATGATAATTAAGATCACTATCCTGATATCGATTATCGTGTGCAAAGAAATTCCTATCCCTCTTAGCATATGGTTTTGTAGGATTTATCGGATTTCCATTTTCATCTCTATTTTGCATGGCTTTTAGTTCACGGTTCCGAACATTGTTACTTTCATCTCCAGCGGAGTGATCGAGCATCTCAGTAATCGCACCATCGTTATCATCAAGCATTCTGGCATTTCCGCCACTTTTTTGATGATCCTCATTGGAATAGTACCCCATCGGTTGGGCCGTATCAGAGTATCGATCCTGGGCTGAATTTTTATCTCCACATCCCGCAAGACAAAGTGTCAAAATTGCAGATGCTGGCACAAAATACTTTTTATAATTCAAGCTGATTACCCCCTTTACTGCATGTTTAAGCACTAAAACGTGCTCAATCTTAGGTTGCCGGTAAATGGGGGTAATCATGCAGGAATTTAAGACCAACCCATCAACATTTATAAGGAACGTATTTGACGCTTTAGATCCTTTATGAATTGCTTCCTTAAGTAAAATTGCTGTACTGTGAGTTCTAAAGTATATTTCATCTTCCGCTCGTCATCATAGCTCTTTTCTCTTATCAGCCTGTTCCATTCCCTCAATAAATCTGTTGGATAGCCTATCGCATATAAAAACCCATGTGAGTTTACATAGTCCTTCATGTACTTATATTTAAAAAGAGAATTGATTTTCCAACTTAGAAATGGCATTATCCGATTAGCATATTGCAAATGATCAATAATTTTTGGACCAATGCTGATCAGATCAAAGTCAATCAGCTTTAATTCACCTTCATATGTTCTAAAAAAATTGTGATGTGCCAAATCTCCGTGCAAAATCGTATAAGGCTCCTCGGCAAAATCTATATTGCACTTTTCCATCCCCTCCAGAGACCAATCCGCCCAATTTACGATTTCGTCAATTTGTTCTCTTCCAAGGAAATATTGAATCATAGGGATATTTTTAATAAATTGTGAAGTTCTGTCTTTCCATTTTTGTTCAATATTATAAACAGGAATAAGCTCTTTATAACTGTGTACAAAGCTTGCGGTGATGGTGTGAAATTTGTTTAGGATTTTAAGCCCAGCTTTTCTGTTGGTTTGTGAATCGAACTGGAAGGGGCGTTTATCTGCTTGAAAATATTCTATGCATCCGAAAAATAGTCCCTCAAAATAAAGTGGTTCGTCTGAAACATCTCGTAAGAACGAATAGGTATGATCAAATCCTTCTTTCTTTAATGTTTCCGTGAAATTTTCCTGCAGAGATAACTTCGCATATGAAGAATATCCTTTTAAGATCATGGGACGGGAAGGTGTTTCTAGGTAATATACAGCACCTCTTAAAGGTGTTAATCTAATAATTCTTTCTAAAAAGTGTTTTTTTAAGTAAGAGAGGAGACGAAAGTAATACTTATCGTCTCCTCCATTTTTAAACGCCGTAATCACTGCTTTCGTCATCATATCGTGGCATTTGATAGGTGTTTCCACCTTGAGCAGGCATGCCATATTGATTTAGGAAAGGAGGCTGTGGCATATTCATTTGACCGAATGGTGGAGCATAGATCGGCGGTGTTGGTGGGATGAAATTTTGTTGACTTTGTGGAAGCTGTTGCCCAGGGCCTTGTTGAACCTGTTGACCTTGTAGATTTGGCATTTCAGGTCCTCCACATCCACAATCATCCTGATTACCTTGCATTGGCATTCCACCCTGCATTGGCATTCCGCCTTGCATCGGGTATCCTCCTTGCATTGGCATTCCGCCTTGCATCGGGTATCCACCCTGCATTGGCATTCCACCTTGCATCGGGTATCCACCCTGCATTGGCATTCCACCTTGCATCGGTATTCTGCCTTGCATTGGCATTCCACCCTGCATTGGCATTCCACCTTGCATTGGCATTCCACCCTGCATTGGCATTCCGCCTTGCATTGGCATTCCACCCTGCATTGGCATTCCACCTTGCATTGGCATTCCACCTTGCATTGGCATTCCGCCTTGCATTGGCATTCCACCTTGCATTGGCATTCCGCCTTGCATTGGCAACATATCAGAGGACTCCATACCACTTTCCGCTTGCGGGAAATACCCCATTTGACCATATGGACTTGGCGCAAACGGTGCACCCATTGGTCCAAATCCCATTCCAGGCCCAGGCATTACTGGAGAAACAGGGAAACAATTATCTTGGATACCCATTACTGGCTGTGCTGCTGGAGCTGTTTGTGGTAATTGCGGCATACTTGGCTCTTGGACATCCGCAGCAGGCATTTGCTGTGCGGGCTGTTGTTGGATCGGTTGTAATGTTGCTTGTTCCAACCTATTCATATAGTCCATGAAACCTTGGCTTGGCATCTGACCCATTTGCGGCATCTGGCCCATTTGCGGCATTTGACCCATTTGCGGCATTTGACCCATTTGCGGCATTTG
>NZ_FOYF01000002.1:0-282098 GCF_900115925.1 Bacillus sp. cl95 | reverse complement strand
CCCATTTGCGGCATTTGGCCCATTTGCGGCATTTGACCCATTTGCGGCTGTCCTGCGCCGAAATTCATGCCTGGAAGTTGTGGCATAAATGATGAAGATTCGTCATCAAAAGGCTGCTGCATAAATTGATTACCTGCCATCCCTGGCATCATGCCTTGCCCTTGTGGGAATTGTCCACTCATCGGCCCTGCCATAAATGGATTCGCATGATGTCCAATCGGGTAACCCCAACCTGGTCCTGGCATAACTGGTGTCACAGGTACACACTCTTGTGGCAACATCGGTTGTTCGACTCCTCCTTGTGGTGGCGCTTCTATTGGCGACTCTTTTATCGGAGCTTGATTATTTGTCAATTCCTTTAACGGCATTTCTTTCATTGGCATTTGTTTAATCGGTGCTTCCTTCATTGGCAATTCTTTCATTGGTAATTCTTTTATTGGTAATTCTTTTATCGGGGCTTCCTTAATTGGTGCTTCTTTTATTGGAGCTACTTGTTTAGGCTGTGGCTGCTGAACAGACATGTTTGTCATATTCATCATGAAATAGTTATTGATATCGATTTCTGGGATTTGTGGTAGAGGCATTTTTGGAGTGTAAGGTGCTTTTGGCGCTTCCTTAATAATTGGAGCTTCTTTAATAATTGGTGCAGTCTTCGGCGCTTCTTTTATTGGAGCTTCTTTTACAGGCATTAGTTGCTCTTTCGCAAATGAAGGAGTTTGAATTGGCATTTCCTTCTTTGCACCTAAATTGATTTTTGCGTCCGGTTTAGTTCCCGCTACTGGTGCTTCTTTCTTTACAATTCCACCTGAAGTTGGAACCTTTATTTTCATACCGGGCATGATCATATCAGGGTTACTGAGCTGGGTATTCATTTTTTTCAGCTCTTCAAAATTCACGCCGTACTTCTTGGCGATCTTCCAAAGAGTATCCCCTTTCTGTACGATATGGATTTTCACTCTGATTTCCCTCCTATGCATAAGTCTATATATAGTATGATGGTATAGGCAAATTGCTAACAGTATACAAAAAAACTTATGAATTTTTTCATTGAATTATGATTTTACAGGTAGAAAAAATAAAATCCCCCCATGATTCGGAGGGATTGAAACGCTGTTTTTACGAAAGTTCAAGCATTCTATTCAAGGCAAGAATGGCTTCCTGCGCAACATTTTCTTCTACTTTTATCTCATTATGAATTTCACCTGAAACGATTGATTCTAAACACCATGCCAAATGCGGTAAATCGATCCGATTCATCGTCAAGCACGGACACATGTGTGGATTCAAGGAAACAATTTTCTTATCCGGATGATCCTTGATGATTCTCTGTACGAGGTTCATTTCTGTTCCGATAGCCCATGATGAACCTTTGGCTGATTGTTCGATCTGGTTGATGATGTAACTTGTCGATCCTGCCATATCAGCCTGCTTCACAACGTCATAGGTGCATTCCGGATGTACAATGATTTTCATTTCTGGATGATTGCTTCTAATATCCTTAATATTTTGCACTGTAAAATTCTCATGGACAGAACAATGGCCTTTCCATAAAATAATTTTTACTTTATCAAGTTCTCCATCAAATTCCAATTGATTTAAGATAGGATTCCAAACAGCCATTTCGTCTAAGCCGATTCCTAGAGTCACAGCGGTATTGCGTCCAAGATGTTGGTCGGGAAGGAATAGGATTCTTTCCTTTTGTTGAAGTGCCCAAGAAACCATTTCAGTCGCATTTGAGGAGGTAACCGTAGCGCCACCATTACGACCTACGAATGCTTTAATAGCTGCTGTAGAGTTTATATAAGTTAGTGGGATCATCGAATCGCCAAATACGTTACTCAACTCTTTCCAAGCTCTTTCGGTTTGATAAATATCAGCCATATCAGCCATTGAACAACCTGCACGCATGTCCGGCAAAATAACTTTTTGTTGATTCCCTGTCAAAATATCCGCCGTCTCCGCCATAAAATGAACGCCGCAAAAAACAATATACTCTGCATTCTTATTTTGAGCAGACAACTGGGCAAGCTTAAGCGAATCCCCAGTTGCATCGGCAAATCTAATAACTTCGTCTTTTTGATAGTGGTGTCCTGGAATAAATAAACTTTCCCCCAGTGCTTTCTTAGCGGATGACACTATTGTAATCAAATCTTCATTGCTCATTTCACGGTATCTTTCCGGAATGATGGACTTCTTTTGAGCCAATTTATCAAGCAACTTCATAATTGTTCCCCCTTAAACTAGCACTTTGGCGCTAATGTCCAATGCCTTAACTGAATGAGTCAAGAAACCAAGCGAAATATAATTCACACCAGTATCCCCATAAGTAGCGAGGTTCTCTAAGGTTATCCCGCCTGATGCTTCTGTAATAATATGACTTGGGACATGTTTAATCCATTCTTTAATGCGGTCCGGGGATTGATTGTCAAACATGATGACATCCACGCCCGCTTCAACGGCTTCTTTGACATGTTCGAGTGTTTCTGTTTCCACTTCAATCTTAACCATATGTCCCACTTCTGCTTTGATCTTTTTTACTGCTTCAAGTATGGATCCGGCAAAAGCAATGTGGTTATCCTTCAGCATGACCGCATCATATAGGCCAAAGCGATGATTGTAGCCTCCTCCAACCTTGACTGCATGTTTATCAAACATTCTTAATCCAGGTGTCGTTTTTCTTGTATCACAAATTCTCGTAGTCGACGAATGTAGTAAATTCAAAGCTTCATTTGTAGCTGTGGCAATTCCGCTCATTCTTTGAATTAGATTCAACACAACACGTTCAGCCATTAATAAGTAATGAACAGGACCAGTGATCACAGCCAAAGTTTGCCCCACTTCTACTTTATCTCCATCCTGCACGAGGCAACTAACTTTTATTTCCTCATCCATTAAACGAAAACCGTTCTGAATGATATCTTCTCCACAAAATACACCATTTTCCTTACAAATTAAGCTAACCTGCCCTAGCTGATTTTTCCCGAAAATGTATTCACTCGATAAATCCCTATCACCGATATCTTCTATATAAAATTGCTCAAGTAACGAGCGCAGTTTGAGATGGTTCATCTTGTTTTTCCTCCATGATTTTCTTTAAGGTAATTCTTTTCTTTTTCCAAAGGTCATTATTTTCAAAAGGGAAATCGGCTCTGAAGTGGCCTCCTCTGCTTTCTGTTCGCTCTAAAGCGGAGGAGGTTATCATCCATGCTGTGAGCATTGTAAAAAGACGTAATTTATCCCCATCATTTAAACCATCTAAATTCCACTTAGAGAATTGCTTCAATTGAAATCCTTCCAACCAACTTTTCATATTTAAAAGTTCGGTCTCTGCTCTTACAATCCCAGCTAAGGACATCATATTGCATTGAATCGTTTGAAGCGATGGAAGTTGTATCGTTGTCGGCATCAATTGGGAATCCATTTTTTTTCGATAAGACTTGCTTGAAAAATTCCGTGGATGTTCATTAATCCACTTTGCGAGTTTCTTGCCGTAATATAGTCCTTCGAGCAATGAATTGCTTGCCAGTCGATTTGCACCGTGTATCCCCGTACAGGCCACTTCACCGATTGCAAAAAGTCCCTCAATCGTTGATTTGCCTACTTCGTCCACGACTACCCCACCCATTAAAAAATGGCTTCCAGGTGCTACAGGAATGAGGCCTTTTTCTAATTCAATCTCAGCCTCATTACAAAGTTTTGTAATGGTTGGGAATTTCTTATGAAAATCTTCTATATTTTTAATATCTAAGTAAACACTAACTCCGTTCCGAAGTTTCTCATAAATCGTTTGCGAAACGATGTGCCTTGGAGCCAAGTCTTTCAAAGGGTGGACTCCATCCATAATCAATGCTCCTTGTTCATCAACGAGCCGAGCCCCTTCACCCCTAACAGCTTCTGAAATGAGACCTCTCACCTTCCCGCCACTATATAGCAGGGTCGGATGAAATTGTATGAATTCCATATCTGTCAGTTCGGCACCAGCGAGATAGGCTAAAGCAAGTCCGTCTCCAGTGGCCTGGCTGCTATTGGATGAGAATTCGTATAGTTGGCCACAACCTCCCGTTGCCAATACGACATGGGGAGCAAATAAATACTCGACATTCCCTCTCATGCTGGCTTTTACTCCAACACATTCGTTCTTGTCTTCGCTCAGCAAAAGTTCATAAACGAACGATTCTTCCAGAACTTTCACATTGGACGTCAATTTAGAAATCAGGAAATCAACCATGACTTTTCCAGTTGCGTCTCCACCACTATGAACAATTCTTCTGGCACTATGTGCCCCTTCCATACCAAGCTTCAAATTCCCAGAATCATCCTTATCAAATTGACAACCCTCTGCTTGAAGTTCTTTTAATAAATCTACAGCGTCCGTCGTCATTCCGAGGACCGCCTCGTCAATGTGATGGAAACTGCCTGCTTCGAGCGTATCTATATAGTGTAGGTATGGACTATCTTCAGAAGCTAAAGGAATGGCAATGCCTCCTTGTGCCAAATAGGAATTCCCATTTCTAATTTTAGACTTTGTGAGAACTATCACATTTAATTGCTTAGAAAGCTGTACAGCTAATTGGAGCGCTGCAATACCGCTGCCAATTATTATTACATCGGCAATTTTCATTTTCACCCCTCCGACTTAACAGGTGTCTTGACACTTATATTTACACAGATTTAAACTATTGACAAGAGATTTCTATCTTAGAAGTTTAAGAAAGTTGGGGTTTACATGAAATACTTTGATTTTGCTGCGACATGCCCGCTTGATCCAGAGGCAGCAGAAACGTATATTCAAACAGCCACTCATTATTTCGGCAATACTAGCAGCCTCCATGATACGGGTGAAAATGCAAATTCCTTACTAGAACTTTGCCGTAATGAACTAGCCGAAATGATTGGCGTACTGCCTGAAGGTGTTTATTTTACAAGTGGAGGAACGGAGAGTAACTTTCTTGCATTAGAATCCATCGCAAGGGGAGCTTCAATTAAGGGAAATCACATTGTTACTGGTGCTGCAGAGCATTCTTCTGTCCATAGTGTAATGACTAGGCTAAAAAATGACGGATATGAAATTACCTTCCTGCCTTTAACTTCTAAAGGAATGATAGACCTTAACCAACTTAGAGGGGCGATGAGGGAAGATACGATTCTTGTCAGTATCCAACATGCCAATTCGGAAATTGGTACGATCCAGCCATTAAAAGAAATCAGTGCGATTTGCAAAGAAAGAAACATTTTGCTACATTCGGATTGTGTTCAGTCATTTGGAAAAATTGATCTAAAAAGCATCATCCCATATGTTGACAGTCTTTCCATTTCAGGTCATAAAGTTTATGGACCCAAAGGGATTGGCGCGGTGTACATTCATCCAGAAGTACCATGGAGCCCTCTGTTCCCAGGAAGTTCTCACGAAAACGGCTTAAGACCGGGTACCGTCAATGTGCCTGCTATCGCAGCGATGATTACGGCCATCCAACACCTTTCAGCCCAAAAAGAGGAACTCTCCTTAAGGTTCACCAATCTAAGACAATCGTTCTTACAAGCCTTGCAGCCCATAGAACCACTTCTGACCGTTCATGGTGCTGAAGATATTCACGAACAGCTCCCTTCCATACTAGGGCTAAGTATAAGAGGCTTGGAAGGTCAGTGGCTGATGCTTGAATGCAACAGGAAGGGATATGCTATTTCAACAGGCACCGCGTGTCACACAGGAATGCTAAGCCCTTCAAAAACGATGAAATCTTTGGGGTACGATGATAAGACTGCAAAAGAATTTATCCGCATTTCATTTGGTTGTTCAACAACAGAAAATGATGTAAAAAATTTAGCTAACACCATTGTGTCGATTGCCCAGGCTTCTAGTTCATTCAATTCCTTTAAAAAACCAGAAATATTATGGTAAAATAGGTTATCAACTAGAAAAAAGGGAGCGCTTAATTGATGGAAGATAAGAAGATTCTTGGAGAGGAAAGGCGAAATCTCCTTCTTCAACTTTTGAAAGACAGTAATCAGCCGATTACGGGAAGCGATCTTGCCTTAAGAACAAAGGTTAGCAGACAGGTCATTGTTGGAGACATAACCCTTTTAAAAGCCAAAAATGAGCCTATCATTGCGACAAGTCAAGGTTATATGTATTTAAAACCAAGTTCACCGGCACCCCTTTACGAAAAAACGATTGCCTGCTTCCATACTCCAGAACAAACAGAAGATGAGCTGAATATCCTTGTCGATCACGGGGTGACAGTGAAGGATGTCCGCATTGAACATCCAGTCTATGGCGATTTAACCGCCTCCATCATGGTGGCAAATCGTTTGGAAGTGAAGCAATTCATGAGCAAAGTAAACGCTACAAATGCCGCTTATCTATCCGAACTTACGGAAGGCATCCATCTTCACACGATTACAGCCAGTAATGAACAAAAACTATTAGCTGCGGAAGAAGCACTTAGAAACAAAGGATACTTAATAGAATCTTAACGTCAAAAGTACTGACCCCTCGGAGTCAGTACTTTTTAGATTGGTTAACACGTTTTTTACTGTTCAATATGAAAAGAAGGATAACTGCCAAGCACTTTGACCTTGCAGCCAAGGGCAGTAAGTTCAGCGATGGTGCCTGGAATTAATATATCGTCCATTTTCATTTCCGTGTCGACGATGAAGAAATAATTTCCTAATCCTGTTTTCATTGGTCTCGATTCAATCTTAGACAAGTTAATCTTCCTCCAAGCAAATGCGGAAAGAACTTGATGAAGTGCTCCTGGATGATCGGATGGAAGTGTAATCATTAATGAGGTCTTATAACCGGAAAACTCCACTTCTTTTGGATTAAAGCCGATGGCATTTTTAGATAGGACAACGAATCGAGTATGATTATGTTCGTAATCGTGAATATCTTTCTTCACAATAGTCAATCCGTATTCAGAAGCTGCCAATTCATTAGCAATGGCCGCACGTTTCACCTCTGGATGCTCTTTAACAAGAACTGCTGCCGCCGCAGTGGATGCGGCATTTTCACAAACTACTCCTTTAAAATGCTGATGGAGGAATTTATGGCATTGCGCGATCGCATGGGAATGGCTCAATATTTCCGTCACGTCATGCCAGTTTTCAGCATTCTGTGGGTGCACCATGAAATGCTGCCTAATCGGCGCTGTAATTTCACAAACGATTGGAAGGTCCACTTCATGAACAAGATAATCCAGCGTTACATTCACACTACCTTCCAAAGCATTTTCAATAGGCACTACAGCCATGTCCACTTCATTTCCCATGACAGCATCCATACATTCTGGAATCGATAAGAACGGTATCGTATTCATTTTGGCAAATAATTGTCTGACAGCTAATTCAGTAAATGTCCCTCGTGGACCTAAGTAACCAATCCTCAATGCTCTTCCCCCTAATTAAGACTCTCCTCTATATAAAAGAAAAAGGCCCGCAAATCAGCCTCACAATGAATGCGAGTCGTTTACGCGCCTGTGCCGAGCACTTCTACCTTTTCAACAAACTCCAATCGACGAAGATTGGTAAGCAAAGCATCAATCTCTATGTTCATGTCCCCCGTGTTAAGGGATAATGTAACGTTTGCTCTTCCTTGCAATGGAATCGTTTGATGGATAGTAAGAACATTACAGCCTGCTGATGCAACTGTACTCAAAAGCTGTGAGAGCGTTCCCGAGCGATCTTCAAGGTGAAAAAAGAGAGTGATAAGCCTTTCCTTCACAACCGTAGAAAAAGGAAAAACGGTGTCACGATATTTATAAAAAGCACTGCGGCTAAGGTCAACCTTCTGGACAGCATCCCAAACCGATTCAGCCTTTCCTCTTTCAAGCATCTCCTTAGCATCAAGCGTTTTCTTCATCGCTTCCGGAAGTACATCTTCACGCACTAAGTAGAACTTCTTATCTAATTTTTTCAATCTCATTCTTTCACCTCTTCACCCAGAAAAACTATTCCACAAACTCAAATTCAAATTCCATAAGCTTAACTGTATCCCCGTCTTTCGCGCCTTTCTTTCTGAGCGCTTCATCGACACCCATACCACGAAGCTGACGTGAGAATCTACGAACAGACTCTTCTCTAGAGAAATCAGTCATCTTAAATAATTTTTCAAGCTTATCTCCTGTAACGACAAACGTTCCATTTGGCTCTCTTGTGATGACAAAATGATCAGCATCTGCTTCATGTTTATAAAGCACACGATTTACTTCTGTGTCTGTCTCTTCTTCATCTGCAAGTAGCGGGAACTCAGGTGTTTCTTCGATTTTGTCAGCAACAGCAAATAGAAGTTCTCTTAATCCTGTCCGAGTTACAGCTGAAATTGGGAAGATAGGAAAATCTTCTGTCATTTGTTCTCTGAATTTCTTAAGATTTTCTTCTGCTTCCGGCATGTCCATTTTGTTCGCAACAATAATTTGAGGACGCTCCGTTAATCTTAAGTTGTACTCTTGAAGTTCCTTGTTGATCGTCAAGAAGTCTTCATAAGGGTCTCTGCCTTCACTTGCAGCCATATCAATAACGTGTACGATTACTCTTGTACGTTCAATATGCCTTAAGAATTGATGTCCAAGGCCTACACCTTCATGTGCACCTTCGATTAATCCTGGTAAGTCAGCAAGAACAAAACTTCTTCCGTCTTCTGTTTCCACCATTCCTAAATTTGGAACAATTGTAGTGAAGTGATACTCAGCGATCTTTGGTCTTGCTGCTGAGACAACGGAAAGCAAAGTTGATTTTCCTACACTTGGGAAACCTACTAGTCCGACGTCAGCTAATAGTTTTAATTCAAGGAGGACATTGCGCTCCTGTCCTGGTTCACCGTTTTCAGAAAGCTCTGGTGCTGGGTTGGCAGGTGTTGCGAAGCGGCAATTACCTCGGCCTCCACGTCCACCCTTTGCAATGACTGCACGTTGGCCGTGTTCAACTAAATCAGCGATTACTTCTTTCGTTTCTTCATCCATGACAACCGTTCCAGGTGGAACTTTTACAATCATGTCTTTTGCATTTTTGCCATGCATGCCTTTGGACATCCCGTGTTCTCCGCGATCCGCCTTAAAATGGCGCTTATAACGGAAATCCATTAATGTACGCAGTCCTTCTTCTACCTCAAAAATAACATCAGCACCTGTGCCGCCGTCACCGCCAGCTGGTCCACCTAGTGGCACATATTTTTCACGACGAAAAGCGACTGCACCGTTACCGCCATCTCCGCCTTTTACGTATATCTTGGTTTGATCTACAAACATTTTGTCTTCCTCCCGTCCGCATTATGTAAAGGAAACTGATGAAGCGACGAGAATCGCATTTTTACACCATTCAGCCTGAGATTGGTACAAAAATTTCAAGTGCGAGTTCCTGTTCAGAAAGTTCTCTTTGGACCATTACAAAATTTTTCTTTTTGTCATTCGCCAAAAAACCTTCTATCAGTTCTTTATTAATTATTATTCCTCTAAAATCAAAAAAGAAACGGGCTCCGTCATCACACTTTTCAATTGAGATCGATAAGTGATTCTCCTGAAAAGGTTCAATGGACTGATCGAGACAAGCGAAAAGACCCTCTGTCCAATCCGCCAACATTTCATCATCAAAATTCAAGGCTCCACATTCATGTAGAACATCAAACTCCAATTGAAACATATGTTTATCCCAATTGGCACTCAATAATAAAGCCGTCAATTTTGATGTGTTCAGATTCGTCAGCTTCGTTTCCTGTTGTGCTTCCATAATAATTTCATGGATTACTTCTTTAGCCCGCTCTATTCTGTTCAAATCAAGATTTCCCTTGATTAATTGAAGCTTATTCAGCCAATCATGGCGAGAGTGTTTTAAAACCTCAATAATTCCCCATTCTTTTTCCATGCTTGCTCTCCTACTTTACGAGTCAGTAGCCTACTTTCTGATAGTATATCAAAAAATAGCAGTATAGTAAGCAAATTTAGCCAAAAAAGAAAACTCTAACCGTTACGGTTAGAGTTTTCTAACATAGCTTAAGCTTCTTGAGCTACTGGATAAACGCTCACTTTTTTACGATCACGACCGAAACGTTCGAACTTAACTACGCCGTCGATTTTCGCGAAAAGAGTGTCGTCACCGCCACGTCCTACGTTCTCACCTGGGTAAATCTTTGTACCGCGTTGACGGTAAAGGATTGAGCCGCCAGATACGAATTGTCCGTCAGCACGCTTAGCGCCAAGGCGTTTTGCGTGTGAATCACGACCGTTACGTGTAGAACCTACTCCTTTTTTAGAAGCGAAGAACTGAAGATCTAATCTTAACATTTATTCCACCTCCTGCTTTTTGAAGGTAATTTTTATGTGCTTTCCGTAATCTTTTTCAATCGTTTGAAGCGAAACAATCATTCCTTCAAGAAGAAGTTGAACTTTTGCCTGCACATCCTCCGATAAGGTATCGGAAAAAGAGCATTTCAGAAAGCCATCTTTTCCTTGTTGAATGTCAGGTGTGTAACCCGTCAATTGAATGATGGAGTTAACCGCTCCAAACGAAACGGCAGATGCACCTGCACATACAATATCTTTGCCACGTTTGGCAAAGTCGGCATGACCGCTCATCGTAAACGATCGAATGTTCCCGGATTCAGTACGATTAAATGTAACTCGAATCATCGATTTACAAAACCTTACGCGTTGATTGCTTCGATAACAACTTTAGTGTATGGTTGACGATGACCTTGCTTTTTACGATTGTTTTTCTTAGCTTTGTACTTGAAAACAACGATTTTCTTTTGACGGCCTTGTTTTTCAACTTTAGCAGTAACCGTAGCGCCTTCAACTAGTGGGCTTCCTACTTTTACATTATCTCCGCCAACGAAAAGAACCTTGTCAAAAGTAACTGTTTCGCCTTCTTCAACGTTAAGTTTTTCAATGTAGATAGCTTGGCCAGCTTCTACCTTTACTTGCTTACCGCCAGTCTCGATAATTGCGTACATGAACTGCACCTCCTTGTTTACTCAGACTCGCCATCAACAGGTGTTCTCGCGAGATCGCATTTGCGAATCGCAAAAGCTTAATACCTGATCTGTGCGGTTGTAGCGGGTGCGCTACAAACATAACATGAAAATACTATCATATTATAAAGAAACATGTCAACAGAAATTATTCATATTAGATTGTATCCAACTTTACTTAGAGAAAACTCAACTGAATTTCTTTATGTGATAGAAAGGCTTTATGCTCGAAACAACTTCTAGATGGATGGTCAATCCTATGGCGTCTTCAAGCCTTTTTAGATGTACTCCACCTTCACCTTCAAGCAATTTCTTCACTTCCGCTGTCGTCTCGATCCAAAGCGAAGAGTAATCGGAATGTTTATTTTCCCAAAGTTCTCGTTCAAGTTGAAATGCAATGGATTCCGAACTTTGAACTCGGCCTGTCCCGTCACAAACATGACAACGCTCCGTCATCGATTCCAGTAAACTAGGCTTCGTTTTCTTTCTCGTTATTTGAAGAATGCCCAATGATGTAAAACCGAGCACTTTTGTTTGTTTCTCATCTTTTTTCAATTCCATTAACACTTTTTGCGCCACTTCTTCACGATCTTTATCGTATTTCATGTCAATGAAGTCAATTAGAACAATGCCACCAATATCCCTTAAACGAAGCTGTCTGACTGCTTCTGCTGCAGCTAACAGATTTGTCTTCTTCACAGTATCGCGTAAATCCGTTTTCCCTGAAAATTTGCCTGTATTAACATCTATTATCGTTAAGGCTTCGGTTTCATCTATCACAAGATAAGCCCCGGAATCGAGCCATACCATCCTTTTCAACGCTTTATCGATTTCGTTTTCAAGCTGAAAGGCATGAAATATGCTTTCTTTCCCGCGATAGTAAGTAAACGTAAGATTGGAATCTTGAAGTTCCATTATCTTTTGAAGCTTTTTCTTTAATTCCGGGTCATCTACAATCACTTCACCCTGTCCCATTTTAGTCATGACATCTATGAGTTCTTCTTGAAAATTATCCGTTCTGAGAAGCACTCCTGTTTTTTTCATGCCTTGCGTTTTTCTCATTATCTCGGCATATTGTTGTCGAAGTTCTTCTAACTCAGACTGTATCGTTTCATGCGTTTGATTTTCACAAGAAGTACGAAAGAGGATACCTTCATTTTCTTCTTTTACACTCGCCCCAAAATTGCGCCAACCTACATTCTTATCTTCAGGCTGAATTTTTTTGGATACTGCTACATAACGGCCATTTGGCATATATACGATATGGCTTCCTGAAAGTTCAATGATTCCCGTTAAGCGCGCACCTTTTGTACCTGCTTCATCCTTTTCGACTTGTACAAGAAGCCGTTCACCTTGATGAACGAATGATGATACCGTCTTATTTTCCTTGGTGCCTTTCTCGTTACTGGCCACCGCATAAGAAACAAGCTTATCACGGTGTAAATAAGCTTGTTTCTCTTCTCCGATATCAACAAAGACAGCGTTCATCCCCGGAAGAACCTTCGTGACAGTTCCATAATAAATATTTCCTACTAATGATTGCTGTTTGGGTTGTTCTATATATATTTTTTCAACCTTACCATTTCTTAAAAAGGCATATCGTTTTTCAGTTGCCGCGTAATTAATAATTAATGTATCCAAATTTAAGTCCTCACTTCAAGTCATTCTTACCTTTATTATATCTGAATTTCTATTTTAATGGCTCTGTAATACTTGCCTGTTGATTTCCGTTCCAGTCGCTTGCTTTCCGCTACGAATAAGCAAATTCGTCTTGGGGGCGTTCGCCGAGCCTCCTCGTCGCTATCGCTCCTGCGGGGTCTCACCTGTAACGCTCATCCCTCAGGACATTGATAATCTTCCTCGAAATAACCCACGCACGAAGAAAATGCGATAGCACAAGGAATTCTTCCTTGAATTTACATCGCACGATATTATGCGATAGCATAATGGAGGATTTTCGAGGAGTCAAGCGCCTTCCGCTCCAATCAACAAAGTGACAAAATCAACAATGAGCTTTAACAGACATTTTAATAAGAATATAGAAGATCGGCTATTTTGTCACTTACACGTTTCTCTGCAAAAAAGGCATGCAAAACTTCATTTTCATCAAGAACGCGTTTTTCATGACCTGCTTTTTCGACCACAATGGGGTGCTTACACCCTCGGTGAAACTTCTCGAGTACATTGGCAAGAAGATCTGTTTCTGCCACGATAAGAGGCTTCAATTGTTGGAGGTCGCCCTTTTTCCCATAATATCTTTCAATTAGAAATCTCATAAATACATAACGCCTTTGTTTCCATTCATGATAGAGAGAAAATGCTAAGAAGCAGATAATAATCCAGCTGTTTAAATTTGTAGGACCTCCCAATAGGGTCAAGATAACCATGAAGAAAAGCGAAATCATTGAAACATAAAGCGAAAGCCGATGAGCATCTGGAAAAGGTTTGATGCGGGAAAACAATAAGAAGACAAACTTTCCTCCATCCAATGGCCATATCGGCAATAAATTAAAAAACAAAATCATCCCATTATATTGCAAAAACAAATAAAAAAGATGTTCGGGGATCATCGCAAACTGAAAGAGAATCGTAGCTACGGCTACCATCCACACATGCTGAAAAGGACCTGCCAAAATGACAACCGCTTCTTGTTTGAGCGGACGATTTCCATGTTCGTCCATTTCTACCACCCCCCCAAAAGGAAGGAGGGAAATACTTTTGATTCTCCATGAATAAAATGATGCCGCAGCTGCATGTCCCATCTCATGGACAAATACAATGATGAGCAATAAACACAATTCCATAAAATGGGCTGTCAACACCGCAACCCCCATCACAATCCATAATAGGGGATGTATACGAATATGTTGAAGCAGGCTCATTGTTTTATTCAAAACGAATCACCGGAACTGGGTCTACAAAGTTATCATCCTTTTTTATAGCAAAGTAGAATTCTCCTTTTGTCTTGTCTTCACCTTGAGTTACCGATGCCGTTCCAACTTCCGTGCCCTTTTTTACATACTCATATAGGTTCACAGAAATATCGTCAAGATTCCCATACCAAGATTCACTTTTATCCGCGTGTTGAATGATGACCGTTTTTCCGATTCCCTCTTTCACGCTTGCAAACACGACCAGTCCTTCATTCATCGTTTCAACTGGATTGCCTTTTTCCGTTTCGATCATGATGCCTTGTCCATTTTTCTCGAAGTTTTCAAGGATTCTGCCGGATGCAGGCAAAGCGTATTCCTGTTCCGTATCCACCGTTTCCTTCTTATCACTTCCTGATAAAGGTAGTAAAGCTAGTGGTTTTCCAAACTTTCCTTCATACCACTCTGAAACTGCCGCAAATTGAAATTCCTGTCCCATCCCCTTTTTGACAAATTCCCTTGTCGTATCAAACGCGGTTGATTGATTTCGGAAAAGAATGGCAACGGCAAGGAATAAGCAAACCGAGGCTAGAATCTTGAATAGAAACACTTCTTTTTGAAAAAGAGGATGGTCATCACTGCCTGGAGCTGCCTCAAACGAAGATACTTGATTGAATCCGTATTTTTCATCATCTGCAGGCCAGTAGGAACGACTTGGATTTTTTTTGTCTGAACGCTCCCTCTCTTTTTTACGATTGGCTATTCGTTTTTTGATTTCATCCGATTTAGACATTATCCCACCAACCCTTTAAGCTCTTTTAGTAAGATTGTATGAGTTGTCCACCTCAGGTATGACTTTGTTTATAAGAAAGAGGACGAGAAGCCAAGAGATTTTTTTATAAGGCTGTTTTCATTAACTTTGTTGCTATTTAATAAATTGAAGTAGTGGTTGATTTCCGCTCCAGGATGCTCGCTTCAATCAACTAATAGGTTTACTTTCACAAAACTTATTCCAAAAAAAACCAATCTTTTAGAAAAGATCCTTTTACAAAAAGAAAAGACCGGGAATCGTTCCCAGTCTTCGTCATTTAGCGTACGCCAAAAAATTTCTTCAGTTTTGAGAAAACGCCTTTGTTATTAGCATCATCTAGCGGTTGCAATGGAATGGACTCACCAAGAATACGTCTGGCGATGTTTCGATAAGCAATTCCAGCTTTGCTATTAGGGTTAAGGGCAATCGGCTCTCCGAAATTGGAAGCCTTGATGACTTCTTCGTCATCAGCCACAATACCGATTAGTTCAATGGATAAATGTGCCGTAATATCATCCACATCAAGCATCTCACCGTTTTGCATCATATGACTGCGGATACGATTAATGACTAACTTAGGTGGCTCGACATCTTTTTCTTTCTCCAGCAGTCCAATAATACGATCCGCATCACGAACAGCCGATTTTTCCGGTGTTGTAACGACAATCGCTCGATCCGCTCCAGCAACGGCATTTTTGTATCCTTGCTCAATACCTGCAGGACAGTCGATGATGATATAATCATAATCTTGCTTCAGTTCATCTATTAATTTCTTCATTTGTTTAGGCTCTACAGCTGACTTATCTGTTGTTTGTGCAGCTGGCAACAAGTATAGCAAATCGTCAAAGCGCTTGTCCTTAACAAGTGCCTGATGAATTTTACAGCGTTCTTCGACAACGTCAACCAAGTCATAAATAATGCGATTTTCTAATCCCATGACAACATCAAGGTTACGAAGACCAATATCGGTATCTACTAAACAAACACGTTTCCCCTGTAGGGCAAGTGCTGTTCCAAGATTAGCGGAAGTTGTTGTCTTGCCAACGCCGCCCTTACCGGATGTTACTACTATCGCTTCTCCCACATTAAACGCCCCCTTCTAATCTTGTTAATTCAGGTCTTAGACGGATTAAAGCTTGCAATCTATCAACTGCAATCAGGCCGCCATGATCTATGTATGCACATTCCATATCATGTCTCTCTTCTACTTGCTCGCGATCGGGTGATCTATTAATACAGTCAGCAATCCTCAATTGCGAGGGAGTCATCACCGAGGCGGCAATGACTGCATTTTCGTTGCCATTACACCCAGCGTGCGCAATCCCCTTCAAGTTACCCATGATAAAAATATTACCACCAGCCATGACAGTGCCGCCCGGATTTACATCTCCAATCAGTAATAAATCTCCGGGAACTTCCAATACTTGTCCCGAGCGAATCATCTTTGTCACAGTAACAACTTCATTTTCCAACTTGAATTGTTCTGCTTCTGATTTGAGCATGACTTTCGATTCTATACTATCAACGACCAAATTCTTCTTTTGGCGGATCAGTGTTTTTAGTTCTTCTTGCTGAGTCGAAGTTAGATAGCGGTTTCCCACCTCTACTTTTACAGGCATGAGCGGTTTATCAGCATTTTCGCGATAACTCGCGGAAAGCTTTTCGTTCAGTTCTTTTTTTAATTCCTCATAGGAACATAAGTCATCCAGATGAAGGGTTAACCCTTCTTTTGTCCCTTTAATCGTCACGTTTTGTCGCTTTTTCATCCAGGAAATTCACCTCGGTTGTAAGAAAAGCACAAGCACCTTGTTGGTAGCTCGAGCTGCAAACAATCTATATTTGTACACAGCATTGAAATGCTATAAAAAGAATTCGACAGAAAGCGTCTAAATCCTCTTTTTTGCTTAGGTCAAAAGTACTTTTCTAATCGTTCCCCAATTCCTCTGCGAATTTTTCAAATTGTCTTTTCAAGGGGTACACTACTATGATAACAAATGCTAGATTCAACACAAGAGTTGGAAGGAAGCGAAATTGAAAAAAATCTCCAATATCCATTCTTGTGACAGAAATTAAGTAATTAAGTTCATATACCCCAAATTCGAGCAAAGATATACCGATTATGGTAACAAATATACTGATGAAGATATTCGCCTGTAAAACCTGCATCATTTTTGCAGACAAATACGAAATTAATGGAAACATGAACAGATAGATCCCGATTATTTCTGTATAAACGATATCAAACAATAATCCAAAGATGGCACCATACAAAATTCCGTATTTTCGATTACCAAAAATCGTCAACATCAGGATCGCCGTCAGAAGGAAATGCGGCACAAAGATTCGTTTGCTATCGAATAATTGACCAGGAAGAAACTGGACAAACATGCTTTCTAAAATAAAAATGAAAACAAACAAAACAGGAAGAAGGAATTTATTCACTCTGCCCTTCCTCCTTCTCTTTAACGATCTCTTCAAATTCCGGGTTAACCATTTTACGCTTAACAACCATTACATTTTCAATATCATAAAAATCAGCCCACGGCTTTACGTATGCTGTTTGGTTTAGTCCATATTGATCAGGAATGACCTTCACGACTTTACCGATTTGAAGACCTGCAGGAAACACTCCGCCAAGTCCTGATGTGATAACCTTTTGTCCCTTTTCGATTTTAGCATCGTAAGGAATTCTTTTTATTAAAAGCATTTTCTTTTCTTGATCGTAGCCATCAACGAAACCATAGGCGTTTTTATCACCTTGAACAATCGCTGAAATCGTTATTTTCGCATCGTCACTACTCATCAACTGAACCGTAGAAGTAAAAGAATTAACATTTTTGACTTTTCCAATCAATCCTTTTGAAGTGATAACTGCCATGTTCTTCTCGATATCACTGGTTTTCCCTTTATCGATAATCAACATCTCATGCCAATTATCAGGGCTTCTGCCGATAACTGTTGCTTGAAGAGGCTTGTAGTCACTAAGGCTGTCTTTTTTATCAAGGATGTCTCTCAGTTCTTCATTTTCTTTTTCTAGCTTTTGTACCCGTGATTCGAGTCTGACAAGATCATCGACTCTTGTCTTCAACTCCTCGTTTTCATGGTATGTATTTTGCAAATCTTGGAGATTTTCAAAAAAGCCTGCAACATAATTGGCAGGCTTTGAAACAAGGGATTGAACCCAGCCGGTCGTGTCTTTCACGAATTGCTCCGGCCAGGTCAAACTTTCACGTTCCCTTAGTGAAAACCCAATCAATGCCACGAGAATAATAATGCTGACAAGCAATATTATCAAACGTTTATTCAAGAAGAATTGTGGCATGATTTACACCTCTTACTTTCTTTTATTAGGGCTCTTTTCGTAAACTTTGTTGCTTTCACACCCAAAAGTAAAAATCGGCTTCTGGATTTTTACGATTTGTTATTAAATCTCGGTTCAGAAACTTCTCGAAAAGAGCTGCGAAGCCATAAATAATGCGGGGAGAGAACCTCCGAAAAGCAACATCCAATGCGAAAATAGCCTTTATTAGCGAGAATCTTTAGCTTTGTTTTTGAATAACTGGATATGATCAAGTGCTTTACCTGTTCCAATTGCTACACAATCAAGCGGGTTTTCAGCAATCAAGACGGGCATTTTAGTTTCTTCAGCGATGATTTTATCAAGATTTCTTAATAATCCTCCGCCACCAGTCAGGACAATACCACGGTCCATGATGTCTGCTGCAAGTTCAGGTGGAGTTTTTTCAAGCGTGTTCTTTACTGCATCGACAATCGCATACACCGTATCATGAAGAGCTGTAGCAATTTCCTTCGCAGTAATTTCAATTGTTTTTGGAAGACCTGTTAGTAAATCACGACCACGGATTTCCATATTTTCAATTCCTTCAGGATTACCAGCAGAACCAATTTCAACTTTGATTGTTTCAGCAGTACGGTCACCAATCATAAGATTGTAGTTTTTACGAATATAATGAATGATAGCATCGTCCATCTCATCACCCGCGATGCGGATTGACTGACTTGTCACAATCCCGCCAAGTGAAATGATTGCCACTTCTGTTGTACCGCCACCGATATCGACTACCATGCTTCCTGTTGGTTCCCAAACAGGCAGATTCGCTCCAATCGCTGCTGCGAATGGCTCTTCAATTGTATAAGCATCTCTAGCTCCTGCTTGTCTAGTAGCATCGATGACCGCACGCTCTTCAACCGCCGTTATGCCTGAAGGTACGCAAATCATGACATAGGGCTTACCAGCAAACATGCTATTATTTTTCAAAGCTTGACGAATATAATATTTCATCATTGTCGCTGTTGTTTCATAATCAGCGATTACGCCGTCCTTCATTGGTCTTAAAGCAACGACATTACCAGGCGTACGACCAATCATATTTTTCGCGTCGTTACCAACAGCAACGATGTGTTTTGTATCCGTCTGCATTGCGACTACAGATGGCTCTCTTACGACAATTCCTTTTCCTTTTACATATACAAGGGTATTGGCTGTTCCTAAATCAATACCAAGATCTCTTGTCCCAAATCCAAACATAGTTGTATCTCCCTTTCTGATACGAAATCCATAAAATCTAATTTAAGGTGTCTATTTATAAGATAGATTTTTGTTCATCATCAATTGTTTATTTGAATGAAGCACTCAAAAAATCATAAACAATATTATATCGTAACGTCAAATAAAAACATAGTGTCACAAATAACCTTTTTCCTTTAAGCTAACAAATTTATTTTCCCCGATTATCAAATGGTCAAGCAATTCAATTCCGATGATTTTCCCGCATTCTGCAAGTCTTTTTGTCACTTCAATATCCTCCCTGCTTGGGGACGGATCTCCGGAAGGATGATTATGAAGACAAATAATGGAAGCAGCAGAACGGCGGAATGCTTCTTTAAAAACCTCCCTAGGATGTACGATGGAGGCATTTAAGCTGCCTATGAAGATGGTTTGTTTATGGAGCACTTGATTCTTCGTGTTTAAGTAGAGGCACACAAAGTGTTCTTGGGAGAGAAATCGCATATCGTTCATTACGTATTTTGCCCCATCTTCTGGAGAACGAATGACATAGCGATCATCTGTCGAAAGGTTCGCCACCCTCCTACCAATTTCAACAGCAGCAAGTATTTGAATAGCTTTTGCCATTCCGATGCCATTGATGGACGTAATTTCTTCCAATGAGGCATCTTTTAAAAGCCTTAATCCTTCAAATTGGGAAAGGAGGCGATTGGAGAGCTGGAGGACAGATTCCTCCTTTGTGCCTGTTCTGAGTAAAATCGCAATGAGCTCGTGGTTGGAGAGACTTTCAGGACCGTTTTGGATAAAACGTTCCCTTGGCTTTTCATCCTGGGGAAAATCCCTGATCATTAACGTATTCATAGTCACTGTTATTCCTCCCTATTGGTAAGGGAGTTATTGACGGGTCACGAATAGGGATACTTGTAGCCAGCTTGTTGCAATTCACGTAGTGTTCTGGAAACAGGTAACCCAACTACTGCAAAATAATCGCCGGAGATTTTTTTTACCAACATACTGCCAAAGCCTTGGATTCCATAGCCCCCTGCTTTGTCAAAAGGTTCTCCGCTTTGTACATAACTTCTTATTTCCTCATCAGTTAACTCCCAAAACATTACATCTGTTTTTTCATAAAATTCAGTGTTTTTGATGGGGGACAAGATCGCTACACCTGTAAATACACTGTGGGTCTTACCAGAAAGTCTTTTCAGCATTTCAATCGCTTCAGATTCTGTTTCTGGTTTACCTAAAATCAACTCATCTGAAACGACAACGGTGTCAGATCCGATTACAAATGCATCAGGGTTTGACTCAAATACTTTTTGAGCTTTTCGTTTAGCAAGCATCTTAACTACTTCCGCTGGTGTCATTTCTGCATCGAAACTTTCATCTACGTCACTACTTGAGATTTCAAATGTGAGATGGAGGTTTTCAAGAAGTTCTTTTCGCCGTGGAGAAGAAGAGGCTAAAATGAGGCGTTGCATTTCATCACCTTACCTTACCATTCGTATTTGGGAGATACAATCTAATCGTATCAAAATTTGTCACATCAAACAATTCATAAGGTCATATATTTTTAAATAAGAAAAAAGCCTACCCTTTTAACGAAGCAGACTTCTCCCAATACATTTCCCAGAAAATAATCGGTTTATCCAATTTCTTAGGTTTATTTGTCGTTATGAATGATATAAGACCACAAAGGATAATAAGTGCTGTTGAAGCTTTTGGTAGTCACTTTCCTTTTTACTTTTTGAAAACGTCTTAGCCGCAGCTGACGCTCCCAACAATTCTTCTTTCATCCCTTTCACTTTTGCATTTCCTTTGTCATCTTTTAAGCTTGTCCATTCCTTTTCGTATTCGTCCAGCTTTGCCGTCAATTCAGCTGGCATGTCACTTGCCGTATAACTTGCAGCTACTGTTAAGCTTTGATAAAAAGAAGCAGCCGTTTCCATCACTTCTTTCTCTGAAGCATTTACATCTGCCAGCGGTCTTTCAGGAATCTCCAGAGCTTTTGCAAAAAAGTCGATATCTTTCTCTTTGTATGTAGCACCAAGCGATTTAGCATGATCAATCGAACCTGCAATTCCTAAAATAAGCAAGAACTTACCATCCTTTTCAATTATGGCAGTTGGAACACCCTTTTGCTTAGCCGCTTCAGACGCCTTTTCTGCTCCATCTTTCGTTGAATACACGCCTTCCTGAACGATAAAAGTTGAAATCGGATGCAACAGAAAAGCGGATTTACCCACCGTTTCTTTAGGTGTGTCAGAACCTCCAGTAACCGGTGTTGTTGCTGCCGTTTTCGCTGGCTCCGTTTGGTCATTAATAACGAGTTTCAACATGAGAACGCCAAGACTTGTCCCAAATAGTAGTGCAAAAAACACCGAAAACACTATCGATTTGATGTGAGTATTGTTGTTTTTCCCCCAGATCTGTTTTGGAATATTCGTTTTGTTTTTTGTCTTTTTGGCAGGTTGATTAACAATACGATATTCGGCAATTTCGTTTTGATTATCGTTTTCTGGTAAGATCCAATCAAAGCTTTCTTCAGCGGCTTCTTGTGCTGCCGCTGTTTCATTGCGTGTAAATGTTTCTAGTGGAAGGATCGTTTCTGATGATGTATCCTCCCGAAAGGGTTGTTCATTGCCATTTATTTTGATTGTGATCGTTTTTCCGTTTTGTCGCTTGTCCACCTTATTAGCTCCCTTCAAGTCGACTGATTTGCTTCATCCTATCATAGAAGCAAAAAAAAATAACAAGACTTTTGTCGTCTTGTTATTGAATGATTTCGCCAATATTTTTATTGGTTGCTATCGTCAGATTCACTTGTTGTCGATACATCAGAAAATTTGCTAAGTGGATTGCGCTTGTTAGCCGGTGCTGGTGTTGCTAGCTCAGGCAAATGGTCTTGTAAGTCCTTCAAGTCAGGCATATAGAATGCCGTCAGCGAAAGAGTGTAAACCAAAGGTTCATCTTCGTCCTCCAGTGTCGTAATTTCGTCTCCACCTGTGAAGTCGATTTTTGCTACTACAGAAATGCGTTTCATGCTTTCCAATGTAGCAATGAATTTCTCCAAATCTTCGTAGCTTGGAGATTCAATGGATAGTTCTACACTGACTTTCTTTACACCTGCAGGAAGGGCACTAGCTACTGCAGGATCGACAGCAGTTTCAGTCGTAGCGACGGCATCCGTTGTTTCGGTAGTCGTCTCCTGGCCTTCTGTATTGGCAGGTGGTGCTTCTGTTGGTGCTGCTTCAATAGTACCTTCCTCAACTGTTGAAGCATCTGAGGAAAACGCCATACTTTTAATAGTAGAGTTAGAAACAACCTCCGCCTTTTCCAAATCAAGTATCAATTGATCTACTAATGGCTGAACAGGCATTTTCTTTTGAAGTTCAGTTGTGCTTACCACTGTATTTTCAGAAAGAGCACCTTTTTTCTGCTGAATGGTCTCTAATAATTTTTGCTCAGTTTGTAGTGATTGTTTTTTTTGAACAAGTTCAGCTTGCAAAGGTTGAACAAACAAAAACTGTGCTGCTGCCGTTGTCAAAAGAATAATAACGAAAAATGCTCCGAATATTGATTTGTCTTTTTTTGAGAGACGAAGCTTCACGTTCCGCTCACTCCTTCCCCTGCAAAACTATCTTCAATCGGTTTTCGCGCCATTTCCTTATGAAGCTGGATTTGGAACTCCGCTAAGTAGCGTGGAATATATTCATCTACTTTATCATTTTGAGAAGTTGCTGTAACTCCATTCTCAACAGTAGGAGTTTCTTCATCTTCTTTTGTAGTAAGCGAGTTTAAATCAGCACTTTGAATCATCTCTGAACCCTGCAAACGATTCAGGAAATAGGCAGCTTCCCTGCTTGTATCAAACTGAACAGAGAGCGTTAACGTTCCAAGCTCATCATAACTGAATGTTTGAATAAACCCGCGTTCAGGGAGAAGCGAAGTCAAATGTCTCATAACTGGAACAGACGCAATTGGATACTTATCTGCCCATTCAATCGAAGTCTCCAATTGTTTTATTGATTCAGTTCCCACATCTAACTGGAATTTCTCTTGTTCTTTCGCAGCGATCTGTTGCGTATGGGTGATTCCCTTATTCACTACATCAAGGTCACTTTGAATCGTATGAACTCTCCAGTAGAAAAATGCGATGACAACAATGAATAGGCCGACAAATAGAGCCGTTGCAAAAAGCATGGCAGAACTTCGGCGTTCTTTTATGGGAAGTAGATTGATTTCAACTAACATTATTCCACCTCTTTTAATGCAAGGCCTAAAGCCAACAAATGTGTCGCCGGCAGTTCCTTATTTTTCACACTTGATACACTGCCTGATTGAAGGACTTCGACCTGTATTCCCGATCGTTCCACCATTTCTTCTGTAAAGGCCGACAGCATGGGATGGTCACCGCTCACGACAATCTTGGTAACTTCTTGATTCCCATTGTTTAACGAATAACGGTAGAAATCCATCAGCTTTACCATTTCTTTATAGATATCTTCGAATTGGTATTGAAGTTTAATAGAATCACCAGTATATGTGTATTCGTAAAGACCTTTGCGATCCCGTTTAATTTTCCAGTTTTCAATATTAAGTTCAATCGGAAAATGTCTCATGAATTGCGGAATATGATTTTCGAAAATACTCATCATGACATTCGTAAGAGTAAAGTGTACCTTGAATACTCGTTCGTCCCCTTTTACATTGTTCACCGAATGATATAAGCGATAAAGAGCCAATGGCGAGATATCCGCTGCAATTGGATTCAGCTTTACCCCTGACAACAGATTGGAATATTCCATTACATATTGTTCTGGTGCGGCAAATAAGACGACTTCCTTTTGTGTGCCTTTGTATTTCAATGGAAAAATATCAAAAACTGGATCTTCAAATGGAAGATGAATGCTTGAACCAAGTTCCATATACAAATAACTTTTGATTTCGTCCTCTTCTACATCTGCCGGAATGGCAACTTTTCTAATAATGATCAGCGAATCCGGTACTGTAAATCTGACATTTCTTTTGTGGATTTTCCATTCATCCACGCATTCTTCTAATATATTTTCAAGAGTTTCGAAATCTGTTATTTTCCCCTCCGAAATGATCCCCGGTGGCAAAAACTTTTCTCCCCATCGCCCTGTTACAGGCGGATTAGTCTGCTTGAGCTCAAGAAAACGAATGGAGTGATCATTGATTATTAAATTTGCAATACGGTTACTTTGCAGTGATAGGGAAAATGGCATAATGACGACCCCTTAATTTTAAAATCCATATGTAATAAAGTTTAAATAGTAATCTATCAGTTCTTCTCCGTAAAAATAAGAGAAAAGTGTGCCAGCAACAATGAATGGACCAAACGGAATTGGCTGTCTCCGTTCGACAAGCTTGATAAGCATAGCAAAAATACCAATAACAGCTCCAAATAGAGTAGCTAAAAAGAATGAAAGTAAAACAAGTTTGGTGCCAAGAACGAAGCCAAGCACTCCGTAAAGTTTTACATCCCCACCACCCATGCCACCTTTACTGATTAGCATAATGGCAAATAGCAATAGAAAGCCGACCGTGGCTCCTAGAATCGAATCCCACCATGGAGTAAGTGGAGTGAAAAAACGCTCAAATAAAAAAATTCCGCTAAACACAAGCAAAATTTTATCAGGGATAAGCATATAGTGAATGTCTGAAACGAAGATAATCATGAGTAAAGAAATCAATGTCAAAGCGACTACTAATTCGTATGTCCACCCGACAAATATTGGGGCTAATGCAAACAAAACACCTGTAATCAGTTCAGTAATCGGATAAATAGGAGAAATCCGCGACTGACAGCCGCGGCATTTTCCACCTTGAATCAAATAAGATCCTACCGGAATCAACTCCCAGGCTCTCAACTGATGCCCACATGTCGGACAAGCCGACCTTGGTGCAACAATCGACTTCTTTATAGGGACGCGAAGGCCGACTACGTTGAAGAATGAGCCGAAGACAATGCCATAGACAAACAAATTAAATGTTATCATTTAATAATCTAGAAGATTCTTTTCTGTGACAGAAGTTGCAGTTCCGGCAGGAGAAGTTTTACCATTTACTAACGCAACTGAATCATGACCAAATAAATTTAAAACCAAAACACCACTTGTCTTACTTACTGTTACTTTAGTAAAGTTTGATTTTTGTCCATCTAAATAAGGTTGTAATTCTGTAGGTGAAATTTCAAGGTCAGTAGGATTTTCAGTTACATAAAGTTTAGCTGAATTAATTATTTGGAGTCCATCATTAATAGTTGCTTTCTGCTTAGAATTGTCAATTAGATTTCCAATCGCAGGAATCGCAATTGCTGCAATAATTCCCAAGATAACGATAACTGCTAACAATTCGATCAATGTTAAACCACGTTGATCTTTCATTTTTTGCTTTAAAGCTTTAAACAAATTTTCCACTCTCCCCATTTTATGTATAGTACTTTCTTCCTCATTATCATACAATATTTGTCAGAATTAGGGAAGAAGAATTTAGTGCTATTTGTCTATTAAAACAGATTTTTGTTATAAAAGAAATATTTTAATATTTTTTGTCAAATTGATTAAACATTTCAAACATCGGTACCATAATTGACGTTACGATTGTGCCCACCAATCCTGCTAAAACTACTATCATAAGTGGCTCTATTAAGGATTTTAAGCGGTCTGTTCCTGTGTCTACTTCCTTCTCATAGAAATCAGCGATTTTACCTAACATAGCGTCTAATGCACCAGTAGCTTCACCAATTGAAATCATTTGTGTGACAAGTTGTGGAAATGCCCAATGGTCCTTCATAGGGACCGTCATAGATTGCCCTTTTTCTAAAGAGTCACGGGACTTTCGCACTACACGAGCAATCACTTCATTTTCGACGACATTCTCAACAATCGACATTGCCTGCAGAATTGGAACTGAACTAGAGAAAAGCGAACTTAAAGTACGCGTCATCCTTGCAAGAACCGCTTTTTGAAGCAGTTTGCCAAACAAAGGCATCCGTAGTAAGGCATAATCTAGGTAATATTTTGTTTCTTTGTTCTTTCTTAAGTATGACAAAAGGATAACGATTCCAATCCCAATCAGTAAAACAAGCCACCAATAAATTTGCATAAATTCACTGGCACCTAAAACAAATCTAGTTATCGTAGGTAATTCTCCACCCAAATCAGCAAACATGGCCACAAATGTGGGTACAACAGATACTAATAAAAAGATTACAACCCCGATCGCAATTATCCCGATAACCATCGGATACGTAAGTGCCGAAACAATTTTTTGCTTTGTATGATGCTGTTTTTCGTAATGTTCAGCAAGTCGTTCGAGTGTTTCTTCCATATTCCCGCCAACTTCACCCGCTCTGATCATATTGATGAACATGGGCGTAAAGATTTTCGGATACTTTTTTACAGCCATGGATAAGGGATTACCTTCGCGCAATTCTTGCTCGATATCTAGTAATGCCTTTTTGAGTGCTTTACTGTCCGTCTGATCTGCTAGGATTTGAGTCGAATCAACGACTGTCACCCCAGCTTTCAGCAACGTAGCAAATTGGCGCATGTAGATGACAAAGTGCTCAAGCTTAACGGGGTTTCCTATTGCAATATCCTTTGTTAGCCATGTTTCAGGAACCTCGGAAATTTCAATTACCTTTACTCCCTCTTCTTTTAATTTCAATAAAGCTTCGCGCTTTGAAGGGGAGTTGACGGTGCCCTGCCGTTTCCCCTTACGATCGCGTCCTGAATATCGAAAACGTGCCATTAAATATACTTCTCCTGTAGATGAGGAAGTGCTGATTCTTTATGAATGAGCCCTTTTTCTATCATTTCTCTGATACTCGTTTCTAGCGTATGCATCCCGAGGGCACGGGAAGTTTGCATGATACTAGGAATCTGATGAATTTTTTCATTACGGATCAAATTGGCGATTGCAGCATTATTGATCATGATTTCGGTTGCTGCTTTTCTGCCCTGCTTATCAGGTGTTGGAAATAATCTTTGTGAAATGATTCCAACAAGAACTGATGCTAACTGAATTCTTATTTGCGGCTGCTGAGCAGGCTCAAATACATCAATAATACGGTTAATCGTTGCCGGTGCACTCGATGTATGCAATGTACCTAGGACCAGATGTCCTGTTTCAGCTGCTGTGATAGCCGTTTGAATCGTTTCCAAGTCACGCATTTCACCTACGAGAATGACATCTGGATCCTGTCTTAGTGCAGCTCTTAAACCATTCGTAAAATTCTTTGTGTCAAAGCCAATTTCTCTTTGATCAATGATGGAGTTACCGTGTTTATGAAGATATTCAATCGGATCCTCTAATGTGATGATATGCTTTCGCTGTGTCTCGTTCATATGATTGATCATCGAAGCTAATGTTGTGGACTTACCACTACCAGTAGGACCTGTAACAAGTAGCAGTCCTTGAGGCTTCTTCGTTAATTCTCTGATGATATCGGGCATGCCAAGATCATCAATTAATGGTGCATTTGCAGGAACTGTTCTTAATGCCATGGCGATACAGTTTCGTTGAAAATAAGAGTTTACCCTGAACCGTGACACACCTGATACACCGTAGGAGAAATCAAGTTCACCTTTCTCTTTAAACAGTTCCCACATATTCTCAGGCACAATCGCTTTAGCCATACCTTCTGTGTCAGCAGGTTTCAATGCTTCTTGTCCATATCTTCGAAGCTCGCCATTAATACGCATGACTGGCGGTACTCCGACGGTCAAGTGTATATCCGATGCCTTGAATTCAAATGCTGCTTTGAGCAGCGCATCAATTTTTTCTTTCATATTTAGACTCCTACTCCAAAATAGCTACACGCAATACTTCTTCTGTTGTTGTTAAGCCTTGTTTAATCTTTAAAAGGCCATCATCTATTAAAAAGACTGTTTTACTTTTCATCGCATACTCACGAAGTTTATGGAACGATTCGCCATTCATAATGACACGTCGAATTTCATCATCTACGCAAAGCACTTCATGTAGTGCAACCCGGCCTTTATAGCCGGTCATATTGCATGATGAGCATCCTCGACCTTTCACCACTTTATCAATCTTTATCCCACGACGAGCGAATATCTCCATCTCTCGTTTAGAAGGGGCGATTGTTTCCACACAATCACGGCAAACCTTTCGAACCAGACGTTGAGCCACAATACCACTCAGTGATGAGGCAAGAAGAAAAGGCTCCACGCCCATATCTAGTAGTCTCGTAATCGTACCAATTGAATCATTTGTGTGAAGGGTACTCAAGACGAGGTGACCCGTTAATGAAGCTCTAATTGCTACTTCTACTGTCTCTCTATCTCGTATTTCTCCGACCATGATGATGTTTGGATCTTGACGTAAGATGGAACGAAGTCCAGCAGCAAAGGTCATGCCAACGTTTTGATTGACTTGAATCTGGTTGATCCCTTCAAGCTGATACTCAACAGGATCTTCAATTGTAATGATATTGACTTCATCGCTGTTCAACTTATTCAATGCCGCATATAAGGTTGAAGACTTGCCTGAACCAGTTGGACCTGTGATGAGGACAATTCCTGTTGGCTTTTCAATCATTTCCATAAATCTTTGCAAATTTAATTGGTTGAATCCAATTTTCGTAATATCGTTGAGTGAGGTTCCCATGTCCAGCAAACGCATAACGATTTTTTCACCAAAAACGGTTGGCAATGTTGAAACACGCAGGTCGACTGGATGAAAATCGAGATTGATTTTGATTCGTCCGTCCTGAGGGATTCGATGTTCCGTAATATCAAGATTTGACATAATCTTGATACGGGCTGTCAATACGTTCTGCATTTGTTTGGGCAATACCCGTTCCTGGCGTAGGACACCATCAATTCGATAGCGAACGACCACTTTCGTTTCTTGGGGATCGATATGAATATCACTGGCTTTTTGGACGGCAGCATTCGAAAGAATTTGGTTAACAAGTCGGACGATTGGTGAGTTTTGATCCGTCACATCGTCATCTCTTGTAACCTCTTTCACTTGTGGTTCGCCAAACAGTTCTTCAAATCCATCTTCAGAATTATAGTACTTATTAATCGCGCGTAAAATATCATCTTTTGTAGCAATAGCGGTTTCGATATGAAATCCTGTCGATAAACGTAAATCATCGATGATGAAAAAATCCATTGGATTGGCCATTGCGACAAATAGTCTGTCACCTTCTTTTTTCAAAGGGATGATCAGGTTTCTTCTAGCCAATTCCTTTGGGATCAATGTCAGAAGATTGGTGTCAAAAGGATAACGATACAAGCTAATATGTGGAATACCCAGCTGAAATTCAAGTACTTCAATAAGCTGTTGCTCGGTGATATATCCTCTTTGCAGTAAAACATCACCCAGTTTTTGATTGACCGTTTTCTCTTTTAAAGCAGCTTGAAGCTGCTCTTCTGTAATTAATCCTGCTTCAATGAGCAAATCCCCTAAACGTTTCCTCGTTGTTTTCATACTTATCCCTGCTTTATTGTTTATTTAGGTTGCTCGTTAGGTTTTCCCCATAGATTATCGTCCGTTGGAGTTTCAGTGGCTTCAGAAACTGACGTCGTTCCAGTTGGTCCGGTCTGATTCTGTTGATCAGTCGGTAATGGCAAGTTAGTATTGGGAGTAGTGGTTGTTCCTGCAACGGGTTGTTGTACATCCGGACTTGTACCAGTTGCGTTCGTTCCGGTTGTTGTTCCAGGAGTTACCGGAACGGCAGGCAGTGCATGGATTTCAATTTGCGGAACAGGAGCATAGAAATCCTCTGAAATAGGTTCTGTTTTTAACAGTTGACCATTATCATAAATTTCTCTGTGAACTGTAATCATATAGCCTTTTTCACCTTTTTGCTTGACTTTTTTTTGGCCAGTCGCTAAATGCGGACTATATTGCTTAATTGTCTTAGGTTCGTAGTCGGCTTTATTTTTAGTAACGATTTTATAATCGTAAAGTAAAGCTTCTCCCACTAATTTCACTGATAATTCTTGTCCGTTCCATTGAAGTTCCACCATATAGTCGCTCGTATTAGGATTGGAGAAACCAAGATCTAGATGATTGGAACTATCAATTTTCGCCTCAAAGCCAAGGTCAGCGAATGCTGGCAATTCTTGTCCGATATTTCTTTCGATAATGGAGAAATTAGTCGGTAGGATAGCCTCATAAATGCCTGATGCAATGATACTCATTGTTGAAGAAGGTGCATTTTCAAGCCCTTGTTCTTTTGCATAATCTAGTAACGAGAAAGTAGCTTGTGAAGGAATGGTAACCTTATAAAGTTTTGCAGCGATTTCATCTATTTTCTCAGGAGCTTCTTTTGTTTGAATCACAACCTCAGAGATTGTATCGGATTTATTTTCCTTTGCTAACAAAAACTCACTTAGACTAACTATTTTTTCATCAATGGCCATTCTGCTAGCTATTGAGGTTAGCTCATCTAATAGTCGGTTTACATTCATTGTCTTTTCATCTAAATCACTAGATATTTGCGACATTGTTTCTAGAACGACACCTTTTTCAAGCGTAACCATTAACGGTGTTTCTTTGCCAGCCACGACAGCATTCACAGACTCTTCAATATTGAAATGGAAATTTTCAACATTCATAGGTACATTTTTTTCTTTAAATTGAAGTGATAATGTTGCATTCTTAACCCAATCAGCATACTTATTTGTCAATTCAGATTTAGCTTCCTCAGCTGTTTTGCCTTCCATAGAGATGTTTCCAATGACCGTACCCGCAGGATATACATCACTCACTCCATTTATGGATTGGAACGCTTTTGCACCATAACGCGAGAAACCCAGAAAATATGTAGTACACAATACAAGTACAAGAAAAAGTTTTATAGCTTGTCCTGTTTTCTTCACCAAACACCCTCCTAGACTAGTTGTTTCTCTCTTTCTACGTCACTATTAAGATTCTCATTTGCTTCCAGGAGAGACCAATCCACGTCATATACTTCACCAAAGTCTTCTTCTGTTTTAAAAAATGGTTTACTTTCTTCGTCACCGTTTTGTACGAGATTTTCATTGAATTTCAGTTCGACTTCTCTATCCCATAATAAGGAGATTTCATCCTCTACAAGAGAATCGTCCGTACTCAAATCCTGATCATTTCTTAAATCAACTGTGCCTTCAGTTAATGTCTTTAGATTAAGTTCCTGATTCGATTTCACAGTCGTTCTTAGACTATCGTCTTCTACAAACAAATCGACTTTTGGTTTTTGGTATAACTCTAAATATTCTTCCATATCCTTTTCTTCTCCTAATTCATCGACAGAAGTAGGTAGAAGATACATTGTAGGGGCTAACCTATTGTGAATAATGTATGTAGCAAGTAATAGGACAGTTAAGAGCAACATAATAGAAATGGTTGAATTGTATAAAACAACGACCATTTGGCCTAAAAGGGACACAAAAAAGGCTGTACATACCGTTACCATTTTACCTTTTTTCGTGAGTCCTAAAGGCAACAAATAAATAATTGGCACTAATAAAACGAGGGAACCTACTAACCACAAAACACTGTCCATTTGACCACTCCTCAAACATTTTCTAGGAAAAAAGTCGCTATAAAACTACTAATTTCTATCTTTTTATATAAATTCGTCTATTTTTTTACGAATTAGACAAATTTCGTCTACTAAATATTGTATAATATTTGTAAGTAATTTAAAAGGAGGTGTCGAAAATTAATGTGTGACTTAAAGCATAACGAAAGAGGATTCACCCTCATTGAGGTCTTACTTTCAATCATACTACTATTTATTATCATGACTTCTTTCATGGGCTTTTTTACCCAATCGACCATTTTTAATAAAAAGAATGAGCAAAAACTAGATTACACCCAAACTGCTCAAACAGTGATCAACTTGGTAGAGGAAAATATCACTAGAAGTGAACTTGAAAAGGATAACGATATAAAAACTATTTTTAGTAGTCCTTTCACACCGAAATCGATTGATAAGACAGCTCTGGAAAAATTCTTCTCTAAGAAAAGCTCAACTCCATTCATACAAAACAATCCCAATCAAATTCTTGCAACTTTTTCATATATAAATGAAACCGGACTAATTCAAGTTAAGGTGATGGTTGCAGATCCTAGCAATCCAAACCACAAATCTGAGACGTACACATATATCAGAAAGTGAGTAAAACGATGAAAAATCAAAAGGGGATAACATTAATAGAAGTTCTGGCCACTTTGGCCATCTTATCGCTTGTTTCAACGCTTATTTACGGGGTCTTCATTGGTTCCCAACAAAATTTCAAGCGCATTTCCACAAAAACGAGCCTTTCACAGGAAGCAAACCTTATTGTGGCAACCATCAAGAATTACCATACTAAGAATAATAAATACATACTTTCCCTAGATTCAAGTACTCAAAAAGCTTCCATTGGAACGACAAGCGCAAATATCCCATTACATAAAGATAAATTGAAAATCCTGATAAAATATGACGTAACAGGGACAAATACTTATTCCGTTTTAACAGGACCGAAAGAGATAGATTCATCCAAACCATTAAGCCTTTATATCAAAATCACTGATCAAAACGGAGACTTTGAAGAAATCGAAACAATTATCAAGCGCTATTAGGAGAGGGGCGGGAAAATGAGGAATGAAAAAGGATACACCTTAATCTTAGTAATGGTCATGATGACAGTAATAGTGATTCTTGGACTTTCATTAAGCGGAATGGCAATGACTGCAAATAAGCAATTTAACAAGACGGAGAACCGTAACAAAGCCACGGATTTAGCTGAAATGGGAATCACTTATTATAAAACTGAATTAAATAACATGATCGCACCAGCTAAAGTCGCTATGGAAACAAACAAAACTAATTTCTGTACAGAGTTCAAAAATCAATACAATACTAGAAAGAGCAGTCTAAAACTTCTAGATTTAAAAACAATCGAAAACCAGAATAATTACCAAATTATTGTTCCATCTACTATGACAGCCATTGACTGTAGTAATACATCGAGTGACGTCACGGTCAACTTTACTAGCAAAGGAAAAACAGCTTCTGAGGACGTAATACTTACTTCTAAAATAATCGTGTCTAAAGTATCAAGAGCCGGCAACCCTGCTCCAATTAAGGACCCTAAAATATATCCGGTTGTTCCATTCAGTAATACCTATATAAGTTCTAGTACAGGTAAATTCTATTATTCTGAATTTAAATTAAACGATAACGACACACATATTGTGAACAATCCCTCCGCTTGGTTTGAAGCTTTTAGATCAGTGGGCGGATGGAAAGGATCAGTGGAAGTATTACATGAAGCCATCTTCGAGAAGATAGATATTAACGGGAAGTCGGAGTTAAATGTTTATGGAGATGCCATTTTCTTAACAAAGGATGCAGTAGAAAAACAAACCAGTAAAGCAGAAATCTGTATTAAAGGCGACGTTTACTATATAAAGAATGGGAAATTGGAAGAATTCACTGATTCTAACCTATACTTCGATAATTCTTGTGTAAATTCTAATTCAAATTGGTACATCGATGAAAACGATGGAATAATCGTTAATTATTAATTCAATAAGAAATGGCAGAATCTCACGTGAGATTCTGCCATTTCTTATTTCACATATTCCGCAACTCTATTTCGCCCTGCCCTCTTAGCCCCTACATACAAGGCACGGTCCGCATGACGAATGAGCGCTAGTGAATCATCCGCATCCTGTGGTGCTGTTGCAACCCCTAGGGAAGCTGTGACATTTACATTTAGAGCATGTTCGTTTACGTTCATATGCTGTGTAAGTACAAATGGTTTGTCCGCAATCGTTTGCCTGATTTGCTCAGCGATTAATGTCGCTTCGTCTCTTTCTGTATCTGGTAACAAGACAACGAATTCTTCACCGCCGTAACGGGCAACGGTCCCTCTGTCCCCTACCAATTCTTCTAATCTCCAAGCGAGTTCGTACAATATTTCATTCCCGCTTTGATGCCCATAAGTATCATTAATAGATTTGAAATGATCTAAATCCAGAATGATTAATGACAGCAATTTACGCTGTCCGTTGTGAAGTTTTCTAAATTCCTCAGAAAGCATATTTTCAAAAAAGCGATAGTTATAGAGCTTCGTTAAAGCACATCGCTCACTGTTTTGTTTGGCAATTTCATGGTGCTTTGCATTTTCAATGGCAATCGCAAAGTGTGAACACAGGATATCCGCAATCATCAATTGCGACTTTTCGTAAGCTCGTTTATTTCTAGATGCTAACAACAAAATGCCAACCACTTTGCTATTACGGACAATTGGGACACTTAAGACACTTTCAACCTGATCAGGCATATATCCGACAACAATTTTTTGCCATTCCTTTTTAGAGGAATAAAGGACAGAATTTTTTGTTGACCAGACTATGCCACAAATACCTTCGCCTTTTTGAACACTTGATATATCATTCGGCATAATAGAGCCATTCTCAATTCTTCTTATCAACTGAAGTTCCTTATCATCGATAACATCCAAAATATAAGCATAATCTACCGGAAGCATTTCACTCATCCTCTGAATGAACAAGTCGATGACATCATCTACTTGAAGTCGTTCAGCAAGTTGATGTCCAATTTCCGTCGCATTTTGCAGATATTCATTAATCTTTTGACTAGAATAATAGAGATTCAAAATAATTGATAAACTTGCAAATGGCACTCCGACAAAGAGGACCGAAATTAAGCCTACTTCTTTATAAAGGATATATAAAACAAATCCAATTGGTGCCGTCATTAAAGATGTAACAGTTTCCCATACAAAATCTTTTCCAAAGAAAGAGATTTTTGAACCATGTAAAGTATACAAAATGATAGAAATGATGACTTGATTTAGAACAAATTCAAGAAAGACATAGATAGCACCCAAACCGAACAAATGAGGTTTCCCAATCATAACTTCACCTGGTTCAGGCCCACCCAACATGTAATAAACACTACCGCAGATAAATGAGATAATGAAGAACATAATCGAATTCAATGGCAATCTATACCATTGATCCCTTGTTACTTTTAACTTAATCAATAGGACAATTACGGCCACTTGACCAAGAATCATCTCTGTAAATAAGCCAAAATTGAAAAAGGCTGCCAATGACACCCATTGAACAAGGAAAATAGGCGTATTATTAATGACCATCGGCATTGCAGCCACTACAGATGTAAGGATGAGAAACACAAGTAAATCAAGTTCCAATCCTGCTAAGTCTGGCGGATAGGTATGGTATGTAAACCACATTCCTATTGGTACAAGCATCAGCCATAGAAATAAGATATTTCTTTTGAATTGGGGCTTAACACCCATTTTCTATCCACCTCCTAGGTGATAGTAAATTTGTCATGAATACAGACTCATTTTATCAAATCTTCAAAAATTTGTCACACTATTCTTTCATTTTTTGACAAATCCAGCCCTTTATTTCAGAAATAAAATAGAGCGAACCTGTAATGACAAGCATCTGATTATTTTGTAAGACATCCATTTTCGTTTCAAGCTGACTTGACCAGTCTTCCCATCGTGATTTGTTGTTTGAACGGCTAATGTCAAAAAGATCCTTTGCAACCGCTGCACGTGGAAAATCGAACGAAACAAAAGTTATGTTTGACGCAACTTTGTCTAACTTATGTATCATTTCATCGAGTTTCTTATCCTTTAAGGCTGCAAACACAATGTGGATTTCTTTTTCGGAAAAACGGTTCGTTAGGATCTCAACAAGGGCATTGATCCCTTCTTCATTATGTGCACCGTCCAAGTAAACAAGCGGTTGATCCGACACTTTCTCAAATCTGCCCGGCCAAAATGCCTGTTTCAAACCTAGTCTTAAATCATCCTCATTGATGGAAAGCGAGTGTTCTTTTATTAAACATTGTAATGCCATCACAGCTGCGGCGGCATTTTCAGTTTGATGCTTTCCAACCATGCTAATAGTAATATCGTCTAAATTTGTCAATATTGAATGAATCGAGAAAGATTCTCCATGTTCAAGGGAATGTTGCTCTTTAATGAAGTACTCCTTTTCGATACGTAAGATTGGTGCGTTTTTCAGAATAGCCTGCTCTTCAATGACCTTTAATGCTTCCGCATTTTTGACAGCTGTTACAATGGGAATACCTTCCTTAATAATCCCTGCTTTTTCAAATGCAATGGCCTCATAAGAGTCACCAAGTATTTGTGTATGATCCAACCCAATATTTGTGATGATCGATAGTAGAGGTCTAATGATATTCGTAGAATCAAACCTACCACCAAGCCCTACTTCAAACAAAACAAAGTCTGTTTTTTCAATGCGAGCGAAGTAATAGAATGCCATGGCTGTAATCACTTCAAATTCAGTCGGTCCACCGAGCTCTGTTTCCTCAAGTTCATCTGATAATGGCTTAATCACATTTGCCAATTCTAAAATCTGCTCATCAGGTATGGGAGTTCCATTCACGCTAATCCTCTCATTGAATTGTTCAATATACGGTGATGTGAAGGTCCCTACCTTATAGCCGCCTGCCTGTAACATCGATCTTAAGAATGTAACTGTAGAGCCCTTTCCATTCGTACCCCCTATATGGAGAGCAGAAAGTTCTCTTTCTGGATGATTCAGTTTCTCCATCATCCACTCCATCCGTATCAATCCTGGTTTAATTCCTAGCCTCAAACGTGAGTGAATCCAATCGAGCGCCTCTTTATATGAATGAAACAAGCAAACCAACCCCAATTTATGATAATAAAATAAAAAAGTTAAGACGAATCCTTATATGGGATCCGTCTCAACTGATGAAATTGGTACAACTTTTTATGCTTTCAATTCTTGAATACGCGCTTCTACTGTCGCACGTTTTTCGATATAATCTTTTTCTTTTGCACGTTCTTCTGCAATAACGCTTTCTGGTGCTTTCTTCACGAAGCCTTCATTGCCTAATTTCTTCTGAACTCGCTCAACCTCTTTATTTAACTTATCCCATTCTTTTTCAAGACGGGCAATTTCTTCGTCAAGGTTAATGAGGCCTTCAAGTGGCATGATAATCTCTAGACCCGTGATTACAGCTGTCATTACTTTATCAGGCGTTTGAAGATCCGTTCCGATTTCAAGGGCCTCTGGATTACAGAATCTTTCGATGTAAGAACGATTTCTTTCAAGTGTTTCTAATACCGCACCGTCTTTCACCTTGATGAACATTTTAACTTTCTTGCTCATTGGTGTATTTACTTCAGCACGGATATTTCTTACAGAGCGGATCATTTCAACGAGTAGCTTCATATCTGCCGCTGCTTGTGAGTTGCTCAATTCAGGATTTACTTCCGGCCATTTTGCAATCGTGATGGACTCACCTTGATGCGGCAGGTTCTGCCAGATTTCTTCTGTAATGAATGGCATGAATGGGTGTAGTAGTCTCATTGTATTGTCAAGAACATAAGCTAAAATGGAGCGCGTTGTCTTTTTAGCTGCTTCATTCTCGCCATACAATGGAAGCTTAGCCATTTCAATGTACCAATCACAGAAATCATCCCAGATGAAGTTGTAAAGGATACGGCCTACTTCTCCGAATTCATATTTATCAGATAGACGCGTTACGGTTTCAATCGTTTCATTCAAACGAGTCAAGATCCATTGATCCGCAACTGATTTTTCACCAGTCAAATCAATTTCGTCATATGTCATTCCGTTCATATTCATCAATGCAAAGCGCGATGCGTTCCAAATCTTATTAGCAAAGTTCCAAGTAGATTCTACTTTTTCAATGCTGAAGCGTAGATCCTGACCTGGAGAGCTTCCAGTTGATAAGAAGAAGCGTAATGAATCGCAACCGTACTTATCGATTACATCCATCGGATCGACACCATTGCCAAGTGACTTACTCATCTTGCGTCCTTCAGCATCACGAACAAGTCCGTGGATTAAAACATCTTTGAATGGACGTTGTCCTGTAAATTCAATACCTTGGAAAATCATTCTGGAAACCCAGAAGAAGATGATGTCATAGCCAGTTACGAGACAGTCTGTTGAGTAGTAACGCTTGTAATCAGCTGCTCCCGTATTTGGCCATCCTAATGTAGAAAACGGCCATAATGCTGAGCTGAACCAAGTGTCCAATACGTCCGTGTCTTGATTCCAATTCTCCTCATCAGCAGGAGCCTCATGTCCTACGTATACTTCACCCGTTTGCTTATGATACCAAGCCGGAATGCGGTGACCCCACCATAGTTGTCTTGATATACACCAGTCGCGGATATTTTCCATCCAGCGCAAGTATGTTTTTTCAAAGCGGTCAGGTACAAAGTTAACTTTGTCTTCCTGTTGTTGTAACTCGATTGCTTTGTCAGCAAGAGGCTGCATTTTTACAAACCATTGTGTTGAAAGGTATGGCTCGACAACCGCACCGCTTCTCTCAGAGTGTCCTACAGAATGCATGTGCTCTTCGATTTTGAACAACACGCCTTGGTCTTGTAGGTCTTTTACGATTTGCTTGCGGCAGTCGAAACGATCCATGTCCTTGTACTTACCAGCACGATCATTCATCGTACCATCTTCGTTCATAACAAGTACTCTTTCAAGATTATGACGGTTTCCGATTTCGAAATCGTTAGGGTCGTGGGCAGGCGTAATCTTTACTGCGCCAGAACCGAACTCCATATCCACATAATCATCACCAACGATTGGAATTTCACGGCCAACAATCGGTAAAATGACTGTTTTTCCAATGAGGTGCTTATAACGCTCATCTTCAGGATGTACAGCAACAGCTGTATCTCCAAGCATCGTTTCTGGACGAGTTGTCGCAACCTCAATATGACCAGAACCATCGGCAAGAGGGTAACGCATGTGGTAGAAAGCACCTTGAACATCTTTGTAGATTACTTCAATATCGGACAATGCTGTTTTTGTTGAAGGATCCCAGTTGATGATATACTCACCACGATAGATAAGACCCTTGTTATAAAGAGATACGAATACCTCGCGAACCGCATCGGACAATCCTTCATCAAGCGTAAAGCGCTCACGGCTGTAATCAAGACCTAAACCAAGCTTTGACCATTGCTTTCTGATATGTCCCGCATACTCTTCTTTCCACTTCCAAGTTTCTTCAACGAACTTTTCACGGCCAAGATCATAACGGCTCGTACCTTCGCTGCGAAGCTTTTCCTCTACTTTTGCCTGTGTTGCGATTCCCGCATGGTCCATGCCAGGGAGCCATAGCACATCATAGCCTTGCATGCGCTTCATTCTAGTCAAGATATCTTGAAGCGTCGTGTCCCAAGCATGACCAAGGTGAAGCTTACCTGTAACATTCGGTGGTGGAATAACAATCGTGTAAGGTTGTTTTTCCATATCATCTTTTGCTTCGAAATATTTCCCCTTTAACCACCATTCATATCGGCCGTTTTCGATCGCGTTTGGATCGTACTTTGTCGGCATTGTAATTTCTTTCGTTTCCATATCGATTCCTCCTTGAAAATTCTGAAAAACACAAAAAACTCCATTCGCCTTAAAAGGACGAATGGAGCTTGCTTCGCGGTACCACCTTTTTTCCAACCTGAACAATCCAGATTGGCTCTTAAATAAGATAACGGAGTTGATCCGTCTTTCACTACTTGGAAAAAAATCCGTTGGCGAAAGAAGCTCGAGGGTGACTTTCCAATGGTTCTGCTTAGAAAACCTTTCAGCAAATGGTTTTCCTCTCTAAAAGCAGCGGACAATGTACTCTTCCCTGTCTATGCATTCATTATTAAATTTATACTTTAAATACTACCCAAAAAAGTAGTTTCTCGTCAATCATTGTTGCCGATTTTTTTATATTTTATACGCTGAGGCTTATTTGGTGAACCCAATTTACTATACACAAACAATTGGGTAAACGCATAGAATGGGAGTAAAAGAAGTGGAGGATGTGTACCGATGAGGAAAAAGTATAATATTTACTCGTTGCCGCCTTGGCTCAGGACGGTAAGAGCTGTTGCAGCGCAGTTTAGTATCCCTTTTTGTATTTTTCAAGGTATCAGGACCATTTTCTTTCCGACAACAGTAGATGTCCTTTTACTGACCATTTTCGTTCTAGTTTCATTAGCCCTCTATCTTGAAATCATTTGAAGGAGCCCAAAGCTAATCTCATTGCTGGGCTCCTTCTTTTGATTGCTCCATGGATTTCTCAACTTCAATGATTCTCATCACCACAAATTCGGTGTTTTTCAAGTACCAGTATTGTCTTTGCAATTGCTGGACAAACTTCAACTCATTTTTAGGCGACTGTCTTTGAAAGTAAGCTTGTGCTGTCCGAATAATGGGCGTCGGATATGCCAGATAACTTAAGAAAAGCTGTTTTTCATCTTTCTTGAAAGGAAAATACTTAAAATAAGTATAAATCCATTCCACACAATCTTCGTTTTTCTTCGGGTTCGTTTTTAACGTTCTCGCTAGAAATGGGAGCAGATCATGAATAGGGGAGCCATGGCTTGCATTTTCAAAGTTAGTAAAATAACCATACCCCTTGTCATCGTATAGGAAGTGCTCAGTGGATACTTTTCCATGGTTCACAACCATACGTGCCTTTTCTTGCTCCTTTGTCACTTCATGCCATTCATCAAGTCTGGCTTTCGAAAAGCGGGCAGCCTGACTTATTTCATGATAATAGAGGCAAAATAGCAAATCAAACGGTGACATATAGGCTCTCTTTTCACAATCATCCATGAATCCATCAAGAAACTCCTGATCTTTTTCCCATAACTGTACAGTCTGTTCATAGTGTTCACTGCGTTCTTCTTTCTTAATTGGAACCTCCTTGGCAGACAAAGTATGCAATCTCGCAAGTTCTCTAAATAGCTGCTGATGCCGCTCATGCCTATTTTCTTTTTCCTCGTTAGAAAGCCACGGCATTAAATAATATAGTTCTTTTTCATGTAATACCGCGTATCTGCCGTCCAATGTTGGATAAATAGGGACGATTCTATTAAATCCTTTTTGGAAGAGGAAATGAACATGACGAATAAAGTCAGTACCTACATTCGGCGCAATCTTTTTTAAAGCAAACGTACCCTTGTTTGAGTAAATTTTCTTTACTCTCCCAACCTCCTCGACGAAATAGGGTTCAATGCTATAATTCTCAAGAATCGGAGAAACAACATTGAGACGGTTTGAGTCACTCATACAAACTCAACTCTCTTCCAATAGAAAAGCGTAAGAAACTGTTTCAAGGCACGTTATTCTTACTACCTTTCTTCCATTTGCAAAAAAAGTGCCCATACATGGCACAAAAAGTTGGCTTGATAAAAAATAGTCGAGCAGGTAATGTACCCGCTCTCCTATCGTTACTTAATTCTTGGCATATGAAGCAGGAATATATAATACCTGCCCTTCATAAACATCTTGATTCAGTTCCAACTGATTGTAACGAAGCAAGTTTTGAAGCGATACTTCGTAACGCTCAGAAAGTGAATCTAATGTATCACCCTTTTGAACAATGCATACTTTCAATTTCACATGTTCCTCAGCATCTTCTTTTCTAGCAAAAAACTCCGTAAGGGACATACCTGTCTTTTTAGACGCCTTCTTCTTTTTAACGTCTGGTGATGCCTGAGATACATTATTTTTGTCAGCAGAGGACGAACTTTCTTCTTCATACTCTTCTTGTGGTTGAGCCTGTTTCTCTGCGACTGGTGGGGCTTGTGGAATCTCCTCTACCACTGGCAGTTCTGCTTGTGGTACTTCTTCGACCACAGATGGTACAGGCACTTGATTTACTGGTTGCGGCTTTTGAACTTCTCCGCGCGGTTGACTGACAACTGCTTCTTGTTCTTGTTCTTGTTCATTCGCAGTCTCCTGCACGGGTAAAATCGGTACTTTCACTTCCGCCTTTTTCACTTCTTCTTCCAGTCGCTTTCTCGCTTCTGCTTCAAAAGGCAGATAAACATTTTCAAATTCAGAAGGTTCAGTATCTGCTTCTGCAGCTTCTTCCTCTACTTCTACATCAATGCTTCGAAAGATGGGTTCAAATGCTTCCACTTCCTCAGCAGGCTCGTGCTGCTGATCACCGTACAAGCCAGAAATCGTCAAATCAGCATTTAGCTTTAAGCAACTACGTTCAGGAAAAACGTAATCAAAAGACTCCACTGCCACATCCACATCATAAATACTTTGAATGCGATTATATGGAATCGTAATGTCTACCGGAAAACGATGTGAAAACTCGTAAATTCCGTCCTCGCGATGTTCAACATTCTGTACAAATTTCTGCGCTGTCACGTAGTCCCCTTCTAAAGCAACATCCTCATGTCGTCTATATTCTCCCGTTAGTTGCAACGAACCGCTGATCGTAACATATTGATCGCTTTCTTGAATGACAATATCCGGATCCAACGATACTGAGACGAGCTCAGCTACTTCCTGTCCTTTTTGGAACCATACAGACTCCTCTAAGGAAAAGCGTAGGCAAGATTGATTCCCTTGAGACAAAGCGACTCCTCCTTTCGATCCTTTCGCGTTTAATCACTATGTCACTTACACTTTATGAGTGTCGGAATCTATTTATGATTGAATATCAAGAAAACTTGGCAAATGAGAGGATTTTTGAAAAAAACAGGAGGTTCACTTGAATTCTTTATGCGAAGTGAATGGTATTTGAGACTATTTCAAGTGTTGGAGGGTTAATTTCTGACCTGCAAATGAGTACAAAAAAGATTTGTTATGCTCGGTGAGTTTTTTGCGGTGTTTTTGAGATTTATGCGGCGAAAATTTTTTATTTGTTATGTTCAGACAGATTTATGCTTACTTCATAATATTCAGAAAATAACCACTCTCGGATTTAAGCCAAAGTCTGTTTGAAATACGCCGAAAGTTCACGATTTAAGCAACATCTTTTTCAAAGCAAAAAACGCGCACCACTAGGGCACGCGTCTAAAATTTTATCCTTTTAACTTAGCAAAAGCATTTTCTGCCGCTTTAAGCGTTTTTTCGATATCCTCATCCGTATGTGCAGTAGATAGGAATAATCCTTCGAATTGTGATGGAGGCAAGAAGACACCTTGATCAGCCATTTCTTTGAAGTAAGTGCCAAAGAAATCGAGATTAGACGTTTTTGCTTTTTCATAATTCGTCACTTTTTCGTTCGTAAAGAAGAAACCGATCATCGATCCAGCACGGTTCACAGTGTGTGGAATGTCGTATTTCTTAGCAGCTGCCATCATACCTTTTTCCAGCATGTCTCCCTTACGTTGGAACTCTTTATAATCATCTGGATTCAATTGACTTAATGTCGCATAACCGGCTGACATCGCAAGCGGATTTCCAGACAGCGTTCCTGCCTGATAGATCGGTCCGCTTGGCGCAATTTGCTCCATGATTTCCGCTTTACCACCATAAGCTCCAACTGGAAGTCCACCACCGATAACCTTTCCAAGACATGTAAGATCAGGTGTCACCCCGTAATAGCCTTGTGCACAGTTATAGTCCACACGGAAGCCTGTCATAACTTCATCAAAGATTAGCACGGAACCATATTGCTGTGTAATGTCACGAAGTCCTTGCAGGAATCCAGGCAGCGGAGGAACAACCCCCATGTTACCTGCAACAGGTTCAACAATGACACCAGCAATATCTTCACCAAACTGCTCAAACGCATATTTTACACTCTCAAGGTCGTTGTAAGCCACAGTGATGGTGTTTTTCGCAACGCCTTCTGGTACTCCAGGACTGTCAGGTAAACCAAGTGTAGCCACGCCTGAACCTGCTTTAATCAGCAAAGAATCTCCATGTCCATGGTAACAGCCTTCAAACTTAAGAATCTTGTTTCGATTCGTATAACCTCTTGCAAGACGAAGCGCACTCATTGTCGCTTCTGTGCCAGAAGAAACCATTCTGATTACTTCGATTGAAGGAACACGATCGATCACAAGTTTCGCAAGTTCGTTTTCCATTAATGTCGGAGCCCCAAAGCTCGTACCCATTTCAGCGACTTTCTTGATTGCTTCAACAACAGAGTCATTAGAATGCCCAAGAATTAACGGTCCCCATGAAAGGACATAGTCGATATACTCATTGCCATCGATATCGTAAATTTTAGCCCCTTTTCCTCTTTCCATAAAAATCGGATCCATTTTAACCGATTTAAATGCGCGGACCGGACTATTTACGCCACCTGGCATCAATTTTTGTGCTTCTTTAAAAGCCTCTAGAGATTTATTGTATGTGCGCATTCCATTCCCTCTTTTCGGAAGAATATGATTATTGTTCTTTAAGCCAGCGGGCAGCGTCCTTGGCAAAATAAGTGATAATTAGATCAGCTCCAGCACGTTTCATGCCAGTAAGCATTTCCATCACGATCTTTTGTTCGTCAATCCAACCATTTTGCGCAGCCGCTTTGACCATGGAATACTCTCCGCTCACGTTGTAAATGACAACTGGCAGCTGGAAGTTATTTTTAACATCACGAACGATGTCCAAATATGGTAAACCAGGCTTAACAATAAGGAAGTCAGCCCCCTCATTCACGTCCGATTCAGCTTCTCTCATTGCTTCGATGCGGTTTGCAGGATCCATTTGATACGTCTTGCGATCACCAAATTGCGGTGTGCTATCAGCTGCATCACGGAAAGGACCGTAAAATGCTGATGAATATTTTACAGCATAGGACATGATCGGAACATCTTCAAAGCCAGCTTCGTCTAATCCCGCTCTAATCGCTGCTACAAACCCGTCCATCATGTTAGATGGAGCAATGATATCAGCACCTGCTTTCGCTTGGCTGACAGCCGCTCTCGCAAGCAAATCCAACGTCGGATCGTTCAGGACCTTATCGCCTTCTACGATTCCACAATGTCCATGACTTGTGTATTCACATAAGCAAGTATCTGCCACTACAATCATCTCAGGATAAAGCTTTTTGATCACACGTGTCGCTTCCTGAACAATCCCGTGGTCATGGTAGGCACCTTGGCCCGTTTCGTCCTTTTCGGCTGGTACTCCGAACAAGATTACGGATTTAATTCCTAATGAATTTATTTCCTCCATTTCTGCAGGTAATAAATCCATGGAGATTTGGAATACTCCTGGCATAGAAGAAACTTCATTCTTTACGTTTTCTCCCTCAATGATGAATAAAGGGTAGATGAAATCTTCTACTCGTAAGTGATTTTCTCTTACTAGCGCTCTCATATTGGCACTGCTACGCAATCTGCGATGACGTGAAAACTTTTCCATTCTATTAACCTCCGTTATCGAAAAGCGCAAGCGCCTCGAAGCTGAATCCTATTTCAACTTCGAAATGCTTTTGCTTTCCTATTTTTCAAAAAAAGAAACCGTACTATCTACTAAGTCTTCTACTGTATACTTTTCGGGCATTATATGTACGTTCAAATTGTGTGAAGTGATTCTGTCATGGGTGACAGGCCCTATACAACCTATTATACATTCTTGAAGTTTATCATGCAGTTGATGCTGCTCGACAACTTCCATAAAATGATCGATAGTGGAAGGGCTAGTAAAAAGAAGCACATCCAATTTCCTAGCCTCTAAACTCTCAGCAAGTAGCTTCTTGCTTTCGTCTGGAAGGTACGTCTCATAAACAATTACTTCGTCAACAGTTGCTCCCTGCTGCCTAAGTGCCTCCGCAATATAATCCCTCGCCAAATTCCCCTTAGGAATCAGGACGCGGTCTCCTGGATGTACTTCAGTTAAAAATGCTTCCACAAAAGCTTCCGCTACATACTCTTTCGGAACGAAATCTACCACTATTCCTTTTGAAAGAAGTACTTTCTTTGTCCGCTCACCTATCACTGCTATTTTTATATTTTCTGGCAGTGATGGATGATTAAGAAGTGAGAAGAATGTTTCAACCGTTACATTACTGGTAAAAACCAACCAATTATACGTCGGTAACTTTTGTATAGCTTTATGTATACTGTCGTTCTGTTCAATAGGGCGAAAAGCGAGAAGAGGGATTTCTACAGGAATCCCTCCAAACTTCTCGACTAACTTTGAAAAGGAATTTGCTTGTTGCTTCCCTCGTGGAATGAGAATCCTTTTTTCAAGCAAAGGAAGTTCCTTTTCCATTACCCCTCAAGCTCCTGCTTTACCTTTTCAATCAGTTCTTTTCCGCCTTTTTCAATCAGGCTGTCAGCTGCTTTTATGCCGAGCTCAATTGGGTCTTTTCCTGTCAATTGTTCTTTATAGACGACAGAACCATCTGGGGCAGCAACCAATGCAGTCAAGACAATGTCATCTTGTTCGTTGATGTATGCATAGCCGGCAATTGGAACTTGACATCCGCCTTCCATCTTATCAAGGAACGCACGTTCAGCTCTCACTGCACGATTTGTATTTTCACATGTGAATTTTTCAAAAAGAGCAAGCAGTTCATGATCGTCTTCACGGCATTCAATAGATAAGGCACCTTGCCCGACCGCCGGAACACAAACTTCATCACTCAAAAATTCAGTCACGGTATCACTTGTCCAACCTAAACGTGATAATCCAGCAGCAGCCAAAATGATGGCATCGTAATCTTCGTTTTCAAGTTTTTCTAAACGAGTATCAACATTCCCGCGAATCCACTTAATATTCAGGTCTGGTCTTTTTACAAGAAGCTGCGCGCTGCGTCGTAGACTGCTCGTACCAATCGTTGCACCTTGCTTCAATTGGTCAAGTGGAACATGCCCTTTCGAAATAAGTGCATCTCTATGATCTTCCCTTTTAGGAATGCAACCAATTGTCAACCCTTCTGGCAATACAGCCGGCATATCCTTCATGCTGTGGACAGCCATGTCAATTTCTTTATCAAGCATTGCTTGCTCAATTTCTTTTACGAATAACCCTTTACCGCCCACTTTAGAAAGAGTGACATCAAGGATACGGTCACCTTTTGTTACAATTTCCTTTACTTCGAACTCGAATGGCGCTCCAAGCTTCTTTAATTGGTCAATGACCCAGTTTGTTTGTGTAATGGCCAGTTTGCTTCTGCGGGAACCAACAATGATTTTTCTCATGATTTATGAGCCTCCTAATTTTACCTATACCAGAAATGGAAGGACGATAATTGTCCAAATAAAAAGAAGTTTATTAAAACGATTAGAAATGAAGCTGCATTCCATAGCGCTAAGGATTTTCCTGATAAACCTTTGCTAATCCTCAAATATAAATAAAGGCTGTAAGCGGTTAAAACGATGAAAGAGCCGATAATCTTAATATCGTACCACGGCATGCCGTTGAGCTTCAGGAAAGCCCATTGCAAGCCCAAAATCAAACTCAGTATAAGCATAGGAACACCGATTAAGTTTAATACGTAGGACATATGATCAAGCTTGGTAAGATCGGTGATACGCCAAAGCCTTGCTCCCCATTTTTTACGCTTCAATGAATCGTACTGGATTAAATATAGCAATGAAAAAACGCAGGACAGCGAGAAAGCCCCATAGGACAATATGGCGATAGTTATATGTATCAATAGTAATTCTGAAACAACCTGTTCCCCCATCACGTTTTCTTCGAATTGCATGGGAGCAAACGTATGGATGGCCATTACGATAAAGCCGAGAATATTGGTAAAGAAAACAAAGAAGTCAACCCTCATCAATCGATTGATGCCGAGTGAAAGAGTCACCAATATCCAGGCGTAGAAGTATAATCCCTCAAAAATGGTAAGTACCGGGAAACGTCCTGTTTTCATCATATAAAGAAATAAAAATACCGTTTGTAAAACCCATACAAATGCAAGTAACCAGAAGGCAGTTTGGTTTACCTTCCGGTTATGCTGTAGGAAATCAATAAAATATAGAAGGACGCTTAAGGCATACAGAACAACGGTGAGTTCGTGCAACCGCGTCATATATATATCGAACATAGCCAGAACCCCTCTTATGACTGAAAGGAAGCCTGTCTTGATGGAACCAATTCCTTTTTGGTTTCGGCCGCTTTCGATTCTTGTTGAGCTTCAACAAGTTCTTTAATATTAAAGATATTTACAAATAAGTCCAAAGCCTGATCAGCGTCCGGACGGGCAGCCAATTCTTTTGCCTGAAGGATAGGATCTTTTAACATCTGATTGATGATACTTTTCGTGTGCTTGTTTAAGAGCTTCATATCACGATCACTCAGATGCCCTAACTTTCTCTCGATACTTTCCATCGTCTCTGCTTGGATGGCAAGGGCTTTTTCTCTAAGCGCAGAAATAACAGGGACTACTCCCAGCATACCCAACCATTGCTTAAATTCTACAATCTCCGCTTCTATCATTAAGCTGATTTTTGCAGCAGCCTTTTTTCGTTCCTGAAGGTTTGCTTGAACAATACCCTCAAGATCATCAATATCATATAAAAAGACATTCTCTAAATCTGCAAGTTTTGGATCTAAGTCACGCGGTACGGCAATATCGACCATGAAAAGAGGCTTGCCTTTTCTCAATTTATCGACATTTTGCACCATTTCCTTAGTAATGACGAATCCATTTGCACCAGTAGAACTAATGAGGATATCGGCTTCGATCAGCGCACACTGTAACTCTTCCAATGTTTTTGCTTGTCCTCCAAAACGAGAAGCAAGACCATGAGCTTTTTCAAAAGTACGGTTTATGACCGTCACTTTTTTAGCACCATTGCTGTGAAGGTTCTGGATTGCTAATTCACCCATTTTCCCTGCACCGAGAATAAGGACATGCTTCTTCTCGAGCGAACCAAAAATTTTCTTTGCCAATTCGACGGCAGCATAACTTACCGAAACGGCATTTGCACCGATATCTGTTTCGGAATGGCCGCGCTTTGCCAACGTGATGGCTTGCTTGAAAAGGTGGTTAAATACTGTTCCTGTTGTTTTCTTCTCTTGTCCTAACAAGAAGCTTGAACGAACTTGACCAAGAATTTGCGTTTCACCTAGAATCATTGAGTTCAGTCCGCAAGATACATTGAATAAGTGTTCGATTGCACCATCCTCTTCATAAATGAATAGGAAAGGAGAAAAATCTGTTTGTTCTAAATCAAACCATTCAGATAGAAATTCTTTTATATAGTAACGACCAGTATGCAACTGGTCTACAACTGCATAGATTTCCGTGCGGTTACAAGTAGAAATAATCACATTTTCAAGTATGCTTTTTTTCGATTGCAGCTTCTGCATTGCATCCCCTAGTTGTGAGGGATCAAATGTCAGCCGTTCGCGGATTTCGACAGGGGCAGTTTTATAGTTAAGACCGACCACTAATATATGCATTTTTAAAGTTACACCCCTTAATTAAAAATTGCATAGCTATTATATCATGGCTTCATTATCTTTTTGCCCAAAAAATGTGAACAGAAAACGAAACATGTGATAATATATTTAGCAAAAGCGAGTTTATCGCTCATTTTTATTTACATATGATAGAATGCGATATAGACGATAGAACTAGTCCCATTTTCGCATTTATCGACAATTACTTCCCTATGTACAGTACCAAAAATTTTAGATAGATTCAAGTGAACCTTACTGGAAGTGGTGTTTTTCATGAAAAACCAAAAATTTTTCCCTGGAATTACTCTTATTGGATTTGGAGCTTACTTTTTTCTACAGCAATCCGGCATAACGATTTTCCAACAGTTCTATACGTGGCCTACCCTATTGATCATAGTTGGTCTCGCTTTTTTAGGACAAGGATACTTAGGCAAAGATTATGAGGCGATCCTGCCAGGTGTCATTTTGCTTGGGTTTGGTGTTCATTTTCACGTTGTAAACCGTTTTGAAATTTGGCCTGATCACATTGGTACTTTCATCCTCATCATTGCACTTGGCTTCTTTTTAAGACACCAGAAAACTGGGAACGGATTTCTACAAGGTATTCTTTTCCTAGTATTGGCCATTTTACTGCTATTTTATGACAAGATGGCTAATTGGTTTGGTGTTCTAGAATCGAATGTAAATCTCGTTTGGAAGTTTTGGCCTGCCGTTCTGATTTTGGTTGGTGTTTATCTGTTATTCATAAAGAAAAAATAACTATTTTAGACTGTAACCTTAGAGCCAGCATCATTAATATGCTGGCTCTTTTGTCTGGATATTGGACGATTCACTGTTTTTTTGATTTTCGCAAGATTGTCACGTATCGCAAGAATACGTCCGACTTCCGCAAGATTACGGTCCTTTTTCGCAAGAATCTGTTTCCGTTTTGCAAGATTGAAATGTAAAAGGAAAATTTTAGGTTACACCAGTATTCTAGCTCCATAATGAATTTGATTTTTTCACTAGGCTCTGTTAAACATGTCTTTTGATTTCCGTTCCAGTCACTTGCTTTCCTGGGGGCGTTCGCCGAGCCTCCTCGTCGCTTTCGCTCCTGCGGGGTCTCGCCTGTAACGCTAATCCCCAAGGAGTCAAGCGCCTTCCACTCCAATCAACATAATTCAAGAAACAATACTGAGCTTTTACACTGCCTTTCACTAAATAACCGAATTGTTAACACAATCCTTCAAACATCTTGCAGAGCGAAACCTGATAAAAGAAAAGGAGCCCAAATTAGGCTCCTTTTCCACTTACTTCATAAAACTCTTCAAAACAGACCAAACTTCGTCTTTTCCTTCGCCCGTTTCAGAAGAGAAAATGACAATTCGATCATCTGGATCGAGATCAAGTGTCTCTTTTGTTACTTTCAAATGCTTCTGCCATTTCCCTCTAGGGATTTTATCGGCTTTGGTAGCAATAATAATGCAAGGAATTCCATGATGCTTAAGGAAATCATACATCATGATATCGTCTTTCGTAGGCGGATGTCGTAAATCTACAATCAATACGACAGCTAGAAGCTGCTCCCTTGTTGTGAAGTACGTTTCAATCATTTTCCCCCATGCTTCACGTTCCTTCTTGGACACTTTCGCATATCCGTAACCAGGAACATCCACAAAGTGAATATTTTCATTGATAAGATAGAAGTTGAGCGTTTGCGTTTTTCCTGGTTTAGAGGAAATTCTGGCAAGCGCCTTTCTATTTAAGATTTTATTGATAAATGATGATTTTCCAACGTTAGAGCGACCTGCTAAGGCGAACTCTGGAAAATCGGTTTCAGGGTATTGTGCTGGTCTAACCGCACTAATGACAATCTCTGAACTTGTTACCTTCATTGCTCTTCACCACCAACAAGGGCGTGTTTCAATACTTCATCTACATGTGACACTAAAACAAACTCCATTTCATTTCGAACGCTTTCCGGGATATCATCAATATCCTTTTCGTTATCTCTTGGCAGGATGATTTTCTTCAAACCTGCACGATGTGCGCTCAGTGATTTTTCTTTCAAACCGCCAATCGGCAGCACTCTTCCGCGCAAAGTAATCTCACCGGTCATTCCAACTTCCTTGCGGATTGGCTTTCCAGTTAAGGCGGACACAAGGGCTGTCGCCATTGTGATTCCGGCGGAAGGACCATCTTTAGGAACGGCACCTTCGGGAACATGGATATGGATATCATGCTTCTCATGGAAGTTATCATCGATACCCAGTTCTTTCGTTTTAGAACGAATATAGCTAAAAGCAGCTTGCGCTGACTCCTTCATGACATCACCTAGTTTACCTGTTAAAACCAGCTTGCCTTTTCCAGGTGATAGGGACACTTCAATCTGAAGGGTATCTCCGCCAACCGTTGTATAAGCCAAACCAGTTGCTACACCGACTTGGTCTTCAAGTTCCGCTTGACCGTATCTGAATTGAGGTTTTCCTAGGAATTCCTCGACATTCTTTTCAGTAATGACGACCTTTTTCTTTTCACCTGAAACAATGATTTTGGCTGTCTTTCTGCAAATCGTTGCCATTTGTCTTTCTAGACTACGTACACCAGATTCACGAGTGTAATAGCGGACAATTTTTAGAATGGCATCGTCCCTGACTTGCAATGTACCTTTAGACAATCCATTTTCACTTATTTGTTTTGGAAGCAAATGATCTTTCGTAATATGAACTTTCTCAAGCTCAGTGTAACCCGCAATCGTAATGATTTCCATGCGGTCCCTTAAAGGGCCTGGAATGGTTGACAGGTTATTAGCTGTAGCAATAAACATTACCTTTGATAAATCGTATGTTTCTTCAATGTAATGGTCACTAAAGCTATGATTTTGCTCGGGATCAAGTACTTCCAGCATTGCCGCCGAAGGATCTCCGCGGAAATCACTTGCCATCTTATCAATCTCATCCAATAGGAACACGGGGTTAATCGTACCAGCCTTTTTCATCCCTTGAATGATTCTGCCGGGCATTGCTCCGACATATGTACGGCGATGACCACGAATTTCAGATTCATCCCTCACACCACCGAGAGAAATTCTCACAAAGTTTCGGTTCAAGGACGATGCAATCGAACGGGCTAAGCTCGTTTTCCCTACCCCTGGAGGTCCAGCAAGACAAAGAATTGGCCCTCTTAGAGAATTCGTCAATTTTTGAACCGCTAAATATTCAAGAACACGTTCTTTTACTTTTTCAAGTCCGTAATGATCTTGATTCAGTACTTTCTCAGCTCTGCGAATATCGAGGTTATCATCTGTCTTCTTATTCCAAGGAATTGACAACAGCCATTCAATATAATTACGGATGACCGCACTCTCAGCAGAACTGGACGGTACCTTTTCATAACGATCCAATTCTTTGAATGCCGTTTCCTTTACATGATCAGGCATGCCTGCTAGTTCAATCTTGTCAGTGAGTTCAGCAATTTCACCCGTTTTTCCTTCTTTGTCTCCAAGTTCCTTCTGGATCGCCTTCATTTGCTCACGCAAATAATATTCCTTTTGCGTTCGCTCCATTGACTTTTTGACACGCTGACCAATCTTCTTTTCAAGATTGAGGACTTCTTTTTCATTATGAATGATATCAATGACGCGTTGCATGCGCTCTTTTACATTGTACGTTTCAAGAATTTCTTGCTTTTCTTTCAACTTTAATGGCAAGTGAGATGAAATAATATCCGCCATTCTGCCTGGTTCTTCGATGTCAGAAACTGATGAATAGGTTTCTGCAGAGATTTTTTTCGAAAGCTTTATGTACTGTTCAAAATAATCAAGCATCGTTCTCATCAAGGCTTGGTCTTCAACATCCTTCTCATCGCTTTCTTCATGAGCTTGAATACTGACTGTATAGAAATCTTCCTCGTCATAAAAGGTAGTAATCTTAGCACGGTTTAAGCCTTCAACAAGAACACGGATCGTTCCATTCGGAAGCTTAAGCATCTGCTTAACCTTTGTGAGCGTTCCGATATGATATAAATCATCCTCTGTCGGATCGTCTATTGAAATATCCTTTTGAGTAGTCAAAAAGATTAAATGGTCATCTACCATCGCTTTTTCAAGAGCTTGAACCGATTTTTCACGGCCAACATCCAAATGTAGCACCATAGTCGGATAAACAAGCAAACCTCGAAGCGGCAGGAGGGGGACGATGATTTCTTTCGTATTCGTCATAAACTTGCACCTCCAAATGCAATTCATTTATAGGACAACAAGAAGAGTCTTTGTACAATTCTATCTTATTTGTGAAAAAGTGTCTATAAATACAGAAACTCCAGCGCGCCATTCAAAAAATAGCACACCGGAGCTTTTGAATGCTAAATGCTTTCCTTCTTTGAAATTTCAACAGAAACCGGAACAACCTTTTTCAAAGGAAATTCCTTTTTCAAAGCGACATCAAACACTTGGTTCAAATTTGAAACAGGAATGATCCTGATTCCTTCTACCTCATTCAACAAGCTTTGCATGTTTTCCTCAGGGATGATGACGGTTTTAGCTCCTGCTCTTTTAGCAGCCTTCACCTTAGGGAATACGCCGCCAATCGGCTTTACATTTCCATGAATGCTGATTTCGCCTGTCATAGCAATTGTATTGTCAATTGGAATTTCATAAATCGCCGAGTAAATGCCTGTGGCCATGGCAATACCTGCGGAAGGTCCATCAATCGGCACTCCACCGGGGAAATTCACATGTATGTCAAAATCATTTGCCGGTACTCCCATGGAACGAAGCACCGTAATGACGTTCTCGATGGAACCTCTTGCCATACTTTTCCTTCTTACCGACTTGCCCCGGTCTCCGATACTCTCTTCCTCGACAATACCGGTAATATTGATGCTTCCTTTATCTTTAGCTGGAATGACTGTCACTTCAATTTCAAGCAGGGCCCCTGAATTCGGACCGTAGACGGCAAGTCCATTGACGAGACCAATGGTTGATTCAGCATTGATTTTCTTCTCCATTCTCGGAGTCAATTGACTCGAATGGATTACCCATTCAATGTCTTCATCTTTTATATAATTTCGATCTTCTGTAATAGCAAGTCCAGTTGCAATTTGAACCATGTTCACAGCTTCACGGCCATTTCTCGCATATTCAGCCAGTGTGTTTAAGCCTGTTTCATGAATAACCATTCCGACTTTTTCTGCGGCATTCTTGGCAATTGCAGAAATCTCTTCCTGATTCAACTCACGAAAAAACACTTCCATACAACGGGAGCGGATAGCTGGCGGAATTTCACTTGGCGTCCTTGTCGTAGCACCAATTAATCTGAAATCAGCAGGCAGTCCATTTTGAAAAATATCATGAATATGTGAAGGAATTTGCGGATTCTCTTCATGATAATACGCACTCTCTAAAACGACCTTACGATCTTCGAGCACTTTGAGCAATTTATTCATCTGAATATGATGAAGTTCTCCAATTTCATCAATAAATAAAACACCGCCATGTGCATTCGTCACAGCACCTTGCTTTGGCTGCGGAATTCCCGCTTGTCCCATTGCTCCTGCACCTTGGTAGATAGGGTCGTGAACAGAACCAATTAATGGGTCAGCAATTCCTCTTTCGTCGAATCGTGCCGTCGTGGCATCCAATTCCACAAAAACGGATGATGATTGAAAAGGACTTTTAGGATTCTTTTTCGCTTCCTCTAACACAAGTCGAGCGGCTGCAGTTTTCCCTACACCCGGGGGTCCATATATGATGACATGTTGTGGATTAGGTCCACATAGAGCTGCCTTTAAAGCTTTTATCCCGTCCTGTTGACCAACAATTTCTTTAAATGTTGACGGTCTCACCTTTTCTGAAAGCGGTTCGGTTAAAGAAAGCGATCTCATTTTTCGAAGCTGATCCATTTCTTTTCGAGATTCTTTGTCGATGGATATTTTTTGCGTTCTTTGATTCCTTAATAAATTCCAAAAATACAGACCTATGATGATGCCGAAAAATAGCTGTATAAATAAGGCAATCCCCGTCCAACTCATCCTGTTCCCTCCTGATCTTTACCAATCTTTATATGGTAGTATTTCCTTCATGGAAGTCTAATAAACAGGAAAGTAGAAGAAATAAAATGAGGTTGCCCCCAAGAGATGGAGACAACCTCATTCTTATTCTAACCACTACTCTAAAAGAGTAAGCAGCGCCTTTTTATGCAGAAGTTTTACGTTCTTCTTCCACTACTGTACCATCTTCTAGTACTAGTTTTGGAACACTATTATCAGCGACCGTTTCTTTTGTGATTACACATTTCGTAATGTCATCACGTGAAGGGAGGTCAAACATGACATCTAGCATGATGCCTTCAATAATTGAGCGAAGTCCACGTGCACCTGTTTTACGTTCGATTGCTTTCTTAGCAATTTCCTCAAGTGCGCCATCTTCGAACTCAAGCTCGACATCATCTAGTTCTAGCATTTTTTGATATTGCTTCACTAGAGCATTTTTCGGCTTTGTCAAGATTTCGATCAAGGCAGATTCGTCCAATTGCTCTAAGCTTGCGATTACCGGAAGACGACCGATGAATTCCGGAATTAATCCGAAACGAAGTAAGTCTTCAGGCAATACTTTTGAAAGAAGTTCTTTTTGGCTGATATCCTGTTGTTTCACATCAGAACCAAATCCGATTACCTTCTGTCCAAGACGGCGCTTGATGATCGGTTCGATACCATCAAATGCACCACCACAGATAAATAAGATATTCGTCGTATCGATTTGAATGAATTCTTGATGTGGATGCTTTCTTCCACCTTGTGGAGGAACACTAGCAACCGTACCTTCAAGAATCTTAAGAAGTGCCTGCTGAACACCTTCACCCGAAACATCTCTTGTGATGGACGGATTTTCAGACTTACGGGCAATTTTATCGATTTCATCGATATAAATGATTCCCTTTTCAGCCTTTTCTACATCATAATCTGCAGCTTGGATAAGCTTTAGAAGAATGTTCTCAACATCTTCACCCACGTAACCTGCTTCAGTCAATGATGTTGCATCAGCAATCGCAAATGGCACATTAAGGATACGAGCCAAAGTTTGAGCCAATAACGTTTTACCGCTACCAGTAGGCCCAATCATTGCGATGTTACTTTTTGAAAGTTCAACATCATCGATCTTACTGTTCGAATTAATACGCTTGTAGTGATTGTAAACAGCAACAGATAGAGATTTCTTTGCTTGCTCTTGTCCGATTACATACTCGTCGAGAATATCACGGATTTCCTTCGGTTTCGGAACATCCTTAAACTCAACTTCTTCTTCAGTACCAAGCTCTTCTTCAACAATCTCAGTGCACAATTCGATGCATTCATCACATATATATACACCAGGTCCGGCAACTAACTTACGTACTTGATCTTGTGTTTTTCCACAAAACGAACATTTTAATTGCCCTTTTTCATCATTAAATTTGAACAATATTTTCACCCCTTGGAAAACGTCTACACAATATTTTAAAGCTGCGGATCATGAAAAAATCATAATAATAAGAGCCTTTTGTAAAAATCTTTCAGCGTTATGTATTGCATTGTAACACATTATAGCCATTAACCGGAAATGATAACTCTTAAACACTTTATGCTATGTATCGCCCAATAGTGTTGCTGAAAAAATATTTTCACTCGTATTATTCTTATATCATCCGCGTTGTTAAGAAAGTTATGTACTCATTAAGCTTAACCATTATTGAAGAAATTAAGTCAATTCACAAAAAATTAAGTATATGTATTTGGAGTATATGTACTTCTTATATGTTATAAAACAAGGCACGAATAAATCGCGCCTTGTTCCTATTTAAACACAAATTATTTCTTGTTTTCTACTAGGAAATCAACAGCTTTTTTAAGTTGAAGATCACCTTTAAGACCTTCAAGGTTTCCAAGAGCTTGTTGGATATTCTCTACAGTCATATTGTACATTTCAGCCATTTTTTCAAGCTCAGCAGTTACTTCTTCGTCAGTTACTTCAAGGTTCTCTGCTTTAGCGATTGCTTCAAGAGTCAAGTTAACACGAACGCGGTTTTCCGCTTCTTGCTTCATTTGCTCACGAAGAGCGTTTTGATCTTGACCAGAGAATTGGAAGTAAAGGTCTAAGTTCATGCCTTGCATTTGAAGACGTTGTTCGAATTCTTTCATCATGCGGTCGATTTCAGTGTCAACCATTACAGATGGAAGGTCGATTTCAGCATTCTTAGCAGCAGTTTCCACTACAGAGTCACGTAAGTGGTGCTCAGCTTCATGCTTTTTGCTTTCTTCTAAACGAGCTTTGATTTTTTCTTTAAGTGCAGCCAAAGATTCTACTTCTTCGTCTACATCTTTAGCAAACTCGTCATCAAGTTCAGGAAGTTGCTTACCTTTGATTTCGTGTACAGTTACTTTGAAAACAGCAGGCTTTCCAGCTAGTTCAGCAGCATGGTATTCCTCTGGGAAAGAAACTTCAACGTCTTTAGATTCGCCAGCAACAGTACCAACTAATTGGTCTTCAAAGCCAGGGATGAAAGAGTTAGAACCTAATTCTAAAGAATAGTTCTCAGCTTTTCCACCTTCGAATGCAACTCCATCAACGAATCCTTCGAAATCGATTGTTACTGTATCGCCGTTTTCAGCTTTGCCATCTTCTTTAATAGCAAGTTCAGCTTGACGGTCTTGAAGAGTTTTTAATTCATTTTCAACATCTTCCTCAGTTACTTCAGTATTCAACGCTTCTACTTCGATACCTTTGTAGTCGCCTAATTTAACTTCAGGCTTTACCGTTACAGTAGCTTTGAAAACTAACTCTTTGCCTTTTTCCATTTGTTCAACGTCGATCTCAGGGCGATCTACTGGCTCGATACCAACTTCGTCGATTGCACTTGCATATGCTTCTGGAAGAATGAAATCAAGAGCATCTTGATAAAGTGCTTCTACACCGAAACGCTTTTCGAACATTTGTCTTGGCATTTTACCTTTACGGAAACCAGGAACGTTAACTTGTTGTACAACTTTTTTGAAAGCAGAGTCTAAGCCTTCAGAAACTTTTTCAGCACTTACTTCAATAGTCAGGACCCCACGGTTCCCTTCTAATTTTTCCCACTTTGCAGACATACTATTTCCCTCCAACAATCTATTCTCATTTTCATTATACGAAATGAAATAAACACCTTGTCCAGCACTTCGTATTTCAGTTATATGTTTTATACACATATTACAACCACTACATTATAACATAGGTTTATTGTCTTTCAAGAATAACACTATATTATCGGGTAAGAAATTTCTTCAATTAGCTGAATTTGCTCCTTCGCTTTCAGAAAATCAGCCTCAGAAGTTCCATATTGTGTTACTAATTGCTCGGCATCCGTATCCATCCCATGGTATTCATTTGCCGTAAAATGATAGGCAGCCGCCCATGCTCCAGAGTCTGAAGGATTCATATCAAAAGGATACATCAAAAAGAAATGCCTCTCAACCAAACTCTTTATATTTTCAAAAAGAACCGGATCATCGTGCTCGAGAAATTCTCCCAACTTGGACGTTAATTCAATTTGTTTTTCCTGCCCTTGAATATCTGACATTTCAGTCGGTAAAACCACTTGTTTTACCCCAAGCTTAGTGACTTCTACTTCCCGATCGTATTCTTGCTCTTTCAGAACATTTAAAAGCATTGTTTTTAAAAATGGATGTCCTGACTCAGAAGCTAGATAAGATTTTATTTCTTCCACATACGGGCGAATATTCTGTGTTGATAATTTCGCTACAAGGAGCATTTGTTCCTTCGGATCTTGATAGGCAAATAAGTTAAAAGAATCAAGTTTCGTTTCTGTTTCAAGTTTATCACGATAATCATCTTGATCATCAAAAGTCTTATTGTCCACCATTTTCTTACTGAATTGCAAAATCGTGCGAAAATGCTCAGCTTTTTCAGGGGGAATTTCTTTTTCCTCCAATAATGCCCCTACCGTATGTACCACTTCTTCATATTCATGAAGTTGGATTAGAATCATGACATAGAGATCGACCATTTGAAAATAGTCCCCAATGCCCTTATAAAGCATATCCTTTGCAAGACTACGAGCATCTTGCAGTTTACCAGCTTCGAAATAGGCAAGTACTAGCCCGATAAGGGTATCAGCATTCTCGGGATCCATTTCCTTGGCATCTTCAAAATAACCGACCGCTTCATTGAAATTTTTCTTTTGCAGGCTTTCAAGTCCTTTTTCTGTCAGCCGTTTCTCTAAGTCAGGAAAAATGATGAGATTGTCATCACGGCGGACACGTGCCCGTTTTTTCATAAAAAAACCGCCCTTAAGCATATTGTTGAAAAATAGTTTAGCATTTCAAAACAGAAAAGCGCAAGAATACACTATCATTAGCATGTACAAATTATCTTTTATAGACAGAAAAAAACCCGCTTATAATAAGCGGGTTTTTTGGGACGTCCCAGGAGAGATTCGAACTCCCGACCGACGCCTTAGAAGGGCGTTGCTCTATCCAGCTGAGCTACTGGGACATGGTATTATTTATGTTTCGCTTTCTTATAACGTTCCAGCGACAAGTTTTATTATATTAGGCTAACATTTAAAAGTCAACACATTATTTTAAATTATTTTTCCAAAGAGGAGAAAAATTTCCTCCCCTTTGATTATACTGTCTCATTCATGAAAGCGGTAGTGTAAATTCTCTTTCTAATTCGACAAGTTCGGTTCCATCTACTTCAAAGATTTTCACGATTGCTTTGTCGTTTTCGACTTCTAGTAACACATACGTTTTTTCGATTCGCTTTCTCGGCAATAGTATGCTTCCTGGGTTAATAAACAGGATGCCTTCAATCATTTCGACGCCAAGGATGTGCGAATGGCCAAAACAAACAACATTAGCTTCTACTTCTTTTGCACGATAATACAAATTCATTAGAGTGGTTTTGACCGAATGAAGGTGTCCGTGTGTGGCATAAAAAGTTATACCCCCACATTTTTCAATTGTTTCTTTCGGATATCTTCCATCATAATCACAGTTACCTCTTACCGCTTTGAAGCCTTCCATTACTTCGCTTTGTGCATCTAGCTCTGAATCACCGCAATGAATCATCATATCTACAGAATGAACATACTGATTTTTTATCTTCGCTAAACTTTCGACATCTCCATGACTATCGCTAAGTATGAGGATTTTCACAATTAATTCGCCTCTCCAAGAAGAGTCTGCATTTTCGAAGCTAACTTCTTCAAGGCGTTGGCTCTATGACTAATTTGATTTTTTTCCTCTTTTGTCAGCTCCGCCATGGCCTTACCCTTTTCTTTCACAAAAAAGATGGGGTCATACCCAAAGCCGTTCGTTCCTCTGCGTTTAAATAAGATTTCCCCTTCACAAGTTCCTGACACCGTAAAAGATTCTTCATTGGGAGCAGAAACAGCTAGGGCACAGTAAAAACGGGCTTGACGCTGTTGAGCGGGAACATGAGCAAGTTCCTGTAAAACTTTGTCTATGTTATCTTCATCATTTTTTTGAAGGCCAGCATACCTTGCCGAATAAATTCCCGGCCTACCATCCAATGCATCGATGATTAATCCAGAATCATCGCCAATCACCATTTTATCCAATTTCAAAGCAATGCTTTCTGCTTTGATGATGGCATTTTCTTCGAAAGTAGCACCAGTTTCTTCTACATCCTCGATTTCAGGAAAATCAAGCAAAGTGAGCACCTTTATGTCATAAGGAGCAAAAATCGCCTCAAACTCTTTTGCTTTCCCGATGTTTTTTGTAGCAATGATTACTTCTTTCAAAACTTATCTCTCCTTTGCCATGTTCCTTCTCTCATCAATTTTAGCAGAAATCGTTTCACCTAATGCGCTACTTTGATGTTCAAAAAGTTCCATTATGCCTTTTTCTGCGGCTTTTAATAATTCTTGCAATTGATTGTATGAGAAAGTAGCTTCTTCACCTGTCCCTTGGAGCTCAACAAATTGGCCTGCACCTGTCATTACTACATTCATGTCTACCATCGCTTGAGAATCTTCAACATAATCAAGATCAAGGACTGCTTGACCATCCGCTAATATCCCCACACTTGTCGCTGCCAAATAATCCGTAATCGGAAAAGTGCTGAGATTCTTTTTTTCGACTAACTCATTAAGGGCCATTGTCATGGCGATAAAAGCGCCTGTGATCGAAGCGGTTCGCGTTCCGCCATCAGCCTGAATAACATCACAGTCAATCCACACCGTGCGCTCACCAATCGCTTCAAGATCAACGACAGCTCTTAGAGCGCGTCCGATTAACCTTTGAATTTCCATGGTCCTTCCCGTCACTTTCCCTTTGGAAGACTCACGGATATTACGTTGTTCAGTTGCGCGTGGAAGCATAGAGTACTCAGCTGTAATCCAGCCCTTTCCCTGATTACGCATAAAAGGAGGCACTCTGTCTTCAATTGTTGCATTACAGATTACTTTTGTATCACCTACGCTAATAAGTACAGATCCCTCTGGATGCTTCAAATAATTCGTTTCAATATGTATCGGTCTCAATTGCAATGTTTCTCTACCATCGTGACGCATGTTGCAGTTCCTCCTATCCATTTCAAAGACCATTCTTGCTTATTAAAATAAAGAAGAGGCAGCTCATGTCTGCCTCTTTTATTGTACACATATAGTATAACAAATATCTTTTATTAGAAACTACCCGTATTGACTTTTTCTGGACGAGTTACTGGCTCTGTTAACTTCTTGCCTTCCTCATCCACAAGTTCAGCTTTGCCATTTACCATGACAGCTACACTTTCAATGCCTTTTTGCTCTGTTAATGAAAGAACCAGCGCATTCAAAAGGTGTTGGGAAATCACTTTTTCTTCAAAGCTGCCAAAAACGGACTCATTAAAGTTCAGAGTAACTTTTCCATTTTCCACTTTTGGAGCTTCCACTAATTTGACACCCGCTTGGAAATCGCTCATTAGGCTTGATGAATTACCAGGACCATGAACGAGTTGATTGACAACCGCCTCGACATTATCCTTCATGTTGTTACTTACACGGCGAGTAACAGGAACATAGTAATAAGAACCTTCTTCTCCACCAAGGTAGTAAACCGTTACTGGTTTTGTATTCATGATATCTGTTACTTCAGATGTGTCAATATTAATTCCGCTGGCCCTTGTCATACCTTCGCTGATTGGAGTTCCATTCACAGGCATTTCAGTTAGCTCATGGCCATTCATTTTCATCTTCACTTCTTTGACTGAATCAAATTGAGTGAGCGTCCAAGTAACAGACTGAAGAATCTTCAGCTCATCCTCTGGCTGATAGTTCTTAAACTCCTTAGAGAAGTCTACTACTGCCACTCCATCTTTAATTGCGACAGATACTTGTGTTTCTGCAGGTAATACTGCTCTAAATCCGTTTGGCAGCATTTCGCTGACAGGTCCATTTTCCACGAGATATTCGACTGCTTGTTTTGCCACCCCATCAGTCTTTGGCAATTCTAATGTTTGCGGCACAACATAACCATTTTTATCGAGAAGGTATAGTTCTGTTTTTAATGAATTTTGAACTCCTTCTTCTTTAGCGCTGTCTTTTCCAGCTTCCGTTACGGTTGTCTTATTGCCATCGTTCGTATAAGTTACGCTTTTTGGCGGATCAATTTTCTTTTGCGCTTCACCACCGAACAGCCCGCAGCCAGATAGAAGAACCGATGATACCAATACTGCGGAAACTAAAGTTGTTTTTTTATTTATAGACATTGCAATCCCTCCTAAGACAGTTTGTACTATCATGTATACGAGCCTATTCAAAATTTAGACCGACTTAGAAATAAAAATAGGACATTCCTTGCAATGTTTTTATGATTCAATTTCCGACAAAAAAAGCAATTCCTTTGAAGGAATTGCTTTCTTATGTACCTAATTTAATGGTTTCAACATTCGTAATCGGTTTACCAATCCAACTAGAAGCAATCTTTGAAAAGATTTCGCTAGACCCAGTTGTGAAGAATTCATGGTGTGGTTCGTCCTCATCTGTCTCCAGCAAACCATAATGTTGTATAATCGTACTGATTTCTCGGGCTGTCTCATCACCTGAACTGATAATATTCACCTTGTCGCCCATCGTTTCTTTCACAAGTGGCTCCAATAGAGGATAATGCGTACAACCCAGTATCAATGTATCCAACCTTTGATTCTTTAGAGGCTGCAATGATTCCTCTACAACTTTGCTAGCTAAAGGTCCATCGTATTCTCCACTTTCAACGAGTGGCACAAACTTCGGACACGCAAGACTCTGAATGGCCACCTTACTATTAAGCGATTTTAACGCTTTTTCGTATGCCCCGCTTTTGACGGTGACTGACGTGCCAATTACACCAATTTGATAGTTGTCCGTCATTTTGATAGCTGCTCTTGCACCTGGGTAAATAACCCCAATCACAGGTATATCCAATTTTTTGCGAATTTCATCTAATGCAACCGCAGTTGCTGTATTACAGGCTATCACCAGCATCTTCATATTTTTCCCCAATAAGAAGTTGGTCATCTGCCAAGTGAATTTTTTTACCTCATGCTCAGGTCTTGGTCCATACGGGCATCTTGCCGTATCACCTAGATAGGTGATTTTTTCGTTGGGGAGCTGCCTCATAATTTCTCTGGCAACAGTCAAACCTCCAACGCCTGAATCAATAACACCTATTGATTTCTTCAATTGTATCCCGCCTCATTTGTTAACGCATTTCTTGATGCAGTTTCGTCAAGCTTCCTTGAAGAATCTGAATTTCTTCATCAGAAAAGTTTGTTAATACTTCATTTAAGTAGCCTTGTCGCTTCTTGATTACTTCTTCAATAATCCGCTCTCCCTCAGAAAGCAAATGGATACGAACCACTCTTCGGTCATTCGGATCTTTTACGCGCATGACCAATTCATTCTTCTCCATACGATCAACAAGGTCTGTTGTTGTGCTACATGCTAAGAACATTTTATTGGATAATTCACCAATTGTCATATCTCCGTCTTCAAAAAGCCATTGCAATGCAACGAACTGAGGAGGTGTAATCGTATAATTACTTAGGATTTCCCTTCCTTTTTGCTTGATAATCCCAGAAATATACCTTAATTCTTTTTCAATATTCGCTACGACAGTCATGTCAGTAATTTGTGCATTTTCAACTTTCATCCTCTACAGCTCCTCCGGCTCTCACCTATTCCAGCTAACGAATGCGCCTAAACCATTTATGCTAGCTCTAGAAGCTATTGGCCATCCTCGTGATTTTATTTTCACCTTTTTTCATCAAAATTTCAAGATTGAAATCTGCAATGCCAAGCTTATTGTGAAAAAAGACGGAACTTTAGGATAGAATCTTGAATGAAACTGTAAAAACAGTCCAGTAACATGTCCTTGCCATAGTTGGAGCAGTGTTTCCAAGATAATAAAATATAAACCGGCGTCCTAGAAGGATGCCGGTTTTTTTTAAAGTTCTAGCTCTCCCATACGGAGGAGCTCTACAACTGCTTGTGAACGCCCCTTAACACCAAGCTTTTGCATAGCATTGGAAATGTGATTACGAACCGTTTTTTCGCTTATAAACAATTCACCAGCGATTTCCTTCGTTGTTTTGTCTTGAACTAATAACTCGAATACTTCTCTTTCACGTTTGGTGAGTAACGGCTTGTGCGTGTATTCATTCTCTTTCAAGTATTGTAACCCTCCTTGCCTTCGCCAGTTATGAATCGTGGGATGGGTATATATTTAGTCACCATATACTATGTGAACAATTCTTATGAAGTGACTATATTTATGCTTGGAGAATGAAATAGTGATAAAAATGTGTTTTTGTTATGTTTTAAGCTTGAACGTTAGTGTTTGAGAGGAATAATCCCTTCATTTCTTCCGTCCACGGAACGCCTCTTCCCGTCTTTTTTGAAATCTGAACTACCGTTCCCCTGCCTGTGAAACAAACTTCCCCATCTTTTCGTGTTGCCATGTAATGAAGGTCCACAGAAGACGTTCCAATGGTATCTGCTTTCACATAAATCCTAAGTTCTTCCCCAAAGAAAACCTGTTTCACATAATCACATTGCAAATTAGCTACTACAGGAATCGTTTCATTCTTTGGATTGATCCAATCCTGCATAAATCCTTTGCTTTTAAAATATTCAATCCTTGCTTCTTCAAAATATGCAAAAGTCACTGTATTGTTCAAATGACCAAACATGTCCGTTTCTGAAAATCTCACTTTGACCGGGCTAAAAAAATCAAACCCTTTTGTCCAACTGTCCATATCTTGAATGTATGTCATTTTGCTCATATTCTTCAGCCTCCTAAAATGAATAACTATTCATTTTTCTATTATAATAATAGACGGAAAATTTTGAAAGAAAAACCTTTTAATACTACATCAAAAAAAGCCCCTGTTTAAAAACAGGAGCTTCATCATTTCATTTACCAAGAGAATCTTGTAAATAATTGAAATTGAAATTTCTTTAACCACTCAAAAATTTCGTGAATGGTTCCATCATGATTCAATTCAAGCACATACGTACTTAAAGGTGGAACTGTTACTTTGTCACCTTTAATAACTCCGAGTGACTTGTTACCAGCTTTCTCACCGTTAACTAGGATGTGCCAATTGCCTTTTGCAGGCAATTTAACTTCAACAGCAGTGCGATTCGCATTGTAAGCAACTGCGATTTTCTCTGTACCATTTTTATTTTCATTTAAGGCAAAAGCAACAGTATTTTTAGGAGATTCGATAAAAGTAAGCTTTTTCTTTATCTCTTCCTCTGTTGTCAAACGGAATACTTTATGAGCTTTTCTGAGCTTTACCAGACCTTTAAAGTATTCCACTTCTGCATTAAATTCGCTTCTTCGTTTCCAGTCAAGTTGGTTTACGCTATCTGGAGACTTATAGCTATTATGATCTCCATTCTTTGTTCTCATGAATTCCTGACCCGCATGTACAAAAGAAACACCTTGAGATGTCAATATAATCGAGCTTGCCAATTTGTGCATCTTTTTGCGATCGGCATCAGTATCATTTCCATTTGTAAGCTTTAACTTATCCCAAAGCGTATGATTGTCATGTGCTTCTACATAAGTAACTGTTTGTTCAGGATCTTTTGCAAATGTTTTGATAGTATCATTGTATGTGATTCCACCAACAACACCTTTTTTGATGCGTGTTTCCATGCCTGATTTCCCGTTAATGAAACCATTATCTTTTTCCTCGAACACGCTTCCTTTTAATCCATCACGAATGTCATCATTAAAATGAGCGATACCGTCCATTTTAGATGCATTCTTTTGATTTGCTTTTTGAGCTGGATCCAGCGGAGTATTCAAATCCCATCCTTCCCCAATGACAATGATGGAAGGATCGATTTTATCAAGCGCTGCACGAACTTGATTCATTGTTTCCACATCATGGATACCCATCAAATCGAAACGGAATCCATCAATATTGTACTCCTTCGCCCAATACGTAACAGAGTCTACGATGAATTTGCGCATCATCTTATGTTCTGACGCAGTATCATTCCCTACTCCTGTTCCGTTAGCTAGCGTTCCATCATCGTTGTAACGGTAATAGTAACCAGGTACAAGTTTGTGGAAGTTTGATTCGAAAGCATTAAACATATGATTGTAAACAACGTCCATCACAACGCGAAGCTGGTTATCATGAAGCGCTTGAATCATTTGCTTCATTTCATTAATTCTGACCGTCGGTGAATATGGATCTGTTGAATAAGATCCCTCTGGAACGTTGTAGTTCTTAGGATCATATCCCCAGTTATACTGTGGTTGATCAAGTTTTGTCTCATCCACACTAGCTGTATTGTAATCATACATCGGAATAAATTGTACGTGAGTAACACCAAGGTCTTTGATATGGCTCAAACCTGTTTTCACGCCATTCGGGCCTTTAGTATTCTTTTCTGCTACGCCTAGGAATTTACCCTTATTGGCTTTGCTGACTCCACTCTCCGCTTGGATAGTAAGATCACGGACGTGTGTCTCATAAATAATCGCGTCTTCAGGATTATTAAAGATCGGCTTTTTCTTTTTCCAATCCTTCGGAGTTGTCTTGCTTAAGTCGACTACCGCACCTTTGTCTCCATTGACCGCTACGGCACGAACATATGGATCTACCGCTTCATTCCACGTATCGCCGATTTTCACTTTGTACGTGTAAAGAAGTCCTTTTTGGTCACCATTCAGTTGTGCGGTCCATGTACCATTTTCAGCACGTGTCATCGCAATTTCTTGTCCTTGAGGGCTATCCCATTTTTCATAAGTAACTAATTTAGCTTCACTTGCAGTTGGTGCCCATAATCGGAACTTCGTTTTTTCCTTAGAATAAGTGTTTCCAAGGTCACTTCCTGCATAATAAAAACGGTCTTCAAATGACTGGCTACCAATTACTTTCCCCATCGTGACGGTTGCATCTCCAAAGCCTTCTTTACTAATCTTGTAAACTCTCGCAAGATCAAGCTCTTCTTCCGTCGTAATGGTGACTTTATTTGTTAATCCGGTCTTAGTATCCCCTACAGCTTCAACACTCTTAATTGCTGCTCCATCTAAAACGATTCCTGGATTTTTTCCTTCTTCAATGGCGAACGGAAAGTTTGTCTCAAATGAGATTTTGTTTAGTTCGTCGATTGCCGCTTTGATAATACGTGGATTACGATCAATTTTTGCTGGATTATCATAAATCCGTTTTTGACCTTGAGCCAACCATACCTGAGCTTTTCCATCACTTGTAAAATCTGTGATGTATCGATCTTCTGCAATATCTTTCGCAGACCAGTCCGATTTACGAACAATAAAACCTACTTTTGAGGCACCGTTTAAATTCGTCAACTTAATCGTACCTTGTTTACCAAATGAAGTTTCTTTAGAGAGCGGCAATGCCTGTCCCTCTGATTTGTCTGTCCAAACCCAAATATCCCAATCCTTATAGTTCAGGTCATATCTGTAATAATTAAAAGTTACTTCTAGTTCATCGTAAACTGGCAAATCACGATATTCGCCATCTGGAGGACTTAAATATACTTTATCGTCGCCCGCTTTTATCCATACTTCATCCTGTCCGTACCATACATCTTCAATCCAGCGATCTCCGCCGTCTTTCTCCCAGCTATCTGTGCGAACAATGAATCCTACTCGGTTATGGTCGCCATCAAGCTCTATTTCAGCATATTTCCCAAATGAGTCTTGACCAGTGAAAGGATATGCCTTTCCATCCTTTCCTTCTGCCCACACCCATAGGTTCCAATCCTTTATATCTCCTGCTTTCGGTTGGTAATGAACCTTAACTTTCGTTGTTACCTTTTGCTCAGCGAGGCGAACGTCTATTTTACGTTGATCCAAAGCATGGAACACGAAGACATATTTATCACTAAACTCTGGAACAAAAGATAAATTGTCCCCTTCAAGCCATTGCTCGTCTCTTACAAATTTAAATTCGACTTTTTCCCCTTTTGTTAAGCTAACTGGATTACTCTTCCATACTTTCTCAACAGAATCGTAAGTTAGTGGCTGATTGTCCTCTGACCATGTTAATGGTGCAGAACCTCTAAGAACCACCTTATTGTAGACTTTGTTACGATCTAACGGTTGATCCGAGTATTCTAAAGTCCCTTCCACTTCATAAATCTCAAAGCCTTTACCTTCACTTGTAAAAGTAAGATCTCCTTCAGCATCATTTGAGATTTTTTCTGTACCTAAAGCATCAGTTAAAGTAACATTTTGGATTTCCGTTTGATTATAAAGTTGATTCACATCGATTTCTTTATTCTCTGAACCTTTGTTTACAACAACAAGGAATTTCCCTGTCTCATCTTCACGTTCGTATGCCAACACATTTTGGTCAGCAAATAATTTTTGATAATCGCCAGTTCTTAACGCCTTTTCTTTATTCCTAAGGCTAATTAGTTTCTTATAATAACTCTTTAAATCCTGATTTTGCTTCGCTTCATCCCACACCATAAATTCACGGTAGTAACGATCTTTCCAGTCACTCACAGAGTTATGGTCTTTACTTTGTGACAGCCCCACTTCGTCACCATAGTAAATGACAGGTGCGCCAGGCAAAGTCAATTGCGTGGAAGCAGCAAGCTTCAACTTTTCGACATCTCCACCAGCTTCAAAGATAAAGCGTGGTTTATCATGACTATCCAAGAAAGAAGACATTACATATTCTTTCGGATAAGTCTCAATGTTTGCATTAATAGTATCGCTTAATTCAGTCATTGATTGGTTTTTAGCAAAAGTATTTACAAGCGCGTCATTCAGTACGAAGTCAAGTGCTCCATCTAGTTCCCCTGCGTATGAATTGATTTTTTCTCTGCTATCCCAAATCTCACCGAAAATAAATGCATTAGGTTTTGTTTGCTTTACTTTATGGCGGAAATCCACCCAATAGCTATAACTTGGACCTTTCGCATAGTCAAGACGGAAGCCATCGAAATCCAATTCCGTCAACCAATATGGTACTACATCGTTAATCATATAATTTCTTACTTCAGGATTCTCATTGTTCAATTCTGGCAGTTCTGAAATGCCGTAAAACGTTTTGTATTTGTTTGGCCATTCTTCGAACGAATACCAGTTATAATACGGGCTGTCTTTCCCTTTTGTTAAAGCATCCTGGAAGAAGGAATGCTGATTCGAGGTATGATTAGCAACAAAATCATAGACGACTTTGATATTCTTTGCATGTGCCGCTTTTATTAATTCCTTCATTGTTTCTGGATCACCAAAGCGGTCATCAATTTGTTTGAAATCCTTCGGATGATAGCCATGTGAGTACGGCCCCTTGAAAACAGGAGAAATCCAAATGGTATTTACACCTAAATCGGAAATGTAATCCAACTTATCCTGGATTCCTTTCAAATCTCCACCCATCCAGCCTTTCAACTGCTCATCATATGGCAAATCCTTATTTACTGAGCGGTTATTGTTCACATCGCCATCGTTAAAGCGATCTACAAAAATATGATAAATCGTTGCATCCTTAGCCCATTGCGGCGATTGAAAATCATCCACATAATAGGCAAAGGAAGTGGCATCTTTGGCTACTAAACTGTTGGAATCAGCAAATTGAGAGCCTGCACCATCTTGATCCCAAACATCAATTATGTACTTCACAGGTGTATCATTGGCTTGTTTAGGAATGATCCCCTTAAATATAGTGGTTGTAATTCCATTTTCAGTGGTTGCAGAATCTTCCACTAAGGATACGGCATTACCTGCAGTAACAGTTCCTCTTGCTCCTTTAGGAAGTTTTCCATCCGTAGTAAAATAAACGGCCCCTGCATCAACCGTGCCGTAATGTTTCACCGTTACTTTAACCTCTACCTCATCATTGCTGCTAGGAACCGCAGGAGAGATGGAATAGTCATGTTTTACATCTTTGGCAACGGGTACACCACTCCATTTTTCAACGGAATCCTGATAGACCGTTCCTTCTTTTGTAAAGGTAGCTTTTCTTTTCTCTGTTCGGTTCTCGGTGAATTTTGCATCTCCGAGTGAATATAGGTACTCTATTGATTCATTTTCATTTCCAGCGAGTGTTACTGTCCATTTGCCGTCAGCAGTTTTCGTTAACGGCGTGACTGCATAGTTAAATCCATTTAGTGAAGAACCGATAGTCGGCGTGATCCATTCTGGTGTACCAGCTGGAAGAGTTACATCCAATGTCAGCTTGCCAGTGAATTTCGAAAAATCTAGCCTGACATCTACCTTTCTTTCATTCTCTGGATAAAATACAAAAATATAATCTCCTGTTTGAGGTGGTGTAAAGCGTAGGTTTTCCCCACTCATCCAGTTTCCATCCATCACAAACTTGTATTCTACTTCTTTGCCTCCTTGGAGACTGATGGGACTAGTTTTCCAATTACCTTCCGTTTCATCATAAGTCAATGGATTGTTGTCCGATCCCCAATCTAACGTCTCTGCATTGCCTCTAAGTACAACTTTTTCGTAAGTCTTTTCTGCAGCGGCAGACTGTAACGATAAAGGTGTTGAAAATGTACTTATTACAAGTACGAAGGCTAGCAAAAGTGATAATATCCTTCTCATCCGAGGTCCTCCTTACAAAATATTACTAGAGTGAAAACGTTTGCACATTTGCGAAAAAAAATAACTGTATATAAACTATCAAGCTTATGCAATCGCTTTCACAACAGTTAATATAAGGTTATCATTCTAGTGTTATTTATTCAATTCTAAAAGAAGGCGTTTTTCCGACTTTTTAGTTTGCCTTTTCGACAAAAAAACCATAGGATTCCTATGGTTAAATAATTGAATTCATTTTTTCTTTGCATAAATGATATAGCGCTGAGGAGCATCTCCTACATATGAAAAAGGATAGCATGTCGTTACGACCAATTCTTCATTCTCTTTTTGGAGTGTAATGATACTCGTATCATCCGCCTCGACAATTTTAGTACCAATGATTTCGTAATCATAATTGCCATATGGCATTTTCACTTTTAGAGGATCACCAATTTTCAGTTCTCCCAATCGTCTAAAGACAGTATCACGATGGCCTGATAAAACGATTTGACCATTTTCTCCTGGATAGTAGGAGCCTTTATAATGTCCGACACCTTTTTTTAAATCATCCTCGTCCGTTCCTTCAATAATTGCTAACTCTGATTTTATGCGCGGTAACTCCAATAAACCTACCGTTTCACCAACAAAAGGAGTAAACGGCTCATCGTCCTTATTCTTGGTACCTTTAAGATCCGAATTTTTTTCAACAATTTTTTTAGCAACTTCTAAAGAATCTTCTGTCTGGGTTTTTGAATCAAGGATTTGCCAGCCACCTATACCGATAATCACTATCCCAACCACAATAAACAATAGAGGCAAAAGAGATTTAAATTTCATTTCACTCACACTCACTCTTAATAGTCGTAATGAATTACTATGATTATAGCAGATATAGGAAATTATTTCTTTATCATATGGGCTCTACACTAAAGGAATGTAATTTAATCTGTTTGTGAAAATAGAGCTCCCTAGACCGCGTTTATATGATTCCATAATGTTGTAATGCAAACTCAATTCCGTCTTCACTCGACTTCTTCGTTACGAAATCGGCTACTTTTTTTAATTTTTCATTCCCATTTCCCATGGCTATACCGAGTCCTACTAATTCCAGCATGTCGATATCATTCTCTCCATCACCAAATGCAATGGCCTCTGATTTATCAATATTGAAATACTGCAAGACTTTAATGATTGCTAAGGATTTAGAAATCTCCTCCTGTAATACATTAAGTACATAAGGGTGCCATCTCTGAAAAGTGAGATACGGAAAGTTGTCCATGTATTTCTCAACTGTTTCGTCATTTGCATATAAACACATCAAGTATATTTCCTCCTGATGAATCATTTCCTTTATCACCGGATAATCATTCAATGACAAAGTTTCTTTCAAAGCCTTTAGGATTTCGATATCTTTTACACCGTTCATACTAAATTCTTCAGTAAAAAATGATAGGCCATGATTCTCATTGTACGCAAATTCCAATACTTCTTTGACTATTTCTTGATTCATCGGTACTTTATGAATCACATTTTGATTATGCTTTGCATACCCACCATTTGCCGTGATGAAAGTATCAATTCCTAATTCTCTTATTTCTTCACACAAAGATAATGGCCTTCCTGTTGCAGCAACTACCTTTATGCCTTTGTTTTTTAATTCTTTTATTGCTTCTTTTGTTTTTGTTGAGATACTTCCGTCTTCATGATGCGTAATCGTTCCATCCACATCGAAAAATACAATCTTGTATTCCATAAGAATCCCCTTTAAATGAATTATCCTTTAATAATATGTTAGATTAATTAATTCTCTAGACCCTACAAGTTTTCCTACTTTCAAGTACTCGAAAAAGTAATTACAGACTTTTTAAAAAAGGCTCTGATAAGGTTTAATGTTGATTTTTGAACAATGTTAATTGGAGCGCAAGGCACGAAGACTCCTGCGGGAGAAGCGTGTCAGGGGAGACCCCGCAGGAGCAAAGCGACGAGGAGGCTCCCCGACCGCCCGCGGAAATCAACAGGCACATTTAACATAGCCTAAAAAAAGAAAACCTCTTTCCCAAACGGAAAAGAGGTTTTTCGTCTTAATTATACTTGATCGCTACCGAAGAAGTTTTTAAATGATTGGAACGTAGTATCACGGTTTAGAGCCGCGATCGAAGTTGTCAAAGGAATTCCTTTTGGACAAGATTGAACACAGTTTTGAGAGTTACCGCAGTTTGCTAACCCTCCGTCACCCATGATAGCGTCTAAACGTTCGGATTTATTCATTTCACCAGTTGGATGTGCGTTGAATAAGCGAACTTGAGATAATGGCGCAGGTCCAATGAAGTTTGACTTGCTGTTAACATTTGGACAAGCCTCTAAGCAGACACCACAAGTCATACACTTAGACAATTCATATGCCCATTGACGTTTCTTTTCAGGCATACGTGGTCCAGGTCCTAAATCGTAAGTACCATCAATTGGAATCCAAGCCTTCACTTTCTTTAAGCTATCGAACATGCGGCTGCGGTCTACCTGCAAGTCACGAACGACAGGGAAAGTACGCATTGGCTCAAGGCGGATTGGCTGTTCTAGTTGGTCAACAAGTGCTGTACATGATTGACGCGGCTTGCCATTAATGACCATCGAACATGCCCCACAAACTTCCTCCAAGCAGTTCATATCCCAAGTAATTGGTGTTGAGTCTTTACCTTTAGCATTTACAGGGTTTCTGCGGATTTCCATCAATGCAGAAATAACGTTCATGTTTGGACGGTAAGCTAATTCAAACTCTTCCTGATAAGGGGCAGAGTCAGGGCGATCTTGACGGGTAATAATAAATTTCACTGTTTTCTCAGACATGCCTTTCTACTCCCCTTTTTTCGTTTTAGAATAGTCACGCTTACGCGGCTGAATTAATGAAGTATCTACATCTTCGTAATGGAATTCAGGTGCTGAAGAAGCATCCACAAATTTTGCCATTGTTGTCTTTAAGAATTCCTCATCATTTCTTTCTGGGAATTCCGGCTTGTAATGAGCACCACGGCTTTCATTACGATTGTAGGCACCAATTGTAATAACACGAGCTAATTGAAGCATGTTTTGAAGTTGGCGAGTAAATACTGCCCCTTGATTGCTCCATTTCGCTGTATCGTTGATGTTGATTTTTTGATAACGCTCAAGAAGTTCAACAATCTTCTCATCTGTTTTCAATAGCTTATCGTTGTGACGTACAACTGTTACGTTGTCAGTCATCCATTCACCCAACTCTTTGTGAAGGATATAAGCATTTTCATTACCATTTAGACTCATGATTGAGTTCCACTTAGCTTCTTCTTGTCTTACATGGTTCTCAAATACGGATGATGATACTGCGTGAGAACTTTTTTCAAGTCCGCCAATGTATCGAACCGCATTTGGACCTGCAACCATACCACCGTAAATCGCAGATAGAAGTGAGTTAGCACCTAGACGGTTTGCACCATGTTGAGAATAGTCACACTCACCAGCTGCAAACAAGCCAGGGATGTTTGTCATTTGATCATAATCAACCCAAAGTCCGCCCATTGAATAATGAACAGCCGGGAATATTTTCATTGGAACTTTACGCGGATCGTCACCCATGAATTTTTCATAGATCTCGATGATTCCGCCTAGTTTAATATCTAATTCCTTAGGATCTTTATGGGAAAGATCAAGGTATACCATGTTTTCGCCATTGATCCCGAGCTTCTGCTCAACGCAAACGTCAAAAATTTCACGAGTTGCAATATCACGTGGAACAAGGTTCCCGTAAGCTGGATATTTCTCTTCAAGGAAATACCATGGCTTACCGTCTTTATATGTCCATACACGGCCACCTTCACCACGAGCAGATTCACTCATAAGACGAAGCTTGTCATCTCCAGGAATTGCTGTAGGGTGAATTTGAATGAATTCACCGTTTGCATAGTAAGCACCCTGTTGATAAACGATCGATGCAGCAGCACCTGTGTTGATAACAGAGTTCGTTGACTTACCAAAAATAATTCCAGGTCCGCCCGTTGCCATAATTACAGCGTCACCCGCGAAAGACTTGATTTCCATAGATGTAAGATTCTGAGCGACAACCCCACGGCAAATGCCTTCGTCGTCCACAACAGCTCCAAGGAATTCCCAGCCCTCGTATTTAGTAACAAGGCCTGCCACTTCATAACGGCGAACTTGCTCATCAAGAGCATAAAGAAGCTGCTGTCCTGTAGTTGCGCCTGCGAATGCTGTACGGTGATGCTGTGTTCCCCCAAAGCGGCGGAAGTCTAGTAGTCCTTCTGGCGTACGGTTGAACATAACACCCATACGGTCTAATAAGTGGATGATTCCTGGTGCCGCTTCACACATTGCCTTTACTGGCGGCTGATTCGCCAAGAAGTCTCCTCCGTAAACTGAATCATCAAAGTGCTCCCATGGAGAGTCACCTTCACCCTTTGTATTAACAGCTCCGTTAATTCCACCCTGTGCACATACAGAGTGTGAACGTTTCACTGGTACAAGTGAAAACAGTTCGACCGGAGTTCCCGATTCTGCAACCTTAATAGTTGCCATTAAGCCGGCCAAACCGCCACCGACAACAATCACCTTGCCCTTACTCATTGTGACTCACTCCCTCTATTAAGAAAAGCGCAAGCGCCCCGCATTCGGCGCTGAAGCTAGACAATTTTCTTAGTTAAAATTCGTATCGTGATAAAAAGCTCTAATCCTACTATTTTTCATATTAATGAATAATTTTCTAAAGCTTAGATAGTGAATGCAAGTAATGCGCGAACTCCTACGATTGAAAGAGCCACGAAAATTCCTAATGTAACATATGTAGCAATCTTTTGTGATCTTGGTGTTACAGTGATTCCCCAGCTTACCATGAATGACCATAGTCCGTTAGCAAAGTGGAAAATTGTCGAGATAACACCCACAATGTAAAACCAGAACATGAAAGGATTAGACAAAATGTTTTCCATCATGTCGAAATTGACTTTTGTGCCGAATGCTGCCGCAACTCTTGTTTCCCAAACGTGCCAAGTTACGAATACTAAAGTGATAACACCCGAAACACGTTGTAGCGTGAACATCCAATTTCGGAAGAAACCGAATCTGCTAGTGTTATTTTTAGCCGTGAAAGCAATATAAAGTCCATAGAGTGCATGAAACAATAATGGCAGGAAAATAATAAAAGTCTCAAGGACGAAACGGAAAGGAAGATGTTCCATAAATCCTGCTGCTTTGTTAAAAGACTCTTCTCCCCCTGTAGCAAAATGATTGACTACAAGATGCTGAACAAGGAATAATCCAACAGGAATAACTCCTAGCAATGAGTGCAGTCTGCGATAAAAAAACTCTCGGTTACCAGCCATAAATTTACCCCCTTAAATGTTAAAAACAGCACAAAGATTCATACTCTGCTATAATTCCGAAGAAGGCAGAGAAACCCTTCATCACCTTAAAAAGTAAATCCTCATTTTTTACAATTATGTGACATGTTCATTTTACTCCCATCATGATAGAGCGTCAAGAAAACGTATACATAAATATTTTATAAAAAATGAAATCTTTTAAATATATTGATATCATGAAAGGCTACATATTTTTGAAAATTCGCATTTGGTTTTTTATGAAAAATGTTTTAGAGATAGTACATCTCAGGTATACTAAAATAACGAAATTTCATACACCCTGTTACACAAATTTAACAGAAAATAGTTCTGAATTTCCCGGGACGAATGTATATAATAGAGTGATAGAAAGAGGGGATACGCTTGAGCAACTTAACATCAACTGAACAAACTGCGACTGACATGCCGGCAACCATCTCAAAGTTTGGCTATGAATTGCTTCGTGATACTCTATTGCCGGAACTTTTAGGTAAAAACACACCTGAAATTTTATACTGGGCGGGAAAGAGATTGGCACGAAAATACCCGTTGCAAACGATGGACGAAATTATCGACTTTTATGAAAAAGCATCATGGGGAACACTCATCTTAAAAAAAGAAACAAAAAGTGAAATGGAATTCGAATTGGTAAGTCCATTACTTTCTTCAAGAAATTCCACAAAGGCTGAGCACTTCTTCCAACTTGAAGCTGGATTCCTTGCTCAACAAATCGAATATCATAAAGAAACGATTACAGAAGCTTACGAACACCCGGCAAAGAAGGGATATAAGGCCGTCTTTACAGTTAAATGGGATAAGAAAGATCAAACAACATAACTATTGCAGCTAGCAAAAGAAGCCTTCATCGGTCAATGAAGGCTTCTTTTTTATGCGTTTATTGGTGATTCCGATAGATGGAAAGCTTCATGCAATGCTTGAACCGCATTAAGCATGTCTTCCTGGTTTACCACTGTCGATACTTTAATTTCAGATGTACTAACCATTTTTACTTGAATTTGTTGTTGCGCAAGAACCTCAAACATTTCAGCTGCCACACCTGGATTTGAAATCATACCAGATCCAACAATAGAAACTTTCGCAAGTCCTTGTTCAGATTCGATATTTTCGAATTGAAGGATATGTTGATTGCTGTTTAATACGTCAAGCGTTTCCTGCAAATCTTCTGTTTTAATGGAGAAAGACAAGTTCGCCGATTTTTCACTAGTTGTGCTTTGAATGATAATATCCACATTTATTTGATGGCGCGCTAGTGTCGTAAAAATAGTCGACAAGCTTGCCAATGAGTTCGGTAAACCAAGTACCGTTACTCGTGTAATTTCATCTTCAAATGCTACACCGCGGACAACTAAATTTTGTTCCATTGAAGCTTCCTCCTCTATCATGGTGCCCTCAACCTTTTCAAGGCTAGAACGAACCTCAAGTGCCACTTTATAATTTTTCGCAAACTCTACTGCTCTTGGATGAAGGACTCCTGCACCTAGATTTGCAAGTTCAAGCATTTCATCATAGGATACGGACAATAATTTTCTTGCTTCCTTCACATAACGGGGATCTGTTGTGAAAACGCCTGTTACATCTGTATAAATGTCACATTTATCCGCTGAAAGAGCAGCGGCAAGAGCTACAGCAGTCGTATCGGAACCGCCACGTCCTAAAGTGGTAATTTCTCCGTTCTCTGTTACTCCCTGAAATCCAGCGACTACGACAACCTTTCCACTAGAAAGCTGATCTTTGACCGCACCAATATCGATATTGGCTATTCGCGAATTTCCGTGGATGGCTTCAGTTTGAATTCCCGCCTGCCAACCTGTGAAGGAAATTGCCTCTACGCCCTTTTCCTGTAATGCCATTGCCAATAGAGAAATGGTGATTTGTTCACCGGTCGTTAACAGCATATCCATTTCACGCTTATTCGGCTGGCTTGAAATCTCTTTTGCCATCGTTACAAGATGATCTGTTGTTTTTCCCATAGCCGATACGACAACAACTACATCATTCCCACGATTTTTTTCTTCAATTACGCGTTGAGCAACATTTTGGATTCTCTCCGTATTCCCCACAGAAGTTCCACCAAACTTTTGGACTACTAGTCCCATTTCTTCCCCTTCTTTCCATTAAGAATTCACCTGATTAACGGGAGTAAATAAAAGGATTTGTTAACATTTCCTGTTGATTTCCGCTCCAATCTACAAAGTACGTAAAATCAACTTGTCCTTAAACAGCCAAATACAAAAAAGCAATGAGGAAAAGAGATCCCCATTGCTTCGTATACGCAGAATGATTCCAACGCATGACAATGTAAGATAGCTCTCCAAGACAGGCGTCCTGACAATTCTGCATTTATTCAATACAGAACCAGCAAGAAAAGAATGAGTCTTTCCCCACTTCGGCGACCTCCCCTTTCAAAGCCAATCAACAGAGCTCATTCCCCTCCCAGCTTCTACTATTGAAGTTCGCACCTCTACCTTCACTTTTATGCTAAATAAAGTGAGTGTTTAAATTTTTCTCATTATAGCACAGTGAAAAACACATAACAATGCTATTCTTGTAACTTTCTCATTAACTCTTCGGCAACAGCTACTGGGATGCCTATTCCCAACATTTGTTCAAGGGTAGCTTCTTTCATTTTTTTTACGGAACCGAATTCTTTTAACAGCAGTTTTTTACGTTTTTCACCGATACCTGGAATATCATCCAAAAGCGACTGAAAAACACTTTTCCCTCTAACTTGACGATGGAAAGTAATCGCAAATCGGTGGACTTCATCTTGAATTCGTTGAAGTAAATAAAACTCCTGGCTATTTCGATCCAGTGGAATGACTTCTAGCGGATTCCCGTAAAGCAATTGTGAGGTCCGGTGCTTATCATCTTTTGCCAAACCAGCAAGAGGGATATCCAAACCTAACTCATTTTCAAGGACGTCCCTCACTGATTCAATATGTCCTTTACCACCATCGACAATGATCAGATCAGGAAGAGGCAAACCTTCTTTGAGAACCCTTGAGTATCTTCTTCGGACTGTTTCCCTCATTGATTCGTAATCATCTGGACCTTCAACCGTCTTGATTTTATACTTTCGATATTCCTTTTTGTGAGGCTTCCCGTCCAAAAATACAACAAGTGCCGAAACAGGATTTGTACCTTGAATATTGGAGTTATCGAAAGATTCAATGCGATGCGGTGTATAAATACCAAGTGCTGAACCTAAGTTTTCGACGGCTTTAATCGTACGGTCTTCGTCCCTATCAATTAACGAGAATTTTTCACTCAGTGCGATTTTGGCATTTTTGACAGCAAGCTTTACAAGGTCCTTTTTCTGCCCTCTTTGAGGGTTGATTACTTTGACTTGTAAAAGTTCTTCTGCCATTTGGCGATCTATTGAATTCGGAATAAGGATTTCCTTAGGCTTAAAATGATTAGGTTTAGAGTAAAACTGTCCAAGGAATGTAAGTATTTCTCCTTCTGGCTCATCATAAATCGGAAACATCGAAACATCACGTTCTATCAACTTCCCTTGTCGGACAAAAAATACTTGGACACACATCCAGCCCTTATCTACGGAATACCCAAACACATCTCGATCCGTAAAATCGGTCATCGTCATTTTTTGTTTTTCCATCGTCGCTTCAATATGTGATATCTTATCACGAAATTCCTTTGCACGTTCAAAATCCAATTCTTCTGCTGCAGCCATCATTTTTCCCGAAAGTTCTTTTTTGATTTCTTTATAACCGCCGTTTAAAAAACGGGTAATATCTTCAACAATGGATTTATATTGACCCTCACTAACGTCCTTAACACAGGGAGCCAAACATTGGCCAAGGTGATAATAAAGACAAACACGATCAGGTAATGTCGCACATTTGCGAAGAGGATAAATACGGTCAAGCAGCTTTTTCGTTTCATTCGCTGCATGAACATTCGGGTATGGTCCAAAATATTTACCATGATCTTTTTTTACCTTCCTCGTGATAATAAGCTTTGGATGCCGTTCTGAGGTAAGCTTGATGAAAGGATATGTTTTGTCATCCTTTAACATGATGTTATATTTTGGATCATGTTTCTTGATTAAGTTCAGTTCCAAAATGAGAGCTTCCATATCGGACGATGTAACGATATATTCAAAATCCTCAATCTCATTCACAAGTCTTAGCGTCTTTCCATCATGGGAACCGGTAAAATAGGAACGCACACGATTTTTTAATACCTTTGCTTTTCCCACGTATATGATTGTTCCTTGCCTGTCCTTCATTAAGTAACAGCCCGGCTGATCTGGGAGCAGCGTCAATTTATGCTTAATCAATTCATTCATCCCGGTCACCTCCCCATTCATACAATGTTATATCATGATATACGGGATCAAATAGTTCATTTGAGTGGAACATTTTGATTCTCTTCAGGTCAGTCATTTCGATACCTTGAGCTCTAAATCCTTCAACTACTTTATTTGTCAGGAGAATACTTCGATCTCGATAATTTTTTGAGTCTTCTTTGAATAGTTCATATGTCAAAACACGCTTATGTGAAAAAGGTACACCCAAATATTGCAATACCCTTGTTTCTTCCCAAGTATACACCACAATAGGCTCTTCATACCCCGAAAGGAAGTCGGCCATTTGATAGATTGCCGGTTTTATCGTTGCTTGTTCTCTCACTAAATTTAGGCCAGTGTAACATTGGACAGCCAAGATTGATATGGCCAAGGCGAGAATCCATGATTGGCAACGTTTTGAAAAAAGTGTTATCCATAACCAGAATACGATCATAATGATGATAGGAAGAGCATGACGGGCTTTCTCGATATTTTGAGCAAACAATGACCAAAGAAAATAAGCGAGAACCATCCAAAGCAAAGGGTAAAACTGCCTATCGACTCTTCGGTTCTTACTAAATAAAGTATACACCACGAAAATCAGCATAGCAGCGTATAAAACAGCTAGTACTACATTTTCCCCGGATAATCCAGTCCAATAAATATTTTTGACAAGTAAATAGTAGATTCGTTCTATGATAGTTAGCTGACTTGTACCTACTGATCCACCCCATTCCTGGAAATGACCGTTCGTGAAAGCTAAAGAAAGTTTGATAAATCCTTCTACACTGCCTTCAGATGCCACAAGACCTGCAACCCAAATCAATTGAAAGAAAATTGCAATGCTAGCATATTGTCCTAATTCCTTTACTGAAAGCTTTCCATCCTTCCATTTTTGAAAAAATAATAGAGCTACCCCAATCGCGAATGGAATATATGATAGTCGAATACCAAACAACGCACTTAAAAAGAATAGCGGAACTATATAGATTATTTTTCTATCTGACTTCAACGCAATAAATATGCTCCACATCAGCCACCATAAAGTCGCTAAGGCCGCTCCCTCAGAGATGGGCTGATTCACCATGACAACCGTATAACTCGATGTATAAGTAATAGCGGTTACCAACCAGGTATACTCCCGCTTCACAAAATGGCAAGACAGATAGTAAATGGGATAAATACTTGTAAGATAAAACAGAATGCTGAAAATAGTTAATGACTCAACCATCCCACCAGATAGAAAATGAATAAACATGCCACCAAGTATAAAATAGGGATAGCCCGGGAAATGAGGTTGCATTTGCAAAAGATCAAAACGCTCCAATGCAAGCGAGAAATCGACCTGATCCCAGGTCGATACAAAAGGATTTAAGAACACAAACTGACAAATAAATACTACTATGATTGCAACGATACTGATTATCTGTAAGAATGGATTGCCTTTCACACTTTCACCATCTTCTTTTGTAATGGCTGTTTTCGCATAGAGTGTTGCTTTTACGATTATAGCAAAAACGCGTATAGATTCTTATTTCGTGCTCTTTTCCTCCAAATAAAATTTTAACCGCAAAAATTCTTTTGACTTTGGTATAGAAAAAGCCCTAATGCCGGCTTTTTCTTGATCCAATAACTACAAAGTTTACGAAAAGAGCTTTGAGAATAGAAGAAAAGTACAGAGAATGAAACTCTGTACTTTTCAAAATTTGAGAGAGAGATTATTTTTATTTTGCTTGTGGATTTAAAACGTTCATCTTTGTAACAGTCTCTGCAGATTTCACAGCTTTTTCCTTATTCGTTTTAGAAGAAGTCAAAAGATAAATCGCTGCAAAATAACCGATATAAGCGACAACTTCTTCAATTGATGGCATGGATGAATAACCAAACAATGCTTTTAAGAAAATGCCTACGTCACCTGATAGCAATGGTGCTACTCCATGATCACGTAAATAATGAGCATAATCGATTGGATGTTCAGGCAACAACCATGTAATGTCATATAAGTGTGGCACTACGCTACCAATCAAATTAATATCCTGCATCATACTGATTGCTTGAACAAGAAGCCCTGCAGAAATCAAGATGATGAATGCACCAGTAACTTTAAAGAAGCTCTTTAATGGAATTCTCATCGTTCCTTTAAAGAAGAAGTAAGAAATTGTTGCAGCAATTACGGCACCTGTAATCGCACCCCATCCCTGCATTGCAGCCCCGATATTCCCGCCTGTGATAGCTGCAAAGAAAAATACTGTTTCTACACCTTCACGAAGAACGACGAGGAAGGAGTGAATAACCATTCCGACAATATTCCCTGCTGTAATGAATTGATTCATCTTGCCTTCCATATTGCCTTTTAAATTACGGCTATGGCTGGCCATCCAAAATACCATCTGTGTGAGCAATACAGTAGAAACGACCATAATCCCTATTTTCAAATACATTTCACTGCCCATCGCAGTGAAGCCTGTAAAGACAACTTGGAATAACATTGCCACACCGACACTGGCTAATACTGCAAGACCCGCACCCAGCCAAACATATTTGGTGAACTTTTGATTATTCGTTCTCTTTAAGTAAGTCGTGATGATGCCGACAATTAAAAGGGCTTCCAAAACCTCACGAAAAGTTATCAATAACGCTTGTATCTCCACAATTGTTTCCCCTCTCTCAAGAAGATTTACCTGTTAGTAATATCTATTTTCTTTTTCGAATCGTATAAATGATGATAGCTGCAATCAATCCTACAATGAGGATGATTGGAATCCAGTTCTTTATGTTAGAAGTGTCCGTCCATTCTTTTTTACCACTATCCGTTTCGGTTGCACTCTCGGAAAAATGCCCAACCTCGAGACTCTTGATGTCATATTCCCTCTTAAGAGCGTCTAAGATTGCCTCTTTATTTTCAATAAAGACTTTCTTATCTGCATCCTTTTTTCCGACTCCGAACAATCCTGGATTTCCAAGAGAGGCAAGTGCCTCTTCAAAATCATTCTTTATCGCTTGGTTCGTTTCAGGATTTTCTGCTTCCACTTTGCTTGACATTGCTTCATATGTAGCGAATCCTTTGGCTAACAATTTTTTGCTCGTATCATATTCTTCAAAATTCTTTTCAATACCTTCGAGACGACGAGCAATATTTAACACGAGCAATTTCTCCATGTTTTCAATCGTACTCTCTTTATCTTCGTCTTCCAAGTTCTTTAGGATGATTTCACTTGGTTCTTTCCCCATGTGCATATCAATTTCTTCTTGAACTGACTCATAAACTTTCTTAGCTTCAGTAAAATTCGGAGGGTTTTCATCAAGCTTAACGAGCATTTGCTTATAAGTTTCGGCAACTTTCTCTTCATTTGGATCCCCATAAGAATACGCAAATGCTTGAGTTGAAAAAACGTTATTGAGAATGAATATCAATAAAACACACAAACCAGCTATTTTTTTCACTATACGTTCCCTCCTACATTTCCAATGATAATGATTATCATACTCGGTGTCAATGATACATTGTGATTATTCACATTTTTATCACGATTGATGTTTAGATTCTTGTTTTATTATGAGTGGCATTTTTTCATCCATACGTACTTTTCTCACTGGTCTTCGCATTTCTTTTACAATGGCCGGCAAGACAGACGTCATATAAGCTCTAAACTTTATGAAAGATTCTCCTTTGGAACGAACCTGATAGGTGATTGGGACTTCTTTCATCCTGAAACCTTTTCGCAAGAGGTTAAGCGTAATTACTTGGGCGTAGTTATAATCATGAATGATTTCTGCATTCTCCATCGCTAGCCGTGAAAAAGCCCTCATCCCAGACTGACCGTCGTATATCCACTTTCCAAGTAAAAGGGATTGCAGACAAGTAAAGCAATAGTTCCCTAACCGTCTGTTCCAACGCATACCAGCAATCGTACCAAGGAATCTCGAACCCATTACATAATCGGATTCCCCCGATAAGATTGGAGAAATCAATTCAGGAATTTCTTCAGCTGGGTATTCATTATCGGCATCAATCATGACACCGATATCCCCTCCGTATTCAACACATAATTCGAGTCCCTTTCTCACCGCAGACCCTAATCCCATGTTTTGTTTAAAACTAAAAATATGATCCGCTCCCGCGTCTTTAGCGACTTTCACCGTTCTATCAGTTGAACCATCATCAATAACGAGAACCTCTACTTTTATGCCATCTCTAATACTTCTCGGTACTTTGCGAATGACTTCAGCGATAGATTCTTCTTCATTATGGGCAGGAAGAAAAACAATCACTTTTTTTTCTGACATCTAATTTTCATCCTTTCGAAGTGCTTCTAATAATACAGGCCCTCGACTATGACTAGGATAAGGCGCTCCCATTAAATAAGCAATAGTAGAAGCCATTGATACAAGACTTCGTTTCTCATCAATTTTCTTCCCTTTTTCAATCGATGGTCCATACATAAAGAACGGAACGTAACGCTCACCTTCATCTAGATGTCCATGCCCACCAATTCCATCAGCCTGTCCATGGTCCGCACATACGATAAAGGTGAAGTTTTCGAGTTTATTATTTTCTTTCAACCAATTGTAATACTCTTCTACAAGAGCATCTGCTTCTTCTATTTTCTGTATGTAATCATCGTAAAATACGCCTCTGCTATGTCCAGTTTGATCGGTTCCAATTAATTGAACGATTTGCAAATCAGGATTTTGTTCTTTCATGATCAGTTTGGCTCTTTCAATGATATTTCGATCAGCAACATCGTTGTGCATAACGGCTGTCACTGTTTCAACATCTTTGCCAAATGAATCGACTAAATGTGCAATTCCTAACAGAGAGCCTTTTTTACCAATTTTCCTCAATGAATCGAAGATACTTTCGACTTTAATGCCTAATTTCCAAACCATATTGGACTTGATGCCATGTTCATGTGGATAGGTCCCGGTGAACATCGAAGAAAAACATACGACTGTTCTTGCAGGATACACGGTTTCCATTCGCGAATAGTCAGTTCCCTCGTTTTTTAATTTATCAAGGAAAGGCGTGTTCGCTTCTTCAAATCTTTCTTTTCTCATTCCGTCAATGACCATAACAATTACACGATCATTGATAGGCTTTTTCGGCACTTCTGCATTTTCTGTGTAAGTTGGGATGACCTTCGGTTTCCAATCGAACAAGTTTTTATGAAGAATGTAGGCAAAAAGCAAAATCCCTGCATAAAAAACTGTTATTATGCCAAGGTCATTTGACGCTAGTGCTGGTTTTTCCATGACCATATTCCATACCGATAGAATTAATAAGAATTTCGGCAGTTGTTCTTGTGCATTTCCGCTTGTTGAATCACTATTTTTCAAGACAAGTTTCCAAAACCTTCTAAAATTAAGCCAAGTCGTTCCTATCCGCAGGTGGTAGTATATCGTTCCCCAAAAGAATACAGTGAAGAAGAAGTACAATCCCAATGAAGTGAACAAGAGCCCATAGTTTACACTGTCCCAAATCATTAAATACGCAATGAATGGTATCCACAAATAATTGCGGAGGAACAGCGGAAAATCATATATAAAGTAAAGTGCTAACAACGGCACTATGATAAGTAAACCTAATAGCATATTTAATACGAATGAAAGATCTGTCATATTCGGCAATTGATAGATGACCATTGTTCCAATGACAAAAATCGGGGTAAACGGTTTTCCTTCATTTAATAAATTCCAGCAACGAGCAGCCGTCTTTTCAAATGCGGATGCTTTTTTCATTTCATTTCTCCTCTCACTAACAAAAGCTCTTTAATTTGTTTAATGGTGTAGATGGGCGACTTGATGACAAGAAGAATGCCCACAGCATATGAAAAAATAAATTTGTAGCCATGGCTAATAATGGCAACGTAATAGGCTACGTTATTTGGATATTGAATACTGATCAAGGTGAAAGTCATCATAGATTCATAAGTGGAAATCCCTCCAGGTGTAACTTGAAAGATTTGTCCACCAACTGTGACTGAATTGACCCAAATGGCTTGTAATAACAGAATCGGTTCTTTTAAAGACGTGGTCACTCCCCAAATGACTGCACCTTCAAGACACCAACTGAGAATGACTAGTAAGAAAATAAAGACAAAATTTCTGCTGAGCAGCGCTTTATGAAATAGCTGCCAATGCTTATTAAGAAAATCCGGTTTCCATTTCCAAAGTAGAAAAACAAACGCCAATAAAAGACCGCACACAGGAAGCAGCCATACCGAAATATGAATAGGCGTGAGTTTGGAAAAATAGATGAGCCCTAGAAAGGAAAATATCAATAAAACCAGCATATCAAGCGCCCTTAATACCACGACGGAATGAGCGGACTCATCTATAGTCACATGTTTTTCCTGTCTTGAAAGATATCCGATTCTAATGATATCTCCTATTTTAAAGGGAGCTATATGGTTTACGGTAAGGCTGAACAAAATCCCCTTTAAACAGTTCCAAAATTTCACTTCAGAGGAAAGATAGAGTTTCCAAGCCAATGCTCTAAAAACAAAGGAAAGTGTATAAGCAATCGAAACGATGATGATCAAAAAAGGATGTTCAACAAAAAACGCTTTACTTTTTAACCATAATTCATTCGGCTGAAAGTATCGAATCGATAAGATTACGAAGATAAATATAAACAGGATTCCAATGAATTTCTTCAGACTCTTCATTTTAGCTTTCATTCTCTTTTGACCATTCAACGGTTCTGGCTAGCCCTTCTGCAAAAGTAAATGCCGGTTCATAGCCTAGTTCGGAATTCGCTTTTGAAATATCCGCCCAAGTTGAGCTAACATCACCTAGCCTTGTACCATCCTGCGTCAATTTCATACTTGGAAAATGCGTTCTTAAAGATTGCACTAATTCTTCAATGGCAATTGGTCTTCCTGAGCCTAAATTGTAGGTTTGATTTCCTTTCGATTTTTGCATGGCAAGAATAATGCCTTCCACACAATCGTCGATATATGTATAATCACGTGAAGTGCCATTTCCGAAAATCTCAATACTTTCATCAGATTGTAGCTTACGGATAAACTTTGTAATGGCCATATCCGGGCGCCCACCTGGACCATATACAGTAAAGAAACGGAGAATGGTCATTTTCATGCCATAGATGGACGAATAGGCATGACAAAAAGATTCTGCTCCATATTTGGCTGCCGCATACGGTGATATCACCTTCCCTGTAGCCATCTCTTCCTTCAGCGGGACATTTTCCTGCTCTCCATATACAGATGATGAGGATGCAAAGATGAAGTGTTTTACTCCCGTTTCCCCTGCGTACCTCAATGCGTTAATTGTAGCTTTAATATCGTAATCGACATATTCATTGGGAACTTCAATGGAAAGCGAGACTCCTGGTATTGCCGCCAAATGAATCACACAATCTGCTTGAAAAGTAGAAAATATCTCTTTAATTTCGGCTTCGTCATCTAATAGATTTTTTTTATAAAATAAAAATTTCTCTGCTTCACCAATCCTCTTCAACTGTTTTTCTTTTCTTTCAATCGAATAGTATGGATGCATTGCGTCTAAGACCAATATTTTATGACCCTCAGCCAGTAACCTTTTTGAGAGGTTGGAACCAATAAAACCTGCACCGCCCGTGACGATTATCCTCAATTTTTGACACCTCATTGCCTTCTTAACTATACGGAACATATTTTACACTATTTTTTTAGGGATAGGAAAAGCAGAAAACTTTGTAAAACCTCTTCTTGGAAAAGGAAAAGGGCCAGACACCTTGTTTCCTTGGTAGTCAGACCCTTGCTGAACCCTCTATTACTCCGGACTATTTAGCTTTTTCGATCACCATTTGAGTAGTTGTAAGAATCTCATTTAGCAACTCTTCCCCAGCAGCCTGATCTTTCGCTTTAGTAGCTTCAATATACTTTTGTGCTTTATCTGTTAATGTCTTTTGTGCTTCTTCACCTAAAAGTGTTTTTACATCTGAAGAAATAATGTCAAGGAATAGAGCACCTTCTAATCCAGTTATGACTGATTTGTCTTCGCCCCATGTTTCTTCACTTTCATGATACTCATTGATTGCTGTTTGTGCGAAGCCTCGTACAAAAGCTTTGTTTATAGCCACAGGATCAAGTGCCTCTACGTCTGATTGTAAGTCAAATTGTTTTTGGATTAATGTATCTGCTTCTGGTGCATTCTTCATCATGTAGCTTGTTAATGACTGATAGAATGCCCATCCTTCAGCTTGTTCAATTTTTGCTGCAACCGCATCTGTCTTTGCCTCATCTGCTGCTTTTGTTGCATAACCATTAGGAGTAGCACCTGTTGCTAAATAAAACGTCTTCATCAATGTCTTGTCTACAACTTGCTTACCTAATTGGAAACCTAATTCATCGTTTGCTTCAATAGCTTTTTCCATTTCAGCAAATCCGCCAGCAATGGCATCTTCCATTGTCGTACCATAAGCAGCGTCACGCTTTTGTACTGTTGATTGAATGATAGAATAGAAGTTTTTCGCTTCTTCCATTTCTTCTTTTACTTCTTCTGTTTTACCCCAGTTTTCAGTTACTTCAGTGAATTCATGCTTCATAGTTGTATAGAAAACTTTTTGCATTAATTTGTCAAACACTTGCTTTACAACTACTTTATCCATTGAACCTTCTTTACCAGCAGCAAGCGCAGCTGTAATGTGCTGATCATTTGTGCTTTCTAATTCAGCATCACGTTTTTGAACAAGTGATTGTAAATGTTCTTCATATGACTTTATTACTTTATCGAAATCTACTTCTTTACCTTCTTTTGCTTTTTCAAGCTCAGCTACTGCTTCTTTGTAAACTGCGGCATAATCAGCGTCTTCATGCTCAGCAGTTTCTTCATGCTTATCTGTCTTTTCAGTCTTTTCAGCGTGTTGTTTTGTTGTTTCTTCCTTTTCTTCCGTCTTTCCACATGCACCCAAAACTAGAGACATCGTTGCTAAAGCTGCGAATAATTTGAACTTAATAGACATTCATGAATCCCCCAATATGTATATTGATATAATGGCCATTGATAATGATTATCACTTTCGATTCTCATTATAATAGAGAACGATTCTCATTGTCAACGAGAATTTAGATATATAATGAAATCGACAACAATAAATTGATTTTTCACCAACACGTGGATTAGCATCTGCAAACGGGAGATTACTATTTTTATTCTCAAAAATCAGGCTGAAATAATCACGCGATATGAAAAGTTCCGAAAAAAAATAAAAAGCCCTGGTTAGACACCAGGACTTTTGGGATTTATTAGACGTGCTTTTCAAGAACGCCGGCTAAAGCTTCTTTCGGTTGGAAACCGACAACTTTATCTACAACTTCGCCATCTTTTAATACTAAAAGAGTTGGAATGCTCATTACACCAAATTTTGCTGCTGTTTCTTGGTTTTCGTCAACATCGATTTTTACGATTTTAACTTTATCACCCATTTCAGCATCAAGTTCTTCAAGAACTGGAGCGATCATTTTACAAGGTCCGCACCAAGGAGCCCAGAAATCTGCAAGTACTAAGCCAGATCCAGTTTCAGTTGAGAAGTTTTGATCAGTTGCATTTGAAATAGCCATTTTTATTGCCTCCTAAAAAATTACTCGAATACTATCGTCAGTATAACATCGTGTGAAACAGTTTGCTAATTATTTGCTCGAATGTAATTTACCCTCTAAATAAGATTATATGCTTAAAAAAATACAGGTTTACCAAAGGTATTTATGATGAAAAGAGAGAAAGAACGAGCAGAAAAAAACCGCTCGTTCTTTGCATTTATCTTTCCCTTTGAGGGCGCTAGTTTTTAAGAATGAACCTTAAGCTTTTTGAATTCTTCAGTAAGCATCGGAACTACTTCGAAAAGATCTCCAACAATCCCATAGTCAGCTACTTTAAAAATGTTTGCTTCTGGATCTTTGTTGATTGCTACAATTACCTTGGAATTGGACATTCCAGCTAAGTGCTGAATAGCTCCAGAAATACCACAAGCAATGTAAAGATCAGGAGTAACAACTTTACCTGTTTGTCCGATTTGTAGAGAGTAATCGCAGTAATCTGCATCACACGCTCCACGTGACGCACCAACAGCTCCTCCTAATACTTTTGCCAACTCTTTCAAAGGCTCGAAGCCGTCAGTGCTCTTCACACCACGTCCACCCGCGATAACAACCTTTGCTTCAGATAAATCTACGCCTTCAGAAGCTTTGCGAACAACTTCTTTGATAATGGCACGTAAATCTTTAATATCAACTGAAAGTGATGCTACATCACCACTTCGGCTTTCATCTTTTTCTAAAGGTGTAATGTTGTTTGGACGAACCGTTGCAAAAATTAACCCGTCAGTAACGATTTTCTTTTCGAATGCCTTACCTGAATAAATCGGTCTTGTGAATACAATATTTCCACCGGCTTCTTCAATAGCTGTCACATCAGAAACAAGTCCTGAATTTAACTTAGCAGCAATTTTCGGTGACAAGTCTTTTCCTAAAGAAGTGTGTCCGAAAACTAAGCCTTCTGGCTGCTCTTGATCGATGACTGCCAATAATGCTTGTGCGAAGCCATCTGAAGTATATTGTGCAAGCTTTGCATCTTCAACTGTAATAACTCGATCCGCACCATATGAAATAAGCTCATGCCCTAAAGCGCTTACACTTTCTCCAACTAAAACTCCAACGACTTCTCCGCCTTCGGCAATGGTTTTTCCAGCAGCAATTGCTTCAAATGAGACGTTACGTAAAGCTCCATCGCGAACTTCACCTAATACCAATACTTTTCTAGTCATTTTATTAACCTCCTGCGCAATAATGTCAAATTCCTATTAGACTACCTTTGCTTCCGTATGAAGAAGATTTACCAATTCTTTTACTTGATCGCTAAGGTCACCTTGAAGCACTTTTCCAGCTTCTTTCTTAGGCGGCAAATAAATTTCAATCGTTTTTGTCTTAGCTTCAACATCATCTTCTTCAAGATCAAGATCGTCTAGTTCAAGTTCTTCAAGAGGCTTTTTCTTCGCTTTCATGATACCAGGCAATGAAGGATAGCGCGGCTCATTCAAACCTTGTTGAGCAGTAACAAGTAATGGAAGACTTACTTCGATTACTTCTGAATCGCCTTCAACATCACGAACGACTGTCGCTTTATTTCCGTCAATTTCAAGTTTTGTAATCGTAGTTACATATGGAAGACCAAGCAATTCTGCCAATCGAGGTCCAACTTGTCCTGTTCCGCCATCAATTGCAACATTTCCTCCAATAATGAGGTCAGCGTCTTTATCTTTCAAGTATTCAGCAAGAATCTTAGCCGTAGAGAATTGGTCTCCATTTTCAAGATCATCTTCTACATTGATAAGTGCAGCTTTGTCAGCTCCCATAGCAAGCGCTGTGCGAAGTTGCTTTTCTGCTTCCTCACCACCAACGGAAACGACTGTTACTTCTCCGCCATGAGCGTCGCGCACTTGAATAGCTTCTTCAATTGCATATTCATCATAAGGATTGATAATAAATTCAGCGCCATCTTCATTGATTTTGCCGCCAGCAATCGTAATTTTTTCTTCTGTATCGAAAGTTCTTTTCATTAATACAAAAATATTCATCGGTTACCCTCCCAGAATTCAAACATTCCATCAGTTCGAAAGATTGAAAATATTTATGGTAAAAAAATTTTCCCGCCAAGTTAGTTCTCACCTTATTGGCGGAATTTTTTACTCCCCTTTGAATTGAGGCTCACGCTTTTCAATAAAAGCTTTGATGCCTTCTTTGCCATCTCGCGACATGAACACTCCCCCGAATAATTCTGCTTCTTTTTTCACACCAGCGTAATATTCTTCGGTTTTCGCATAATTTAGCAATTCAATTGTTGATTTAAGAGCCAATGGACCTTTTTTGGCAATTTTATTAGCCATTTTATAAGCTTGTTCAAGCAATTCCTCTTCAGGATATGCATGATTTGCCAAGCCGTATTGAACCGCTTCTAAACCCGTAATGGGATCCGATGTGAATAGCATTTCTGCTGCTCTTGCTACACCGACAAATTTAGGAAGACGCTGTGTTCCTGCAAATCCTGGAATCAATCCTAATTGCAATTCCGGAAGTCCAAGCTTTGCTGTTTCACTTACCAGTCTAAAATGACATCCCATCGCGAGCTCCAAGCCTCCACCTAGTGCTGCGCCGTGTATAGCTGCGATGATAGGTTTAGGGAATTTTTCCATTCTATCAAATAAATCTTGTCCAAAACCTGCAAGTTTTGCAAACTCTGCACCTGATTCGATTGTAGTGAATTCCTTAATATCAGCTCCTGCTGAGAAGAAACGCCCATCACCGTGGATCAGGATGACTCTTACTTCGTTGTTGTGCTCTACTTCATCAAGTAAACCACTTAATTCTCTTAGAACTTCGGATGACAAAGCATTTGCAGGGGGTCTTTGAATCGTAAATGTTGCAACCGGCCCTTGATGGGTTAATTTTAATAGTCCCAACCAAATCACTCCTTCTAGGAAACTTCGCGTTAATCTCCTTTGCCACACCCATTGATCAATAACTGGTGGACAGCTGCGGCGGTGGATGCAAGTTCATATTTTTGTTCATTCATGACCCATGATGTTACCGTTTCGTCCATCGTACCAAAGATCATTTGTCTAGCCAGCCGAATATCCAACTGGGAAGAAAATTCTCCTCTTTCTTTACCATCTATTAAAATCTGATCTATTAATTTTAAATAACCCTTCAGAACTTCATTTATCTTAAGGCGTAACTCCTTATTAGACTGTCTCAGTTCAAGCTGGGTGACTATGGCAAGGTGACGATCTTCGGCCAGCATTTTGAAATGGGTTTCCACCATCATATATAACTTCTCTGCTGCTGTCTCTTTTCCTGCAATTTTTTCTTCAATTTTTTCTACGAAGGATCCCATCTTCTCTTCAAACACAGAAATAAGGATGTCTTCTTTATTTTTAAAATACAAATAAATCGTTCCGTCTGCTACTCCGGCCTGCTTGGCAATCTTAGAAACCTGTGCTTGATGATAGCCGTTTTCGGCGATGGCAACTACCGCTGCATCAATAATCTGCCGGTATTTCGGCTTGTTTTTCTTCAATCCTTTACCTCCTTTGAAGAAAACTTCTAATCTATAGAAAGTTCATTATTTATCACAAAAATGAATGAATCATCATTCATAATTTAATAATAATTCGCAATTTTACTTCTGTCAAGAATCGGACAAGCATTATTAGTCAAAAAATAAGAGCCGATCACGCTGGCTCAAAAGTTACGCTCTTTTTTGCCAATCATCTTCTAATTTCTTTTTCTCTTCATCCACTAATGCTCTACGTAAAATTTTGCCTACTGCTGTTTTTGGAAGTTCATCTCTGAATTCGTAAACCCTAGGAACTTTGTAGGATGCCAAATGCTTTCTTGCAAATTCATTCAGTTCTTCCTCTGTTACGTTTTTTCCTTCTTTTAAAACGACGTAGGCTTTTACAGTTTCACCTCTATATGGATCAGGGATTCCCGCTGCAACGACTTCCTGAATAGCAGGATGTTCGTATAGAATTTCCTCAATTTCACGTGGATAGATATTGAATCCACCTGCAATGATCATATCTTTTTTCCGATCGACCACGTAAAAATATCCCTTGTCGTCCATATACCCAAGATCACCTGTCAGCAACCAGCCATCTCTTAATGTTTGTTCAGTTTCTTCAGGTCTATTCCAGTAGCCCTTCATTACTTGTGGACCTTTTACAGCAATTTCCCCGATTTCACCAGATGGAAGTGCTTCACCCGTTTCCATCGAAAACACGACACATTGTGTATCTGGCCAAGGAACTCCTATGCTTCCTTTAATTCGTGGACGATCCCAAAGGAAATTGGCGTGCGTTACAGGCGATGACTCCGTCAATCCGTATCCTTCAACAAGCTTTCCTCCAGTTACGTCTTCAAACTTCTGCTGGATTTCAACTGGCAATGGAGCGGAACCGCTTATACATGAATCAATCGACGATAAATCATATTTTTTCAAATCTGGATGGTTCAATAATCCGATATAGATGGTAGGTGCCCCAGGAAATAAAGTCGGGCGCTGTTTTTGTATCGTCTTTAATGTTGTTTCAACATCAAACTTCGGCAATAGAATCATTTTGTAGCCTTGCATTACGGCTAAAATCATTACCGTTGTCATGCCATATACATGGAAGAACGGTAAAATTCCTAAAATCGCTTCTTTACCACGCTCGCATTTATACATCCAAGCTTTGCACATAGATGCGTTTGCCACGAGATTCTTATGTGTGAGCATAACCCCTTTAGGAAACCCTGTTGTCCCACCCGTATATTGTAACAATGCAAGATCTTCCTCAAAATCGAACGGGTGGCTTACCAGTTTACGGGTTGGTTGTTTCAATATCTCTGTCATTAAGTGATTGCTGCCACCGTGTTTCACATTTACTACGATACCATACTGTTTTTTCTGGATAAATGGATAAATCAAATTCTTAGGAAACGGAAGAAAATCTTTGATAGCGGTTACAATTATGTGTTCTAAATCCGTTTGCGGCATTACTTTCGATACGCGTGGATATAAGATATCCAATGTTACAATCGCCTTTGCACCTGAGTCTTTCATTTGATATTCAAGTTCGCGTTCAGTATATAGTGGATTTGTTTGGACAACAATTCCTCCGGCAAGCAAGATCCCATAATACGCTATGACAGACTGTGGAGTATTGGCTAGCATGATTGCTACCCGATCTCCTTTTGTAATACCGATTCCTTGCAAATAGCCTGCAAATTTATAAGCCGAATCGAGTACCTGCTTATAGGTAATGTCTTTACCCATAAAATGAATAGCAACTTGATCAGCGAACTCTTCTGCTGAACGGATGAGATATTGCTGAACCGGTATTTGTTCATATTCCAGGTCAGCTGGTATTTCTGGTGGATATTGATCGATCCACGGCCGTAGGTTAGACATAATTACCCTCCTTTATATAAATTATTAAAAAATTCTAACTTATCACTCATTATAATATAATGGTGATTTTTAGACAATTAGAATCATAAATCAACAAAAAAGGCTGTCCTTTTTATAATGAGAAGAATACAAAAGTCCTAATTCAAATGGAAGGGTGAGCAGAGTACCTAGATCATAAATTCGAATAGCTAAATTACCAGTTATTTGTAAAAACCCTAATCTTTAATGGATATTTCTGGATGTATTATTTCTATCTTGCGAAAAAACAAGCTTTTCTTGCAAAACTACGGGATAATCTTTGCAAAAATCACAGGAATCTTGCGAAAGTTACTCCCATTCTTGCAAAAACCAATATCTCCCCCCTTATAGGGGCTGAATAATAAAAAACACCGCAGCCCAGGGCTACGATGTTTTTTATGCGAAGAACAATAAATAAATGATACCGATTGCCATAAATCCGGCACATAAAACAAGTAAAATCTTTGCGAGCTTTTCCACTTTTTTCTCCCCTAACTAGATCCCAGACCCGATGACAAATGACAATCCAACAGAGATAATCATCGAAATTAAACCAACAGCTCGATTATCATTGGCAATCTCTTTATCAATATTAAACTTTGGTGTCAAAAATTCAAAAATGAAATAACCAGCCAAGAGGAGAACAAATCCAAAGATACCCCATCCAACCATTGTAAACAAGGAATCATGCTGTGAAATGGAGTGTGAAAAGATATTCGCGATACCGAATATCTTACCTCCAGTGGCAAGGGCAACAGAAATATTTCCCCTCTTAATTTCTTCCCAATTGTTATATTTCGTCACCAATTCAAATACGGCCAAAAAAACGACCATACATAAGATGACAACACTATAATTTGCAGCTGTAAGAACGAATTCATTCTCCCAAAACTGTCCCATCTTCTAATCTCCCCAAACATTACTTGAATTCTACTATCGTAACGCCGGTTCCACCTTCTCCAGCATCTCCTAGCCGGGTTCTTTTCACGGCACGATGGTTTTTCAGATATTCCTGGACACCCTGCCTTAACGCACCGGTACCTTTACCATGTATGATGGATACTCTCGGATATCCAGCCAGCAATGCATCATCTATATATTTTTCAACCCTTGCCAAGGCATTCTCGTATCTTTCTCCACGTAGATCGAGTTCCAAGTTTACATGGAAGTCCTTGCCTCTGACAATGGTCAATGGTTTTGTTTCAACAGGCTTCGGAGTATTCAAGAACTCAAGATTCTTTTCTTCTACCTTCATTTTCATGATGCCAATTTGCACTTGCCATGCTGTGGCTGATGCTTTTTCAAGCAATATCCCTTTTTGATTAAAAGTTAAAACCTTTACTTCATCACCAGCTGCAAACACTCTTTTCTCTTTTTTCTTGGCAGTTGGGTTTACAGATTTTTTGATGGCTGGAGCCGCTCCTTCTAAACGTCTCTTCGCTTCGATGAGTTCATGTTCCTTCACCTCTGCGTGCTTTTCAGTCCTCATCTTACGGAGGTCACGGATAATTGACTCTGCTTCCTCTTTTGCTTTTTCAACGAGTTCAGCCGCTTTTTCTCCTGCCTTCTCGTATAAAGTATCTTTTTGTTCATAAAAATCGATCATTTGCTTTTGAAGGTCTTTGTGTAGATGTTCTGCATCTTTTCGCAGTTGATGTGCTTCTTCCAGCTCTTGTTCAGCAAGCTTTTTGCTTTTTTCCAAGGAAGCAATCATGCTATCGATCTCGTTGCTGTCTGCACTCACGTGTGATCGTGCACTCTCAATGACATTCTGATTGAGACCAAGCCTCTTAGAAATTTCGAACGCATTGCTTCGTCCTGGGACACCTAGGAGCAACTTATAAGTAGGACTTAATGTCTCAACATTAAATTCGACACTTGCATTCATAACACCTTCCCGATTATAGCCATAAGCCTTCAACTCAGGATAATGGGTAGTCGCAATGACTCTTGCACCTTTTTTGTATACTTCGTCAAGAATGGAGATAGCCAGGGCGGCCCCTTCCTGTGGATCCGTACCGGCACCAAGTTCATCGAATAATACAAGGCTATCATACGTAACTGTGTTTAAAATTTCTACGATGTTCACCATATGTGAAGAAAAGGTACTAAGACTTTGTTCAATCGATTGTTCATCCCCAATATCAGCATGAACTGCCCCAAAGACAGCAAGCTCAGAACCGTCCAACGCCGGTATTTGCATTCCCGCTTGTGCCATTAAGGTACATAAGCCAACCGTTTTCAATGTGACGGTCTTACCACCTGTATTCGGTCCCGTGATGACAATCGTCGTAAAGTCTTTTCCAAGCATGATATCATTTGCTACCACTTCATCAATAGGGATGAGCGGATGTCTAGCTTTGAATAAGGCAATACGCCCTTCATCATTCATCAGTGGCATCGAGCCTTTAATACTTTTTCCATACTTGGCTTTTGCAAAAATAAAATCAAGCTCTCCTAGTATTTCCACGATAATGGCAAGTTCATGATTGAATTCAGCTGTTTTTGCACGTAGTTCACTTAAGATGCGGTCTATTTCCAGCTGTTCTTTTACCCGAATATCCTGCAACTGGTTGTTCAGTTGGACAATGGATTGTGGTTCAATGAATAGCGTCTGTCCAGAAGAACTCTGGTCATGGATGATGCCGCCATAATGCCCGCGATATTCTTGTTTTACGGGAATAACAAAACGATCGTTTCGAATCGTTACGATTGCATCTGAAAGCATTTTTTGGGCGCTTGAAGAACGAATCATACTTTCTAGCTTTTCACGTACTCGGGCTTCATTAGCTCTTAACTGACTGCGAAGTGAACGCAATAAGTCACTCGCACTGTCGAGCACTTCTCCACCTTCATCAATCGCATTTCGGATTGCTTCTTCAAGTTCTGCTAGAACGATGATTTTCTCCACATATTCTGACAGCTTTGGTAGTTCTATTGATTCCTCTACTAGCCCTTCTATGAATCGTTTCATTCTTCGACTAGCCGAGATTGTACTAGCTACTTGCGTAAGCTCTTGAGGACTTAGCGTCCCTCCAATAACTGCGCGTTTAATATGGGCACGTATGTCAAAAATACCACTCGTTGGGACATTTCCTTTAAGACGAATGACATTGGAAGCTTCATCCGTCTCCTTTTGCAGCTTAACCACTTCCTCAAAATCTGTGGATGGAACGAGATTCCTAACCTTCTCGATTCCGAGGGAAGATGATGCATGTTCCAGCAATCGTTCTTTTACTTTTGTAAATTCTAAAACCTTTAATGCTCTATTTTGCATGGAGAATAATCTCCTTTCAGCTCTTTAAGTTCTTTTTAGTTATTTCTCTCATGTAAAAAATGAAGTAAGTCATTTTTATCAAATGTGTTGATGACAGAATCCTTATTGATCCAGCCTTTTTGTGCAGCAGCTACACCGATTTCCATGTGTGTCAACGTGTCAAGATGATGGGCATCCGTGTTAATCACCAATTTAACCCCAGCTTCTTGGGCTTTTCGCAAATGTTCAGCTGCCAGGTCTAAACGATGTGGGTTGGCATTTAATTCAAGCGCTGTATTTGTTTCCTTTGCCAGTTGAATCAACATGTCTACATCTACATCGTATCCTTCTCTTCTGCCAATTAATCTTCCAGTCGGATGGGCAATGATGTCTACGTGACCATTCGTAAGAGCCGTTTTTAAACGCTCCATGATTGTTGCACGGGGCTGAGAGAATGCAGAGTGAATGGAAGCAATGACAATATCCATTTCCTTCAGCAGATCATCTTCGTAATCCAGTGTACCATCAGGAAGAATATCCATCTCGACTCCCCATAGGATCACAAAATCATCGTACTTTTCATTCAGTTTTTGAATTTCTTTCCTTTGCTCCCTTAATCTTTCCGGCGTCAAACCATTGGCCACCTTCAAATATTGGGAGTGGTCGGTAATTGCCATATATTTATACCCTCTTGCTCTGCAAGCTTCTGCCATTTCTTCAATAGAATAAGCTCCATCGCTCCAGGTGGAGTGCATATGTAAATCACCTTTAATATTATCGAGGGTAATCAATTTTTTAGGTTCTTTCAAACCTTCTACTTCAGTCCCATCTTCCCTCATTGGAGGAGGAATGAACGGAACTCCAAAATGGTTGAAAAATTCTTCCTCTGAATTAAAAGTTAGAATCTCACCAGTTTCCGCATTTTCAACGCCGTACTCACTAATTTTTTCTCCACGCTCTTTAGCGAGTTGCCTCATTTTCACATTATGATCTTTCGAGCCAGTAAAATGATGAAGGGCTGTTACAAATTCCTCAGGCTTTACCAGGCGGAAATCAGCAGATATATCATAATCATATCCAAAAGTCACCGATACTTTAGTATCCCCTGCGCCAATTGTTTCTTTAATATCAGGTAATGCAAGCAATTGCTCTCTTACTGTGTGAGGTTCTTCCGTTGCAATGATGAAATCCAAATCTTTTATCGTTTCTCTCATACGTCTTAAACTGCCTGCTCTCGAAAAACGGATAATCCCTTTCATAGCTTGCAATGCTAATTCAATTCTTTCAGCAATTGGCAGCATATAGGCAATTGGCAAACGGTCTGGACGCTCGCCTACCTTGGCAATCGCAGCAAGTATTTTTTCTTCCGTTTTTTTGCCAAATCCCGCTAATTCACTTACTTTTCCTAATCGGCAAGCTTCCTCTAAATCTGAAATATCCTCAACACCTAGCTCCTTATAGAGTTTAGAGATTTTTTTTCCCCCAAGACCTTGAAGTTGAAGTAATGGAATTAAACCTTTTGGTACTTCTTCTTTCAACTCATCTAAAACCGAAGAATTTCCGCTCTCAATATACTCTTCAATGACTGCTGCTGTTCCTTTTCCAATTCCGGACAGCTTCGTGTAGTCACCCATTTCTGATAAGCTACGATGGTCTTGTTCTAGTGCTGCAGCTGCCTTACGAAAAGCGGAAATCTTAAATGGATTTTCTCCCTTTAGCTCTAAATAAACAGCAATTTTCTCTAATAATCGGATAACATCTTTTTTATTTATGTTCATACGTAAAGCCTCCTCTTCATTAGCATGGTCATTAACGTACATATTATAGAAATTGAAGTAGAAAAGAAAAACTTCTCTGCCACAGAGAAGTTTAAGCAGTTACATATTCAAACCAAAGCTCTTTAATGTAATCTGAGAAAATAGGAGTATTTTTGATCATCAGGTTTACCATTATAGAGTCATCTAATGCGTTCTGTAAAAACTCCATCGGCAGAAGTGCCGCTATGTACAAAAGGATAAAAATGACTAAGTAGACTTCGATGAATCCAAGAATCCCTCCAGCCCAAACATTCAATTGCTTCAGAACTGGGAGATGGGCAATAAAATCAAGCATCGAACCGATAATTTGCATAACAATCTTTACCGCTAGAAAAATAGCAATATAGGCAATCGCATTATAGAAAGCCATTTCTGCGTTTGTCCCATCGGAAATGAGCTTGATAGCCGCATTTCCGCCAAAGTTTGGATACGGTATCCAAAGAGTCAGCTTCGGCGCCAATTTGTCATAATAAAGGCTGGCAGTTATAAAAGCAATAATAAAACCTGTAAGATGAATTAACTGTAAAATAAATCCCCGTTTAAGTCCAATGAAAAAACCTATGATCAAAATGATTAAAATTGCGAGATCAAGCATTCGTTATTCAATCCTTTTCCCTATGTAATTCAGCTTCAAGCCGTTCTAGTTTATCTTTTATTTTTATATAATCATTCACTGCATTAACTGCAGTTAAGACGGCTAGTTTGCTCGAATCCAAAGATGGATTCTTAGAACTGATTTCTCTCATCTTATCGTCAACAAGTGCTGCGACCAGTCTGACGTGACTTGAGCTTTCAGTACCTAAAATGACATACTGCTGTCCATAAATATCAACTGTAGTTCGATTTTTTTGTCCGTACGACAACATTAATGCCTCCATTCCATGAATCCTAATTAATATAATATCATGAACATTTAGGAGTGGGAAGTTAAACAGTCGTCTCTGACTCAAAATTAGGAATTTTTTGTAATATATTAGAGGAAAATGTCATAAGGTATGCAAATGGTCCCGTCTTACATAGCCACTACCGGTACCACTTCATGATTGAACACGCAGATTGGCGACGAACTGAACACCGGCTTTCTCGAATAACTATGGTGCAGGAGCAACGTTTGTGATTCGATGCACATGTCCAAATTATTATCATTCACCAGAATTGTGTGATCATCTTGGCCAATTTCTGAAACCTTTCTTACAGTCAACAAAATGCGGAATGCTTTTGCTCTATTTTTATGATTATAATGAGAAATCTCTCTACATTTAACAAGATCTAACCCATCTATCCCCGTATAACCGATATCGTTACTACCAGCATACGAAAACAAGGCATGTGCACCAGCGCTAAAACCAACTAGACTAGGATTGTTTTACATATCCAGAGGGCACCTAATTACCAATTCAGTTAGGACTGTTGGTGAAGATTGCTTTGTGAGTTTTAATGTATTCCTTATAACCAATAATTTTATTATCAAGCATCTTCTCTGTAGCTAATAAATTATTTATCTGATTTTGAATAGAACTTCTATGTTTTTCAAGAAGTTTAATCCTTGCTGAAGTCGTATTTTCTCCTTGCCTAACTAATTCAGTATATTCTCTAATATGAGCAATTGGCATTTGTGTCTGCTTTAATTTCAATACAAATTTAAGCCATGTAAGATGCGTTTCATCAAATATTCTTTCTCCTTTCTCATTTCGAACAGGAAAAATAATCTTCTCCTTTTCATAATACCGTAATGTATGAGGGGTGATCCCCAACAACTTTGCAATCTCGCTAATTTGGTACATAAAAATCTCCTTTTATTAGTACTACAATTGTTTAAAAAATGTTCATTATGAGATTATAAAAAATGCTTGCCTTAGAGTACACTCTAACGAATATAATTACCAAAGCAATAAAAGATTACAACTATATTATTTAAAGATTCTGGAGGAATTAATATGAAATACACTGTGATAACTGGAGCAAGCTCAGGTATAGGTTATGAAGCTGCACTAGCTTTTGCGTCTCGAGGAAAAAACTTAATCGTGGTTGCTCGAAGGAAAGATAATCTGGAAATACTCAAGTCAGAGATTGCACATATCAATCCAAACTTAGATGTTGTTATTCGAACAACTGATTTATCAGTAACTGAGAATGCTTATAAACTTTACGAAAGTCTTGCTGATTTCCAAATTGAAACTTGGATTAACAATGCAGGATTTGGCAACTTTGCTTCAGTTGCTAATCAAAATCTAAATAAAATTGAGGCTATGTTACATTTGAATATAGAGTCATTAACAATCCTTACTTCTCTTTATGTTCGTGATTATTCAAATGTCGAAGGGACACAGCTTATTAATGTATCATCAGGGGGCGGTTATACGATTGTTGCAGATGCTATTACCTACTGTGCTTCTAAATTTTACGTAAGTGCATTTACAGAAGGACTTGCTCACGAACTTAAGTCAAAAGGAGCGAACATGCAAGTAAAAGTTTTGGCTCCTGCTGCAACTGAAACAGAGTTCGCAAAACGTTCTTTTGATCTGGACGAATTTGATTATGAAGGTGTTGTACCAAAATTTCACACATCAAAACAAATGGCAGGATTTATGCTTGACCTTTATGATAATAATAAGGTAGTAGGGATTGTTGATGGATATACCTATAAATTTGAGCTTAGAGAACCTATATTTAACTTTGCGGTCAGAACAACCAAATAAAAAAATACGATGTGGAAAAAATTTAAAATTAATTTATAACTAAGTACCTTCGATAAAATAAATGGCTGAGTAATCATGCTACTAATTATTTTTTATTAACTTTCTTAACTAAATCTGTTCAACTAATCTACTTCATAAGTTATACAAGAAATTCAACATCCTTAAACAGAGCGTAATAAAAAGGAAGGAGCAGCTTATCCAAGCTGCTCCTCCTTGTATTAGCCTCTTAAAACAGCTCCAGCTTTTTCGCCAAGTGCTGCAAGTACTTTTTCGTGATTCTTCGTTACTTCTTCATCAGTAAGAGTACGTTCCGGATCGGAATATTTTAATGAGAAGGCAATGGACTTCTTGCCAGCTTCCATACGTTCACCTTCGTACAAATCAAATACATTCACTTCTTTAAGAAGGCTGCCGCCAGCTTCGACGATAACAGCTTCCAATTCTCCCGCAGACTTTTCCTTTTCAACAACAAGTGCAATGTCGCGAGTCATCGATGGGAAGCGCGGAATCACATGATATTTTAACGGCTCTGTTGCAGCTTCCAATACAGCTTTCAAAGAAAGTTCAAACACATAAGTATCTTTCAAATCTAGATTTTTTTGAACGTTCGGATGAACTTGACCAATAAAGCCGATTTTTTCGCCATCTAACACTACTTCAGCTGTGCGGCCAGGGTGCAGGCCTTCAACTGTTGCCTGAACAAATGAAATGCGTTCAGTAAGACCTAATTTTGCGAATACACCTTCAAGGATTCCTTTAAGCACATAGAAGTCAACGGCTTTCTTCTCTCCTTGCCAAGCGTGCTGGTTCCACAAGCCTGTTACTGCTCCTGCAAGATGCTCTCTTTCTTCAGGAAGCTCTTCTCCTTCTTTCACTAAGAAGACAGCACCTGTTTCGTAAACACCAAGGCTATCGTTTTGGCGGGCACCATTATATTTCAATACTTCCAGTAATTGAGGAACAATGCTCAAGCGCAGCATGCTGCGTTCTTCACTCATTGGCATGGAAAGACGGATCGCTTCTTTCCCTTCAAATGCATACTGGGCAACTTTCTCTTCACTTGTAAGTGAATAAGTGATTGCTTGATATAGACCAGAACCTTCAAGATATTGACGGACAATACGGCGTTTCTTCTGGTATGGAGTCAATCTCCCTGGAGTAGATGAACCAATTGGCAATGTTTTAGGAATCTCATCGTAACCGTAAAGACGCGCTACTTCTTCAATCAAATCTTCTTCGATTTGGATATCTCCACGTCGAGTTGGTGCTGTAACAGTAATCGTGTCTGCCTCTGTTTTCACTTCGAATTGCAGTCTAGCAAAAATCTGCTCCACATCATTCATTGATAACTCAGTGCCTAGTACGCGGTTAATTTTTTCAAGTGTCACAGATACAACTGCTGGTTCAACACTTAATGTATCAGCTTCAACGCTACCTTCAAGCACTTCTCCACCAGCGTATTGCGCCATCAAATCAGCCGCTCTTTCAGCCGCAGCACGAACACGGTTCGGATCGACACCTTTTTCAAAACGTGCACTTGCTTCACTTCTTAATCCAAAGTCCTTAGACGCCTTACGTACTACAGCACCAGTAAAGTATGCTGACTCCAAGAGGACTGTCGTAGTTTCTGAACCAACTTCAGAATTTGCTCCACCCATTACACCTGCAAGAGCAACTGGTACTTCACCGTTAGTGATGACTAGATGATCTTCACTAAGCGTTCGCTTCGCTTCATCAAGTGTAACCATCTCTTCGCCAGCTTCTGCTTTACGAACGAGGATTTGTTTAGAACCCAATTTGTCGTAATCAAATGCATGTAATGGTTGACCGTATTCTAAAAGAATATAGTTTGTTATGTCTACTACATTGTTATGAGGACGAATGCCTGCAGCCATCAAACGAGTTTGCATCCACATCGGAGAAGGAGCAATCGTAATATTTTTGATCACTTTCGCCACATACAATGGATTTTCTTCTTTTGCTTCAACACTTACAGAAATATAATCTGATGCTTTTTCACTTATTGTTTGGACGTTTGTTTCAGGGAGCTTTACTTCTCTTCCAAGAATCGCTGCAACTTCATAAGCAACACCAAGCATACTTAAGCAGTCAGAGCGGTTGGGTGTAAGACCAAGTTCCAAAACTTCATCGTCACGATTTAACAGGGCAAGTGCATCTTCTCCCACTTTTGCATCACTAGAGAATACGAAGATACCTTCAGAATATTCTTTAGGAACCAGTTTTCCTTCCATCCCTAATTCCTGCAATGAACAAATCATACCAAGTGATTCTTCACCGCGTAGCTTAGCACGCTTGATTTTGAAATCTCCTGGAAGGACCGCGCCTACTTTTGCAACAGCGACTTTCTGTCCCTGAGCCACGTTTTTTGCACCACAGATGATTTGAACTGGAGCTTCCTCACCAATATCTACAAGACACTTACTTAGTTTGTCTGCATTTGGATGTTGCTCTCTTTCTAAAACGTATCCGACAACAACTCCAGAAATTCCTTTGTTTAGAACTTCTACACCTTCAACTTCAATCCCGCTCTTCGTGATTTTTTCAGCAAGCTGCTCTGCCGTCACGCCAGAAAGGTCGACATACTCTTGCAACCATTTATATGAAACGAACATTTCGTGATTCCTCCTAAATATTATTCATGTATTGAAAACTGTTTTAAGAAACGAACATCATTTGTATAGAAGTGACGGATATCGTCAACGCCATATTTCAACATGGCAATACGTTCAGGCCCCATTCCAAAAGCAAAGCCTGTGTATTTTTTCGAATCGTAGCCAGCCATTTCAAGTACATTTGGATGAACCATACCTGCACCAAGAATCTCGATCCAGCCTGTTCCTTTACATACGTTACAGCCTTTTCCTCCACAAATCTTACAAGAAATGTCCATTTCAACGGAAGGCTCAGTGAATGGGAAGAAACTTGGACGTAAGCGAATTTCACGATCTTCACCAAACATTTTCTTCGCAAACACTTCAAGTGTTCCTTTTAAATCACTCATTCTGATGTTTTCATCGATAACTAACCCTTCGATTTGCATGAATTGATGTGAATGTGTCGCATCATCATTGTCACGGCGGTAAACTTTACCTGGGCAAATAATCTTGATCGGTCCTTGACCTTTATGTTTTTCCATCGTACGAGCTTGAACAGGAGAAGTATGAGTTCTCAAAAGAATTTCTTCCGTAATATAGAAGGAATCTTGCATGTCTCGAGCAGGATGACCTTTTGGCAGGTTCAATGCTTCAAAGTTGTAGTAGTCTTTTTCCACTTCTGGTCCTTCAGCAACTGTGTAGCCCATTCCAATAAAAAGGTCTTCGATTTCTTCAATCATTCTTGTAAGTGGGTGATGGTTTCCAACTTTCACAGGTCGCCCTGGCAAAGTTACATCAATAGACTCAGAGGCAAGCTTCTCTTGCACTTCTGCTTCTTCAAGCAATTGCTGTTTCGTTCCGATTGCAGATTCAATGGCTTCACGAACAACGTTTACTAATGCACCCATTTTAGGCCGTTCTTCAGCTGACAACTTGCCCATACCTCTTAATACTTCTGTAATTGGGCCTTTTTTTCCTAAATAAGCCACACGGACATCATTCAATTCTTTCAAGTTTGAAGCTTGTTGAACTTTATCTAAAGCTTCAGCTTGTAGTTCTTGTAATCTTTCTTGCATCTTACTTCCTCCTTTGTGTGATTGTTTGAGACATTGGCGAAGCGCTTTTTGGCAAAATAAAAAACCTCATCCTGGTAAGGGACGAGGTTTTAGTTCGCGGTACCACCCTTTTAAACATGTATGTATAAAAAATAACCATAGCACGTTCGCTTCATCCTGATAACGGCTCTTGCCGATACACCTTTACACAATTAAATGTCGCAGTACTTATTTGCAATTAGACTGCTTTTCCCTGTGGTCCTAGTGTCAACTCAGGAGGTGAACTTCACTTGTCATTTCCATAAAGGTGCTTACAGTCCAGGGCACCTTCTCCCTTAAAGGTCATAAACAGGTTACTCTTCTCCGTCATCGTTTTTTTCATTATTCATTTTGTTGCTATTATATATTATTTTCTTCTAGGTTTCAAACCGTTCTTAAATGATAAAGCAGGATTCCTGCGGCAACAGCCACATTTAATGACTCACTTTGTCCGAAAAGCGGTACATAAAGATTGGATGTTGTCATAGCAAGCAATTCCTTATTGACTCCACTTCCTTCATTACCTACAAGAAGGGCAAATGAAGAGGATGTTGAAGTTTCTTTGAAATTGACTGCATTTTCTAGCGCGGAACCATAAACAGGAATTTGATTGTCTTGCAGTTTCTCAATCCAGTCTTTTAATTCTGCTCTTATGACAGGAAGGTGAAAATGACTTCCCTGTGCGGAACGGAGAACTTTCGAGTTATATATATCAACACTGCCAGTCCCAATGATAACGGCGTCAATTCCGGCAGCATCTGCTGTACGAATCATCGTACCAAGATTTCCAGGATCCTGAACAGCATCAATGAGTAAGAACGTCTTCATATCTTCAAGCTTATCCACAACTGTATTCTGTCGGCAAACCCCCAAAATACCTTGAGGAGCTTCTGTCTCGCATAGGGTTTTAAAGATTGCTTCTGGTAAAACCGTTACACCAGGTATTTCATAGTTCCATCTTGATGGAACTTCCATACCTTCACTTAAGATAATTTGACTAACCGTCTCACTCTGCTTAAGGGCTTCTTCGACTAAATGAAAACCTTCTACAATAAATGTTCCAGTTTTATCTCTTTCTTTTCGTGTCAGCAACTTTCTCCATTGCTTCACTTGAGGATTGTTTTCAGATTGTATGTATTTCAAAACGGACTCTCCTTTATTACATCGTTCAATTTTTTAATTATAGCTTATCAGATATACATAATTAAACCAAAATCAGAAAAAGATATATACGTATTAAAAATGGAAAGGAGTGGCTCAAATGGGTTTAAATTTAAGAAATGCGGTAATTCACAACGTTTCTGGAAATTCTCAAACTGAACTTCAAGATACTATTGTAGATGCGATTCAAAACGGAGAAGAAAAAATGCTTCCTGGATTAGGGGTTCTATTTGAAATCATTTGGAAAAACTCTTCAGAGCAAGAAAAGCAAGAAATGCTTCAAGCTCTAGAAAGTGGACTTAAATAACGAATGCTGTCCTGCTAAAGTGGCAGGGCAGTTTTTTTACAGAAAGTGGTAGTTGATTTCCGCTCCAGGATGCACTTTCCACGCCGAATTATGAAATCGAAAAGAGCCTATAGAAAAAGCCCCGAAGTCATATTCGGGGCTTCATTTTTTTAATCGAAAGTAATACGATCAACTGTATCTTGATCAAGTTTCTTGATCACTTCAACGATCAATTTCACTGTATTTTCATAATCATCACGATGCAACATAGCTGCGTGTGAGTGAATATAACGAGTAGCTATTGTAATCGATAATGCCGGAACACCGTTATGCGATACGTGAATCGCGCCAGAATCTGTTCCTCCGCCAGGAATCGCATCGAACTGATATGGGATTTCAAATTCATCAGCTGTGTCTGTAACGAGATCACGCAAGCCTTTATGAGATACCATAGACGCATCATAAAGAATGATTTGCGGACCTTTGCCCATTTTGCCCATCGCTTCTTTCTCGGAAACGCCTGGAGTATCACCAGCAATGCCGACATCTACACCAAATGCGATATCTGGTTGAATCTTAGCAGCAGACGTTTTCGCCCCACGAAGACCCACTTCTTCTTGAACCGTCCCTACACCATATACGACGTTTGGATGTGCAGTATCCTTAAGTTGTTTTAAAACATCAATGGCAATCGCACAACCAATACGGTTGTCCCAAGCTTTTGCTAATAGCATTTTTTCATTGTTCATAACAGTGAATTCGAAATAAGGAACGACCATATCCCCTGGACGCACTCCCCACTCGATTGCTTCGTCACGGCTACTCGCACCGATATCAATGAACATATCTTTAATTTCAACTGGTTTCTTACGTGCTTCTGGTGATAGGATATGTGGAGGCTTTGAACCAATCACTCCTGTTACATGGCCTTTTCTTGTCACAATCGTCACGCGTTGAGCGAGCATGACTTGTGACCACCAGCCACCAACCGGCTGAAAGCGTAGGAATCCTTTTTCATCGATATTGGTAATCATGAAACCAACTTCATCCAAGTGACCTGCAACCATGATTTTAGGACCATTTTCAACGCCCACTTTTTTTGCAATCAAGCTTCCAAGTCCATCTGTTGTCACTTCGTCAGAAAATGGAGTTATGTATTTCGCCATGACTTCACGTACTTCACGTTCGTTTCCTGGAATACCGTTTGCGTCCGTCAAATCTTTGAGCATAGTTAAAGTTTCATCTAATTTAGCCATTCACTCGACTCCCTTAAAAAATAGATTATACGGTTCATTATACATTTACAGCTAAGAGATGTACAAATTTTCTGCTAATATCCCTTTTGCTGCCTTTCATAATTTACTTCATTTTTACGAATATATGCTTCTTCAATGTCTTCCCATGAAAATCCTAATGAACTGGCTAACCCCATATACTTTTCAAAAAGCTGTATGTAATCACTTTCGGACTTTGAAAGCCTAAAAGAACCGACAATAGTAAATATGTCAAGGAACTGTTCATTTATATTAGTAATGCCTTGTCCATGATTTAGTTTAATGTGTTCTGTTTCAAACCCACATACAATACCCAAAGACAGGATAAAGTGAACACCATCCACAAATTCCTCCAGGATAACCGAATTTTCCGAAGCCCCCTTTAGGCTCCAAAACTTAAAGCAACGGGTTTCGTTTGCCAATTCTCCTAATTCAACAATTAAAGCAAGGACCTTTCTATTAAATAAGTCTTCACCTATAAGGTTATGTGTTGTCTCTATGTAGGTATCAAGCGACATCTGCATTTCATATAATTTTTTCAGATTCATGGCAACCACCTTTTCCTCTAATTCAAAATAAATTATATCAAATACTTAATTGATTGAAACCTTTCTCCCTTTCACTCGTAAATTAGAAAAAGACCAGGAGGACAAAACCCATGATTTTGCTAATTCGTTTTCTTCTATTAGCTTTATTTGTTTTTGCAATGTATGCAACGATTAAATATATGACCAGTCCTCTCCGTAAACTTGAACATGCAAAGGATCAAAAAAGATTTTACTTTTTAGACGACCCTAACAACGTCAGAAAGAACTTCTTGTTAACGTATAAAGGCGTTGTTTTTGAAGGCGAGAAATACTTGGGCACAACGGATAACTCCTTTGAAGTCGTTTCCATTTTTGTTTGGCCGCATTCAAACTCTGAGTTAAGGGGAATTAGTAAAGAAGACTTTCATTTTATTCAAGCACAGATCATAACGGAATATCCTGCTGCAAAAATTGATTGGAAGAGTCCTATAAAAGAGTTTCTAAATAAATAGCCGTGCTATGTGCACGGCTATTTTGCATAGGCTCTTTTCGTGAATTTGTTTTTATTGGAATAAGAAAAAGCCGGCTGTAGGGCTTTTTCTATATTGAAACCATTAGGAATTTAGCGTGCAGAATTTCATATTAATGAAAAGAGCACGAAATAAGAATTCATTCGTGTTGTTGCCTTTTTCGTAAAGCAACAATCTATGCGAAAACAGCCTTTGCATCAAACAATAGGTAAAAAAAGATCAATAATTCTATTATTCCAAGAAAAGGAAACCCCCATTTAAATGAGGTGTGTTTTGTTTTGTGCCTGAAAAATTTCATCCCCACTGTCGTCCCGATTGCGCCGCCAAATAGCGCGGTCATCCACAGCGTATTTTCAGAAATACGGTACTGATTTTTCTTTGCTTTTTGTTTATCTATCCCCATAATTGCAAATCCTATGAAGTTCATGATTAAAAAAGCGACAAGTAATACTTCCATCAGATACACTTCCCTTTATGAAAAAAGCCATCCTCTTTAAAAGAGAATGGCCTTATGTGAATTAGTTGAATTGCTTTTTAGCAGCTTCTGCTAATTGAGTAAATGCGTTAGCATCGCTTACAGCAAGCTCAGCAAGCATTTTACGGTTTACATCGATACCTGCAAGCTTTAAGCCATGCATTAAACGGCTATAAGAAAGACCGTTCATACGAGCAGCTGCATTGATACGAGTGATCCAAAGTTTGCGGAAGTCGCGCTTTTTCTGGCGACGGTCGCGGAATGCATACATTAATGATTTCATTACCTGTTGGTTAGCAACCTTGTATAATGTATGTTTGGAACCGTAATAACCTTTTGCTAATTTAATTACTTTTTTACGACGTCTGCGAGTAACTGTACCGCCTTTTACACGTGGCATGTAATTTCCCTCCTATATATCAATCATTCGAAATTATTTAAGGTTTGTTAATAAGAAACGAATACGTTTGAAATCCCCTTTAGAAACAAGAGATCCTTTACGAAGTTTACGTTTCGCTTTTGTAGACTTGTTAGCGAATAAGTGACTTGTATAAGCGTGTGAACGCTTCAATTTACCAGATCCCGTTTTCTTGAAACGCTTTGCAGCGCCGCGGTGAGTTTTCATTTTTGGCATTGGAATTCCTCCTCATTACTTGTCGTTTTTAGGTGCCAAGACTAAGAACATGCTACGTCCATCCATTTTTGGATGAGATTCGATCGTAGCAACTTCTTTACATGCTTCAGAAAAACGATCTAAAACACGCTGTCCAATTTCTTTATGGGTAATCGCACGACCCTTAAAGCGGATAGAAGCTTTTACCTTATCGCCTTTTTCAAGGAATTTGATAGCATTCTTTAACTTTGTGTTAAAGTCATGCTCATCAATCGTTGGGCTAAGACGAACTTCTTTAGTTGTGATGATTTTTTGGTTCTTACGTGCTTCTTTTTCTTTCTTTTGTTGTTCGAATTTGAACTTACCGTAGTCCATGATACGTCCTACTGGCGGTTTTGCATTCGGGGCAACAAGTACTAGATCGAGATTCACGCGCGCTGCAATTTCCAACGCTTCATTTTTTGATTTAATTCCTAATTGCTCGCCGTTTTGGTCAATAAGACGAATTTCACGAGCACGAATTCCATCATTTAGTAACATCGCGTCTTTGCTAATAATTAGCCACCTCCAAGGTAATGTGACGAATACAACGTTTAGGTCAAGAATCAAGTTTGTCAGTGTTGCTGAAATCCCTCAACTTAGACACATTGACACCAGGTTATATCGGCAAGGGTTTGTCATATACATAAACAAAAAAGTGCGGATGAATTCATGAATTCACCCACACTTTACGAAACATAGTCAATGTTACACATTCGTTCACGTAAACCTGCCAACTGCCATTGCGTCAACCAGGTGAGAAGCGGGTGCTTCTTCTTTTCCTCAAACACGTATTCAATTTTACCTAAGCAACTATATCACAATTCATGATGTTCTGTCAAACAGCCATTTAATATGGCAACGAATTGAATTGTATCAAACTATTAGGGGCATTACAATAGTTTTTTTATATTTAATCCTATTTCCTGATTGTTCCATTAAACTAAGCTCCTTAAATGGAACCATACGTTCAAACTTTTTGCCATAAAAAAAAGAGAGGTTCCCCCCTCTTTTCTAAATTATTACTTCTTCACTTCTTCTTTTAATGCAGCGATAAATTCTGCAAACGGAACTGTTTCCGATTTTTGTTCACCGTATTTACGAACGTTTACAGCTTTCTCACTTACTTCATTATCTCCAACAACTAGCATGTAAGGAGTTTTTTGCATCTGTGCTTCACGGATTTTATAGCCGATTTTCTCATCACGGCTATCCATTTCAACACGGAAGCCTTCTGCCTGTAATTGCTCCTGTACTTCACGTGCATACTCGTAGTGCGCATCCGGAGATACCGGGATTACCTGTACTTGAGTAGGAGCAAGCCATGTTGGGAATGCACCTTTATATTCTTCAATCAAGAAGGCAACAAATCTTTCCATTGTCGATACGACTCCACGGTGGATTACGACTGGACGATGAGGTTTTCCATCTTCCCCAACATAAGTTAAGTCAAAGCGTTCAGGCAACAAGAAATCAAGTTGAACTGTAGATAAAGTCTCATCTTTTCCTAGGGCTGTTCTAACTTGGACGTCAAGCTTAGGTCCGTAGAAAGCAGCTTCGCCTTCTGCTTCGAAGTAGTCTAGACCAAGGTCATCCATCGCATCTTTCAGCATGCCTTGTGCTTTTTCCCACATATTATCATCATCGAAATATTTCTCTTTATCCGCTGGATCACGATAGGATAGGCGGAAAGAATAGTCATTTAGACCAAAGTCTTTGTATACTTCCATAACAAGCTGTACTACACGCTTGAATTCATCCTTTATTTGATCTGGACGAACGAAGATGTGAGCATCATTCAAAGTCATCCCGCGTACACGCTGCAATCCAGAAAGGGCACCCGACATTTCATAACGGTGTTGAGTTCCAAGTTCCGCTATGCGGATTGGGAATTCACGATAACTGTGGATGGCATTTTTGTACACCATCATATGGTGAGGACAGTTCATCGGACGCAGAACTAGCTGCTCATTATCCATCTCCATAACTGGGAACATATCTTCTTGATAGTGAGCCCAGTGACCAGAAGTTTTATATAAATCAACACTTCCCATTACTGGTGTATATACGTGATTGTAGCCAAGACGAACCTCTTTATCCACGATGTAACGTTCAATTGTACGGCGGATTGTCGCACCTTTTGGAAGCCAAATTGGTAAGCCTTGACCAACCAATTGATTATTCGTAAATAGGCTCAATTCTTTACCAATTTTACGATGATCTCTTTCCTTTGCTTCTTCTAAAAGGCGAAGATGTTCTTTCAAATCTTCTTTCTTGAAGAAAGCAGTTCCATAAATACGCTGAAGCATTTTGTTGTCACTGTTTCCGCGCCAGTATGCACCAGCGATGCTCAACAATTTAAATTCCTTTAATTTTCCTGTGGAAGGAACATGGACCCCACGGCAAAGGTCGAAGAATTCACCTTGCTCATAGATTGTTACAGTTTCCCCAGAAGGAATGGCTTCGATTAATTCAAGTTTGTACTCGTCGCCAATCTCCTTATAAAGTTGAACCGCCTCATCACGGCTCACTTCTTTTCGAACAACATCAATGTTTTCGTTGATAATCTTTGACATTTCTTTTTCGATTTTCGGAAGATCTTCTGGAGTCAAAGACACATCAAGATCAATATCATAATAGAATCCGCTCTCGATTACAGGACCGATTCCCAATTTAACCTCAGGATAAAGTCTTTTGATCGCTTGAGCCATTAAGTGTGCGGAACTGTGACGTAATACTTCTAAAGCATCCGCTGAATCAGGTGTTACGATTTCAATTGACCCATCACCTTCAATAGGACGACGAAGGTCGTACATTTGACCATTAAATTTTCCAGCAATAGCTTTTTTCTTTAAGCCTGGGCTTATGGAGAAAGCGATATCTTCAGTCGTTGTCCCTTTAGGAAACTCTTTTATATTACCGTCTGGAAATGAAATTTTTACTACGTCTGACATGATAAATCCTCCTTTATTCTGACCTTTCTTGGAAAAAACAAAAAACCCGTCCCTGGTACAAGGGACGAGTTGTTAAACACGTGGTTCCACCCAATTTCTCATTGAACATGATTATACAATCACTCAACGACTTTAGGAACAGATAACGGCTGTTTCCGTCAATCAATAATTGGCATGATGGAAAACCATACATGGCGTTCATGATTGAAGTTTAAAGGTGGTAAGCAACTCATTTCGTGTTAGGAAGCTTTCAGCCATGTCTTCCTTCTCTGGGAACCGTAAATGGATACTGTTGTCCTTATCATTACTTTTGCTTGATTATATAACTATGTACGTAATTATAATTAGTTCATTTTGAAAAATCAAGCATCTAAATAGAAATTAGGCCAACAGAATGTTAAAAGAAATCGATTAGTTTGTATGCTCTTTATAAACAGTTGGATGTAAGTCATGAAAACTTGAGATCGTCCTCAGAACAATTCTTTCTTCAAAAATATTTTCAATAGTCCTGATTATAGGAATATCCCGATCAAGGCAATAAAGAAAAATCTGTTCAGGAGCAATCGACAATAATGGTGCAATCGAAACAGAGTCAACATAAATAGGGTGATTGACAAGCAATTTACGGTCAATCATTTTGATTAAGTCAGACCTTTGAATCCTTATGGCCTGCTCATCATAAAAGGTGATATCCTCATCAAATACAACATGGAGCTGCCTCATTTTCGGCTCTCTTTCCGCAAGAAAATTCCTTAGAGTTTGAATGAACATTTGATATTCCTGCTCCATTTTATATTCATCAATAGATATGGATACATAGGCTACCAAGTGTTGCATATAGGTTTTCAGTCGAAATTTAATAAATGAATCAAATGAAAAAGAAACTTTGTCCAAAAAAACCTGTTCAATTGCCGCTTTCATTTCCCCTTCTTCATATTCTACTCTTACCAAAGCGGCCAGATCTTCTCGATTACCTTCTAAAATGGACAGAATTAATTCTATGATGTGATCTTGTTCCTCCACGTCCTCGTAGTAATATTGATTCCTAAGTATGTCCCTGAACCAATCGTTTCGTTTAATTTTCATAATATAATCATGAAAAGCATCTTTTACACTTGAAAGTGATTCTGGCATCAAATTTTCGGTCATGATTCTAACTATATATCGATCTTCAATAAGAAGAATTTGTTGAATGTCAGTATTGCTTTTTAGTCTTAATAGTAAATGGCTATATAGCCGGGTTGCATCTTGTTTGCATTGGAAGATGATTTCAACCAACCAAATCCCCCCTTTTCCAAAATCTCTATTCCATGTATATGGGGAACTTGGCCATTTTAGAATAAGGCTCTGTTAAAATTACCTGTTGATTTCCGCTCCAGTCGCTTGCTTTCCTAGACGAATTATGAAAAATCCCTAATGCCGGCTTTTCCAAGAACAAATACTTCCGGGGGGCGTTCGCCGAGCCTCCTCGTCGCTAGCGCTCCTGCGGGGTCTCGCTTGTAACGCTAACCCCTCAGGAGTCAAGCGCCTTCCACTCCAATCAACAACGTGCCAAAATCAACAACGAGCTTAAACAGAGCCCAGAATAAAAAAGAAGTGCGAAACACCATCCATGATACGGATGATATTTCACACTTCTATTTACGTCGATTAGGTCCACCAAGTAAGACAGGTTCACTTAAGTAGCGTATCCGCTCCATGATTCGACGCGCTTTTATTTTCTCTTCTTCACCGCGTTGACTGTACGTCAAATGATGTTCTAGTCCATCAAAATCAAAGTTAGAAGTAAACAAGGTTGGCAAATTCTCCAGCATCCTGAATTGAAGGATTGGTCCCATCACTTCATCCCGTGTCCAACTTGACATGGTTTCCGCACCTATGTCATCTAACATAAGAACAGGTTCCCGTTTAACTGCTTCTATTTTTTCATTTAAGGTAGAATCACCAATAGCGCTCTTCATTTCTCGTAGTAACTCAGGCACATAAACGATCATTGATGACACATGTTTTTTAGCGAGCTCATTTGCAATCGCACCTAACAAGTAAGACTTGCCAACCCCGAACTTCCCATAAAAATATAAGCCTTTTTGACTTTTGCCAGCTTGATAGTTCATGACAAATGAGGCAGCCTTATCAACAGCATCCAAACGTCCTGGTGCATCGCCTTCCATGTGAAGATCATCAAAAGAAGCACGCAATATTTCCCCAGGAACATGGAGGCTTCGAATTAGCTTTTGATTTTTTCTTTTTTCATCATTCATGATTTTTCTAGGACAACGCTCGTATTGAAGGTCGATAGAGTTGCGTTGAATAATAAGTTCAGGATGGTATCCTTGCATGATATTTATGCATCCATCTAAACTAGGACACTTCGAGCATTCTTTGCTTTGGTTTGTATATTCGTATAGCTTCCCTAAACTTTTCTCCACCATCTCTGAAGTAATAGCATCCCTATGTTCTGCTAAGAAGGCTTTTACCTCTGGGTGGTTTAATGTATCATTACGCATTTTTTCATATCTTTTTTGAAAATCTGTGTTAGAGGCTAGCCGCCTCAATGTCTGATTGATATTTTCCATAGAATCAGCCACCTCCTATTTACGGAACGATTTCAATTTCTCTTGAATCGCTTTCTTCTTGGCTTCCACATCATCATCAGATGGTTTTGGTGCATCAACCGTTTTCTTCTCATCCTCATTAAACCAATCAGGAATCATCTCTGTACGTATTGGCTTCTTATTGCTACGTCCTTGTCCCTTAGCAGTTCCTGCTCCATTGGCCCATTCAAGGTATTGCTTGTTATTGCTCTTAGCAAGGTCCATAGACTCCTTAACTGTTTTCACCTTTTTTCTAGCCCAATGACTTGCGATTTTTTCAATATACCCTTTTGTTAGCTTCATATCCGTTTTCAGCATTACATATTGTATGAGAACATTGACCACACCAGGATTCAGCTTTTGCTTGAACATCACTTCTTCAATGATTTTCAAGTCAGACTGAGATGGTTCGGCACCGCCGGACAAATCTTTGAGCACCTGAAGTGGCGAGGCCGTTTCAAAATAGCGAATCAACTTTTCTTCTTGTGTTTCCGGTTCTTTTTTCTGCGATTGGTACAAAGGAGGTTGAGTGCGTTCAATGAGACTTGGAAGCTGATCATGATGAACGAACTGATACCAATCTCTTGCTGCCTTACGCAATTCTTCTATATCAATTTCAGCCTCTTCATTTAATGCACTTAAAAGGATATTCTTCATTTGGATTGGATCAATTTCGTAAAGGAATGCTAGATTGCTAATCGCATCCTTCACTTTTGCATTTAGTGCCTTTTTCGGCAGAAGCGTCTCACTCAGCCCTGCAGACAGCAACTCGAAATCAAAACTTTCTCGGTCAACCTGAATGGACTTTTGTTCTTTTCGACCGATAAAAGTCTGATCGCCTTTTACGTTAAGGTCCTCACTGGCATCAGAATGGTATTGAAGAGAACCCGGTGTTGCAGAGGCATAAACGTCCTGGAAGGCACGAGTCACTTCTTTGTGACCGTCTGCAGTGGACCTCTTCTGGTCACAGAAAAATCTTTTTAATCTGGCAAAATGATTTTTGCCAATTTTTTTATACAAAAAGATATTTAACATACCATCAAGGAAAAATTGTTCAGGATCTAACGGCGGTTGCAGTTCATAAATGAAGGAGCGTTCTTCTTCCTCCACTTTCATAAAAACCTTTAAGAGGCCAATCCCTTCAAGTTTTAACCTTGCTGCGTGAATATCCTTTAAGTTCATATCCATCAGGTTCATTAATATGTGGTGGGAAGAAGACTCAGACCATAGACGATTCTCTTCAACCTCTGCCCACAAAGTCATATATAAGCTTAAACATTGTGCACCAATAAGTGGCTGATACAAAAAGGTAAGCACTTTCCGGTCATATTCGTGTAACAGCCCATTCGCAGCCACAGTATAGCGGTCTATTGGGATGATTTCCTGCCAATGCTGGGCCATAATCTTTAAACCTCTTTCTCTTCTATAGTGAAAAAAAGAGCCAAAGATTGCTTTAGCTCTACTAAGATTACTCTTTCTTAATCAGTTCCTTTAATTCTTCAATGAATACATTGATGTCCTTAAATTGACGATAAACAGAGGCAAATCTTACATAAGCAACCTCATCGATTACCGCAAGCCTATCCATCACCATTTCTCCAACTGCATCACTCTTTACTTCAGAAACCCCTTGGCTACGAAGTTCTTTTTCTACTTCTGAAGTGATTTCTTCCAGTTGTTTCAATGCCACCGGTCTCTTTTCACATGCTTTAATCAAACCACGTAAAATCTTATCACGGCTAAATTCTTCACGTGTTCCTTCTTTTTTCACAACAATCAAAGGGATTTCTTCCACTTTTTCAAAGGTGGTAAATCTGTATCCACATTGTTCGCATTCACGCCTGCGGCGGGTTGCACGCCCCTCGTCAACCGGACGGGAATCAAGGACACGAGTGCCATTGTTCTGGCATGAAGGACATTTCATTGTTTTCAGCTCCAAATCCTTGTTTTATCTGATTAGCAAACTGCATCGTAAATACATACATTTCTAGTTATTATCTTATAAAAAAGAGTCCATGAAAACAAGCACAACTATTTAGACTGACCATTTAATCCAGTCCCGATGAAAGGATGGTGGTCACCGATTTGTTTATTCAATTCAATTATCTTACTCCTAAGCGGAAAATAATTTCCCATTAAAGAAAACCTATCGGTGGTAATGTTAAAATCAACCGCAGATTCTAAAGGTTTTACAGAAATCGTCGAAACCACCAAGAATGCCTGAATGTCACTACATTCAATTGCTATTTCCCCATGTTCCTTTGCAGAACTGGTGATTTTATATTGTGGATGATTCGCAAATATATTTTCCAATGTATCAAAAATCTGTTTGGTGGGTGCTTTATAATAATGCGTTTGCAATTGCTGATCGATATGGTTCTCAGATGTTTCCACATGCTTTTCAAAACGCTGAAATAATTTTTTCAACATACACATCTACTTCCTTTAACAATTCATTTACTTTTATCATACCTAAAATTAGATATACTAAATGCTTAAAGATGATCTACACAAACTGTACCACGCTTTCATTTCCGAGACAAAATAAAAAGGAGTGTACATTTACACTCCTCGTGATAACATTCATATTTTAGGATTAAAGAGCTTTAGATTGGGACTGTTTTACTTGAACAGGACCCATGCCGCGTGGAATTTCGATGTTCTCGCGCGTTTGAGCATTTAATGCTTCAGCAATATAATCAGCAGCAATGTTAGGATCTAAATCGCCACAAGTGTAAACATCGATACTTGCATAACCATGTTCTGGGAAGCTGTGAATTGTTAAGTGTGATTCAGAGATGATAACTACTCCACTTACGCCTTGAGGAGCAAATTTGTGGAACGCAACCTCGCGAATTTCAGCACCTGATTTTAAAGCAGCTTCAACAAAAGTTTGTTCAATTAATTCCATATTGTTAAGTTTTTCAAAGTCGCAACCCCATAATTCTGAGATAACGTGACGGCCCATAGTTTCCATATTTAATTCCCCCTTACCTTTTATGCTGCATTCTTGAAATCGAATAAAGATGGTATCTTTGTAACTACCACGGGGGAAAGTTAGTCCAGAGAGGTCCTAACCCTTTAAGTAATTAATCGCTACCTAATTTCAAGAAGTTCACGATGACTAGTATACTTTGTTTATATTTTTTTTGCAACCTATCAAACTAATTTTTTTATGTGAGAATTGTCTAATGTAAATAACCACTTTCAAACACACGATGATCGATTTCGTTATTCATACCATAAAAATAAGCGTACCGTTTACAAACAGTACGCTTCTATTATATGCATCTTAAATTAATTGGCAACCTTTACTTGTGTAGAACTCGACATTTCCTGCACTACATACTTTGTCAAATCGACAACTCTTGAAGAGTAACCCCACTCATTGTCATACCAAGCTAGCACCTTTACTTTAGTAGAACCAATCACCATCGTAGATAGACCGTCAATGATCGCAGAATGCTCATTTGTATTGAAATCTACTGAAACAAGCGGCTCTTCTGTAAAGCTCAAAATCCCTTTTAACGCCCCATTTGAAGCTTCGATAAATGCTTCATTAATTTCATCAATCGTAACTTCTCTCTTCAAATCTACTACTAAATCTACAAGAGAAACGTTAGGTGTAGGAACACGAAGTGACATTCCATGAAGCTTGCCTTTTAGTTGTGGCAGCACAAGTTCAAGAGCTTTTGCCGCTCCTGTTGTTGTAGGAATGATGGATTGCCCACATGCTCTTGCTCTTCTTAAATCCTTGTGAGGATTATCAATATTTTTCTGATCATTTGTATAAGCATGAACAGTTGTCATCAAACCATTCACAATTCCAAATTTCTCATCCAACACTTTTGCTACAGGTGCCAAGCAGTTTGTCGTACATGACGCATTAGAGATAATGTCATGCTCACCTGGAATTAATGCGCTTTCATTTACACCCATTACAATTGTGATATCCTCATTCTTCCCTGGAGCTGTTAGGATCACCTTTTTAGCACCAGCTTCAAGATGTAGACTTGCTTTATCACGTGAGTTGAATTTACCTGTTGCTTCTATAACAATATCAATATTAAGTTCTTTCCACGGCAAGTTTTCAGGGTTACGTTCACTTAGTAACTTCACTCGCTTGCCATTTACAATTAACTCGTCTTCTAAAGGAGTTACTTCTCCTACGAATTGTCCATGTGTTGTATCATATTTCAATAAGTGCGCTAAAGTTTCAGCAGGATAACTCGCATTTATGGCCACAACCTCAAGTTCTTGTTCAAGGATAGCTTTTCTGAAAACCATTCTTCCGATACGTCCAAATCCGTTAATTGCAATTTTCGCCTTCATTGTATGGCCCCTTCCGATTAATGTTATACTCATTAACATCTTTTATAGTAATTAGTATAACATATTAACCTTTATTTGTGATGTATAAAATGCGGATTTTGAAAATGTTTAATAATTCAGTAAATAATTAGGCTAATTAGACAATCCAACAAGCCATAATGTATTTTTTTGGACTAGTTATGAGGTGCTCAGGAGGGAAAGGGAAAATATCTAGATTTACGGGAAAAAGCTGAAGCATGAAAGGAAAATAACTTGCGAAACGGAAATATATCTCAGGAAAAGGGAATAAATCTGCATAAAACGGGAAATTAACTTTCCCATCTCCTTTCTGGCTCACATACCACCAAAACCAAACACAAAAAAAGAGAAGGCATGATTACCTTCTCCATTTATCAAGTATGCTCAAAAGTTGATTTCTTGTGTGTTCCAAATCGCCATTGTTATCGATCACAGCATCCGCAAGTGCGATTTTTTCCGATAAAGGCATTTGTGATTGAATTCTCGCAAGCGCCTCAGATTCCGTGAAATCATTACGTTTCATTAAACGTTGCAATTGTACATCATAATTAACGTACACGAGCAATGTTTTCTCGACCATATACGTTAGCTTGCTTTCAAACAATAACGGAATATCAAGTACGACCACTTCTTCACCTTTCAAAATGGCTACTTCTTTTTTCGAAGTCATGTTCCTTCTGACAGCAGGGTGGACGATATTGTTTAGCACTTGCCTTTTCTCTTCATCGTGAAAAATAATCGACCCGAGCTTTTGTCTATCAATCTCGCCATCTTCTAAAAGAATTTCTTCTCCGAATGTCTTTACAATTTCCTCATAAGCAGGTTCACCCTTGTTTACAGCGAACCTTGCTTCCAAATCTGCATCTATGACAGTGCAGCCGAGTTCTCTAAGCATGTTGGAAACCGTACTTTTTCCACTCGCAATTCCACCTGTCAAACCTATGACTATTGCCATGACAAATCCCTTTCTTTTTTCATAATCGATCCTATTCAGTTACATTTTCCATATTCCAATCAAAATGAGCAGTATCCCTGGCAATAAGGTCAGTCTTTGCACCCATTGATACTCTGCAAAAAAACTGCCGCTCTTAAGACCAAAATATACGAAAGCAGAGCTCATCAGTGCAACGCTAAATGCTAACTCAAAAGGAGAAAACCCCAACATTGCAGCCCCGATTCCTGCCCCGAATGCATCCAAAGATAATGCCGCTCCTAACATGAGTGCTTCAATTCCAGTAATGATGCCTGATCTGTCAAAATCTGCTGAAAGCGGCTTTTTCAAGATGTGGATGACTAATCCAAGCGATCGGATTTCAAGTTTTACAATCGTTTTCTCGTGCGGAAGTAAATCTTTGTCTTTGTCTTTATCAGGCCGAAAAAATTGGTAAAGTACCCATGCGCCAAGCACGATAAGGATGATTCCCCCCATACTTTCTGTCCAGGCAGGTGACAGTATTTTTTCGAGGGCGTGACCTATAAACACGGCTGTCATTAACGAAACCGCAGAGCAGCATGCTATGATCATAATGGATCGCAAAGGAATTTTCATTTTCCTTAGGCCATAAGTAAATCCAACACTAAAACTGTCAAGACTGACAGCAAATGCCAGCAGCAAAAGTGAGAATAACTGAACCATGAATAGAACTCCTTCCTGTCAATCATTACGATAGTATATGGAAGGAGCCTATCCTTTGTTATCTATTCAAATTCCGAAAAATTATATTCTTTGACAGTTAGGGCAAAAGTGCGTTCCTCTGCCTGCCACTACCTTTTTCTCAAGTGAATTCCCACACTTTTTACACGGTTCACCTTTCCGCCCATACACGAAAAGTTCGAGTTGGAACATACCGATTTGCCCTTGTGAGTTGACATACGAACGAATGGTGCTCCCACCCTTCTCTACTGCCTCACCAAGAGTCGCTTTAATTTCCTTATGAAGAACCTCAATTTCTTTCTCAGTAAGGGAATTTGCTGCTCTTTCAGGATGGATGCCTGCACGGAACAAAGCTTCATCGACATAAATGTTGCCCAATCCAACCAATGTAGTCTGATCCAATAGCGTGGCCTTAATACTTCTAGTGGTCTTCTTTAACTTTAATGATAGCTCTTCTGCTAAAAACTCATCCGTCAATGGCTCTGGACCTAGCTGATCAAGGGGAGGAGATAAAAATTCTTCCCCCTTTAAATAAAGGTGCATCGTACCAAATTTACGAACGTCCTTATATCTCAATTCCATCCCATCCGTAAAATGAAAGATAACATGCGTATGTTTATCCATCGCTTCGTCTTTCGGATAAACTCCGTATTTCCCTTCCATTCTTAAGTGGGATACAAGAGCAAAATCGTCTGTATCGAGAATAAGAAACTTTCCTCTGCGTCTTACATCAATAATCGTTTGACCTTTGAGAGCATCCACAAACTGGTCGACATCCCTCTTGATCATCTTTGGCCATTTCACAGTGACACTTTCAATTGTCTTATCCGTTACTAACGCTTTCAATGTCTTGCGAACGGTTTCCACCTCTGGTAATTCAGGCAAAGGAGACACCCCCTTTCAAATCTTTATTTTGCATCAAACCATGTTGGACCATATGAGTAATCAACCTTCAACGGAACCTTAAGTTCCACAGCATTTTCCATTACTTCCGGTACAAGGTTCTTTAACATTTCTACTTCTTCTTCTGGAGCCTCAAAGATCAATTCATCGTGAACTTGAAGTAAAAGACGAGTTTTCAAACCTGATTCTTTAAGTCTTTCAGCCATATCAATCATGGCTTTCTTGATGATATCAGCTGCACTTCCTTGAATTGGTGTATTCATTGCCGTTCTCTCTGCAAATCCTCGCAAATTGAAGTTACGACTGTTGATCTCAGGAATGTACCTTCTTCTTTGTAAGAGCGTAGATACGAAGCCTTTTTGTTTTGCAACTTGGATAATATCATCCATGTATTCCTTTACTCCAGGATAACTCTTTAAATAGCGATCAATAAACAATCCCGCTTCTTTTCTGCTAATTCCAAGACTTTGTGAAAGCCCGAAGTCGCTAATACCATAAACAATCCCGAAATTAACAGCTTTAGCATGCCTTCTCATATTGGATGTCACTTCATCAGCACTTACGTGGAAAACTTCCATTGCGGTCTTCGTATGAATATCAGCATCTTCCTTAAAAGCTTGAATAAGCTTTTCATCATCCGCTATATGAGCAAGCACCCTTAATTCAATTTGCGAATAATCCGCTGCAAAAATGATCCAACCTTTTTCAGAAGGGATAAACGCCTGACGAATTTTCCTGCCTTCTTCTAGCCTGATTGGAATGTTTTGCAGATTTGGATCTGTTGAGCTTAGTCTTCCTGTTTGCGTTAATGCCTGATTATAACGGGTGTGGACTTTGCCCGTTTCATGATTAACAACCTTTAATAATCCTTCAATATATGTCGACTGAAGCTTACCCAGTTGTCGATATTGAAGAATTTCAGCGATAATTTCATGCTCTGCTGCCAATTTCTCCAGTACATCCGCTGAAGTAGAATAACCTGTCTTTGTTTTTTTAGATGCAGGGAGTTTCAAATTCTCGAACAACACAACACCAAGTTGTTTTGGCGAGTTAATATTAAAAGTTTCACCTGCTAACTCATATATTTTCGCTTCAATTTTTGTTAGCTTCTCCTGGATTTCATCCCCCATCTTACGAAGTCTTTCCAAATCGACTTTAATTCCGGTTGATTCCATATCAGCTAAAATAAGTGAGAGTGGCATTTCAAGCTCTTTAAACAATTCTAATTGCTGATTTTCTTCAAGTCCTTCTTGAAACTTCCCATAAAGGTCGTTCATGGCAATCCCTTTTCTAACAAGATGTTCGGCAAGGATTGCTTCTACTGGAACTTTACGTTTAGCCCCTTTTCCGTAAACAGCTTCATCTGATTGAAGCTTCAATCCGTATTGATTGGCAATAGAGGATATACCCTCAATTGTCTCAGAAGGATTTAAGACATAACCCGCAATATAAATATCAAATTCGACACCACTCAAATGGATTCCATGCCTTCTTAACGATACTTCCGACCTTTTTGCATCATAGACGATTTTTTTCATGTGTTCATTTTCTGCCCAAGCCTTAAACTGGGAAGAAGCAATAGCTTTTTCAAGTGGCAAATAAAAATTGCCGTTTTCATTTACCACCACAAGACCGATGATATCCGCATAATGATAGTTCTCCTCAAGCATTTCAACATAAAGAGAGCTATGTTCTGTTAACATTTCAGGTGTAATTTCTTCAGCAATCACAACAGAAACGTCTTCAAGTTCAACTTCCATCGATTCTTCAGAATCTACCCCTAACTTGTCCAATAAAGAGTTGAAGCCTAACTCTTTAAAAATTTGAGCGACTTTTTGATGATCAAAGCCATTATATTCAACTTCGTCGACCGCAATTGTAATCGGGGCTTCTCTTGTGATCGTTGCTAGTTCTTTACTCATGATGGCTTGTTGCTTAAACTCTGCTAATTTTTCTTTCAATTTATTCCCACTTACTTGGTCAATAGATTCAAGTAAGTTTTCAAGTGTAGAGAATTCTTTTAACAGTTTAATCGCTGTCTTTTCTCCCACTCCCGGAACACCTGGGATATTATCTGAGCTGTCACCCATCAGACCTTTCATATCAATAATTCGTTCTGGAGTAAGTCCGTATTTTTCCATTACATGTTCAGGGGTGTATTCCTCGATATCCGTAATCCCTTTTCGAGTAATATTTACCGTTGTGTGAGGAGAAGCCAATTGAGTTAAATCCTTATCCCCGGAAATAACCTTAACCTCGTAACCATCTTGTTCAGCTTTTAGCGAAAGCGTTCCAATAATATCATCCGCTTCATAATTCTCAAGTTCGTAACGTGCAATTCCATATGAATCTAACAAGTCCCTGATAAAAGGAAATTGCTCTGAAAGCTCTGGTGGGGTTTTCTGTCTTCCACCTTTATATTCACTGAATGTCTTGTGACGGAATGTTGTTTTACCGGCATCAAAAGCCACAAGAATATGTGTAGGCTTTTCATCCTCTATAATTTTCATGAGCATCATTGTGAATCCATAGACTGCATTTGTATGTATACCTTTATCATTGTTCAGTAATGGAAGTGCAAAAAAAGCACGATATGCAATACTGTTTCCATCAATCAGAACGAGTTTCTTTGTCATTCGTATTCCTCCTCTATCTTACGACTATACAAAAATGGCCGTTTTTCCTCTCTTCATTCTAACAAAGTAGAATTGGAAAGGAAAATAACGGCCATTGTAAAGTTAGGATTTTAAGATTTCTCTCTGCATGCCTGTTGATTTCCGTTCCAGGCATTCGCTTTCCGCGGGCGGTCGGGAGCCTCCGCGGCGCTGTGCGCCTGCGGGGTCTCCCTTGACCCGCTTTTCCCGCAGGACATTGATTATACTCCATCGAAATCGCACCGCACGAAGAAAATGCGAAAGAATTTTCGAGGAGTCGCCCGCCTTCCACTCCAATCAACATATTGCCAAAATCAACAATGCGCCTTAAAATTCATTTGGAATTCTCAAGGGTTCATTACTCCGTGTAACCCATTAACAATCTTGCATACGGTGAATCAGAAGGAAGCACGATGACAGTCTCCCCATCGATCGTTTTCTTATAAGATTCAAGAGTCCTATACAATGCGTAAAAGCTAGGGTCTTTTGAGAAAGATTCATTATAAACCTTGGCAGCTTCGGCTTCACCTTCAGCACGAATGACTTCTGCATCCGCCTGGGCTTTTGCGAGCATTTCATTCACTTCACGATCCGTGTTAGCCTCAATTCTATTTTTCTCTGCATCGCCCATTGATAAGTATTCCTGTGCCTTTGATTCACGTTCAGATATCATCCTGATATAAACTGATTTTTCATTTTCGGCAGGCAAGTCGGTTCTTTTCATACGGACATCTGTCACAATGATTCCATATTGGTCATTTGCTAGAAGTTCGTTCACTTTTTCCGTAATACGATCGTTCAATGACCCCCTTGAAGACTTTTCATCATTGATAATCTCATCATAATTCAGTTGCCCTAACTCAGTTCGGACGACAGAATAGATCATTTCTTCCATCCTCGTCTCTGCGTTTGTAAGATTTCTAGCATTTGAAATCATTTTTTTGGGGTCAGCGATTCTCCAAACCGCATAATTATCAATTATGATCCTTTTTTTATCTTTTGTATTGATCTCCGCCTCCGAAACATCGTAGGTCATTTGGTATTTTGGTAATGCAGAAACACTTTGCACGAATGGAATTTTATAAGAAAGTCCTGGACTGCTTTCAATTCTGACTACTTCTCCAAATTGACGAATAACTTTGTACTCCCCTTCTTTTACGATAAAAACATTACTGAAAATAATGGCGAGCAGTATGATCAAAAAGAGAAGGAAGATGCCGGCTTTCATATTATTACGCCAATTAAATTTGTTTGCACCACGCTCATTCATATTGATCACATTTTGATCACTCATTGTTTTCACTTCCTTCATCTTTTGCCTTTTGCTTATCGGCTTCTAATGGACGAATAGGGAAGTATTTCATCGTGTTTCCATCATCGTTCATAATATAGATTTCAGATCCCGGCAATACTTGTTCAATTGTTTCTAATACGAGTCGTTGCTTCGTAATTTCAGGGTTGTTTTTGTATTCACCATATAGCTTATTAAAGACTGCGACATCCCCACGAGCCCTTTCAATTCTGGCAGCCTTATCGCCGGCTGCTTTATATGCGAGTGCATCCTTTTCCCCAGCTGCCTCATTCGTACGCTTATTCTTATACTTCTTCGCTTCATTGATCTTTGTATTCATCGTTTCCCTAGCATCGGTAACGTCTGTAAAAGCCTTACGAACTTTGTCATTAGGCAGTTCCACATCTTGAAGCTTTACGGCAAGCACAGAAATACCAATATCGTACTTGTCAATTAAAGCGGATAAAAGGTCTCTCACTTCCGCCTCAATTTCGGCTTTACCAGAAGTCAAAGCGTCATCAATTTTTGAATTCCCTATAATGCTTCTAACAGATGCAGAAGTGGAATCATACAATATTTCTTTAGGATCATTAGAATTATATAAATATTTGGCTGGGTCGGTAATCTTCCATTGCACTACTAAATCAGCAAGTACAATATTTTCGTCACCCGTTATCATTTTTGTATCCTCTGGAAATTCTTTGATTTTACCATCCTTTTCTTCATAACCAAATTGCAAGCTGAATGTTTCTTTTGATAACTTCTCAACACTTTGAATAGGCCAAGGCAATTTAAAGTGCAAGCCTGGTTCATTCAGCCCCTCTTCCACCTTACCAAAGGTTAGAATAACGGCTTGTTCTGATTCATCAACGGTGTACCAAGTGGTAAACGCGAGTATTCCAAGAGTAATCGTCAAAAAAATAAGTCCAACATAAACATTCAATTTTTTAAGGGTAAGCATGAACATCCCTACTTTCCTAGGCTGTAACCATTAATACGGATATATATTTGAAAAGTTACAAAAATAATACAAAAAGAAAGACGAAAGCGGGGTCTGCTTTCGTCTTTCTTTTTGTTTGGCTCCTTGGATGAAGGGGCTTTCACTAATTATCTTAACCTCATTTTATTAAGCTAACATAAATCAACTGTAAAGTTTATGTAAATATGAAAATTAAGAATTAAATAATATTAGTGTTTTTTCATTGGGAATGATTGATGAAACTCGATTAAGAATTCGCTCCCCTTGCCCACTTCACTTTTTACAGAGATATTACCTTTATGAGCTTCCACTAAATGTTTTACGATGGCTAGTCCTAGACCAGTGCCTCCCGAGTTCCTGGCTCTGGCACGATCAATTCGATAAAACCGTTCGAAAATCCTTGATATCTCTGTCTTCTCTATTCCAATTCCAGAGTCTTTTACAGAAATCCGGACTTTCTTACCTTTCCGCATAATCGAAACTGATACAACTCCATCAGGCAATGTGTATGAAATCGCATTGTTAATCAGATTGATTAGAATCTGTTTAAGTCGATGGACATCACCTTCGATATAGACATGTTCCTCTTCAGCGTGCAGTTCGAGTTTGATTTGCTTCTCTACTGCTTTTCCCCCAAGGATTGCCATTACGTGGTTAACGGTCGGGATAAGATCAACTTTTACAATATTTAATTCAAAGCCCTGCTGTTCAATCTTAGAAAGGTCTAGTAGATCTTGAACCAATGATTGAAGACGATCACTTTCTTTTAGAATAATGGAAAGAAACGCTTCTAGAGTTCCGCGATCCTCCATAGCACCATCAAGCAATGTTTCTGAAAAACCTTTAATAGAAGTAATCGGTGTATTTAATTCATGAGACACGTTTGCCACAAAGTCTTTTCTCATTTGTTCAAGTTTTTTCAACTCAGTAATATCATGAAATACTAACAATACGCCCTTCCAGACATTGTTGTTCCCGATGATAGGGACACCATATACATCAAAGTATCTGCGTTCAATTGATATAGGCAAATGCAGCTGTTTACTAACTTTCTGTTCTGTCATGAAAATTTCTTCAATAATTTCCGTAACTTCTTTATGTTCAATGACATCATAATATAGTTGATATAAATAGTCAGAAGAATATACTTTAAAAATATTGATATAACCGCGATTAATTAAGTTTATGTAACCCCGGCTGTCGATTAAGATTAACCCACTGCCCATATTCTCAATTAATGTACTGAGTCTATCCTGCTGCATCTCCTGCGCTTTCACCATTTCTTGAAGGTTTCGAGCCAATATATTGATGGAAGAACTAAGCATGCCTGTCTCATCCATACGGTCTTCAAATGTTCTTGCCCAATAGTTCCCTTTAGCGAGCTCGATTGCAACATTCGTAGCCGATTCAATCGGCTTAGTATATCTTGCTGTAATTCTAGAGCCAAGCAAAATAATCAAAATGAGCGCAAAACCAAGACTTACTATGAGAAGCCACCAAATCTTGCTGTACACTTTATTAAGCAAACTTTTTTGTGAACTTAAGATGAGATAGCCTTCTTGCTTGCCATCTTTCATTACCGGGCTCCAATAATAATGAAGTTCATCCTTACCAGCTACTTCTATTCTATTTTCTTTTTTCGGTTTCTTACTGATGGCTTCTTTGATTACTTCTTGATGCTGATAAAATCCCCAATCCGTCATCAAACCACTGTCGTACAAGATTCTCCCTTCGACATCCGTAAGAGAGATTCTTGCTTCAAGAGTTTTACTCAGTTCTAGAGCTTTTTTTTCATCAAAATTGGCAAAGCCACCTTGATCCTCAATATAGTTCTTTAACAGAAATGTTTCTTTTTTCAAATTATCATAAAAGGAATTCAGATAATAAGTCTTAAATAATTGGCCCAACAGCAATCCTAGGCCAATTAAAACGACCCCTATTAAACTGATTAGCGCAATCAGAAGCCTTGTCCTAAATTTGGTCATTCTCCTTTGGGCTCCTCCAACTTATATCCTAATCCTCGAATTGTTTTTATATATACTGGTTTTTTTGTATCACTTTCAATTTTTTCACGAAGATGGGAAATATGCACGTCCACGATTCTCGTATCTCCTGCAAAGTCATAATTCCACACGGCACTTAAGAGCTGATCTCGTGTAAGAACTCTTCCCTTATGCTTTGCTAGGTATAATAATAGTTCGAATTCCTTCGGCGTCAATTCCAATAATTGTTCGCGATAAAAAGCTTCATATTGCTCAGGGTAAATTTTAAGTTCTCCAATATGTAAGGATTGAGGGTCATCTGTTTGTTCTGCTCTTTGTTCACTTTGGATACTGGATCTTCTTAAAATAGCTTTTACTCGAGCGATTACTTCACGAGGACTAAATGGTTTAGTCATATAGTCATCTGCTCCAAGTTCAAGACCTAATACTTTATCAAACTCGTCATCCTTAGCTGTAAGCATCAATATCGGTGTTGTAACTTTTTGTTGGCGAAGTTGTTTACATACTTCAATTCCATCCAACGTCGGAAGCATAAGATCCAAAACAATAATATCAGGGCTTTCTTCAACGGCCAGCGCTTTCCCCTCAGCTCCGTCCATTGACGTAATCACCTCAAAGCCAGCCTGCTCCAAGTTGTATTTTAGCAATGTCACAATTGACTGTTCGTCATCAACTACCAACACTTTATTCTTCATAGTCGCCTCCGCCAATTTTATTACCCCATCCAATTCAGTCCAAGTACCAATTGATAATATTATAATATAAAAGTAACAGATTCACTCAATTCTTGTACCTCTATATGTAAAAAAAAGAGACGTGATTGCAAAATCACATCTCTTTCAACGTATTAAAAATTATCTAAAGCGCTTCCATCTACTTCTGCTAAACGATGTGGCGGGCAAACCATAATCTCACCTTGGATTACCGTAACATCTTCATCATCTTTTCCTTCAACGGAAATCACTACTGTATGTTCTCTCTTATTCACTTCAATGACTTCGAATAAGAAATTCACAGTCCCATAATGATAAACAGCCTTAGGGAAGCTAATTACTTGTTTCAAAATATGACTACCTGGACCAGGCATATACTTGGAGACAGCAGCTGTAATAATTCCCGTCAACATGATGCTTGGAACGATTGGTTTTTGAAAAGGAGTCTGTGAAGCATAGTCATGTTGAATATAAAGTGGGTTGGCATCATTCGTTAACCCCAAATATAAGAGTAAATCCTTATCTTCAATCTTTTCTGTTAAGGAGAGTTTTTCCCCAACTGAAATCTCATCAATTTGTCTTCCAAGCTTTCTTTTCTTTCCTAGCAACATTAAACAAGCACCTCCAAGTTAGAAAAGCGCAAGCGCCCATATATAGCGCTGTAGCTAAACCAGTTATTCACAATTAAGATTTCTAGACTGCCATTGATATGAAACCACTTTACCATCAGGCTTATAGTTTCTTTTATTTTGAAAAAAAATTCGGGGAGAATCCCCGAATTTTTTATTCTTAAGCTAAAACAGCCATTACATTACGAACTGCATCTGCAGAACGGTCTAAAGCAGTCTTTTCTTCTTCAGTTAGCTCAAGTTCAATTATTTTTTCAATTCCATTGGCACCTAGGATTGTTGGAACTCCAAGATATATGCCATTGTAACCATATTCCCCTTCTAAATAGGCAATAGAAGGTAATACTCTACGTTGGTCCTTAAGAAGCGCTTCACACATTTCAACTAGTGATGCAGCTGGTGCATAATATGCACTTCCGTTACCAAGCAAGTTTACGATTTCACCGCCGCCTTTACGCGTACGTTCTACGATTGCATCTAAACGATCTTTAGGAATAAGTGTTTCAAGAGGGATTCCACCAGCATATGAATAACGAACAAGCGGTACCATGTCATCTCCATGACCACCTAGTACAAAACCTGTTACATCTTTAACTGAAAGATTCAATTCTTGGGAGACGAATGTACGGAAACGTGCAGTATCAAGTACTCCAGATTGTCCGATTACACGATTCTTAGGGAAACCAGATTCTTTGAAAACTGTATAAGTCATGGCATCAACTGGATTGGTCAAAACGATGATGTAACAGTTTGGAGAGTGTTTCACAATTTCTTGTGTTACGCTCTTCATAATTTTTTGGTTTGTTTGAACAAGATCGTCACGGCTCATACCAGGCTTACGGGCAATACCAGCAGTAATGACTACGATATCGGAATCCTTCGTATCTTCATAGTTAGAAGTACCGGTGATATTTGCGTCGAATCCTTGAACAGGAGATGCTTCAAGCATGTCTAACGCTTTACCTTTTGTAGGGTTTTCCATTTGTGGGATATCTACTAAAACAACATCTCCAAGTTCCTTTTGAGCTAAAAGGAATGCAGTCGTTGCACCTGTAAAGCCTCCACCGATAACCGAAATCTTTTTACGGTTCATTGCCATTTTGTCTTCCCCCTTGAATGAATTCGTATCCCTTTGTTTATGTACAACGAGGGCTGCCTAGGCAGCCACACGTTATCTTATTCCATGTTCTTGATTAGTTCGTCGCCGAATTCTGAAGCTTTAACTTCTGTTGCGCCGTCCATTAGACGAGCGAAGTCGTAAGTTACAACTTTAGAAGCGATTGTTTTTTCCATAGATTTAACAATCATAGTAGCTGCTTCATTCCATCCTAGGTGTTCAAGCATCAATACACCAGACAAGATGACAGATGATGGATTTACTTTATCTAATCCAGCATATTTTGGAGCAGTTCCGTGAGTTGCTTCAAAGATTGCATGCCCAGTTTCGTAGTTGATGTTTGCCCCAGGAGCAATACCAATTCCACCTACTTGTGCAGCAAGTGCATCAGAAATGTAGTCACCATTTAAGTTCATTGTCGCTACAACATCAAACTCTTTTGGACGAGTTAAGATTTGTTGTAAGAAGATATCAGCAATCGCATCTTTCACGATGATTTTACCAGCTGCCTCAGCATCAGCTTGTGCTTTGTTTGCTGCTTCAGTGCCTTGCTCTTCTTTAATGCGGTCATATTGTGCCCATGTGAATACTTTATCGCCGAATTCTTTTTCAGCCAATTCATATCCCCAGTTTTTGAAAGCACCTTCTGTGAACTTCATGATGTTCCCTTTATGTACAATCGTCAGTGACTTACGTCCTTCTTTGATTGCATAATTTAGAGCAGCACGAACTAAACGAGAAGTACCTTCTTCAGAAATTGGCTTAATACCAATACCAGAAGTTTCAGGGAAACGGATTTTCTTCACACCTAATTCACTTTGAAGGAAACCGATTAGCTTTTTCACTTCATCTGAACCAGATGCATATTCGATTCCAGCATAGATATCTTCAGTATTTTCACGGAAAATAACCATGTCAGTATCTTGAGGACGCTTAACTGGAGAAGGAACACCTTCAAACCAACGTACTGGACGAAGACATACGAATAAGTCCAATTCTTGACGAAGAGCAACGTTCAATGAACGAATACCGCCTCCAACTGGAGTTGTAAGTGGACCTTTGATAGCGATCAAATACTCATTTATTACATCCAAAGTTTCTTGTGGAAGCCATTCACCTGTTTGATTGAATGCTTTTTCACCAGCAAGTACTTCTTTCCAAACAATTTTCTTCTCGCCTTTATAAGCTTTTTCTACTGCAGCATCTAATACTTTTGAAGCTGCTGCCCAAATATCTGGACCTGTTCCGTCGCCTTCGATAAATGGAACGATTGGTTGATTTGGAACATTAAGAACTCCGTCTTTTACTAAAATTTTTTCACCTTGCATTGTTTTCCCTCCATGTTCTGAAAAAAAAGTGACTGCCTAGAAAAGGGTTAAAAACACCCAAAATCCTGCATGTACACTAATTTATTTTATATACTCTTATAATTCTAACTTTTTACGAGTCAGAATTCAAAAATTAATAGACAAAAGCCATTAATCTTTGAATTCTGACTTTTTCATCCCTTAGCTTCGTTGTTCGATAGGTACGTAGCTTTGCATTCCAGGTCCAGTATAATCTGCACGTGGACGAATCAATCTATTATTTTCATATTGCTCAAGGATATGAGCAAGCCATCCAGACACACGACTTACTGCAAAGATTGGCGTGAATAAATCATGATCGATACCTAAGCTGTGATAAACAGAAGCAGAATAGAAATCTACGTTTGGTGGAAGTTTCTTTTCGCCCGTAACGATTGATTCAATCTTAGTAGACATTTCATACCAGTGGGGTTCACCAGTAAGTTCTGTCAATTTCTTCGCCATTTCACGCAAGTGTTTTGCACGTGGGTCACCATTGCGATACACACGGTGACCAAAGCCCATGATTTTTTCTTTGTTTGCAAGCTTTTCGTGAACGTAAGATTCAACATTTTCAACTGTGCCAATTTCTTTTAACATCTTCATAACAGCTTCATTTGCGCCGCCATGAAGTGGGCCTTTTAATGCACCCAGCGCAGAAGTTACACCTGAATAGATGTCTGAAAGAGTAGCCACACATACACGTGCTGTGAATGTTGAAGCGTTCAATTCATGATCAGCGTGCAATACTAATGCGTTGTCCATTGCTTTAACAGCAATTTCATCAGGCTCGTTACCAGTTAACATGTATAAGAAATTAGCTGCTAAGCTTAAATCTTTTCTTGGAGCAATAGGATCTAGACCTTTTCTAACACGAGCAAATGTTGTAACAAGTGCCGGCATTTTAGCCTGCAAACGAATAGCTTTGCGATAGTTTGCTTCTTCGTCCATCACATCTGCTTCTTCGTCATATAAACCTAATAAAGAAACAGCTGTACGTAGAGCTGCCATCGGGTGAACCTTTTCGATAGGATACATCTTAAAGTGTTCTAAAACTTCTTTTGGAAGTTCAGTATTTTCCGATAGTTGTTGCTTTAGCGTTTCTAATTCAGACTTGTTAGGCAATTTACGGTGCCAAAGTAGATATATTACTTCTTCGAAAGTAGCATTTGCAGCCAGATCATCGATATCATAGCCAACATATGTAAGTGTGTCATCAATAATGGAGCTGATTGATGATGTTGTAGCCACTACCCCTTCAAGACCACGTGTAACTGTCATAATGAATCTCTCCTTAATGTTCTGAATTCCCCAAAACCCATTTGTCTGTATACATGCAATTTTTGTAAGATCACTCCAACCTGCAAGATTGAACGCGATTCTTTTTCCGCATCACGCAGGCATTCGAATGCCTATTTATAATGAAGCCGACTATCGTCGATCCACAGACCTATTTGGAACATTTTCTTTTACCCTTTACTCGCTTTTTTCTAAACTACTATTGAGCGGTTGCTCGGAGTGTTAATAAGAAAAGAAAGCGTTTGAATTTTTTTAAACTTAAATAGTATTCCATTTCCATCCTAATATTATTAAAGGATGCGCTTTCAAGTCTTATTATAAACAATTATCAGACTTTTGTGAATGAAAAGAACTCAAAAACCATAAAAATATTATTCCACCAAAGAAAAGTCTATTTGAACACATCAAGCATTTTCATCGCCACATAGGCAATTCCAGCGCCAATAAGTGGTCCAACTGCCACCCCTTTAAATAAAGAAACGGCAAGGATTGTTCCAAATACCAGTGCTGCAGTTATTTGCGGATCATCAGCAAGCAAAGTCACTCCACCTTTGGCTAGTAATGCGACTACAATTCCTGAAACTAAAGCAATCCACGCAAAAGGTGATTTAAATGCAGCGGTTAAATCCTTCATGCCAATTTCCCCACTTGCGATAGGAGCTAAAACCGCAATGGTGATAATCGTTACACCCCAGTTAATACCTTTACCCTGAATAAAGCTAAAGGTTTTTGACTCGAAACCTGCAATCTTTAATATTAATAAGCAAATTACTGCAATGATGAGCGAAGTATTTTTGGCGATATATCCAATTACAAGCAATAGAATCAAGAAGATAATAGGCTCAGAAAACAATAAAATCACTCCCAATGTATATCTCTTATTATTTTAGCATAACGATACCGTTCTTCTTATTGAATAATTTTATCAATTACCTGAATGAAACTTTCCCCCAAAAAGTTCGTATATTAAATCATACGATATTGTGAATTTCCTATTAAGTGATACACTACAATTAACTATTATTAACATATTAAAGGAGGTTTCTATGTGAATAAGATTTATCTCTATAGATCTGTACGTTTCATTCTCGTGTTAGCCATCATTTTGATTGCATTATGGAGCTTTCTTCACATTTCAAGGCTTACATATCCCTTTCTAATCGGCTTAGGCATAGCCTACATGATGAATCCACTTGTTAACTTTTTTGAAAAGAAAGCCAGGATGCCGCGTTCACTAGCTGTCTTTACAGGAATCATCATTATTTTTGCTGTTTTTGCGGGCCTCATCACTTTACTGATAGCTGAAATTGTTTCGGGGGCTAATTATCTAGCGAATGTAGTTCCAAAGCATTTGGATACAGTCATTAACTACATAGAAAATCTTTTCGCCGCACAAATCATCCCATTATATAATCAACTGACAAGTCTGTTTAACACTCTTGAGGTCGGTCAGCAAGATACCATAATGGAAAATATTCAGAACGTTGGAACAAGCATTGCCACTACAGTTGGAGACTTTATTCAAAACTTTTTTGGTAATATACCAGTCATCCTTTCATGGTTTCCAAGCGCAGCTACTGTATTAATCTTTTCTTTGCTTGCAACATTTTTCATCAGCAAGGATTGGTTTAAATTGACTGCCATTGGTGATAAGCTTTTACCCGAAAGAGCTAAATACAGTACAAAGACCGTGTTTGCTGACCTTAAGAAAGCTTTATTTGGATTTCTAAAAGCACAATTGACTTTAATATCGATTACAACCGTCATTATTTTGATTGGATTACTGATTCTGCGGGTGGATTATGCGATTACGATTGCTCTCGTTTCAGGAATTGTTGATATCATTCCTTACTTAGGTACTGGAGCTGTTTTCATTCCTTGGATCATATATGAGGCGATTGCAGGTGACATGAGCCTGGCTATTGGACTTGGCGTTCTATACGTGGTCGTTCTTGTACAGAGACAGATCATGGAGCCAAAGATTCTTTCATCGAGTATAGGTCTTGATCCATTAGCTACATTGATTGCCTTATTTGTTGGATTTAAATTGATTGGTTTTCTTGGATTGATCGTAGGTCCAGTCGTTCTCGTTATCATTACCACATTAAACAAAGCAAATGTATTTAGGGACCTATGGGCATTCATAAAAGGAAAAGAAGCGTAAAACGCCGTCCTCCAATTTGGAGGCGGCGTTTTTTAATGTTATCGAATGATTCGCAGATTCCCTTTATCAATCCATTTTTTGAATGACGAGGTAAGCATCTTTTTAAAGAAAATTCTTGTTGGTGGAGCTAGGAGTAAAATCCCCACGATATCCGTAATGAAACCCGGCGTTAACAATAGTGTGCCTCCAATTAAAATGCAAATGCCATCAAGGACAGCATCACCAGGAATTTGTCCATAACTTAACTGTTCCTGTGCCTTCCTAATTGTTCGGATACCTTGTTTTTTTGCCAAATATGAACCAATGACTCCTGTTAAAACAATCATGGCAATCGTTGGCCAGACTCCGATCGTGTTTCCAGACAACAGAAGAATTCCCATTTCTGCAGCAGGAACAATAATGATTAATAGTAAGAATAACCGCATCCTAAAACACTCCCTCTACAGAAAACGCAGTGAAAAAGCTTTCTCTTTATATATAGGAAAAAGAAGGGAAAAAGATTCCCTTCTTTTCAAATCCACTTTAAATTATAGCACACTTGCATGACCGTTATAAATTACTCCCCTTGATGCATCAACAGTAATTTCCTGCCCATCCTTGAACATTTCCGTTGCATTTTCGACACCGACAATTACAGGAATTCCAAGGTTTAAGCCTACAACGGCAGCATGACTTGTTAATCCGCCTTCTTCCGTAATGAGGGCACTGCATTTTTCAAGGGCAGGCATCATTTCACGGTCAGAACCGATTGTGATTAGGATAGATCCCGGCTTTACTTTTTGCAAAGCTTCTTCAGCATTTTTAGCAACCACCACTTTGCCATAAGCAGATTTTCGGCCAATTCCTTGTGCTTTTACAAGAATGTCTCCAACAACATGAATTTTCATCAAGTTCGTTGTTCCAGCTTCACCTACAGGAACACCTGCTGTGATGACAACTAAATCACCATGTTTGACAATTCCACTGTTAACACTTTCTTCAACTGCTACATCTAACATTTCATCTGTAGTAGTCGCTTCTTTACCAAGCTGTGGATATACACCCCATACAAGGTTTAAGCGGCGAGAAACAGACGCATCTGAAGTTACCGCGACGATTGGCGCCTTTGGACGGTATTTGGAAATCATGCGTGCTGTGTGTCCGCTTTCCGTTGGAGTAATGATTGCACTTACTTCTAAATTCAATGCTGTATGAGCAACCGATTGACCAATAGCATCTGTAATATTATGATCCGTGTTTTTGCTTAAGTTAGAAAGAAGTTCTTTATGGTCTAACGCTGATTCAGCGCGTGAAGCAATATTGTTCATTGTTTGAACTGCTTCTACAGGATATAATCCAGCAGCTGTTTCACCTGAAAGCATGATTGCATCCGTACCATCGAAGATTGCGTTTGCTACGTCACTTGCTTCCGCACGTGTAGGTCTTGGGTTACGTTGCATAGAATCCAGCATTTGAGTAGCTGTAATAACTGGCTTACCAAGGGCATTACATTTTTTGATTAATTGCTTTTGAACAAGTGGAACTTCTTCTGCAGGAATTTCAACTCCCAAGTCACCACGAGCAACCATTAAGCCGTCAGAAATCTCAAGGATTTCATCGATGTTATCGACACCTTCTTGGTTTTCAATTTTAGGAATGATATGGATGTGAGTTGCGTTGTTGTTTTCTAATAACTGACGAATTTCAAGAACATCCTTAGCACGTCTTACGAAAGATGCAGCGATAAAATCAATGCCTTGCTCGATTCCAAATAGGATATCCTGTGTATCTTTTTCTGTAATACCAGGTAGATTTACAGAAACCCCAGGAACGTTAACACCCTTTTTGTTTTTCAATGTTCCACTGTTAAGCACGTTAACATGAATTTCGTTCGCTTCTTTATCAATTTCAGTTACTTCCAATCCAATTAGACCATCATCAAGAAGGATTCTTGAACCAACATGAACATCTTCAATCAAGCCAGGATAGGTAACTGAGAACTTTTCAGGAGTACCCTCAACTTCATTCATAGAGATGATACTTTGAGAACCTGAAGTTAATTCAAAGCCACCGTTCACCATATTGTGTGTACGGATTTCTGGTCCTTTAGTATCTAAAAGAATCGCAACAGTTTTCCCTGTAACTTCTGCTGCTTCACGAATATTTTTGATACGAGCTCCGTGTTCAGCGAAATCACCGTGCGAGAAATTTAAACGAGCTACATTCATGCCTGCATTTATAAGTTGAGTTAATTTCTCAACACTTTCACTTGCAGGTCCGATAGTACATACGATTTTTGTTTTACGAGACATGCTATTTTCCTCCTATATGTCCGATTAGATGGACAATTCTTTAGATAATTTATAAAGTTCCAAATCAACGGTATGCTTTCGACCAAGTGCTTCAATGATATCGTAATCAACTAGGATGTTTTTTTCGATTCCTACTGCGCGGCCACCCTTGCCTTCGATTAGTAATTCAACCGCTTTCGCTCCTAAACGGCTCGCTAATACGCGGTCAAATGCTGTTGGAGAACCACCACGTTGAATATGACCAAGAACTGAGACGCGAGTATCGAAGTTTGTAGCCTCTTTCAATTGCTTAGCAAATTCAACTCCGCTGCAAACTCCTTCAGCAACAACGATAATACTGTGTTTTTTCCCACGCTCATGGCCTTTTTTCAATCTAGCTGCGATTTCGTCCATATCGTAGTTTTCTTCAGGTATCAAGATTGTTTCAGCTCCACCTGCTAGTCCTGCCCACAAAGCGAGGTCTCCTGCGTCTCGACCCATTACTTCAATAATAAAAGTTCTTTCATGGGAAGTAGCTGTATCACGAATTTTATCAATTGCGTCAATAACTGTATTCAATGCTGTGTCAAATCCGATCGTAAATTCAGTACCTGGAATATCGTTATCGATTGTTCCAGGAACACCTACACATGGAAAGCCTTGTTCAGTTAGTGCCTTTGCACCGCGGTAAGATCCGTCTCCACCGATGACAACTAGTCCATCAATTCCATGCTTTTTCAATTGTTCTATGCCTTTTTGCTGGCCTTCTTTTGTTTTAAATTCTTCACAACGAGCTGAATATAGAGTTGTACCACCACGGTGAATGATATCGCCTACGGAACCAAGTTCCAACTTTTTTATGTTTCCGCTAATGAGACCTGAATAACCACCATAAATGCCATATACCTCAATTTCATGGTAAATTGCTTTACGTACAACCGCACGAACTGCTGGGTTCATACCTGGTGCATCCCCACCGCTTGTTAAGACCCCAATTCTCTTCATGAAAACCACCTCGAAATTTTAGTATTAAATATGTATACATTTGTAAGTAAATAGTAGAAAATCTACTCTAATAAGCTAAATAACTTAGTTTATTATTTACATAATTACCGGGAATATTTCTAAAATAACATGAAGAAAAATCTATAACAACATAATCATTTAATTGTTATCAATAGACGTAATTATCAGTTAAATGAAAGCGTTTCATATCTAAATGTAATCGTTTACACGATGTATTCGGTGAACTTTTTGTGTCGTCATTCTTTTTACAAAAATAAAGCGTGCTTCATAGCACGCTTTTAATTTACCCCGATATATTCTTTTAAAAACGAATATTGTCCCATCGTTTTATATTTCTCATAGCGATGGTTGGTCAATTGTTCTTCTGAAAGCTGAGACAGTTCAATGAGAGATGTCTTCAAGACTTCCTTAATTTCTTCAGCTTGTTCTTTCGTATCTTTATGCGCGCCGCCTTTCACTTCAGGAATGATTTCGTCGATGACACCAAGTTCCTTCAAGTCAGGAGCTGTGATGCGCATCGTTTCTGCAGCGCGCTTAGCCTGACTAGCATCTTTCCATAAAAGTGCAGCTGCTCCTTCTGGAGAAATAACGGAGTACGTGGAATTCTCAAGCATATGAATATGGTTACCTACTCCTAATGCCAATGCCCCACCACTACCACCTTCACCAATAACGATACAAATAACAGGTACCTTCAAGCTTGCCATCTCAAATAAATTTCTTGCGATAGCTTCACTTTGACCTCGTTCTTCCGCTGCCTTACCTGGATAAGCACCCTTTGTATCAATGAAACAAATGATGGGTCTTCTGAACTTCTCAGCTTGTTTCATCAGTCTTAGAGCTTTTCTATACCCTTCAGGATGAGGCATTCCAAAATTCCTGCGAATATTTTCTTTTGTATCCTTACCACGTTGGTGACCAATTACAGTTACAGGCATACCTTGGAATTTTGCGATTCCTCCAACAATGGCTTCATCGTCGCCAAAATACCGATCTCCGTGGCATTCAAAGAATCCTTCAAATAGATAAGAAATATAATCCAGGGTAGTAGGCCTGCTTGGATGACGGGCAATTTGAACACGGTCCCATGGTTTTATATTTTCGTAAATACTTTTCTCCAACTTTTCAAGGCGCGCTTCTAGCTTATCGATTTCTGAAGATAGGTCGACATCGGCACTTTTCGAAAATTCCTTAATCTCTAAGATCTTTTTTCGCAATTCAACGACTGGACGTTCAAACTCAAGTTCTCCTACCACTTTAGCTCACCACCTGGCTGATGTATTTCGAGAATATTGGCTATTTGTTCTTTCATATCTACACGAGAAATAACGGCGTCCAACTGACCGTGTTTTAGTAAAAATTCTGCAGTTTGAAAGTCTTCAGGTAAGTCTTCACGAATCGTCTGTTCAATGATTCTTCGGCCTGCAAATCCAATTAACGCACCAGGTTCAGCAAAGTTATAATCACCTAGAGATGCAAAACTTGCTGAAACCCCTCCCGTTGTCGGATGAGTCATAATCGAGATGATTAAGCCACCGTTATCACTAAATCTCTTTAAGGCTACGCTCGTTTTGGCCATTTGCATCAAACTGAGGACACCTTCCTGCATCCTAGCACCACCAGAAGCGGTAAAAATAATAAAGGGAATAGAAAGTTCATCCGCCTTCTCTATTGCTCTTGTGATTTTTTCACCGACAACAGAACCCATACTTCCCATTCGAAACGTTGCATCCATAATAGCGACAGCTGCCTTCAGACCATTAACTTGTCCAATTCCAGTTCGTACTGCTTCGTTGATACCTGTTTTTTCACGGTCTTTTTCCACTTTTTCAATATAATCAGGGAAATGTAGTGGGTTTTCACTAATCATATTTGCATCCATTTCTACGAAGCTATCTTCATCAAAAAAGCTTTCAAGTCTTTCTGTTGAATTCATGGAATGATGATATTCACAATGTAGACAAACCTTTAAGTTCTTCATTAATTCTTTTGTATACATTATTTTTTTACATTTAGGACACTTCGTCATGATCCCTTCAGGAACATCCTGTTTGGCCGTTTCAGCTGGAATCGTAGCGTATTTCTTCTTCTTTGATTTTGTAAATAGTTCTTTTAGCAAGATGAAACCTCCCCCGTTCGTGAAACTTACACAAGTCACCATTTTGAAAAAGTTCATGTGACATGACAGTATAGTCAAAAATATCTTGAAAGATTACTATTCCCTTAAATTCCCTCGAGTGGTCAGACCACTAAGGGATAAAAAATGCCCGCTTGACCAGGGCTTAAGCTTGTCTCTATTACATTAAAGGTTTTTTACATAATATACTGTTGTTTTCTGTCGTTAGGAATTCGACATCTTCCTTAACTTCCTGTAGGCTTCAAGCGTCATTTTTTCATTTTGATTTGCTAATGCCTCAATTAAAACAAGATAATCGGACCTTTCAAAACTTAATTCATCAAAAGAAAGTGATCGATAATAGTCTTTTAGGATAAGCCATATTCGTGAAAATAAGTGATTCTCCGCCAAACGTACAATGTATGAAAAGAATTGATCGTCGTCAATCACATTTTCCCTTAAAAGTCCTTTTAATTCAGCAATGCGTATGCCATTCCCTTTTTGCAAGGCTAAACGAAGACAATCCATTTCAATGAAATACTTCGTTTCCACTACGTCGTACTTTGCCTTCTCATCTTGAAGGATGAAAGTGCTTAGTAGCTGAACAAGTTGATTTCCTTTAAAATCCCTGATAAATGTCCCTTCTCCACGTCTCGTTTCAATGAGTCCGAGAAGTTCCAACGCTCGTAATGCTTCGCGAACGGAAGAGCGCCCAACATTCAGGCGCTCAGATAATTCTCGTTCTGAAGGTAGTTTATCACCGGATTTTAATCCATCTGCTGATATCATCGTACGCAGATGCTTCACGATCTCTATATATACTTTCGAGCTTTGCTTAGCTGTTTCCACGCTTTTCGTCACTCACTCTTGCCAATAATCGCGAGTCTCATTGTCTTTTCCATGATTTCTTTCGGATCCACTTTAATTCTAGCGACTCCTGTCTCCATAGCAGCCTTAGCTACTGCAGCTGCAACGTGTGGAGCAACTCGAGGATCAAACGGTCCAGGGATGACATAGTCGGCATTAAGTTCGTCTTCATGAACCAAGCTTGCGATGGCCTCAACAGCAGCCACTTTCATTTTTTCATTAATGTGTGTGGCACGAACATCAAGAGCACCTCTGAATATTCCAGGGAATGCTAACACATTGTTTACCTGATTTGGGAAGTCAGAACGTCCTGTTCCCACTACTTTTGCACCAGCTTCTTTGGCTTCCTCTGGCATTAATTCAGGTACCGGATTAGCCATTGCAAAAATGACAGCATCGGAGTTCATCGTCTGAACCATTTCTTTTGTCAATGCTCCTGCAACAGAAACTCCGATAAATACATCTGCGCCTTTGATGACGTCTCCCAAATTCCCTTTAAGGTTTTCACGATTTGTGAACTTTGCCACTTCGTCTTTAATCTTGTTCATACCTTGAGGGCGACCTTCATAAATAGCGCCTTTTGTATCACACATTATTATGTCTCTAACACCATAGCTATATAAAAGCTTAATGATGGCAATTCCGGCAGCACCGGCACCATTTGCAACTACTTTGATTTCAGTCATTTTTTTACCAATAAGCTTCAATGCATTCACTAGTCCTGCTACGGTAACGATTGCCGTACCATGCTGGTCATCGTGGAAAATTGGTATATTTGTTTCCTTTTTTAATCTTTCCTCAATTTCAAAACAGTTCGGCGCTGCAATATCTTCAAGATTTACTCCACCGAATGTAGGCTCTAAAAGCTTGACTGTTTCTACAATTTTATCAACATCAGTTGTATTTAAACAAATAGGAAATGCATCTACCCCAGCAAAGCTTTTGAAAAGAACTGCTTTTCCTTCCATAACTGGCAGAGCGGCTTCAGGTCCAATGTTTCCGAGGCCAAGTACTGCTGTTCCATCGGAAACGACTGCAACCATATTCCCTTTCATCGTGTAATCATAAACAGTTTCAGGCTTATCGTAGATCTCTTTGCATGGTTCAGCAACCCCAGGAGAATAAGCAAGGCTTAAATCCTTAGCATTCCTAACTTGCACTTTAGATTTAGATTCTAATTTCCCTTTATGGATTCTATGCATGTGCAAAGATTCTTCACGTAATGTCACGTTTCATGTCACTCCTTAATATTTTTGAAAGAGAATCTCTCATTCAAAACAGACTATAGTGGTCTGACCACATAATCTCCTATCCAATATATCACATCTTCATTCTTTGTAAATAGTTATTCTCTCAAGATAACATTATTTGTTCCTAAGAAGTCCCTTAATTTTATTAATAATGACGGCGTGGGACTAACTCCAAACTCTTTTGTTAATCGAACTGATTTTTTGGATGACTCATAAAATAAGACAACATCTGTATCGCCTTTATCATCTTTGAGCATTTCTTTTAAGGCTTTAAGACCATCAGGCGTATTTCTCTTTTCTTCGATTTTCAAGTATAAAACCTTTTCCAAGACAGATTTAGATTTTAACCATTCGTCCATCTCGATAACATTTTGTATCAATAACTGCCACTTTCCGTCCCGTTCTTCTACCTTTCCTTCGAGGACAACTATTTCCCCTTGATTCATTAAGGTAGACGATTTCTTGAAAACAGTAGGAAAAGCGATTGCTTCCATTTCATCAGTTGAATCACTGACGGTCAAAAATGCCATGGCTTCGCCTTTTTTTGTTCGTATTTTCTTCACTTCTGTAATATAGACTCCGGTCGAACACCATTTCTTTTGCTGATCCAGTTCGAATAATGACGATGCACCCTTCTTTTTCAGTTCCTGTTCATAAGCTGAAAGAGGATGATCAGACAAATATAAACCGAGAGCCAGTTTCTCATGATAAAGCTTGTCTTCAATCCGTATTGTGTCCACTTCGACATACTTAGGCTTTAGAGAAAATTCATCATCCGCAAATAGGTCAAATTGGTTATCATCATCAGGCTTAACAAGCTGTGCATGTTCAATGGCCACATCAAGGCTTGCCAGCAGGACTGCACGATCCTCCCCAAACTCGTCAAAGCATCCCGAATGCACTAAAGTTTCAAGTATCTTACGATTGACTATCTTCATAGAAACTCTTATGCAAAAATCAAATAAGTCATCGAACTTTTTTTGTTTTCTTGCTTGAAGTATTTCTTTAATGACAGTCGAGCCAACACCTTTTATCGCAGACAGACTATAGCGGATTGAGTTCGTCTCTACTTGAAAACGATAGCTGCTTTTATTGATAGATGGTGCGAGGACACTTATACCATTTTGTTTTAATTCACGAATATATTGTGTAATTCTTATATCATTTCCAATAGATGCGGAAAGTAATTCTGCCATGAAATAAGAAAAATAATGCGCTTTTAAATAGGCTAGCTGGTAAGAGATTACACTATAAGCTACAGCATGACTTCGATTGAATCCATAATTCGCAAATTTTACGATCAAATCATAGATTTCATCGGCCAATTTTTCTGTGTATCCTTGCTGTAGTGAACCTTTTATAAAGTGCTGACGTTCTTTGTCTAGAACTTCTTTCTTCTTTTTACCTACTGCACGTCTAAGTAAATCAGCTTCTCCAAGCGAGAAGCCCGCCATTTTATAGGCAATTTGCATGATTTGCTCTTGGTAAACAATTACACCATATGTTTTTTCCAATATCGGCTTTAAATCAGGATGTGGATAGACAATCTCCTCTTTACCATGCTTACGATCGATAAAAGAAGGGATATTCTCCATTGGACCTGGTCTATATAAAGCGTTAACTGCCACGATATCTTCAAAACTAGTTGGTTTTAAACGCGTTAATACTTTTTTCATTCCTTCAGATTCCAGTTGGAAGATTCCTGATGTTTCGCCTCTTGCTAATAACTCGAATGTTTTTTCATCATTTAAAGGGATGGAACGTATATCTAGTTTCTCTCCCTTTTTTTTACGAATGGAATCGAGAATCGAACCAATAAGAGTTAAATTTCTCAGTCCGAGAAAATCCATTTTAAGAAGGCCAATTTCTTCAAGATATTCCATGGAGTACTGAGTCAAATAGATTCCATTATGTCCTTTTTGAATTGGTACTAGTTCGACAAGTGGTTTTTCGCTAATGACCACTCCAGCTGCGTGGGTGGAAATATGCCTTGGAAGCCCCTCGAGTTTTAGAGCCGTTTCAAACAACCTGGCATTAAGATTGTTTTCATTGACGAATGTCCTTAAAGCTTGCGATTCGTTGTAAGCAGCCTCAAGCGATATACCGAGGCGGGAAGGAACCAATCTAGAAAGCATGTCCAACTCTTTTGGATTTAGTCCGAACGCTCTTCCGACATCCCTTAAGGCAGCTTTCGTGGCCATTGTTCCAAAGGTTACGATTTGTGCAACATGCAACTCCCCATATTTAGCGGCAACATATTCAATCACTTCATCCCGACGGTGATCAGGAAAGTCGATATCGATATCTGGCATAGATATCCTCTCGGGATTCAAGAATCGCTCGAATAATAGTTCATGTTCTATAGGGTCAACATCGGTAATTTGCAAAGCATAGGCGACGAGTGAACCTGCAGCAGAACCCCTCCCAGGTCCAGTTAATATTCCTTTAGACCTTGCAAAACTCATAAAATCCCAAACAATTAAAAAGTAATCGCTAAACTTCATCTTCTTAATAACAGAGAGCTCGTACTTTAATCGTGATAGATGGAGTTCCTGTACTTGTGTGTACCGCTTTTCCAATCCTTCATGACAAAGCCGTTCAAGTAATTCTTCTGAACTCTCTCCTGCTTGTACTGGGTATTTAGGGAGCAACTGTCTGTTAAGTTCAAGTAACACATTACATCTCTCAGTGATTGTTATTGTATTTTCCAAAGCCTCAGGAAAGTCAGACAAGCATTCTGTCATTTCATCCACTGTCTTTAGGTAGTATTGGTTACTTGGTAACGTCTCACGATGTTCGTCCTGCAGCTTTTCACCATTTTTAATGGCAAGCAAACATTCCTGAGCAAACGAATCTTCTTTTTCTAAATAATAAACGGAATTGGTACCAACTAAAGGAATTCCAAATCTATCCGTAAACGTTTTGACTAATTGATTCAATTCTTGCTCGCCTGTTAGTCTCTGATCTTGTATGGCAAAAAAGAGGTTGCTTTCTGAGAATATACTTTTAAACTTAGTCAGAGTTTCTTCAGCCGCAGAAAGGTTACCTTCTAATAAGTAATTTTCTATTTCCCCCTCTTTTCCAGGGCTAATGGCAACAAGTCCGGCAGAATAATGCTTCAGCCATTTGAGAGGTATTCCGTTTTCTGCCTTTGTTTGGACGACACTGCTGATTTTCAATAAATTTTCAAATCCGGAATTATTTTCAGCTAAAAGAATAAGAGGAAAAGAACTTGTGGGGTTGATTTCACTTTCAACATCAACGGTTAATCCTAAAATTGGCTTGATTTGTTGTTTTAAGCACTCTTTATAAAAGGCAACTGTGCCATGCATCACATTGCGGTCGGTAAGTGCAATCGCATTGAAGCCTTTACTTTTTGCATTTGATACCAAATCTTCCACTTTTGCTGTACTCGTTAATAAACTAAATGCACTATAAACATGCAGGTGAATAAAAGACACTTTTTTCACACCCTTATAAACTACCTTTATCCTTCTATTATAAATCTTCATTTTAAAAAAAGAAAATATGTTCTGTTTTTATTTGAATGTTTTCGTTAACATTGTTGCTATTTATCAAATAGATTGTAGTAGTTGATTTCCACTCCAGGATGCTCGCTTTCCGCGTTACGAATTATGAAAAAGCCTTAATGCCGGCTTTTTCATGGACAAATTCGTCTTGGGCGTGCGGTGAGCCTCCTCGGCGCAAATGCGCCTGCGGGGTCTCACCTGTCCCGCTATTCCCGCAGGAGTCTCGCACCTTCCGCTCCAATCAACTTCAATGTTAATGACTTGTTCTCAAAAAACTTATTTAAAAAACAACAATCTTTTAGAAAAGAGCCTTTATTTTAGTTCTCTGTTAAGCTTGCCTGTTGATTTCCGCTCCAGACGCTTGCTTTCCGCTCCAATCAACAAAGTGCAACAAATCAACAATGTACTTTAACATTACCAATTTAGAAAAGCGGAAGATCCAATTGGACATATTCGGCTATGTTCGTCCATAAAATGGATTAAGGAAGTAAATTTGCAGGATGAGGACGGTTAAAGGAATGAAAGAAATCGGTTTTTTTCCTACTTTTATAGAGAGTTACTTTATCGCACTCGGAGTTTTATTAGGCGGTGCCCTCATTGGTGCCATGGCTGCATTCTTAACGGGTCAGCCCCCTATGACTGCAATATTCCGAATTGCATCCTCTTTAAAAATTTGGGCCATCGTTGCGGCGATTGGTGGAACTTTTGATACTGTTTATAGTTTTGAAAAAGGTCTATTTAATGCAGACACAAAGGATTTATTCAAACAGTTCCTGTTGATTATGTCCGCTATGGGAGGCGCTCAAACGGGAGCAACAATTCTTAGCTGGCTTACACAGGAGCATATATCCTAATGAGGATTCCGCCGTTTTATAGACAGTCATCGTGGCAGCGTCTTTTTGGAGGAATGGCCATCGGAGCGATAATCAGTTGGCTCGTATTTATATACATTTATGGAGTTCTCCAAGAAAAACAGGCAAAATTACTCCATAAACAAAGCGATACGATAATGGAGCTTAAAAGTGACATAAAGATATGGCAAGATGAATTTCAAGCTTTAAATAAGAAAAACATGGAACAATTAACAGTTCAAAAAATAAGTGTCAAAATAGCGAATGGGGATAAATACGATGAGTTGGATGCTTTCAGTATTTTTGAGGTAGAGCAAGAGATTAACGAGGATCTCGATGTGATGAAAGCAAAGGATCTAGAGTCTGTGTTTAAAAGCAGGTCGCTTCTAAAAAAAGCAATTGAAAACAAGACGGTTAAGATAAATGACAAAAGATACCGTCTTCAAGTAAAGGAAGTATTCATTTACACTACTTTATCCATTCAAGTGAATCTCCTTCTGGAGTGAGTGGAGATTCATGCAGTATGAATAAACAATAAGGGGGATGACTCGATTCGAGCCATCCCCTTTTTTCATAATTACTGACAAACCTCTTCAAGTTCACTAATAACTGCTTTGGCTTCGCTCCAGTTATGAATAGATGCCCCTGCAGCTAACGGATGTCCCCCTCCCTTATAATTCCGGGCAACTCCATTGATGACAGGTCCTTTCGAACGCAAACGAACCCGAATTTGATCATGTTCTTCAATAAAGAAAACCCATGCCTTGATACCTGCAACATTTCCAAGTGTACCAACTAATAATGAAGCTTCAGATGCCTTTGCCTCATATGTGGCAAGCAGTTCTTTAGATAGAGTCACTGAAGCAACTCCATTTTCGTGCATTTCAAAATTTTGCAGTACATATCCGCTTAATTTTACAACATTCGGTTTGAGTTCATACATACGGTCATACATTTCCGTACGAGAAAAAGAATAGCGGATTAGTTCTCCTGCATAAGCAAATGTTTTTTCTGAAGTGCTTGGGAAAAGAAATCTTCCCGTATCTCCAACAATTCCTGCATATAGGAGGCGAGCGGACTCATCATTCATTTGCAACCCTTTTTCACGACCAAATAAATAGAACTCATAAATCATCTCACTTGCAGAACTAGCTGTTGTATCGACCCATAAAATGTCTCCATAAGGATCTTCATTTGGATGATGATCGATTTTAATGAGTTTATCTGCCAATTTATAACGCTCGTCACAAATGCGCTCCTCATTCGCCGTATCACAAACAATAACAAGCGCCCCTTCATAAACACTGTCATCTATTTGATCTAACCTTCTGAGAAAATGGAGCGATTCTTCTTCTTTACCAACTGCATAGATGTTTTTTTGGGGGAATGATGCTTTTAAAATTTCGACCAGCCCGCATTGGGAACCATAGGCATCTGGATCTGGACGTACATGGCGGTGAACAATGATCGTTTCATATTGCTCTATCGTTTGTAAAATTTGCTTTTTCATAAAGTTCTCCTTTAAGTCTGAAATTATTTTTGTAAAATCCTATCATAGCAATTCCATTAAAAAACAATTAGAATAAGAAACGAGAATAAGTTCATGGAGGAATTCAAAACATGCCAACTCTAGTAATATTTATCGTTCTCTCATTTGCTTTCTATGTATTTTATAAAATGAAATATGTCCGTAGCAACCGTCCTGCAGAAAGAAAATGGCTATCAGGAAAATCCAGCATCGCCCTAGGATTATTTGTAGGCTTGTTTGGAGTGAACCAGCTATTTCTATATAGCACAACGACTACTTATGTAATCTCCTCGATTTTCATCTTGATTGGAGTATTAAGTATTTGGGCAGGTTATAAAGCTTACAAAACATACTTACCACTTGCGATTAAAGAATTCGAGCAGCTTAATGGCAAAAACTAATCAAAAATTCATATCTGTTCATGAATGAATAGAAGATAAGAAGCCGCTTCTTTGTTGAAGCGGCTTTTATTCTTCTATTGGTAAAAGTCTAACTGAAATAAAGAATAGGTTAATGCCTGTCAATCAATTGACACATCATCATGGCCTTGCCCACCAATATTCCTTCATTGAAAACTTCGACATCCACTTTACCAAATTTTCTTCCGACTTCAAGAATTTTCGGATACACATCAAGCGTACTGTCAATTTGAACCGGCTTGATAAAGTAAATGGTCATGTTTTCAACAACTAAATCACCTTTTTTGTATCCTCTTAAAACACGATTGGCGGCTTCAGTAACAATCGTTGTAAAGACCCCATATGAGATCGTACCAAGATGATTCGTCATCTGAGGAGTAACTTCGCAACGAAAAATATCCTCGCCTTTCGTTTTCCCTCGCATCAGTACAAGTTGGTTCGTTACCGCATCATCCAGCGTTTCACCGACCTGGGGCTGCCTTTGGTTCATTTGCAAGGCCTTCAGAACATCCTGCCTACTAATGATTCCCTCTAGCTTGTTACCTTCGTCGACTACGGGTAGAACCTCAATTCCTTCCCATACCATCATGTGAGCAGCTGACGCAACGCTTGTTTTGCCACTTACAATCATTGGATTCTTCGTCATGATCCGATCAATGGATGTGTCATAGCTCTGTCCCATGATATCCTTTGCCGTAATCATGCCTTGAATCTTCATATTGTTATCAACGACTGGATAGCGACTATGTAATGATTCACGATTATATGTATGCCATTGCTCCACTTTGTCAGTCGTTTTTAAATAAATCGTTTCATCCAGTGGTGTCAAAATATCTTCAACCAGGATAATTTCCTTTTTGATTAATTGGTCATAGATGGCGCGGTTGATCATGGTTGCTACGGTAAAGGTGTCATAACTAGTCGAGATAATGGGTAACTGTAGTTCATCGGCTAGTTTTTTCACTTCTTCTTCCGTATCAAAACCACCCGTGATTAGTACGGCTGCCCCTGCTCTAAGAGCATATCCATGAGCTCTTGTGCGATTTCCTACGATTAACAAGTTACCAGCACCTGTATAACGCATCATTGCCTCAAGTTCCATCGCACCAATGACGAATTTATTAAGAGTTTTGTGTAAACCCGCTTTTCCACCCAGGACTTGTCCATCAACAATATTTACAACTTCTGCATATGTAAGTTTCTCGATATTTTCCTTTTTCTTGCGTTCGATCCTGATTGTACCTACACGTTCGATTGTACTAACAAAACCTTTATTTTCGGCATCTTTAATCGCCCTGTAGGCAGTTCCCTCACTTACGCTCATTGCCTTGGCAATCTGCCGTACTGATATTTTTTCACCTATAGGCAGTTCATCGATATACTCCAGTATTTGTTCATGCTTTGTTGCCAAGACCTTCACCCTTTATCTTCAAAATCCATATATTTTTCGTGTTTCTATTTATATTATAAAGTTTAAAAAGTCTTGGCACAATGCGATAACGAAAACAAGAATGTTTATCTGTTGAACTGTCGAATCCTTTTTTGAATTCTTTCGGAATGCAGCATAGCTCGATTTGTCGCTTTTCTTGGGCTATAAAGAATACCTATTAGATTACCAGCAACAACAAACAAGGCAAGCAGTAGCCATGCAATGGCAAAAAAACCTGGTAATCCTTCTGCCGTGATAGAAATGCGCGGGACCGCAAAATATAATAGCAGTCCACAAACCAACAGACAAAGTAGATATCGATTCTTCTTCATCAATTCTCCTCCTAAAGGTACATGCTTGTTTCATTTGTATGCATGAAGTTTACAAAATAGAAGAGGATTGGCTTATAGTTCCGTGTACATATTCGTCAGTAAGTGATCAAAGTTCTATTGCTTCTCCCGGACTCAATACTCTACCTTTTTGCTTGTCCAACAATTGAATAAATAGTTGTGGATCCTGCTTTATAGGTGGGAATGTGTTGAAATGAATGGGAACAGTCAATTTCGCGTTCAATAGTTCAGCCGCATATGCAGCGTCCTCAGGTCCCATCGTGAAATTATCCCCAATAGGTAAAAATGCTATATCAATTGGATGGCGTTGACCTATTAATTTCATATCGGAAAACAGACCTGTGTCACCAGCATGATAGATTGTTTTTCCTTCTGACATGAACAAAATCCCCGCTGGCATCCCAAGATAAATAAAGTTCTTATCCTCCGTTTCCATACCAGTTCCATGGAAAGCTTGTGTCAATTTAACTTTCCCGAATTCAAATTGATAGGCACCACCAATGTGCATAGCATGAGTTTTTACTCCTTGCCAGCCTAAATACGTTGCTAGTTCGAAGTTCGCTATAACAAGTGAATTATTTTTCTTAGCCAATTCTACTGTATCTCCTACATGGTCTGAGTGTCCGTGTGTTAGAATAATAACATCAGGATGGACACGATTGACTTCTAGATCAGTAAGTTGATTGCCTGAGATAAATGGATCAATAAGAATGGTTTTACCTTCCGTTTCTATTTTTACAACGGAATGTCCGTGATAGGATACTTTCATGTTTATTGCTCCTTTCGCAGTAGTAATATAGTTATTCAACCTAACGGAAGGAATTCCTGCCGACACTCTATTCTTACCCAATTCCATAGTCCTTAAAATCCTTACATATCAACATTCACAATTATTCTAAGGGGGATTATACATTGAACGAAAGATTTGACAAACTATCAGGATGGATGAAGGAAAACGATGTGCAAGTCACATTTTTAACATCATCTGAAAGTGTTTTTTACTTTACCGGTTTTTATAGTAATCCACATGAGCGCCTATTGGCACTTGCAGTATTTCAAGATGCAGAGCCATTCCTGGTTTGCCCGGCTATGGATAAGCAAGAAGCAAGACATGCTGGGTGGAAATTGGACATCGTCGATCATAGTGACATTGATCGTCCTTGGGAGTTAGTACAAAAAGCCATTGGCTCAAGAGTAGGCAATGTAGGCAATGTAGCCATTGAGAAAGAACATATGAATGTCGAAAGATATGAAGCAATTTCTCAATTGTTCCCGCAAGCAACGTTTATTTCAGCGGAAGAAAAGATCCGTGTTTTACGCATGGTGAAGGATGAGAAAGAATTAGGCATTCTTCGCGAGGCGTGTGCGCTTGCTGACTATGCAATCGAAGTAGGAGTCGAAGAAATAGCTGAAGGAAAATCTGAACTTGATGTTCTATCCGCAGTGGAATTTGCCTTGAAAAAGAAAGGCGTTAACAAAATGTCGTTCTCCACTATGGTTTTGACAGGCGCCAATGCATCAGCACCACATGGCACACCAGGAATGACAAAAATCCAGCGTGGTGACCTCGTTCTTTTTGATCTTGGCGTCGTGATTGATGGATATTGTTCTGACATTACACGTACTGTCGCATTCGGTGACATAAGCGACAAGCAGAAAGAAATTTACAATACAGTGTTAAAAGGACAGCTTGCAGCCCTAGATGCAGTTAAGCCAGGGGTAGCATGTTCGACAATTGATTTGGCAGCCCGTAACATTATCGCCGACGCAGGTTATGGAGACTACTTCCCGCATCGCCTTGGACATGGATTAGGAATCAGCGTTCATGAGTATCCTTCCATGACAGAAACAAATGATTTAAAGTTACAAGAAGGTATGGTATTTACAATTGAACCAGGGATTTACGTGCCGGATGTTGCAGGAGTAAGAATTGAAGATGACGTTGTCGTTACGGCTAACGGAGTCGAAATCTTAACGAAGTTCCCGAAAGAACTTTTGGTTATTAAATAGGCTATCTTAAAGTTTAATGTTGATTTTTGAACAATGTTTATTAGAACGGAAGGCAACAGGCAAATTTAATAGAGCCATTAAATAAAACTCAAAATAAGAAGAGGGATTCCACCGTTGATGGAATCCCTCTTCTTATTTATGACTACTAAAGAATGTACATGTGACTAAAATAGCAAAAAAAGCTTGTACTACTACATAAACAGCAAGTACAAGCTATCTTTGTATATCTTAAAGTTGCTCTAATAATGAACGAGTGTCTGAGTATTCTAACCCATGAGATTCTGCAACGGCTTGATACGTCACATATCCGCCTAAGGTATTGATACCTTTTAACAACGCTTCGTTTTCTAAGCAAGCATTCTTGTAACCTTTGTTCGCAATTTGAACTGCGTAAGGAACAGTAACGTTTGTTAGAGCAAGCGTTGATGTACGTGGAACAGCTCCAGGCATGTTTGCCACTGCATAATGAACAACTCCATGCTTTTCGTATGTTGGGTTGTCATGTGTAGTAATGCGGTCCGTTGTTTCGAAAATACCACCTTGGTCAATCGCAATATCAACAACTACGCTGCCAGGTGTCATTGCTTGAATCATTTCTTCTGTTACAAGCTTTGGCGCCTTTGCACCAGGGATAAGAACTGCACCAATTACAAGGTCAGATTCTTTTACTGCTTCAGCAATGTTGTATGGGTTAGACATAAGAGTTGTTACATCTGAACCAAAAATATCATCAAGTTGACGTAAACGGTCTGGATTCAAATCGATCATAGTAACTTTTGCACCTAATCCGATTGCCATTTTCGCAGCGTTAGTTCCTGCAACGCCACCACCGATAATTGTTACTGTTCCACGTTGTACACCTGGTACGCCTGATAATAGGATACCTTTACCGCCGTGAACTTTTTCCAAGAATTGAGCACCGATTTGTGGAGCCATTCTACCAGCCACTTCACTCATAGGCGTTAACAACGGAAGTGAACCGTTTGATAATTGAACAGTCTCGTAAGCGATACCAATTACTTTGTTTTCAATTAAAGCTTTAGTAAGTTCTGGTTCAGGAGCTAAGTGTAAATATGTGAACAAGATTAAACCTTCACGGAAAAAACCATATTCACTTGGAAGCGGTTCCTTTACTTTCATAACCATATCTTTTGACCATGCTTCTTCCGCGCTATCAACAATTAGCGCTCCAGCAACTTTATAATCTTCATCAGTGAAGCCTGAACCTAGTCCAGCACCACTCTCTATGTATACTTCATGTCCGAATTTCACCAAATTGACTACGCCAGCTGGTGTCATAGCGACACGATTTTCATTATTCTTTATTTCTGCAGGTACTCCGATACGCATTATTGCATACCTCCCATAAAATAATTTCTAGCTAAATCAAGTAGCGAATATACTATATCACCTTTCGCTCCTAAGAACAAAGAGAAATTTAATAGACGCCATTAAAATAATTGTAAGCACTTACATTCTATCAGATTGTTGTATGGTTCAAAAGAAAAATTTTATCACTAAATGAATCAACAATTTTATATAATAATATCATTACATCGAAAAGAGGAAATTGCTTATGCTCTCTCAAGCCAAAAGGGAGAATGATAGTCGCATTCAAATGGAGAAATTCGGTTTAGAAGCAATTCCTAACGAGTTGAAAAAGACTTCATTTTTTGAATACTTCATTCTACAACTTGCCTTCTCGGTTAACTCTGGAAACTTCCTAGTTCCGGCCTTAGCAGTCTTAACTGGAGGTCTTTCATTTTATGCTGCCATACTTTCTACAGTACTTGGTGTCGCAGCTGCTTTTCTATTGGTATCCTTGCTATCTCTTCCAGGAGCAAATAATGGTTTGCCTGCACAGTACGCGATAAGAAGCATCCTTGGGACAAATGTTGCAAGATTTATCGCATCTCCAATCAGGACAATCACTTCTCTCTATTGGTTTTGTGTTCAGACAATCGGAGGTACAATCGTCTTTATAGAACTTATTCATGAAATAACAGGACTAAAATTTTCATTCACCCCTATTGCAATGATTTTTGCAGTGATCATGGGGTTGCTTGCCTTGTATGGATTTGAAACCGTAAAAAAAGCTGTAAAATGGTTCTTACCTGTCCTTATTACAGGTCAAATCGTTCTTCTCATCTTCTTTATCAGGTATCAATCAACGAATGAAACACTTACATCCCTATCTAATCAAGATTGGAACTATCAGAACTTCTTTTTATTTGCGAGCATTGCATTTGTTCAGTATGTATCTGGAGTAAGCGCATCATCTGATATGGCGAGATATGCTAAGTCAGCGAAGATTGCTTTTTGGGGACTATTTACAGGAAATACGTTTGGCTTCTTTATGACAGCTCTGCTTGCGGCCTTTTCCGCAAGTCTATTGGGAGAATGGAATCCATTTGTCGGGGCGGTAGCCATTAGCCATTCCATCCCTTTTACCGCATTGATTCTGCTATGTTCCATGGTAAGTATGATTTCCATTAATATGAACAATGCCTATACAGGTGGCTTTAGTCTATTAAATACCTTTCATGGGATTGGTCGAATTAAGAGCTCCATCATTTTTGGGCTTGCAGCTGTCGGGCTCAGCTTATTTCCAGTCTTAATTGAAGAAGCGCAAACGTTTATCTCTTATCTGGGTGCATTCATTATTCCAGTATCAGCTGTCATTGTCATCGATTTTTTATACATTCAAAAAGCTTCACTTTCAGAAGAACTGCTCTCAAGAGTCTTGAATAACCGGTATCCTATAAACTTTTATGCTCTATGGGCCATGCTTATTGGTTCAATTATCTATCTTATTTTTCCGAAGAATGCTTCGCCTGGGTTTGTTTCATTTTTCGTCACTGGCCTGGTGTACTTTTGTATTCATATCATAGGAAAAAGAAAGAAAAGACTTTAATCAATTTTCTTTTGTAATGACGTGTAGATTTAACACGTCATTTTTATTTTCATCCTGATAGTGATTAAATCAAGAAGGGAATTTCTGTTAATAAGGAGAATATTTGAAACAGGTAGAAAACAATGATTGGAGGCAAATTTATGAGTCAAGTTTGTGTAATCGGAATCTATGTACCTAATATTCAAAAGGCAATCGATTTTTACACCACGGTTTTAGGATTTGAGGTAAATAAACAATATGGTCCAAAAATTGTAACACTCGTTCATGGAGAACTACCAATCGTACTAGAGGAGTCAGAAAATGCTTTAAATAATCTCGATATTACTACTAGAGGTGTGGTTTTAGGGTTAAAAACAGAAGATATTCATCAAACAGTGAAACTTCTCAAAGAACATAATGTAGACTTCATTGTAGGTGAGCCGGAAGTGTGTCCTCCTGGTAAATTTATCAGCTTCCGAGACCCCTTTGGTAACATTCTTGAATATCTCCAATTCGATTAATCGTTTAAGATACGATAAAAGCACTAAAAAAACAACTCGTCCAATGTGACGAGTTGTTTTTTGTATTAGATTTTATTGATAGTTATTTTCATTCCCTTGTTCTGTTGCTTGCCCTTGAGCATGATCAATAACACCACTGTTATAAGCATCCATAATCTGTTGGCTTACTTCATTTGTTCCATTTTCATCATAAGTACTTCCGTATTGATTTGCTTCTGGTTCACGTTTTTTCATAATAAATCTCTCCTTTTCCTTCAATATGTTTACTTGATTATTGTTCGGAAAGTTGTGACATTTATACACCGTTTTTTACTGTATAATAAAGGTAAGAAAAGTAAAAGCGTTTTAAAGCGCTTGAGCTAGACTAAAGGAGGTCACGATCATGGGACAAAAATACACAAACATCCTAGTAGCGGTAGATGGTTCAAAAGAAGCGGAATGGGCTTTCAAAAAAGCGATAGAAATTGCCAAAAGAAATAGCTCGCGCCTTTTGGTAGCCCATGTCATCGACACTCGCACCTTCGCCACTGTTGAAGCATATGACCGAACTACAGCAGAAAGAGCCGACCGCTTTGCAACTGAATTAATGGAGAAGTACAAAAAGCTTGCTATCGATTCCGGAGTAAAAGAAGTGAATTATATCATTGATTATGGTTCACCTAAAGTCAAAATCCCAAAAGATATCGCCAAGAAGAATGGGATCGATTTAATCATTTGCGGTGCAACCGGACTAAATGTCGTAGAAAGATTCCTCATCGGCAGTGTTTCTGAACATGTCACAAGATATGCGCCATGTGACGTACTCATTGTGAGAACCGAAAAAGAAGAAGTTTAACTCGTCATTAGTCCAATCACTAACCAAAATGACACCTATATAGAACGATAAATATTTCCATATTGAACCGAAAGACCTCGTACTTCGAGGTCTTTCTTTTTTCATCAGTCGTCTGAGGTCAATTTCACGTAGAAAAAAGACCTCATCATTTAGATGAGGTTCTCGAATTTACAAAAGTGTCACTTAGATTACTTAGAAAATAAATTCTACTATTTAAATTTCTCTTTGGCCTTATCGATAGCTGCTACAACTTGTGCAAAACCTGTTCCGCCAAGAGAGTTCCTTCTTTTTACCGCCATATATGGATCCAGTGCAGTGTACACTTCCTCATCAAATAAAGGAGAGGCTACCTGTAATTCTTGTAAAGGTAAGTCAGAGAGGAAACACCCCTTTTGGATACATGATAACACTAACTTTCCTACTACCTCATGCGCTTCTCTAAAAGGAAGTCCTTTTGCAGCAAGATAATCTGCCAATTCAGTGGCATTGGAAAAATCACTTTTTGTTGCTTTTTCCATATTCTCTTTCTTCACTGTCATTGTTTCAATCATTCCTGCGAAGATTTTCAATGAACCAAGCACTGTTTTAACAGTATCAAACATGCCTTCCTTATCCTCTTGCATGTCTTTGTTATAAGCTAACGGAAGTCCTTTTAAGAGAGTAAGCAACCCCATCAGATTTCCGTACACCCTACCTGTTTTTCCTCGAATAAGTTCAGCCATATCTGGATTCTTCTTTTGAGGCATGATACTACTACCCGTAGCATACTTATCTTCAAGTTCAATGAATTGAAATTCATGACTGGTCCATAAAATAAATTCCTCACTTAAACGAGAAAGATGCATCATAAGCATAGAACTGTTTGAATGGAATTCTACAATAAAATCTCGGTCACTCACAGCATCCATGCTATTTTCATATACAGCAGCAAAACCAAGTAAGCTCGCCGCATAGTCACGGTCAATTGGAAAAGTTGTACCAGCCAAAGCTCCAGCTCCAAGAGGAGAAATATCTACTCTCTTAAGGCTGTCTTGAAATCGTTCTTTATCTCGTTGCAGCATCCAAAAATAGGCAAGGAGGTGGTGAGCGAAAGATACAGGCTGAGCTCTTTGCAAATGTGTATAACCTGGAAAAATGGTTTCCACATGTTTTTCAGCTTGCTTCAAAAGAGCAGTTTGCATTTGTTCAATGTACTGGATAATGTTGTTAACATTCCTTTTTAAATACAAATGCATGTCAGTAGCAACCTGGTCATTTCGGCTTCGCGCCGTGTGTAACTTTCCCCCAACGGCACCGATATCATCAGTAAGGAATTTTTCCAAATTCAAGTGGATATCTTCAAGACTGACTTCGTATTGAATTTCTTGATTTACCGCTTTTTCTTTGAGTTTCAATAATCCTTCAACAATCTTTCCAGCTTCTTTAGCGGTAAGTATCTCACATTTTTCAAGCATCTTAGCGTGTGCGATGCTTCCTTCAATATCTTCTAGGACTAGTTCCTGATCGAATTCGATGGATGCACCGAATTCATCAATCCATTCTTCGGCCGTTTTTGTAAATCGCCCGCCCCATAATTTCTTCACACGTTCACCTTCTTGTTATTCACAATGCTGTTTACTTTTGTCGGTAATCCCCAAAGCTTAATGAATCCTACAGCAGCGCCATGATCAAATTCATCGTCCTTCGTATACGTTGCAAGTTTTTCATCATACAAAGAATATGGAGATTTTCGCCCCTCAACAATGGCATGCCCTTTGAAAAGTTTTACTCTTACCGTACCTGTAACCGACTTTTGTGTTTCTTGTAAGAAGGCATCCAGCGCAGGCTTTAATGGAGAGAACCATAGTCCTTCATAAATCAGCTCTGTGATTTTCTTTTCAATGATTGGTTTGAAATGTGCAACCTCTTTTACAAGTGTTAAGTCTTCAAGTTCCTTGTGCGCTTTTAATAGAGTCATCGCACCCGGACATTCGTATACTTCACGAGACTTAATACCGACAAGACGATTTTCTACATGATCGATTCTTCCAACACCATGTTTCCCGGCAATCTGATTCAGTTCCAAAATCAATTGGGAGAAACTATATGTCTGACCATCAATTGAAACTGGTACACCTTCTTCAAAACCGATTTCAATAATATCAGGAACATCTGGTGCATTTTCGATACTCGCTGTAAGTTCATAAGCTTCCTCAGGTGGTGCAGCCCATGGATCTTCAAGAATGCCGCATTCATTACTGCGTCCCCATAAATTTTGGTCGATTGAAAATGGGCTATCTAGGTTAACCGGAATTGGAATACCTTTGTCCTTCGCATATTGAATTTCTTCTTCACGTGACCAACTCCACTCACGGACCGGAGCCAATACTTTCAAATCAGGATTCAATGCCTGAATCGATACTTCGAAACGAACTTGATCATTTCCTTTACCCGTACATCCATGAGCAACAGCCACAGCACCTTCTTTTTCAGCAATTTCCACAAGTTTTTTTGCGATAAGAGGTCTAGATAAAGCAGAAATGAGTGGGTACTTACCTTCATAAAGCGTATGAGCTTGCATTGCGATTTTTACATATTCATTTGCATACTCTTCTTTTGCATCAATGACATAAGAAAATGCCGCACCAATTTTTAATGCCTTTTCTTTGATAAAATCTAAATCTTTCCCTTCCCCGACATCCAGACAACAAGCAATTACTGTATATCCTTGTTCTTCTAACCATTTAATTGCAACAGATGTATCTAATCCGCCTGAATAGGCTAATACTACTTTTTTCATGATTTCATCTCTCCTAATATATGAATAATTATTCTATTAATATTATTTTTATACATAAATTCTTTTATCATAATAGCAACTCTCATAATAAAATTCAATACTTATACATAAAAAAGTATAAAAATTAATTTCCATCTATCTAATAAAAGAAAATACAAAGTCCGTGAAAGCTTTTTCATAATATAGTAAAATAAGATAACTATGAATTTTCGGAGGCACTAAACTATGGATGAATACTTCATTTATGATTCTCGACTAGGCATTCCATTGCCTGATTTGAATATTGAATTTAGTGAATTAGCAATAGATGTTCAGCAGGAGATTCTTTTTAAATGGGAGAAAATTCGCGGTACAATTCCTGATCGTATTCATGATATCGAACAAATTATTAACCACAAACAAGCAAAGCTGTCTGTCGAAAGCGATTTTCCTCGTTCTTGCCAATTGAATACAGAAATCGCTGATCACGCATCGGTCATCAACGAACTTTGGCTTTGGTATCGTGCCAATCAAGGGGTTACGGAGAAGATGCATCAATAATAATCGAAAAGTATGATTTCTTTATGTCCCAAAAATGAAAAGACGCCCTTCCTGGATTAGTTAGGAATGGCGTCTTTTCATTTTACAAATCTTTTCGTAATTCTTTTACAACGTGTCCTAGTTCAGGCAGAATGAGGCGAGTCATCGCTAGCTTAACTGCCCCAGTGGACCCAGGTGTGGCAAAAATAGCTGTATTATTCAATACACCTGCAATGGCACGGGATAGTATGGCTGCTGAACCGATATCCTCCTGATAACTCAAGAATCGAAACAATTCACCGAACCCGACAATTTCCTTTTCAAGTAGTTGTTGAATGGTTTCAATCGTAACGTCACGTTTCGCAATTCCCGTTCCGCCGTTCGTTAACACAACATCTATGTCTTCTCTATTACAACCACTGATAATCTCTGCTCTTATGGCTTCTTGTTCGTCTTTGACAATAACATAATCAGCCATAGCATGACCTGATTGTTCAAGCAATTGAATCATTAGACGGCCACTTTTATCGGTTTCTTTGTCCCTCGTATCACTTACTGTGATAACCTTGAATCTTATTTCTTCAGGAGTTTCCCGCTTGTGTTCATCAATACTCAAGAGGTCCATCTCCCTTGTCGGAAAGGTAACGAAGTTTATAGTAATGATGGGCAAAATCAGTAACTTTTCTTGTTAGTTGATAATTCGCACCTGCCCCGATAGCCATACTAACTAGTGGGATACCTTGCACCATTTTTTTTCTAAAAATCGTAATTACCATTGCCTTAAGCAATTGTTGGACAGGTTGTTCCACCCAGGTCACATCTGTCAATTCTTCATTACCTTCATAAAAATAAGTGCCGCTCACGTTTTCAATTTCAGTAGTTAATGTTTCCCATCCTTGTTTTTGTAGACGTTGTGGCAAAGTTGCTGTATGGAAGACTTTTAAGGATGTCATCATTTCGTAAGGAGTATTCACTTCAAACCCATATGTCATGGCAATGAGCTGAACAGCACGCAAATTTATCACCGCCATTGCAGGAATGTCCATCCCTAACAATAGTGCTCCGCCTGTTCCTGCTAACCCGCCTTGTGTAAAAGAATAGAGGCGATGTCTGGCAATCTGCTGTTGAGCAATATATTGAAGTTGATCAATTTCAAGCTTTCGCATATCCTCAATCTTTTCAATATCTTGACTAAAAATCCTACCCGCAGTCAGGACTCTTTGTTTTGCATCTAGTTGCAATTGTGACCCCTGAATAATCGCGTGTAAATGGAACATCCAACTATCAACTAAGGTAAAAAATTGTTTTTGTGTTTCATCAGGTAATAAAGAAAAGGCATTCTCTAAATATTTTTCATATGTAAGTTGAAAATCATTTGGCTCATAGCTCAAGAGTCTACTTTCCCAGTCTTTAATCTCTTCATACACTTTCAATTCACGATCAGTAAATGGCACGGGGTTACCCTCCTGACAAAAGTATACTTTTTCTTACAGTATAGCATATCAAAGTAAAAGAATATAAAAAGGCAAAGGTGCATGAAAGCAACCTTTGCCTTTTTGATATGTTATTGTGCCAAGCGCACAACGTCACGTGCGATCATGACCTCTTCGTTTGTCGGAACAATCAATACCTTAACTGGTGAGTGAGGATAGTTAATAAATGCTTCCTCGCCTCTTACTTTATTTAATGCTGGATCCCAGTAAACGCCCATGAATTCAAGTCCATTTAGGACTCTCTCTCTGATAACATCGCTGTTTTCACCAATACCTGCAGTGAACACGATAGCATCAACACCACACATACGAGATGCATAAGACCCAATATATTTATGAATGCGATTTGCAAAAACCTCTAAAGCCAATTCTGCACGGTCATTCCCTTTTTCAGCTTCAACTTCAATGTCACGAAGATCGCTTGAAAAACCTGATACACCTAACATTCCGCTCTTTTTGTTTAAAACATCAAGAACACCATCAGCTGTCATTCCTGTTTTCTCCATAATAAATGGAATAAGAGCAGGGTCAATATTTCCTGAACGTGTTCCCATTGTTACACCAGCAAGTGGAGTGAATCCCATAGACGTATCGATGGATTTACCACCTTCGATTGCTGCGATACTTGCACCATTACCTAAGTGACAAGAAATTAATCTTAGTTGCTCAACCGGGCGGCCTAACAATTCAGCCGTTCTCTCTGACACATACTTGTGAGAAGTACCGTGGAAACCATACTTACGGATTCCGTATTTTTCATAGTACTCGTAAGGTAAGCTATAAAGGAATGAACTTTCTGGCATAGTTTGGTGGAATGCCGTATCGAATACTGCAACAGCAGGTACGTTTGGAAGTACTTGTTGGAAAGCTTTGATCCCTGTAATATTTGCCGGGTTGTGAAGTGGAGCTAGTTCAGACAAAGCTTCAATTTTAGCAAGAACTTCATCATTAATGAGAATAGAATCGTCAAATTCTTCACCGCCATGCACTACACGGTGACCAATTCCATTGATCTCATCAAGTGACTTAATGATTCCAGCGCTCGTCAACTTATCTAAAAGAAGTTTTACGGCAACAGCGTGATCTGGAATATCAGTGATTTCTTTTACTTTTTCACCGTTAACAGTGATATTGAATACAGCGTCGCTCAGACCGATTCGCTCGATTAGACCTTTTGTAATAACTTCTTCGCTTGGCATTTCAAACAATTGAAATTTCAAAGATGAACTGCCGGCATTAATTGCAATGATTTTACTCATAATTTTCTAGCGCCCCTTTTTATAAAAAAGTCAAAAATTATATTTATGAAGATCTCGTACAAATTTATTTTGCACATAACAATCTGTTTTTTTTCTCTCAATTCCCAATTTAAACACTGTATTCTCGACATTTCAAGGTATATAATCACATGGTACCGTTTTCAATTAAATGTAAATATATTCAGATACTTTCACTATTCATACAATTCAACTTTTGGCTTTAAATGAGTTGATTTTTAAATTTTTTAGCTTTGTAATACTTTCCTGTCAATTTCCGCTCCGGTCAACAAAGTACAGAAAATTAACAATGTCCTTTAACATAACCAATTTTTTATATCCATTTCCCCAAAAAAAGAACCGATACACTTTAATGTATCGGAACCATAGCTACTTCTTATTATCTGAATGCCACTTATCAATTTTTCTTAGCATCTTGTCCATTTCCAAAGCATTCGATAGCGATGGAAGATTTGCTAGTAATGCTTCTTTAGGAGCTTCTACACCTTCACCCTTCTTTTGAAGAATGAATATACTCTTTGCTGCATTTTTGTTCTTGAACATCGATTGCGGCAGCTGAAGAATTCCTTGAACAATCACATGATTCTTTAAGAATTCTCTTAGTTTGCCTGCTTGTTCACTTTCAAATAGCCCATTTGGAATCACAAAGAATAAATATCCGCTTGGCTTTGTATGACGAACGGATTGTTCAATAAACAAATGGTGGGCAAAGGAGTGGCCTTTATCTGCTTTCAATTCATAGTCTTCTGCTCTCACATCATTTGGATAATAACCTACTGGTAAATCACTCACCACTACGTCAGATGGAGCTACAAACAACGGTTCAAGACTATCTTGATTGAATAATTCAATAGGATGCTCCTGCAAGTTTGCATTAATATATGCCAGTTTGATTAGAAGATCGTCCACTTCAATCCCAATGGATTCAATTTGTTTATCAGAAAGCTGATTAAGGACAGTGGTTAATAAGTTACCTGTGCCAACTGCCGGATCAAGTATTTTAAAAGAAGAAGCTTTAACAAACTTGCCAACTAAGTATGCCACTAACATTCCGACAGCATCAGGGGTCATTTGGTGATTTGGTTGGACATTCTCTTTCATCCCCTTTAGAATGACAAGCTGAAATGCTTTACGAAGTTCTTCTTTTGAAAACTTTGCAAGCGGTACTTCTTCATACTGCTTTTGAAGTCTCTTTACCGTTAACTCACTTAACTCTTCCTGTAGGATAGAGTTATGGAACAGATTTTCACCTGTTTCCGCCAATGCTTCAAGATATGTACAAGACAACTCTTCTTGTAAGACTAGAGCAGTCTCATTAAGTACGGTAAACAATTGTTCTACCGGAGAGATTTTCATTTTTCTTCCTCCCGTTCGTTTCTCTTACTCACTCATTTTAGCGAGGTTGGTTGTCTTTCACAAGCGAATGACCTCAAAAAAATAAAAGGCCCCAGAAAAGGAACCTTTTAATGTCATTTAAGTTTATTTTGCTTGTTTAGCTGCTTCTACAGCTGCTTCATAGTTTGGATGCTCAGTTGCTTCACTTACATATTCCACATATGTAACTGTGTCGCTAGAGTCAACTACGAATACTGCACGAGCAAGTAAGCGAAGTTCCTTGATCGCAACTCCATAAGCTTCTCCGAATGATAATTCTCTGTGGTCAGATAGAGTTTGAACGTTTTCAATTCCAGCAGCCGCACACCAGCGCTTTTGAGCAAATGGAAGATCCACACTCACTGTTAGAATTTTTACATTATCTAGTTTTGAAGATTCTTCGTTAAAACGGCGTGTTTCAGCGTCACAAACACCCGTATCGATAGAAGGAACAGAAGTAATTAATCGTACTTGACCTTTTGTGTTTTCTAAAGTTACTGCTGACATGTCGTTAGCCAATACTGTAAAGTTAGGAGCTTTATCTCCTACTTTCACTTCATTTCCTAACAATGTTACTGGATTTCCTTTAAAAGTAATAGATGCCATTGCTTTCATCCTCCTTGAGTTCGTATGTACAGTGTAAATCATATCTTTTCAGAATCTTTTTTGCAATTGATTTGTACTAGAAAAGCGGAAGGCGCCTGCTTATCGGCGACAAGCATAAGACGAGCGCTGGCAGAAGGCGTTCTTTGCCTTCCGAAGCGAATGGCTTATGACCAAGGTTGTTTCGGAATTAGGAAACAACTTCGAGCCGATGGCGCCTGAAGCTAGACAATCAGAAAAGCGGAAGTGCCCATAGTTAGACACTAAGATAAACCGCAAATAAAAAAGCTGACTCAAACAGCTGGCGAGTCAGCTTCTGCTTTTTAAAAATCAAGATCTTGTTTTGGATAGTGATTTGGCTCTGGACGGCTGTTTTGATGAGATTGATTGTTTCCACCCTGATCCTTTTTAGAAAACATATGTTGCATTTTTTCAACTGCTTGAGGTGCCAAATCTAAAATCTTTTCGAAAAGATGGGTACTTTCATCCAGATGTAGCATTTTTACACCATGTGAATTAACGATTAAAAATGCAATTGGCGTGATAGAGACTCCTCCACCACTACCTCCTCCAAAAGGATGACCCTTTTTCTGACCTTGCTCTCCCCCACCACCTGAAGGTGTGCCATCAAGAACAAATTCACTTCCACCAGCGGCGAAACCAAATCCTACTTTTGATACGGTTAATATGACGCTACCATCAGGGGTTTCGACCGGATCGCCTATGATTGTATTTACGTCTATCATTTCTTTCAGGCTTTCCATGGCAGTTGTCATGAGACCTTGAATTGGATGATCTGACATTACAGTTGCCTCCTACTCAAACGGATTTTGATTTGTCATTTGACATGACAGACAATGGTTTTGTTTTGAAATTCGGACGTCCGCCTTTCCAAAACTTAAACAATTTTAAACCTACCACAATAGCATGCCCGATACGAAACTCAAAAATACATGAAAAGCGAGTTTGAGATATCGTCATTTGAAATTGAGGATGTATGACTATATTGGGCATATCTTTGAGTCTAAAATAGTGGCTGATCAAACCTAGCAAACTGCCTTTAATTGCCCATAATGCGCCTGCGATCATTGCGGTATGTGATGCTTCCCCAAGTCCAACGACAGATTGCCATTCAATTTTCCGAACAGAAACCTTCTTAAGAAATTTCCGAATAATTTTATGTAGTCCAAAAACATGGACAAGCATTTCTTTTGTATCGTGAACCCCATTTACAAGATCACGCGCTGAGAACTGCTTTGTATCTTCTGAAGTTGTTTTTTCTTGCTGGCCTTTTTGGACTTTTTCTTTCACAACAATCGTAGGTGAGTTGTCATCAAATTTGATAAGCGGTACATCCAGTTTATACCTGAGTAACCCCATCCAAGCCTTAAATTCTAGCTTCAGGTGATCATTGTCTTTAGCATGCTGGTAGCTTACTTTCATCGATATTTTCGTAACAACAATAACTAGGAGAAGGAACAATAGGATTACTAGCGCAAGGATCAGCCACTTCATTACCGTTCACAACCTTTCAGCCTACTATTTTCGCCTGAAAACAAAAAAAATAAACCTATCCTGATTGGATAGGTTTATTTTTCTATTCTTCATGAATGACCGATGTATCGACGAAAATATCATGTAATCCTTGTTTTTTGGGAAGGAAGGCTACGATAATATAACCTACTACTACCGTTGATGAGATAAATCTGCCAATCCATTCTCTAAAAAGAATCGTTCCCCATGAAAGCTTATCTCCTGAAAGGTTTACAACTCTCAAACCGAATAACATTTTCCCCAGCGTCTGACCGAAAAACTTCGTCATCAACACAAAATACAAGTAAAAGGTAATAGCTGTCGCCACTGAAATAGGAGCCAACATGTTGAATTCGTATAATGAGATATCTAAAAATCGAAATAAAGGGTTAATAATGATCCGGTCAATACTGCCTACAACAATTAAATCCAGTAAATAAGCCCAAAAACGCATCCAAAACCCCGCGTATCTTATTGGAAGCGGAGCATGAAATTCCTCTCTGACACTCATTTGTGAGAAATCAGGTTCTGAATGGATGTCAGATACATCATGGTGAGGCTCGCTTACAATATGTTGGTCAATGGACGTTTCATTTCTATCCATGCTGCAAGCCTCCTTATTCAGCGTATAGATACATGAGACGTGGCGAATTAGGATGAGATAGCAGCTTCATTAAACCAGCCATTTCTAAATCTTCTCCCATCATCTTTTGCGCTCCCATGCTAAATAGAGAGCCAAATCCCATGTTTTCTGTATATTTTACAACCTGTGCATTCTTTAATTTATGATCTTTTTTCATCTTTTCAATCACATCTTCTAAGTACCCAAAGTCATCAATTAGATCGAGTTCTTTAGCTTGGCGGCCATCATAAATGCGACCATCAGCAATTTTTTTCACTTGCTCAACAGAAAGGTCACGACCTTCGGAAATGACTTTAACAAAGCCTCCATATGAATTATCAATCATCGACTGTAAAATCTTACGCTCTTCTTCTGTCATTTCTCTTGTCGGGCTCATAATGTCTTTATACGGTCCACTCTTGATTGTTACAAAGTCGACGCCATACTTCTCCGCAAGTCCTGCGTAGTTCATCCCATGCATAATGACACCTAATGAGCCAGTCAATGTTTCTGGACTAGCAAAAATCTTATCTGCTGGGGCAGAAATATAGTAACCTCCAGAAGCTGCCATTGAACCCATTGATATGTAGATTGGTTTCTTAGTTTCTTTCTGAATTTCTTTGAGCTTTGCATGGATCTCTGCACTTTCTACGACTCCGCCACCAGGTGAATTAACTCTAATGATAATCCCTTTAACTGAGTCATCATCTTTCACATACTCGAGCCTTTCCATAAAGGTTTTATGGTTATATGCTGGACTTTCAAAGAACGAACCCACATCACCCGTATCCTGAATGACACCATTCACATCTAATACTGCGATTTTCTCCATTCCTGAGCCTTCTTCAATGACTTCTTCCACAAACATTTCGTCACTTACTTCAAACATGTCTGTAAAAGTGGATTCTGCATCTTTGATCGCAAAAGCTGATAAAAAGTTGATCAGTATTGATACTAAAAACAATCCTGCAGCTATCCCTAAAGCTGCCCAACGTTTTCCATTCATTTTTGTTCCCCCTTCTTTGTCTGTATTAATACGTCCTTACTTTCAAAATGTTTCAAAAACATGCTAAACTTAATTTATCCCCATTAGTTTACCAAACAAATGGAGGATGTACTAAAAATTCGTTGCATAACTGGATGGAGGAATGAAGGATGCCAAATCGACGCAATCTATTTTTTTACCATAAGAAGGACGCTGAAATGCTTGCAACTGTGGCACCTCTTTACGATTTAGCAAACAGGTATGGATTTTCAGTCGTTAAAGATTACCGTGAAGCCAATATTATTGTAAGTGTCGGCGATGATGGGACATTTCTTCAAGCTGTGAGAAAATCAGGCTTCCGTGAGGATTGTTTGTACGCTGGCATTTCAACTACCGGAAACTTAAGCATGTATTGTGATTTCCATATTAATGATACTTCAAAAATGATAGAAGCTATGACAAATGAACAAATAGAAGTACGACGCTATCCAACGATCGAGGTAACAGTGGACGATGAAACTAAGTTTTATTGTTTGAACGAATTTAGTATTCGTTCAGCTATAATCAAAACCTTTGTGATTGATGTTTTCATTGATTCTCTTCATTTTGAAACGTTTCGTGGTGACGGCATGATTGTAGCGACACCTACTGGCAGTACAGCTTACAATAAATCAGTAAACGGCTCTGTTGTAGACCCAATGCTTGCATGCATGCAGGTGAGTGAACTAGCTTCGGTTAACAACAACTTATATAGAACGTTAGGTTCACCATTTATCTTAAGTGAAGACCGCACTCTTACATTAAAGATGGTTCAAGATGGAAACGATCATCCAACAATGGGCATGGATAATGAAGCCTTAAGCATTCAACATGTTGAAAAAGTAAGCGTCCGACTTAGTGGTCAAAAAATTAAGACCGTTAAACTAAAAGACAACTCCTTTTGGGAAAAAGTGAAAAGAACTTTTCTATAGAAAAGTAAAAGCTGAACGTCACTTAGATCGACGTTCAGCTTTCTTTTAGTGTTTTTGCTGCAAAGAGCTTTGTTTTGGAGAGTGAATATATGGTTAGTGCACTCCAAATGAAAATGAAGGCTAATAACTGCAATCCCATAAAATGTTCACTGAAACAAAGATTCCCAGTAAAAGTGTTAACGTTGGCGCAATATATTGCAAAAAACCAAGCATGGATAATGGTATGCGTTGAGCGCCTTTTGCAAAATAAAGCAATGGTACAGCTGTTGCCGCCCCTGCTCCTACTAGAAGCAGCAGTGTATCTATTCCTTCGTTTAGCCATGCGTTAGTACCGTTTGAAGTCAAGAAGACAAGATAACCGATGGCAATAGGGGTAACTACCATTGTTTCCATCGTTAAACCAATCTCTGAATCTACTTTTAATAGCTTTTTGGCTAGACCATATAATCCAAAGGAGACTGCAAGAGTGATAGCAATCCATGGAAATCTCCCATATGAAAAGGCAATAATGCAAACACCTATAGCTGCAAGGCCAAAAGAAAAATATTGTATCTTCGATAGTTTTTCCTTTAGAACCATCATTCCAAGTAGTACGCTAACTAGCGGATTGATATAATACCCCAGACTTGCTTCAATCATCTGATCTGTATTTACCGCCCAAATATATAGGAACCAATTTGTACTAATCAATAAGGAGGCAGCAGTCAGCGCAAATAAACGCTTCTTATTCCCAACTAATTCTTTTAGATTCTGCGACAACGCTCTCCATTTTCCAGAAACAGCCAAAAGGAAGAACATAAAAATAAATGACCAAAAAATCCGGTTTGCGAGGATTTCTTCTGAACCAACATGATCTAAAAATTTCCAATAAACAGGTAATATCCCCCATAATAAATAAGAAAAACCGGCATATATCGCTCCGATCTTCATTTCATTATTTTCCATCATCGTATCCCCAATTCTTTCTAGTCTCGAAATAATTATACAGGATACTGTCAAGAGGGGGAAATGCACAAAAAATATGCGTTTTACTTTATGCTGGCTTCGGAAAAAGTAGGCGCGTTATGAAAAACAATTTCTTCACCAACAATTGTCATCGAGGTAGCTATGCCCGGAATATTGCTATTTTCCACCTTAAAAATATCTTGCTCTAATACTGTAAAATCAGCAAGAAAACCTAGCGCAATCATTCCACGATCATTCTCATGACAGGCTGCATAGGCACTTCCTTTTGTATATAAACTAACCGCTTCATAAACAGTCAGTTTTTCTTCAGGAATGTATACAGCTCCTTCTTCCTCTCCCCATTTCGTACGGGTGACAGCTGCATGAATTCCCAGTAAAGGATTGGCTGGTTCAATTGGTGAGTCAGATCCACCTGCACAAGGAATACCTGAATCCACCAAAGTTTTCCATGCGTAGTTGCATTCCATGTTTTCTAGTCCAACCCGCTCAATTACCCATGGAAAATCTGATGATAGAAAACCTGGCTGCAAGTCCAAAATAAGTGGAAGCTTCTTCGCCCTTTCAATCAGCTCCTTACGAAGGATTTGCGCATGGATGAGTCGATCTCTTCCGTCCCCTTTTAACGGATGATTCTCAATTGCATTCAATGCATATTCAAAAGCCAAATCCCCTATTGCGTGAATGGCAACAGGCAATTTATAACTTCTTGCTTTAGCGACTAAAGCTGAAAGCTGCTCCTGGCTAAAAATAGCCACACCGTTTGTGGTTGGGTCATCATGATAGGGATGGCTCAATAATGCTGTTCTTCCTCCTAATGAACCATCGGCGAATATTTTCATAGCTCCGTATTCGATCCATTCATCTCCAGATAAATATTGATGCCCATCGCTAACTGATTCCTCAATGACACCATGATGTACGAGCAAGTGCGCTCTTAGCCTCATACCTTCTTTACCAATTACATTTTTAAAAGTAGTCATTGTATTTTGGTAACTTCCATAATAATTTAGATCCTCTGTATGTACACCGGTAACGCCCATGCGATGTAAATCAACGACTGCCGCTGTCATAGCTCTATGCAAGTAGGCATTAGTGGCGGATGGTAGGAATGATGTGATAAGTTCTTGAGCTTGTTCCTTGAACACACCAGTTAATCTTCCTTCTTTATCTTTCTCAAGAACTCCACCAGATGGACAAATCGTTTCTTCCGTAACCTTCGCCAGTTGCATTGCAATCGAATTTACTACACTCGCATGACGACAGGTCCGTTTCAGTAATACAGGATGATTTGGACACACTTCATCTATTTCTCGACAGCTTATCGGTTGTTTATCTTCCCAAAGATTGTCATTCCATCCCTCACCAATAAGCCATTCACCCTCATCCAGGTTTTCAGAGTATGCACTTACCTTTTGAAAAACCTCTTCTTTAGAGAGACAATTTGAAAGATCAAGCCTGATGAGAGCTTCACCATGACCTATTAAATGAATATGGCTATCAACGAACCCTGGTAGCATTGTTTTTCCCTCTAAATCAATGACCTCAGAAATTAGTTCTTCAAATTCTCGTTCCAACTTTGATTTCGTTCCTATAGCTTGAATCAATCCTTTTTCCGTAAAAACAGCCTCAACTTTGTCATTTTCTTGAGCAAGCGTATAGATATTTCCGCCAAACCAAAGTTTCCCCATATTCTCCACTCCCTTTATCGCAATGAAAATGCAGACGGATATCCGTCTGCATTTGATATTATTTTTACCAAAAATTATTTAGCTTCGTACTCAGCACTTTCGCTGTCCCTCTTATTTTACCGTAGCAAGTTCTTTTTGTCTTAACTCAATACGGCGAATTTTACCAGAAGTGGTTTTTGGCAATTCCTCTAAGAATTCAATCTTACGAGGGTATTTATATGGTGCCGTTAATTCCTTTACATGGTCCTGTAAAGTCTTCACCAAATCAGGGTGATTAGCATCAACCTCTTCGCGCAATACAATAAATGCTTTTACGACATTTCCGCGAATTTCATCAGGACTTGCTACTACTGCACATTCTTTTACAAAAGGATGCTTGACCAACGCGTCTTCTACCTCAAATGGACCGATCGTATATCCTGAACTGATGATGATATCGTCTCCACGTCCTTCAAACCAGAAATATCCCTCTTCGTCCTTTTTCGCTTTATCACCCGTTACATAATATTCCCCTCTGAACTGCATGGCAGTTCGTTCAGGATCTTTATAGTAATTTTTGAATAATGCTGGCGTTTCAGCATGAACAGCGATATCTCCTACTTCTCCAGGAGCGCAAACCTGTCCTTCTTCATTAATGATTTCAACACGATTTCCAGGCGTCGGTTTGCCCATGGAACCAGGCTTAAGTTCCATTCCTTTTGTAATACCAACTAACAATGTATTTTCTGTCTGACCATAACCATCGCGAACATCTACATTAAAGTACTTTTTGAACGTCTCAATTACTTCTCTGTTTAGTGGTTCACCAGCAGAAACAGCACTATGCAAGTTCGGGAGCTTATAGTCTTGAAGGTTATCTGCTTTTGCCATTAATCTGTATTCTGTTGGCGTGCAGCATAAAACATTGACATTATACCGCTCTATTAACCCAAGATACGTTTTAGGTTCAAATTTCCCGTTATACACTAGTCCAGTTGCACCGGAACCGAGTACAGACAAGAATGGACTCCAAATCCACTTTTGCCATCCAGGACCTGCTGTTGCCCAAACAGTATCCCCTTCCTCTATTCCTAACCAGTTGCTTGCAGCCGTTCTTAAATGTGCATATGCCCAACCGTGAGTATGTACAACACCTTTCGGATTTCCAGTTGTTCCTGAAGTATAAGATAAGAATGCCATATCATCTCGATTTGTATCAGCCACTTCCAATACATCCGATTGTGATTCTACTTCAGTATCAAGATGGATCCAGCCTTCTTTTTCTTTTCCAACAACGAATTTTAGAATATCTTTCGCTTCATCTACTTCTTCGAATTGCCCAACGTATGGATCGTGACTGATAATCGCTTTTACTCCACCGTGAGTAATACGATATTGAAGATCCTTGGTTCTTAATAGCTCGGAACTAGGAATTACGACAAGTCCACTCTTTAAGGCAGCAAGATATATTTGGTACGCTTCAATTAGTCTAGGCACAATAACAAGCACGACATCCCCTTTTTGAAGACCATTTCCCAAGAAAGCGTTTCCAGTTTTATTCACATTTTTTAATAACTGAGCATATGTAATATCTTTTTTATCTCCATTTTCATTTTCCCAAAGTAATGCTAGCTTTTCTTCATTTACAGCAAAACGCTCTACTTCTGATACAAGATTGTATTTCTCCGGTGCAATTAACTCTTCCCTTTTCATACGGCTCCCCCTCAAAAGACATTATTTTTGGTAAAAATGATTGGACATGTAATTTTTAAATCAATTTTTATTATACATCAAATATTTTAAAGATTAAAAACATTTTACCAAAAAATAAGAGGGCGGGTTTAACCCCGTCCTCTGTAGCCATATTATATATTTTTATTAGCGAGCATAACCGCCTAATTGTTGTTCAGCCATTTGAACTAGACGCTTAGTGATTTCACCACCTACAGATCCGTTTGCACGAGCTGTAGCGTCTGCTCCAAGTTGAACTCCAAATTCAGAAGCAATTTCATACTTCATTTGATCAAGAGCTTGTTGTACACCAGGTACTACTAATTGATTTGAGCTGTTGTTTGCCATGTGATTTCACCTCCTTGTGAGTATAGATTGTGTAAAATCACATGGCTTCATTCAATAAAAAAATTGGTAATTGTTCACAAAAAATTTACATTTAAAAAGGTATTAAATTCTGATGATTTTCTTTAAAATAAATCATCAAAAGGTTTAGGTTCATTCTTCTTCCGTTTAATCGTCAATACAGTCGTTTCTTCCACCGCTTTTTCAATCAATGAATCAAAATCCACAAAGCTTTCGAACCTGTTTACTTTTTCACGCTTCGGCTTTGTCTTTGGTGCTGCGGGAACAAAGATGGTACAACAATCTTCAAATGGTTGGTTGGAAATATCAAGCGTCCCAATTTCCTTGGCAATTTTCATGATATCCGGCTTATCCATCGTAATTAAGGGTCTCAAGATAGGCGTATTTGTCACTTCATTGATTGCATACATACTTTCTAAAGTCTGACTCGCCACTTGTCCAAGACTTTCACCCGTGATAATGGCTAACCCGTTATTCTTTTTGCGCAATTCATCTGTTACTCTAAGCATTAATCTTCTTGTTGTTGTCATTGTATAGTTTTCAGGGACTTGTTTTTGTACGAGTTCCTGCAATGCAGTAAAAGGTACAATGTGCAGTTTCACTAATCCGCTTATTTCAGCCAGTTTTTCAGTGAGGTCAATGACCTTCTGTTTGGCTCTTTCGCTTGTATAAGGAGGACTAAAGAAATGGACAGCTTCGATTTCCAAGCCTCGTTTCATGGCAAAATATCCGGCAACAGGACTGTCGATACCTCCAGATAGCATGAGCATCGCCTTACTGCTTGATGCGGCCGGAAGCCCGCCTGCCCCCATAATTGTTTCGCAGGAAAGGTATGCAGCCTCTTCTCGAATCTCAATTTGAAGATTAATATCTGGATTTTTGACTTTCACTTTGAGACCTTCAGTATTTTTGAGCAAATGAGCTCCAAAAGTATGATTGATTTCATCCGTATCAAGGGGAAACGTACGGTCCGCCCTTTTTGCAGAAATCTTGAATGTCTGCCCTTCTTTGTATACTTTCTTAAATAGTGCCAGAGCTGCTTCCTTCATCTTTTCAACATCTTTTTCAACCTTCACCGCTGGACTAAACGATTGGATTCCAAAGATTTCTTTCAAATGGGGAATCATGCTCTCCCCATCTTCACCGTTTAGCAAAATATACATTCTATCCCTATTGGCTTCTATCTTTATTTTAGAAAAGTCTTCAAGTGCGGTTGATACACTCTTTCTCAGCTTTTCAATAAATCGATTGCGATTTCTACCCTTTGTTGAAATTTCTCCATAACGGATCAGTATACGGTCATAATTCATATTAGTTGATTACCTCACTTACTTTATTTACTGCTTGTTTTAGACAGGTTAGGAACTTCACTGCTTCACTCTTATGATTATCATAGGAAAAGCTTATTCGGATTGAGCTTTCAGCGATTTTTGGCGATTTCCCCATAGCCAGTAAGGTTGGACTCGGCTTTTTTGTTTTGGAAGAACAGGCACTCGTTGTCGAAACAAAAATGTTCTGTTGTCCAAGGGCATGTACAATCACTTCCGGTTTCACACCTGGAAACGAAAAGTTCAAAATATGCGGTGCCGAATGGTGTTCAGGTGTATTTATCACTGCATTATGTAATCGTCCAATTTCATCTCTTACAATTGATTTAATCTCTTGTATTCTTTCACCATATTGGTTCTGTCTTTCAAGTACCATTCTAAGTGCTTTCGCCATTGATACGGCACCAGCAACATTTTCGGTCCCGCTTCTCAGTTTATTTTCCTGATTACCTCCGGAAAAAAGAGGGGCCAAATGAATGCCATTTTTCATATACAAAAGGCCGGTGCCTTTAAGTCCGTGAAACTTATGAGCTGAAAATGAGCATAAATCCACTCGAGAAGATTTTAATTGTAAGGGTACTTTTCCAATTCCTTGAACATGATCGACATGGAACAGGATTTTAGGATAATTCCCCAGCAACTTCCCTATTTCTTCAATTGGCTGAATCGTTCCTACTTCATTGTTGACATGGATGATGGAAATGAGAACCGTATCTTTTCTAATCGCTTTCTCTACGTCCTCAACGCTTACTTTGCCATCTGAGGATACAGGCAAATAGGTTACTTCAAATCCTTCTTGCTCAAGTTGTGCCATCGCAGCTTTCACCGAAGGATGTTCAATGCTTGTTGTAATTAGATGACGTCCCCTTTTCTTATAGAAAAGTGCTCCGCCCTTAATTGCTAAATTATTGCTTTCTGTTCCACCAGACGTAAAGTAAATTTCACTCGACTGGACATCTAGTAATTCTGCAATCTGTCCCCTAGCCTGGTTCAGTAACTTCTCGGCTTGACCTCCTAATGCATGAAGGGAAGAAGGATTGCCAAAGTATTCACTTGCAACCTTCATAAATGAATGAAGGACTTCGTCATATGGTTTTGTCGTAGCACTATTATCAAAATAAATCATCAGTGTCTCCTTTGATGTTAAACCGTCCTTGTAAAATTAAATATTAACATATCACTAAAGAAAAGCGAAAAACGATCCGTCCACTCATTGGACGGATCGCGATGCTTGAATTATTTTTCAGAGAGGATTGCTTCGATTTTCTTTATTGCATTTGGATCGATTTCCTCAATGGATGTTGCAGCTTGCTCTAAAGCGGTACGGTAATCGTAACTTCTAAATGATTTCTCTGCTTCTAAAAGTCCTTTAGCTACAGAAGGGTACTTGCTGCGATATCGGTTTCCGTATTGTATTACTTTCTCTGCAAGAATCACATTTTCAACTAATTCACTGGTCATACTTGTCAGCTTCTCAATTGTCATCACAGCAATTTCAAGATACTGTTGCACCGCATAAATATCGAGCGGCTTTTCTTCTAGCTTAGCGATTACATTTTGAATGCTTTCATGACTGTCTTGGAATAGATATTTATAGTCATCAGGTAACCCAGGTATATTGCTCTTCGTTACCAACCTTGAGGTTTCGGTTACTTTTCGGCTGAGTTCCTTAATCTTCTCTCTAGCCAAAATTTCATCTTTCCTTAATGCCATTAATTTTTCTGCATATCTTGTTTGACCTACACGAATCGATTCCAGTTCATCTTTAACTTCTTTTAACTCTTCGCTTAATAATGAACTAGCTGTTTCATTACTTTCTAGCTTTTCTTCTAGAACAAGTAACTTTTTATCTAATATAGTCACTTGCTTTTCAAGAATATGGAGTTCTTCTAATTCACTATCCGATAAATGATAACTTTGCTGAACTTGAAGTAATTCTTCTTGTAAATTCTCATTAATGATTTGTACAGACTCCAACAGATCGATTGTCGGCTTTCCAAACTGAAGAATAAACTGCTTTGCAAGTGCTTCCTTTTCAAGCAAATCATAAAGTATGTCAATGCCTTCCTTAATTTCCGAAACACTTTTTTCTACTTCGTGGATTTCTGTCATTTCAATTTTTTCATTACATTTAACGAGATTACCCTCAAGCTCTCGAAGGTCTTTTTCTAATTGAATGTGTTCTAAGTAGTAACCTTGTTGTGCCATTCCAATAAAGCCATCTTTAACTTCAACCATTTGTGAAGGCAATAGAGTTTGACATTCTACAAGCAGTTCAGGAATTTTCTCCATTTTGTATTGGATGGATTCGAGATTATTTTGAATGGTTAGAACAATTTCCCTAGCCTCAAGATAATCGCCGCTTTCCGTTTTTTCATCAAATTCTTGAATCTTTCTGATGATATCCTCCAATTGAATCTCCAATTGCTTCTCAGCTTTTCCAAAGCTATGACGATGAGCAAGTAAATTCTTTTTGGATTCACGGTATTGTTCTTTAAGGGCTTCGATTTCCAACCTGTTTTTTTCTTCACTACCTACCAGTTCATTCAATTCATCAATGATTTTTTGAATCTCGCTCTCGATTTCAGCGAGATTCGCTTCAATTACTTGCTGAATGGACTTCGCTTTATTAAAACGATATTTATCGATATAATCTTCCGCATCAAATAAGAGTTCTTCGAGGTTGGGTAACTTCACTGTTACGACCTCGTCCCATTCATGACGCCAACGTTCAAACAGTTCTTCTGTTTGACCAGTCATATTCAGTTGTTTTACCTTTGACATTTCATCGAGAACAGGGCGATTTGTCAAATCGATCTTCCACGCCTCAAGACGATCCATTTCTTTAAAATACTTTTTCTTTATAACAACTCCCGTTACAAATAAGGCGAGTAAAAGGATAATAAATCCGATGACAAATTCCATTGTGGGGCCCCCTGTTTCGACACTGTATCGATTCTTATATTTATTCTAATATTTATTCTTATGATAAACTCTCTTTATAAGTCTGGTATAAGTACATTTCAATGTTACCATGATACCATGTTACCGACATTTTTTGACTATTAATTTAATTTTTTTTGCAGAAATTCTCATACAACGACATTTTTCTAGCTATCGTCTATTCTAATAGTGAAATTTCAGTGTTTTTTATCAAAAGTCTCTATAAAATCTGGAGCAGAAATCAACCACTACCATCTATTTGTTAAATAGCTACAAGTTTACGGAAATAGCCAACCTAAAACTAACATACTAACATGAAATTAATCATCGTTATCAAATAAATAACCTGGAGGAATGAAAATTGTTAATGAAAGATGGCCATATTCATACTGCTTTTTGCCCTCATGGGACGAAAGATTCTCTTGAGGCATATGTAGAAAGAGCACTATCATTAGGATTTAAGGAAATCTCTTTTACGGAACACGCACCGCTTCCTATAGGATTCGAAGATCCGATTCCTTCCAAAGATAACGCCATGGCCCCAGATCAGCTAGAACCTTATTTAGAGGAAGTTGCCCGAATAAAGGAAAAATATAAAGACCAAATCATCATTAATAGAGGGTTGGAAGTAGATTTTATCGAAGGTTTTGAAAAGGAGACGAAGGAATTCTTAAACACCTTTGGCAATCAGCTTGACGATGCCATTTTGTCTGTCCATTTCTTAAAAATAGGCAATGGTCACGAATGCATTGATTATAGTCCAGACCTTTTTCAGCATATTATCACTCAACTGGGATCTATTGAAAAGTTGTATGAAAAATATTTTGCAACCGTCCTTCAATCCATACTATCCGACTTGGGCCAATATAAGCCAAAAAGAATAGGACACATCACCCTTGTGAAAAAATTCCAAAAAAAACTCCCTTGTGAAAGGGAATTTACAGATGAAATATCAAAGATTCTTTTTGCCATGAAAGAAGGCGGTTATGAACTCGACTATAACGGTGCTGGATTGGCAAAACCTTTATGTCGAGAAACCTATCCTCCTGAATGGGTTGTTCAAAGAGCTAAGAACCTCACAATCCCGCTTGTTTATGGATCGGACTCTCATCAAGTAAAAGACCTTGGTCAAGGACTTAATGTTATGCGTTTATAGCTTTCATTTTAGGAAATTGGCGAACATTTAAAGTTTCATCAATCCATGCTGTCATTTCCTCCAGATACTTTTCTGCAAAATATCGTTCATGAGGGAACACATGCAGTACTTCTGTCAAATACTGTGTATTTAAAAATGGCATCGCCAGTAAGCCTTTAAATTGGATAATCATGAAAGGAATGGAATGTGAACGAAATTCCTTCCTTTCTATTCCTACTTCAAGAATGTGGCGAAAGAAATACTTTTCTTTTGCGAAATAAGTAGACATGATTTCTCTCACAAATTGTGAATCGAGAGAGACTTCTCTCAATACAAATCTTGTTAATTGGATGTTTTGACATTGAAAGGAAATAAGGTTGTCAGCAATTCTTTTTAGGCTCGCAGCTGCACTTAATTCAAGCAATTCAAATCCATCTTCAATATGCGCAAGGTACTGTTCAAAGAAATAAGTAAAACAATACTCTAACAGTCCTTGTTTATTATGAAAGTGGTAAGAAATATTAGCGATATTCACATTTGCTTTGCCGGCGATATCCCTTATAGAAGTCCCAGAATAGCCATTCGTATTAAACAAAGCAATAGCTGCCTCGACAATTGCATCTTTACAATTCTTTCGCATGTCAAACCTCCTTTAAAAGTAACATTCTCTAACTCGATCCTTTTTGGCCATACTTAAAACAAGTTCGCTACTGTCGACTATTTTCCTTTGAAAATTTATCGTCATTTTCCCCTGCATTTCTACTATTTTTGCTAAAATAGAACTTAAAATCAACGAAAGTTAGGTGATAAACGATGTTTAACGTCGAATCATACCGTGGGACCCGCGAGGAAAACTTTGAACTAGTAAAGAAACAATTACAGGCGCTTATTTATGATGAGCCAAATATGATAGCTAATTTAAGCAACGCCTCTTCCCTTTTAAATCAATTTTTAGATCGCATCAATTGGGTAGGTTTTTACTTAACTGAAGGTAATGGTTTAGTTCTCGGCCCTTTCCAAGGCCTGCCTGCATGCGTACGAATCCCATTCGGAAAAGGTGTATGTGGAACATCAGCCCAAAAAATGGAGACGATTCGTGTTGCAGATGTTCATGAATTCCCAGGACACATCGCCTGCGACGCAGCTTCTCAGTCCGAAATTGTGATTCCTATGGTAAAAGATGGACTCTTACTAGGTGTTTTGGATATCGATTCACCTGAAAAAAATCGTTTCGACGAACTAGACCAAAAGAAACTAGAAGAAATCGTCGAGATTTTGGTTGCCACTATGTAAAAAGAAAAGCGCAAGCGCCCTCGGCACAAGTTAAGAGCACTTGGCCTGCGATGTTTTTCAAAGTAGCTTTCCTTTGTGTTCAGCCCCGACAGGCATAAGACGAAGCGCGCAGTTCATCCTCGAAAATCCTCATGATGCTATCGCATCATTTCGTGGGATGTGAATTCTTGGAAGCTTTCCTTGTGCTAACGCTTTTTCTTCGTGCGATGCTTATGCTACCGAAACGTTCCGTCCTGATTTCTGGAGCGATTTGGCTTATGACCAAAATTGTTTTGGCTTTAGAAAACAATTAAGGTTGTTTCGGCTTCTGGAAACAACCCCGAGCTGCTCCAAGCATCACCTAAAGGTCATGCTCTCCGCAAGATATTCGGAGAAGCATATCCTTAGATGAAAACTGGCTGGGCGCTTGAGCTAGACAGCTATCTCCGTTTAATTTTTAAATTTCTTATCTAAAGAAAAAGACCTGACAGTTGTCGGGTCTTTTTTCGTGTAAATAAACATGTTTTATGCAATCTTCGCGAACGCTTGTTCAATATCTTCAATAATATCTTCATATGCTTCAAGGCCGACAGATAAACGGAGCAAGGTGTCATCAATTCCCATTCTCATACGGTCTTCTTCAGGCACCACCGCATGCGTCATTGTCGCAGGGTGCTGAATTAATGTTTCGGCATCTCCTAGTGATACGGCAATCTTTATAAGTTTTAGCTCATTCATGAACTCCTGTGCCGTCTTCTTGACACCTTTGATTGAAAAGGAAATCAAACCTCCCGATTTGTTCATCTGCTTCTCTTTAATATGATAATCAGGATGTGTGTGATCGCCAGGAAAATGTACTTTCTCTACTTTCGGATGCGATCTCAAGTATTCAAAGATTTTCTCAGCATTATCACAGTGGCGGTCCATCCTTACAGCTAATGTCTTAAGTCCCCTTAGAAGCAGCCAAGCATCGAATGGAGACATGACTCCTCCAATATCTTTTTGAGTGGTAAATGCCACTTCTTTCATAAAGTCTTTCTTGCCTACAGCAAAACCTCCGATTACATCTCCATGTCCACATATATATTTAGTGGCACTATGGATGACAATATCACAGCCATGATCAATCGGTTTTTGCAAATATGGAGAACAAAAAGTATTATCGACTACTACTGGTATGCCTTTCTCTTTGGCTACCTCTGCAACCATTTGCAAGTCCACGAGTTTCATAGTCGGATTTATGGGCGTTTCTATATAAATGCAGGCTGTATTTTCTTGAATTTGTTGTGCAAATTGCTCTTTGGAATCCATAGTAGAAAAATTGTGTGTAATTCCATATTTTTCATCGAGCAAATGCAGTAAGCCGAAAGTACAACCATAAACTCCTTGCGAACAAAGAATATGGTCGCCCGCTTTCGTCAAGGCAATGAGGATGGCCGAAACCGCTGCCATACCCGAGCCAAACGCAAGAGCAGCTTCACCATTTTCCAACGCAGCCACTCTTTCCTCTACCATCGTAACAGTTGGATTTCCAAGCCTTGAATAAATATAACCAGATTCCTTTCCAGCAAATCGTTGTTCCCCCTGTTCTGCGCTCTCAAAGGTAAACGTAGAAGTTTGAAAAATAGGTGGAGCTAGACTTCCATCATATTGTTGTGAATCATAGCCAGTGTGAATAACCTTCGTCTCAAACCGTTTTTTGTTATCCTCCATTTTTATCCTCCTCAAATTTGCAAGCGCTTACATTTTAAAACTAACTTAATTGCTCTTATTTTCAGCATATGTTAATTGTTTCATTTTGGAAAGTATTTTGTCTTACAGACTTCCTGTATGTAACCATGAGGCGATGGATTCAAAAAAAGCACCTACTTTTATGTAAGTGCTTCAAAAGACTTTATCAATGTTTCTTGAATGACAACTTTGTTTTTACCTGTTTCTTTTGCTGTGTATAACGCTTCGTCCGCACGGCGAACCAAATTCTTTACAGAGTCGCCGCCTATTTTGGTCCAATACGAAACACCACAAGAAATGGTTACTTTTGGTGTTGTGCTATCTTCGACTGCACTCACCAATCGTTGTGCAATGGATACTCCGGTATCAAGAGGAATTTTAGGTAAATAAATGGCTAATTCTTCTCCACCCCATCTTGCACCAACATCTGTCCCGCGTATGTTTTTGTGAATAAGATTTGCAACTTGAATGATGACGTCATCACCCGTTTGATGTCCGTAGGTATCGTTTATGACTTTAAAATTATCAATATCAATCAATATAAATGTTCCTTCAGCGTCCTCTTGCATGGAAAGATGGACCCTCTCATCTAAATAGTTCCTAGAGTGAAGTTTGGTCAAATGGTCTGTAATCACCATCTTCTCCAGTTCTTCTCTTAGGATAGAATTTGCAAAAGCTAGCGTTGAATGATGGATAAGTGACTGCAGGAGCTTAAAAGTCTCAAATGAGAAATGATAAGGTTCCTTGTGCAAAACAACAGTAAATCCATTTAGGATACCTGCTTGAATCATCGGCACAGCCATTACTGCTCGATAAGGTAATGGTTCTCCATCTTGCTGAAGTATAAAATCCCCAATAAAAATAGAGTCTAGTTCCTGGTCCAGCTTTTCTTTTAAATGATTCACATAGAGCTTGGATTCTTTTTCCTCGAAAAAGGGAGTCGATCCTGAAAGGATGTTCAGAGTCCTTGTTTTATCAGATAATAAGATAAATCCTACTTCTTGGGCATCAAAAGATTGGCGGATTTGACTACACATAAATTGAATGGTTTCCGACAATCTTAGATTAGAGTTTAACCGGTGCGATGTTTCATTAATAAGTTGCAGATCCGATACGAGCCTTTTTGACTGCTGATAAAGCTGTGCATTTTCAAGGGCGCTTCCTGCTGTATAAGCGAGTAAAGTAATAAACTCTACCTCTTCTTTTGGAAACACACGGGTATTAGGGGCGATCATTTGCATAACCCCGTAAACTCCCTGTTTACCTTTTAGTGGCGCGTACAGAATCGAACGCTTTTCATGAAGAGAATCCTCAAATTGAAACTCACCTGTCACATAGGCTTGCATAGCAGCAATATTCTCACTATCGTATTCAAGATCCTTGATTGGTAAACCACTATCATTGTGGTTATCTTGCGACAATAATAAATAATATGTAAATGTCGGATATACTTCTTGTAATGTACTGATTACCTCCCCAAGTACTGCGTCCATATCCATGGAGGAATGGAATTTTTCAGTCACTCGGAAAAGCTGACGATATCTCTTTTCTTCCATAACAATCTTGGTTAAGTTTTGTACTTTTCTCAATAATAGTACACATTCATCAGCGATTGCTTCCAAATCCTCATCCGTTACTTCCGTACCATTTACACCTCGTATTGCAATGATACCCGAATTCATCGTGTCTTTTGACAATACCAAGACCAAATCTTCTTGATCGAACCCTTTCATAGGAAGTTTTCCCCTAAAAACCCTTTTGAATCTGACTGACTCCTGCATTTGTACCATTTCGGTCCGACTATATTTAATTTTCAAATCTTCTCTATAAAAGGTAGATGATTGTATGGAGAGATGACCATTCCACAAATCATGTTTATATAATGTGACTCCATCAACGTTTAGCGTTTCTTGAATTGCCAAAAGCATTTGACTGATGATAGACTCTTGATCCAACAGAGCATTTTCAATATTGAATATATCAAAAAAAGAACTTTTTAGTTTCCTTATTAAATCACATTCTGGCAATACCATTTCATCATCACCTGTTTTTCATCCTATTTCATTTTCTGTTTTTTTTGTAATATCTGAAAATAAAAACTAGAATAGTTCAAGTACAATTTTACCACATACAGTACTAATTACACCTGATTTTTTTCCTATTTTAGGATATACTAAACATTTTATTAGAAAAAAAATGTCTTCTCTCTACTTTTTTGAAACACTATTGACTTAATGAGTATTAAAGTTATATAATATTCTTTGTGTAAAATATTGCAGCCTATATGAACACATGCTTGGTCTCATTTTATTCCTCACCAGAGCTAATGGCTCTTTTCGTGATGGTGTATCTTGTAACCCTCTGCTGCTAGGGCGAAGGTACATGAAAATAAAATGACCGACATTGTAAATTCATAACGGTTTTTATTTTACCAAAATAAAAACACAGAGGAGGAGTCATTTATGGCTCGTTATACCGGCCCAAGCTGGAAACTATCTCGTCGTCTTGGAATCTCTCTAAGCGGCACAGGTAAAGAATTAGAAAAGCGTCCTTACGCTCCTGGACAACATGGTCCAAACCAACGCAAAAAGCTTTCTGAATACGGATTGCAATTGCAAGAAAAGCAAAAACTTCGTCACACTTATGGAGTTACTGAGCGTCAGTTCCGTAACTTGTTTGACAAAGCTGGTAAAATGACTGGTAAACACGGCGAAAACTTCATGATTCTTCTTGAATCACGTCTTGACAACGTTGTATACCGTCTTGGATTAGCTCGCACTCGTCGTGCAGCTCGCCAATTAGTAAACCACGGTCACATTCTTGTTAACGGATCACGTGTAGATATCCCATCTTTCCGTGTGTTAGCTGGACAAACAATCAGCCTTCGTGAAAAGTCACGCGGCCTTGATGTTGTTAAAGAAGCGGTTGAAGTAAACAACTTCGTACCTGACTTCTTAACTTTCGATGCTGACAAGCTTGAAGGTACTTTCACTCGCATGCCTGAGCGTTCAGAATTGCCTGCTGAAATCAACGAAGCTCTTATCGTAGAATTCTACTCTCGTTAATAGGCTTTACAAAAACCCTTGCCATTATTGGCAAGGGTTTTTTGTTGTGCTTCTAATGTAAAAAAACATCCTCCCTATTGAAAGGAAGGACGTTTAAAAAATATTAGTATTTGATCATTGTGTATTTCTTTTTACCTCGACGAATAATCGTGAATTGATTTTCAATTCGATCCTCTTCAGAAAGAGTGTATTCGATATCCGTTACACGTTCACCATTAATTGAAACTGCACCATTCGAAACATCTTCCCTCGCCTGACGTTTAGAAGGAACAATTTTAGCAGCAACCAATAGATCGACTAGACTTGTTACACCTTCTTCTGGCTGGTAGCTTGGTACATCCTTGAAACCTTGTTTGATTTCATCAGCTGATAAATTTTTCACATCTCCGCTGAATAAGGCTGCAGAAATCTTGATAGCCTGGTTCAATGCTTCTTCTCCGTGTATCATGCGAGTCATTTCTTCCGCTAATGCTTTTTGTGCTTTTCTTAAATGCGGTTCTTCCTGAACGGAAGTCTCAAGTGCCTCAATCTCTTGACGTGACAGGAACGTAAAGAATTTCAAGTATTTGATGACGTCTGCATCCGCTGTGTTAATCCAGAATTGGTAGAATTCGTATGGAGATGTTTTTTCAGCATCAAGCCAAATAGCTCCACTTTCAGTCTTACCGAACTTTGTACCGTCTGCTTTTGTAACAAGTGGAATAGTCAATCCAAAGGCTTTTGATCCTTCAGGCATCATTTTTCTAATTAACTCAAGACCTGAAGTGATGTTGCCCCATTGGTCACTGCCACCGATTTGCATTTTACAATTATGATGTTCGTAAAGGTGCTTGAAGTCCATTGCTTGAAGTATCGTGTACGTGAACTCTGTAAATGAGATCCCTGTATCAAGTCTCGATGCGATTGTATCTTTCGCAAGCATGTAATTCACACCGATATGCTTCCCATAATCTCTTAAGAAAGTGACAATATCCATGGAACCTGCCCAATCATAGTTATTTACCATGATAGCACCGTTCTCACCTTCAAAATCGAATATCATGTGCAATTGCTTTTGAAGACACTCGACATTATGCTGCACCATTTCCAGTGTTTGTAGTTGGCGTTCTTCCTTTTTTCCACTTGGATCTCCAATTAAGCCTGTTGCTCCTCCAACTAAAACGATTGGACGGTGTCCATGATTTTGAAAACGTTTCAGTGTTAAGAATGGCAGTAAGTGCCCAATGTGCATACTGTCGCCAGTTGGATCCATCCCACAGTATAAAGAAACTTTTTCTTTATCTAGCGTATCCTTAATTCCTTCTTCATCCGTTTGCTGGTAGACGATTCCTCTCCATTGCAAATCTTGTAATAAATCCATTATCAATCCATTCCTTCCTAATAAAAAATAAAAACGCCCCTGCAAAAATTGCAGGGACGCAAAAAAGCGCGGTACCACCCAGCTTGAGGAACGAATCCTCCCACTCAAAAAGTTAACGGTTATCCGTCCACCATCATGAAAATGGCGGAAGCTCCAGGACGTAATTCATTCTTCTATATTTATCGGCTTGCACCTACCGCCGACTCTCTGAAAAAGGGACAGAAGAACTACTGCATTCCCATCAAAGCCTATCATATTCAAATTATGTTAAGGCATTTTTACCATATTTGCCTATCTCATGTCAACATGATTATAAAAAAGGAAATTTCAGAAAAATGTTGAACCTTGTCATATAACAGTGTTCAGTATGCTATAATATATGTGATTTTAGGGGGTTAGATGACGATGAATGAAAACATGCAAAAGTGGTTAGAAAAAATCAAGTCAGCATATGGCCTTATCACACATAGAAAAACCGTAAAAGGTGCGCGTATTACATACAATGTCGTTTGGAATCTCGTACTTTTATTCCTCATTATCCTCCTGGTGGGAGGTACTTTCGCAGGTGCTGTCGGAGCAGGTTATTTTGCCTCAATGGTGAAAGATGAGCCGATTCGTCCCTACGATAGTATGAAAAAAGATATCTATAATTATACAGAAACATCCGAACTTTATTTTGCCAATAATGTTTTTCTCGGCAAGCTTCGTACAGATCTTGAACGCGAAGAAGTTAAACTTGATCAAGTATCAAAATACTTAACGGATGCTGTGATTGCAACAGAAGATGAGTATTTTTACAAGCATGACGGGGTGGTACCAAAAGCCATTCTACGTGCACTTTTTCAAGAAGTGTCGAATGCGTCTGTCCAATCAGGCGGAAGCACACTTACTCAGCAACTTATCAAAAATCAAATATTAACAAACGAAGTGTCTTTTGAAAGAAAAGCGAAAGAAATTTTGCTAGCCTTGCGTTTGGAGAAGTTCTTTGATAAGAAAGAAATTCTTGAAGCATATTTGAACGTTTCTACTTTTGGAAGAAACTCTTCGGGAAGAAATGTTGCTGGTGTTCAGGCAGCAGCAAAGGGGATTTTTGGAGTTAGCGCCAAGGATTTAAACCTTGCACAGGCAGCATTCATAGCTGGCTTGCCACAAAGTCCTTTTGGTTATACACCTTTCACGAATAAAGGTGAAATTAAGACGAATCTAGAACCTGGACAAACAAGGATGAAAGTTGTCTTAAAACGTATGCTAGATGGCGGTTATATAAATGAAAAACAATATTCAGAAGCAATCAACTATGACCTTAAAAAGGATTTTGTTGCCCCTGGGTCAAATCCTTTAGAAAAATATCCTTGGTTGACAATGGAAGTTGAAAAGAGAGCTATTGAAACTTTAGCAATCGTTATGGCAGAAAAAGAAGGCGTCAAAGAAAAAACATTAAGAAAAAATGATGCTCTCTTCAATGAATACTTGACCATTGCAAGTCGTAACCTTCGTCAAAATGGTTATCAGATACATACAACCATTGATAAAGATATTTTAGATGCAATGGAAAAGGTAAAGAATGAATACCCTCATTTTGGACCTGATAAACCTCAAGAAGTGAAAGACCCTGAAACTGGCGAAATAAAGACCATCATGGAGCCTGTAGAAGTTGGCGCGATCCTTATCGAAAACAAAACAGGAAAAATTATCAGCTTTGTTGCTGGACGTGACTATCAAAAAGAACAACTTAATCACGCGACAAGTGCAGTACGCCAAAATGGATCTACCATGAAACCTCTACTTGTTTATGGCCCAGCAATAGAGCTTGGAAAAGCATCTCCTGGTACAATATTACCGGACGTTGCTTTGAGGCTGGCACCAGGTCTTAACCGACCTTGGCCGATGAACTATGACAAGCGTTATAGTGGACTTACTTCCGCAAGACACGCGCTTGCCAAGTCATATAACGTACCTGCGGTAAAATTATATAAAGATATCATCGGGCAACGTCCCGCTAGCTATCTTGAGAAGATGGGATTCACTTCCCTTTTAGAAGAAGATTACACTAACCTTGCAACTGCTATCGGTTCACTAAAAAATGGTGTGACAGTCGAAGAAAACACAAACGCATTTGGAACGTTTGCTAATGACGGGAAATTTATAGATGCTTACATGATCGACAAAATTACGGATAAAAAGGGTAATATCATTTATCAGCACAAGGTTGACCCAGTTGATGTTTTCAGTCCTCAAACTGCCTACTTGACGATTGATATGATGAGGGATGTAATTAATCGCGGTACAGCTACTTCGATTAAATCCCGTCTAAAATTCCAATCGGATTGGGCTGGAAAAACAGGTACGGGGGTTGATTTCCACGATGCTTGGTTCGTAGCAACAAATCCTAATGTATCATTTGGGATCTGGACTGGCTATGATACACCTAAATCGCTAAAATCTGGAGGATTAAGCTACAGCTTAAGAGCAAATTACCTCTGGGCTGATCTAATGAATGCAGCATATGACATTAAACCAGAGCTCGTCGATCCTGCAGAAGGTTTTAAAATGCCAGGTGGCATAGTGAGGAGATCGTATTGCGCGGTTTCTGGATTACTTCCATCAGAAGGTTGTACAAAAGCCGGCATGATCGAAACAGATATCTTCAATGCAAAATTCGTTCCTACAAAAGTAGATGATAGCTTAATTGCAGGAAATTACGTTCGAATTGGTGATAAAAACTACCTTGCACTCGATTCGACTCCAAAAGATTTCGCACAGCAAGGCTTGATTTTCAACCCTGACTTTGTAAAATGGATGACTGGTACTGACTTCAAGGATTTGGATCAACTCATCCCTAAAAAAGAGCGTTGGGGCAGTTTCCTTACAGCCAATGCTAAAATCGAAGAAAACGGTAAGGCACCTGCACCTGTAAGTGTCACGGCAACCGGCAATTCCATTACATGGACGGCAAATGCTGAAAAAGACATTATTGGATATCGTATATACAATAATGGAAGCAAAGTAGCCAGTATTAATGCCGGTTCAAAATTAACAATGACAGTCGGAAATGGTTCAGTTTATGTGACCGCTGTCGACATCGCAGGTAATGAATCCGCTCCATCAAATAAATTGGATATTGGTGCGAAGCCACCAGAAACACCTGTGACACCACCAGTAACCCCACCGCCGGGTGGTACGGAGCCACCTGTAAAACCAGGAACCTAATTTGTTAAGACAACCCACTCATAAAGTGTGGTTGTCTTTTTTTTGAGAGGAGTGATTTCAGGGCTCTCAAATGGTCTAATTAAGACATAGAGTTTTTTGAATTTTCTCGAGACAGCATATATTTTCTTGAACATAATAAATAATTGAAATTAGCCGCATAAATTCTTAGAACGTTAACAAAAAGTACCTAAAACACCGCAAATCTAAAACAGCGGTTCATTTTTTCAGAGCGATGCGTTAGAGAAAAATGTCTACTGTCAATAATAAATGATAATGGCGCATGATTAGGCACACAAAAAAGCTTCGAGCAAAGTTCACTCGAAGCTTTTCGTTTTAAGATACTAGTTTTGGACTCAAAAAGAAGAAATTAGTCTTCCATAGTAGACAAATCACCAGTTGGTAAATCTAATTCCCAAGCCTTTAGAACTCGGCGCATGATTTTACCACTGCGTGTTTTTGGAAGCTTATCACGGAATTCGATTTCTCTTGGAGCAGCATGTGCAGCCAGCCCTTTTTTCACAAATTGGCGAATTTCTTCTTTTAAATCCTCAGAAGCATCAAATCCGTCTCTTAATGCAACAAACGCTTTAATGATTTCTCCTCTTACTGGATCAGGTTTTCCAATGACACCCGCTTCAGCAACAGCAGGATGTTCTACCAATTTGCTTTCTACCTCAAATGGGCCAACCCTTTCACCAGAAGTCATGATGACGTCATCAATACGTCCTTGGAACCAGAAGTATCCTTCTTCATCCATGTATGCTGAGTCACCTGAAACATACCAATCCCCCGGCATAAAGTAAGACTCAAATTTAGCAGGATTTTTCCAAATCGTATGCATCATGGAAGGCCACCCTTTTTTGATAGCCAAATTTCCCATCCGATATGGTGGCAACTCGTTTCCTTGATCATCAACGATGGCAGCCTTAACGCCCGGCAGCGGCTTACCCATGGAACCTGGCTTAATTGCCATACAAGGATAGTTACAAATCAACTGCGCACCGGTCTCTGTCATCCACCATGTATCATGAATCCTCAAATGGAACACTTTCATACCCCAACGAACGACTTCAGGATTCAACGGCTCTCCAACGCTTAATATATGACGAAGGCTGCTCATATCGTATTTTTTAACGATTTCATCACCTGCACCCATGAGCATACGGAATGCTGTCGGCGCACTGTACCAAACTGTCACACCAAACTCTTCAATCATTTTGTACCATGAGTCAGGACTAAAACGCCCTCCAACTACAACGTTTGATGTCCCTGTTAACCAAGGCCCAAAGATTCCGTAAGAAGTACCTGTTACCCACCCAGGATCAGCTGTGCACCAGTATACATCATCTTCTTTAAGATCTAGTACCCATTTGGCAGTTTGGTAATGTTGAATCATTGCATTATGTACATGAAGCACACCTTTTGGCTTGCCAGTAGAACCAGAAGTATAGTGCAAAATTAATCCATCAGTTCGATCTACCCACTCGATTTTGAGTTTATTGCTTGCCTCAGCCATGCGTTTATTAAAATCAATATACTTCCCTTGCTCTTCGATACCATTTCCAACAAGGAAGATAGTTTTCAGTGCCGGCAGCTCATTAACAGGTACACGTTCTAAAAGTTCAGGAGTTGTTACAAGAACTTTTGCTTCACTGTCCTCCAGGCGATCCCTTACAGCACCTTCCATGAATGCTTCAAAAAGTGGGCCTACAATGGCTCCAAGCTTGATGGCACCAAGAACAGCAAAATACAATTCTGGAGATCTAGGCATAAAAATGAAAACACGGTCTCCCTTCTCAACATCTCCAAAAGATTTGAGGGCATTTCCAGCTTTATTTGACTGCTCTTTCATTTCTTTAAAGGTATACTTTTCATTTCTGGAACCGTCACGGTAATAAAGAGCAACTTTATTCTTGCGAGGACCTGCAGCATGGCGGTCGATTGCCTCGTATGCCATATTGACAAGGCCTGTTTCACTCCAACTAAATTGTTTTTCTGTTTCAGACCATTCGAAACTTTCAACCTTAGAGTTGTAATCTAGTAAATTGAAATCCCCTTGAACAACTGGTAGCGCTTCCACTTTCATTTCTACTCCCCCTTAAATGAAGTTTGTCATTATTATAGTACAAAAAAAGCTTATTCACAATTTTAAAAAAATTTAATTTACAAATGTTATGCTAAATATGCATGAAAAATATTCTAATTTTGCAGAAAATTTAATGAAAGCGCTTTTAAATAATAGATTTTATGTATAATAGAATTATCATTTTACATCAAAGTGTTTTCGTATTGATTTTGCTTATACGAAAATGCAACAGCACGTATAGATTCATATTTCGTGCTCTTTTCCTTGATATAAAATTCTAAACGCTGAATCTCTTCTGGCTTTAATCCAATAACAACAAAGTTTAAGAAAAGAGCCTACATTAAACGGGTGGTGACTGAATGGAACACAAAAAAACGTATAATGCAAAAGAACTCAAAACGCCCTACGGTAATTTATTTATTGAGGGGCCCATTACTGCTGAAAAATTGGCAGGGTATGAATTCCATCATGATCTTGTGGCATTTCGTCCCCCAGCTCAGCAACATAAAGCATTAGTAGAAATTTCCGCTCTTCCTGAAGGTCGTATCATTGTAGCAAGACATCGCCATACAATTGTAGGGTATGTTACCTTCTTGTATCCTGACCCACTAGAACGGTGGTCAGAAGGTAAGATGGAAGAGCTAATAGAACTTGGAGCGATAGAAGTCATCCCTGAGTTCAGAGGATGCTCAGTAGGTAAAAACCTGTTAACGGTCTCTATGATGGATAAAGCAATGGAAGATTTCATTATAATCACTACTGAGTATTATTGGCATTGGGATCTTAAAGGAACCGGTCTGAATGTTTGGGAGTACCGAAAAGTAATGGAGAAAATGATGAATGCCGGTGGACTAGAGTATTTTGCAACGGATGATCCAGAAATCAGTTCCCACCCTGCGAATTGCCTCATGGCAAGGATTGGTAAGAATATAGGTCCTGAATCTGTACAAAAATTTGATCGTCTCAGATTTATGAACCGATTCATGTATTAGCAACTATCTAAGTGCACATTTAACCTAGTTACAATCTTTCTATTTTGTTTTAAATAGAGGAGGTTTCAAAATGATTGTGGAAGAAATTATGAAAACTCAAGTAGCCACCCTATCTGCTTCTCATACTATCGCTGATGCAATTCGACTTATGGAGGCAAATAAGATACGTCATTTACCTATCATCAATGAGGATGACCATGTAATAGGGCTGGTAACGGATCGGGATATCAAGCAGGCTACCCCCTCCATCTTTTATAAAGATGAACACAACGAAGTATTTGGAAGAACACTTGATACTATCATGAAAAAAGACATCATTACTGGGCACCCACTGGACTTTGTAGAAGAAACCGCTGCACTTTTTTATGAACATAATATTAGCTGTTTGCCTATTTTAAAAGATAGAAAATTGGCCGGTATCATTACTGAAACTGACCTTCTACATACACTTGTCGAGTTGACAGGCGCCCATCAGCCAGGTTCTCAAATAGAAATAAGAGTGCCAAATAAGGCTGGAGCACTTTTTGAAATATCAAACATAATCAGAAATCGGAAAGCAAATATTCAGAGCGTACTTGTCTATCCGGACAAAAAGGATGAAGGCTATAAAGTTCTGGTCATCCGACTGCAAACAATGAACCCAACCTCTTTGGTACAGGATCTTAAGGGAGCCGGACATCAAGTTCTTTGGCCAAACTTCCCGGAGACTTCTGTATGATCAATGAAAATGTCTTTATTTATTCTGATGATCTGCTTAAGTACAAATTTAGTAAGGATCATCCCTTTAATCAATTCCGTTTAAAGTTGACGGTAGATTTGCTAAAAAAATCACATGCTCTGAAGGAAGAAAATATATTGGCACCCAGGATGGCAACAGAAGAAGAACTTTGCCTTGTGCATGATCCAAGTTATGTGCAGGCTGTCAAAAAGGCGGGGCATGGAGAATTGCCCAAAGACGTGGCGGAGAACTATGGACTCGGTACCGAAGACACGCCTATCTTCCCCAATATGCATGAAGCTAGTTCCTTGCTCGTAGGCGGGACATTAACAGCGGTAGATGAAGTAATGTCAGGTAGATCCCTGCACGCTTTAAACCTTGGGGGCGGGCTTCACCATGGCTTTAGGGGCAAAGCTTCGGGTTTTTGTATTTACAATGACAGTTCTGTAGCCATTAAATACATACAAGAAAAATACCAAGCACGCGTACTCTATATTGACACGGACGCCCATCATGGAGATGGTGTCCAATGGTCTTTTTATGACGACCCAAATGTTTGCACATTATCCATTCACGAAACAGGACGATACTTATTCCCTGGGACAGGGAACGTTAATGAACGAGGTCAAGGTAAAGGATATGGATACTCATTCAATATACCTGTAGACGCCTTTACAGAAGATGAATCTTGGATCGATGTTTATACAAAATCCATCAGGGAAGTGGCAGATTTTTTTAAGCCGGACATCATTCTCACTCAAAATGGTGCGGATTCACATTATTATGATCCCCTCACCCATCTTTCAGCGACTATGAAGATTTATCGTGAGATTCCTAAGCTCGCCCATGAAATCGCGCATAAATACTGTGGAGGTAAATGGGTTGCCGTTGGAGGTGGAGGTTACGACATATGGAGAGTTGTCCCACGTGCTTGGTCCTTAATCTGGATGGAAATGACAGAAAACTCAAACTGTTATGGTAGTTTACCATCGGAATGGATTGAAGCTTGGAAACCTCTTGCAAAAGTCCCATTGCCGGATTTATGGGATGATCCTGAAGGCATATATCCAGCAATTCCCCGCAAAGGTGAAATTACCGAAAAGAATCTGCAGACTCTAGAAAAGGCATTATACCCTATTAGAAACCGCACGAAAAGCGAACTAGGGTGAGTAGGAAGTATGAAAAAAACTCGCCAGAAGGCGAGTTTTTATTTTGTGGAGTTTCTATGTTCAATTCGGTGCGGAAGTACAACGATGTTATCTGAAACTTTTTCTTTATTCATATACTTTGTTAATAGACGCATTGCTACGGCACCAATATCATATAAAGGTTGTACGATAGTAGTAAGTTGCGGGCGAACCATTAATGATAATCTTGTGTTATCAGAGCTGATGACTTCAAAATCCTCTGGTACGTTGAAGCCCTTATCTTGTGCCCCGTGAACTACTCCAAGAGCCATTTCATCAGATCCAACCACGATAGCCGTTGGGCGATTTTCTATTTCTGCAATTTTCTCGAATGCTTCAAGACCTGAATCATAAGTATAATCCCCTTCGATTACAAGATCCTCGTTATAGGCGATCCCTGCATCTTCAAGGGCACTTCGATAGCCTTTCAGCTTTTTCTCTAAGTTTTTAGGCTCATGCAAAGGTCCGATAACGAAAGCAATTTGTTTATGTCCTCGAGAAACAAAATCTTGAACTGAATCGTAAACAGCTTTTTCAAAATCGATATTTACGGAAGGAATTTTTTCTGATTCTTCAATCGATCCAGCTAAAACAATTGGAACCGGAGATCTCTCAAATTCTGCCACAAGTTCAGGAGTGATATTTCCCCCCATGAAAACAATCCCATCTACCTGCTTACCAAGCATTGTATTTAATAAATGCATTTCCTTTTCCATATTTTGATCCGAGTTACTAAGGATAATATTATACTTATACATTGTTGCAATATCCTCAATACCCCTTGCAAGCTCTGCAAAAAAGATACTTGAAATATCCGGGATAATTACTCCAACGGTTGTCGTTTTCTTACTTGCTAATCCTCTTGCAACGGCATTTGGACGGTAACCTAAACGGTCAATTACTTCTAATACTTTCTTTCGTGTTGTTGGTTTAACATTTGGGTTGCCGTTTACGACACGAGACACTGTTGCCATCGAGACATTTGCTTCTCTTGCTACATCATATATTGTTATATTCAATTTTCTTACACTCCTTTATCGAACCAGACACTTTTTCTTTATTTTACAGCAACCAGAGAAAATCTAGTCACAAGATTAAGATTGTGATTTGGTAAACAAATTAATTATGTTATTAATAATACGACAACCTGGGTATTGCCGCAATGTAAAGACACCTATTTTAATACTATTTTAAGAAATTTATCTTTAATATTGGCTCTTTTCGTAAACTTTGTTGCTTTCACAAACAAAAGTAAAAATCGGCTTCTGGATTTTTACGATTCTTATTCAAATATAGGTTCAAGAACTTCTCGAAAAGATCCCGGAAGCCAATATTGATACGTATTGGAAGAATTATTCGAAAAACAACAATCAATGAGAAAATAGCCTTAATAATTGAAAAGCCTTCTGTTTTGAAAACAGAAGGCTTTATATAATGATGTTACGCTCTGACAAATTTAGATGAAAGCAACTCGCTGAAGAAATGATCAAATTGCTTAAGATCCATTTGCTGAGCAGAATCTGATAATGCAACTGCTGGATCTGGATGAACTTCCGCCATTACTCCATCCGCTCCGATAGCCAGTGCTGCTTTTGCAGTTGGAAGTAATAGGTCCCTGCGTCCAGTAGAGTGAGTCACATCCACTAATACTGGCAAATGAGTTTCTTGTTTAAGAATTGGAACCGCAGAAATATCAAGCGTATTTCTTGTTGCTCTTTCATACGTCCTGATACCCCTCTCGCAAAGGATAATCTGACCATTCCCTTGAGCCATGATGTACTCAGCAGCGTTGATAAACTCTTCAATTGTAGCAGCAATTCCTCTCTTCAGAAGAACTGGCTTGTTAACTGCTCCAGCTGCTTTCAATAATTCGAAATTTTGCATGTTTCTAGCACCAATTTGAATGACATCGATGTATTGAGAGGCCATTTCAATATCAGCAGGATTTACGATTTCACTAATAACCGCCATATCGAACTCGTCAGCAACTTTTTTCAAGATCTTAAGGCCTTCTACACCAAGTCCTTGGAAGTCATAAGGTGAAGTTCTCGGTTTGTATGCTCCACCACGAAGCAATTTCAGACCTTTTTCCTTCATTGCCTTTGCTACAGTAGCCACTTGCTCATAAGACTCGACAGCACAAGGTCCGAATACGAAATGCGGATTGCCGTCCCCAATCTTTTCGCCACGAAGATTTACAATCGTATCTTCTGGCTTTTTCTTTCTGGAAACAAGTAATGCTTTGCTGTGATCATCTTTTTGCAGTTCTAGCCCAGCTTTAAAGATTTCTTTAAAAATATGTTCAATTGTGGAATTTTCAAAAGGACCATCGTTATTATCCTTAATGAGGTCGAGCATTTTCCGTTCCCTTACCGGATCGTAACGGTAAACACCTTGAAATTCTTTTGCACGGCCAATCTCCTGGACGAGTTGAGCTCGTTGGTTGATTAGTTTTAGTAGTTCTAAGTTGATTTCATCGACCTTGGTACGAAGTTGATCTAATTCTTTATTGCTCATTTCATTCCCGCCCTTTCATCGTTCCACAACATTATTTCTTTTCAATTACCTTGCCTTTGGCTCTGTTAAACTTGCCTGTTGATTTCCGCTCCAGTCGCTTGCTTTCCGGTACGAATTATGAAAAATCCCTAATGCAGGCTTTTTCATGAACGAATTCGTCTTGGGGGCGTTCGTCGAGCCTCCTCGTCGCTATCGCTCCTGCGGGGTCTCGCCTGTAACGCTAATCCCCCAGGAGTCAAGCGCCTTCCACTCCAATCAACAAAGTGCAGAAAACAACAATGTACTTTAATATTACCTTGCCTTCAATAATTATGGTTTATTATAAAGGAAAAATTTATGATTGTCACGCACAAAATCTTTATTAATTAAACGCTTTTAAGTATTAAAGCAATGTATGTAAATGATCAGTTAATGGTGCGTTGCATATATAAATAAAGACACCCAGCGGATGTCTTTATTGTTGTGCAAAAATAGCAGCTTCTAAAGATTTATTTGTAATTTTCCAATGAGATGCATGCCACTCCACTTCACCATTGACAAAAAGGATAGCTTGAGGTGATTCATGTTTAACTTGAAACTTCTCAGCTATTTCATTTGATAAAGGTCTGGAATCTTGCACAATCAAATAACAAGCGTTCATATCAGGATGGTTGCTGACAAACTTCTTGTACTCATCATATCCAGCATGGCTAATCGGACAAGTAGAACTATGCTTTAAAAGAAGAAGCTTTTCTCCTGCTTTAAGCTGTTCATTAAATTCTTCCATTGTAGTAATTTGTTTTGACATGAATATCCCCTCCAAAAAACAAACGGTGAAGTCATTTTACCACTTCACCGTTTAGATAACAATTTTACTGTTTTAAATTACAATTTTACTTTACTTTCTTCTTCTTCGAATGCCGCTTTGGCTTCCTCGAGCTTTTGGCGAACATCATTGTCATCTTTTAATGTTAAGTCATCAAAAGGAGTAGTCGAATTCTCAACTTCTTCACTTACTGATGCCTCCACTACTTCTGTTTCATTTAGCGTAACGTCATCATTTAGAGTATCGACTGCTTGAACAGAATCTGTTGAGTCTGATTTAGAAATCAAATTCAATTTCTCTGCCTTTTCCTTGGCCATGCTTACGATTTCAGTACCTTTTGTCATCGCAGTCTCACGTAGTTGACTCGTTTTTTCTTTTAAGACACCCGCCTGCTCAGTCAAATCATTTCTTAATTCCTTGCCTGATTTCGGTGCAAGGAAAACCGCAGCTGCCGCTCCAACTAATCCACCAATAACAGCCCCTACTGCAAAGTTCTTCATGTTCACCGCTTCCTCTTCTTGAGGTAAGTTGCTTTCGTTTCTGTCATTTTGATTGTTCAACACTCCGATCTCCTCCTTTTTATTGTCTTAATCTTGTTTTTTGACCTTCTCTTGCAATTAGTTCATGGTTTGATGCTGACACAGCTTGTTTTTTTGACTTCCATTTATCTTTTAGTTCGAGAAGGACATTGCTCCATTGCATAATTTGCGAAATCTTCTCTTTGTTGTTTTCGAGTTGACGATCAACTGTCGCACTGATGTTTTGCAGTGATTGGTTAAATTTATGGACGGATTGTCCGACATCCTTCACTGCCGCAACTACGCTGTTCAAGCTTTCAGATTTTTTCTGTATATCATCTGCAAGACTATTGGTCTTATGTAACAATACTGTTGTTTCCCTTGTTACCCCATTAAGTTGATTTTCAAGACCTACCAACGTTTTTGATACGCTCTCAAGTGTTACTTGAAGCGACTTAAGTGTTTTCGATAAATAAATCACTAGAACGAAAAAAGCGACCGCAATTAGTGCTACGCTTAGATATAAAATTATTTTCATCTCATACACCTCCATTAAATCTACATTTAAGTAATACCCATACTAAACGGGCATAAACCAAGCTGTCTACTTATTATTTCAATGTCATCTCTATTTTCTCCTGCCATTTTAAAAAATTACAGAAAAATAACATTTTAACAATCTCTATGAATTCGGTTACAATATTACAGAACATCATATTTTGTATTAGGAGGCTATACATAAATGAAAGATCCTCGGATTGAAAAACTCGCAAAGAATTTGATTAACTATTCCATTCGTTTGCAAAAGGGTGAAAAAGTTTTAATAGAAAACTTTGGACTACAACGCGAACTCGTCATGGCTCTTGTAAAAGAAGCTTATGCTGCAGGAGGCTACCCTTTTGTCTCATTAAAAGATCAACAGGTAGACCGTTCTTTATTAATGGGAGCACAAGAAGAGCAATATCAAATGATGGCTGATTTCGAAGCAAATGTTATGCAGAAGATGGATGCTTACATTGGTTTACGTTCTGGTGATAACATTAACGAACAAGCCGATGTGCCTAGCGAAAAAATGAAAATCCATGGAAACAGCATTGGTAAAAGAGTTCATTCAGAAATTCGCGTACCTAAAACACGTTGGGTTGTGCTGCGCTACCCTAACTCTTCAATGGCTCAATTAGCGAAGATGAGTACAGAAGCTTTTGAAGACTTTTATTTCAATGTATGTAACCTTGACTATGCAAAGATGGACGAAGCGATGGATAGCCTAGTCGAGTTAATGAACCGTACTGATAAAGTACGCATTACAGGTCCTGGTACAGACCTCTCATTCTCTATTAAGGATATCCCTGCGGTAAAATGTGCCGGACACTTAAACATTCCAGATGGAGAAGTTTACTCCGCTCCTGTTCGCGATTCAGTAAACGGTACAATTACGTATAATACGCCTTCTCCATACCATGGTTTTACATTCGAGAACGTGAAGCTTACTTTTGAAAATGGAAAAATCGTTTCGGCTGAGGCTAATGATTCAGAGCGAATCAATAAAATATTCGATACGGATGAAGGAGCTCGTTATATCGGTGAATTTGCGATTGGGGTAAATCCATATATCCAAAATCCAATGCAGGATATTTTATTTGATGAAAAAATCGATGGAAGTTTCCACTTCACACCTGGTCAATGCTATGATGAGGCATTCAATGGTAATCACTCCAATATTCATTGGGATATGGTGAACATTCAGAGACCTGAATATGGTGGAGGCGAAATTTACTTCGATGACGTCCTTATTCGTAAAGATGGCAGATTCGTCATTCCTGAATTAGAAGGCTTAAACCCTGAGAATCTTAAATAAAGGCTCTTTTCGTAAACTTTGTTGCTTTCAGATGCAAAAGTAAAAATCGGCTTCTGGATTTTTACGATTTTATATGAATTCTGGGTTCAGGAGCTTCTCGAAAAGCAACAATCAACGCGAAAGCAACCTAAATATAAATGAAAAGGATGCAACAATTGTTGCATCCTTTTTGTATCAATTTATAAACTAAATTGCTTTTCGTAAGCTTCTTGGAATTTTTGAATATCACCAGCACCCATAAAAATAAGCACACTATTTTCATGTTTTTTGAGAGACTCAGTGTTATCCTCGGAAATTAAATCTGCACCAGAAATCTTTTCGCGAAGATCTTCAATGGAAAGCTTCCCGTGATTTTCACGTGCCGAACCAAAAATTTCACACAAGTATACTTTGTCTGCCAAGTTCAAACTTTCCGCAAAATCATCAAGGAATGTTTGGGTTCTTGTAAATGTGTGCGGTTGAAAAACAGCGACAATCTCTCGATCAGGATATTTTTGTCTTGCCGCGTTAACCGTTGCTTTTATTTCTGTAGGGTGGTGTGCATAATCATCAATTATGACTTGAGTTCCAAATTTCTTCTCAGAAAATCTTCTTTTTACGCCTTCGAAAGTTTGAAGTTGTTCCATAACCGTTTCAACTTCCAATTCCTCATAATGGCTTAGCGCAATGACCGCTAGTGAGTTTAAGATATTATGATCACCGAACGTTGGAATTTTGAAAGTATGATAAAAAGTATTTCGAATAAAGACATCAAAAGTAGTTCCTTCAGTTGATTTAACAACATTTCTTGCCTGGAAGTCATTTTCTTCCCCAAATCCATAGAACAGGACTGGAACTTTTGCTTGGATCTTTTGAAGATGTTCATCATCTCCACACGCAAAAATGCCCTTTTTCACTTGCAAAGCCATTTCTTGGAACGCTGAGATAACATCATCAATGTTAGCGAAATAATCGGGATGATCAAAATCAATATTGGTCATAATGGCATAGTCCGGGAAGTATGAAAGGAAATGACGACGGTACTCACACGCTTCGAATACGAAGTATTGTGCACCTTCTTCACCTTTACCCGTTCCATCACCAATCAAAAATGAAGTTGGTTTAGCGCCTTTCATAACATGGGCAAGCAATCCTGTAGTAGATGTTTTCCCATGAGCACCCGTAACCGCTACACTCGTAAAGTTTTGCATAAAATCACCTAGGAAACGGTGATATCTTACAATAGGAAGGCCTAACTTCATCGCCTCTTGAATTTCTTCATGAGTATCAGGAAATGCATTACCGGCAATAATCGTCATGCCAGGCTGAATATTCTCCTTTTGAAAAGGAAGGATCTTTATTCCTGATTGCTCAAGGGCCTGTTGAGTAAAAAAGCGCTTTTCGACATCGGAGCCTTGCACTTCAAATTTCATATCATGCAGGACCTGCGCAAGAGCACTCATCCCTGACCCCTTAATACCTACAAAATGGTAAATAGTCATATAAAGAACCTCCAACAAACGTCTATCTGTAAAACAGTATATGACATCTATCTATTTTTGCTAATCTATAAAGCTTAATGCACTACTAGGTGAATACCATTACTTTTAAGTATTAAAACATTATATCATCTTTTTTTTCATAAAACACATATAAGTGCTAATCGTGACTATTCTACTCTACTCTCTCAAGACGCTCGTTATGACGGTATCGCCTACCAGCTTTCGCCTGGTGTTCACCGTTAATCATAACATTATCACCGGTAAAACCAATATTGATCTTTAATAGGCTACTGCCTACTCCATAAATATCAACCGGCACGCCCTTTTCCTCAAACTCACGAATTCTTGTTTCCGTGAATCCGCCACTCACAACAATCTTAACATGATTAAAGCCTTCTTGATCAAGTGCTTCTCTCAGTGCAGTGATGAGTTCAGCATTTACTCCTCTAGGATCGAATGTTCCCAATAGGTGCTGATTTCTTAAAAAGTACTGGTCAATCATGGTTCTGGATGTGTCGACCCTGACACCCTTTAGTACATCGCCAAATTCACGAGCGACTTTCAAGGAATCGGTAATAACATCATTATTATAATCTACAAGAGTAATTAAATCATCTTCGGGATATGTTTCAATATATGCCCTTGTTGCTTCAACAATATCGCCATTGAATAGTTGGATAAGTGCATGGGGCATCGTTCCCATTCCTTTCTTACCCCACCATTCATTCATCGCATGTGTCGCTTGGGCGGTTGCTCCGCCCATGTAGGCTGCATAACCATCACCTGATTGAGTGATAAAGTGGTCATCTCGGTCGCCCATAAAAATGACCGGCTTCTGAGTTCCAGAGCTTGCGGCTGCTTTTACGACATTGTACACATTTGTCGCCACGGATGTACGCCGTGCAAGAATTCCGTCTATTACTCCTTCAAGGTAACCAAAGTTTTGATATGGACCTTTGATGGTTAGAACCGTTTCAAATGGACTGATCTTGTCGCCATCTTTTAACGAATTGATTTCTAATTCGTCAGGGTTAGTGGCAAATGTTTTTACGAGGGCAATGACCTCATCTGTCCCACATAATACGGCGGTGCTTTTCTGGAAAAACTGCATCGTTACCACATTATCACTATGGTATTTTTCGATGATTTCCTTTGTTTTTAAGAAGTAAACAGCTGAAAACCAGCCTTCTTTTACTCTTTCGTCAAATTTAAACGTTTGATTTGTTAGACGTTTAATAACGCCTTGTAACTTTAACTCAATTTCCTTCATTTCTTTAAAGCTCCTCATAAGAAATCCTAAAGGACGTTCTGCAATTTTCTTGATGTCCTACTATTATTTGTTCACGTTCATAAAGAATACCATTCTTTATTATATTGTACTACTTTCTTGAAGAGATTCTAATTCCGCTGCTGTGATAAGGACATCACGCGGCTTACTGCCTTTTGCTCCGGAGATATATCCATGGTCTTCCATCATGTCAATCAGACGTGCAGCACGGTTATAACCTACTTTGAAACGGCGTTGCAAGCTAGAAGTTGAAGCTCCACCTTGATCTACGACAAATTCACATGCCTCGTAGAACAGTTCATCTTCCTCTTCTGTTACTTGTGCTCTCTTCAATAGTTCTTCTTGTTCAAATAAGTACTCTGGAGCTCTTTCCCTTCTAACATGTGCAACTACCTTATCAATTTCTTCGTCAGTAACAAATGTTCCTTGCAATCGGACTGCTTTGGATGAACCATTTTCTAAAAATAACATGTCACCACGGCCCAGTAATTTTTCCGCTCCACCGATATCAATAATGGTCCGTGAATCAATCTGCGAGCTAACCGAGAATGCTACCCGTGTTGGGATATTAGCCTTGATGAGTCCTGTTATAACATCCACGGAAGGCCTTTGAGTTGCCACAATTAAATGAATACCACATGCTCTTGCTTTTTGGGCAATTCTACATATCGCTTCTTCTACATCTGCAGGAGACATCATCATTAAGTCTGCAAGTTCGTCGATAATGATGACGATGAATGGTAATTTATCAGAATAACGCTGATGTTTCATAGCCAATTCATTGAATCGATTAATATCACGAACTCCCGTATGGGCAAAGAGTTCATAACGTCTTTCCATTTCTTCAACTGCCCATTTTAATGCTGCTGTCGCTGCCTTCACATCCGTAATGACTGGACTGACCAAATGTGGTATCTGGTTATAAGGTGCAAGTTCGACCATCTTTGGATCAATTAAAAGCAGTTTAAGATCTTCTGGACTAGCTTTATAGAGAAGACTTACAAGAATAGAGTTAATGCATACACTTTTACCCGATCCTGTCGCTCCTGCTATTAGACCATGTGGCATTTTCTTAAGGTCCGTAACAATTGGTGCACCAGAAATATCTAGACCTAATACTGCCGTTAATGGTGACTGATTTTCTTTAAAAAGTTCCGTATTGATAATTTCACTTATCATGACAGGACGAGAACTTGGGTTGGGCACTTCTATTCCAATCGTGTGCTTTCCAGGAATCGGTGCTTCTATGCGAATATCTCTCGCTGCCAAGCTAAGCTTAATATCATCCGTCAAGTTTGTAATCTTGTTTACTTTAACCCCTGGCTCCGGTTGTACTTCGAAGCGAGTTACAGCTGGTCCTTGAGTAACATTGACCACCTTTGCTCCCACATTAAAGTTTAATAGGGTCTGGTTAAGCTGCATTTCTTGATTAATTAACCAATCTGAGTCTGCATTTTCAAACACGGGTGGATTTAGTAATTCAGTACCTGGAACGACGTAATACTGAGGCTCACTTGTTTCGACCGTTTCAAAAGTTTGTCGCGTTTCCACAGAAATTATTGTTTGTTCTAGTTGTTGATTTTGCTGTCCGACAGGTGATTGAGTTTCATTCACTTGATTGACCTGTGTGTCAGGTGGTTGAGTTTCATTCACTTGATTGACCTGTGTGTCAGGTGGTTGAGTTTCATTCACTTGATTGACCTGTGTGTCAGGTGGTTGAGTTTCATTCACTTGATTGTCCTGCGCTACAAGTCGTTGAATTTCATTCACTCGATGAATAGGATTAGATACTGCTGATTGGAATCTCATTTTTTCTTCTAGTTTCCGTTTATCCTGCTTTAACATCAATACATTGAATGGGAGATGGCGTCGAGCGGGTTCGTTCTCTACCACAACAGGTCTTTCCTCTTCTTTGTTGAGTACCGTAGACTCTACACTATTTTCTTCATGGAAGTCGGTTCCTGTAATTACTACTTCATCATCAATAATTTCCACTTCTTCCAATTCAACGATCGCTTCAATTTTCTCATCTTCCACTTCAATTTCAATATCTGAAATCTCTTCTTGTACCTTTATAATATTTCCTACTTCTGGGTCATCTTCATGTATTACTGTTGCAGCAGCAACAAGTTCCGTTTCTTGATTTTTAGAATCAAGGGACACAGCATCATTGGTGACTTGCTCAAGATCTGATTGAATTGTTTCTTCGATTTTGACTTGAGATTCATGTTTATCAACTTCCTGTATATAAACAGTTTCGCCAACCGCCTCTAATGGGGTTAATTTAGTAGTTTCATAGTCTTCCAGTTTTAGTTCTGTGAAAATAGGAATCGAAGTATTCTCTGCCTCTAAAGCGGGAGGAAGCTTATCTTCTTGGGTAACTTTCGATTCCACCTCATGAAAGCTTTCAGTATTGGGCGGTGTATTCCATATTTCGCTTCCCGCGACTTGGTTTTGATAGCTAATGAGTTCTTCCACTTGAACATTCGGATCGGGAGTAAAATCTGAAAGTTCATGTTCAACTGGCTTCGCTACTTTAGGACGTTCGAATCCATACACCGGTGATGGTATCTCGGTTGGCTGAAATGGACGTACCTTTTTGACCGGTTTTGGAAGAACCCTTTCCCGCTTGATGTTTTCCTCAATTGGAATTTTCCGTTTGGGCGTTTCATTTTTGATAATAGTGCTCTCTTCTTTTTTTGGTGTTGGGACTATTGGGTTTCGTTCTCTTTGTTTTTCCCGCGGTTTCCGTGAAGGAAGTGTTTGGGCACTTTCATCTGGTATGAGAGGAAATCGAAACTGTCCTTTTGGATAATGATATGCGATTCTTGCTTCACCTTTTTTGTTACCGTCACCTACTGTACTTTGGTTAGGGGTATAAGCCTTTTCGCTTTCAAGCTCATTATGTATGGTCGTTTCTTCAAATTCATCTTGTTTTTTAAATGTCTGTAAAAAGCTTTGAATCCAGCCCAAAATCTATCACTCTTTCTAATTCTTCTATCTTTCTATTTTAACAGTATTTCTTAAAAATTCGACAATAAATCCTAGAATGAGTCGAATAGTGCACTATTTGGTTACATTTACCATTAAAAAACTCTTTAAACATGTAAAGCCTGAAACAACTGTTAATAATTCACTAACAAAAAGTAACCTAAGAGTTTTGACTTTTTCTCCCATAAGAAAAAAGACCACACTCAGTGATCTCCATATCTCATTTAACTATCAGATTTTTTTCTATTTTTCCCTAAGATAAATATTGGCTCCAATTCATTCTCTTCATATAGAAATGACAAAGCTGTTATTGGTACACGTCCACTAGCAAAGAAGGACATGGTCATTTGAGCGAGAACATCGTATCCTGTCTCGTTTTCTATATCAGCGATGATCAGGACATCCTGATGGGGTACCGCTAAAGCCATGTCACCTTTTATCTTGGCCTTCATCTCTTCCAAGAATGACTTATTCAAAATCCGGCTCGCATCATAGCCATCATTTGTATTAAGGAAATAAAACGTATTTCCTGCTACAATATCTGCTTTCAAGTTAGTTGATAGTGACCTTGCATTAAAAAGGGCGGTCTCACGAATCATTTCAGGAGTCCAATTTTCCCTTTTCATCATATTCACATCAATTAAGCGATAAGTATTGCCCATATCGAGCGCATAGTATATTCTTGTTTCCGCAGTGTGATCATCTGTAAAGAAGGGAACATCTTCCTCTGCTTCGCTTGGAAAAGAAGTGGAGCGAATAACCGGGAAAATCTTCTTTTCAGGTTCTTTCGCAGATGGTTGACTGTCCATTGCATTGAGGCCTTCTTCGACGTAATAAACAACCTCATCTATCGCCTTTTCTTTACTTGTCTGCCATTTGGCGATGATACCTGGCAATGAAACGGTGATTCCTTTGCCAGAATCGCGATTCTCTATTCTTAACTGATCCTTTTCCCTATCAAACTTAATCACACGATCTGGTGTAATTAGTCTCTTTTCAAGCTCTTGCTTCATTTTCTTACTATCCATCTTCATGATTGATCACTCCATTTAAAAACCCCATGGTTCAGCTAAGAATGAATCCTGGGCTAGCATTTTTCTAATCAAGAAAGGCAAATCCCTCCACCAATTGGATGGAGGGAAACTACTATTGCAAGCCTCTCATAAATCCTTCAATTTCTTCTTCTGTCTTGCGTTCTTTGCTTACAAATCGTCCTAACTCTTTTCCGTTCTCAAAACCGATGAAACTTGGAATTCCATACACATCCAATTGAATGCACAAATCAATAAACTGATCACGATCAACATATATAAACGTAAATTCAGGGAATTTCTTTTCTACATCAGGCATAACGGGTTCAATTACACGGCAATCTGGACACCAATCAGCCGAAAACATAAAAAGATGCTTTCCATTATTCTTTAATTGCTCAAATTGCTCGATTGACTGCAATTTTTCCATGAAAATTCCTCCTTCATAATCGTGAAAACCGATAAGTAGTATTATAACCGAATCATACCAGTCACCATTCCACGAGTCCAATTAAAAGCAATGCGTCCTTGCATTTTTTAGCCTCAGATAAAATAAAGCAAAGACATTTCTGTCTCCGCTTCAAATAAGTTTTCTCTAATAGAGTTATTTCATTTTTACTGATGAAACAATTTCCATCATGGTCTTCGCTTCATTCTTCATGCTAGATGTTTTAGTTTCCGTTGTGATTTTTGTACCACCTATACCTACGGTTACTTCATTCATATCTTCTTCTAACTGTTCAAGAAGTAAATATGCGAACTTATCATCTTTTTTATAAGTTTTATCTAATTCAATCTTTTCATGTTGCGCCTTTGTTGCCTCATATACAACTTCGCTACCAGATTTTTCATGAGGATTATAAAATAAAATATATGTTTTAGACCCATTTTTTAAAATAATGTTGTTGGGAGATTTCTCTTTTACTTCAAATCCAAAAGGTAGATGAAATTCAATACTTTGAATCTTTTTGTTTTGCTTTTGTATTTTTGCTTCTAATGCAGTTTTAACTGCTTTTTCTGTTTCCTTGCTTTCTTGTTTAAAAGAAGGTCCGCACGCTCCAAGTAATCCAACTAGTACAATAGAAAATATCAACGCCGTAATCCGTCTCATCCTTATTTCCTCCTAATAAAGGAACTAATTGTCATTTCCTCTATCATACATTGCAGCTTATAGGGAAAACAAGACTTATTGACAAATTTCGATATCATTTTTAGGTCTTTTTTATCAGATATTGACGAATTGTATGTAATTTTACTTATTTAGCGTGTTACGCCATTCGTACTGGCCAATCAACATGCTCACAATGTGTGTGAACATTACCTTTCGAGTGACTTGACCATTCGTGAAGATTCCTACAGCACCTTCAGATTTCCCGACATTCTTCTGGTTTGCAAATTCGTCCATAACAGGGCCAAGTACTTCTCCTACCCTTAATTTAATTGCGATCTCTTCTGGTAAGAGGATTCTTGCACCACCTGCAATGATTGGTGGATATCCAGTTTGAGCTAATGCCCCCCAATTGCATAAAAAGAGACCTTGCTCACTTTCTTGCACTCCCCCCTCTAAACCAATACCAATATCACCCTGTCCTGTTCTTAAGGCTTCGGTTGCACGATTTACGGCTCCTCTTATCGTTTCATCATCGGAAAATGGTTGTTCTCGCACACCCGAATCTACTTCCATTTCCTTAAATTGTACCTTTAGAAGCTTGAAAGCCTCCTTAACTGCCGCAACTTTTACAGGGTTCTTTGTACCTATCATGATGTTCAATTTATTTGCCTCATTTCATTTTTCACAGAGAAAAGAGGCATCATCTGCCTCTTCCTGTTTATTTATTCATTTGGCTTTGTTAATCTTTTCTGTCGCCTTCCGCTCCAATCAACAAAGTGCAAAAAATCGACAATGTACTTTAAACATAGCCATTCATTTAACTATTTGCCTTAATGGACTCAACCGTTGAACGGTCACAAGCTTTAACTAGTTTTACTAACAGTTCTTTTGCCGCTGCATAATCGTCTACGTGGATCATTGATGCATGTGTATGAATGTAACGGGAGCATATCCCTATTACCGCACTCGGTACACCTTCATTAGCGGTATGGACGCGACCAGCATCTGTACCGCCTTGAGACACAAAATATTGGTATGGAATACTATGTGTTTCAGCCATGTCCAGAACAAATTCTCGCATACCACGGTGTGTAACCATTGAGCGGTCAAGAATCCTAAGTAACGGACCTTTTCCAAGATGGCCAAATTCTTTTTTATCTCCTGTCATGTCATTTGCAGGACTCGCGTCTAATGCGAAAAACAAATCTGGATTTATCATATTAGCTGCAGTTTGCGCCCCACGTAAACCTACCTCTTCTTGAACAGTTGCACCCGAGAATAACATATTCGGTAACTGGACGTCCTTCAATTCTTTTAATAACTCGATTGCCAGTCCGCAGCCATAGCGGTTATCCCACGCCTTGGCGAGAATTTTCTTTGGATTAGCCATCGGTGTAAATGGACAGATAGGCAAGATTTGTTGTCCTGGCTTAATGCCAATTTTCAACGCATCTTCACGATCATCTGCTCCAATATCAATGAGCATATTCGACATTTCCATTGGTTTGCTACGTTTTGACTCATCAAGAAGATGTGGTGGGATTGATCCGATTACTCCTGTAACGGGACCTTTTTCAGTAATAATTTGTACACGTTGAGCAAGAAGTACTTGGCTCCACCAGCCACCCAAAGTTTGAAAACGGATCATACCGTTATCAGTTATGGCTGTGACCATGAAACCTACTTCATCCATATGACCCGCAACCATAATGGTCGGTCCATTTGGATCACCTTTTTTCACTCCGAAGATTCCGCCTAATTTATCTTGGATGATTTCGTCCGCATAAGGTGTAATTTGTTCACGCATAAATTTCCTGACAGCATGTTCATTCCCCGGTGCGCCTGGAAGTTCTGTCAAAGTCTGAAACATCTTCAATGTTTGTTCATTCATAGTCAAATTCCTTTCCTGTCAAGAACTTATGTTTTTTATGTATATGGTTTATTTTACAAATATTAGACCGCACTTACCATCCTTAAATGAAAATGTTAATATTATCATCATCTGCAAAGATAACGTATACTATTAAGGAATGAATCATAATTGGGCTTGTACATATTATGCTTTGGGAGGGTACAAAGGATGAAATGGAAATCTTTTTTAATCGGTGTTGCAGTCGGTGTTGCAGGTGGCTATGCTGTAAAAGAACTCGCATCAAATAAAATGCCTATCTCACCAGAAAAAGCTTTAAATGATGCTAAGAATTGGTTCAAGCAACAGGGTCCTATAAACGGATCTTGGATTCATATGGAACCTGAGCAATATGAAAAAAACAAATTGAAATACAAAGTCTATAAAGGTGGAATCACAAAATCCGAAGAAGGCAACAACGTCCAATATGAGTTTGTTGCCGATGCCATGACAGGCACCATTATCGACGTGTACCAGTTAACTTAGTAGGCTTGAAAGATAGATCATAAAGAGGTGACTAGCACCTTTTTATGATCTTTTTCTTTCTAAAGTTTCAGTCAAATGTCTGTCTTGGTCCCACTTTACTGCCCGGTAGATGGCATCGTGATAGAATGTGAACCATGCATTTTTATTAATCCCATATTTCATCCATTGTTGCTTTGCAGCGATGGAATCCATCGGATAATCGTCGTACGCCATCACCCAAAGTACGTTTTGATGGGCATGCGTCGGCATAATATCAGCCATATGAACAACACAAACATCACCGTCTTCGATTACTACAATGGAATGTCCGTCGCTATGGCCGCCAGTATGTATCATTCTTACGATTCCAAAGGACCATTCTTTTTCAAAAGTTACAACCTGATTCTCTATTGCTTCCCAGTTTTCTTTCCAATATGTATTTCTTGATCGAATATTAGGGTGTCGCATTTCATCCCATTCTTTTTCGGATGTGATGATTTTAGCATTTGGAAAAACAGATACATATTTTTCATTCTCTATTTTTGTCAAACCACACACGTGATCGAAGTGAAGATGCGTCATTAACACATAGTCGATATCTTCAGGCCTTAATCCCAAGCTTTCGAGTTCTGCTTCCAATTCAGATTCTTTAGTAACTCCAAAATTTTTCAATTGTTTTTCATTCAATTTCCCTTTACCGATGCCGGCTTCAATTAAAATATTTTTGCCATCAACTTGTAAAAATATTGGGTCTGTTCGTAATTCTATCTGATTTTTGTCGTTATAAGGATATTTCTTTCCCCATAATGGTTTGGGAACTACTCCAAACATAGCTCCGCCATCAAGGAAATTAACGCCCCCTTGAAGCCAGGTAAGCGAAACATTTTTCAACTTTAAAGTTTCCATCGTTCTCCTCCTCACCAAACTCTACCTCTTCATTTTAACACTCGTCTTATTATTTTTGAAATTTTTAGTTTTTTATTAAAAGAATGAGGAAGAAACGAATTTCTCTCCCATAATAAAATAAGACCGCACCCTTGGATGGATGCGGTCTGTATTAACTATTGGAATTGTACCTCACAGCGGTAAATGCGATTGCCCTTTGAAGAGAATTTTTCTTCATATTCAGTCATGATATTTCCCTCAAATCCACTATGATGAAGGTCAAGACTTAGGTAATTCAATTTCATTCCATAATGCGAAAAACTGATCAAAGAATACTCAAATAATCCTTGGTTGTCCGTTTTAAAATGAATTTCACCTTTATCAACAAGAATGCCTTCGTAGATATCCAAAAATGATTTGTAGGTTAAACGGCGCTTAGCATGCCTTTTCTTTGGCCAAGGATCGGAAAAATTCAAATACAAACGATTTACGTCACCTTTAGCGAAGTATTCCTTCAAGTCGTTTGCATTGACCATAAGAAGCTTAACATTCGGTAGCTCTGCTTCGATTAGACGATCTAAGGCATCTACAACGACACTTTGAAATAATTCTATTCCCAAATAATTAATATGCGGGTTAGCACGAGCCATCTCTGTAATGAATCGGCCACGGCCCGTTCCCACTTCAATATGAAGAGGTTGTTTAACAGGAAATGCGTCTCCCCAATTTCCCTTATATGTTTCAGGTGCGGGAATAACAAACTGAGGATATTGCTCAATTTTTTCCTTTGCACCAGGTTTGTTTCTAAGTCGCATCATCTACAACTCCTAAAAAATAATATCGTTCAAACCATACCATGTCCGAAAAAGCGTTGCAAGGTTAAAAATAAACCAACTTATTGGAGATTCCCTAAAAGAAAAGGCAAGACTTATGCCTTTCCTGAGATTTCCTTATGAATAAACATAAAAAGGAATCCACAACCTATTGGTGGATTCCTTTTTGCTTTAAAATCCGTGACTCATGGAAAGGGTGTATGAAAATGCCATTGAATCAACAAAATCAAATGAACTTGCTTAAAGATATATTAAACAACCACCAAACGGATTGTTGCGGTTCAGTTTCAGAGTGTGAACAATTGGAACGATTAGTAAAATCATTAATGATCAATTCGGAAGTTGATCACAATGTTAAAAATCTTTTACAAGAAATATATGATTACAGCCAAACAGGTGCCCAAACAGGCAACTTAGATGATCATATCATGTCCAATCAGCAAAAATTATCTGAGTGGGTCAGCGATATTGACCAATATTCTTAACTACTCGATATCGCCCAGATAATCAATCCATTTTTGCATCTCTTGAAGGCGATTCTTATTTTTGTACCACTGAATGGATGATACCGTTTGCGCAACGACATACCATTTCATTCTTAACTTTAAATCGTCTGTAAGCGGTCTCCCATACAGAGACAGCCACTGATTCCAGTCCTCTTTAGGAATATACCAATAAAGTAATAACCCTAAGTCAATTGCCGGGTCGGCTACCATTGCCCCATCCCAATCAATTAGATACAACTGGTTGTTTTCAGCAAGCAGCCAGTTGTTATGATTGACATCACAATGGCAAACAACTTTTTCATCAGATCGAACTTGTTCTACTTCCGCTCCTAAGAAAGAGAGCGACTGTTGAACTTCTGGTAAGGAGAGCACTTCTGAATCTAGTTCAGATCGGATCATTTCCAGATATACATGTGGTTGTAATGGAGTTTTCCCAAGTCTGCCTAACATTCCAAGCATAGGCTCTGAACGATGGATTTTTTTCAGCAGTTTGGCCACTCTCATTTGATTCATTTCAGCAGGCTTTAATTCTCTTCCATTCAGCCATTGCTGAGCAGTAATGACGTCCCCATTTTCCATTCTTTTCGTCCAAACAAGCTTTGGTACTATCCCTTCGGCAGATAATACTGCCAAAAATGGAGAGGAATTGCGCTTCAAAAAAAGCCTTTGATCTTCATGCTGTGCATAAAAGGCTTCACCAGTTGCCCCTCCGGCGGGGATTATTTCCCATTCTTGTCCAAATAAATGTTCCAAAATTGCTCACCTTCAATTTAACCTTCTTATGTATCTATGTGAATCATTACTCTGCAGGAATAAAAAAGACAGCTATTGAATCGTTTTCGCACAATAGCTATCTTTTAAATTTTATCCCCTAGGAGGTTTTTTAGTCAAGTGTATCCTGAGATAAATATGAATAGTGACTACTTTTTCGCTAAAATATTAATACTTACAGGTTCTAAAGAGAACTGCCCTTTCGGTACAATCCCTCTCTGTGAAGCGGTTGCCGCCTCTTTATCAGCAAAAATGAACCATTCTCCATCTGGAAGCATTAAATTTTGTTTTGCTTGAGAAGGGTTTACCATCACTAATAGTTGTGTCCATCCCTCCGGATCTTTCATGACCATATTCAGAGTGTAAGCAATCATCGGAGAAGGCTCTGGCAAAATCTTTAAGGAATGACGGATTTCATCCGCACTTCTCAGTCTAAAACATTGAAATCTCTTTCTGATATCAATGAGTCCTTTTATATACTCTACATTTCTTTCATACTCAATCTTTCGGGCCCAATCGACTTGGTTGATGGCATCAGGTGATTTATAGCTGTTCCCTACCCCATCTTTTGTACGGAAAAATTCTTGCCCACAATGCAAGAAAGGAATCCCTTGGGCAATTACAACGAGGGAGGTGGCCATACGGTGATAGTCCATTCTCAGCTGATCGCTTGAATCTTTTAGACAAGCAAGAAGCTTATCCCATAAAGTATGATTATCATGACATTCAACATAATTCACAGTCTGATTCGGCTGATTAAAAAGTCCACTTTCCCTTCTCTCAAGCCCGACACTGCCAGCTAGTACTTGTTTGGCCGCTTCCATATAATGTTCATTTCCGAAAGCATAGCCTTTATCGTATAAATTGAATGCACTACCTTTTATTGAATCTCGGAACCAGTCATTGAATTGACCGATGGATGGAATCTTCATTTGATTTCGAATGATGGCCTTTCTTTCATAAGCTAATGGAGTATTCAAATCCCATCCTTCCCCGATAATTAGCGTATCAGGAGCTATGGTCGAAGCTTCTTTTTGAACTTCATTCATTGTTTCAATATCTAAAATCCCCATCAAGTCAAACCGAAATCCATCTACATGATATTCTGTCATCCAAAACCTTACCGAATCAACAATAAATTTCCTCACCATGAGTCGTTCAGAGGCAATATCATTGCCCACACCTGTTCCATTCGACGGAAGGCCATTTGCATCATGACGAAAATAATATCCCGGAACAATTTTTTCAAAAGAAGATTCTTCTCTAGTGTAAACGTGATTATAGACGACATCCATGACTACTCTGATACCCATTTTCTGAATGCCTGTAATCATCGCCTTCAATTCCCTTATCCTCGCGTAAGGATCACATGGATCACTGCTATAGCTGCCATCGGGTACATTAAAATGGAGCGGATTGTAACCCCAATTGTATTCTAAAGAATTCCCCAGTTCATCTACACCTGCAAAGTCATGAAAAGGTAACAGCTCTAAATGTGTAATTCCTAAATAGGACAAATAGGAAATCCCTGTGGGTTTTCCGTCCGTACCAACCGTATCTTGTTCTATTAAACCTAAGTACTTTCCCTTTTGAGAAATCCCACTATTTTCGTGGATGGAGAAGTCACGGATATGTGCCTCATAGATAATGGCATCAACAGCATGCTTAAAGGGAGGCAGCTGCGGCTTAGTCTTTTTCACCTTTTCAAGGTCAACCACTACTCCTAGCAATCCATTAGCTGTCGAAGCAACAGCGTATGGGTCGACAGCTTCTTGCCAGTTTAAATTGACTCTGACTAAAAAAGAATAGCTCCAACATTCAAGATCTTTCGGAACTGCAACATGCCAGACACCCTTTTCTCCCCTGCTCAATTCTGCCAGTTCTGATCCTATTCCATCAGGCTTTCCGAGTTTTAAAATGACCTGTGTAGCAGTTGGAGCCCATAGCTTAAATACACTTTGCTCCTTTCCGTATCTCACCCCTAAATCATTACCGTCATAATAAAACATTTGATCAAATTGGGGAGTTCGAATAACTGAACCTATCTGAAGATCCGTCTGTTCGCCACGCTCGTCAACTACCCAATAAGTTTGCCCAAATTGGGGTTGGAACGGGATTATACAAAGATATTTGATTGCCTGTTCAATCTCAATTCGTTCCTTGATTTCCAAAGCTTCTTCAAGTTCTCCATTCTTGATGAAAAAGGAAGTGGAAATACCGCCTTCATAAGAAAGCGGCATGATAATAGCCGCCGACTGCATTTCGTCAAGATAGGCTGAAAATTTTCGTTCAACGGGTATCATTCATTTTCCTCTCCTTCCACTCACAGGCTTCGCTCTCTCCTTTCTTAAGGAAAACGGAAAGTGCGCTAGGCTGAATTGTGACTTCCAATGGTGTTTTTCCTATATACTCTCCATCTGCATGAACATATAAAGCTTCGTTCGTTTGAATTTCGATTTTTCTTCCTTCAAAGCTTTTTACTTCTTTAAAACCTACATGCTTGCCTCCAAAAACACTGATGAAAACAAGTAACAATTTCAGTCTCGATAATTCATGAACGATGGTGATATTCAATATGCCGTCACAAGGAGAAGCCGTCGGAGCGATTTTCATGCCTCCTCCATAAAATGGCTGATTCGATACAGTTACAAACCACGTATCGTGAAACGTATATTTTTTCCCATCTATTGTTATGTCCAATACAGAACACCGATACGTAAAAAGTTTCTTTAACAAATAATAAACGTAAATCATTCTTCCCATACGCAGTTTATTTAGGATCTTCTTCATCCGTGATTGATTGACCTCATAGGATATCAAAGCATCAAATCCCACGCCCATATTATTAATGAAATAGCGATCTTTACTATCTTTACTATCTTTACTATTGCTCGATACTTTCCCGCTATCAATCCATTTCGGAGCGTCTTTCATGGAATCTAATAAGCAATGTAAAGCGGATTTTGGTTTAGAAGGTATAAAAAACCCCCTTGAAAAATCATTCCCTGATCCACCTGGAATGAAACCGATGGAGACATTCGGAAAAGGAAAGGCCCCATTCATGACCTCATGCATCGTGCCGTCTCCCCCAACAGCAACTAAAGTAATTTGCCGTTGGACATTTTTTTTAGCTAGATCGCTTGCCAACTCGATTGCATGACCTCGATATCTTGTAAAAAAAGCATGATACTTTATATCATGCTTTTGCAATTCGGTTTCAACTGATTGCCAAGTCTTTAAGCAGTGTCCATTTCTCGCCTGAGTGTTCACTATGAAATATATTGTTTCCATACAATCAACCTTATCCCCATATATTCTATTTGTTCTCTTCTGAAACTTCCCATTCTAGTCTTCTAACGCTTGTAGTTTGGCAATAACGAAGGAGAGATTGCGCTCCTTTTAACTGCATATGCTTAAGAGGAGATTTTAATAACCGCATCCTTTGGAACCATGTCTCGAAATTCCGCTTTTCTACAAACTCGGTTCCTAAAGGTGCATTAGGAAAATCGATATACCCGTTCCGACTTAAGACAAGCTTATGTATAGGCAATTCAATTCCATCTAATTGAAATATTTTCTTCACTATTTTTTCAGTACGATTAAGGGCCATCAATGGATTTAAGACCTTCTGTTCCTGATTCTTGTTTCTTTTAAGCCAAAACCGGTCATTTGAACCAACAAATACTGCTGAATCCTCCCTTTCTATGAAAGTAATGCACCAAGCTTCTGTTGGAGTGAGCATGATGATTTCTGCTTCTATTGGTGCTTTCTTTAATAGGAATACAGGACGATAAAGAAATAAGAAGGTGTCAGGGAACCTTTGCAAAAAAAACTTCAGATTTTCATCATGATAGTAGGAACTATCCAAAAAAGATTTTTCTGAAAGAGTTGAACTGGCCCATTTCATTTGAAACTTGAATAGCTGTTCCAGAAATTGAAGTTTCAATTCATCCAAATTTGATGGCTTAGTTAAGATATTCGCAGAAAATTGCAACGAAGACTCATCAGGGTCGCCTTCCGCGCCTGTTTCTACGACCACTGGAGGTAGTTCCACTTCTTCATTTTGATTTCTCCCTAACATCCCCATGATTTTTCCAAGAAGAGGCTGTTTTTGCTTTTCCTCCTCAATTGGGGACGATGTGGGTGAAATCGACAAATTTGATGCATCTATGCCTTCTGTTTCCCAGTTTTCTTTTGTGCGTTCCCATTGTTGTACTTTCAGCCTTACGAAACGGCCTGGATAAGAAAAAATATTCTGTTCATATCGCGATATAAAATCTTGAAGTTTAATAAGCTGCCCCATCGAAGTTTGACCTACCTTTTCATTCATTTACCTATTGTCAAATATTGAGGTAAATTACCTTTGCTTTATTTTAACAAACGTCATGCAAATAAGGAAAGAATGCGGAGAAATTAGTGCTTTGTTTTTGCATCAATCCATTCCAAGACCATCACCGTCCATTAAAATTGATTTATAGGTTATACTTTTTATATGATTAGTTTAGAAAATGAAGCTTTGGGCCTTGCCCTTTTTACCGGAAAGGAAGATGAACGTGAAGGTTGTTAATAGCGTAGCAGATCTAATTGGAGATACTCCTCTAGTAAAATTGAATCGAATTGCTCCAAAGGATGGAGCATCTGTATATATGAAACTTGAATTTTTCAACCCCTCAAAAAGTGTAAAAGACAGAGCTGCTTTCAATATGATTATAGAAGCTGAAAAAGCAGGACTACTTAAACCCGGCTCAACCATTATTGAGCCAACCAGCGGAAACACAGGCATTGGCATTGCCATGAACGCAGCAGCAAGAGGTTATCGAGCAATTCTTGTGATGCCAGATACAATGACCCAAGAACGAATCAATTTATTGAAAGCTTATGGCGCAGAGGTTGTGCTCACGCCTGGTGATGAAAAAATGCCAGGAGCTATCAAAAAAGCAGAACAATTAGTGGCCGAAATCGAAAACAGCTTTATGCCGATGCAATTTGAAAACAATGCAAATCCTGATGCACACCGTCACTCTACTGCACTTGAAATTATTGAAGCGATGAAACAATTGAACAAGCCTCTCGCAGCCTTTGTCGCAACTGCTGGAACAGGGGGAACAATCACTGGAACTGGGGAAGTTTTAAGGGAGCATTTTAAGGACTTAACTATACATGTCGTTGAGCCAGCAGGTTCACCCGTCCTTTCTGGAGGCAAACCAGGAAAACATAAACTTGTTGGAACAAGCCCAGGATTCATACCAGAAATTCTGAATCAAGATGTATATGACGAAATCCATAAAATTGAAGACGAGGACGCATACGAAATCACGCGTGCTTTAGCTACAAAAGAAGGAATACTTGTAGGACCTTCTTCAGGTGGGGCTTGCTATGCTGCATTAGAAGTAGCAAAACGCCTTACACCAGAAGACGTAGTCATTTGCATTGCCTGTGATACAGGTGAAAGATATTTATCCAGTGACCTTTTTCAATTCGAGAATTAAGGAGAAAAGCGAAAGCGCCCAGAATTGATGCAATATAAAAAAGCTGACCCCAAAAGGTCAGCTTTTCCTATATTATTTTTCGTTTGATGCAAGTTCAAAGATTGCCTGTGCATAAATGGCCGTTGCTTTTAGCAAGTCCTCGATATACATATATTCATCTTTTTGATGAGCGATGTCAGGTCGACCTGGGAATAATGGTCCAAACGCCACACCGGCTTTAAGAGATCGAGCATACGTCCCTCCGCCGATTGCAATCAATTTTGCTTCCTCACCAGTTTGTTCTTCATAAACCTTTTTCAAAGTTTGGACAAGGAATTCACTTTCTTCTACATAATGTGGCTTGGAATCAGAGAAATTCTCTAATTGGAAGCCTTCTGTTTTCAAGAGATCCTCAATCTTTTCCTTCGTGTCTTCCATTTTACTCGTAACAGGATAACGCAAGTTCAATCCGAGGCGCCCCCCCTTGTCATTTGAATAAGAAAGTCTACCTACATTGATCGTCAAATCGCCAGAAATGTCGTCGCTATATGCGACACCTAGTTGATTTCCTCTGGAATCATTAAAGAAATACCGGGAAACGAATCCGAAGAAGTTCTCCGCTTTTGCATCAAGTGTAAGTTGTGATAAGAACTCAGCCATATACAAGCCTGCATTTTTACCATTGTTCGGTTCCATTCCGTGAGCAGAAACACCTTTTAACTCCAAAACTACTTCACCATTGTCTACGAAGTACTTTCTTTCTAGATCAAATGGCTTTATAAAATCATCAAAACGCTGAATGACTTCAGTTTGTTCAGTTTGAATCACAAGAGATACCCTTGCAAAGTCAGGAACCATATTGTATCTTCTTCCTGATTCAAAATTCACTACTTTGATACGACTTGAATCTTCTGCTACACCTTCAGACTGAACTTGGACTAGATCGAAATCAGAAATTCCTTTTTCTGCATGAATGATTGGGAAGTCGGCATCAGGAGCAAAGCCTAATGTTGGCATCTCTTCATGCTTGAAGTAATGATCGACACAGCGCCAGTTACTTTCCTCATCCGTCCCTACAATCATTCTTACACGCTTGTTTAGTGGCAATCCAAGTTCTTTAACGATTTTCATTGCATAATAAGCAGCCATCGTCGGTCCTTTATCATCAAGGGTTCCTCTTGCGAAAATTTTCCCATCACGGATTTCAGCTCCGTAAGGGTCGCTTGTCCATCCATCACCTTCTGGAACAACATCAACGTGACAGAGAATTCCAAGCAGATCTTTGCCTGCGCCAAATTCAAGATGTCCTGCAAGGTTGCCAACGTTTTTCGCTGTAAAACCGTCCTTTTCGCCTAATTGCAGCATAAAATCGAGGGCTTCTTTCACTTCTTTGCCAAGTGGTGCATCTTCTGTAGCATTTTCCTCGTCAAGCACGCTCTTAATATGTAATAATCCCTGCGTATCTTTAATTAAATCCTCTTTCCTGCTTTCAACTTCTTTCATCCAATCGATCTTCATTAATGTTTCCTCCTTCTTGCAAGCAAAATATGTAGTTTTCGATAACATACTGAAAACATCTTACCAATTTTAGTACAAAAAAAGAAGACCCACGCCTATGGTCTCCAATCGTTCCGTTTTAATAGCGATCCTGGTTATAAAATGGCGGTACATTCAACCAGCCCTTGTCATCCATCAACTTTTTTAAGGTAACGGAGTATGCCACTTTCATCATTTGAAACTTAACAAACATATAGCCTACGTCTGCTCTTACAGATTCGGTTAATCCCCTGACAGCAGCATTGATACCAACAACAAGGTTATAAGCAAGAAAGTTAGCGACCTCTTCGTCGCTCATTTTCGCTCCCTCTGGAATATTTTTATAATCTCCTGGTGTTTTTTCGGGCGTTGTATGAGGTAAGGGGATACCTTCTTTATTAAAAAATCCCTTTAATTCTTCAATCATCGGTAGATGTACATCATGGATAACCTCATGTAACTTCTTCTTCAATTCTTCATCCTCGCATATGTTATAAGAAATTTGGTCACCCCTGAGAGTCTGTTCCGTGCCAATCAAGTAAAACCAAAGATTCATTACTTCTCCAACATGCAGGGGTCGTTTTTCATCATCGCTAAACAGTTCAAAAGTATCCTTTGCTATTTGAAAAAAGTTCATTCAGGAGCCTCCATCAAAAATATTTTTACTATTTTTCCCTTCACGAACAATTTCATCCGATAATCTCAAAAGTAAAAAAAGTCAATCGAAACATCAAATTAATTCTAAAAATTCCAAAAATTATACATATGATTGCCCCCTTCAACCATAAGTTATATAAAACAATGTAAAGGAGGAATCATTTCCGAACATTTTAACTCTATTCCCGTTAATATTTTGTAAATTTATAATAATTAGTAGAATTATTTCCTTTAGTTGGGTAAAATAAATCTAGGTGGAGAAATCTAGTACCTTCTTCGCCATAGTGAAAAGGAGTTGTCCGCGGAAAAGAATTTACATATTGTTGAAGACAGATTCCGTCTGAAAATGTCAGTTGCAGGATTTTGCCATGGTTTGAAAAAAGGATAGGGAGTGGTTCTTTGAAGCCTTCGACTAACCGGATGTTAAACCGAATCAAATGCATCTACGTCTTTATTCGCAATAAGGGAATTGTATCTACACAAGACCTGGTAGAGGAATTTGGTATTACACCCCGCACCATTCAACGAGATTTAAATGTTCTAGCATACAATGACTTGGTGCAGAGCCCAAGCAGAGGCAAGTGGACAACTACGCAGAAAAAAGTGAAAATGTCATCTTAAACAGCTAATATAAAAGGAATCGCCTCATGGCGATTCCTATTTTATTTCATATTCTTTTAAAATTTGAATTTCTTCATCTGTCAACTCGCGATATTCTCCTAGTTCAAGTGTTTCGTCAAGTTCAAGTGGTCCCATTGACATTCTTTTTAAATAAACAACTCTCTTGCCAACAGCCTGGAACATTCTTTTTACTTGATGGAACTTTCCTTCACTGATGGTTAGTTCAATGTCGGAACTTTCACCGGACTTCAAAATATGTAGCTCTCCTGGTTTGGTCAAGTACCCATCATCTAGAACGACTCCTTGTCTAAAGGCTTCGATATCCTCCTCTGTCACTTCCCCTTCTATGACAGCGAAATAGGTCTTAGGTACATGTTTTTTCGGCGAAAGAAGGCGGTGCGCAAGCTGTCCGTCGTTTGTAATAATCAGCAAACCTTCCGTATCCTTATCTAACCTACCAACAGGGAACGGTTCAAAGATTTGGTCTTCTAATTGAAGAAGATCAATGACTGTCTCATCCCTTGTGTCCTCTGTGGCTGAAATGACCCCTGGAGGCTTATTCATCATTAAATAAATAAACTCCCTGTATTCAATCTCTTCACCATTTAACGTCACAACGTCATTATTCACATCAACATGGGATTTAGCATCCTTAATGACGCTCCCATTTATCTTAACTGATCCGCTTTTCAGGAGTTGCTTTACTTCTTTGCGACTGCCAAACCCAAGGTTGGCCAGCATTTTATCAATTCTCATTTTGAACCTCCATCTCATAACAAGACTGTTCTCACATAGATTGTTGCTTTACGATAAAGGCAACAACACGTAAGGATTCTTATTTCGTGCACTTTTCATCAATAAGAAAAAACTACGGCGACGACTATTAAGAAAGAGAAGAGAGGCTGCGCAATGCCAGCCCCCTTATTCTTATATTCGTAGTCTTAATTTCTGCATCACACGGTCTACCCTGTTTCCGAACAAGAAATAGACAAGCCGCGATTTCAGTCCTAAGTAGAAGTATACAACTGCCCCAGCAAGCGCACAAATAAGGACGATGATGATTGACTGAAACTTACTTGCTGGTGATAAGACCAAAGTTAAAAGCTCATATGAAATGCCCGAAACTACCCACATCGCAAAAGTAAAAAGGACGATTAATAGACCTCTTCTTAACACTAATCTAAAACGATATCCCGAATATGCCTTGATTACATACATATTAATGATTATTGCCACAAGGTATCCTAAGGTAGTGGCGTAAACGGCCCCCTGTGTCTCAAACATTTTAATAAGGGGAATATTTAGGCTTAATTTAACCAATAAACCTACAAGTAAACTCAAAATGGTGAAGCGCTGTTCGTTGATTCCCTGCAAGATTGCTGCTGTCACTGAAAACAGTGCAAAAAGGATTGCAACTGGAGCATACACCCTTAAGATTTCTGTACCGAGCGGATCATTTTCATAAAAAACGGTGTACATCGGATGCGCTAAAAGCGATAATCCTACTACTGCCGGCAATGTCAAAAACATCACAACCTGGAATGTTTGGTTGAGTTCCCGGCTCATACTTTTACGATCATTTTCAACAAAAGACTTTGTAATACTCGGCACTAACGTAAGTGAAAAAGCAGTGGCTAATGAAACAGGAATAATGACAAGCTTGTGTGATTGAAAGTTTAGAATAGAGAAAGCTCCTCCCGCCAAATCTCCTTGGCCGATTTGTACCATGGCCCGGCTGAAAGTGAGCTGGTCAATCAATTGGAAGAGAGGGTTGGCAATTCCCACAAACACAAAAGGAGCTGCATAAAGAAGGATTTCCTTGTACATTTCCCTTAGAGAAATATCCATGGTTCCTTTATCCTCTTCAAGAAGTTCATCAAGATGAGGCTTTCTTTTGAACCAATACCAAAATAGGACACCGAGACTCCCCATTGCCCCGACAAAAGCAGCAAAGGTAGCGACACTCACTGCAGTAACTATACTCCCATCCATGATGTTAAGGACTACGTACGCTCCCACTAGCAAAAATCCTATTCGAACAATTTGTTCAACTACTTGTGAAACAGCAGATGGCCCCATAGACTGATGACCTTGGAAAAAACCTCGTATCAAACTCATAAACGGCACGATGATAAGCGCAAAGCTTACAGCACGAATAACCGTTACAACATCTTCCATTTTTTCAACCTGTGCTTTATCCTTTACACTCATTTCGGCTAATAATGGTGCGGAAATATACATCACCAAGAAGGCAACGATCCCTGAAAAAAGCATAACTATTACGCCTGACTTGAAAAGTTTTCTTCCGACGGCATATTCCCCAAGTGCATTATATTTCGAAATGAATTTTGAGACTGCTAGCGGCACCCCTGCAGTCGCGATACTAAGAAAAATGGTATATGGCACATATGAATAACCATAAAGTTCGGTGCCTGCTTTTCCGACAATGTCGTAAAAAGGTATTACATAAAATAAGCCCAGAACCTTTGATATCATGGTTCCCAGCGTCAAAATAAATGTCCCTCTAATCAGCTTCGACGACATACAATTCTAATCCCTTCGTATAGACAATAAATATTGATGCATTTCAACTATTTGTAGTTTACCTCTCTTTTCCCTATGATGCTACTAACAATCCTCTTTATTTCAAATTTCTCATAAGAAATAGCAAGAGATGTTTGTTTCCTTTTCAGTATTCGCAGTTATGGATATAATACTAGAGTGTAATAAAGAAAAGTTGGTGAAGACATGAAGTTTGATGTAATTGTTATCGGCGGCGGACCGTCTGGGTTGATGGCTGCTATCGCTGCAGGGGAAAAAGGTGCAAAAGTGTTGCTGATTGATAAGGGTGAAAAACTCGGAAGAAAACTGGCCATTTCAGGTGGTGGACGCTGTAATGTAACAAACCGCTTGCCAGTGGAAGAAATCATGAAGCATTTGCCTGGCAATGGAAAATTTCTATATAGCGCTTTCTCGCTATTTAATAATGAAGATATTATCACTTTTTTCGAAAAACTTGGAATCGAGTTAAAAGAAGAAGATCACGGACGAATGTTTCCAGTTAGCGATAAAGCTCAATCAGTCGTTGATGCATTGCTCTCAAAACTGGATCAACTTAAAGTCACTATCTATAAGAACTCTCCCGTACATGAAATTATTTATGATAATGGAAAAGCCGTCGCTGTTACACAGAAAAACGGCAATCGTATCGATGCAGATGCTGTTGTCGTTGCGGTAGGAGGAAAATCCGTTCCACACACAGGTTCGACTGGTGACGGTTACGCTTGGGCTGAGAAAGCTGGGCACACGATTTCAGAACTATTCCCTACTGAAGTGCCTGTAACTTCAAATGAACCGTTTATCAAACAAAAAGTATTACAAGGTTTATCACTGCGTGATGTTGCTTTGAGTGTTTTAAATCCGAAAGGTAAATCGATCATCACTCATAAGATGGACATGATTTTCACTCATCTTGGCGTTAGCGGTCCTGCTGTTTTACGTTGCAGCCAGTTTGTTGTGAAAGCATTAAAAAAGTGGGATTTGAAAGAAGTCACGATGCATTTAGACGTTCTACCTGATATCAAAGAAGAAAGTCTTTTTCAGGAAATGATTAAGATGATTAAAGAAGATCCCAAGAAAAGCTTAAAAAACCTCTTCAAGGGATTGCTTCCTGAACGATATCTACTATTCTTAATGGAAAGAATCGATATTGATCCTGGCATGCAAGGTGCAGTCCTTTCCCATGAGAAGTTAAGAGAGTTCGTTAAATTGGTGAAGGGTTTTGAGTTCAAAGTGAATGGCACACTCCCACTGGACAAGGCTTTTGTTACAGGCGGGGGTGTATCGGTAAAAGAAATCGAACCACAAACAATGGGATCAAAACTAATGAATGGTCTTTATTTTTGCGGAGAAATCCTAGATATTCATGGTTATACAGGAGGATACAACATTACCGCAGCTCTCGTAACAGGCAGACTGGCTGGACTTAATGCTGCTCGTTCTGCATTGCAACGAAACTAAGTTTTTGGTATAAAAATGAGCCTGATGGCTTCATCAGGCTCTATATATAATCATCGCTGAAAAACAGTAAATTTGCTCCTCTTCCTCTTCAGGCATGGCTGCAACATTATACTTTATATCAACGAGTTTTTGTTCATCCATTCCCTTTAAAAAACGGTTCATCTCCACTTCCAGATCTTTTTCATGCTCACGATCAAATAATTTCACTTGAATCAAGTGCTTCTCCTCCTTAAAATTACCTTTTTACCCATTATGTCCACAAAATTCAGAAAATAAAATCCAACTCTCAATTTACCGATAGAAAAAATTATCATTTAATCATTGACAAATAAAAATTTTTATGTTATAATAAAATATTTTTCTGTTGACCTTAATTTTCAAAGCATTTAATATACTTGATAGAACATCATAAATTTTTCCAAATCATCTTACCTTAACTCTTAAAGGAGGAACTTGAATGAAAGTATATGAAGGAATCGAAATGATCCAGTTGAAAGTAGCGGCGTTTGGAAGTAGCGCTGTCTTGAACCCGACCGTTATCTGGGATGAGGAATCGGCAATTCTTGTTGATACAGGCATGCCAGGAGAATGGACTAACATCCACAACACCATGGTGAGCGCTGGAATTGAGCCGGATCTTTTGCAAGGAGTTATTCTTACACACCAAGACATCGATCATATCGGAAGTGTTCAGGAACTAATTAAAGAGTTAAAGATAGTTATTGAAGTTTGGGCACATGAACTAGACAAACCATATATCGAGGGCACCTTTCCACTCATCAAGACAGACACCTCAAAAATGAGCAAAGAAATGCTTCAATCAATGCCTGATGAAGCACGTCAGTTATTCGAAAACCCACCTAAAACAAAGGTCACCAAGACTTTAGCGAACGGTGATTTCCTCCCTTATTGCGGTGGCATTACAGTGATTTTTACACCTGGACATACCGCAGGACATATAAGCTTATATGCTCATAAAAGTAAGACTCTCATTGCAGGGGATGCCATGATTTGTATAGATGGAAACCTGCACGCTCCCGTAAAACAAACAACACTGGATATGGATACCGCACTTCAATCAATAGGAAAATTTCTAGAATATGATATCGAAAGAGTCATTTGTTATCACGGCGGGATTTGCACTGAAAACGTTAAAGAACAATTACAAAATCTTGTTCACCAACACCAAGTTTCATCCGCACAATAAAGAAAGAATAAGCGGGCAATTCTCTTTAAGAGTCGTGTTCGCTTAATACTTCGTCAATTAAAGTATCGAGGCGGATAATACTTTGTTTGGCACGATCATATTCAATTGTTCGGTAATGATGCATACCACCCTCTTCTTCATCCTTTTCATCTGCCCATTTGACGATCTGTTGTAATGGCGTTCTCACAATATCATTTGTTGGCAGGAAGCTGTCAGTATGGAAAAGGATTGCTAATGAAACGGTTTTCGCTTTTATTGGATTCTCACCAAGCCGAATCAATAATTTATGTGCTCTTTCCGCTCCTTTTATGGCATGAATATCGTTCTGCTTGTACAAATCATAGTCCCATTTCCCATTTTTGTACCAAGTGTAATGCCCCATATCATGGAGAAAACCAGCTTTTGCCGCAATATCAACATCTACGTTATACTCTCTTGCTAAATTAAAAGCATGATATGCTACAGCAATTGCATGAGCGAGACCAGAACGGTTTAAATACTTCTGTGCGATATGATGTTCAAATATATTTACTAATAATACATCTCTCATCCAAACCATCCTTCCAAGCTCAATAGCTTTAATTTTTAATTTTTAATTTTTAATTTTTAATATAACACAACCGTTTATTGATATAAAACCAATAACGTCTTTGCCTACACAAAAAAGATCAATCCTGTATCGGATTGATCCTAACTGTATTTTATAGAATTATTTCTCCAACCCATTCGAGCATTCCACCGGTCATATTACGCACTTTGTAGCCTTGTTCATGGAGATAATAGCAAACATTCTCACTACGTCGGCTAGAACGGCAAATGAAAATATATTCTTTATCTTTATCAAAATAGTCTAGATTCTGAGGAATATCGCCCATACGGATATGTTTTGCACCAGGAATCATTCCTTCGGCAACCTCTTCGTCTTCTCTCACATCGATAAGTTCAAGCTTTTCGCCTGCCTCAATTTTCTTTTGCAATTCTTCAGTAGAAATCGTTTCGATTGTTTTCACTTATTAATTCATCCTCTCATATGTAAATGAAGGCTATTTTCGCAATGATTGTTTCTTTCCGGATGCTACTTTCATCCCGCATTCTTTATGACTTCGGGGCTCTTTTCAAGAAGTTACTGAACCATGAATTCATAAAAAATCGTAAAAATCCAGAAGCCGATTTTTACTTTTGCTTGTGAAAACAACAAAGTTACGAAAAGAGCCTAAATGAAAGACCGGCAAGAAGCCGGCCATATTACCATTAGTTTGCAACGATGTTGACTAGTTTACCAGGTACAGCAATGACTTTACGGATTGTTTTTCCGCTAATTTGTTCTTTCACGCTTTCATCTTCAATCGCAATTTGCTCTAAAGATTCTCTCGTAGCGTCAGTTGGAACCATTAACTTAGCTTTTACTTTTCCGTTGATTTGAATGACGATTTCTACCTCATCATCAATAAGTTTTGCTTCATCGAATGCCGGCCATGCAGCGTAAGCAATCGTTTCGCTATAACCAAGCTTTTCCCATAATTCTTCTGCAACATGCGGACAAATTGGAGCCAATAGCTTTACAAAACCTTCAACATAATCCTTCGGTAATACTGGTGATTTGTACGCATCATTGATGAATACCATCATTTGTGAGATAGCTGTATTGAATCTTAAGCCCTCATAATCTTCAGTAACTTTCTTTACTGTTTGATGATATACCTTTTCCAATTGAGAAGAATCTGCATCAGCAACTATCTTGTCGCTTAATGAACCATCTTCTTCAACGAATAAACGCCAAATACGGTCAAGGAATCTGCGTGAACCATCCAGTCCATTTGTTGACCAGGCAATGGAAGCATCCAACGGTCCCATGAACATTTCGTATAGACGAAGTGTGTCTGCACCGTGACTTTCTACGATTTCATCCGGATTAACAACGTTTCCTTTTGATTTACTCATTTTCTCATTATTTTCACCAAGAATCATTCCTTGGTTGAAAAGTTTTTGGAACGGCTCTTTCGTAGGGACAACTCCGATATCGTATAAGAACTTATGCCAGAAGCGTGCGTACAACAAGTGTAATACTGCATGCTCTGCTCCGCCAATATAGATGTCAACCGGAAGCCATTCTTTTAATTTTTCAGGGTCTGCTAGGGCCTGATCGTTCTTCGGATCAATATATCGTAAGTAATACCAACAGCTGCCACCCCACTGTGGCATAGTATTCGTTTCTCTGCGTCCTTTTTTTCCAGTAACAGGATCCGTCACATTCACCCAATCTGGAATGTTTGCAAGTGGAGATTCTCCTGTACCAGAAGGTCTGATTTCAGTCGTTTTTGGTAAAATCAACGGAAGTTCACTTTCCGGGATTGCCGTTGATGTTCCATCTTCCCAGTGGATGATTGGAATTGGCTCACCCCAGTAGCGTTGACGGCTGAACAACCAATCGCGCAAACGGTATGTTACTTTCTTTGTACCGATTTTTTGATCTTCAAGCCACGAAATCATTGCTTTGATTGCTTCTTCTTTTTGCATGCCGTTTAAGAATGATGAGTTGATATGCTCTCCATCACCAGAGTAAGCTTCTTTCTCAATGTTGCCACCTGCTACAACTTCGACGATTGAAAGATTGAATTCTTTTGCGAATTCGTAGTCACGCTCATCGTGTGCAGGAACTGCCATAATGGCACCTGTTCCATAGCTTACAAGAACATAATCTGCAATCCAGATTGGCATTTTCTCTCCGTTAGCTGGATTAATCGCATATGCACCTGTGAAAACACCTGTCTTTTCTTTCGCAAGGTCTGTACGTTCCAAGTCACTTTTCATTTTGACTTTTTCTAAATAAGCCTGAACAGCTTCTTTTTGTTCATCCGAAGTTATTTTAGCAACTAACGGATGCTCTGGAGCAAGAACGGCATAAGTAGCGCCGAAAAGTGTATCAGGTCTAGTTGTGAAAACAGTAAAGTTCTCTTCGTTCCCTTCAATCGCAAACGTAACTTCAGCACCTTCAGAACGGCCAATCCAGTTACGTTGCATATCTTTTAAGCTTTCAGGCCAGTCTAGTTCTTCAAGATCTTCAAGTAAACGATCCGCATAAGCCGTAATTTTAAGCATCCATTGCTTCATTGGACGACGCTCGACAGGATGACCACCGCGTTCACTTTTACCATCAATTACTTCTTCATTTGCTAATACCGTACCCAATGCCGGACACCAGTTCACGGCAACCTCATCAATATACGCAAGTCCTTTTTCATAAAGCTTTAAGAAAATCCATTGCGTCCATTTATAGAATTCAGGATCTGTTGTGCTTACTTCACGATCCCAATCATAAGAGAAACCAAGTTCTTTAATTTGACGGCGGAATGTATCAATGTTTTTCTTGGTAAATTCTGCCGGATCGTTTCCTGTATCAAGAGCATACTGCTCTGCCGGTAAGCCAAACGCATCCCACCCCATTGGATGCAACACGTTATAGCCTTGCATTCTCTTCATACGGGATAAAATATCTGTTGCTGTATAACCTTCTGGATGTCCAACATGAAGGCCTGCTCCTGAAGGGTAAGGGAACATATCTAGCGCATAAAACTTACGGCGACCTTTTTCTTCGCTCGTTTTGAAAGTCTTATTCTCTTCCCAAAGCTTTTGCCATTTCTTTTCAATACTTTGATGTGTAAAACTCATAACTTATTCCTCCTTTTTCGTAGAAAAGCGCAAGCGCCCTGCTTAGCCCCGACAGGCATAAGACGAATCACGCAGTCATCCTCGAAAATCCTCATGATGCTATCGCATCCATTTCGTGCGATGTGAATTCATGGAAGCTTTCCTTGTGCTATCGCTTTTTCTTCGTGCGATGTTAATGCTGACGAAGCGTTCCATGTCCTGATTTCTGGAGTGATTTGGCTTATGACCAAAATTGTTTTGGCTTTAGAAAACAATTAAGGTTGTTTCGGCTTTAAGAAACAACCCCGAGGGGCTGGGTGCTGGAGCTAGACAGTTTTGTTCGTTAAATCTGCTTATTCTTTTTTAAAAAAAGAAAACAAAAAAACCCCTCATCCCAAAATTGGGACGAGAGGATTATGTATGAATCTTCCCGCGGTACCACCCACATTAGTGTGAAAACACTCGCTTCATTCATCCTTAACGCGGAAAACGGCAGACATTACTGATTTCACATCTGCAACTCAAAGGCGAGTTCATGATGTTCCCGGTTGACTTGCACCTACCGTCAACTCTCTTTTGCGGGATTCGCATCACTACTATTCCTTATCACAGTCATTGATATATAACGATATATGCTATTGTATAAAATTTCCCTCCAGGATGCAAGCGGGCTCATCCTAAAGGGAATATAAAAATAGCATATGCAAATCCGATATTGATGTGCAGGTTATTTTTTAAATTGAAGCATTTACCTTCAATTCAGCTGTACGTTTTAGATTACGGTCATAAATGGTTGTGGTAAAGATCGCCACAATGAACAAGGAAATCAAAACAGTAAACAACATAGACATGCCATAAACATCGACAAGAAGCCCACCTAACAACGGTCCAATCATTCGTCCGCCTGTTGCAGTACTGTTTACAACACCTTGATAGAAGCCTTCCCTTCCTTTTGGAGCTAATTCACTTGCAATCGTCGGTACAGCAGGCCAAATTAACATTTCTCCAATGGTCAAGATAATCATTCCTGCCATGAATCCAGAAAAATCATGCGCTTTTGACGCCACAATGAATGAACCAATGAAAATCAACATGCCGACAATCATTTGAGTTTTGAGCGATTTCGAGAAGCGCTTGAGGAAGCCGTTCATGAGTGGCTGCCCTAAAACAATAATCGCTCCATTGATTGTCCACAATAAACTATATTGCGTAAGAGAAATGTTAATTTCTTGTGTAAATGAGGCAATCGTCGTTTGCCACTGCACGTAAGCTACCCAGCACAGCAGATATCCTACACAAAGAATAAGAAGGGCGTACATTTTTTGATGGTTCTTTATTCTTGAGTTTTCCTGGAGTATTGATGTTTGAGCACCTGGGTTCAATTCAATTTTGCGATAACCAAATACAGCGATGAGCAAAAATATTACATACATCAAGGTATTTGCTAAGAAAATCAACTGGAACGAGTAGTCTGCCACAATTCCCCCTAGGGCTGCGCCTACAGCCACCCCTACATTTTGAGCAACATAGATGGCGTTAAAAGCTTTTCGTCCCCCTTCTTTCCAAACTGATCCGGCCATGGCATACATGGATGGAAAGACGATTCCGCTGCCAAAACCAACAATCGTAAGAAAAATAATGTATTGAGGCCAATTATGCCAAAACGTCAAGCCGAGAAGAGCAAGTAGCGTTATGCCAATTCCTAGAAGGATTGATTTATAGCCACCTATTTTATCGAATAAACTGCCGCCAATCAGATTACCGAAAACGCTGGCAGCTGAATTCAACATTAATACAATCCCTGCCACAGACAAGGATTTTCCAAGATGATCATGAATGTAAATCGTATTTAAGGGCCATAAAAAAGAAGAGCCCGTTACATTCACTGCCATCCCAATAACCAAAAGCCATAAGGCACGAGGCATGAAAACGCTCCTTTCAAAACTACCTACAAGTAGAAAAGTATACAATTTTTAATAAGTCGTATATATTCATTTTCCGCAATTCTTCCGATTGCCAAAGTAAATTCTAGAACTTTTCTTTGCTTCTTGCAATCTTTTTTCATCGCCATATTTGGTTCTTCCAATAAATACATTTTTCTACATATTCGGCACTGTAAAACTTCCTTGTTGATTTCCGTTCCAGTCAGTTTCTTTCCGAGACGAATTTTTGAAAAGCCCAATGCGCTATCACATCTCTAAAAAAGTGCAATTTTTTAGAGATGTGATAGCTGAAGACATGAAAAGTCTAATTGTACGAAGATTCGCATGATTAAATATTTAGATTTTGGCTTAATTATCTCTTTTAAAGTGGATATGAGAACATTACATTATACCCTCGTAGGGTTTACGATCTTTTTTATACTCCTGTTTTTTAATCGTAATCGCCATTTTCAAAAATGTTATCGCCTTTTTTTTCATGGTAAACAACGTTTTCAAAAATTTTTTCGCTAAGTTCAAATACGACTTTTAGAAAAATTACGAATTCAGGGATATCCACGTTGATTTCCCTAAAAAATAGGCATGTTAATCTCGCCTGTTGATTTCCGCTCCAGTCGCTTGCTTCCCGAGACGAATATTGAAAAAGCCCCAGTCGATCGACTGGGGCTGCAGGTATGAGTTTACTTCGATTGATTTTGCTCTTGATGGAACTTTGATTTAACAGGTTGTCCACCCGTCTTCTCATATGCTTTTTTAGATTGCTTCACAGCATCATAGTCCGCACCGAACTCCATATCTTGATTATTAATGCCATTGCGTGTTTTTTGTTCTGGATTATTTTGTTTTGAGCGTTTTTTCATGATTGCCTCCTAATGGTCTTGCAGCGTCATGTTGTTTTGATATTGTTGCAGTTGCAGTCTCATTCGATGAAGTTCTTCCCTTTGCTGGGCATTGGCACTATGGGCCATTGTCGCTAAATCATTGTAGGCATCCTCAAGCCCCTGCATCGCATTTGTGTACTCGATATCGTTATAATGCTCTTGTTTGCCACCTTCATTGTATTGTTCCTGAGCACAACGAAGAGCATTCTCGCATCGTTGCAGAAGATCATCCATAGATTGTCTTGTAGCCATCTGAGACCCTCCCTCATTATTTCCCTTGAAGCAGTTTGCTTCATAATATAGTTTGTTCATAACTCGTTTTCCTATTATGGGATACTAGTGAAAAATGCTGGCAACAATCAATCGTGAATCAGCAGAATTGTGTCGGATTTAGCAATAATCTTTTTAAAACAAGGCACATTTTCCCGATGCAGCCACGTTGTCATTGGATAACCCCATACTTCATGATAAAATTCTCTATATGTAAAAGTTAGGCTCTTTTCTAAAAGGTTGTTGTTTTTGGAATAAGTTTTTTGAAAGTAAACCTAGTAGTTGATTGAAGAGGAAGGTGCGAGACTCCCCGGAAATCCTCATGATGCTATCGCATCATTTCGTGCGAGGTGAATTCATGGAAGCTTTCCTTGTGCTATCGCATTTCCTTCGTACGTGGGTTCCTTCAAGGAAGCCTTTCAATGTCCTGTGAGAGTAGCGGGACAGGTGAGACCCCGCTGGAGTGGAAATCAACCACACTTCAATAAATTAAATAGCAACAAAGTATACGAAAACAGCCAAAAGTTTAAAATCAAGGAGGATCTGACATGAATCAGACCAACCCTTTTCCATATGCATCAGACAATAAACGTTATCATACATGGAATTATCATCTACGCAATCATTTCGGTCATAAGGTTTTTAAAGTAGCCCTTGATGGCGGATTTGATTGTCCTAATCGAGATGGCACCGTTGCCCATGGTGGCTGCACATTCTGCAGTGCAGCCGGGTCAGGGGATTTCGCAGGAAATCGTGCTGACGACCTTAAAACACAATTTAGTGAAATCAAAAGAAAAATGCATACCAAATGGAAAGACGGAAAATATATGGCGTACTTCCAAGCCTATACCAATACCCACGCACCTGTAGAAGTGCTGCGCGAAAAATTTGAGACAGTTCTAAACGAAGAAGGTGTTGTCGGCTTGTCAATAGCCACAAGACCGGACTGCTTACCTGATGATGTTGTTGAATATTTAGCCGGACTGAACGAAAGAATTTACTTATGGGTGGAACTTGGATTACAAACCGTTCATGAACGAACTGCACTACTAATTAATCGTGCACATGATTTTCAATGTTATGTAGATGGAGTAAACAAATTGCGCAAGCATAACATCCGAGTTTGTTCCCACATCATAAACGGACTTCCCCTTGAAACGAACGAGATGATGATGGAAACGGCTCGCGAAGTCGCAAAATTGGATGTGCAAGGAATCAAAATACACTTATTGCATCTTTTAAAAGGTACACCGATGGTTAAACAGTATGAAAAAGGAATGTTGGAATTCTTAACGTTTGAAAACTATATTGGATTGGTTTGCGACCAATTGGAAATTTTGCCTCCTGAAATGATTATCCATCGTATTACCGGGGATGGACCTATCGAATTGATGATTGGTCCAATGTGGAGTGTAAGCAAATGGGATGTCTTAAATGCCATTGATAAAGAAATGATAAAAAGGAATAGCTGGCAAGGTAAATTCCATGCTTCAGCTTGTTTAGGATAACACTCATGAATCTCGATGGAATTCTCCCTTTTGCAAGAAAATTACTTGAAAAAGCAGTAACGGATGGAAATGCCGTTGTAGACGCAACGTTAGGCAACGGCCACGATACGTTATACTTGGCAAATCTGGTAGGCTCAGACGGCCATGTATTTGGTTTTGACATCCAAAAACAAGCCATTGAAACCAGTTTGAGTAAAATAAGTGAAAAAGGCTTCGAAGATCGCGTCACTCTTTTTCACAGCGGTCATGAAAACTTAGGGTTACTCATTCCCACTGAATACCATGGCAAATTAGCTGGAGCTATTTTCAATCTCGGTTACTTGCCTGGAAGCGATAAATCTATAACTACAACACCGTTAACGACGATTTCAGCCTTGAATCAATTAATGAATCTTTTAAAACCAGGCGGCATCATTGTAATCGTCATTTACCATGGTCACGAACAGGGAAAAGTGGAGCGCGACCATCTGATTGAGTTCGCCATTTCTCTTGATCAAACTAAGGCTCATGTTCTGCAATATCAATTTATCAACCAACAAAACAACCCGCCTTTTATCATCGCAATAGAAAAACGGCCTGATAGGAACTAATTCCTCTTAGGCCGTTTTTCTTATTTTGATATTAGTTTGACCAAACCCATTGGAATATATCTTTGGAAAGAACGATAGGCAAGACCATTTATGTAGAAAAAGTAACTGATGGCTCCGCCTGCCTTGATGACTTCCTTTGCCAACTTTCTGACGTTCTTTTGCTTGCGAACTTTTTCGTCTGATAAATAAATCCCCAGTAACCCCCTGTTTATGAGTTGATGAAACCTCTTATGTGGAAGTCCCTCTGTATGCCTGTCCGCTTCTCTTACAAAATGCTTTAACCGGTTAAAAAGCTTTTCCTGATTTTCATAATACGTACAAAAATTCAGATCCCCACCAAGACGATCTTCCTCTTGGTCAATAAAATAATCGAGCAGAATATGCAATCCTTGTATGTAAGGAAAGTAACCCGCATGTAGATTGGCTGCATCAACTTTCTTAAAATCTTCTCTCATCGCATATGAAACTAGGCAGAATATCCCTAAAGTTGAACCAGAACAAGCCGAAAATTCATACCACTCCATTTCAGGAAGATGATTTTTAAATTGATCAAACCATGATTGCAACCTAGGGACTCTCTCTTCAACTTTAACGTGCTTATGTATTTGAAGATCACAGTAGTACATCGATAATTCTAGAAGCGAATTTTGGATTTCATGATAGTGTTCAAGATTTCTGAGTACAGACCTGCATGTTTCTGCCAAATCGTTCAAATAGTTTCCGTCATCTTGATCCTCACGCAGTTCATAGTAATTCTTCGGGTTTGCGTTAATGGTTAAAGCATCCGTCATGGATTCGTGTAATAAAGAAAAATCATCGGGGTCAAGGGACACGCTACGGTCACAAAGATTATCCAAATAATCGCTAATCGTTTGATATGCAACAATGAATTTAATCGCATGTCTATATTTTTCTTTTGCCATTAATGCAAGAATGGCACCGCCCTCACAATGAAACGTTTTATGTTCAATGCTCGCCAAAGCCTGTTTTCTCAATTCTGGATTAGGGATTTCTGCCGCTCTTTTTTTCCAATATGCCAGTTCCTGATGAACCGTTGGCAGAATTTTTACGTACACTCTGGTCATTAAACTTAATGGCATCGTTGGAACTGACATAAGAAAACCTCACTTTATATAATATAGCCGATGGCCTTTAATTGACTGTGAACAAAGTCCTTTGCATATTCAAAAATAGATTCTCTCTCGGTTTCATTGAAGATTTCATGATAGCATTGCGGCCATTCTTTATAGCGCTTTTCAGAAAGATCGACGTTATTGAACCATTCTTTCACTGCTTTCTTATCTACGACCCTGTCATCCCCAGCTTGCATGAGCAATAAGGGTATATCCTGCATTTGATCGATATCAAGAAAAGCATCTTTCATCGCTGCAATAAGCTCTCTATACCACCTGACAGAAACCTTCGTAACATAAAGAGTGTCTTTTTCATCTGCTTCGATGACATCAGGGTTTCTTGTGGCCATATCCACGGTGAGTCCTGTTTTCATCCTTAAACTCGGAATGATCGCATTCAAACCGTATGAAGCAGCATTCATCACTTTTGATGGATATTCTATCAGGCCAACACAAGGAGATGATAAGATGAGACCAGCAATCTCTAATTTTTCCTCCATCAGTAATCTGATTGAAATGAGTCCTCCCATACTATGACCGAGCAAAAAGACAGGAAGTCCATATTGACTTGCGGCAATAATCCAGTCCTTCACTTCCGTTGTATACTCGTCAAATGAATGGATATGTCCACGGTTAGCTCTCGTAGTGAGTCCTTGTCCAGGCAAATCGCCCATGATGACATGAAAACCGGACGTTCGCCACATTTCGATGAGCCAGCCATAACGACGATGATGTTCCATTGCTCCATGAACCATCACGATGATCGCTTTGGCGTCCCCATCTGCTTCCCATTTCCACATATATGTAACCTCCCTAAAAGCCCTTCCATCTAATCCGATTTTGGGCGCATTGCATAATACTATATCATAGTTGCCGAGTCGTTACGCGCAAAAAGCTTTACCATAAACAGTCAACATTAGGTAAAATTAATACATCAACAATAACCATTAGGAGAGATGACCATGATATATCCTTTTAACGGAAAACATCCACAAATTGCAGAATCTGCTTTCATCGCTGACTTCGTTACGATTACAGGTGATGTAATCATCGGAGAAGAATCAAGTATTTGGTTCAACTCGGTTATCCGAGGTGACGTTGCTCCAACAATCATCGGAAATAAAGTAAATGTCCAAGACAATTCCGTTCTTCATCAAAGCCCGAATAATCCACTTATCCTAGAAGATGAAGTAACGGTTGGTCACCAATGTATCTTACATAGCTGCATCGTAAAGAAAAATGCGCTCATTGGCATGGGCTCCATCATTCTTGATAACGCTGAAATTGGAGAAGGCGCATTCATCGGCGCAGGAAGCCTTGTGCCACAAGGAAAGAAAATCCCTCCAAACACGCTTGCTTTCGGTCGACCTGCTAAAGTAGTCAGAGAACTAACACCAGAAGATATATTGGATATGGAAAGAATTTCGAGGGAATACGCTGAAAAAGCCCAATATTATAAATCGATTCAAAAATAACATCCGAATTATTTATTCCTAGTATGTCCCTTTGAAACTCAAAAAAACGGGAAATTTGCCGATATATACTTATAAAGCTACATATCGGCAGGTGATTTCGTTGTCATTACTGTATTTGATCATAGGTTTATCAGCTACAGGACTATTCATTCTAATAAAAAGTCTAAAGAGTACTTTACGTTTTCTAAAAACAACAGCTTTGATTCTATTTATTATCATAGTAGCCTTATCTGGCTTCATTCTAAATATTCCTCAAAATGAACATGTAGCTAGGGCTGTAAGTTCGTTTAAAGATTGGGTTCAGTCTCCCATCGAAAAATCAAATATCATCGGTCATCATTATACCGAAATGCCCGTAATTGAAATACAGGAAAAAGTCCTACTCGATGTGCCTCTTGTTTTACAATTGCCAGAACTCCCCCGTGGATGCGAGGTTACGAGTTTAACGATGTTATTGAACTACGCAAATATAAACGTCGATAAAATGACTCTCGCAGAACAGGTGAAAAAAGATTCAACACCTTACAGGACAGAAAATGGTCAAATCCATTTCGGTAATCCACATGTTGGCTTTGTTGGAGATATGTACACAAAGGACAAACCTGGACTTGGTGTTTACCATGAACCCATCAGTCAATTAGCTGAAGATTATTTACCCGGAAAAATTAAAGATCTAACCGGTAGTGAATTCCAAGATTTAAAAATCCATCTTTCAGACCAAAGACCTGTTTGGGTCATCATCAATACGAAGTATGAGAAACTTACAGAAGATCAATTCCAAACATGGATTACCCCTACCGGAAAAGTAAAAATCACATTTCGAGAACATTCTGTAGTCATGACAGGGTACGATCAACAATTTGTTTACTTTAACGATCCACTGTCAGGAGAAAAAAATAAAAAAGCACCCATCAAGGATTTCGAAGAATCCTGGGTGCAAATGGGAAGACAGGCGATTACCTATCTTCCCCATTAATTCCTAATGTTGAAGAGCTTTTGCGTTCATGTAATCCTGTTGAAAAGAATATTTATTTTCAACGTATACTTGGTGCCATATCATGAACATAAGCACAGTCCATATTTTACGGCTATTATCTGCCCTACCTTGGCAATGTTCATCCAAAAGCTTAAGCATATATGATTTGTTGAACAAATGATCCGTGTCGCTTTCGCGGATTATTTTTTTTGCCCAATCGTTCATTTCATCCTTCAGCCAATGACGAATCGGTACCGGGAAGCCTAATTTCTTACGTGTTAAGACATGATCAGGTACGACACCTTCAGCAGCTTTACGTAAAATGTACTTTGTTGTTCCATTGGCCGTTTTCAAACTTGTAGGAATCTTGGAAGCAACATCAAAGACAACTTTATCTAGGAATGGCACGCGCAACTCCAATGAGTGAGCCATCGTCATCTTATCTGCTTTTAATAAGATATCTCCGCGCATCCATGTATGGATGTCAATATACTGCATGCGATCTACAGGATCATAACCCTTACTTTCCTGATACAACGGCTTTGTAATGTCTGTATAATTCAAGCCTTCTTTATAAACGTTAAGAAGGTCACGTTTTTCTTCTTCCGTGAACATTTTTGCATTACCAATATAGCGTTCTTCCATCGGCGTCACACCGCGCTCAATAAAACTCTTCCCCTTTGTACCTTCTGGCATCATACCTGCAATGCCTCGTAACAACGACTTACCTACGCGTGGAATCTTATTGAACACTTCAAGCGATTGTGGTTCACGATAAATATTGTAACCACCGAACAATTCATCTGCACCTTCACCTGAAAGTACAACTGTTACGTGCTTTCTCGCTTCACGTGCGACAAAATACAATGGAACACATGCAGGATCCGCTAATGGGTCATCCATATGCCACATGATTTTCGGAAGTTCATTCATGTACTCTTGAGGTGTGATCACATAACTGATATTTTCAACACCTAATTTATCAGCTGTTTCCTGCGCAACATCAATTTCACTGAATCCGTTTCTTTCAAAGCCTACAGAGAAAGTCTTGATCGAGGGGTGATATTCTTTTGCGATAGAAGCAATGATGGATGAATCGATTCCACCTGATAAGAACGAACCGACAGGAACATCACTGCGCATATGCATCTTCACAGAGTCAAAAAGAACATCTTTGATTTCTTTAACAAATTCTGACTCTGATTTTTGTACGGGTTGGAAATTCGCTTTCCAGTAACGTTTAATCTCCATCTTCGAACCTATTTTTTTCGTGAAATAATGTCCCGGCTCCAACTTGTGGATACCCGCTGACATTGTTTCTGGCTCAGGAACGAATTGATAAGTTAAGTAATGCTGTAGTGATTCATAGTTCAATTTATCGTTTTCAAGAGCAAGCAAGATACTCTTTTTCTCGGATCCAAAAAGCGTTCGCTCACCATCTTCAAAATAGAAGAAAGGTTTGATTCCGAAATGGTCACGTGCACCAAAAAGTTTTTTCTCTTCTTTGTCCCAAATAACAAACGCGAACATTCCACGAAGTTTTTCAACAGCTTTTTCTTTTAAGTGACTATATAAAGCAATGATGACTTCAGTATCAGAGCTTGTTGCAAAAGTAAGGCCTTCTTTAAGAAGTTCTTCACGCAACTCTACATAGTTATAAACCTCACCATTGAAAATAATCCAATAGCGTTCATTTTCGTATGTTAATGGCTGATGCCCGCTTTCAATATCAATAATGCTTAGACGGCGGAAACCAAATTGTATATGCTCATCATAGAAGTATCCATCATCGTCTGGACCACGATGAGTAATAATATCGTTCATATTCTTGAAAAGTTGCTTTTGTTCATCAATGTAATTTTGTGTCTGATCGTGTACACATCCAATAAAACCACACATTATGTAAGTCACCTACTCCGTTTCGTTTCATGCGATTTTTCGCTTTTGTTTACATACCTTCTTATACTATCATTATTCATCAGAAAATGGCACTGAAAGCCATAGGAAAATTCAGGTACCAAAGGAAGTTTACACTTATTCTTTACTGTGTAAACCTCTTTTTATAGACGTGAAAATAAAAAGAGGAGTTACATTTTTTATGTAACTCCCCAATATAATTATTTGTTTGCTTGCTCACGCAATGCTTCAGCTTTGTCTGTTCTTTCCCAAGGAAGATCAACGTCAGAACGACCGAAATGTCCATAAGCAGCAGTTTGCTTGTAAATCGGACGACGAAGGTCAAGCATGTTGATGATTCCAGCAGGACGAAGATCAAAGTTTGCACTTACAAGATCAACCAATACATCTTCACTTACTGTTCCAGTTCCGAAAGTATCTACAGAGATAGATACTGGTTTTGCTACACCGATTGCGTATGCAAGTTGAACTTCAACTTTATCAGCAAGACCAGCAGCAACGATATTTTTCGCAACATAACGTGCAGCATAAGCAGCAGAACGGTCAACTTTTGTAGGATCCTTACCAGAGAATGCTCCACCGCCGTGGCGAGCATATCCGCCATAAGTATCAACGATGATTTTACGGCCTGTAAGACCAGCATCACCTTGAGGTCCACCGATTACGAAACGACCTGTTGGGTTAATGAAGTATTTAGTGTTTTCATCGATTAGTTCTTTTGGAACAACCGGGTTGATAACGTATTCTTTAAGATTGCGTTGGATTTGCTCAAGAGTCACTTCTGGGTGATGTTGAGTAGAAATAACGATTGTATCAATACGCACTGGCTTATTGTTTTCATCATATTCCACTGTAACTTGAGTTTTTCCATCTGGACGAAGGTAAGGAAGGATTTCTTCTTTACGAACTTCTGTCAAACGGCGAGCCAATTTGTGAGCCAAAGAGATTGGCAATGGCATTAATTCTTTTGTTTCATTACAAGCAAAACCGAACATCAAGCCTTGGTCACCAGCTCCGATTGCTTCGATTTCTTCATCAGACATTTTACCTTCACGAGCTTCTAACGCTTGGTCAACACCCATTGCGATATCAGCAGATTGCTCATCGATTGAAGTTAGTACTGCACAAGTTTCTGAGTCAAACCCGTATTTTGCGCGGTTGTAACCAATGTTCTTAATTGTTTCACGTACGATTTTTGGGATATCTACATAAGTAGAAGTTGTGATTTCTCCAGCTACAAGTACAAGACCAGTCGTTACTGAAGTTTCAGCAGCTACCCTTGCATTTGCATCCTTTGCTAAAATTGCATCTAAAATGGAATCAGAAATTTGGTCACAGATTTTATCCGGATGACCTTCAGTTACTGATTCAGAAGTGAACAAACGACGTTTTGTTGACAACTGAATTCCTCCTATATAATGTGATCATCGAGGTTTTATGAAGGTTACAGGAATACTTCTTGAACCTCAGACATTGATACGGTACTCATTCCCTTAGTAGTATGAAATAAACAAAGGATTTTTATTAGAAGGGAATAAACTAAATTCTTTATTCCTAACTCTTATCATAAAAGGACTTAATCAAAACAAAAAACCTTACCACTGTGAGGAAAGGTTGTTCCGGGCCTTTCACTCTTATCGTTCAAGGTCGTAGCCTTGCGTCAGATTAGCACCTTCGCTAGGAAAAAGACCAACTCTTCGTAGCCATTCTCATATAGCAGGTTGCTGGGTTTCATAGGGCCTGTCCCTCCACCAGCTCGGGATAAGAGAGTATCCGTTCAAGGTAAAATCATAACTCACGTTGTCGAACAATGTCAACGATTATTTGTGCATTTTTAACCATAATATCCTACAACGAGCAACTATCTCCCTTGCAATTCTTTCGCAACCATTTATACCGATTTTTGGCTATCCATTTATAAACCGGATTACCTATGATGGGCATACATGGGAGATATAGAAATACTCCGATTAAAAATGTAATCGGAAAACACAACAATAATCTTCGGATTGCATAAAATCCTTTTAGCAGGCGGCCTGATGGCAATATAATATGCAGTTCTTTCCGCAAGTCGCTTCTATTCAGTAAGAGGGACTGTTCGTCTTTTTCATAACCCTGCAAGGAAACCCACCTTACCTTATGAAGCCAGTCGAGTTTCATAAACGATTTCTTTGAAGTTTGGCAGAGCGAGCATTTTTCATCATATAATGAAAGTATTTTCATGACCCACCATCCTGGATATTCGAATAAAAAACTAGTAAACTCATATTAACACAGTCCAGCCAATGTATTTTTCAGAATAATTAAACTAACTAAAACTTGAACACTATTTGACTAATTAGTATAGATTATTGAAACCAATGTGTTATACTAATGGTGAGATGTAAACACTTACAAAAAACGATAAAGGAAGGTATTCTCAGATGAACTCTGTGCATATCCCAAATGAACTAAATGATTTATTAAAAGAAAACCATGTTCACATTCAATTATCCGTTCCTCAACTTGTGGAAAAGGTGCTCGAAAGAAAAGAAGGTTCCCTCACTTCCACAGGTGCTATCCGGGCAACAACGGGAACTTATACAGGACGTTCCCCAAAAGATAAATATATTGTAGAAGAAGCTTCTACAAAAGATAAAATCGCTTGGGGTCCAGTCAACCAACCAATTTCAGAAGAAGTATTCGAAAAACTATATACAAAAGTAATCAATTACCTCAAAAATAAGGAAGAAATCTTTGTCTTTAACGGATATGCTGGCGCCGATAAAAAATATCAAATGCCGATTCAGGTTATCAATGAATTTGCATGGCATAATTTATTTGCCCACCAATTATTTATTCGTCCAAACGAAGAAGACTTATTAAATCATAAAACTGAATTCACTGTAATCTCTGCACCAAATTTCAAAGCAGATCCTCTTGTAGATGGAACAGGTTCTGAAACTTTCATCATCATTTCCTTTGAAAAACGAACAGTCTTAATCGGGGGAACAGAGTATGCAGGCGAAATGAAAAAGTCCATCTTCTCTGTGATGAATTACATGTTACCTGAAACAGGCATCCTTTCTATGCATTGCTCTGCTAACGTTGGACGCGAAGGTGACGTTGCTCTATTCTTCGGTCTATCTGGCACAGGTAAAACAACTCTATCTGCTGATGAAAATCGTCGTTTGATCGGAGATGACGAACACGGTTGGTCTCCAAATGGAGTCTTCAATATTGAAGGTGGATGTTATGCGAAGTGCATTAACTTATCCCGTGAAAAAGAACCACAAATTTTTGACGCTATTTGCTTTGGTTCCGTTCTAGAAAATGTCGTCGTTAATAAAGAAACCCGCGTCGCTGATTATGATGACGCTACATTGACAGAGAATACTCGTGCAGCCTATCCTTTACAAGCTATCCAAAATATAGTTGATCCAAGTGTAGCAGGACATCCGAACACGATTGTTTTCCTAACAGCTGATGCATTCGGCGTCTTACCTCCAATTGCAAAGCTGACAAAAGAACAAGCCATGTACCATTTCTTAAGTGGATACACTTCAAAACTAGCGGGTACAGAACGTGGTATCACTTCTCCGCAAGCAACGTTCTCAACGTGTTTTGGCTCTCCATTCTTACCGTTACAAGCTACTCGTTACGCAGAGATGCTTGGAGAAAAAATTGACGAGCATAACGCGAAAGTTTTCCTTGTTAACACAGGTTGGACTGGCGGCGAATATGGAGTTGGTAGCCGGATGAAGCTATCTTATACAAGAGCAATGGTACAAGCAGCTCTTGAAGGTGAATTAAATAATGTCGAGACGGTTCGCGATGACATTTTCGGTTTAAATATACCCCTTCACGTTCCTGGTGTGCCTGATGAAGTACTCCAGCCAAGCAAGACTTGGAATGATGCAGAAGCATACGAAATGAAGGCGAAAGAATTAGCAAGTCAGTTCCAAGAAAACTTCAAAAAGTTTGCAAATGTCCCTGCTGAAATTAGTGAAAAAGGCGGGCCTATCAACAATTAATCAGAAAAGGCATCCAATGACTGGATGCCTTTTCTGATGCGTTTATTTAAATTCCTTAGTTTGTTGAGTTTAATGAAACTAACTGATAAGTCAATACCGTAGTATTTCTTTGCCATTCTACTTTCTTTATGACACCTGTACCATTTGAGTCACTCTCAATCGTTTTTCTTACATCAATTGGGATATCAATTGGATATAAGCGATAGCCCTCTTTTTGTAATGCGAAAATGTTCTCTTCTATGCGCTTCTCTTTACCCTTTGTGACAATCATCGTATTCAACTCTAATGGCATACCCATGCAATTGGCCCCTTTCAAAATTTACATCTCATATAAATAATTTCACGTTAATTTTATCATCATTCACTCTGTAATTTCATCCATCTTCCAACATCAGAGACAATTTTCCGATTAATGGCAGGAGGGAAATAATGTGTATATTCTTTAAAATACCAGCTTGTTACCTTTTTGTCATGTTCATCTAGTCTTCGCTGGAGTCGAAAAGCATGTTCAACGGAGACATTTCGATCCTGCATGCCATGAATGATAAGGACGGGTGCCTGCAATTTTTCTATTTCATATAGAGGTGTTCTGGACTGATATCTTTCTGGATATTTTGTTGGTGTCCCTCCTATCACCCTCTTCATCATTCGGCGTAAATCTTTTCTTTCATCATATGTAAGTTCCATATCACTTACACCTCCCCAAGTGACAACAGATGCCACATCAGGAAAGGCAATTCCGGTCATGAGTGCCATTACGCCTCCCCTAGAAAAACCGAAGACGTGAATCTTCTTGACTCTCGGAAGTGAACGTAACAAATGATAAGCTGCAAAGGCATCATGACGATCATCCCCGGCAAAATCCTCATTGCCTTCCCCACCTTGGTTTCCTCTGTAAAAAGGGGCAAATACAATAAAACCTTCGGAAGCGAATTGTGCAATCCTCGCAGGTCTTACCTTTCCGACATTCTTAATACCTCCTCTTAAATATAAAAAACCATCAAAATTTCCTTCCTTTTTTGGCTGTGCAAGCATCCCCTTGATGGCTAAACCTTGCGACAAATAGGTTATGAGGGATATTTCCACATGCGGATTAGGTGAAGGAAACGCTTGTACGCTGACTATTTTTCCATCTATGGTTTGCAGTATATTTCTCTCCCTTCATAGGCATTCACACATTTTTATCCTTTTCATACGATATCACAGGTGACAAATGCCCACTAATACTATGCAAGACTTAAGGAGGTTAAATTCAATGATAAAATGGTTCAAGATTAGTTTTTCCGTACTCCTCATTAGCATTCTCATTATTCCACTGGCAGCTTGTAACAAGGAAGAAGTTCAAAAGGTCCGCATTGCGGAAGTAACGCGCTCCATATTCTATGCACCTCAATATGTAGCTATCGAAAAAGGCTTTTTTAAAGAAGAAGGATTGGATGTAGAATTGACAACCACTTGGGGCGGAGATAAAACCATGACCGCTTTATTATCAAATGGAGCAGACGTAGCTCTTGTTGGGTCTGAAACTTCTATTTATGTTTATGCCCAAGGTTCAAAAGACCCCGTTATCAATTTTGCCCAACTCACGCAAACCGATGGCACCTTCTTGGTATCCCGTGAAAAAATTGAAAATTTCACTTGGGATATGTTAAAAGGAAGCACATTCCTTGGTCAACGAAAAGGCGGCATGCCGCAAATGGCCGGTGAATTCGTCCTTAAAAATCACGGAATTGATCCTCATAATGACCTCAATCTGATTCAGAATATTGACTTTGCCAATATCGCAAATGCATTCGCTTCCGGCACAGGCGATTTTGTTCAACTTTTCGAACCTACTGCTAGTGTCTTTGAAAAAGAAGGAAAAGGCTACATCGTCGCATCTTTTGGTAAGGAATCCGGACATATTCCTTATACCACGTTCATGGCAAAGGAAAGCTACATGAAGGAAAATAAAGACGTGATGGAAAAATTCACGGCAGCCATCTATAAAGCGCAACAGTGGGTAGACACCCATAGTGCAAAAGAAATTGCATCAGTGATTCAGCCTTACTTCAAAGATACCGACCTTTCCTTAATCGAAACGGTTGTCGAGCGCTATAAGAGTCAAGGTTCCTTTGCAACAGATCCTATTTTGGATGAAGAAGAATGGAACAACTTGCAAAATATTATGGACGAAGCCGGAGAACTCCCTAAACAAGTGGATTACAAAACGTTAGTGAATACAGAACTTGCTACGAAAGTTAAAGATTAATTAGACGAGGAGGCCGTCTCATGAGTTTTTTATCTATTAGCGGAATCCATCACACCTATTTCAGCAAAACATCGGCAAAAACGGCCCTCTTCGATGTGTCCATGGAAATTGAGGAAGGAGAATTCGTCTCCTTCCTCGGCCCTAGCGGCTGTGGAAAAACAACCTTATTATCTATCATATCAGGACTCTTGAAACCCACAGCAGGAAAAGTTTTTTTAGAAAAAAATCCTATCTCTACTTCAAAAATACAGATAGGTTACATGCTTCAACAGGATTACTTGTTTCCGTGGAAGACCATTGAGGAAAATATTTTATTGGGGCTAAAACTATCAGGTAGCCTTACTCCGGCAAATCATTTTGCCACCCTGAGACTGCTCAATCAAATGGGGATATCAGGAGTAGAAGACCAATTACCAAAACAGCTATCAGGCGGAATGAGACAGCGTGTCGCTTTAGTCAGAACCCTTGCAACTGAACCAAAACTGTTGTTGCTCGATGAACCCTTTTCAGCACTGGATTATCAAACTAAATTAAAGCTTGAGGACTTAGTTTCAGCAACATTAACTTCATTCGGCAAGACGGCCATTCTCGTTTCTCATGACATCGGCGAAGCCATTGCAATGAGCGACCGCGTTATTCTATTCTCACCTGGACCTGGAAAAATCCACCGAATTTTTGAGATGCCCGAATCATTAAAAAAACTGACACCTTTTGAAGCAAGAAATCATGAAGATTTCCCTCAAGTCTTTCAAACGATATGGAAGGAGCTGGAATCGCTTGAAAGCGGAACAAACTAATTTGAACCAATTACATCAGGAATATATTCGGTCTTTAAAAAAAGAAAAAAACATTGTCCGTTTCTTTCAGATTCTAATCTTCATCGTCTTTTTCATAGGGTGGGAGTTAGCGAGCAGGCAGGCATGGATCGATCCTCTTTTGTTTAGTGCACCTTCAAAGATTTGGTCCCTTTTTTTAGAGAAAATAGGTGATGGTTCACTCGTTACTAACTTGAGCGTCACAGTAACCGAAACGATTCTGGGCTTTATCCTAGGAACATTGCTTGGAACACTCTTGGCAGCCCTTCTATGGTGGTCTCCTCTTTTTTCAAAGATCATTGACCCCTATCTCGTCATCCTGAATGCAATGCCAAAAGTGGCATTGGGTCCGATATTGATTGTGGCGCTCGGTACGGGACTTACTTCTATTGTTGCCATGGGTGCCATCATCTCTGTCATAATCACAACCATTGTCGTATATACGGCTTTTAGAGAGGTTGATCCAAACTACTTGAAAGTCCTTAAATCATTTGGTGCTTCGAGATTTCAATGCTTTAAGGAAGCCATCTTTCCTGCGTCACTTCCGACTATCATTTCTACTTTAAAAGTTAACGTCGGCCTTTCTTGGGTGGGAGTAATTGTCGGAGAATTCCTCGTTTCATCCAAAGGCTTAGGTTATATGATTATATATGGATTTCAGGTATTCAATTTTACGCTCGTCCTATTGTCGTTACTCGTAATCGCAGTCTTTGCCACCATTATGTATAATATCGTTGCTTTTATTGAAAAGAAGATCGTGAAAGAGTGAAAAGCGGTAAAATGCCGCTTTTTTATTTTTGCAGTTTAAGCTTTTCTATTCTTTCTAAACAAACTTCTACTACTTCATCCTTCATGATGAAACTGAATTGTTCTTCAAACCTTAAATCAAGGAGATTTTCTGGAATGATGATGGGTCCATCTGTTTCCAGGTAGTTTTCTTTCTGAATGAACTTCTCTACTTTCCCCCAGAAAATAGCTTTAACAAAGGAATAGCCTTCATCAGATACACAATATTCACCGATTTTTTTCAAATCACACAAGATCGCTCCCGTTTCTTCAAAGACTTCCCTTATTGCTGCTTCTTGAAGGGTTTCTCCAGGTTCCCTTTTTCCACCTGGAAACTCCCAACCTCTTTCTTTATGTTGAGTCAGTACCCAGCCTTGCTCTGCTTCACACATGACCAATACATGATTGGCTTCCTTTTTAAAACTGGCTTCTTGAAATGATAGGACAATATTCTTACCGGTTATATCCTTAAATTCAACCATCATATACCTCGTCTGCCGTCTGCCATATTTCTTCTTATTACCATTATAGTAGAAGCAATCAAACCGTGCATAGAGGGAGTATGGACAAATTAAGCCGACCTGTATATAAAAAGAAAAAAGCCGACAACTAGAGTTGCGACTTTCATTCCTTGTCTTCAGACAGTATTCCGATACTGCTAATATGTTGCTTTGCTTCTTCGTCTCCAAGATCGTAAATCATGCCATATACTTTCTTCAAGGTTTCATCATAAGCATCGTTTTCTCTATCATAGTGATACTGAACGTACGGAACGTGGGCACGGAAAAAATTTTGCCACTCTGTCGAGTAATTTTGGTCAAAGTATTCTCGCAGTTGAATGATTTCCTCATCATTTGCTTCAATTTTGAAATTCCATGTCGAACTGGTGGCACTCTGCATGATTTCGCCGCTTCCGATATTTATGTAATAGGTCTTTTTTTTCTCACTCATTTTTTTTCCTCCATTTTCACTCGCCTAGTTATCGTTTTCCACAAACATGAAGGAATTATACTTTATTAATTTTATATACTCATACATGAACAATCTGCCCATAGTTATAATATAATAATAAGAAATAAAACGTAAAAATCTCCAAAGGAATATTTTGCAAATGGAAGGGTATTGATACATTAGAACCGAATATTGTAAATATCATGAATGCGGGGTGATGAATGTGAAACTAGTAGATGAGCTTTATGAAATGTATCGCCACAAGCTAACTGGTGATGAAGAAGACATTGACATGCTTGCATTTGCCTTTCTCGAAGAAATGAATAGAGAAGATTTATTGGGACTTCTTCACGAAATGGATAAGCAAGAACTAAATAATCTAATGGGACTTTATTTAATTGAAAGCCTAAAAGGAAAATTTGCCCGCGAAGAATATGGCTCTCACCGACCACAGTCCTTCCATTCCCGCGATATCCATTAACCATACATACCAATATAAGAAGTAGCGGCTAATAAAATCCAATAAACAAAGAAACAAGCAGCATAGGCTGCTTGTTTCTTTGTTTATTGCTGTTTTCTCATTGAATTGTTGATTTTCGGATGTTACTTTCATCCTGTATTCTTTATGGCTTCGGGACTCTTTTCGACAAGTTACTGAACCAAGAATTCATAAAAAATCGTAAAAATCCAAAACCCGATTTTTACTTTTGCTCGTGAAAACAACAAAGTTTACGAAAAGAGCCTTGTTTATTTATTCTCCAAGGAATGATTTAAGCATCCAGACATGCTTATCAAGACTTTGCTTCACACCTGTTAACATATCTGCCGTAACCATATCTTCTTCCTCTTCAGCAAGACTAATCGTCTCCTTTAACTCTTCGGAAACGTTTGAAAAATCGGCAATCACAGACTGAAGCATATCTTCTTCTGTCTTTTCCTTACCCGTCGCTTCCTTGACGGAGGCAGCCTTCAGAAATTCTTTCATGGTTGAAAGTGGCTTTTCTCCAGTTGCAAGTAATCTTTCTGCTATTTCATCAAGGTGAAGAGCCGCTTCATTGTATAGTTCTTCAAATTTTACGTGAAGTTCAAAGAAGTGCCTTCCCTTTAAGAACCAGTGATAATGATGCAATTTAAAATAAAGTACTGAAAAATTGGCTACTTGTCCATTTACTGAATCAACTAATTTTTTTGACATGTATGATCCCCTCCTGCTTTTTTTCTACCCTGCTTTAAAGAAAAGAAAACCATTGTTTATTTATTTAAACAACGGTTTTGGCATGATAAAATATAAGATGAGGAGGAATCTAGCATGTATACAGTTCTTGTTGTTTCTATCATTATTGTTGTAATCGTTTTGTTATTAAGCGTCATCACGACATCTAAAGCATATGACTTTAAGCATTCCGTCGATCCGCTCGAAGATAATCCTCATTTGTCTAACCAAGAGGAAAACACAACTGATCCAAATAAAAAAAGCTGACCAAAAAAGTCAGCTTTTCTTATTGCTGGATTATGCAAAAACCTGTTTCAATTCTTCTTTGCTTTGTTCTAACCAGAAACGCATGAGGCGCTTTGCTCCTTCTAAATCGTGAAGCTTTGCTTGACCACATTGTTTTTCATTTGCAGCTGGAATATCAGTAATTTCTACAGCATCTTTCATTGTATCCTCAAGTAGGTCGATGATTTCTTCTACCTTCGGCTCACCGCTAACCACTAGATAATAGCCCGTCTGACACCCCATTGGAGAAATATCAATAATATCAAAGTGGTCATACTTTTCGGAATGCTTACGAATGTTGAATGCTAGCAAATGTTCAAGTGTATGAATAGCATCAGGCTTCATCGCCTGTTTGTTTGGTTGGCAAAAACGGATATCGAATTTATTTACTACTCCGTCACTTCCTACTTTATGGACACCACAGTGTCTCACGTATGGAGCCTTAACGGCATCATGATCTAATTCAAAGCTTTCTACTGAAGGCATTCACAATCACTCCTTTTAATTACTTTCTTAAGTATAACTTAAATTCCGAGTTTTTTCATCAACTTTATATGAATTAATCATTTTAGACGTAACAACTTCGATATGTTATCTTCAACTTATGAAAATAAGGAGGTCATACCTTTGTTAAAAAAAGGACTTATAGGTCTTTTTCGTTTTTATCAAATTGTCATTTCGCCATTAAAGCCTCCTACCTGCCGATTTTATCCAACCTGTTCCCATTATGGAGTTGAATCTGTACGTCGTTTTGGAGCTTTAAAGGGAGGATATCTTACTATCGTGAGAATCTTAAAGTGTCATCCCTTCCATCCTGGAGGATTCGATCCTGTTCCAGAACAATGGCGAAAAAAACAAAAAAGTTAATCCTCGTAGCCATTAACAATTAGGTCAAGTTTTCCTGTATGAGGATCGATAACCAAACCGTGAACTGATACATCTTTGGGCATCAAAGGGTGGTTTTTGACAGTATTAACACTGTGCTTAACACTATCGGCAACGTTATCGAATCCTCTTAGCCATTTTTTGATATCGATGCCCGAGTACTCCAATGTTTCTAATGACTCCTCTTTAATGCCTCGATCCTTCATTTTTTCTATAATTACATCTGACTGGATATTACTCATCCCGCAATCATGGTGACCAATCACAAATACTTCTTCGGCCTGAAGCTCATATACGGCCACAATAATGCTTCTCACGATACTTCCAAATGGATGCATGATGGTTGCCCCTGCATTTTTAATCGTTTTCACATCGCCATTGCCTACGTTAATCGCTTTTGGAAGTAATTCCATGAGCCGGGTATCCATGCAGGTCAAAATGACCATCCGTTTATTCGGAAACTTTGTCGTCTCATATTTTTCATATTCTTTTGTTTCAACAAATTTAGCATTGTGGGAAAGTACTTCGTCTAATAATGTAATTTCTGTCATGGTATCGCATCCTTCCTTTTCTATATATAAATAGAATACCTTTTTATCAGCTATATACAAATTTTTTACTTGCATGATTGAAATTTTTTTTGTAAGATACAAAAGAAATCGGAATGATTACGAATTATATCAATTTCACAATCTATTTTTTGTTATTAAATCGTAATAAATACGTTTTATAGTTAAGGAGACGAACATGAAAAAAATAATGGCTATCATTACAATCATAATGACTTTTTCTTTATTATTATCAGCATGCTCACAGGAAAAAAACTCGAGCACTGTAAACAAAGATGGTAAAATTTCAGTTTATGCAACGGTCTATCCCCTAGAATATTTTGCAAAAAGAATTGGTGGAGAACACGTAAATGTTGATACTGTATACCCACCAGGTTCAGATGAGCATACTTTTGAACCTTCACAAAGAGATATGATGAAAATTGCGGATTCAGACATGTTTTTTTACGTAGGATTGGGATTGGAAGGTTTTGTTGAAAAATCCAAGGAAACATTAAAGAACGAAAATGTTGAGATGATTTCTGTCGGTGAGCACGTGAAAATCGATTCTGAGCATGATGGTGAAGAAAAACACACTGATGAAGGTCATGAAGTAGATGAGCATGGGCATGGAGATGTAAATCCACATTTATGGTTAGATCCGGTTTATTCCATTGAAATGGCAGGAACAATCAAAGAGGAACTTATCAAAAAAGATGCTAAACACAAGGAAGAATACGAAAAGAACTATCAGGAACTTGCAGTTGAACTTGAAAAATTAGACCATGATTTCAAAAATGTTGCCGATACTTCAAAACACAAGAAATTCATTGTGACACATGCTGCTTTTGGCTATTGGGAACAACGCTATGGTCTTGAACAAATCAGTATTTCAGGATTGTCATCAGCAAACGAACCTTCACAAAAGGAACTTGAAAAAATTATTGATACGGCAAATAAAGAAGGTCTAAACTATGTCCTTTTTGAACAAAACATCACCTCAAAACTAGGCGATATTGTTGAAAAGGAAATCGGCGCAAAACCTTTGCAACTTCACAACTTATCAACTTTATCCGATAAAGATATCAAAAACAAAGAAACATATTTTACTCTAATGAATCAAAACGTTGAAACACTTAAAAAAGCATTAAATGACTAAATGGTAAAACCTCCTTCCAAAGGAGGTTTTTGCTGTTTTGAGGAAAATAATTACATACTTCTATCCTAACTGTAAATACTAACCAAATGTGAAGGTATGCAGAAAGGATGTTATATATGGATGATTTGGTTATTGCCCGTTCGATGTTTGGCACAACAATGGGATTTCATATTATTTTTGCTACGATTGGTGTCGGATTGCCATTCATGATTCTCACCGCTGAAATACTTTATCAAAAAACAAAAGACCAGGATTATGTGGTGATGGCTAAAAGATGGACAAAGGCTTTTGCAGTTTTACTAGGTGTCGGAATTCCGACCGGTACGATTGCGGGCGTTCAATTATCACTGTTATGGCCTGGCTTCATGGAGGTCATTGGCAAGGTCATGGCTCTCCCTTTTCAGATTGAAATTTACGCATTTTTTATAGAAGCTCTCTTCATGTCCATTTACGTATACGCAGCTGAAAGGATTCCACCGTGGATGAGGATTATCAGTCTGGTTCTTGTGGCATTAGGTGCAATGGCTTCAGCAGTTCTGATTACCAATGTTCACGCTTTTGAAGGTACTCCGGCTGGATTTAGAATCGTTAATGGTGAAATTGTTGATGTTGATCCATGGGCAGCTTTCTTCAATCCAAGTTTTTTTGTTACGGCAGGTCACGTTGCCCTCTCTGCTTATGTCGTGGGAGCGTTTGTCATTGCCTCCGTTTCAGCTTTCAAGATGCTGAAAGCTGATTTTGGATCGCGGATTTATCGTTTTCATCAAAAAGCTCTTACACTAAGCTTGATTGTCGGGGCTATCTTCTCCTTGCTAACAGCTGTTAATGGACACGAGTCAGCACAACTTCTCCACGAATATCAGCCTGAGAAACTCGCTGCTGCAGAAGGACTTTTTGAAACGCAATCACACGCACCACTTGCTATCGGTGGATTTACAAACCGTGAAGAGGAGGAAGTAAGATGGGGCATTGAAATTCCTTGGGCACTTAGCTTTCTTGCTGGTAACAGCTTTGATACCGTAGTTGTCGGTTTGAATGACTTCCCGGAAAAGGAGTGGCCACCTTTATTTGTTCATACATTGTTCAATGCAATGGTCGGCATCGGTACACTCCTAATTGTAGTCTCTTTCGCAGGATTGCTTTGGAAAAAATTATTCAAGAAAGAAAAACACCCTAAATGGCTAATGTGGACTTTTGTGGCATGTGGCCCCCTTTCCGTCCTTGCCATTGAATTTGGTTGGATCTTTGCATGTACTGGGAGACAGCCCTGGACCATTTACCGGATGTTGTCCACTGAAGACTCAGTTACGACCGCCACGAACCTAGGCATCCTATTTATCTTGTTTGTCTTGGTTTACTTGGTGTTAGCTATTTCAGTCCTTTTCGTACTTCGTTATTTCTTTAAGAAGAACACGGTTCAGGATGACTTGAACCGCGTTGAACAAAAAGGCGTTCCCTTGTTCGAATCAAATACTTAGGCTCTTTTCGTAAACTTTGACGCTTTCACACGCAAAAGTAAAAATCGGCTTCTGAATTTTTACGATTTGTTATGAAATCTTGATTGGGGAACTTCTCGAAAAGAGCCCCGAAGCCATAAAGAATTCGGGATGAGAGACCATGCTAAAAGCAAAAATCAATGCGAAAACAGCCAATAATAAAAGGAGGAAAACGTTGTGCCTGATGCCTACCTGGCCATAACCGTATTATGGGGTTTTGTTTTTATATACGCAGTTATGGCAACGATGGATTTTGGAGCCGGATTCTGGTCCATGATTTATATCAATCGCACGAAAACAAAGGCAACGAATATAGCCAATCGGTATTTATCGCCAACATGGGAAGTAACCAACACCTTTATTGTTGCACTAGTCGTAGCAGTCTATAGCCTTTTTCCAAAAGGTGCTTACACGCTTGGAACCATTTTATTGGTTCCCGGAAGCATGATCCTGCTACTTCTTGCCATACGCAGTGCTTTCCTTGTGTTTTCCCATATTGCAGAAGAATACAAAAAGCCATTGACTTATGTTTCTGGAATTACTGGAATACTCATTCCTGGTTTACTCATCAGTGTTTTACCTATCACACACGGCAATTACGTCGATATTGCCGATGGAAGACAAACCTTGGATTTAATCGGCCTTTTCAAAGATCCTAATGAATATGCCTTTATTGGATTTGCCATAAGCAGCACATTATTCCTTTCTTCATTACTGCTTGCCGACTATTCAAAAGTCGCAGAAGAATACGAAGCATACATAGTTTATCGGCGTGATGCGATTCTACTTGGTCCGATTTCGTTACTAATGGCTTTTCTCATTATGCTTACATTAAAAGATGATGCAGGTTGGCTTTACTCGAAAATGATGGAAGACATTCACCTTCTTTATCTTTCGCTCGGTTTCTTTTTGCTTGGTGGAGTAGGCTTGTTTATCCCCTCTTTTAAAAAAGGAGGAGTCGGTATGCCACGATTATCAGTCGTAGCCATCACCATTCAGTATCTGATTGCGAGTTATGTCTACGGAAAAGCGCATCTGCCTTATATTGTTTATCCTGAAGTAACCATTCAATCGGCATTTACGGACCCTAATTCTTTCCGTGCCGTGTTCGCTACTTATATTGCCGGCTTTGCAATATTATTTCCAGGCTTTATTTATTTCTGGAGTTTGTTCATGAAGGATAAGCGCTATTTAAAAGAAGGAGCCAAAGCGAAATAACTTCTTTCCTATTTCTGTTACGGATGAATGGTCCATGAACGTCAAAAGCTATAATGTATCCCAATATAAAGGAGAGATACAGATGGCACAAGACGTACTATGCGAAGTCAATAACTGCAGTTACTGGAAAGAAGGAAATCGTTGTGCTGCCGAGCAAATTTATGTTGTGAGTCATACTGGAAATACGGCAGAGACTCAACACCAAACAGACTGCAAAACGTTTGAACCTGTTGACCAACTATCTTAAGTCATGAAGAAACTCGTTTAACCAAAGATTTTTACACAAAGTAAAAGAGTCTGGCTGACACCAGACTCTTTTTACATGATATATACATGTTCCTCAACAGTAACTTCCTTTAATCTTTGCATGTTCAGACCATAGCCAATTCCGGGACTTGTCGGAACCGAAATGGTACCATTGTCCACTTCTACCTCTGGATAGATAATATCCTTTTCCCAGTATCGGCTTGAAGCAGAGATATCACCGGGAATCGTAAATCCAGGCAATGAAGCAAGCGCAATGTTATGAGCCCTTGAAATTCCAAATTCAATCATTCCACCACACCAGACATTGATTCCTTTTTGCAAGCAATAATCGTGTATTCGTAATGCCTCGGTAATACCACCGACTCTTCCAATTTTAATATTAATAACCTGACAACTCCCCAGTTCTATTGCCCTTCTTGCATCTTCAAAACTGTTGATGCTTTCATCTAAACAAATGGGTGTTCTCAACTGACTTTGAAGCGTGGCATGGTCAATAATATCATCAACAGCCAGAGGTTGTTCAATCATCATCAAGTTAAGTTCATCTAACCTTTGCAAGAGCATGACATCCTCAAGTGTATAGGCCGAGTTAGCATCTGCCATCAACTCAAGATTAGGAAAAGCTTTTCTGATCTCGGAAAGCACTTCGAAGTCCTTTGATGGGTGAATTTTTACTTTTACGCGTTTATATCCCTTTTGAAGGTACTCAGAAATTTGCAACTTTGCTTTTTCTATCGAATCTGTACCAACGACCACACCCGATGGAATCTTTTGCAGGGTTCCACCAAGCAATTTACTTAGCGGAACATTGGCCTTTTTCGCATATAAGTCCCAGAGTGCCATATCCAGTCCGGCTTTTGCCATGTTATTTCTTCTTATACCCGAGAATAATGCTGTTAGTTCTTTAGGATGTTTTATCGGATTGGTCTTTAACAATGGAATGAGAAAATCATTTAGCATATGCAAACATGTCTTTACGGTTTCTTCGGTATACCATGGGCTTGAAAAAGCAACCACTTCACCGTACCCCTTCAATCCGTTTTCGTCTATTGCTTCTAATATGATGGCTTTGCGGTTCGTGACGGTCTCAAGGTGCGTCACAAAAGGTGTCTTTAGCTGCATTTTAATTACGTAGAGGCGTATCTCCGCAAGATTCAACTTCCATCATCCTTTGTAATGAAATCTACCAATTTGCGGCGCAGGAGTTTACGGGCTGCATTCCTTGGCAATTCCTCTATAAAATGAACTTCTTTTGGAAGCTTGTATTTTGCCAAACGACTTGAACAGAATTCAAGGATATCGGATTCCGTTACACTGCTGTTTTCTCTTTTCACCACAAAGGCAACTGGAACTTGTCCCCACTTTTCATCAGGTACCCCGGTAACCCCAGCATCCACAATGGCTTCACACCTTAAGAGGACTGCTTCAATTTCGGCTGGATAAACATTTTCGCCACCTGAAATAATTAAATCTGAGCGCCTATCTAACACATAAAGAAATCCTTCGGCGTCCAATTGTCCTATATCACCTGTATGTAACCAGCCTTCCTTCAACTTCTCCTCAGTTTCGTGTTGGCGATTCAAATATCCTTTGGTTACATTCGGGCCCTTTACGAGAATTTCTCCTGCTTCATTAGGAACCGCTTCTTCTCCTGATGGTAACTGAATTTTTAACTGCGCTGGAAAAAGCGGTTTACCTGCGGATCCAAGCTTGCTTAAACTATACTCAGGAGAAAGTGTGACGATCTGAGATGCCGTTTCTGTCATTCCATACGTTTGATATACGGGAATCTCTTTTTCGGCACACATTTCCAATAGAGGCAACGGAGCTGGCCCGCCGCCTAATAGCATGCAACGGAAATGTTCAGGAAGCTTTTCCTCTCCTAATTGTTCAACCATTCTCATCAGCATAGTTGTTACAACAGACATAATCGTGACTTTCTTTTCGAAGATGTCTTTGATGACCTCCGATTCATGAAAATTCTCATGTAAAACAATCGGCATGCCGTAGATCAAGCTTCTCATGAGAATGGAATATCCACTGATATGAAATAGTGGCACCGCACATAACCAACAATCCTTTTCTGTAAGCCCCATATTAAGTGCAGAACCAATCGCACTCCACCAGTGATTTCCGTAGGATTGTAGCACACCTTTAGGCCGCCCGGTTGTCCCCGAAGTGTACATAACCGTGCAGACTTCATCTGTATCAATTTCATCATTCAAGTGAAAATCCACTTCTTCCAACTTATGCATATATTCTTTTATCAGAGTAGGGATGACTAAATCACTTTGAATCACATGAAAAGATTTTTCTGTGATAAAAAAAGAGGCATTTGAATCTTCGAGCTGCCACTTGAGTTCTTCCCATGACAAACGATTATTTAGCATTACAGCCCTTACCCCGATTAACTGTAATGCGCACAAAATCACGATTGTCTCAAGGGAGTTTTTCAACAGAATACCTGTAAATTGTCCTCTTTTCACTCCTTGGGAAGAGAGCCTTCGTGCCATCTTCATTGCCCGATCGTGAAGCTCTTTAAAAGTCAGAACTTCATCTTGAAAGTACACTGCTACACGATTTGGAGTTAAGAACGTCCTTTTGATCAAGTAGTTTGGAATCTTTTCTTTGCTCAATTTGTTCATCTCCATTGGATAGTCGTCAAACAATCTATATACGAAAACAGCCTGATGGGAACATCCATCAAGCTGCTTTTAATAACTTTTTCTACTTTAAAATCAAGGAAATCTTGGGAATTGGCCAAAATCAGGCTTGCGCTTTTCTTTGAAAGCATCGCGGCCTTCTTTTGCTTCTTCAGTTGTGTAGTAAAGCAATGTCGCGTCACCAGCAAATTGCTGCAATCCAGCTAAACCGTCAGTATCAGCGTTCATAGCTGCTTTCAAGAATCGTAGAGCTGTTGGGCTCTTCTCAAGAATTTCTTTACACCATTGAACTGTCTCTTCTTCTACTTTCTCAAGAGGAACAACCGTGTTTATAAGACCCATATCCAATGCTTCTTGTGCATTGTACTGGCGGCACAAGAACCAGATTTCGCGAGCTTTTTTATGGCCAACGATTCGAGCTAAGTATCCTGAACCATAACCAGCATCAAAGCTACCTACGTTAGGACCAGTTTGACCAAAAATCGCATTGTCTGCCGCAATCGTTAAGTCACAAACGATATGAAGAACGTGTCCGCCACCGATTGCATATCCTTTTACCATTGCAATAACCGGCTTTGGAATAACACGGATTAAACGTTGCAAATCAAGAACGTTCAATCTAGGAATCTTGTCTTCCCCAACATAACCGCCATGTCCACGAACTTTTTGGTCTCCACCTGAACAGAATGCCATATCTCCTGCACCTGTTAAAATAATGACTCCAACGTTTTCATCATCGCGTGCATATGCAAACGCGTCGATCAATTCCATCACTGTTTTAGGACGAAAAGCGTTTCGCACTTCAGGACGATTAATGGTAATTTTAGCGATACCATTATATGTTTCATACAAAATATCTTCGTACTGATGACCTGCTACCCATTCAAAAGTCAAAACAAAGCCCTCCTAATATGTATTCGACAAAAACTCACTTACTATTGTACCAAATATTTCTGATTTCTCCACATGATTTATATGACCGCAGTCTTCAATGACCTGCCAATCGACATTTTTCAGGTGGAAAGTCATTTTTTCTGCGATATTACAAAACTTTTTATCCTGATTTCCGGTAATCAGAAGTACATCGCATCTTAACTGGTGCAAATCTGCCCACCATGATGGCTGGGATCCAGTGCCCATTCCAAGCAAACAATTGATAAGACCTTTTTGATTGTTTTTCAAACGTTGCATCCTTAGACTCTCTTTTTTATCCTCAGGCAATTTCGTCAAACTTTCAAATAACGGAATTGATTCCCAGAAGTTAATAAAGCTTTCAACGCCTTCTTTTTTTATAAAATCAGCAAGTTTTTCATCCTTCAATCTTCGCTCTTCTTGATGTTGCGGCTTTTCAATTCCTGGTGTAGCACTTTCAAGTACTAACTTTCTCACTCTATGAGGGTAGAGCATGGCAAAAGTAAGCGCCAGCCTTCCACCCATTGAATATCCTAGAAGATCAACTTGATTTATTTCCAATTTATCAAGAATCTTAATTAAATCACAAGCGACATTCTCTATCTTATACCTTTCAAGGTCAGTAGGAGAATCTGACTGACCATGCCCGATGATATCTAGCATGATCAAAGTAGAATGGTCTTTCCACTCGTCACAAAAAGGTCTCCATGTTTCACCGCTCCCCGTAAAACCATGCAGTGCTACCAACGGATAACCATTTCCGCACTTATCGACATGATAACGGACGCCATCGATGACAAATTTCATCGGCAACCCCCATGAGTCCACAAGCTTATTTCCCGGGAAACAGAATTCCACAATTCTCGATGCTGTTCTAGATTACTGTCTCTGTTTGTCACAATTTCTAAAACCTTCAAACCGGATTCCTTGGAAAGCTTCTTTAATGATGCTGCGAAATGTTCCCAATCAGTGATTTTCTCATGTGTACCTTTATACATTTTCACCACATGCTCAAACTCTATTCCCAACGGAGTCCCAAATAGTAGTTCAAAATGCGCTGGATGCTCTGACTGAGGAAGGAATGAGAATATCCCCCCGCCATTATTATTGATTAAAATGATGGTAATATCCAACTTATATAACTTCGCTGCCAATAATCCGTTCATATCATGGAAAAAAGTTAAATCACCGACAACTAAAAATAAAGGTTGAGCATAGAGGGATGCACCTAGGGCAGTCGATATGATGCCATCAATTCCGTTGACTCCTCGGTTTGCCATCACTTTTATATTCTTACGGTTGATATGGAAAAACGTATCAAGGTCTCGGATTGGCATACTATTGCTGACAAACAGGGTCGCATTTTCTGGAAGCAGGTCATTTAGCTGAACAAATAACTTACTCTCACTCATATCAGTGATATCCCGTACGGATTGGAGCTGTTCCGCGGTAATAAGGTTGGCCTTTTTCCATTTTTCGAGATACGGTGATGCTCCCTTTTCTGAAGTAAGAGCCACCATCTTTTCACAAAACAATGTCTCATCAGCATAAATCATATGTGTGGATAGAACAGATGGGTCACGCCATCCAGCACCACCATCTACTACAAATTGATGGACTTCATGATTCTCCTTTAAGAAAATGGTCAATGCCTTTGATACCGGTATCGCTCCAAAACGGATGATGACCTCAGGTCTTAGTTCGTTTTTGGCGTCTCCATTGCGTAAGAAGGTATCGTAGCAATCAATGATATTCACACCATCATGTTTTCCGCTTCGCAGTTGTGAAAGTGGATCGGCGAGGATAGGGAAATTCAAGTGTTTTGCCAGCCGAGTAACTGCTTCAGCAAAACCCGGATGATCAATCGCACCGCAAACGATGATTCCGTTATTACAAGAATTCAATAAATCCGCCAAGTTTTCAGCTTCATATTGATTGAGTTCAAGATGACCAATATTGATATTCACATAGCTCTTGTCCCTATCTTGAAATTCAAACAATCCTTCTTTTTGCAAGTTAGGGATGAGTGGTTCTCGAAACGGAAAGTTCAAATGCACTGGACCGGAAGGCGCCATTGATGCCGTTGCTGCTGCACGTGCACAAACCGTTCTTGCATAGCGGATCATTTCAACATTATTTTCGGGAAGTGCCATTTCTACAAACCACTTCACATGTTTGCCGTAAAGATGAATCTGGTCTATAGCTTGGGGTGCCCCTACATCCCTTAACTCATGTGGTCTATCTGCTGTTAGCACAATGAGTGGGACCCTTGAATAATAAGCTTCAATAATTGCAGGATAGTAGTTTGCAGCAGCTGTACCAGAAGTACAAAGTAGTGCTACAGGTTTGCCCGTTGATTTAGCAATGCCCAAAGCAAAAAATGCTGCGGAACGCTCATCCACTTGAATGTGAACATTCAAACCAGGGTGCTCGGCCATAACAAGCGCCATAGGGGTTGAGCGCGAACCAGGACTGACGACAACATCCTTTATTCCTGTATTCACGAGTTCAGCTACGAAGGCAGCTATATATGCCGTAAGTGCTTCTTGATGATTCATATCACTTTTCCTCCAAGAGCCGATAGCATTGGCCTAAACTTAATGTTTGTCTCCATATATTCGCTTTCCGGATCTGAATTGGCGACAACGCCACATCCTGCGAATAATGAAGCTTCTTTCCCCTGAATGAGCGCTGAACGTATTGCAACTGCAAAATCACCATTCCCTTGATAATCAATCCAACCGATAGGTGCAGCGTAAAAACCTCGGTCTAGCTCCTCAACTTCTCGGATTTTATTGAGTGACTCCAATTTTGGAAGACCGCCTAACGCAGGGGTTGGATGCAACTTTTCAACCATTTGAAGTATAGTAGTGTCTTCCTTGCTTTTACCGATAACTGGTGTGTACAGGTGCTGGATATCCCTCATTTTCATTAATTCAGGGCGGTCAGGAAGAACAACTTCTTCACATGCACCATCCATTGCCTGTTGAATCATATCAACGACATACTGATGTTCGATCAGGTTTTTTTGGTCGTGCAATAGTAAGTTTCCGAGCAAATTATCTTCATCTTCCGTCTTTCCGCGTGGGATAGATCCGGCAAGACATGTCGTAAATAAGTCTTTATCATGCTTTTTTATTAGCCTTTCTGGTGATGCGCCTACAAAACAATCGCCATTCGATTCGAAAGCAAAGATGAAACTTTCGTGTTGTTCATTGTGCAGTCTTGTTAGAACATCACTTAATCCGATTGAATCCTTAAAGTATAGTCTAAGTTCTCTAGCCAAAACTACTTTTTTGAGGACACCGTCTTTTAATTCCTCTACGACTTTCTGAACGGATTCTTTCCAAGCCTGCGGGTTTATCGCTTCTTTATTGATCAAGACAGGATTCGTTTTATTTTCTGATACGGAAGAATCCGCCAGCAGGATGTTGCGTTCCTCTGTTACTTTATTGAGCAAAGTATTCTCATCATCATGTCGTGTGCAAACAACATTCGTTGTAAGGTATGTGATCCCATTTACCTTACTCAACATGTACTTTGGCAAATGGAATAAGGTATCAGAGTACTTGGACCATAGCTCGGTTTTATCTTTTAAAGGATCAAACGAAAATCCTCCAAATAAGAGCGGACCCGCCCCAGTAGTAGAAAAAGGGTTATATATAATACTTTCGTCAATAAAACGCTTCCACTCTTCTTCAACACGAAAAAAGCGGTCAGAAACCTGATCCGTCTGTATAAGTTCACATATACCAATGCCAATTAAGATGTTTTCATCTAGTGGATCCTTCCAAAAAAAGCGTTCACCTAAAAAGCGTTTCTCACCACTATGAAAAAACGCCAGCGAGTCTACATCTTCTATTTGATGTACTTCACTGACAAGAACTGGTCTCTCCAGTTGCTTTGCCTTCATAATCGCCTGCAAGATTCCTTCTTTAAGCTCCGTGCCCTGAATGGTTACCAAAAAAATCCCCCCAAAACAGCCGAAGTGACTGTGTTCCATTCATTTTAAACTCATTTTAAGATACTACTCATCAAGCAAATATGTCAATAATACTACTCACAGTCAGACTAGTTTTTTCCTTATTAATAGGAAGAAAAATTCTGCGAACCATTATTTATACAAGTTTCATCCAAAAATATGGAAGTAACTCCCGTTACGTGGCATGAAAATAACATTGACACACCCGTCCATATTACCTACACTTATCTTTGGTAACAAATCTGCAATTACTTAGTTTGCCTAAATTGGCTAAATATATCATATCTTTAAGTAAAGGGGAGAATCGTATGCAACCACAAGTGCAAACAGGTTCATCACCAGTCATTCAATCAAACAAAGGTTTTCGTGTTTGGTGGCAACTGACTCGTCCACATACATTAACAGCAGCCTTCGTTCCCGTTTTATTGGGTACAGTGCTTGCGATTGATACTCATGACATCCATATTGGCCTTTTTCTAAGTATGCTAATTGCCAGCTTGCTCATTCAGGCTGCGACTAACATGTTCAATGAGTATTATGATTTCAAAAGAGGCTTGGATAATGAGAATTCTGTTGGAATAGGCGGTACCATTGTTCGTGATGGTGTTCAGCCAAAAACGGTTCTAAAATTAGCCTTTGGATTTTATGGTTTAGCGTTTTTGCTCGGTTTATACATTTGTGCGAACAGCAGCTGGTGGTTGGCACTTATCGGAATTATCTGTATGGCAGCCGGTTATTTTTACACAGGCGGTCCTCTGCCGATTGCCTATACCCCTTTCGGTGAAGTGGTCGCAGGCTTTTTCATGGGAATTTTGATCATTCTCATTGCTTACTTTTTACAAACAGGTACAGTTGATACAATAAGTATTCTCGTATCCATTCCTATTTCCATACTAGTAGGTCAAATTCTGATGGCCAATAATATTCGCGATTTAGACGGCGACAAAATTAATGGTCGTAAGACATTAGCAATTTTATTGGGTCGTAAGAATGCCATTCGCTTACTTGGAGTCATGTTTGCAGTATCATATGTATGGATTTTTGCCATGATTTTCACTGGAACTGTATCACCTTGGTTGGCAGTTATTATCCTAAGTGTCCCGAAAGCCATTAAAGCTACAAAAGGCTTCATCGGGAAAACAATGCCGATTGAAATGATGCCAGCAATGAAAGCAACGGCTCAAACAAATACCATTTTCGGTTTCTTGCTAAGCGTAGGGTTATTGATCAATTACATCATTACTTTATAAAAAGTCGAAGCTTTTGCCTCCAAGGTAAAAGCTTTTTTATGTTTTACCTAACTTTCAAAGGGGAATGTATGAAAAAGACTAGAAATTTCGTCATGATTTACCCTTTAACGCTCATACTAAAGTGAGAAGGTATTACATTGAGGATGTGATAAATATGTTAACAAACGAACAGTTAAATACTTTAAAAAACCTGTTGCAAGAAGATAAGAAGGCATTTGAAGGACAATTAGACCGAAACAAGGATGGCAGTTTAGAAGGTGTAAGCCATCGTGATACAGTAGGCGAATTATCGGCATATGATAATCATCCTGCCGACCTTGGTACAGAACTTTATGAACGAGAAAAAGATTTCGCCTTAGAAGAGCATGCAGATTCCGAGCTAGGTAAAGTTGAAGACGCATTGGCAGCTATCGAAAATGGAAGTTACGGAACCTGTAAAACATGCGGAAATGATATTCCTTATGAGAGACTTGAAGTAGTTCCATCCACGCTGTACTGCGTGGACCACACTCCAGAACAAAAAATTGCCGAAGATCGTCCAGTCGAGGAAGACGTCCTTGAACCGGCACACGGTAATACGTTCAGACATAAACAAAATACTGAAATGGTTGACAATGAGGACAGTTTTCAGGAAGTTGCAAGATACGGCACTTCCGAAACGCCTTCAGACTTAAAAGGTGACTATGAGGATTACGGGAGTCTCTATAACGAAGGATCGAATGAGGAAGGATCTGCAGAGGACTACGAAACATTTTCGGCTACTGATATTACCGGAAAGGAAAGAAAAGTATATCCTTCCAAAAAGCATGAAGAATATGAGCAAATGCTCGATGATGAGAATTTGGAATCACCTATTGGAAACATTCCATATAAACGAACGGATAGCTATGTAGATGATACTGAATGAGATTTCCCCGTAAGAAAGAAGTTGGCCTATTTGTAATTGTCTATGCCTTATTTTCTCTCGCAGGGTTTCTTTTTCCTATTGATAAGGAATGGTATGCTTCCTTAAAAAAACCGTCTTGGACTCCTTCTGGACAAGGTATCGGCATCATTTGGGCAGTCCTTTTCGGATTGATTTCTCTAGCGACTGTCCTGGTAGCTAGAAAAACGAATTTCGGGAAGGACGGAGGCAATTACTATTGGCTTTTAGTTATTAACTACATTTTCAATCAAGCTTTTAGCTTCTTCCAGTTCAATATGAAGAATTTATGGTTAGCTACCGTTGACTGTGTATTCGTAGCGCTCACCTCATTGATGCTCGTTTTCTCTAGTGCTAAGAAATCAAAAACAGTTTCCATGCTATTAGTCCCATATGTGCTATGGAGTTCTTTTGCAACTTATTTAGCGTATACCATCTATTCACTGAATAAATGAGCAACAAAAAGACGCTGACTCAAAAGGTCGTTAATAACGATCTCTTGAGTCAGTTTTTTTTCTTCCGCGAACTATGTAGAGTGGATTCCACCTATTAATTTGTTTTTTTTCGCTTATGAAGTACTTTTCCTCGAAAACATAAGCGAGATTTGTTCTTCATCATGCTTATGAAGTACTTTTCCCAAAAAACATAAGCGAGAATAGTACTTCACCATGCTTATGAAGTACTAATCACCAATGCACTGTCCCCAATTTGTTCTTCTATTCCCTTAAAAAATTCCCCATTCACTTAGAATTTGCACATTATCACATTTTCAAAACAAAAGAAGGTGTCCTAATAGTATAACTTTTAGGACACCTTCTTCTATTTGATTAAGGAAGAAACAGAACTGACCTTCCAAATATCCTCTGCATAATCCATGATTGTACGGTCACTTGAAAAATATCCTGATTGCGCGATATTTACTAGGCTCTTCTTTGCCCATTCACGTTGGTCTAAATATTCTTCTCCAAGCCGCTGTTGTGCTTCTGCATATCCAGAAAAGTCTTTCAACACAAAGTATTGATCATTTTCATCCAATAAAGAATCGAAAATGGGTTCGAATTCATCGTAAACATCTGGAAAAAAGCCATTCACAAGTTGGTCGACAACAAGACGAATCCTTGAATCATGTTGATAATACTCCCGAGAATAATAGCCACCATTTTGGTAATATCCTAAAACTTCATCTGCTGATAATCCAAAGGTGAAAATATTGTTCGCGCCTACTCTTTCAAAAATCTCAACATTTGCCCCATCCATAGTGCCTATGGTCAATGCTCCGTTCATCATGAACTTCATATTCCCTGTACCAGAAGCTTCTTTACTCGCTGTGGAGATTTGTTCGCTTACATCCGCAGCCGGAAAAATCTTTTCTGCGAGTGACACTCTATAATTCTCCAAAAAGACAACTTTTATTTTCTCTGAAACTTTAGGATCATTGTTTACCTTATGCGCCAGCGTATTGATCAACTTGATGATCTTTTTTGCATAATAATAACCTGGAGAAGCTTTCGCCCCAAAAATAAATGTACGCGGAGGCATTGAATAATTTGCATCCTCTTTAAGGCGATTATAAAGGAACATAATGTGAAGTACATTTAATAGCTGACGCTTATATGCGTGCAAACGTTTGACATGCACATCAAATATTGAGTGCACATCGACTGAAATTCCGTTCTGTTGCTCAATGATTTTTGCAAGACGCTGTTTGTTCAATCCCTTAATTCTTTGCAATTCTTCAAGAAAAGATGGATCATTCTTGTATTCTAGCAGTCTCTTAAAATCTTCGGGTTCGTGAATCCAACGAGACCCGATAGAATCGGTAATGAGTCCTGCAAGCTTTGGATTTGCTTTTAACAGCCAACGGCGATGCGTGATTCCGTTCGTTTTATTATTAAACTTTTCGGGAAACACATTGTAAAAATCATTCATCTCACGTTTTTTTAGAATTTCGGTGTGGAGGGCGGCAACGCCATTCACACTAAAGCTCCCGACAATGGCAAGATGGGCCATCTTCACTTGACCATGGGCAATGATGGCAAGATTCTCGATTCTTTGCCAATCACCTGGCTTTTCCTCCCACAGTTCCTTGCAAAAACGCTCATTGATTTCTTCAACGATCATATAAATCCGTGGCATTAATGATTGAAAGAGATGGATTGGCCATTTTTCAAGAGCTTCTGACAATGTTGTATGATTTGTATATGATACTGTATTACTCGTAATATACCAGGCGTGTTCCCAATCAAAACCTTCTTCATCTATTAGTATCCTCATCAGTTCGGGGATGGCCAATACCGGATGAGTATCATTGATATGGATACAAATATGATGATGAAACTGATCTAGTTTCCCGTACTGTTTTCTAAATCTTTTAACGATCGATTGAATGCTTGCTGAAACAAGAAAATATTGCTGCTTTAGACGAAGGATCTTCCCTTCATCATGTGTATCATCTGGATATAAAAATTCAGATATGGCCTCTGTTTCCCGCTTATACTTCAAAACGTCTTTATCAGTTGGAAAGGATGCTGGTTCTGCACTCCAGAGCCTCAATGTATTCACAGTATTCGTATTGAAACCGACGACAGGCATATCATAAGGTACAGCCATAATTGCTTCTTCATGCACATGGCTGAACATTAATCGGCCATTTTCAAGCCTGCTTTCTATTTTTCCCCAAAAAGGAACCTTCACAGCCAAATCAGCTTTACGTACTTCCCATACATTCCCCTGCTTTAGCCACTGTTCTGGCAACTCTACTTGATAGCCATTCACCATCTTTTGCTCAAAAAGACCATGCTTATAGCGGATTCCACACCCATGACCTGGAAGACCTTGGGAAGCAAGTGAATCGAGGAAACAGGCAGCTAGCCTACCTAACCCTCCGTTTCCAAGCCCTGCATCTGCTTCAATGTCTTCCAAATCATCCAAAGAGATTCCAAGCTCTTGCAGCCCTTCCTCCACTACACTTTCAATTCCGGCATTCATCAAATTTACTCGCAGAAGCCTGCCAAGCAAATATTCTATCGATAAATAATAAACTTGTTTTTCCTTAGAAGTCCGATAGTTTTCATTCGTCTTGATCCAATCCCTGCTCACGTGCTCCCTTACCATATTTCCTAACGTCTGGAATTGATCACACTTCGTACTCTCCACAAAGCTTTTCCCACAAGCCATCTCTACCCTTTGCAGGAAAGCTTCTTTGAATTGTTCCTTATTAGAAAACATGGGTCTCACTCCTTGCAACAAGTTCCGCATAAAGCTGACTATATTGAAAGGCGGAATTAGCCCAACTGTAGTCCATCTTCATGCTCGCTTCCACAATCTTGGACCAATCCTTCCCATGATAAAATTGAACTGCTCTACGGACCGTATAAAGCATATCATGAGCATTAAAATTGCCGAAAGAGAATCCATTCCCCTTCATTTTGAATTCATCCCATGCCTGAACCGTATCGTTCAATCCTCCCGTTTCACGCACTATTGGAACAGAACCATATTTCATGGCAATGATCTGGCCTAAGCCACAAGGTTCAAACAGTGAAGGCATTAAGAACATATCAGAACCTGCATATAACTTGTGTGCTAACTCTTCATCAAAACCGATATAGACTTTTAGCTTATCTGGATATTGGGACGCCATTTCCAAAAAGTACTGTTCATACTCTTTGTCCCCCGTCCCAAGAATCGCAAATTGAATATCCTCTGCTAAAATTTCTGGGAGAACACATTTAACAAGATCAAGTCCCTTTTGCTTTGTCAGTCTTGTGATCATCGTCATTAACGGTACATCAGCGTTCTCGGGAAGCTCAAAAAGTTTTTGAACTTCTATTTTGTTCATGACTTTCTTTTCTATGTTTCTAACAGAGTATTTAGCTTTTAGAGATGGATCGGATGAGGGATTATAAAAATCTTCATCGATTCCATTAAGAATCCCGATTAAATCTTCTTCACGCCCTCTTAAAATCCCATCGAGCTTTTCTCCGTAAAACTCGGTTTGTATTTCATTCTTGTACGTTGGACTTACAGTCGTAATCTTGTCTGCGGAGACAAGTGCACCCTTCATGAAATTCACATTGCCGTAAAACTCCAATTTCTCAGGCTGGAATTCACTGTCATCTAGTCCAAGTAACTCTCCAAGAATCACTTTAGGGAATATGCCCTGAAACTGTAGATTATGAATCGTAAACACAGTTCGTATTCCACCATAATTCTTGCGTCTATAATACTCTGTCCTCAGTAGATAAGGCACCATGGCAGTATGCCAATCATGACAATGAAGCACATCTGGGAAAAAGTCTAGTTTCTCCAAACTTTCCAAGACAGCTCTGTTAAAAAACGCAAAGCGCTCTCCGTCGTCATAGTCTCCGTATAATTGATTCCTGTTGAAATAATACTCATTATCAACAAAATAAAAAGTAACTCCCTGTAAGGTGAGTTCCTCGATTCCACAATATTGATTTCTCCATCCAACAGAAACCGTGAATTCTTTTACCTTTTTCATTTGTTTCTTATAAGTGTCTGGAATCATTCCATACTTAGGTAAAATCACTCTTACGTCAGTGCCAAGCTTCTTCAATTCCTTTGGAAGAGAGCCTGCAACGTCGGCAAGCCCTCCTGATTTTACAAACGGAACACATTCGGAAACTGCAAATAAAACCTTCACTTGTTCATCAGCGCTCCTTGTATCGTACCTTTTTCGATTACAAACGGAGATTGTAAGTTTCCAATGATTATGTTCTCCGCCTCCACTTTTACATCTTTATCCATTATTACCGTGTCTAACACACAATTTTCACCAATATTGCATTTTTGCATAATAATACTATTCTTGATATGCGTTCCTTTTCCAATCTTCACCCCGCGTGAAATAATGCTATTTTCAACAATGCCATCAATTTGGCATCCATTTGCAATCATTGCATTTTGAACTTTGGAGCCTTTTAAGTATCGCGTTGGTGGTTCATCTTTTACTTTCGTGAAAATTGGTCGTTCTTTCAAGAATAAGCTGTTCCAAATTTGAGGATTTAAAAGATTCATACTCGTTTTGAAATATGTCTCAACAGAGTCAATCATGGAGACAAAACCATTATATTTATAGTGGCAAATGCGGTAAGGCTGTTGCAGGTCCGTTACAACATCGCGCATACACGTATATCCGGTCGCTTTTCTATTTTCGAGCAATTGTATTAAGAGCGATGTTTTAATGAGATACAATTGCATTGAACCTTTATCATTAACAGCTTCTGTAATATCACAACCAGAAGCAACATGCATATCGAGCATTGGCCCAAAGTCCATATTGAATACAGTGAAGCAATTCGTAATTAAAGCATATTTTTGTGTGCTTCGGTAAAAATAATCAAGATTAGCAGAATAGTGTTCAAAGCAGCCGATTCCCGTGCCACTGCCCGCCACATTTGTCGATGGAAAGAAAAATAATCCATCACGCTTCCTGTTTAAATCCCAATTTTTCCCTGATCCTAGATGATCCATTAAGGAGCGATTTTGTGCATTAGGAAATATCGCAACACTTCGAATGCCTGAGTTCACCATATTGGAAAGGACGAAATCGATTAAGCGATAACGACCACCAATAGGTAGTGCTGCAAGTGAACGGTGCGTCGTCATTTCTTTTAAATTGTCATGAGTTGTTGTGGCATCTATTACACCTAATAACTGTTTGTTCATCGTTAAATTCCCTCCGGATACTTTTAGAATGAAGAAGATAATTCTTTCAGCATGTCTTCGTTAATGAGAATGATGTCTTCGTTTTCTTTAGAACGAATGATCGTTCCATCCGGTATGGTAATGTTTTGAGGCACAATGGCTCTCTCAATGACCACATTGTTACCGATGACCGCATCTGGCATCACAACTGATTCTTTTACAAAAGCTCCCTTATGGACCTTAACACCTTGGAAAAGGACAGACTTCTCGATTTTCCCTTCAATCATGCATCCTTCATTCACAAGTGATTCCACTACTTCTGCTTCAGGCGAAATATATTGAGGCGGCTGATTAGGATTGACCGTGTAAATTCTCCAGTCGTAGTCAAACAGATTCAATTCACTTTCTTCATTAAGTAAATCCATATTGGCTTCCCATAAGCTTTTTACAGTACCGACATCTTTCCAATAACCTTTAAAAGGATAGGCTGAAAGCTTTTTCCCTTCTTTTAAAAGCATAGGGATAATATCCTTGCCGAAGTCATGACTTGAATTTGGATTTTGTTCGTCACGAATAAGGTATTCTCTTAAAACCTTCCAGTTAAAAATATAAATGCCCATTGAAGCTAAATTGTTTTTCGCATGTTTAGGCTTTTCCTCAAACTCTGTAATGTTCAATTCAGCATCCGTGTTCATAATTCCGAATCGGTCCGTTTCCTCCCAAGGAACTTCGATAACAGAGATCGTCACATCTGCTCTTTTCGAAATATGGTATTCGAGCATATATTCATAGTTCATTTTATAAATATGGTCACCTGAAAGGATCAACACGTACTCAGGATCATATTGAGTTAAGTAATTTAAGTTTTGGTAAATCGCACTTGCTGTCCCTGTATACCATTTCATCTCTGAAGATTCTGTATAAGGAGGCAATACAGTGACACCGCCATCCTTACGATCTAAATCCCAAGCACTTCCGATTCCAATATATGAATTTAGAACAAGCGGTTGATACTGAGTAAGGACGCCTACCGTATCAATACCTGAATTCGTACAATTACTTAATGTAAAATCGATAATTCTGTACTTACCTCCAAAAGGTACTGCTGGTTTAGCTAAGTTCTTCGTCAAAGAATTAAGTCTGCTTCCTTGACCTCCTGCCAACAGCATGGCTACGCACTTCTTCTTTACCATTTCCGATTCGCTCCTTTCGATGTTTAACAGGTCTTAATATCACAATTCCAAATGGCGGAACGTTCAATTCTAAGGAATACGGCTTTCCATGAAAAGGATGATCTGAACTAGAAATCACTTTTTTGTTAACAACTCCGGTTCCCCCATATCCGTCTTTGTCACTGTTGATAATCTCCCGATAGTTGCATTGAACGGGGACACCAACCCTGTACTTTTCATAAGATCGGTTGGTGAAATTTCCGATGACTACGAGGAAGTCTTCTGGTTTTCGACCTTTTCTAATAAAAGAAAGAATGGATTGATCCGCGTTATTAACATCTATCCATTCAAAACCTTCTTGAAGTTGATCCAATTCAAATAAGGGTTTGGCGTTCTTATAAATTTTAAGCAACTCTCTAACATATGCATTCAATCTAAAATGCATGTCATAATTAAATAAATTCCAATCGAGTTGATTTCTTTCATTCCACTCGATGAATTGACCAAATTCCCCGCCCATAAAAAGCAGCTTCTTCCCTGGATGGGCCATCATATATCCTAGCAGCAAACGCAATTGAGCAAACTTCTCGTTATATTCTCCTGGCATCTTATCCAACAGTGATTTTTTTCCGTGTACGACTTCATCATGGGAAAAGGGCAAGACAAAATTTTCACTGAATGCGTACATAAGGGAAAAGGTCAATTTTGAATGACAGTGTCTTCTCTGTTCTGGCTCTGTTTCCATATAGTCAAGAACATCGTTCATCCAGCCCATATTCCACTTGTATGTAAATCCAAGACCTCCGTACTCAACGGGAGTCGTCACCTTTGGCCAATCAGTTGAATCTTCCGCAATGAGTAAGCATGTAGAGTCAAATTCATTTACTGCACTGTTCAATTTCTTTAAGAAATCGATTCCGATACGATTTACATTTCTTCCTTCTCTATTAGGCCAATAAATGATATTCGCTACTGCATCGACTCTAAATCCATCTATATGAAAATAATCCAACCAATACATGGCATTAGAGATAAGGAAACTTTGAACTTCACCTTTCCCAAGATCAAAATTTGCTGTACCCCATACAAAATTTTCACGATCTTGTTCATTTGTGTAGGAATACGTATGTGTTCCATCAAATTGATATAAACCGTGTGAATCCTTGCAGTAATGTCCTGGTACCCAATCCAAAATGACACCAATTCCATTCTGGTGACATTGATCAACGAAATACATAAAGTCATGTGGTGTACCGTAGCGGGATGTAGGTGAAAAATAACCTGTGCCCTGGTATCCCCATGATGCGTCGAGCGGATGCTCAACGAGAGGCAATACTTCGATATGGGTAAATCCTTGCTCCAAAATGTAAGGAATAAGCGTGTGTGCAAGCTCCCTATACGTATAGAACTTCTCTTCCCCTTTGTTTTTCCACGACCCTAAATGAAGTTCATAAATAGTCATTGCACCTGAAAGTGGATTTTTCTTTTCCTTTTTTTGAAGCCATTTCTGATCGTTCCATTCATAATTGCTTAATGAATAAACAATCGATGCTGTATGAGGGCGCAATTCAGAATGAAAACCGTATGGATCAGATTTATGAAGAATATCTCCTGTTTGCGTCGTAATTTCATATTTGTATAAATGTCCCTCAAGGTCTTCCTCTACGGCTAAGACCCAAACACCTTCGTTATTAACCTTTATTAATTCATACCCTGATCCATTCCAGCCATTGAAATCACCAATAAGTCTTACCTTGCTGGCATTTGGTGCCCAAAGACAAAAGCGAGTACGTACTTTCTCAGTATCCTTGAAAAGATGGGCTCCAAATAGTCGATGGCTTTGAAAAAAAGTCCCCTCATGAAATAAAAACAATTCATATTCGGTTGGAAATAGTGTATTCACTGCCATGGTTCTCCCCGTCCCAATAAAAATATCGATCTAAGTAATAACTTTTATCTATAATACCTTGATTTGCCCTTGAATCCATTAAATAGTTTTTTATGTTTTCTGACACTTTCTTCTAAGGTAGGACAAAATTCGACCTCATTCATCGAGAAGTAAGTCAAATAGACATATCTTTAAACTCTTTTAGACAAAATAAGACAATAAAAGTAAAGGTGGAATGATGATGGCAAACAAAGAAGAAGAATTCTTATTACGTGAAAAAGAACTAGAATTGGGGACTCCTTTGTTCGATACACCTGATGGAAAGATTCTCGCTGTGGGCGATATGTTTCGTGGACCCTCTCCAGGATTTCTGTCTGAGATCGATTTGAACAATCCTGGCCAGAAGCTGAAAGAGAGAGATGAGAGATTCGACTGATTGTGCGAGTTAATCGCTATATACTTGTACTTTTCGTGACACTGGACAGATTGAGTGGTGAATTGGATTGATTTGTTCCAAATTTGGACAAATGAAAGCTAAATTTAGGGAGATAGAAGCATTTAGTCGCGCAGCAATGGTCTCTGTTAGAAGTATATATTGTCCAAATCAAAAAATAAGCACAAAAAAACTGATAGCCTATGCTATCAGTTTTTTCGTATGACCCCTACGGGATTCGAACCCGTGTTACCGCCGTGAAAGGGCGGTGTCTTAACCGCTTGACCAAGGGGCCTTTATGGCGGAGAAGGAGGGATTTGAACCCTCGCGCCGGTTACCCGACCTACACCCTTAGCAGGGGCGCCTCTTCAGCCTCTTGAGTACTTCCCCATATGGCTCCGCAGGTAGGACTCGAACCTACGACCGTTCGGTTAACAGCCGAATGCTCTACCACTGAGCTACTGCGGAATAGTAAAATAAATTTCATTTTTATAAAAAAATGAAATGGTGGGCCTAAATGGACTCGAACCATCGACCTCACGCTTATCAGGCGTGCGCTCTAACCAGCTGAGCTATAGGCCCATTATGGAGCGGGTGATGAGAATCGAACTCACGACATCAGCTTGGAAGGCTGAGGTTTTACCATTAAACTACACCCGCAATATAAATGGGGCGACTGATGGGAATCGAACCCACGAATGCCTGAACCACAATCAGGTGCGTTAACCACTTCGCCACAACCGCCATTATAATATTGAAATTTCTATAAGGTGGCTCAGGACGGAATCGAACCGCCGACACAAGGATTTTCAGTCCTTTGCTCTACCGACTGAGCTACTGAGCCAAAAACATATGGCGGTCCCGACCGGGATCGAACCGGCGATCTCCTGCGTGACAGGCAGGCATGTTAACCGCTACACCACGGGACCAAAGTTTTTTCAAGTTTCCTTGAAAATAACTTACATTAATTGCGGGGGCAGGATTTGAACCTGCGACCTTCGGGTTATGAGCCCGACGAGCTACCGGGCTGCTCCACCCCGCGACAATAATATTTATTATGAAAATAATGGAGGAGGTAGAGGGATTCGAACCCCCGCGCGGTGTTACCCGCCTGTCGGTTTTCAAGACCGATCCCTTCAGCCGGACTTGGGTATACCTCCGAAATAAAAAGTAGTTCTTGGTGGACCTTGTAGGACTCGAACCTACGACCGGACGGTTATGAGCCGTCTGCTCTAACCAGCTGAGCTAAAGGTCCAATTAAGGTTTTCACCTGTTAGAATAAATGATTCAAAAATGGATATTTGGTAGCGGCGGAGGGAGTCGAACCCACGACCTTTCGGGTATGAACCGAATGCTCTAGCCAGCTGAGCTACACCGCCAAATATTCAATTTATGGTGGAGCCTAGCGGGATCGAACCGCTGACCTCCTGCGTGCAAGGCAGGCGCTCTCCCAGCTGAGCTAAGGCCCCATAAATCATAAAACTAATGGTCGGGAAGACAGGATTCGAACCTGCGACCCCTTGGTCCCAAACCAAGTGCTCTACCAAGCTGAGCTACTTCCCGT
>NZ_FOYF01000011.1 GCF_900115925.1 Bacillus sp. cl95 | reverse complement strand
AGCTGACTGATACTAATAGATCGAGGACTTAACCAAAGTCAAAGATTTAAAAAGGTGAACTCGTTTTTACTCTTCTTCTAACATTATCTAGTTTTGAGGGAATGAACCTCAAAAAACAAAATAGTCTGGTGGCGATAGCGAGAAGGTCACACCCGTTCCCATACCGAACACGGAAGTTAAGCTTCTCAGCGCCGATGGTAGTTGGGGGCTCTCCCCCTGTGAGAGTAGGACGCCGCCGGGCAATTTGAAAGAACAGCCATTGTGCTGTTCTTTTTTTGTTTGAAAACGTACAAAAGGAGTGTGACCGTATGATTCGAAAAAGGTGGAATTTCAGGACTAGTACCTAATAGATTTATTTATAAGACCCGTAAAACAGGAGAAATGGATCGCAATTTCAAGGGAATTTACGTTTAAGAATTAATTGAAATTGTTTGTATGAATAGAATACCGGCTGGGCGAATAAATCTACTGCCCTAAAGGGGTAATTCTAAGTAAAGTAGTATCTATCTTGATACATTTATAAGCCTTTATCACAGTGCTTATCGCTTGAAAATAAATTGTGTCCTCCAATCTCAAAATTTAATCGCGTAAAAAATGTTTCTTAAGCATAATGTGGGCATATGTCCTTTGTTTTTACCGCATGGGTTATGGTGCGTGATCTCCTTGTTCAAAATGTTTCAATACACAATCCCCCAAACTGTTTCAGATGCACTACCCACCTCGCCTTTCACCGCCTCCACCAAGTGAAATCCGCACTCAACGATATCATAAAAACATCAATCGCACTCCCAACACATACACTCACTCACAATTCCTTAAAGTTCCCTTCACTACCTTAAACCCATAATTCAGTCACCATTGTTTGATTTACCCGTATGATGGGTATAAAAAATTCAGTTTATATAGATTAGTTTTCTCTCAATTTGGCGAAAATGGCTAATGTGAAAACAGAACTTAATCGACTATCGTACATATAATTTTTCAAAATCATTGTCGTTGCAAACTTAGAGCTATTTCTTGTATAATTTATGTCAAATATAGTCAAAGTCAGATTGGGAGGGTGTTAGATGAGGAACATCTCCGATATCATAGAGAACTATTTAAAAGATGTATTACAAATGAGTAGCAGAGAGATAGTCGAGATCAAACGAAGTGAAATTGCGGATAAGTTTCAATGTGTCCCCTCACAAATCAATTATGTCATCAATACGAGATTTACGATTGAAAGAGGTTACATCGTAGAAAGTAAGCGTGGTGGTGGTGGATATATTCGCATCATGAAAGTTCAGTCACACGATTTGGCTCACCTGATTGATCAACTATTAGCCTTAATTCAGACAAGAATCAGCCAAAGCAGTGCGGAAGATGTAATTTATAGGTTAGTTCAAGAAGAAGTTGTAACGACTAGGGAAGCAAAAATCATGCTAAGCGTGATAGACCGTTCAGTATTATATATTGAACTACCTTATCGTGATGAGCTAAGAGCAAGAATGCTGCGCGCCATGCTGACGGCATTGAAATATAAATAGATGAAATGCAAGGTGAGAGGTGATAATGAATGATTTGCCAAGAATGTAATCAAAGGCCTGCTACACTTCATTTTACAAAGATATTAAATGGAGAAAAAACTGAAATTGATCTTTGTGAGAAGTGCGCACAAGAAAAAGGCGAAATGTTCATGATCAATGGCGGTCCAGAGTTCACAATTCATAGCTTGCTGGCGGGGCTATTAAATGTAAATTCATCATTCCCTCCTTCACAAAAGGGAGCCTTTCAACAAGAAAAAGTCCTTCAATGTGAAAGTTGTGCTTTAACATATTCTCAGTTTGTTAAAGCCGGGCGCTTCGGCTGTGCTGATTGCTATGATAACTTTCAAGCTCAGTTAAAGCCAATCTTAAAGAGGCTGCATAGTGGAAACTGGACACATAGTGGCAAAATCCCTAAAAGAATCGGTGGTAATATACACCTCCGTAAAAACATTGAGAATTTGAAACACCAATTAAGAGATTTGATTACAAATGAAGAGTTTGAAAAAGCTGCAGAAATTCGCGATGAAATTCGTTCCTTGGAAAAAAGGCTTACACAGGGCCAAGAAGGAGGGGAATAGGCTTGTCGCTGGAAAAGTTTTTGAATCAAGCAGTCAGTTCGTGGATGAGTAATGAAGGACCTGACGCAGATATCGTGTTAAGTACACGCATTCGTTTAGCACGAAACTTTCAAGAATACAAGTTCCCAACTTTAGCATCCAATGAAGAAGCAGTTAAAATTGTTTCAAGAATGGAAGGCCTTCTATTAAAAGGGAATTTCCAAAAGTATGGTGGAATGGAAATCTTGAAGATGGATGAGCTAAAACCCCTTCAGAAACGAGTATTAGTGGAAAAACACTTAATCAGTCCTCATTTAGCTGAAGATAGTCCATACGGAGCATGTCTTTTAACAGAAAATGAAGAAGTAAGTATTATGGTAAATGAAGAAGATCATATACGAATTCAATGTTTATTCCCAGGGTTTCAGTTAATGGAAGCATTGGAAGCTGCGAATGAACTGGATGATTGGTTAGAAGAAGATATACAATTTGCTTTTGATGAGAATATAGGTTACTTAACGAGTTGCCCGACCAATGTGGGAACAGGACTTCGAGCATCGGTCATGATGCATTTACCTGGTCTCATCATGACCCAGCAAATAAGTAGAATCATACCCGCGATTAACCAGCTTGGTTTGGTGGTAAGAGGTATTTACGGAGAAGGCAGTGAGGCACTAGGCAACATCTTTCAAATTTCCAATCAAATTACCTTAGGAAAATCGGAAGAAGATATCGTTGAAGACTTGTTGAGCGTAGTTAGTCAGTTAATTTCGCAGGAAAGAACAGCTCGTGAAGCATTAGCGAAGACTTCTAACATACAATTAGAAGACAGAGTATACCGTTCATACGGAACTCTTGCAAATAGTCGAATCATTGAAACGCAGGAAGCAGCTAGCTGCCTGTCCGATGTTCGTCTAGGGATTGATATGGGGTATATAAAGGATATATCCCAAAACATCTTGAATGAACTGATGATTTTAACCCAACCGGGTTTTTTACAGCAATATGCGGGAGGTCCATTGCGGCCGCATGAAAGAGATATTCGAAGAGCTGCTTTAATTCGAGATCGATTGCAAATGGAAAAGAGAAAAAGTGAGGAGGAATAGACAATGATGTTTGGACGTTTTACTGAAAGAGCACAGAAAGTATTGGCTTTAGCTCAAGAGGAGGCCATCCGTCTTGGACACAATAATATTGGAACCGAACATATTCTCTTAGGATTAGTGCGAGAAGGAGAAGGAATTGCTGCTAAGGCATTGTATGGTCTAGGACTGGTAGCTGAAAAGATTCAGAAGGAAGTAGAAAACTTAATTGGTAAAGGGCAAGATTCCACTCAGACGATTCATTATACTCCAAGGGCAAAGAAAGTCATTGAACTTTCCATGGACGAAGCTCGTAAACTTGGACATTCTTATGTTGGAACTGAACATATTCTTCTTGGACTGATCAGAGAAGGTGAAGGTGTTGCAGCCAGAGTCTTGAACAATCTGGGTGTCAGTCTTAACAAAGCACGCCAACAAGTGCTTCAATTACTCGGAAGCAATGAATCAGGCGGTCATCAAAGCGGGACATCGGTTAGTGCCAATACTCCTACATTGGATAGCCTTGCAAGGGATCTTACTGCCATTGCTCGTGAGGGTAGCCTTGATCCGGTAATTGGACGAAGTAAGGAAATTCAGCGTGTTATTGAAGTATTGAGCCGTCGTACTAAAAATAATCCCGTTCTTATTGGTGAACCGGGTGTAGGTAAAACAGCGATTGCCGAAGGTCTTGCACAGCAGATTGTAAATAACGAAGTGCCTGAGATTCTTCGAGATAAGCGCGTTATGACATTGGATATGGGTACTGTTGTAGCAGGTACTAAATACCGCGGTGAATTCGAAGACCGATTAAAGAAAGTAATGGATGAAATTCGTCAAGCAGGAAATATCATCTTATTCATTGATGAGCTTCATACGCTAATCGGTGCAGGTGGAGCTGAAGGGGCAATTGATGCATCCAATATCTTAAAGCCATCCCTTGCCCGTGGTGAACTGCAGTGTATTGGTGCTACTACATTGGATGAGTACAGAAAATATATTGAAAAAGATGCAGCGCTTGAGCGTCGCTTCCAGCCAATTCGTGTAGATGAACCAAATAGTGAAGAGTCCGTCCAAATCTTAAAAGGTCTTCGTGACCGTTATGAGGCGCATCACCGTGTTTCAATCACTGATGAAGCCATCGAGGCTGCGGTAAAACTATCGGACCGCTACATTTCTGATCGTTTCCTACCTGATAAGGCGATTGACTTAATCGATGAAGCAGGGTCGAAGGTACGTCTTCGTTCCTATACGACACCTCCAAATTTGAAAGAATTAGAGGTAAAACTAGATGAAGTCCGTAAAGAAAAGGATGCTTCTGTGCAAAGCCAGGAATTTGAAAAGGCAGCTTCTTTGAGAGATACAGAACAGCGCCTTCGTGAACAGTTGGAAGAAACGAAAAAGAATTGGAAAGAAAAACAAGGTAAAGAAAACACAGAAGTAACCGTTGAAGATATTGCTAATGTCGTATCTAGCTGGACAGGAATTCCAGTATCAAGACTGGCACAAACGGAAACGGAAAAACTGCTCAATCTTGAGGATATCCTACATTCACGCTTGATTGGTCAGGAAGAAGCAGTTAAGGCCGTTGCTAAAGCCGTGCGTCGTGCACGTGCAGGTTTAAAGGATCCAAAACGTCCAATCGGTTCATTTGTCTTCCTAGGTCCAACAGGTGTAGGTAAAACGGAGCTTGCGCGCGCCCTTGCTGAAGCAATGTTTGGCGACGAGGATGCGATGATTCGAATCGATATGTCAGAGTATATGGAGAAGCATTCGACTTCAAGATTAGTAGGTTCTCCTCCAGGATATGTAGGTTACGAAGAGGGCGGCCAGTTAACAGAAAAGGTACGCAGGAAGCCATACTCCGTTATTCTCCTGGATGAAATTGAAAAAGCCCATCCGGATGTATTCAATATTTTACTTCAAGTGCTTGAAGATGGCCGCTTGACGGATTCCAAAGGTAGAACAGTGGATTTCCGCAATACGGTGTTAATCATGACATCGAATGTTGGGGCAGAGGCGTTGAAGCGCAATAAATACGTTGGTTTCAATATTCAAGATGGTGAACAGGATTATAAAGACATGAAGGGTAAAGTAATGGAGGAAATGAAAAAAGCATTCCGTCCTGAGTTCCTGAACAGGATTGATGAAATGATCGTTTTCCATTCATTAGAGAAAAAGCATCTTAACCAAATCGTTACGTTAATGTCTGACCAGCTAATTAAGCGTTTGAATGAGCAGCACATCACGCTTGAACTAACAGATGCCGCCAAGGAAAAGATTGCTAAAGAAGGGTACGATCCTGAATATGGAGCACGACCGTTGCGCCGAGCGATTCAAAAGCATATTGAAGACCGCTTGTCTGAGGAATTGTTAAGGGGTACAGTGCTTACTGGCCAGAATGTAGTCATTGACGTTGATAATGACGAATTTGTTGTCCGTTCTGCTGAAAAGACAGGAGCAGCAAAATAATTCTTTTGAAAGTAATATAGCATGACAAACAGAGAGGTACACGAGAGAAAAATGTAATCCGTGTGCCTCTTTTCTTTTATGCGGAAGAATGTTTCCCGTATAATAGAGTTATCAAATTAAGCTTTAAAATGAGAGGTAGAGAGCTGTCATGGCAAAAAGAAAAACGAAGTTCATGTGTTCAGAGTGCGGCTACGAATCAGCAAAATGGATGGGTAAATGTCCAGGTTGTGGTGTGTGGAATAAGATGGTCGAAGAAGTACAAGTTACTGGCTCACCACGTAGAGGCGCGTTTGCTCATTCACAAGGAACAGCACTGCTTTCAAAACCTACACCGATCACGGCAATTGAAACGGTTAGTGAACCGAGGATTACGACCAATCTAAACGAACTCAATCGAGTTCTCGGTGGAGGAGTCGTGAAAGGCTCGCTTGTCCTGATTGGAGGAGACCCCGGTATCGGAAAGTCCACTTTGCTTCTTCAAGTGTCTGCGCAATTAGCGGATAAGGAACATACGGTTCTGTATATCTCCGGTGAGGAATCTCAAAGACAGACAAAATTGAGAGCTGATCGACTAGGTATTTCTTCTAAAAATCTACTTGTATATTCAGAAACGAATCTTGATGAGATAAATAAAACGATCGAAGAAGTGAATCCTGGAATCGTCATTATCGATTCAATTCAAACGATCTTTCATCCAGAAGTCACTTCAGCTCCCGGAAGCGTTTCACAAGTAAGGGAATGTACCGCTGAGTTGATGAGGATTGGAAAAACAAAAGGAATTGCTGTCTTTATTGTTGGACATGTTACGAAAGAAGGTTCCATTGCTGGGCCTAGATTGCTCGAACATATGGTTGATACGGTTTTGTACTTTGAAGGAGAACGTCATCATACATATCGGATACTTAGAGCGGTGAAAAACCGTTTTGGTTCAACGAATGAAATGGGTATTTTTGAAATGAAAGAACTGGGGCTTGAAGAAGTCGCCAATCCTTCAGAGATCTTCCTTGAAGAACGTTCTCAAGGAGCTGCAGGTTCAACTGTTGTGGCGTCAATGGAAGGAACCCGTCCTGTCCTTGTCGAAATACAAGCATTAATATCACCGACGAGTTTTGGGAATCCGAGAAGAATGGCTACCGGAATTGATCATAATCGCGTACCACTCCTGATGGCTGTCTTAGAAAAAAGGGTAGGGATGCTCCTACAGAATCAAGATGCGTATCTAAAAGTAGCAGGTGGAGTCAAGCTGGATGAACCCGCTATCGATTTGGCCATCGCAGTGAGCATTGCTTCGAGTTTCCGTGATAAGCCTACACGTGCAACGGATTGTATTATCGGTGAGGTTGGCCTAACTGGAGAAGTAAGAAGGGTGTCGCGCATTGAACAACGTGTTCAAGAAGCGGCTAAGCTTGGTTTTGAAAGAGTGATTTTACCAGAAAATAATTTAGGTGGCTGGACAGCCCCTAAAGGAATAAAGCTAGTTGGAGTAACATCTGTCAGTGAGGCACTCATAGCAGCATTGGGAGGGTAAAAGATGGAGAATAGGAAGCTTGGAGAACAAACAGTTAGTGAAGTGTTGCAATTTATTGCGCCGGGAACACCCATTCGGGAAGGAATTGATAATGTACTAAGGGCCAACACAGGTGGACTGATTGTCATTGGTTATAACGAAAAAGTGAAAAGCTTGGTGGATGGGGGATTTCAGATTAATTGTGCTTTTTCTCCAAGTTTTCTATATGAACTAGCCAAAATGGATGGCGCTATTATCTTGAATGATGCAGGGAATAAGATATTATTTGCTAATGCCCAGCTTGCTCCTGATTCACAAATTCCTTCAACTGAAACCGGAATGCGCCACCGTACGGCTGAACGTGTAGCACGTCAAACAAAATCGCTTGTTATTGCCATATCTCAACGCCGGAATGTGATTACGCTTTACCAAGGTAATTTCCGCTATGCATTGAAGGATATTGGGGTCATCTTTACGAAGGCCAATCAAGCAATCCAAACTCTAGAGAAGTATAAAGCAGTGATGGAACAAAGCATATTAAATTTAAGCATTTTAGAGTTTGAGGAACTTGTTACCTATAACGATATCTTACTCGTCTTGCATCGATTTGAAATGGTGCTGAAAATCAAAAATGAATTGCTCTCATACTTGAATGAGCTTGGAATTGAAGGCAGACTGATTCGTCTGCAGATGAATGAAATTCTTACAGATTTAGAGGAAGAAGCTCTTCTGATTATTAAAGATTACGCTTCAGATCGTGATGTAAAAGCAAAAGAAGTCTTAAAGAAAATGCAGAACATGTCAAATGGAAGTGTGATTGAGGATACGGCTCTCTTAAAGCTCCTTGGTTATAATGGATATGTACCCTTAGACGAAGGGAAATGTCCACGTGGATATCGCATTCTACATAAGATTCCTCGACTTCCTATGGTCATCATTGAAAACTTGATTAATCGGTTTGATCAACTCCCGAAAATACTAGTAGCAACGGTCGAGGATTTAGATGACGTGGAAGGTATCGGAGAAGTGAGGGCGAAGAAAATCAAGGAAGGATTAAAGCTCGTAAAAGAGCGTTTAATGACCGACCGACGATGATATCACCTTTAAATATGCAATTAATACATGTAAAGCGACAGAAGTTTGACACAGGTTTTTGGCGGTGCTACCCTAAAACTGTAATGCATTAGATTCTGCATAAAAGCTTCCAAAGTAGTTAATCTCCAAACTTTTCGTAGGTAGAAATAGGGAGGATATTCATAAAAAAAGAAAATGCAATTTCAAAGGTTTCGATTTTAGTAATTTGTTTATAATGAGTAGAAGGAGGTGAAGGAATGCTAAGACGTATTGTTCAAGCCAGCTTCCTGATTATCGGAGGGACGCTTGGGATCTTTTTAATTCCGGAAGTATTAACATTAATGAAAATTGATGACATCGTTTTTATCAACAACCCTTATATCACGGCTGTTTTAGGTGCAATCATTTTTTATTTTATTACTTTTTGGGCAATTGATTATGTAGTCAATTTTGTGAAATGGGTCGAGGAATCCTTGATAAGGACCCCTGTTACGGACGTCCTTTTTGGAAGTTTCGGTTTGGTTCTCGGTTTGTTTGTTGCTTTTTTGATCGGTTTTGCGTTGAATGCAATAGAGGTACCAGTAGTAAATACCGTGGCTCCTATTTTGTTAACTCTGCTTTTTGGTTATCTTGGGTTTCAGGTAGGTATGAAAAAGCGCGATGAACTGTTAAGCCTGTTTCCAAACCGCACGACTAAAAAGAAGCACAATGAAGAAGAACCGGATAACCCTGCAAAAAACACGCTCAAAATATTGGATACTAGTGTCATTATTGATGGTCGCATCGCTGATATTTGTCAAACGGGTTTCCTTGAAGGAACGATTGTCATCCCGAGATTTGTTTTGGAAGAACTTCAGCATATCGCTGATTCTTCAGATGTTTTGAAGCGTAACCGTGGTCGAAGAGGGCTCGATATCTTAAATCGCATTCAGAAAGAACTGACGATCAATGTTGAGATACACGAGCAGGACTTCGAGGACGTGCAAGAGGTGGATAGCAAATTAGTAAAACTTGCACAACTCACTGACGGTGTCGTGGTTACAAACGATTTTAACTTGAATAAAGTATGTGAATTTCAAAGTGTAGCAGTATTAAATATTAACGATTTAGCAAATGCTGTTAAACCAGTTGTCCTTCCGGGCGAGGAAATGAATGTGCAAGTGATTAAAGACGGAAAAGAGCACCATCAAGGTGTTGCCTATTTAGATGACGGTACGATGATCGTTGTCGAGGATGGCAGAGAATTTATTGGTAAAAGAATTGATGTACTCGTTACGAGTGTCTTACAAACATCAGCCGGAAGAATGATTTTTGCCAAACCTAAACTATTAGAAAAAGCTTTGTAATAAAGATTGGAGATTCATTATGTCTTACAAAGTCATCATCCCGGCGGCCGGCCAGGGGAAAAGAATGGGGGCAGGGAAGAACAAGCTTTTGCTTGAACTTGATTCTATCCCTGTACTCATTCACACACTAAGGGTTTTTGAAGCTGATGAACAGTGTGAGAGTGTCATATTAGCCATTAATCCTCATGATGAAGCGGAACTGAAGGAGCTTTTACAAGCTTATTCGATTCAAAAGGTAGTGGCTCTTGTTCCAGGTGGAAAAGAGCGACAACACAGTGTGTTTGAAGCACTGAAAACTTTGAAAGGTGAAGTCATTGTTCTTGTGCACGATGGAGCAAGACCTTTCATTAAGCAGGAGATGATCCATAAGCTTGTTTTAAAAGCAGAACAAGAAGGAGCCTCTCTCGTCGCAGTTCCGGTAAAAGATACGATTAAGAAAGTTCAAAATGATGAAGTAGTGGAAACCGTTGAACGATCTAGCTTGTGGGCCGTACAAACCCCGCAGGCTTTTCGTTTTTCATTGATTCTTGAAGCACATCATCAGGCGGATCATGATGATTTTCTGGGTACAGATGACGCTAGTCTCGTTGAAAGAATGGGAACAAGTGTCTTCGTAGTCGAAGGTGACTATGATAATATCAAGTTAACGACGCCGGAAGATTTATATTTTGCCGAAGCGATCATGAAGAAGAGCGGTGCTCAATAGGAGGCGACAACATGTATAGAATTGGACAAGGCTTCGATGTTCACCAATTGACGGAGGGTAGACCGCTGATCATTGGTGGAATAACAATACCGTATGAGAAAGGCTTACTTGGGCATTCTGATGCTGACGTGCTTTTGCATACAGTAGCGGATGCGTGTCTAGGTGCGATTGGTGAGGGTGATATCGGCAGGCATTTTCCTGACACCGACCCAAATTTCAAGGATGCCGACTCTGCAAAATTAATGGAACATGTATGGGGAATTGTGAAAGAAAAAGGATATGAGCTGGTTAATGCGGATTGTACGATCATCGCTCAAATGCCAAAGATGGCACCTTATATTACACAAATGCAGGAAAGAATTGCAGAATTGTTGGAAGCATCTCCAAGCCAAGTGAATGTAAAAGCGACAACTACAGAAAAGCTTGGTTTTACGGGAAGAGGAGAAGGAATTGCCTCTCAAGTAGCAGTGCTGTTAAAGAAGAAAGATTAACGGACGGGTATGTCTTTTTCATCTGTCATGTTAAAATGTATTCACAATTGAAGCATTAGTTTAGGGGGATTTTTTATGTCAAACGAAGTTCGTGTACGTTATGCTCCTAGTCCAACTGGACATTTACATATCGGAAACGCAAGAACAGCACTTTTTAATTACTTATTTGCCCGCAATAAGGGTGGGAAATTCATTATCCGTATTGAAGATACAGATAAGAAAAGAAATATTGAAGGCGGCGAGGAAAGCCAGCTTAAATATTTGAAATGGCTTGGAATGGATTGGGACGAAAGTGTTGATGTAGGCGGCGAATACGGGCCATATCGACAATCCGAAAGAAACCATCTTTATGAAGAATACTATACAAAAATGCTCAAAGAAGGCTCTGCCTATAAGTGTTATTGTACGGAAGAGGAAATCGAAGCAGAGCGTGAAGAGCAGACGGCAAAGGGTGAAATGCCTAAGTATTCCGGCAAGTGCCGCCATTTGACCTCTGAAGATAGACAGCGTTTAGAAGACGAAGGCCGTCAGCCAAGTATTCGATTCCTAGTGCCTGCAGGTAAAGTTTATACTTTTGAAGATATGGTTAAGGGGAATGTTTCTTTTGAATCAGACGGTATTGGTGACTGGGTCATGGTCAAAAAAGACGGAACACCAACTTATAACTATGCAGTAGCAATTGATGATTACTTAATGAAGATTTCACATGTTCTACGTGGTGATGACCATATTACGAACACTCCAAAACAACTAATGGTCTTTGAAGCATTAGGATGGGAAACACCTCATTACGGTCATATGACATTGATTGTGAACGAGAGCCGCAAAAAGCTAAGCAAAAGGGATGAATCCATCATTCAATTTATCGAGCAATACGAAGAGCTTGGTTACCTTCCAGAAGCACTTTTCAACTTCATCACATTGCTTGGATGGTCTCCTGCTGGGGAAGAAGAGTTATTCTCAAAAGAACAATTCATTGAGATCTTCGATGCAAGCCGCTTATCAAAATCCCCTGCATTATTTGACCAGCAGAAGCTTGCATGGATGAATAACCAGTATATGAAAAAAGTGGACCTTGACCGTGTAGTAGAGATGGCACTGCCTCATCTTGTAAAAGCTGGACGCGCGAGCATGGAAATGACGGAACAAGAGAATGAATGGGTACGCAATCTGATTGCTCTTTATCAAGAAAAAATGAGCTTTGGCGCAGAAATCGTTGGCTTAACGGATATATTCTTCCAAGATGAAGCAGAATATGACGAAGAAGCGAAAGAAGTAATGGCAGGGGAACAGGTGCCTGAAGTATTAAAGGCGTTTTACTCTGAACTTGAGCAACTGTCAGTTCTTCAAGCGGATGACATTAAAGCTGCAATGAAGGCTGTTCAAAAAGCTACTGGTCAAAAAGGGAAGAACCTATTTATGCCAATTCGTGTGGCGACAACTGGTCAAACGCACGGACCAGACCTACCACAGGCGATCGTACTTTTAGGCAAAGAAAAAATCATGGACCGATTAAGCAAAATTATTGGTTAACATATTGAAGAAAATGTAATATAGTAATAGTAATTCAAATTTATACGATTAAAGTGTAGATGAGGAAAAGTAGGAAGACGATGCTTTAAAGAGAGAACCATCACCGGCTGAAAGTGGTTCATGCCTCTCGTATTTCTGAAATGCGCCTCAGAGCCCCATATTGAAAAGAAAGCAGACCTTTCTTAGTAGACTTGGGCGGACTCCTTCCGTTAACAGGTTAAAGCTGGGATCGTGGCTTCTGCGTTTCAATAACGTACAAGTACATGTCCAATCAGAGTGGAACCGCGCCTAAAGCGTCTCTGTCAATTGACAGAGGCGCTTTTTTGTATTCAAGAAAAGAGAGGAGGATCACAATGTTTAAGAAACTCAAAGAAGACATAGAGGTTGTGTTTGACCAAGACCCGGCAGCCCGCACCTATTTGGAGGTAATCCTAACTTATTCTGGTTTGCATGCCATCTGGGCACATCGGCTTGCACATGCGTTTTACAAGCGGAAATTCTTTTTTATTGCTCGAGTTATTTCCCAGGTAAGTAGGTTTCTTACTGGAATAGAAATACATCCTGGTGCCAAGATTGGCCGTCGTTTTTTTATTGACCACGGTATGGGTGTTGTAATTGGGGAAACATGTGAAATAGGAAATAATGTTACTGTCTTTCAAGGTGTGACACTCGGGGGAACAGGAAAAGAAAAAGGGAAACGGCATCCTACGATTCTTGATAATGCTTTGATTGCAACGGGTGCTAAAGTTTTAGGCTCCATTACAATCGGAGAGAATTCCAAGATTGGTGCCGGTTCAGTCGTATTGAAAGATGTGCCGCCAAATTCAACGGTCGTTGGGGTACCGGGTAAAGTAGTCATTAGGGATGGCAGAAGAATCAATCGCGATCTCAATCATTGCGATCTTCCCGACCCTACAGCAGATCGTTTTAAAGCGCTTGAAGAACAAGTTATGCAATTAAAAAAAGAATTGGAAGATGAAAGGAGCAAAGCCAATGGCCATTCAATTATATAATACGCTTACTCGACAAAAGGAAACGTTCAAGCCCCTTGAAGAAGGGAAAGTGAAAATGTATGTGTGCGGACCGACTGTCTACAATTATATTCACATAGGAAATGCACGTCCGGCAATTGTGTTCGATACGGTCCGTCGCTACTTTGAATTCAGAGGTTATGAAATTCAATACATCTCTAATTTTACAGATGTTGACGATAAGTTGATCCGTGTTGCGAATGAACTGAGTACGGACGTTCCCACGATTGCAGAGAAATTCATCAACGCCTATTTTGAGGACGTATCTGCTCTGGGATGCAAAAAGGCTGATGCCCATCCGCGTGTAATGGAAAGTATGGATATCATTATTGAATTTATTGAAAAACTTATCGAAAAAGATTTCGCATACGAATCTCAAGGTGATGTTTATTTTAGAACAAGAAAGTTTGAGGGGTATGGAAAGCTTTCTCACCAGCCGATTGAAGAATTGCGATTAGGGGCAAGGATTGAAGTTGGGGAGAAAAAGCAGGATGCACTGGATTTTGCCTTGTGGAAAGCGGCTAAAGTAGGTGAAATTGCTTGGGAAAGCCCATGGGGTCAAGGAAGACCTGGTTGGCATATTGAATGCTCGGCGATGGCGAAAAAATATCTTGGCGATACGATCGATATCCATGCTGGTGGTCAGGATTTAACCTTCCCTCACCATGAAAATGAGATTGCGCAGTCAGAAGCTTTATCGGGGAAAACTTTCGCAAATTATTGGATGCACAACGGCTATATTAATATCGACAACGAAAAGATGTCTAAATCACTCGGTAATTTCGTCCTTGTGCATGACATCATTAAGATTCATGATCCGCAGGTGCTAAGGTTCTTTATGCTCTCTGTTCATTATCGTAATCCGATTAATTACAGTGAAGAGCTTTTGGAAAATACTCTTGCTGCTTTTGAACGGATAACAACTTCCTATCAAAACCTTAAACACAGAAAAGAAACTAGTGTGAATCTTGCTGAAGACAGTCAAGAGTGGAAAGATAAGATTACTGCTTTGCACGATCAATTTATCGTTGAAATGGACGATGATTTTAATACAGCTAATGCTATTTCAGTATTATTTGAACTATCTAAGTTGGCAAATTATTATGTGATGGAAAAGAATACGGATATCGATGTAATCGATGCCTTCTTAAAAGAATTCGAAGATTTATTGAAAGTACTTGGAATCGAATTAAAAGGTGAAGAGTTGCTTGATGAAGAGATCGATGCCTTGATCGCGAAAAGAATTCAGGCTCGTAAAGACCGTGATTTCAAGCTTGCTGACCAAATCCGTGATCAATTAAAAGATATGAACATCATACTTGAAGATACTCCGCAAGGACCAAGATGGAAAAGAGGCTAAGTGAATGCTTCATTACGAAAACAAGATTGATGAAAAACAGCTAAACAGCTTAGCTTTGGCTTATATGGGTGATGCCGTTTTTGAAAATTATGTAAGGCATCACCTTCTGCAAAGTGGACAAGTCAAGCCAAATCAGTTACACAGAGCTGGGACAAGATATGTTTCAGCAAAAGCACAATCACAAATTCTCTTTCACATGCTGGATTTAGAAATGTTGAGTGAAGTGGAAATGGCAGTGGTAAAAAGAGGGAGAAATGCAAAGTCCGGTTCTGTACCAAAAAATACAGACGTGCAAACATATCGTTACAGTACAGCATTTGAGGCGCTAATTGGACATTTATATCTATCGGGACAGGAAGAACGTTTGAAAGATTTAGTAGTGTGTTCTTTTGAGTTTGTTGAAAACAATCAAGGAGGAGGAGCAAAATGAGCCAAGACTTTATTACCGGCAAAAATCCTGTTATTGAGGCGCTTAAGTCAGAACGTGATATTAATAAAATCCTAATAGCAGAAGGTTCACAACGAGGGCAAATGCAACAAGTCATCGAGCTCGCTAAAGAGGCAAAAGTATTGGTTCAGTTTGTACCTAAGAAGAAAATTGATCAAGTAACTGAAAATCATCAAGGTGTACTAGCATATATTGCGGCTTACGAATATGCTGAGTTGGACGATTTATTTGCCATCGCCGAGAAACGTAATGAAGCACCATTCTTTATTTTACTTGATGAAATTGAAGATCCGCATAATCTCGGTTCAGTTATGCGAACAGCCGACTCGGTAGGTGCTCACGGAATCATCATTCCAAAACGCCGTGCAGTTGGTTTGACATCAACAGTGGCTAAAGCTTCTACAGGTGCAATCGAACATATCCCCGTTGTTCGAGTGACGAACATGGCAAGAACGATCGATGAATTAAAGGAACGCGGCGTTTGGATTGCCGGAACAGATGCTAGACAAAGTCAGGATTACCGTCGTTTTGATGGAACGATGCCTTTAGGATTGGTCATTGGCAGTGAAGGTAAAGGGATGGGACGATTAATCCGCGAGAAATGCGATTTCCTCATTCATTTGCCAATGGTAGGACATGTTACATCATTAAATGCGTCCGTTGCGGCTGCATTACTAATGTATGAGGTCTACCGGAAACGCCATCCGCTAGAGGGATAAGCATGGATATCCTGCTTGTTGACGGTTACAACATCATTGGTGCTTGGCCAGAACTGCGGCAGCTAAAGGAGAAGGATTTAGCTGCCGCCAGGGACAGGCTTATAGAAAAAATGGCAGAATACCAAGGATATTCAGGTTTTAAAGTCATCGTTGTATTTGATGCCCATTATGTCCAAGGAATCGAAAAGAAGTATAAGAACCATAAAATCGAAGTTATCTTCACACGAGAAAATGAATCGGCGGATGAGCGGATTGAAAAACTAGCGATTGATATGAATAACCGAAGAACGCAAATACATGTCGCTACCTCAGACTTTACGGAGCAATGGGTTATTTTTGGACAGGGAGCATTGAGAATATCTGCTCGTGAATTGCTGACAGAGATGGAAAGTATTGAAAAGGGCATTGAAAAAAGCGTAAAGGTCATTCAGGAGAAGAAACCAGTTTCCAAAATTCCTTTAAGTAATGAAGTGGCAGAAATTTTTGAAAAATGGCGCAGAGGAAAGCAATGACTTATTGACGCTTAAAAAAGGCCTGCTGTATACTATTATTATCTATGTTTTTGCGGGCGGGGGGAATCTGGGTGATTTCGGACTTCAGGATGAAAAATACTGAGAGATATCAAATGCTCGAAGACGAAGAATTGGTAGATTTGGTGCATAAAGGTGAAAGTGACGCATTGGATTTCTTAATTCATAAGTATCGCAATTTCGTTCGTGCTAAAGCCAGGTCATACTTTCTTATTGGTGCCGATAAAGAAGATATAGTTCAAGAAGGCATGATCGGGTTGTATAAAGCGATTCGTGACTTTAAAGAGGACAAGCTTACTTCTTTTAAGGCATTCGCGGAATTGTGCATTACCAGACAAATTATTACCGCAATTAAGACTGCTACAAGGCAAAAACATATACCTTTGAATTCTTATGTCTCACTGGACAAGCCGATTTATGACGAAGAATCCGACAGAACTCTGATGGATGTTCTTTCCGGCGCGAAAGTGCTCGATCCTGAACAATTGATTATCAGTCAAGAAGAGTTTGATAACATTGAAGATAAGATGACGGAACTTCTCAGCGACCTTGAAAGAAAAGTTCTCTCTTTATATTTGGATGGGCAGTCATATCAAGAAATCTCAGAGGAATTGAACCGTCATGTCAAATCGATTGACAATGCCCTTCAGCGTGTCAAACGCAAGCTTGAAAGATATTTGGAAGTAAGAGAGTTTTCACATTAACCTTGCAAGAGGTTTAATTTTATCCAGCATTTGAAAACGCTTAGAATTTAGAGAATTCTAGTTTTAAGCGTTATTGACATTAAATAGGTGCCGTGTTAAAGTTTTTAAGACATAAAACTTGGTATTTTAGAAGGTGTCAGTAATGAACAAAAAAGTTACACTTGCTTGCAGTGATTGTGGATCAAGAAATTACTCCACTACAACGAATAAGCAGACAAGCCCTGAAAGGCTAGAATTGAAGAAGTTTTGTAAATCATGTGGTAGTCAAACGGTTCACCGAGAAACAAAGTGAATCTTTCATAGATTAAAATTATGCTATTGCGATAGTTGGGGGTTTCAGAATGCAACGTATAACAAGTTTCTTCAGCGATGTCGTTCGCGAAATGAGAAAGGTAAGTTGGCCTAAACGCAGTGAGTTAACACGCTCAACGATTACCGTTTTATCCACTGTTGCCTTTTTTGCTATTTTCTTTGCAGTACTTGATTTAGGAATTTCTGAATTGATTCGTTTAATTCTTGAATAACACCGTGCCACTCATGGTATAATGGAAAATAGTACAGGAAATGACTTCAAAGCCCGTTTAACGGGTTTTTTCATTTGGCTCAGAAAGTGTCATAAGACAACTTAGTAATTCTGAAACTGCACAACTAGTAAAGTCCGAAAGATAGACTTTTAAAAAATAATGAATATATACAGGGAGGGACGGACGCTCAAGTCCTCTTGAATGGAAAAGAATTGGTATGTTGTTCATACGTACTCTGGTTATGAGAACAAGGTTAAAGCGAACTTAGAGAAACGTGTTGAATCTATGGGAATGCAAGATAAAATCTTCCGTGTAGTAGTACCGGAAGAAGAAGAAACAGATTTCAAAAATGGTAAGAAAAAAGTGACAAAGAAGAAAGTATTTCCGGGCTATGTACTTGTTGAAATCGTCATGACAGACGATTCTTGGTATGTTGTTCGTAATACGCCAGGTGTAACAGGCTTCGTAGGATCTGCAGGTTCTGGTTCAAAGCCAACCGCTCTTTTACCTGAAGAAGTAGTCATGATTCTGAAGCGTATGGGCGTGGAAGAAAAGAGAGTCGACCATAACTATGAAATCGGCGAAACAGTTACGGTAAAAGAAGGGCCGTTTGCTAACTTTACAGGTACTATTGAAGAGATGGATAAAGATAAGTCCAAATTGAAAGTACTTGTAAATATGTTCGGTCGCGATACGCCGGTTGAACTTGATTTTACACAAATTGATAAATTATAATTGAAAAAAACTTGAAATACATTTTAAAAAATGTTAATATTTCATAGGTCAGTATGTCTTGGACAATTGACGGTGATATGTCAAGTTCTTTATTTTCACATAAAGACTTTTGTTGAGTGGGAGGGGAATCCCCTATTACCACATCACGGACTTTAAGGAGGTGTGTCTCGTGGCTAAAAAAGTAATTAAGATGGTAAAATTGCAAATCCCTGCTGGTAAAGCTAACCCAGCACCACCAGTTGGACCTGCACTAGGTCAAGCCGGTGTTAACATCATGGGATTCTGTAAGGAATTTAATGCTCGTACAGCTGATCAAGCTGGACTAATCATTCCTGTTGAAATTACGGTATTCGAAGACCGTTCATTTACATTTATTACGAAAACTCCTCCTGCTGCAGTTCTTTTGAAGGTAGCAGCTGGAATCCAGTCTGGTTCTGGTGAACCAAACCGTAATAAAGTAGCAACAGTTAAGCGTGGTACGGTACGCGAGATTGCTGAACAGAAAATGCCTGACCTTAACGCAGCTAGCGTAGAAGCGGCTATGCGTATGGTTGAAGGTACTGCTCGCAGCATGGGTATTGTTATCGAAGACTAATTGTTTGTTGCATAGGTCTGATTGAGGTTGCGTAGTTGAAGTCTTTCACTCGCAACCTTTATTCGTGGGAGGTAAATCCGTTAAAACCACAATCTAGGAGGAAATTACAATGGCTAAAAAAGGTAAGAAGTATTTAGAAGCTGCAAAGCTTGTAGATCGCGCAACTGCTTATCCAATCGCAGAAGCAATCGATCTTGCGAAGAAAACTAGCTTCGCTAAATTTGATGCAACTCTTGAAGTGGCATTCCGTCTTGGGGTTGACCCTAAGAAAGCTGACCAGCAAATCCGTGGAGCAGTTGTGCTTCCAAACGGTACTGGTAAAACTCAACGCGTTTTAGTATTCGCTAAGGGTGAAAAAATTAAAGAAGCAGAAGCTGCTGGTGCAGACTATGTTGGCGATGCAGAATACATCACTAAAATCCAACAAGGTTGGTTTGAGTTCGATGTTATCGTTGCTACTCCAGACATGATGGGTGAAGTTGGTAAGCTTGGACGCGTTCTAGGACCTAAAGGCTTAATGCCAAACCCTAAGACAGGTACTGTTACATTTGATGTAACTAGAGCTGTTAACGAAATCAAAGCTGGTAAAGTTGAATACCGTGTTGACAAAGCTGGTAACATTCACGTTCCTATCGGAAAAGCTTCTTTCGAAAACGAAAAGCTTGTTGAAAACTTCAACACTATTTTCGATACAATGGTAAAAGTGAAGCCTGCTGCAGCAAAAGGAACTTACATGAAGAACGTTACTGTTACTTCAACAATGGGACCTGGCGTTAAAGTTGACCCTTCTTCTGTAACTGTAAGATAATAGTAATTGACAATTAAAGATAGATTTTATATAATCTATTTTGTTGTTTAAATAAATAAACATTTGTACCGTAGACAGTAGGTGCTGTATAAGCTTAATATCCTGCCGAGGTAATACGATATTATTATTGTATGCTGCCTCCATGTCTGCTCGATGTGGAGGTTTTTGTTTGCCTGGTATGAATGCACTTAATCACAGGAGGTGTAAAGATGAGCAATGTAATTGAAATGAAAAAACAAATCGTTGATGAAATCTCCGAGAAGTTAAAGTCTAGCGTATCAACAATTGTTGTTGATTACCGTGGTCTTACTGTTTCTGAAGTAACTGAACTTCGTAAACAACTTCGTGAAGCGGGCATCGATTTCAAAGTTTACAAAAACTCTATGACTCGTCGTGCTGCTGAAGCTGCTGAGCTTACAGGTCTAAACGGTGCTTTAACTGGCCCGAACGCGATCGCATTCAGTAACGAGGATGTAGTAGCACCAGCTAAAATCTTGAATGACTTCGCTAAGAAGCACCAAGCTCTTGAAATCAAAGCAGGTGTAATCGAAGGTAACGTTGCGACTGTTGAAGAAGTGAAAGCTCTTGCTGAACTTCCATCACGCGAAGGTTTACTTTCTATGTTACTCAGCGTTCTTCAAGCTCCAATCCGCAATCTTGCTCTTGTTACAAAAGCAGTTGCAGAACAGAAAGAAGAACAAGGCGCTTAATCTTGTATACTCGTTTTAAACCAAAAAAACTAACCTATTTCAAGGAGGAAAATATATCATGACTAAAGAACAAATCATTGAAGCAGTTAAAAGCATGACTGTTTTAGAACTTAACGACCTAGTAAAAGCAATCGAAGAAGAATTCGGCGTAACTGCTGCTGCTCCAGTAGCAATGGGTGCTGTAGCTGGTGCTGCAGTTGAAGAAAAAACTGAATTTGACGTTATCCTTGCTGGCGCTGGCGATCAAAAAATCAAGGTTATCAAAGTTGTACGTGAAATCACTGGTCTTGGTCTTAAAGAAGCAAAAGACCTTGTTGACAACACTCCAAAAGCACTTAAAGAAGGCGTATCTAAAGAAGACGCTGAAGCAATCAAAGCTAAACTTGAAGAAGTTGGAGCTAACGTTGAAGTTAAGTAATCTAACTATTAAAAAGCTCGCTGTATAAGCGGGCTTTTTTTGACTATAAAAATATCTTTGCTTCAGAGTTAGATTTGTATCTGGCTCGGAGTGTCGAGAGGTCGGCGCTCTAAGCTTTTCTAGGAGATGAAGTAATGGCTGAGCATTATTATTCACGAACTCAGAAGGTTGATAGTGACCCGAAATTTTGGAGTTTCACATTAAAAGATCATACATTGCGTTTTAAGACTGACAATGGTGTGTTCTCGAAAAAAGAAGTGGATTTTGGCTCAAGACTTCTAATAGAAGCTTTTGAACTGCCGAATTTGGATGGGCCGATTCTTGATGTTGGGTGTGGCTATGGGCCGATTGGTCTTTCGTTAGCAAAACATTATGAAGATCGCACATTGCACATGGTTGATGTGAATGAACGTGCGTTAAGTCTTGCAAAAGAAAATGCACATTCAAACCAAATCTCGAATGTGAAGATTTACGAAAGCGATCGACTAACCGGAGTTGAAGAAAAAGGCTTTGCGGCGATCCTAACAAATCCGCCGATCCGTGCTGGAAAGCAAACGGTTCATGAAATTTTCGAACAAAGTCACGAAGCTCTTGCGAGTGCAGGGGAACTGTGGGTTGTCATTCAGAAGAAACAAGGAGCACCTTCTGCTGTGGAGAAGCTGAATAGCCTTTTTTGCGAAGTAGAAGTTGTTGATAAAAGTAAAGGGTATTTTGTCATCAAGGCTATAAAATAATTTGACTGCCAATTGTCAATATGTTAATATTATAAAATGCCAACATAATATTTTCCGGATTATTCCTACATAAGTGTAAAAAACATTGTATAAAAATGGGTTTAAACGGAAAAGATGACAAAATAATAGTTCAAAATGTGAAAATGTGGTTTTTGAGTAAAAAAACCCTTTTTCTTTTTGTCTTATGAAAGGAAGAAATTTCTTTCGTGAGATCCAATATAACGCTTGATTTGAGGGGTGAATCAGTTGACAGGTCAACTAGTTCAGTATGGACGACACCGCCAACGAAGAAGTTACGCGCGAATCAGTGAAGTTTTAGAATTACCAAATTTAATTGAAATCCAAACCTCTTCTTATCAATGGTTTCTTGATGAGGGATTGCGTGAAATGTTCCAAGATATTTCACCGATTGAAGACTTTACTGGTAACCTATCTCTAGAATTTATTGATTACAGCCTTGGCGAACCAAAGTATGCCGTAGAAGAAACGAAAGAGCGAGATGTTACTTATTCTGCTCCATTGCGAGTAAAAGTACGTCTTGTGAACAAAGAAACTGGTGAAGTTAAAGACCAGGATGTATTTATGGGCGATTTCCCGCTTATGACAGAAACAGGCACTTTTGTAATAAATGGTGCTGAACGTGTTATCGTATCTCAGTTAGTGCGTTCTCCGAGCGTATATTATAGCGGTAAGGTTGATAAAAACGGCAAAAAGGGATTTGGAGCTACAGTTATCCCGAATCGCGGCGCTTGGCTTGAGTATGAAACAGATGCCAAGGATGTCGTATATGTCAGAATCGATCGTACTCGGAAACTGCCCGTTACGGTTCTTTTGCGTGCCCTAGGGTTCGGCTCTGATCAAGAAATCATCGATTTGATTGGGGACAACGAATATATTCGTAACACGCTTGAGAAAGACAACACAGAAAGTGTGGAAAAAGCACTTCTGGAAATTTATGAGCGTCTACGTCCAGGTGAGCCACCAACAGTAGATAACGCTAAGAGTCTATTGGTTTCAAGATTCTTTGATCCAAAACGCTATGACTTAGCGAATGTTGGTCGTTATAAAATCAACAAAAAGCTTCATATTAAAAACCGTTTGTTCGGTCAGCGTCTTGCAGAAACGCTTGCTGATCCAGAAACAGGCGAAATCATCGCAGAAAAAGGAACTGTGCTTGATCGACGTAACCTTGATCGTATCATTCCAGCTCTTGAAAAGAATATTAACTTCAGAAACTTCCATCCAGCAGGTGGTGTAGTAGAAGAGGAAATCCTTCTTCAAGGTATTAAAATCTATGCACCTAATGATGAAAATGAAAAAGTTATAAATGTTATCGGCAACGCTTATGTTGTTGAACAAGTTAAGAATATTACTCCTGCCGACATTATTGCATCTATCAGTTATTTCTTTAACTTATTGCATGGTGTTGGTGATACAGACGATATCGATCACTTAGGAAACAGACGTCTTCGTTCTGTTGGTGAATTGTTGCAAAACCAATTCCGTATCGGTTTATCTCGTATGGAGCGTGTTGTTCGTGAAAGAATGTCCATTCAGGATACTGCAACGATTACACCGCAACAGTTAATCAATATTCGTCCTGTTATTGCATCTATTAAAGAGTTCTTCGGAAGCTCACAGCTTTCTCAGTTCATGGATCAAACGAATCCACTTGCAGAATTGACGCACAAACGTCGTCTATCTGCATTAGGACCTGGTGGTTTAACGCGTGAGCGCGCAGGCTTTGAAGTACGTGACGTTCACTATTCCCACTATGGCCGTATGTGTCCAATTGAAACGCCGGAAGGTCCGAACATCGGTTTGATCAACTCCCTTTCATCATTTGCGAAGGTAAATCGTTTCGGTTTCATTGAAACACCTTATCGTAGAATTGATTCTGAAACAGGAAAGGTCACGAGCCGTATCGACTACCTAACAGCCGATGAAGAAGACCTATACGTTGTTGCTCAGGCAAATGCGCGTTTAGGTGAAGACGGAGCATTCTTGGATAATGATATTGTTGCACGTTTCCGTGGGGAAAACACTGTTGTACCACGTGAACGTATTGACTACATGGACGTTTCACCAAAACAGGTTGTATCTGCTGCGACAGCTTGTATTCCTTTCTTGGAAAACGATGACTCCAACCGTGCCCTAATGGGAGCGAACATGCAACGTCAAGCAGTTCCACTTATGCAGCCTGAGGCTCCAAGAGTTGGTACTGGTATGGAATACGTTTCAGGAAAAGACTCTGGTGCTGCAGTAATCTGTAAGCACGAAGGTATTGTTGAACACGTCGAAGCCCGTGAAGTGTGGGTTCGCCGTATTACTGAGGTAGACGGTCAACAAGTTAAAGGAAACCTTGATAAGTACAGAATGCAGAAGTTCATCCGTTCTAACCAAGGAACTTGTTATAACCAACGTCCGATTGTTGCAGTTGGAAATCACGTAACAAAAGGTGAAATTTTGGCTGACGGTCCTTCTATGGAATTAGGGGAACTTGCTCTTGGACGTAACGTCCTTGTTGCATTCATGACTTGGGATGGCTACAACTATGAGGATGCCATCATCATGAGTGAACGCCTTGTAAAAGATGATGTTTATACATCTATCCATATTGAAGAATATGAGTCAGAGTCCCGTGATACTAAACTAGGACCTGAAGAAATCACGCGTGATATTCCAAACGTGGGTGAAGATGCTCTACGTAACTTGGATGAGCGTGGAATTATCCGTACAGGTGCGGAAGTAAAAGACGGTGATTTACTTGTAGGTAAAGTTACGCCTAAGGGTGTTACGGAGCTTACTGCTGAAGAACGTCTATTACATGCAATCTTCGGTGAAAAAGCGCGTGAAGTTCGTGATACATCACTTCGTGTTCCTCACGGAGGCGGCGGTATTGTTCTTGACGTTAAAGTCTTTAACCGTGAAGATGGCGATGAATTGCCACCAGGTGTAAACCAACTTGTTCGTGTTTACATCGTACAAAAACGTAAAATCTCTGAAGGCGATAAAATGGCCGGACGACATGGTAATAAGGGTGTAATCTCACGTATTTTACCTGAAGAAGACATGCCTTACTTGCCAGATGGAACACCGGTTGACATCATGCTTAACCCTCTAGGTGTACCTTCACGTATGAACATTGGACAGGTGCTTGAGCTTCACTTAGGTATGGCTGCTCGTTACCTTGGAATTCATGTTGCTTCTCCTGTATTCGATGGAGCGCGTGAGGAAGACGTTTGGGGAACAATTGCAGAAGCAGGAATGGCAAATGACGCTAAGACTGTTTTATATGATGGACGCTCAGGTGAACCGTTTGATAACCGTGTATCTGTCGGTGTTATGTATATGATTAAACTTGCGCATATGGTTGATGATAAACTACATGCTCGTTCAACTGGACCATACTCATTAGTTACGCAACAACCACTTGGAGGTAAAGCTCAATTTGGTGGTCAGCGTTTCGGTGAAATGGAAGTTTGGGCGCTTGAAGCTTATGGAGCAGCCTATACGCTACAGGAAATTCTTACTGTCAAGTCTGATGATGTTGTCGGCCGTGTGAAAACGTACGAAGCAATCGTAAAAGGTGAAAACGTACCAGAACCTGGTGTTCCTGAATCTTTCAAAGTATTAATCAAAGAACTTCAAAGCTTAGGTATGGATGTTAAGATCCTTTCTGGCGATGAGCAGGAAATTGAGATGCGTGATACGGAAGACGATGATGACATGCAACAATCAGATACTTTAACAATTGCTCCTGAACCGCAAAATTTGGAGTCTGAAATCGTAGGCACTAAAGAGTAGCAATAAGGGTAAAACCTGGAGATCGAAAGGGAGGTAGGCCCCTTGCTGGATGTTAATAATTTTGAGTTTATGAAGATCGGCCTTGCTTCACCGGATAAGATTCGTTCTTGGTCTTTCGGAGAAGTGAAAAAGCCAGAAACAATCAACTATCGTACGTTAAAACCGGAAAAAGACGGTTTGTTCTGCGAAAGAATCTTTGGTCCGCAAAAAGACTGGGAATGTCATTGCGGTAAATATAAACGTGTTCGTTACAAAGGTGTTGTCTGTGATCGATGTGGAGTAGAAGTCACTCGTGCAAAAGTTCGTCGTGAACGTATGGGTCATATCGAGCTAGCTGCTCCTGTTTCTCACATATGGTATTTCAAAGGTATTCCAAGCCGTATGGGACTTGTCCTTGACATGTCCCCAAGGGCTTTAGAAGAAGTAATCTATTTCGCTTCATATGTAGTAACGGAATCTGGCGATACTGCACTTGAAAAGAAACAATTGCTTTCTGAAAAAGAATACCGTGCATACCGAGACAAGTACGGCAATAAGTTTCAGGCTGCAATGGGTGCTGAAGCAATTAAAAAGTTGCTTTCAGATATCGATCTAAACAAGGACGTTGAAGCTTTAAAAGAAGAATTAAAGACGGCACAAGGACAACGTCGTACTCGTGCGATTAAACGTCTTGAAGTGCTTGAAGCATTCAGAGGTTCTGGTAATGAGCCTTCATGGATGATCCTTGATGTACTGCCTGTTATCCCGCCGGAACTTCGTCCGATGGTACAACTTGATGGTGGAAGATTTGCTACTTCTGACTTGAACGATTTATACCGCCGTGTAATCAACCGTAATAATCGCTTAAAGCGATTATTAGACCTTGGTGCGCCAAGTATCATCGTTCAAAATGAAAAGCGTATGCTTCAGGAAGCAGTAGACGCTTTGATTGACAATGGTCGTCGTGGCCGTCCTGTAACAGGTCCAGGAAACCGTCCGTTAAAATCACTTTCACATATGTTGAAAGGGAAACAAGGTCGTTTCCGTCAAAACTTACTAGGAAAACGTGTTGACTACTCTGGACGTTCGGTTATCGTTGTAGGACCAAACTTAAAGATGTATCAATGTGGACTTCCAAAAGAAATGGCTCTTGAGCTATTCAAGCCTTTCGTTATGAAAGAACTTGTTGGCAAAGGATTAGCTCATAACATTAAATCTGCAAAACGTAAAATAGAGAGAGTTTCACCGGAAGTATGGGATGTCTTAGAAGACGTCATCAGAGAGCATCCGGTACTGCTTAACCGTGCACCGACTCTTCACAGACTTGGTATCCAGGCATTCGAACCAACATTGGTTGAAGGTCGTGCGATCCGTCTTCACCCACTTGTATGTACGGCATACAACGCTGACTTTGACGGTGACCAAATGGCGGTTCACGTTCCGCTTTCTGCTGAAGCTCAGGCGGAAGCAAGATTGCTCATGCTAGCTGCTCAAAACATCCTTAACCCTAAGGATGGAAAACCAGTTGTTACTCCTTCCCAGGATATGGTTTTAGGTAACTACTACCTTACTTTGGAAAGAGAGAATGCTGTAGGCGAAGGTATGATCTTCAAAGATACAAACGAAGCATTGATTGCATATCAAAATGGATATGTTCACATGCACACAAGAGTAGCTGTAAATGCTGGTTCTCTTGGAAACGAAACGTTTACGGAAGAGCAAAACAACAAGTTGTTAATCACAACAGTTGGTAAGCTTATTTTTAATGAAATACTTCCGAAAACATTCCCTTACATCAATGAGCCTACAAAGTACAATCTTGAAGTCGAAACGCCGGCTAAATATTTTGTAGAAAAAGGCGAAGATGTAACGGCTAGAATTAAGGAAATGCCTCTTATCGAGCCATTTAAGAAAAAAATTCTAGGAAACATCATCGCAGAAGTATTTAAACGTTTCAAAATCACTGAAACATCTAAAATGCTTGACCGCATGAAGGACCTTGGGTTCAAACATTCAACTAAAGCTGGTATCACTGTTGGTGTATCTGACATCGTAGTATTACCTGAGAAACAAGAAATCCTAAAAGAAGCTCAAATCAAGGTAGATAATGTATTAAAGCAATTCCGGCGCGGTTTAATTACCGAAGAAGAGCGCTATGATCGCGTTATTTCTATCTGGAGTGCTGCTAAGGATACAATCCAAGGCCTATTGATGAAATCCTTGAATAAATCGAACCCGATTTTCATGATGTCTGATTCAGGTGCCCGTGGTAACGCATCTAACTTTACACAGTTAGCAGGTATGCGTGGACTAATGGCCAACCCGGCTGGACGTATTATCGAGTTACCGATCAAATCAAGTTTCCGTGAAGGTCTAACGGTATTGGAATACTTCATCTCTACTCACGGTGCGCGTAAAGGTCTTGCCGATACAGCACTTAAGACAGCTGACTCAGGTTACCTGACTCGTCGTCTTGTAGACGTTGCACAGGATGTTATCATCCGTGATAACGACTGTGGAACTGACCGTGGACTTGTTATCACTTCATTAAAAGAGGGAACTGAAGTTATTGAACCTCTTGAAGAGCGTTTAATCGGACGTTATGCAAGAAGAAATATCAAGCATCCTGAAACAGGTGCGATCATCGTAAAAGAAAACGAATTGATTACAGAAGATCTTGCTGTTGAGATTACTGAAGCAAACATTGAACAAGTTGTTATCCGTTCAGCATTCACTTGTAATACACGTCACGGCGTATGTAAGAAGTGTTACGGACGTAACCTTGCTACAGGTCAAGAGGTTGAAGTTGGCGAGGCAGTGGGAATCATTGCTGCACAATCAATCGGTGAACCTGGAACTCAGTTAACGATGCGTACATTCCATACAGGTGGGGTTGCCGGAGATGACATCACTCAAGGTTTACCTCGTATCCAGGAGATCTTTGAAGCACGTAACCCTAAAGGTCAAGCGGTTATTACTGAATTTGGTGGCATCATTGTCGGTATCAATGAAGGTAAGGATCGCCAGCAGGAAATCGTGGTTCAAGGTGAACTTGAAACTAGAACTTACACAGCTCCATATACAGCTCGTCTGAAAGTGGCTGTGAATGATCAAGTTACTCGTGGTCAAGAACTTACTGATGGTTCAATCGATCCGAAGGAACTATTAAAAGTAAGAGATGTTACAGCAGTTCAGGAATACTTGTTGAAAGAAGTTCAAAAAGTATACCGTATGCAGGGCGTTGAGATCGGTGATAAGCATATCGAGGTAATGGTCCGTCAAATGCTTCGTAAAGTGCGTGTCATTGATGCTGGTGAAACAGATGTACTCCCTGGTATGCTTCTTGATATCCACCAATTCACTGATGCGAATGAAAAAGCGTTAATGAAAGGGAACTTGCCTGCAACAGGTCGTCCGGTTCTACTTGGTATCACAAAAGCATCTCTTGAAACTGATTCATTCTTGTCAGCAGCTTCCTTCCAGGAGACGACAAGAGTTCTTACAGATGCAGCCATCAAAGGTAAGCGCGATGAATTACTCGGCTTGAAAGAAAATGTTATCATCGGTAAACTTGTTCCAGCTGGTACAGGTATGCAGAGATACCGTAAAGCAGAGCCAATTCTTAAAAGCGAAGCCACTGATGAAATGGTTACAATCGACTAATTAAACAATTATGGCACTTGGTTGGGGAGACTTACCAAGTGCCGTTTTATAAAAAAGTTGAATGATTAGTTGACATCATCTTTCTAGGATGTTACTATAGCAAAGGTGCTCCTATTGATACTTTGGAGGATATGATTTATGTCTTATGAAAAAGTATTGCAGGCTAAAAACCTAATTATAGGAACTAAGCAGACAGAGAAGGCTCTAAAGGCTGGAAATGTTATAGAGATTGTCATAGCTGAGGATGCTGATCCTAGATTAACAACCAAAGCTATTCAAACAGCGCTTAATAACAACATCCCTGTACTGTATGTCGACTCTATGAAAAAACTAGGGAAAACTTGCGGTATTGAAGTTGGAGCTTCTGTTGTTGCAATAATCCGTTAAAAACTGTTTTTGTAGATACAGAATCTGCAAGAACTTTGTTTTTGCAAAAAAATGAACCACCTGGATGTGTGGGCTTACAAAAAACGAAGGGAGGAAAACTCAAAATGCCTACTATTAATCAATTAGTGCGCAAGCCTCGTCAATCTAAAGAGGAAAAGTCAAAATCACCTGCGCTTAATAAAGGTTATAACAGCTTCAAAAAATCACAAACGAACGTATCTTCACCACAAAAACGCGGTGTTTGTACTCGTGTAGGTACAATGACACCAAAGAAACCGAACTCAGCGTTACGTAAATATGCTCGTGTACGTTTGACAAACGGTATCGAGGTGACAGCTTACATTCCTGGTATTGGACACAACCTTCAAGAGCACAGTGTTGTTCTTATCCGTGGAGGACGTGTAAAAGACTTACCAGGGGTACGTTACCACATCGTTCGTGGAGCATTGGATACGGCTGGTGTAAACAACCGTATGCAAGGTCGTTCTAAATACGGTACTAAGAGACCGAAAGCAGCTAAAAAATAATTCTATTAAATAGTAGCTTCATTGAAAGGAGGAACAAACATGCCACGTAAAGGTCCTGTAGCAAAAAGAGACGTATTACCAGATCCGTTATATAACTCAAAGCTAGTTTCTCGTCTTATCAACAAGATGATGGAAGACGGCAAAAGAGGTAAATCACAAGCAATCCTGTATGCAGCGTTTGATACTATTCGCGAGCGTACTGGCAAAGAGCCAATGGAAGTGTTTGATGCAGCGCTTAAGAACATCATGCCTGTTCTTGAAGTTAAAGCACGCCGTGTAGGTGGTTCTAACTATCAAGTACCAGTTGAGGTGCGTCCTGACCGCCGTACAACTTTAGGTCTTCGTTGGTTAGTTAGCTATGCACGCAAACGCGGTGAAAAGACGATGGAAGAGCGTCTAGCTAACGAAATCATGGATGCAGCTAACAATGCTGGTGCATCTGTTAAGAAACGTGAAGATACTCACAAAATGGCTGAAGCAAACAAAGCGTTTGCTCACTACCGTTGGTAGAATCATTTTAAAAACTAAAACCTTGATACTAGAAAGGAGAAAGACCCAATGGCAAGAGAGTTCTCCTTAGACAACACTCGTAATATCGGTATCATGGCTCACATTGATGCCGGTAAAACGACAACTACTGAGCGTGTCCTTTATTACACTGGCCGTATCCACAAGATCGGTGAAACACATGAAGGTGCATCTCAAATGGACTGGATGGAGCAGGAACAAGAGCGCGGAATCACAATCACTTCCGCTGCTACAACTGCTTCATGGAAAGGTCACCGCGTTAACATCATCGATACACCAGGACACGTAGACTTCACTGTTGAAGTTGAACGTTCACTTCGTGTACTTGATGGTGCAGTAGCTGTACTTGATGCACAGTCTGGTGTTGAACCTCAAACTGAAACGGTTTGGCGTCAAGCAACAACTTACGGTGTACCACGTGTAGTATTCGTAAACAAAATGGACAAAATCGGTGCAGACTTCTTATATTCTGTAAAAACGATTCACGACCGTTTACAAGCAAACGCACATCCGATCCAACTACCAATCGGTGCTGAAGATCAGTTCGAAGGCATTATTGATTTGATCGAGATGAAAGCGACTTTCTACGGTAACGACTTAGGTACTGATATCGAAGTTCGTGACATCCCTGCAGAATATATGGAACAAGCAGAAGAATACCGCGAAAAGTTAGTTGAAGCGGCAGCTGAGTTAGATGAAGAGTTAATGGAAAAATACCTTGGCGGAGAAGAAATCACTAATGAAGAATTAGTGGCTGCTATCCGTAAAGGAACTGTTAACGTTGAATTCTTCCCAGTAATCTGTGGTTCTGCATTCAAAAACAAAGGTGTTCAGTTAATGCTTGATGCAGTAATCGACTTCCTTCCATCTCCATTAGATGTACCAGCAATCAAAGGTACACTTCCGGATTCAGATGAAGAAGTTGAGCGTAAATCAAGCGATGAAGAGCCATTCTCAGCTCTTGCATTTAAAGTTATGACTGACCCTTATGTTGGTAAGCTTACATTCTTCCGTGTATATTCAGGTACATTGAGCTCAGGTTCATATGTACAGAACTCTACAAAAGGAAAGCGTGAGCGTGTTGGACGTATCCTTCAAATGCACGCAAACAGCCGTCAAGAGATTTCTCAAGTTTACGCTGGAGATATCGCTGCTGCTGTTGGTTTGAAAGATACAACAACAGGTGACACTCTATGTGATGAGAAAAACCTTGTTATCTTAGAGTCTATGCAATTCCCAGAGCCAGTAATCCAATTATCTGTTGAGCCTAAATCAAAAGCTGACCAAGATAAAATGACTACTGCTCTACAAAAACTTCAAGAGGAAGATCCTACATTCCGCGCTCACACTGACCAGGAAACTGGACAAGTTATCATCGCGGGTATGGGTGAACTTCACTTAGATATCATCGTCGACCGTATGCGTCGCGAATTCAAAGTTGAAGCAAACGTTGGTGCACCTCAGGTTGCATACCGTGAAACGTTCCGTAGTTCTGCTCAGGTTGAGGGTAAATTTGCTCGTCAATCAGGTGGACGTGGACAATACGGTCACGTTTGGATCGAGTTCTCTCCAAATGAAGAAGGAAAAGGCTTCGAATTCGTTAACGGAATTGTTGGTGGTGTAGTTCCACGTGAATACATCCCTGCAGTACAAGCTGGTCTTGAAGATTCTCTAGACAGAGGTGTTCTTGCTGGTTATCCGTTAGTAGACATCAAAGCTCGCTTATTCGATGGTTCTTACCATGATGTTGACTCTAGTGAAATGGCGTTCAAAATTGCTGCATCTATGGCACTTAAGAATGCTGCTTCAAAATGTAGCCCAGTAATCCTTGAGCCGATGATGCGCGTTGAAGTTGTCATCCCTGAAGAGTACATGGGTGATATCATGGGTATGTTGACTGCTCGTCGTGGACGTGTAGAAGGAATGGAAGCACGTGGAAACGCACAAGTTGTACGTTCTATGGTTCCACTTTCTGAAATGTTCGGTTATGCAACTGCATTACGTTCAAGCACACAAGGTCGTGGCGTATTCTCAATGCACTTCGATCACTACGAAGAGGTTCCAAAGTCAGTATCTGAAGAAATTATCAAAAAAAATAAAGGTGAATAATTGATTTTCAACCTTTAATAAAGTATAACTACTTATGTAACCTATGGAAGCTGTGAAATCAGTGCACTGATTTCACAGTTCTATATGATAATACTTAACTTTTACAATTCAAAGGAGGATTTTCCAAATGGCAAAAGCTAAATTCGATCGTTCAAAGCCACACGTTAACATCGGAACAATTGGTCACGTTGACCATGGTAAAACTACTTTAACTGCTGCAATCACTACTGTTCTTGCAAAAGCTGGTGGAGCAGAAGCTAAAGGATATGACCAAATCGACGCTGCTCCAGAAGAGCGCGAGCGTGGAATCACAATCTCAACTGCACACGTTGAGTACGAAACTGCTACTCGTCACTATGCACACGTTGACTGCCCAGGACATGCTGACTATGTTAAGAACATGATCACTGGTGCAGCACAAATGGACGGCGGTATCCTAGTTGTATCTGCAACTGACGGCCCAATGCCACAAACTCGTGAGCACATCCTTCTTTCTCGTCAGGTTGGTGTACCTCACCTTGTTGTATTCATGAACAAGTGTGACATGGTAGACGACGAAGAACTACTTGAATTAGTAGAAATGGAAATCCGTGACCTTCTTTCTGAATATGAGTTCCCTGGTGATGACACTCCAGTTATCAAAGGTTCTGCTCTTAAAGCTCTAGAAGGCGACGCTGCTTGGGAAGAGAAAGTTATGGAACTTATGAACGCTGTTGATGAGTACATCCCAACTCCAGCTCGTGACACTGAAAAGCCATTCATGATGCCAGTTGAGGACGTTTTCTCAATCACTGGTCGTGGAACTGTTGCTACTGGACGCGTTGAGCGTGGAGTAGTTAAAGTTGGTGACGTAGTTGAAATCGTTGGTTTCACTGAAGAGCCTAAATCTACTACTGTAACAGGTGTAGAAATGTTCCGTAAACTTCTTGACTATGCAGAAGCTGGAGACAACATCGGTGCTCTACTTCGTGGTGTATCTCGTGAAGAGATCGAGCGTGGACAAGTTTTGGCTAAGCCAAAATCAATCACTCCACACACAAAGTTCAAAGCGGAAGTTTATGTTCTTTCTAAAGAAGAAGGTGGACGTCATACTCCATTCTTCACTAACTACCGTCCACAATTCTATTTCCGTACTTCTGACATTACAGGTATCTGTAACCTTCCAGAAGGCGTAGAAATGGTTATGCCTGGTGACAACATCGAAATGACTGTTGAGCTTATCGCTCCAGTTGCAATCGAAGAAGGTACTAAGTTCTCTATCCGTGAGGGTGGACGTACTGTAGGCGCTGGCGTAGTTGCAACTATTACTGAATAGTCTATGACTTTCAAAAGCAGATGGATCTTCCATCTGCTTTTTTTATTGTTCTTTTAAAATTATGACGAGTTTCTTCTATATAAATAGAATTATAATCTGAATGAATTGTTGTAATTTTTCGCGTTTCAAATATGTACTTGAAATTAATTGGTATAGTCGTTATAATAGTAAAAGTGTGCAAGACATAAAAGAAAAAAACGTAATACACTTGCGTTTCATTTATGTTTTTTGTATAATAGACAATGTTGGTCTTTGACTGCGATGAAGTGAAAGGTTGCTGACACACCCGGCCGCTTTGCCATGGCGAGTGTGTGGGAAATTTTCACGGAGAATGTCTATTCATGAAAATAGGCGAAAAGGAGGGAAAATAATGGCAAAACAAAAGATTCGTATCCGTTTAAAAGCATATGATCACAGAATTCTTGATCAGTCTGCTGAAAAGATTGTTGAAACTGCAAAACGTTCTGGTGCTGCTGTATCTGGACCGATTCCACTTCCAACGGAGAAGTCAATTTACACAATCCTACGTGCGGTTCATAAGTACAAAGATTCTCGTGAACAATTCGAGATGCGTACTCATAAGCGTCTAATCGATATCATCAACCCAACGCCACAAACAGTTGATGCTTTAATGCGTTTAGACTTACCATCAGGCGTTGACATTGAAATTAAACTTTAATAGATATTATATATATAACAGGAGGTGTGACTGATATGACCAAAGGAATCTTAGGAAGAAAGATTGGAATGACTCAAGTATTCGCTGAGAACGGAAACCTTATTCCGGTTACTGTAATTGAAGCAGCTGCAAACGTAGTTCTTCAAAAGAAAACAATTGAAATCGATGGTTACGAAGCGGTTCAATTAGGTTTTGAAGATAAGCGTGAAAAGGTTTCAAACAAACCAGAAAAAGGCCACGTTGCAAAAGCAAGTACTACTCCTAAGCGCTTCGTTCGCGAATTCCGCGGAATAGATTTAGCTGGGTATGAAGTTGGTCAAGAAGTCAAAGTTGATATTTTCGCTGCAGGCGATGTAATTGATGTTACAGGAATCTCAAAGGGTAAAGGTTTCCAAGGTGTTATTAAACGCCACGGACAATCAAGAGGCCCAATGGCTCACGGTTCTCGTTATCACCGTCGTCCTGGTTCTATGGGACCTGTTGCTCCTAACCGCGTATTCAAAGGCAAGAAATTGGCTGGACGTATGGGTGGAGAACAAGTAACTGTACAAAACCTTGAAATCGTAAAAGTTGACGTTGAACGCAACCTACTTTTAGTTAAAGGTAACGTACCTGGACCAAGAAAAGCATTAATCAAAGTTAAAAGTGCGGTTAAAGCATAATAACTTCACAAGAAAGGAGGAAATGGAATGCCTAAAGTAGCATTATTTAACCAAAGCGGAGCTCAAGTTGGAGAAATCGAACTTAGTGCATCTGTATTCGGTATTGCACCTAATGAGCATGTACTATTTGAAGCTGTTGTGATGCAACGCGCTTCATTACGTCAAGGAACTCATAAAACAAAAATTCGCTCTGAAGTAGCCGGTGGTGGACGTAAGCCTTGGAAGCAAAAAGGCACAGGCCGCGCTCGTCAAGGTTCTATCCGCTCTCCACAATGGCGTGGCGGTGGTACGGTCTTCGGTCCGGTTCCACGCAGCTATAGCTACAAATTGCCAAAGAAAGTACGTCGCTTAGCAATCAAATCTGCTCTTTCTTCTAAAGTATTGGAAGAGAACATTTTAGTATTGGAAAGCCTTGCTTTCGAAGCACCAAAAACAAAGGACTTCAAGAACCTCTTGAAAGGTCTTTCTGTTGAGAAGAAAGCATTGATCGTTACAGCTGACCTAGAAGAAAACGTAGCATTATCTGCTCGTAACATTCCTGGTGTAACAGTAGTTACAGCTGACGGAATCAATGTGTTAGATGTTTTAAATCATGACAAGTTGATCATGACGAAAGCAGCAGTTGAAAAAGTAGAGGAGGTGCTTGTATAATGGATGCTCGCGATATCATTAAGCGCCCCGTTATTACTGAACGTTCTTCTGATTTAATGGCTGAAAAGAAATATACGTTTGACGTAGATGTGAGAGCTAACAAAACTCAAGTTAAACACGCTATCGAAGAAATCTTCGGCGTAGACGTTGAGAAAGTTAACATCATGAACTACAAAGGTAAGTTCAAACGCATGGGTAAATTCGGCGGATTCACAAACAAACGTCGTAAGGCGATTGTTAAATTAACTACTGACAGCAAAGAAATCGAATTTTTCGAAGCATAATATTTTAACAAGAAGAGGAGGGAAAAAGAATGGCGATTAAAAAGTACAAACCTACCTCCAATGGTCGTCGTGGTATGACTAGCTCTGATTTCGCTGAAATCACAACTAGCACACCTGAAAAGTCCTTACTTGCTCCTTTAAAGAGAAAAGGCGGCCGTAATAACCAAGGTAAGTTAACTGTTCGTCATCAAGGTGGAGGCCATAAGCGCCAATATCGTTTGATTGACTTTAAGCGTAATAAAGATGGCATTCCAGGACGAGTTGCTACTATCGAGTACGATCCAAACCGTTCTGCGAACATCGCATTGATTAACTATGTTGATGGAGAAAAGCGTTACATCCTTGCTCCTAAAAACTTAGAAGTTGGAATGGAAGTAATGTCTGGACCAACTGCAGATATTAAGGTAGGTAACTCTCTACCATTAATCAACATTCCAGTGGGTACTGTAATCCACAACATCGAATTAAAACCAGGAAAAGGCGGACAATTGGTTCGTTCTGCAGGTACATCTGCACAAGTTCTTGGTAAAGAAGGTAAATACGTTCTTGTTCGTTTAACATCTGGTGAGGTTCGCATGATCCTTTCAGCTTGCCGTGCTTCTATCGGTCAAGTAGGTAATGAACAACACGAATTGATTAACATTGGTAAAGCAGGTCGTTCACGTTGGTTAGGCAAGCGCCCAACAGTTCGTGGATCTGTAATGAACCCTAACGACCATCCACACGGTGGTGGTGAAGGACGTTCACCAATCGGACGTAAGTCACCAATGTCTCCATGGGGTAAACCAACTCTTGGATTCAAGACTCGTAAGAAAAAGAACAAATCAGATAAGTTTATCGTACGTCGTCGTAAAAAATAACGGGATTGAACTACGGTTCCAAAGCCGAACCGTAGAACAGTCACGAAGGGAGGTTCAACCATGGGTCGCAGCTTAAAAAAAGGACCTTTTGTTGATGAGCATTTAATCACAAAGATCGAAAAGTTAAATGAAACTGAAGCGAAGCAAGTTGTTAAGACTTGGTCTCGCCGTTCTACGATCTTCCCACAATTTATCGGCCACACTGTTGCAGTATATGATGGTCGTAAACATGTGCCTGTATATGTTACTGAAGACATGGTAGGCCACAAGCTTGGAGAATTCGCTCCAACACGTGCTTACAAAGGTCACGGTAATGACGATAAGAAAACAAGACGTTAATGAGAGGAGGGCATCCTGATGCAAGCTAAAGCTGTTGCAAGAACAGTTCGTATTGCTCCTCGTAAAGCTCGTTTAGTCGTAGATTTAATTCGAGGTAAGCAAGTCGGTGAAGCAATCGCAATTTTAAACTTAACTCCTAAAGCATCTTCACCAATCGTGGAAAAAGTTTTAAAATCTGCTATCGCAAATGCTGAACACAATTATGAAATGGATATTAATAGCTTGGTTGTAGCACAAGCATTCGTTGATGAAGGTCCAACGCTCAAGCGTTTCCGTCCTCGTGCAATGGGTCGTGCAAGTGCAATCAACAAGCGTACTAGCCATATTACTATCGTATTATCAGAGAAGAAGGAGGGGTAATCTGTGGGTCAAAAAGTAAATCCAGTCGGTTTGCGTATCGGAATCATTCGTGATTGGGAGTCAAAATGGTACGCAGGTAAAGACTACGCTGATCTTTTACATGAAGACCTTAGAGTGCGCGAGTACATCGCAAAGCGTTTAAAAGATGCTTCTGTTTCTAAGGTAGAAATCGAGCGCGCTGCTAACCGCGTTAACGTAACTATTCACACTGCAAAGCCAGGTATGGTTATCGGTAAAGGCGGTACAGAAGTTGAAGCTCTTCGCAAAGCTTTAAACCAACTTACTGGCAAGCGTGTACACATCAACATCCTTGAAATCAAACGTGCTGATATGGATGCGAAATTAGTAGCAGAAAATATCGCTCGTCAATTAGAAAATCGTGTATCTTTCCGTCGTGCGCAAAAGCAAGTTATCCAACGTGCAATGCGTTCTGGTGCTAAAGGTATTAAAACAATGGTATCTGGCCGTCTAGGCGGAGCAGACATCGCTCGTTCTGAAAGCTACAGCGAAGGAACAGTTCCACTTCATACACTTCGTGCAGATATCGATTACGCTACAGCTGAAGCTGATACTACTTATGGTAAACTTGGCGTAAAAGTATGGATCTATCGTGGAGAAGTCCTTCCTACAAAGAAGAAAACTGAGGAAGGAGGCAACTAATTATGTTATTGCCTAAACGCGTTAAATATCGCCGTCAACACCGTGGTAAAATGCGCGGTCAAGCAAAAGGCGGAACTGAAGTAAACTTCGGTGAATTCGGTTTGCAAGCTACTGAAGCTTCATGGATCACTAACCGACAAATCGAATCTGCTCGTATTGCTATGACTCGTTACATGAAACGTGGCGGTAAAGTTTGGATTAAAATTTTCCCACATAAGCCTTATACAGCTAAGCCTCTAGAGGTTCGAATGGGTTCCGGTAAAGGTGCTCCTGAGGGCTGGGTAGCTGTTGTTAAGCCAGGAAAAGTAATGTTTGAAATCGCAGGTGTATCTGAAGAGGTTGCTCGCGAAGCATTACGTCTTGCAATGCACAAACTTCCTATTAAATGTAAGTTTGTAAAACGAGAAGAAATTGGTGGTGAATCAAATGAAAGCTAATGAACTTCGTGACCTTACCACTGCTGAAATAGAACAAAAAGTTAAATCCTTAAAAGAAGAGCTTTTCAACCTTCGCTTTCAATTGGCGACTGGACAACTTGAAAACACGGCTCGCATTCGTGAAGTACGCAAAGCGATTGCTCGCATGAAAACTGTGATTCGTGAAAGAGAAATCGGCGTCAACAAAGGATAATTGAGAGGAGGTTCTCCCAATGAGTGAACGTAACCAACGTAAAGTTTACACTGGGCGCGTTGTTTCTGACAAAATGGATAAAACCGTTACTGTCATGGTTGAAACATACAAAAAGCATTCCCTTTATGGTAAACGCGTTAAGTATTCTAAAAAGTTTAAGGCTCATGATGAGCAAAACGAAGCAAAAACTGGCGATATCGTACGCATCATGGAAACTCGCCCACTATCTGCCACAAAACGCTTCCGTTTAGTTGAAGTTGTAGAAAAAGCAGTTATCATTTAATTGTTCGGATTAAGCTGTATTCCGAAGGGAGGTTACACACATGATTCAACAAGAATCACGTTTAAAAGTTGCTGACAACTCTGGTGCTCGTGAAGTACTTACAATCAAAGTTCTTGGTGGTTCAGGCCGCAAGACTGCTAATATCGGTGATATTATCGTTTGTACAGTGAAACAAGCAACACCAGGTGGCGTTGTTAAAAAAGGTGACGTTGTTAAAGCAGTTATCGTTCGTACAAAGACTGGTGCACGTCGTACTGATGGATCTTACATTCGTTTCGATGAAAACGCATGTGTAATTATCAAGGATGATAAGAGCCCACGTGGAACACGTATCTTTGGACCAGTTGCCCGCGAACTTCGCGAAAACAACTTTATGAAAATTGTATCATTAGCTCCAGAAGTACTTTAATTTAAATTCAATTGCCTTTAAGGAGGTGCGTACAGATGCATGTAAAAAAAGGTGATAAAGTTATGGTCATCTCTGGTAAGGATAAAGGTAAAACAGGTGTGATCCTGTCTGCTTTTCCTAAACAAAGCCGTGTCCTAGTGGAAGGTGTTAACATCGTAAAGAAGCACTCTAAGCCTTCTCAAGCGAATCCACAAGGTGGCATTAACAGCCAAGAGGCACCTATTCATGTATCAAACGTTATGCCTATCGATCCAAAGACTGGTAATCCTACTCGTGTAGGTTCTACAACGGTTGATGGTAAGAAGGTCCGCGTTGCGAAAAAATCCGGTGAATTTCTAGATAAATAGTCAAATAAAGAAGGGAGGTACAATAAATGAACCGCCTAAAAGAAAAATTTCTTAAAGAAACTACTCCTGCTCTTATGAGCAAGTTCAACTATAAATCAGTTATGCAGGTCCCACAACTTGATAAGATCGTTATCAACATGGGTGTAGGTGACGCTGTATCAAATGCAAAAGCTCTTGACAATGCAGTAGAGGAATTACAAATCCTTTCTGGTCAAAAGCCGGTTGTAACTCGTGCGAAGAACTCTATCGCTGGCTTCCGTCTACGTGAAGGTATGCCAATCGGTGCTAAAGTTACTCTACGTGGCGAGCGCATGTACGAATTCTTAGATAAATTGATCTCTGTATCACTTCCACGTGTACGTGATTTCCGCGGTGTATCTAAAAAGTCTTTTGACGGCCGTGGTAACTACACATTAGGTGTTAAAGAACAGTTAATCTTCCCTGAAATTGATTACGATAAAGTAAGCAAGGTTCGTGGTATGGATATCGTTATTGTAACGACTGCTAACACTGATGAAGAGGCTCGTGAATTATTAACTCAATTCGGAATGCCATTCCAAAAGTAATCGCTAAATAGAGGGAGGCGAAAACGTGGCTAAAAAGTCAATGATTTTAAAACAAAAACGCACGCCTAAACATCCGGTCCAAGCGTACACACGCTGCGAGCGCTGCGGACGTCCGCACTCTGTATACCGTAAATTTAAGCTTTGCCGTATTTGTTTCCGTGAATTAGCATACAAAGGACAAATTCCTGGTGTGAAAAAAGCTAGCTGGTAAACCCCAATTTTGGGAAGGAGGTAAAAATAATGGTCATGACAGATCCTATTGCGGATATGCTTACCCGCATTCGAAATGCGAACATGGTTCGTCACGAAAAGTTGGAAGTACCTGCTTCCAACATGAAGAAAGAGATCGCTGATATCCTTAAGCGTGAAGGTTTCGTGCGCGACGTTGAATTAATCGAAGACAACAAGCAAGGTATCATCCGTATCTTCTTAAAATACGGTGCAAATAACGAACGTGTTATCACTGGTCTAAAAAGAATTAGTAAGCCTGGTCTTCGTGTATACGCTAAGTCTACTGAGGTTCCACGCGTACTTAATGGTTTAGGTATTGCACTAGTATCAACTTCACAAGGTGTTTTAACTGACAAGGAAGCTCGCGCTAAACAAGTCGGTGGAGAAGTACTAGCATACGTTTGGTAATCGAGTTTTTGAAAGAATGGAGGTGCACTAAATGTCTCGTGTAGGTAAAAAACCTATTGAAATCCCAGCAGGAGTTACTGTAACTCTTGATAATAATACTGTTACTGTAAAAGGAGCAAAAGGCGAACTTACTCGTTCTTTTAGCCCTGATATGGAGATCAAGATCGAAGAGAATGTAATCACTATTACACGTCCTTCTGATATTAAGGAACACCGCGCACTTCACGGTACTACTCGTGCTGTACTTGCAAACATGGTTGAAGGTGTATCTAAGGGTTACGAAAGAACTCTTGAATTAATCGGGGTTGGTTACCGTGCTCAAAAGCAAGGTAGCAAGCTTGTATTAAACGTTGGATACTCTCACCCTGTTGAAATCGAACCTGAACAAGGATTGGAAATTGAAGTGCCTGCTAACACGAAAATTATCGTAAAAGGTACTGATAAGGAGCGCGTTGGAGCACTAGCTGCTAACATCCGCCAAGTCCGTCCTCCAGAGCCGTACAAAGGCAAAGGGATTCGTTACGAAGGCGAATTTGTTCGTCGTAAAGAAGGTAAAACAGGTAAGTAATGCCGCATAAGTAAACGAAAGGAGTGACATAAATGATTACGAAGCTTGATAAAAACGCTACTCGCAAAAAGAGACATGCTCGTGTTCGTGCGAAACTTAGCGGTACTGCAGCTCGTCCTCGTTTAAATGTGTTCCGTTCCAGCAAACACATTTATGCTCAATTAATTGATGATGTTAATGGAGTAACTCTAGCGAGTGCTTCTACATTAGATAAAGATTTCGGTCTTGATTCTACCGGCAACGTTGAAGCAGCTAAAAAGGTCGGAGAACTAATTGCTAAGAGTGCGGTAGAAAAAGGTGTATCAGCAGTCGTTTTTGACCGTGGAGGATACCTATATCATGGCCGTATCCAAGCATTAGCTGATGCTGCTCGTGAAAACGGCTTAGAATTTTAATAGACAGGAGGGACACATAAGATGCGTCGTATTGATCCAAACAAACTTGAACTTGAAGAACGCGTAGTTACCGTTAACCGTGTAGCTAAAGTTGTTAAAGGCGGACGTCGTTTTCGTTTCACTGCTCTAGTAGTAGTTGGTGACAAAAACGGTCATGTCGGTTTCGGTACTGGAAAAGCACAAGAAGTTCCAGATGCTATCCGTAAAGCTATCGAAGATGCGAAGAAAAACCTAATCGAAGTACCTATGGTAGGTACAACTGTACCTCACTTAGTTATCGGACGTTTCGGTGCTGGTGAAATCCTTCTAAAGCCTGCTTCTGAAGGTACAGGAGTAATCGCTGGTGGACCAGTTCGTGCTGTACTTGAATTAGCTGGTGTTGCCGACATCCTGTCTAAATCTTTAGGTACAAACACACCAATCAACATGGTTCGCGCAACGATCGACGGTTTAAAACAATTAAAACGTGCTGAAGACGTAGCGAAACTACGCGGTAAATCAGTAGAAGAACTGTTAGGATAAGGAGGGAAAACAATGGCGAAATTAGAAGTTACCCTCACTAAAAGTGTGATTGGTCGTCCACAAGACCAACGCAAAACAGTTGAAGCTTTAGGATTACGCAAAGTTAACCAAACAGTTGTCCAACAAGATAATGCTGCTATTCGTGGTATGATCACCAAAGTTGCTCACCTGGTAACGGTTAAAGAACAATAATCGATTCTTCTCTTTCATAAGGAGGTGCCCATATGAAACTTCATGAGTTAAAGCCTGCAGAAGGTTCTCGTCAAGAACGTAAACGCAAAGGCCGTGGTATTGGTTCCGGAAACGGAAAAACTGCCGGTAAAGGTCACAAAGGTCAAAACGCTCGTTCCGGTGGCGGTGTTCGCCTAGGATTCGAGGGTGGTCAAACTCCTTTATTCCGTCGTTTGCCTAAGCGTGGATTCACAAACATTAACCGTAAAGATTACGCTATCGTAAATCTTGATGCTTTAAACCGCTTTGAAGAAGGTACAGAAGTTACTCCAGAACTTCTTATCGAATCAGGCGTTGTTAGCAACGAGAGAGCAGGAATCAAAATTCTTGCAAAAGGTAAGATTGAGAAAAAGCTTACTATTAAAGCTAACAAATTCTCCTCTGCTGCCAAAGAAGCTATCGAAGCTGTTGGCGGAAGCATAGAGGTGATCTAATGTTCCAGACTATCTCCAATTTTATGCGCGTGGGTGAAATTAGACAAAAGATCGTTTTCACCCTACTTATGTTAATCGTATTTCGCCTAGGTACATTTATTCCTGTACCTGGTGTAAATGCTGAAGTTTTACAAGCACAAGATCAACTAAGTGTTTTCGGAGTGCTGAATACATTTGGCGGTGGCGCCCTAAAGAACTTCTCTATTTTTGCGATGGGTATCATGCCGTATATCACAGCATCGATCATCATTCAGCTTTTGCAGATGGATGTCGTGCCTAAATTTACGGAATGGTCTAAGCAAGGAGATGCAGGACGCCGTAAACTTGCTCAGTTTACACGCTACTTTACTATTGTGCTTGGATTTATCCAGGCATTCGGCATGTCATACGGCTTTAATGGTATTGCCGGTGGCCAACTCATTGAAAATGCCGGAATTCCTGCGTACTTGTTAATAGCTACTGTTTTAACTGGTGGTACTGCATTCCTAATGTGGTTAGGTGAGCAAATTACTGCAAAAGGTGTTGGAAATGGTATTTCCATCATCATCTTTGCTGGTATCGTTGCGGGTATCCCTACAACTATTAACCAAATTTATGCTCAACAGTTTGAAGATGCAGGTGAACAATTGTTCCTTCGTATCATCACTGTTCTTCTAATCTTATTAGCTGTAGTAGCTATAGTTGTGGCAGTAATCTTTATTCAACAAGCTCTACGTAAGATTCCGATTCAATATGCGAAAAAAGTTGTTGCTGGTCGTAATTCTACGGGTGGACAATCAACACACTTACCTTTAAAAGTAAATGCAGCTGGTGTAATTCCAGTTATTTTCGCAGTATCATTTATCATTACTCCAAAAACGATAGCATCGTTTTTTACTCAAAACGACGTTACGCTATGGATCCAAAGAGTCTTTGATTATACCCATCCGATTGGAATGGTATTATACAGCGCATTAATCATTGCTTTCAGCTATTTCTATGCTTTTATCCAAGTTAATCCTGAACAAGTTTCAGAGAACTTGAAAAAACAGGGCGGTTACATTCCTGGAATCCGTCCCGGAAAAAGCACTCAGGAATACTTGACACGCGTGTTATACCGCTTAACTTTTGTAGGCTCTTTATTCTTAGCCGCGATTGCTGTACTTCCAGTTGTATTCATCAAGTTTGCAAACCTTCCTGCCTCTGCTCAAATTGGCGGAACGAGCTTATTGATCGTTGTAGGTGTAGCACTTGATACTATGAAGCAACTTGAAGCACAGTTAGTGAAACGTCACTACAAAGGTTTCATTAAATAACTGGTTTAAGGGGACATTTTGTTCCCTTAATGCCAATTAGAGACTGAGGGGGAACACGTGTGAATTTAGTATTAATGGGCCTTCCGGGTGCCGGTAAAGGTACGCAAGCCGAGAAAATCGTCGATAAATACGGCATCCCTCATATCTCAACCGGAGATATGTTCCGTGCAGCTATGTCAGAAGGAACGGAACTTGGTTTAAAAGCTAAATCTTTCATGGACAAAGGTGACCTAGTTCCTGATGAAGTAACGATCGGAATTGTCCGTGAGCGTTTAAGTAAAGACGACTGCAAGAAAGGTTTTCTACTTGATGGTTTCCCAAGAACAGTGCCACAAGCAGAAGCTTTGGAAAATATGCTGAGCGATTTAGGTAAGAAAATCGATTACGTTATCAACATTGACGTAGACCAGGATATCTTGATGGGGCGCCTAACTGGCAGACGTATTTGTAAAAACTGTGGTGCGACATATCATTTAATCTTCAATCCTCCAACTAACGAAGGTACTTGTGACCGTTGTGGCGGAGAATTGTACCAAAGAGCAGATGATAATGAAGACACAGTTAAAAACCGCTTAGACGTAAACATTAAACAATCTAAACCATTATTGAACTTCTATGAAACGAACGGTTCATTACGTAACATTGATGGTCAACAAGAAATCGGTAAGGTTTTTGTTGATATTGAAAAGTTACTTGGAGGCTTACTTTAATGATCATTTGTAAAACTCCACGCGAACTTGATATCATGCGTGAGGCCGGCCGTATAGTTGCTCTTACCCACCAGGAGTTAAAAAAACACATTGCTCCAGGTATTACGACTAAGGAACTTGATAAAATAGCTGAGGATGTCATCCGAAGCCATAAGGCAATTCCTTCTTTTAAAGGGTACAATGGTTTTACTGGCAGTATCTGTGCTTCTGTGAATAATGAACTTGTTCATGGAATCCCAGGGAACCGAGTATTGGTTGAGGGCGATATTATCAGCATTGATATTGGAGCCGAATATAATGGCTACCACGGTGATTCTGCCTGGACGTATCCCGTTGGTAAAATAGATGAGGAAACGCAGCGTCTTTTAGATGTAACGGAACAATCACTATTTAAAGGCCTTGAAGAAGCTAAACCAGGTGAACGGCTATCGAACATCTCACATGCGATTCAAACTTATGTAGAAGCTAATGGTTTCTCTGTTGTACGCGAGTATGTCGGACACGGAATAGGGCAAGACTTACATGAGGATCCTCAAATTCCTCACTATGGTCCCCCAAACAGAGGTCCACGTCTCAAGCCTGGAATGGTGCTTGCTATTGAACCGATGGTGAATGCAGGAAGCCGGTATGTTAAAACACTGGCAGATGATTGGACAGTCGTTACGGTGGATGGCAAGATGTGTGCTCATTTTGAACATACGATTGCGATTACTGAGACAGGCTTTGAAATTTTTACAAAAGCTTAATCGAAGTGCTCACCACATATGATTTGTTCCAGTTCCGCAATGGAAACATATAGTTTCTAGAAAAAAAGCGGGCACGATAGTGATCAATATGCTATAATAGTAAGGTTGGTTGATGAATGGTTTTGTAATCCCATGGAAATGCTCATTTTTGTGTAGATCTAAGGATTAAAATTTATACATCTCTAACTTTTTGATTATATATCCCATTAAGTTCAGTGCAGTATTCACTAAAAGGATGCGTCAATAACGGGATGACCGTTATGCACTTACAAATGATGAATCAAACCTATCTGATAAAGAGAAGGGAGACAAGTAGATGGCAAAAGATGATGTAATTGAAATCGAAGGTAAAGTACTAGAAACTTTGCCGAACGCCATGTTTAAGGTAGAATTAGAAAACGGTCATACTGTGCTTGCTCACGTTTCAGGTAAAATCCGAATGCACTTCATTCGTATTCTTCCTGGAGATAAAGTAACTGTTGAGCTCTCTCCATATGACTTAACTCGCGGAAGAATTACGTACCGCTTTAAATAGTCACATTCACTCCGTACTATCAAGGAGGTTAGGATAATGAAAGTAAGACCATCAGTCAAACCGATCTGCGAAAAGTGTAAAGTTATCCGTAGACGCGGAAAAGTTATGGTTATTTGTGAAAACCCTAAACATAAACAAAAACAAGGTTAATCTTGAAGGAGGTGCGCTTTAATATGGCACGTATTGCTGGTGTAGATATTCCACGTGAAAAACGTGTAGTAATCTCTTTAACTTACATTTATGGTATCGGTAAAAATACTGCACAAAAGGTTCTTGCAGAAGCAGGAGTTTCTGAAGATACTCGTGTGCGTGATTTAACTGAAGACGAGTTAAATAAAATTCGTGAAATCATCGACAAATTAAAAGTTGAAGGTGACCTTCGTCGTGAAATTTCCCTAAACATCAAGCGTTTAATGGAGATTGGCTGCTACCGCGGTCTTCGTCACCGTCGTGGTTTACCGGTTCGCGGACAAAACACGAAAAACAACGCTCGTACACGCAAAGGTCCTCGTAAGACTGTAGCGAACAAGAAGAAATAATCGGTAAAGGAGGTACTCTTTTAAATGGCACGTAAAACTAATACACGTAAAAAGCGTGTGAAAAAGAATATAGAAGCTGGTATTGCACATATCCGTTCAACATTTAACAACACAATCGTGACGATCACTGATGTACACGGTAACGCTATTTCTTGGTCTAGTGCTGGTGCGCTTGGATTTAAAGGTTCACGTAAATCAACTCCGTTCGCAGCTCAAATGGCTGCTGAATCTGCAGCAAAAACTTCTATGGAACATGGTTTGAAAACTTTAGAAGTAACTGTTAAAGGACCAGGAGCTGGCCGTGAAGCAGCAATTCGTGCTCTACAAGCAGCAGGTCTTGAAGTTACTGCTATCAAAGACGTTACACCGGTTCCACATAATGGATGCCGCCCACCAAAACGCCGCCGTGTTTAATTTTTCTGTATAGAATTTGTATCCCTGTCTATAATGGGATATGATACTAATTTTTTAGTTGTACAGGATCAATTATTCCAGTTGTTGTGCACAAAACGGGAACGTATACATGGGGGAATTTCGGTTAATGTTACATTAGTCCGAGATTTCGACGTTTTGAAG
>NZ_FOYF01000008.1 GCF_900115925.1 Bacillus sp. cl95 | reverse complement strand
GCAAAATTAAAAGACCTAAGTCCAGTCGAATACCGGACTCAGGTCTTGAAAGCAGCTTAAAACTTTTTGTCTAACTTTATTGGGTCAATTCAAAAAGGAGGGGCTTATATTTATAGTTTCAGTTATTGTTCATAGAAAAAGGGAATGATCTCCAAAATACTTCTTGAATCGGATGGACTTTTTTACTAATTCGCGCTATCGTTACTTTAGCATTCCAAGAAAATAAAAAACCACTGCAATGGCAGTAGTATCATCGTATTCACGACTTAAATTATACTATTTTTTTTATATCCTTATACGCCCTCGGCAGGAATCGAACCCACATCTCAAGAACCGGAATCTTACGTGCTATCCGTTGCACCACGAGGGCAAGGTACGACCTTCATATTATATGATAGAGTGGGAATGTTTGCAAGCAAGGAAAGGCCAAACCACTTGCGGTTACTGTTTAAAAAGGAGGAAAATGGGTATGATGGAATGAGTATGAAGCAAATAGTGTCGAACGATTACAAGGTGATTCGTTTGACCTTAATTGACCATCAGTGTATGATAACAATACATAATAAACCGCATACATCATTGTATGTGAGTACAGATTGAGGAGGAAATTAGCATGAATTTGATTCCTACAGTTATTGAGCAAACAAATCGCGGCGAAAGAGCGTATGACATTTACTCTCGTCTTTTGAAAGACCGCATCATTATGCTTGGAAGCGCTATTGACGATCATGTTGCAAACAGCATCGTTGCACAGCTTTTATTCCTTGAAGCAGAAAACCCTGAAAAGGACATATCCATTTACATTAACAGCCCTGGCGGCAGCATCACAGCTGGTATGGCAATTTATGATACAATGCAATTCATCAGACCAAAGGTACAAACAATCTGTATCGGTATGGCAGCTTCTATGGGTGCATTCCTTCTCGCAGCAGGTGAAAAAGGTAAGCGTTATGCCCTTCCAAATGCTGAAGTAATGATTCACCAACCACTTGGTGGAGCTCAAGGTCAAGCAACAGAAATCGAAATCGCTGCTAAGCGCATTCTTTTCCTTCGTGAAAAGCTTAATACGATCCTTTCTGAGCGTACTGGACAGCCGCTGGAAGTCATCTCAAAAGATACTGACCGCGATAACTTCATGACAGCTGAAAGAGCGCTAGAGTACGGTCTTGTTGACCATATCATTACTCGTAATCCGCTTGAAGAGAAGAAAGATAAATAGAGTAAGGTGTCTAACGCCTGATAAAAGAAAAATCGCACCAGCTAAGCGGGTGCGATTTTTTTAGTTTTGCTTTTGAATGTATTCAGCCAAAGCGATAACTGCTTCTTCCTCGTCTTGACCGTCTGCGATGATGTTGATGAGAGATCCTGAGCTAACAGCAAGACTCATAAGTCCCATGATGCTTTTTGCATTTACTTTCTTACCGTCTTTTTCTAAGAAGATTTCCGCCGTGAATTTGTTTGCTTCTTGAACAAAGAGTGCCGCAGGTCGTGCTTGTAGACCAGTTTTCAACTTAACTTCTACCTGTTTTTCCACCATCACAATTCCTCCTCATTTTTTCTCTATATTCAGCCGCTGTGAACGGCAGTGAAAACTTCATTAACCTCTCGGGACTGTCTCTCCGGCACGCAATTTATCAGCGATTTCATCAATCTTTCTCAATCGATGGTTGATACCCGATTTACTGATTGATCCACCTGTGACCATTTCACCTAACTCTTTAAGGGTGATATCCTGGTAAGTCACTCTCAGTTCAGCGATCTCGCGCAGTTTTTCAGGAAGAATATGCAAACCTACCGTTCTATCGATATAACGGATGTTTTCAACCTGTCGAATCGCCGCTCCAATGGTTTTATTAAGATTGGCTGTCTCACAATTTACAAGTCGGTTCACCGAATTTCTCATATCCCTGACAATGCGGACATCCTCAAAACGTAACAGAGAATTGTGTGCACCAATGATATTTAAAAACTCGGTAATTTTTTCGGCTTCTTTTAAATAAGTGATAAAGCCCTTTTTTCGTTCCAATGTCTTACTGTTTAGCCCAAATGTATTCATCAACTCGCATAAAGAGTCATTATGCTCTTTATATAGCGAGAAAATTTCAAGATGGTAAGAGGATGTCTCCGGATTGTTCACCGAACCCCCAGCTAGAAATGCCCCTCTTAAATAGGAGCGCTTGCAGCACTTCTTTTTCACCAAATCTTTATCAATATCATGGACAAACGTAAATCCGTCGCCAAGTATCTTCAACACTTCTAAAATGTGTTTTGTTTCTTCTTTTAGGCGAACAATGTAAACATTATTCTTCTTAAGTCTCATCTTCTTTCGTACAAGAAGTTCGACTTGAACCTCAAAGTTCTTTTTTATTAATGTGTAAATCCTTCTGGCAATTGCAGCATTCTCGGTTTGAATGTCCACAATTAGCTTTCGGTTGGAGAAAGAAAGCGAGCCGTTCATTCGGATCAATGCAGAAAGCTCGGCTATTCCACAACAGCCTTTGACTTCCAGATTGGTAAGCTCTTTTTTCGTTTCCGAAGCGAAAGACATGCCTTCACCCCCTATTAGAAAAGCGCAAGCGCCCAATTTGGGGCTGCAACTAGACCATTATCTAATTTAGTATCATCATTTTTCCTATGTCTATAGAACAGCGGAAGTGCCCAATTCGAGCCAGTAAATATTGCCCCTTAGGCAATTCTGCTACCCAAATGATAACTTTGTAGTAGCATCATACTTTCCTATTATCTTAGAAAAATCTTAGAGACGGTAGTAGTTAGACAAACGCTTGCACTAATACTACGCATTAAACCTCTTTTTGGTTTCATCTAAAAGTAAAGAATATAAAATTTCTGCCACTAGTTTTGTATCATGGCGAAGGGCACCATCTGTTTGACGCGCAATTTCACCAGGTACAACCTCAAGTCCCAAGTCATATAACCTAGGAAGATCGAAATGGACAGGTTTTGCTAACTCTTCATCATAGCGAAGCTGAACGTCGAATGGAATGTCATCATTGCTCACAAGAATGGTATCAATAGACGCGCATCCCATATGACTGTAAATTGCTTCAACATGATCACTTGCCGTAAATCCATGCGTCTCTCCCGCCTGGGTCATGAGATTGCAAATATACACCTTCTTAGCTTTAGCAGCACAGACTTCATCCCCAATCTGCGGCACAAGTAAATTCGGTAATATGCTCGTGTACAAACTGCCTGGGCCAATAATGATCATGTCTGCCTGTCTAATCGCCTGCAAAGTTTCGGGTAGCGGCGTTATATCTTCAGGTGTTAAAAACACCTTCTTGATTCTTTTTCCTGAAAAAGGGATTTTGGATTCACCTGACACAATCGTTCCGTCTTCCATTTCCGCATGCAAGACAACACTTTGATTAGCAGCAGGCAATACTTTACCATTCACATTGAGTACTTTGCTCATCTCTTGGATGGCATGAACAAAATTCCCTGTAATGGAAGTCATTGCAGCTAAAATCAGATTCCCGAGCGAATGTCCGGAAAGTTCATTCGATGTCTTGAATCGATGCTGAAACATCTCTTCAATGAGTGGTTCAACATCAGAAAGTGCTGCCAGAACATTTCGGATATCCCCTGGAGGCGGTATGTCCAAATCATCCCGCAATCTTCCCGAACTGCCACCGTCATCCGCGACGGTGACAATAGCGGTAATATCTACAGGATATTTCTTTAAGCCTCTCAATAGAACAGGTAATCCTGTACCCCCGCCAATTATGACGATTTTGGGCTGGCCGTTCTTGGTCATGTTGTTTGTTCCTTTCTCCTCTCAATATCACGGTGCGTAATCTTTGTATGATAGTCCGCTTGAAAAAGCTTTCCAAAATACTCAGCCAGAGTCACAGAGCGATGTTGTCCACCTGTGCATCCAATGGCGATCACCAATTGAGACTTACCTTCACGTTTATAATGCGGAAGCATAAAAGTAAGTAGCTCACTTACTTTTTCAATGAATTTTTGGGTTTCACTCCACTTAAGGACATAACTCGAAACTTCTTCCTCTAAGCCTGTTTTCGGTCTCATGTGTTCGATATAATGTGGATTTGGCAAAAATCTCACATCGAAAACAAGGTCGGCATCAATCGGAATGCCATGTTTGAAACCAAAGGACATCACGTTCACAGTAAAAGTGGTTCGTTTATCCGCAGAGAAACCTGTCAATATTTTTTCACGAAGCTCACGCGGCTTCAGTGTTGAGGTATTGAAAATTTGCTGCGCTCTACCTTTCAGTTCTTCCAAAAGTTCTCTCTCAAGTCTGATCCCTTCAAGAGGAAGTCCTGACGGTGCAAGCGGATGAGATCTTCTCGTTTCTTTATATCGTCTAACCAAGCTTGAATCATCAGCATCTAAAAAAAGAATTTGCGGTGCCACCCAGGAAGTTTCGGCAAGATCATCAAGCGCCTTGAAAAGATGATCAAAAAACTCACGGCCCCTTAAGTCCATGACAAGTGCCACTTTGTTCATCTTATTTCCGGATTCTTTCATAAGTTCAAGAAATTTTGGTAACAAAGTCGGCGGCAGGTTGTCTACACAGAAAAAACCTAAATCCTCAAAGCATTGTATCGCTACTGTTTTACCTGCACCAGACATCCCTGTAATGATGACCATTTGAGTATCCGTCGATCCCGTACTCATTTTCATTCCCCCTGAGTTTAATCTGAAATTGTTCTCTGTTAACTTTAGCTTGGATCTAAACGATAGCTAAGAAGCTTAAAATCTTTTGTATACGTAAAGGTTCCATAGATAATTCCATTTCCATGCACCATATAGTCAAGAATGTGATAATCTCCAGCAGCCATGTCAAGTTTGCTTAATTGGTCAATATCCTTCCATTCAAGCTTTCCCTCTTCTGACTCATCCAGTTTTAGACCATCAGATAGTTTAGCGAAAAACGTGAACATCATCCACTCTGAAATGACTTGATCTTCTTCTTTCATGATAAAAGTAAAAACACCCTTTAACTGCGGATCTTTTAAGTAGATTCCTGTTTCTTCACGATATTCACGAATGCAAGAATCACGCACCGATTCTCCCGGCTCCATCTTTCCACCCGGGGCGACCCACCAGCCACGTCTAGGTTTTTGAAGAAGTAATATTTGATTATCTTTCAGCAACACACAGTTGGTGACTCGCTGCATCGTTCATTCACCTCTATAACGAAACTTTTCAGTTTTGAAAGCTATTACATTCTTTTCATTATACTATTTTTAAAATCTACTCACAATGAATAGAAATTTGATAATTTTGTTAAAAGAGAAGAAAAGCGGCATTTATCTGGTTAGCCAGGATAGGAAATCCCACAATCGCGAGATCTTGGCATATATTGATAATAAGATTCAGGAATTTTGTATTTTAGTACGACAATAGTCTACATACAAAAAAAGAGCACAGGCCATTCAGCCTGTGCCAAAAAAATATATTTTTAAAAGGGGGTCAATTCTATTCTTATTCTACCCCATCTTTATTTCACTATTGTTACAGAAGGGTTAAATAAGAGTTACTTTTTTGTGAAATTTCGTTCACATTTTACGACATAAAGGGACAAACTTATTTTTTCGCCTTCATTTCCTCTTTTAATTCTTCAATATAGTGTTGTGCAGCTTGAGCAGCGATACTGCCATCTCCCGTTGCTGTAACGATTTGACGTAATGTTTTTTCACGGATGTCACCTGCAGCATAAATGCCAGGGACCTTCGTTTCCATGCGGTCGTTTGTTTCGATATAACCATTTTCATTCGTGATGCCTAGGTTTACGAATGGCTTTGAAAGAGGAACCATTCCGATATAGATGAACACACCATCGGTTTTGAATTCCTTTTCTTCTCCGTTTTCAGTAGATATAAGCGTCACACTGCCTACTTTACCGTCCTTGTCATTAATTTCCTTGATAGTAGAGTTCCAGATGAATTCAATTTTTTCGTTGGCAAATGCACGATCTTGAAGAATCTTTTGAGCACGAAGCTCGTCACGACGGTGAACAATTGTTACTTTTGAAGCAAAGCGTGTTAAATAAACGCCTTCTTCAACAGCTGAGTCTCCTCCGCCTACAACGACAAGTTCCTTCCCTTTAAAGAATGCGCCATCACAAACTGCGCAATAAGATACACCGCGACCGCCAAGTTCTTTTTCACCAGGCACTCCAATTTTCTTGTATTCTGCACCTGCTGAAATAATCACAGCATATGCTTTATATTCTTTAGAGCCTGCGATGACAGTTTTGTATTCGCCGTTATCGATGACTTCCTTAATATCTCCATACGCATATTCAGCACCGAACTTCTTTGCGTGTTCGAACATTTTCGTCGATAGTTCTGGTCCTAAGATGTGGTCAAATCCAGGATAATTTTCAACTTCTTCTGTATTTGCCATTTGACCGCCAGGAATTCCGCGTTCAATCATCAAAGTTGATAAATTAGCACGTGAAGTATATACAGCTGCAGTCATACCAGCTGGGCCAGCACCTGCTATAATGACATCATAAATTTTTTCTTCTGACATGAGGTTCCACTCCTTAAACTAGAACATCCAAACAAGCTTTCTTGCTTAGTATTCCCTTGCTATTCTTATCCTATAAAACAAAGGGCCTTAAGTCCAAAAATCTGCTCATATTCGAAAAGCGCATGCGCCCTGGAGCTAGACAGTTGTCTTGGTTAAATTCACTTCCTTGTTTCATAAAAAAAGCGCCTAGAAAATGTTCCGCAATTCTAGGGAAAACTGGCTAGGCGCTAGGGCGATTTCGTTATCTTTGAACTTTGTGCTTTATTGTTTGTCTAAAATGCTGTTCACTAATTTTACATATTTCCCGACGGTAGCGGCCGATAAACCATAATCGTCGGCGATCATTTTTTGGGAAACCTTTTCTCGACGAAGCTTCAACCAAATATATTCTGTAGCAGCTGCCCAAGCATTTGCGTTTTTGACTTGCTGATTGCTTTCTGTCAATTCTACAAAAACGGAGTACCACATGAGGTACAAGCCTGCTTCTATCGTGCCAATTGGCTGATAACGAAGATGAAACATAGTAGCAACCTGATGGGCTTCCTTCAACGATGAGTCTCGGCTTACTCCTGTTTTAATGTAGCGGATATATTCTTTCTCTGATGCAGAAATTTTCCCGTGCATAAAATAACGTTCAGATGCAAGAATTTCCTCTTTTTTACTTGAAACAGATGTCAAAAACAATGCAAAGAGGCGTTCTTCTTCATAGTCGCTTTCTAATCTTTGCAAAATCGAACCAATGTGATCCTCAAAACCGTTACGCGGCATACGTTCCTCGTTCCATGGCTCCATTCCTTCTTTTTCAGGATTGATTTCTAGAACGATTTTCCAAATGTTACGCGCAAACGTTTCATTGCCTGTATGAAAAGCAGAATATGCAAGCCAGTAATAATACGGACCTTCACCTTCATAACCACGTTTATACAACTTTTTAAGCCACATATACGCATAAGAATACTCACCAACCAACGCAAAAGTAGCCCCAAGCTTGAATTGGTGTTCTGTAATGAGCGGATTGATTTTTTTCAAAGTATTTGTTAAGTCTTCTACCTCTTCAGCCCTTTTGAGGTAATAGGCAAACACTAACCGGTTGCATAGGGCATGAAGATTTCCGGGATTCCTGACAAGAACATCTTCAAGAATATCTGCCGCCTTCTCTGTCTCACCGAGATAGAAGTAAGCTAAAGCCAAATTGTTATAAGCCGACCAGTATTCTGGATATTCCTCGATCACTGTATTCAGAAGCTCGATTGCCTTCGGAAAATATCCTGATTCCAACAAATCACGCGCTTGCTCCTGCTTGATCATCAAGTCATCCTGTTCGTACAACTCATCCTCAACTTCATCTGCTTCGAGCGTCAATACTTCCAATAAATCTTCGGTATCTTCAATGAAGTCGCCGTCTGGTTCTAATTGAATATATAGTTTTGCATGATGATAAGCATCTTTAAAGAATCCCATGTGGGCATAATTGTTCGCTAAAAAATAATGGCATTCAGCCATATCTTCATCAAGTTCTTCAAGGATTGTGTGCAAGAGGCGGTTGGAATTCTCGTATTCTCCGATTTCCGTCCAAACAATTGCCAACTGGCACATAATCATTGGTTCACCTGGCTCAAGCTGCATCGCTCGTTGTAAATATTTTTTTGCTTTATGAAAATCACGACGATGGAATGCTTTTAAACCCTTCGTGAAATAATATTCCCCAGTTGGAATAAAGGAAAGCAGTTTCCCTGTTTGTTTTCTTGCTTTTGAGTCTTTACCCATGAAGTCCTCCATAAATTGTGAAATGCTCATTAGATTATTATATCATATGCAAGATAGAGGGGAGAAGAGGCAGAATATAAGTGGACTTGTATAATGGTTTTTCTTATTTTCATAAAAAAAACATCTCTCCATCTCGTAGCCACAACAAAAAACCAGCATCAGAGGTTTCCAAATGCTGGTTAATCCCTATTCTTTATCTGTTCTTTCATGGCGCTTCTTCAGGACTGAAAGGACTTCGTTGAAGGAGAGACCCTGTTCAACTAGCAATACCATCAAATGGTACAGCAGATCGGCACTTTCCCATTTTAATTCTTCACGGTCGCGATTTTTCGCAGCGATGATGACCTCAGCCGCTTCTTCTCCGACCTTTTTCAAAATTTTATCGACGCCTTTTTCAAATAAGTACGTCGTATAAGCACCTTCTGGACCCTCTTTTTCGCGCTCAACGATGACTTTTTCCAAAGAATTGAGGATGCTGTATTCTGAAACAGCACCAGTTTCCGATTGTAGCAAACTATCTGTAAAACAGCTCACAGCCCCTGTATGGCAAGCCGGACCTTGAGGTTCGACAAGTACGAGCACTGCATCTTGGTCACAATCATACTTCACTTCGATGACACGCTGCTTATTCCCACTCGTTGCACCTTTATTCCAAAGTTCTTGACGTGAGCGGCTATAAAACCACGTTTCACGCGTTTCTAATGTCTTATTAAGAGATTCCTCATTCATATAAGCGAGTGTTAGGACTTCTTTCGTAGCTGCATCCTGAACAATCGCAGGAACCAAGCCTTTTTCATCGAATTTCACGTTCATCTTACAGCCACCCCTTTCGCACGTATATAACTCTTCACTTCGTCTACAGACGTTTCTTTATAATGAAAAATCGAAGCTGCCAATGCCGCATCTGCCTTTCCTTCTGTAAAAGCTTCGGCAAAATGTTCAGCTTTGCCGGCACCACCTGAAGCAATAACCGGTACGGAAACTGCTTCACTAACCACTCGCGTCAACTTCAAATCAAAACCTTTTTTCTCACCATCGCTGTCCATACTTGTCAGCAGGATTTCTCCTGCACCAAGTTCGACCGCTTCTTTTGCCCAAGCGATGACTTCCTTGTCAGTAGCCGTTCTGCCTCCGTGGGTGTATACGCGCCATGAACCAATCTCCTCGTCGTATTTGGCATCAATCGCTACAACGATGCACTGTGCCCCGAAATACTGCGAGCCTTCAGCAATCAGTCCCGGATTATTCACAGCTGCTGTATTTAATGACACCTTGTCAGCGCCTGAACGTAAAATTCTTTTCATATCTTCAAGTGAATTGATCCCACCACCTACAGTAAAAGGAATCGCAAGCTCCGATGCCACTGCCTTCACGACTTCGATCATCGTTTTGCGCCCTTCATTCGATGCGGAAATGTCGAGAAAAACAAGCTCATCTGCCCCTTGCTCATCATAAAAACGAGCCAATTCAACGGGATCACCTGCATCACGCAATTGAACAAACTGAACACCTTTTACCACACGTCCGTCTTTCACATCCAGACAAGGTACAATCCTTTTAGTCAGCATTACTTCACCTCTTCCAAAGCGTCAACAAGGGTGAATCGGTTTTCGTAAAGTGCCTTACCAATAATGGCACCACTTACCCCTACATCCTCATAAGAAAGGAGGGTGGTCAAATCAGCAAGCTGACTTACTCCACCTGAAGCGATGACACTTTTACCCGTCTGCTCGGCCATTTCTACGATTGCTTCAACATTTGGACCTGCTAGTGTTCCATCAGTCGCAATATCGGTAAAAATAAAAGTTTCTGCACCCGCTTCAGCAAATCGTTTTCCCAATTCGGTTGCCTTCACTGTTGAAGTATCGAGCCAGCCGTGCGTCGCCACATAACCATTTTTGGCATCAATACCGATAACGATTCTTTCACCATACTTTTGAATCATTTCAATCGCAAACTCAGGATTTGAAACGGCAATGCTGCCGATTATGACTCTATTTACGCCATTTTCAAGATAATGAGCGATATCGGCTTCCGTACGGATTCCGCCGCCGATTTGCACTTTTACGCCAAGTTCCTTAGCAGCTTTAATTACGTATGCATCGTTAACTCGCTTGCCGTCTTTTGCGCCATCAAGATCCACCATATGGATCCATTCTGCCCCATTAGCAGCGAAAGTTTTGGCCATTTCAAAAGGATTATCGGCATAAACCGTTTCTTTGTCATAGTCACCTTGTAAAAGACGGACACATTTTCCGCCCCGCATATCTATCGCAGGATAAATTGTAAAACTCATGGTGTTACCGTCCTTTCTTCCGCGAGCTTTTTAAAATTCCGCAGCAGCTCCATGCCAAGCTTACTGCTTTTTTCTGGGTGAAACTGCATTCCAAACACATTCCCTCGCCCTACAATAGCCGCTACACTTTCGTGATAAGAGCTTTTGGCGATGACCGTATCATTTTGATCGGCATTCAAAAAATAGGAATGAACAAAATAGACATAGTCGTTATCAAGTCCCGCAGTAATCGGCGATTCCAGAATGAACTCCAGACGGTTCCAACCCATATGCGGAACTTTGTATGTAGTACTGTCTGATGCCACTCCACTAAAACGTTCAATCTTGCCAGGTAGCAAACCAAGACCTTTCGTTGGAACATTTTCTTCGCTTTCCTCGAACAAGAGCTGCATACCAAGACAAATGCCTAGCAAAGGCTTTCCAGTTTGAGCAAATTCAACAATCACTTTTGCAAGTCCCGTCTCGTTTAGACTTTTCATCGCGTCACGGAAGGAACCAACACCAGGAAGCAAAAGGGCACTTGCGTTCATGAGTTCGTCCTTGTTTTTAGTGATGAAATATTCTGCATCAAGACGTTCCAGCGCCTTACTGACACTGAACAAGTTGCCCATGCCATAATCAACGATGCCAATCATTTAGAGCATTCCCTTCGTCGATGGAATTCCTTTTATTCGCGGATCAATTGTCGTCGCCTCATCAAGTGCACGAGCCAACGCTTTAAAAATAGCTTCAATGATATGGTGGGTATTTTGACCATAATGTACGATAACATGAAGATTCATGCGGGCTTCTAGTGCAAGTTTCCATAAGAATTCATGTACAAGCTCCGTATCAAACGTTCCGACTTTTTGGCTTGGAAACTGCGCGCGCATTTCAAGGTGCGGACGATTGCTCAAATCGACGACTACTTGGGCAAGTGCCTCGTCCATCGGTACAAAAGCATTGCCATAGCGCTTGATTCCTTTTTTATCACCCAAAGCTTCCTTCAAGGCGTACCCGAGACATATCCCAATATCTTCTGTCGTGTGGTGATCATCTACTTCCGTGTCGCCTTTAGCATCCACTGTTAAATTGAACTGCCCGTGCTTCGCAAACAAATCGAGCATGTGCGTAAGGAAAGGCACACCTGTCTCTAGACTTGCTTGACCTTCCCCATCTATATCAAGTGATAATTTTATATTCGTCTCATTCGTTTTCCGGTCAATACTTGCTGTTCTTTCCATCGTTTAGCCTCCTTATTTCCCTTTCAATCGAACCTCAATCGCTCTTGCATGGGCTTCCAGTCCTTCGAGTCTAGCAAAAGCAGCAATTTTTTCTGCATTATCTTTAAATGCTTTTTCACTATATACAATCACACTTGATTTTTTCTGAAAATCATCTACATTCAATGGGCTAGAAAAACGGGCTGTCCCATTTGTCGGCAGTACATGGTTTGGTCCAGCGAAATAATCGCCGACAGGTTCTGAACTGTATCTCCCGATAAAAATCGCTCCTGCATGGCGAATACTCCCAAGCAGCTCCATCGCGTTTTCGGTGATGACCTCCAAATGTTCAGGTGCGAGCTTGTTGATGGTATCGATTGCTTCTTCTATGGTTGAAGTCACATAAATGATGCCGTAATCGCGTATGGATTGAGCTGCGATTTCTTGTCGCGGCAAACTCTGCAACTGTTTTTCCACTTCAATCGCAACTTGCTCGGCAAGGGATTGGGACGGGGTAACAAGAACGCTGCATGCTCTTGGATCATGCTCGGCCTGCGACAATAGGTCTGCCGCTATTTCGTCTGCGAATGCAGAATCATCCGCTAAAACCGCTATCTCACTAGGTCCGGCAATCATATCAATGTCGACATCACCAAATACTTCACGCTTCGCGAGTGCCACATAAATATTCCCTGGACCGACAATCTTATCGACCGGCATGACTGTTTCGGTACCATATGCCAACGCTGCGACCGCTTGGGCTCCGCCAACTTTATAGATTTCTTTCACACCTGCCTCTTTCGCAGCTACCAGCACACCTGCCGGCAGTTTCCCTGTTTGATTAGGTGGTGATACCATGGCAATCCGTTCTACGCCGGCGACTTGTGCCGGAATGACATTCATCAGTACCGATGATGGATAAGCTGCCGTTCCACCAGGCACATAAACGCCGACAGAATCAAGAGGAGTCAGTTTTTGACCGAGCATTGTGCCGTTCTCTTCTGTTGTCATCCAAGAAGGGCGAAGCTGTTTCTCATGGAAACGACGGATATTTTGGGCAGATTCACGGATAATAGAGACCGCATTTTCATCGATGCTTTGGTAGGCCTCTTCTATTTCACTTTCGCTTACCAACAGAGTCTCAAGCTGACAACGATCAAATTTTTCCGTGAAATCAAATAAGGCTCTATCCCCTTTTTGGCGGACTTCCGCAATAATGTTCTTAACCGCGCTCTGCTGCACTAACGTCCCTGTTTCAATCGACCTTTTGATCGAAATAGCCTCACTCACTTGCAGTATTTTCACAACATTCATCCTTTCAAGCTTCAGCTACAACTTTGCTCAATCTATCAACCATTAATTCAATTCGTTCGTCCTTTAAACGATAACTGACAGGGTTCCCGATTAACCTTGAGGTAATTTCTACAATATGTTCATACTCAACCAATCCATTTTCACGTAACGTGCGACCCGATGAAACGATATCGACAATTCGATCGGATAGCCCGATTAGTGGCGCAAGTTCAATGGAACCGTTTAGTTTGATAATCTCTACCTGCTCACCCTGTTCTCTAAAAAAAGCAGCCGCCACATTCGGGTATTTCGTCGCAACTTTAGGTGCCACTTCGTTCATTTTCGTATTCGGTAAACCAGCCACAGCAAGATAACAACGGCTGATGTTCAAATCCAACAGTTCATAAACGTCTCGTTCTTCTTCCAGCATGACGTCTTTCCCTGCAATGCCAAGGTCAGCGACACCATGCTCCACATACGTCGGAACATCCATTGGCTTCGCTAAAATAAAACGCAATTTTTCTTCTTCCACATCAATAATCAATTTCCTTGAATCATCGAATTCGGGAGGCAAATCATAACCAGCCTTTCTAAGCAGATCAGCGGCTTCTTCAAAAATGCGCCCTTTTGGCATGGCGATTGTTAACCAGTCATTCATTGTCAAAGCCCCTTTCCTGCTTCCCGACTAAGAAAGTAATCTCATCATATTGGTCTGTGCATGCATCAAGATTGTTCACGCCATTAATGTCTTGCAGAACGACACTCTTGCCTTCTGCCCTCATCTTTTTCGCGTATTGAAACGCTTCTTTGCGCCGCTCTCCACTAAAAAGGATGCAGTATACCGGTTCGTTCGTTGCATCATCGCTTAGTGCTTCAAGCAAGCGGTCCAAACGAATAGCAAATCCGGTTGCACTAGTGTCTTTTCCAAATTTCGCAAGTAACCCGTCATATCTGCCACCATTGGCAATCGGAAATCCAACCTGCCCCGCATACATTTCAAAAAGAATGCCCGTATAATAACTCATATGGCTAACAAGCGTTAAATCAAACTTGATTCGCTGTTCTTCTTCATAATCAGCGAGAATGTCCCATAGCTCTTGTAATTGAACGATGGCTTCCCTGCCCTTTTCGTTCTCCATGATCGCTTGCGCTTTTTCGATGACCTCGACTCCCCCTCTTAAATCCAGGAAATCAAGGAGTCTTTGCTTATCAATGGATGAGAGCTGCAACGACTTTACATGCTCTCTATATCCAACGTAATTTTTTTCATATAAAAATTTTCTTAAGGTATTCGCACGCTCTTCTGTCCCGAGAATCTGCAAAAACAATTCCTGAACGAACGCCATGTGACCTATCGAAAGCTTGAATTCCGATAAACCAGCTTCCTCAACAGATGCAATGAGTAATGAAATGACCTCACCATCGCTCGATACCGTTTTGTCACTAATACATTCAACACCAACCTGTTCAAACTCTGCAGGACGTCCACCTTCTCGCTGTTGCGCCCGATAGACATTAGCTGAATACGCGATGCGTAGCGGAAGGTCTTGATCCATCAATCTTGAGGCCGCAACACGTGCAATCGGCGCTGTCATATCAGGTCTCAACACGAGTGTGTGACCTTGCTGATCGAGCAATTTAAACAATTGTTGATCTAGAATGGCAGATGCTGCTCCGACGGTTTCATAATATTCAAGAGTCGGTGTTTCAATATATTGATATCCCCACTTCCGAATGGCGTTTTCCATTTTCGTACGGATCTTATGTTTTGTTTCATATAATTTCGGCAACGTATCTCTCATCCCGAGAGGCTTTTCGAACATAAATAATCGGCTCACATGATCACCCTTAAATTCAGAATCCTTTAGTTTGCTAATATGGTAGAGAGTTGAAGTTATTAGTAGTTTACCCCTCGGCTATAACTTCGTCAACCGTTAAGCTTGTAAAAGTTAAATTTGCAGGCACAAATTTTTCTTCAAAAAAATGCCCATAAAAACAATATACCCCTCATTCCGAATCAACTATCAGAATGAGGGGTAATTTTCATTTTTAGGGAGAAAATCATAATTTCTATATGAAAATTTTAAATCAATTCTTCCAAGGGAGATGAAAGTTACGATTTTAGGTGAAAAAATGCTTAACTTGGTCTTCATGTAGAATGCTCAGATGTAAATAAACCAATATAGAGAACAATTTTGAGCACTTCTTAAATAAAGGAGGTTATAGGAGAATTTCTATTTGTGTCACTGTATGGTTCATTTGTGTGACTGTACACTTACCCGTTTTCTTTTGTGAATGCGCTTTTCAAACAAAAATACGTTTTTATTTTTACATTCTTATCTTTCAAAAAAGCCTGGTTCTACATGAACCAGGCCTACTTTAATCCATATATCGGGTCATCTGCCCATCTTTGCTGCAATTCTTCTTTTGTATAAATGACCCTCATTGGATTGCCTCCAACAAAAGAACCCGCGGGCACATCCTTATGAACCAGTGTACCTGCTGAAACGATTGCGCCGTCTCCAATCGTTATTCCTGGCAGGATCGTTGTGTTCGCTCCGATCATGACTTCGCTCCCGATTTTAACATCTCCGAGCCTGTATTCACGGATGAGATACTCATGCGCGAGAATCGTCGTGTTATATCCGATGACCGTATTGCGGCCAACGCTTATTTTTTCAGGGAACATGACATCAAGCATGACCATGAGCGCAAACGATGTTTGCTCCCCTACCTTCATTCTTAAAAAATTGCGATAAAGCCAATTTTTCATCCCTAAAAATGGCGTGTAGCGTGCCATTTGAATGACGACGAAATTTTTAACGACCTTCCAAAAAGGAACCGTCTTATAGACGTGCCAAAGCGAGTTGGCACCCTCAACCGGAAACCGGCTAGTTTTTCTCATCAAACCCCACTCCAACAATATCAAGTAAATCAGCCATATTCTCCAGGATATAATCCGGCTCGTAGCTGGCGATATGCTGGCGACCTTTTATGCTCCACGATACACCTGCTGTCTTCGTACCGGCATTCTTGCCGCCGAGGATATCATGATGATTGTCGCCAACCATAATCGCTTCTTCCGGATTCGAACCAAGCAACTTCAATGCCGCAAGTATCGGCTCGGGATCCGGTTTCGGCTTTTCCACATGGTCAAGAGCAACAACGACATCGAAGAATTCATCGAGTTTCGTCAATTTTAATCCCTTCAAAGCGACTGGCAAAATTTTCGTTGTAACAATCGCTAACTTAAAGCCGTTCTCTTTTAACGTACGCACTGTCTCGTAAACACCATTAAATTCGGTTACAAGCATATCGTGATTTTCTAGATTGTAAGCCCTGTATGTCGTAATCATGTCTTGAACCATGTTCGGGTCAATCGCAGAAAATGTCTCCGTTAAGGTAGGACCGAGGAATGGCAGCACATCTTGACGCTGGTATTCCCCAGGACGATAATGCTCAAGCGTATGTAAAAACGAGCGGATAATTAATTCATTTGTATCAATTAAAGTTCCATCAAGGTCGAACAGAACTGTTGTTATGTTATTATTCATAGATGACATCCTCTCTTATCAGAAAAGCACAAGCGCAGTCATTTGCGCTTGAGCTAAACGGTTAACTATGCTTTCATTTTGCCATTAAATTAAGCACTTTTATTCAGCGGGACAACCTGACGATTCCAGATGGTCGCTACGACTAACGTCAGCACGATGGCTGTGACAAGCCTGATCAGAAATAACGGCCAGACTGGAATGCCCAGCGGGATGAAAATCAACGTATCTTCAACCGCAGCGTGGCAGGCTACCAAGAAGATAAAAGCGAGTGTCACATCTTTCTTGCTGACTCCGTCCTCTTTCACCGCTTGAATCATAACTCCCGCTCCATACGCAAGACCAAACAGCAGACCGGCAGCGAGAGTCGTCGAGGTATTTTCTTTCATGCCCAACGACCTTGTCACAGGAGCCATCCATCTTGAGAAGACAGCGAGCCATTGCAGGTCTTTCAGAATCTGAATCACGATCATGAGCGGAATGACGATAATCGCCAACTGCAAAATGCCCAAGCCAGCTTTCTCAAAGGCATCGAGTAAAATGGGACCAACACCGCCGAGCTCTTTATCATCTGCTGAAATGAGTCCATAAACCGCCTTTTCACTTCCGCCCTTCCATACTAAGTGAATGACAGCTGCCGAAAAGATAGCAAGTCCAAATCTGACGGCAAGGACAACCCAAAGTTTAACGCCCACCTTTAATGCGACACTTGTTTCAATCAGCACGTTATGAGAAAAGGAAAGCATGATGGCAATGATAAAAACTTCTTTAACCGAAAAATCAAGCGATAATATCGCACCGATGGCCGCATACAAATTAAGAAAATTACCTATGACCAAAGGGATTGCCGCGTCACCACGCAAACCGATTACATTCATGGCAGGCGAAATGAAATCCATCAACCATGGTAACACAGGAGTGTACTTCAAAAGTGCCACGATGAGTGTCACCGGAAAAATGATTTTCCCGAGCGACCAAGTCGTTTTCAGACCATTTCTAAATCCACTTTTAACTGATTTCCCCCAGTTGATCTTTTCCATTAAGCGCCCGCAACCGGTTGATCTAAATATCTATTTTCAGCCAAACCTTTTTTCCTGCGGAAGAACAGGATCATAAGTGCGCCGACAACCAACACGATCGAAATCATTTGCGCCATTCTTAATGATTCTGTCAACATCAGGCTATCTGTACGCATTCCTTCAACGAAGAAGCGGCCGATTGAGTACCAAATGACATAGGATAGGAACATTTCTCCGCGACGTAAATTCGCTCTTCTTAATAGAACTAACAATCCAAAGCCGACGATGTTCCAAACGGATTCATATAAGAATGTTGGATGATAATAAACGCCATTGATGTACATTTGATTGATGATAAACTCAGGTAGATGAAGGTTTTCTAAAAAGCTTCGCGTCACTTCGCCGCCGTGTGCTTCCTGATTCATGAAATTTCCCCAACGGCCAATGGCCTGTCCGAGGATGATGCTAGGTGCAGCAATGTCAGCAAGCTTCCAAAAAGATAATCCTTTTGATTTTGCAAAAAAGTAAGTGGTAAGAACGGAACCAATTAAAGCACCGTGTATCGCGATTCCACCATTCCAAATCTTAAAGGCCTCACCAATATTGTTTGCATAGTAGTCCCATTCAAAAATGACATAATAAATGCGGGCAGAAATAATGGCAATAGGGATTGCCCAGATCAATAGATCAGGGAATACCTCACTCGACAATCCTCTCTTAACACCTTCTCGGACAGCAAGCCAAAGCGCCAAAGCTAAACCGCATCCAATGATTACTCCGTACCAGTGAACATCGATTGGCCCCAAAGAAAACGCTATCGGGTCCAGCGGTTGAATATTTTCTTCCATTCCCATTCTCCTTCACAAGTTTATCTCTGTATAAGTAATGCTAAATTCCCCAAACAAACATCTAATTGATGTCGTGGTCGCCATCTTCAATGACATCAGAAAGGCGCTCAGTAAACTGTTGAGCCGCATTTACACCCATTCGTTTCAAACGGAAGTTCATTGCCGCCACTTCAATGATAACAGCCAAGTTTCGTCCTGGTCTTACTGGAACTGTCATCCTTGTGATTTCCGTATCGATAATCTTCATTTTTTCTTCATCAAGACCTAGTCTGTCATATTGCTTGTTCTGATCCCATAACTCAAGATTCATAATCAGTGAAATCCTTTTATAACTTCTGACCGCACCCGCACCGAATAGCGTCATGACATTTATGATGCCTAGACCGCGAATTTCCAGGAGATGCTCAATCAATTCAGGAGAAGTACCAACAAGTGTGTCTTCATCTTCCTGGCGAATTTCTACACAGTCGTCGGCCACAAGGCGATGCCCTCTTTTTACAAGTTCGAGTGCTGTTTCACTTTTACCAACACCACTCTTACCTGTGATTAATACACCAATTCCGTAAATATCTACTAAAACACCATGAACGGCAGTTGTTGGAGCTAGTTTTCCTTCCAAGTAATTCGTCAGACGGCTCGAAAACTTAGTCGTTTTCTGTTTTGTGCGCATCAATGGTACAGATTGACGTTCGGCTGCTTCCACTAATTCGATCGGTGTTTCCAATTCTCTTGTGATAATGATTGCAGGTGTAATATCCTTACATAATCGATCAGCACGGTCCTTACGTTCTAATGGCGTCAATTTTTCAAAAAAAGAAAGCTCGGTTTTACCTAATAGTTGGATTCGCTCAGCAGGATAATATTCAAAATAACCGGCAATTTCCATACCCGGACGTGAAATGTCACTCGTCGTAATCGGACGATTTACACCTTCTTCACCGCTTATTAATTCCAGTTCAAACTTCTCTAGTATGTCTTTCGTGCGAACTTTAGCCAAACGAGGCCCTCCTTTAATGAATCGCTAATAATTGATTTGTTTCTATTTTAGCATTTTTTGACTGAGAACCAAATGAACAAGATTTTTATTATATAAACATGTATAGACAACCATACTTAAATCGGTAAAAAAACCTGATATTATCATCATTAAGTTTTAATTTTTTATAAATTCCGCGAAGTGGTATAGACAAGTTTGTGATTCCGTTTTAAAATAATTATATTGAGTAAAGTCAGAACGGAGATGAGACTTTTGAAACTCTTAGTTTTAGCATATGGAAAAGTTGTATTGGAAAATGAAACTGTCCAATCAACCTACATTTATATAGAAGATGAGAAAATTATTCACATCGGACCACTAGAAACAGCAAGTGTCCTATATCCCACCCTTTCTCCAATAGTCATTCCAGCCGAACAAACGGTCGTTCCTGGTTTTATCGATATTCACATTCACGGGGCTGGCGGCGCGGACACAATGGATGCGAATCTTCAAGCGCTTGAAACAATGGCCATTGTCCTTCCTGCAGAAGGTACGACCAGCTTTTTAGCGACTACCATGACCCAAAGCAAAGAAAAAATTGAGCATGCGCTGGTGAACACTGCGGATTATGCCGAACATCACAACATGCCTGGTAAAGCAGAAATGCTTGGCGTTCACCTTGAGGGACCTTTTATTAATGAAGAACGGGCAGGAGCTCAGCCTAAAGGTCATATCCTTGACCCTGACATTGAGCTTTTCAAACGCTGGCAACAACTTTCCAACGGAGGAATCAAACTCGTAACCGTCGCACCTGAAAAAGAGCATGGAATGAGTTTGATTCGCTACTTCCGACAAAATGGGGTTATTGCCTCAATCGGGCACTCTAATGCTGTATATGATGAAGTAAAAGCTGCGGTTGAAGCAGGTGCAACTCAAGTCACCCACCTCTTTAATGGAATGAGAGGTATGCATCACCGTGAACCAGGAGTAGCGGGCGCCGCATTGTTGTTTAAAGAACTCATGGTCGAACTGATTGCCGACGGCATCCATATCAATCCGGAAATGCTGAAACTCTCCCTCAATGCGAAAGGAACAGACGGCATGCTTTTGATTACCGATTCCATGCGTGCGAAATGTCTGAAGAATGGTCTATACGATTTGAGTGGACAAGAAGTGACGGTCGCAGATGGGAAAGCACTTTTAGCAGATGGCACACTGGCAGGAAGCATTCTTAAAATGAATGATGCCATAAAGAACATGGTGGAGTTTAGTGATCGCAGTCTTCGCGAAGTCGTAAAAATGGCCAGCGAAAATCCTGCGAAACAACTTCAAATTTTCGATAGAAAAGGCAGCATTGCAGTAAACAAGGATGCCGATTTCACTGTACTAGACGAAAATTTTCAGGTTGTAATGACATTCTGCCGAGGGCAATTAGCATATAGACGAGGTGACAACTAATATGAGAATCATACGCACCCAGAACTACACCGAAATGAGCAATACCGCTGGTCAAATGATTGCGGAGAAGGTACGCACTCATCCGAAAATCACATTAGGACTAGCTACAGGCAGCACCCCAAGTGGCATGTATGACTTTCTAAAAAAGGATTATCAAGAAAACAAAACATCTTACAGAGCAGTGTCGACTGTTAATCTCGATGAATATATTGGACTTTCTAAAGACAACCCGAACAGTTATCATGATTTTATGAAGAAAATCTTGTTCGATCATATCGATATCCCGCTGGATCAGACCCATATTTCGAACGGAATGGCCGCTGACCTGCAAAGAGAATGTGATCAGTACGACCGCCTAATCCAATCACTAGGCGGGGTGGACGTTCAAATTCTAGGAATTGGTCAGAACGGACACATCGGATTTAATGAACCCGGCACGTCTTTTGAGAGCAACACTCATATCGTCTCATTAACTGAAAACACCAGAATTGCAAATTCACGCTTCTTCCCTTCAATTGAAGATGTACCAACAAACGCGATTACAATGGGAATTAGCTCAATTTTAAAAAGCAAAGAAATCATTTTGCTCGCATCTGGGGTCAAAAAGGCGGAAGCTATTTCAAAGCTATTGAATGGAGAAATAGACGAAAGCTTTCCGGCGTCTGCACTAAAGCTTCACCATAACGTGATCATCATTGCGGACAACGATGCCTTATCATTGATATAGAATAAGGGGAATTTAAAATGATTGATAAAAACTCACCTGTTCCAATTTATCATCAGCTTGAAGAATATATTAAAAATCAAATTGAAAGCGGTACATTAGAACCGGAGGCGACCATTCCCTCTGAACGTGAACTTTCAGAGCGCTATCAAATTAGCAGGATGACAGTCAGACAAGCATTGAACAATCTTGTGACAGAGGGTTTCCTATACAGACAAAAAGGTCGCGGAACCTTTGTCAGCAAACGCAAGGTGGAACAACAGCTACAAGGACTGACGAGCTTTACCGAAGATATGCTTGCGCGTGGATTTAAGCCAAGCAATACGCTTATTTCATTCGAAATCATTCCAGTAGATGTTCATGTGGCCCAGCGCTTGAAGGTTGCTGAACACACACCCGTCTACGAAATTAAGCGCGTGAGGATGGCTGACGATGTACCAATGGCATTGGAAACGACATATGTTCCTGCCAACCTAGTCAAAGGCTTGACTGAAGAAATCATCAACCATTCATTATACCGTTACGTCGAAGAAAAACTTTCTCTGATCATTAGTGAAGCCTCACAAGAAATTGAATCTGCAGTCGCAAAGGATTCAGAGGTATTGCACCTCCAAATTCAAAAAGGTGCTCCGGTACTTTTGATTCAGCGTACATCCTATTTGGAAGACGGTACACCATTCGAATTCGTAAAATCTGCATACCGTGCCGACCGCTATAAATTTGTACATTCCATGAAACGAACTGTAAAATAAATAACGTGAGTGAAAAAGGATAGCATCAGTCTATCCTTTTTTGATTAGACTCTGTTAAAGACCACTGTTGATTTATTAGCTTTGTTGATTGTAGCGTAAGGGTGCGAGACTCCTCGAAAATGCTATCGCATTTCCTTCGTGCGTGGGATTATTCGAGGAAGCCTATTCAAAGTCCTGCGGGAAAAGCGGTTCAGGGGAGACCCCGCAGGAGTGAAGCGACGAGGAGGCTCCCGAACCGCCCGAGACGAATTTGCCCTTGAAAAATCCGGCACTAGGGCTTTTTCATAATTCGGCCGCGGAAAGCGAGTGCCCTAGAGCGAAAATCAACAACCCAGTTTAACAGAGCCTTTCATTAAAAAGGAGGAACGGAACATGAGCAATAAAATGAAGATTTCCAAAGAAATGAAAGAAAGCATGATGAATAGCATTAAACATTTTTATGCTACTGAAAAGAATGAAGAGATTGGCGATTTGAAGGCAATGCTCCTGCTCGATTTTTTCACAGATAAACTGGCACCTCATTTTTACAATCAAGGCGTAAGCGATTCACATGCCTACCTGAGCGAAAAATTGGAAGACCTTTTCGAAATACAAAAATAATGATAATCCCCTCGTGGGATTTTTTTCATTTCCGGGGCTTTTGTCCCTATTCTATAAAATTCAGACAACCTTTATTGTATTTCTTCACGTTTAACCATGTCCTTTTAGTCGATAACTACATATGATAAAAGTGAATTTTGAAATGAAAGGAGTGGTAAGATGAAGATTATGCTTGATGCTGGCCACGGTTTCAACACTCCAGGGAAACGAAGTCCAGATGGAATGGCAGAATATGAATTTAATAGAGTTGTTGCCAATTATGCCAAACAACTCTTGGAAACATATCAAAATACTACAGTGTATTTCGCCCATTCAGATAGTCGAGATGTCCCATTACAGGAACGAACGAATTCAGCTAACAAACTCAAGGTGGATTTGTATGTGTCCATTCATGCCAATGCCTATGGTTCAACCTGGAATGATGCAAGCGGCATTGAAACATACGTCTATCCTTCTCGTCCTAAGATTGCTGTAGAGGTGGCTCAAAAAATTCAAAAACACTTAATAGCCGATACGGGGCGTAAAAATCGAGGTGTAAAAACAGCTGACTTCCATGTGCTTCGTGAGACAGACATGGATGCAATACTGATTGAAAGCGGGTTTATGACGAACAGAGAAGAAGCAACCCTCCTCCGAACTGACTCGTATCGTCAGAAAGTTGCGGGTGCGATCGTAAAAGGAATTGCCGAGCAATTTAATTTAGTGAAAAAACCTGTTGCCACGCCCCCTCCTCCACCAACAACTCCGCCGCTAACAAATGGTTTGTACAAAGTTCAAGTAGGTGCTTTTAGTGATCGAAAGAATGCTGATGAGCTCGTTGAACGCCTGAAGAAAGATGGTTACGATGCTTACGTTGATTTCGAACAAAAAAAATAGCGCAGAAATATTCTGCTCTACACGCTTGTGTAGAAAGGTACTATCCTTCTACACAAGCTTTTTTTTATAGAATGGAACCAACTGTTTCCGCTTTTTTGATATGAACCGAACCTGTTTTTGTATCGGCAAAAATCTTCAATTGTCTTTCTGAAGGCATGACAGATTGGAAACGAAGTGCTTTTTGCACAACCTCGCTTTTCTCTTCTGTAATTTGTACACCTTCCACCAAAACATTCAAGCCGCCAAGATTGGTTTTCAAATCTCCATGAAGCGCGACTCCTACAGGTACATAAAGATCAATATTGCCTGTAGCCCCTTTGGCTACGATTGACTCACAACGGTCAGAATTTAAATGACACGTTAAATTCCCATTGAACGTTTGAAGCTCAGCAAACTTAAAGTCGCCATCTAACTTGATTGCGCCGTTAATGGACTCTGCTTCGAGCTTATCGATTTTGCTTCGCTTAATCAGAATTTGGCCATTGGCCGTCTCCGCCTCGAGTCTCTTTCCTGAAATACCCGCAAGCTCGATTTTACCGTTTGCCGTCTTCACACGATAATCGTTCACTGCCAGTTCTTCACCGCTAACAGGACCATTAAACATACGAATACGTACCCGGTCGTATTGAGTTTGAGGAATGTAAAGTACGGCATCTAATTTCATCCATTTTTGCGAAGTATGGAAACGTAGCTTATCACCATCTAAGGCGAAAGAAACATCCTTCATAAAATGATCGCGCGCTTCTTGAGGCGTTTCAACACGATACACCTTGGCATGACACTCGATTCTTACATCCTTTTGATCCCAAGGAATCAGTTTGACTGAACCGTTCGCGACTTCAACATCTAAATCTTTGAAAACCGCATCTGAATGTTGAAAAACATGAGAAACCTCAATGGAGTGACCGAAGTTCAAATCCAAATCTATGTCTTTGATCTTTTTTAACGCTGTATCCACAAAATCAAATATCTTATCTTTGGCCGTCTGGAACTTATGATTAACGGACTCTTCTTTTTTTGCTTCTTCAAACTTTACCGAATCTTGCTCCTTTTTTTCAAAAAAAGAAGCTGGTGCGCCAGTTGGCTTCGATTCCAAACTTTCTAATAATGTAAGAGCCTCATCAACCGACAACTTTCCATCCTCAACCATTTTCAAAATCCTTAATCGTTCTGCCTTCATGTTTCATCCCCCCATCTGAATTTCAGTTAGCATCATGCTGTAAGTCCCTACTATATTAGTTCTCTTTTAAAACCTTAACACCTTTGACGATATTCCAAATTAATACACCAAAGTTCAGAATTACTGCTGCAATTATGGCAACTACAAAAAATATCTGCATCCAACCTACGTCCCAGAATCCATCAATGGCAGCAGCCAAACATACGATTGGAATCGAGATTAACGGTAGTAGATGCGACAAAAATGCCTTTTTCGCGTGATACTTTACCCTTTTATCATCCGTTACAAAAAACACAACGAGAGGAAAAAGAAATCCCGCAAAGAAAATACTAAAATAGCTCAATGACGATAGAATCTTGTTTGTATCCAAAATAAGCAACTCCTTTATTCTACATATGATATTTACGCATCTTAAAGACGAAAGTTTCATCTAATTTTTAAAATAAGCTAGTCTCAGCAACTTATATATTTGTGGACAACTTGATTATACTCAGAACGCAGTTGTTTGGAACTGTGTATAAGTAGTGATTTGTGGATAGCTTGCACTTTATTTGTGCATATCTTATGAATTTTCTGCATCCCACCACGAAATTTGTGAATAGTTTGAGATTTTCAGAAACCCGTTCCCCACAATTGTGCATAGCTTGGGGATTGTTTGCTAACAATTTGGTAGCTTCAGGAGTGATTTGGACTGTTTTTGAAGTTCGGATGCCTGAATTTTGCTTGTGTTGTGAATAGTTTGGGAGTTTTAGCATTAATTCGAGCTGAATATGAAATTTTGCAACTCGAATACTGTCCACGCTGTGAATAGTTTGGGGGTATTTCATTTAAAAGAGGTATTTTCAGAATCGCCGTCTCTAGGCGTGAGTGTATTTTTGCATTTCCACTCAGCCATGGTCGGGATATCGATACGAAAACTCCGTTTATCGATATGAAAAGGTCATTTATCTATATGGTTTTATCATATATCATTCCGAAAATCTGATATCGATATGTCGACACATTACGACTCCAAGATTACCCACAAGGGTACCCACCTATTCAACCTATCCTCTCATCAAAAATAAAAAAGCTGAAACCCCATCCTTGAGGTTTCAGCTTCCTTATATTATGCCTTGCTTGTACTTTTTTCTCTCTCTTCGATTTGTTGGTTCATGCGATCACGATCCCGTTCAAGTACTGGTTTCAAGTACTTACCGGTATAAGAGCCTTCGACCTTAATGACCTCTTCAGGTGTTCCGCTCGCCACAATCGTACCGCCTTTGTCTCCACCTTCTGGACCGAGGTCGATAATATAATCGGCAGCCTTGATAACATCAAGATTATGCTCGATGACAAGGACAGTGTCTCCATTTTCAACAAGTCGTTGCAGTACGACAAGTAGTCTTGAAATATCGTCGACATGCAATCCAGTCGTCGGTTCGTCGAGAATATAGAGAGAACGTCCTGTTGAACGGCGGTGCAGTTCCGACGCCAATTTCACACGTTGCGCTTCCCCGCCCGATAGCGTAGTCGCAGGTTGCCCTAATGTGATATAACCTAGACCCACATCGTAAATGGTTTGCAACTTGCGACTGATTTTAGGAATGTTCTCGAAAAATTCAACAGCCTTTTCAACCGTCATATCTAATATCTCAGAGATGTTTTTCCCTTTATAGCGGACTTCCAATGTTTCACGGTTGTATCGTTTACCATGACATACTTCACATGGAACATAAACGTCCGGTAAGAAGTGCATCTCGATTTTGATGATACCATCGCCACGACAAGCCTCACAGCGTCCGCCTTTTACGTTGAAACTGAAGCGACCTTTTTTATAGCCGCGTACTTTCGCTTCGTTCGTTGAGGCGTAAACATCACGGATATCATCAAATACCCCCGTATAAGTTGCCGGATTAGACCTAGGCGTTCTGCCGATTGGTGATTGGTCAATATCGATAACTTTATCTAGGTATTCAATACCCTTTATCGCCTTATGCTCACCAGGTTTGCTTTTTGCATGATGAAGCTTTTGTGCCAATGTTTTATGAAGGATTTCGTTGATCAATGTACTCTTACCTGAACCGGAAACTCCGGTTACAGCTAGGAACATTCCTAACGGAAATTTCACACTGACATTCTTTAGGTTGTTCTCATAGGCACCCTTGATTTCAATGAAGCGGCCATCTGGCTTGCGTCGTTCCAGCGGAAGCGGAATGAATTTTTTACCGGACAGATATTGACCTGTTAAAGAATTAGGATCATTCATCACTTCTTCAGGTGTGCCGGCAGAGACAATCTGCCCACCGTGGACTCCTGCGCCTGGTCCAACGTCAATCAAATAATCTGCAGCCAGCATCGTATCCTCATCATGTTCGACAACAATCAAAGTATTCCCAATGTCGCGCATGTTTTGAAGCGTACCAATCAAGCGGTCATTATCGCGCTGATGCAGTCCAATGGAAGGTTCATCAAGGATATAAAGGACACCCGTCAGCCTTGAACCAATTTGCGTGGCAAGTCTGATACGTTGCGCCTCACCACCAGATAAAGTTCCTGCTGCACGGCTCAACGTCAAGTAGTCAAGACCAACATTGATTAAGAACCCAAGACGTTCCCTGATTTCACGGAATATCAATTTAGCAATCTGCATTTCTTTTTCCGTCAATGTTAAACCAGCGAAAAATTGGTCTGCTTCTTCAATGCTAAGGGCGGTAATTTCACCGGCATGTCGGCCAGCAATCAACACAGCGAGGCTTTCTTTTTTCAAACGATAGCCTTTACAAGTGGGACATGGATGCTGCGCCATATATTTCTCCATTTGTTCCCGAATATAATCCGAACTCGTTTCCTTATAACGACGTTCAATATTACGGAGAACTCCTTCGAATTGAATATAATTTTCACGGATCTGACCAAAATCATTCTCGTATCGGAAATAAACCTTCTTGCTGTCCGATCCATTTAAAATGATATCAATCTGCGCTTGCGGCAAATCCTTTACCGGCGTATCCATATCGATACCGAAATGATTGCAAACTGCTTCAAGAAGCTGTGGATAATATTGCGAGCTCGTTGGTTCCCATGGTGCAATCGCGTGTTTTCTCAACGTCAAGTCTTTATTCGGAATCACCAAATCGGCGTCAACCTCAAGGGTTGATCCAAGTCCATCACAATCAGGACAAGCACCGAATGGGCTGTTAAAAGAAAACATCCTCGGTTCAAGTTCACCAATGCTAAAACCACAATGTGGACAAGCATGCGTTTCATTGAAAAGAAGTTCTTCTTCTCCCATCACGTCAATAATAACCTTACCGTCGCTCAAGCGAAGAGCTGTTTCAAGCGAGTCGGCGAGACGAGCTGCGACTCCTTCTTTTACGACAATACGGTCAATAACTACCTCAATGTTATGTTTCTTATTTTTTTCTAAAGTAATTTCATCACCGATGTCCTGCATTTCTCCATTTACACGGACACGGACAAAGCCTTGTTTCTTGATATCCTCGAATACTTTCACATGCGTGCCTTTACGTCCGGAAACGATTGGTGCAAGAATTTGCAGCTTCGTACGCTCCGGATATTCAAGGATTCGATCGACCATCTGTTCAATCGTTTGTGAAGTAATTTCGATTTTGTGAATAGGACAAATCGGACGTCCGATTCGTGCATACAAAAGACGCAAATAATCATAAATCTCTGTTACTGTTCCGACTGTAGAACGCGGGTTGCGGCTTGTTGTCTTTTGGTCAATCGAAATCGCCGGAGACAATCCTTCAATCGCATCCACATCCGGTTTATCCATTTGGCCAAGAAATTGGCGCGCGTATGCCGAAAGCGATTCGACATAGCGGCGCTGCCCCTCTGCATAAATCGTATCAAATGCCAGCGAGGACTTACCGGATCCGGAAAGCCCCGTCAAAACCACAAGCTTATCTCTCGGAATGGTGACATCGATATTCTTTAAATTATGAGCTCTGGCACCTTTGACAATCAGTTTATCCATCGCCATGGTTACGTCATCCTTCCGCTTTCAACTCTAGTATTAAATCACGAAGCTCAGCTGCACGCTCAAAGTTAAGCGCTTTGGCCGCTTCTTTCATTTCTTTTTCCATATCGCCTAGCAAGCGTTCCTTTTCTTTCTTTGATAGCTTGCCAATCTTCGCTGCTGGTGTATATTCTTCCTGATCCTCGGCCGCATGCGTGGCACGAATGGAATCACGAATCGCTTTTTGTATCGTCGTTGGTGTAATGCCATGCTTCGCATTGTACTCTTCCTGGATGGCACGGCGACGCTTAGTTTCTTCTATTGCTACAGTCATTGAATTCGTCATTTTATCAGCATACATAATGACATGACCATTTGAATTTCGCGCTGCACGGCCAATCGTCTGGATCAATGAACGCTCTGAACGAAGGAAGCCTTCTTTATCGGCATCCAAAATCGTCACAAGCGATACTTCCGGAATATCAATTCCTTCTCTTAACAAGTTAATTCCGACAAGTACATCGTATTTACCCATCCGCAATTCACGAATAATCTCAATCCGCTCAAGCGTCTTTACTTCTGAATGAAGATACTGAACTTTGATACCAATTTCCTTCAAATAATCAGTCAAGTCCTCGGACATTTTCTTCGTCAGGGTCGTAATCAGCACACGCTCATTCTTTTTCACGCGTTCCTGGATTTCTCCAATCAAATCATCAATCTGACCTTCAATTGGTCGTACTTCAATCGTCGGATCAAGCAATCCAGTCGGACGAATGATTTGCTGAACCATTTCTGGTGTATGTTCAAGTTCATACGGACCAGGTGTCGCGGAAACATAGATATTTTGCGACATATAGCGTTCAAATTCCTGGAATGTCAATGGACGGTTATCCATTGCCGAAGGCAGACGGAATCCATGATCAACGAGAACCTGCTTACGTGCTTGGTCACCATTAAACATACCCCTGATTTGCGGCAATGTAACATGTGACTCATCGACGACAATCATGAAATCATCTGGAAAATAATCAAGCAATGTATAAGGAGTCGCTCCCGCCGGTCTTAATGTCAAATGGCGCGAGTAGTTTTCGATTCCGGAACAAAAGCCCATTTCCCGCATCATTTCGAGATCATAACGTGTACGCTGTTCAAGACGCTGCGCTTCAAGGAGTTTGTTCTGCTCCTTCAGTTCAACGAGGCGTTCTTCCAGCTCTTTTTCAATATTTTCAATGGCAACATTAAGCTTCTCTTCACGGGTTACGAAGTGGGAAGCCGGGAAAATGGCCACATGATCACGTTCACCGATAATTTCGCCCGTTAAGGCGTCTACTTCTCGGATACGATCAATTTCATCTCCGAAAAATTCGACGCGCATGCAATGCTCATCGCGTGAAACGGGGAAAATCTCGACCACATCACCGCGAACACGGAACGTACCACGCTTAAAATCTATATCATTACGCTCATATTGAATATCAACAAGACGATGCAACAACTTATTGCGCTCAATCTCCATACCCGTTCTGAGCGACAGCACCATTTCACGATACTCTTCAGGAGAACCTAAACCGTAAATGCACGAAACACTGGCAATGATAATGACATCTTTCCGCTCAAAAAGAGAGGATGTCGCTGAGTGACGAAGTTTATCAATTTCATCGTTGATGCTCGCATCTTTTTCGATAAAAGTATCTGTTTGCGGCACATACGCTTCCGGTTGATAATAATCGTAGTAGCTTACGAAATACTCGACAGCGTTATTCGGAAAAAATTCTTTAAACTCACTATATAGCTGACCAGCCAGCGTTTTATTATGGGCGATGACAAGCGTCGGCTTTGTCACTTCTTTTATGACATTGGAAACCGTGAATGTCTTACCCGTCCCTGTTGCTCCAAGCAATGTTTGATGGCGCTTGCCTTGACGAATGCCTTCAACAAGCTGACGGATCGCCTCGGGCTGATCTCCTTGCGGCGTATACTTTGACACTAATTCAAATTGTTCCTTCACAAAACAGCCTCCAGTTTTCCAAAACTAATGTTTTTTTGTGGATATGTACATGCTGCCGGACGTAGATGTTTCATTATTCTTATATTTACCATTCTACCACAAACCTCTTAAAACAAACCAACAATATACGAACGTTTATTCTATATATTTTATTCAATACGATTAAAACAGCTAGATTCTCATCTCATATTAGCTAGCACAGGCACCAACTGGAAAATTTAGGATAAAATATTTCTATCTTGCGAAACACGCAGACATTCTTGCGAAAAAAAACCTAATCTTGCGAAAACACCACACATTCTTGCGAAACACCACACATTCTTGCGAAACCATTCTCCGACACTTTCCCTCCATAAAAAAACCTGCCGAATCTCATTCAGCAGGCCACAAGAAAAATCATTCAGTTACATTACCACTAACAGGTTTCGGTTTCCATCTTGCCGCATACCAGAAGCCACCTGTGAGTGAAATAGCATCGAGGATGATCAACATCCACGTATTTGTATATCCTTTATAAGCCGAGGCCGCAATTAAAGCGACCGTCAAAATTAAGCCGATGAAACGATTGTATGTCACCCTTGTAAAAAGGAGGACGAGCAAGCCAGGCAAAAAAAGGGCAGATAAAATTTGAATCATACTTAGCACCCCGCCAAATTCTTATCAGTATATTTTTTCCTTACTCCCTATTTTATGAAACCAGGCCAAGTAAATCAAGGCAGTTCTCCTTTTTGCCTTACTCACCTCTAATTACAGGTACCGTGAGGACTAGGACAGCCGCTCTCTTTCCGTTCCACTTGAATCGTGCTGTGCTCGATTGAAAAATCATCATGCAGCAGTTTTTGAGCTTCATGAAGCACTTCATCATGATCAGCATCCGATATGACCACATGACAGCTAAGAACCGGATAACCTGAAGTAATCGTCCATACATGCAAATCATGTACATCACACACACCAGGCAGATTGGTTAAAGCCGTTTTCACCTTTTCTATTTCAACCTGTTCAGGTGTCCCTTCCATCAACACGTGGAAGGAATCCTTCGTCACCCTCCAGCCGCTGATGATGATTAAGACAGCTACAATCACACTTGCGATGGGATCCGCAATCGTCCATCCGAAAAGTAAGATTAAGAGTCCGGCAACAATCGCGCCAACCGATCCTAGCAAATCACCAAGCACATGCAGGAACGCACTGCGTACGTTCAAATTGTCATCCTTGTCGCCCTTCATCAAAATCCAGGCAGCTACGATATTCACAATCAATCCAATCGTAGAGATGGTTACCATGCCCATACTCTGAACTTCTTGAGGTTCAAAGAATCGATGAATGGCTTCGTAAAAAATATAAGCAGAAATCAAAATGAGCGTAATTCCATTTAAAGCAGCCGCAATGATTTCAAACCGTTTATAACCAAACGTCTTACTTTTCGACCCTTGTTTTTCCCCAAGCTTTAGTGCAAAGAAACTCAAGCCGAGCGCCGCTGCGTCACTTAACATATGTCCCGCATCAGAAAGCAATGCTAAGCTGTTCGTCAAGAATCCGCCAATTACTTCAACAACCATGAAACCGGCAATTAGAAGAAAGGACAGAAACAGCGCTTTTTTATTGCCGCTATGATGATGCCCATGCCCGTGATGGTGGCCATGCGAATGACCATGATGATGGTGATGTCCCATAACACTTCTCCTCCGTGTAAGGTCTATCTATTTTTTCTCAAAAGGATACGGCGATACATTCCTCGAAAAATCACATCTTTATCTTCAAGCAGTTCGAGATTGTTCCGCTGACCTTTAAACAAATTCTCGAAACTGACTCCGATGTCGGTACCTAACAAACCGACAACTGGACGAATCAGCTTCTTACCGATAGATAACCTTTCGCCGCGTTTAGCAAACTTATCAAAAATGATAATCTGTCCACCGGGCTTTACAACCCTCTGCATTTCCGCAAATGCCCTTTCACTATCAGGCACAACGGACACAATCAAACTGGCAATCACATAATCAAACGAATCTGATGCCAATTCCAGCTGCTGCGCATCCATCACGTTGTAAGTAATCGACGCATGTGAAAACCTTTGTCTAGCCCGTTCGAGCATCTCAGGAGAATAATCAATAGCAGTAATGTCTAAATCCTCGACAGGAATATAATCCAAGTCAGCACCAGTGCCAACCCCAACAAACAGAACCTTTTGCCCTTTTTGAAAAGAAAGCGACTGAAAGACATTTTTACGCGCCTTAGCAAATGGCCCTTTGTTGAAAAAATGATCGTAAACCGGCGCCCAACCTTTATACACAAGTCGATTCCATTGATTATTCATCCCCCATGCCCCCCTTACACAATCATCTTGCATGTATTCGCATTGATTGTTGCTTTTACGCAAAAATCAACAACACGTATAGATTCTTATTTCGTTCTCTTTTCCTCAATATAAAATTCTAAACTCTAGAGTACTTATTGTTTTGGCTCTGTTAACAATGTACTTTAACATGCCCATTGTTTTAAAAGCGGCTTCATAACTACAAAGTTACGAATAGGGACTTAATCTTTTACCCTTAACAACCTCAATCCATTTAACGTAACAATCAAGGTTGCGCCCATATCGGCGAAAATCGCTATCCATAAAGTAAGCCAACCTGGTACAACAAGTAGAAGGGCAATGATTTTAATAGCCAAAGAGAAGGTAATATTCTGTTTGATGATCCTCATCGCTTTCCTGCTCAATTTCAACATGAACGGAAGCTTCTGCAAATCATCACCCATCAGCGCGATATCCGCTGTTTCCAGAGCCGTATCCGTCCCGGCACCACCCATCGCAATCCCTACCGTTGCCGACGCCAGTGCAGGCGCATCATTGATCCCATCACCAACCATCGCCACCATACCGTACTCATTACGCAAAACTTTAATTGCCTCTAGTTTATCGGCAGGAAGTAGTTCCGCTCGGATATCCGTAACGCCCACCTGAGTACCAATTGCTTTAGCCGTTCCTTCATTATCACCAGTCAGCATAATCGTCTTCTCAATACCGAGCTGATGCAGCTTCTGAATGACGTCCTTACTGCTCTCACGTACCTCATCAGCCACCGCCACCAAAGCAAGAACGTCCTTCTCTGTACCGAAAATCATCACGGTATTTCCCATATCTTGAAGCTCTGCCACCCTAGTCTTAAGTTCAGTTGAAATCCCCTCAAACAACCTCAAATTACCGACCAAATACTGCACACCATCGATTTTTCCCGTTAACCCTTTTCCAGTAATAGAAGTGAACTCTTCCACTTCCATGCTTTTAAAATCAACGTTATTTTGCTCCGCTCTCTTTGTGATCGCTGATGCAAGCGGATGCTGTGACCGAGACTCGAGAGCTGCCAATCGGGCCAAGACTTCCGCTTCGTTTTTATTTCCATCAACCAAAACGAAGTCAGTAACGGCTGGAACCCCGCGTGTAAGCGTGCCTGTTTTATCGAAAGCAACTGCCTTTAAACTTCCGGCTTCTTCTAAATAAATCCCACCTTTGATCAATACACCATGTCGGGCAGCATTCCCAATTGCCGTCACAATCGCAACAGGGGTAGAAACTACCAACGCACATGGACATCCAACAACCAGAACGGATAATCCTTGGTAAATCCACAAATGCCACTCCGCTCCGAATATTAGCGGCGGAACGATAGCCACAAGAGCCGCCACAACGATGATGACCGGCGTGTAGTACTTGGCAAACTTATCAACAAACGCCTGAGAAGGAGCACGTTCTGCCTGAGCCTCCTCAACAAGGTGTATAATTTTGCTAATCGTTGTATCTTCCGTTCGTTTCGTCACTTCGATTTCAAGTAACCCTTCTTCGTTCAGGGTTCCTGCAAACACCTCATCACCCGTTGACTTCTCAGCCGGAACGGATTCACCCGTAATCGCCGCCTGATTGACAGCAGAAGAACCTTTGAAGACCACACCGTCCATGGCGATTTTTTGCCCTGGCTTCACAATCATCACATCGCCGATTTCGATATCAGTGACACCTACCAAGATTTCATGGCCATTACGACGAACGAGAGCTTCCTTCGGGGCAATATCCATCAAGGACCGAATGGACGCTCGCGCTCGGTCCATTGAATATTTTTCAAGCGCTTCGCTAATCGCGAACAGGATGACGACAACGGCGCCTTCACTCCACTCTCCGATAAAAGCAGCCCCAACAATCGCGATCGTCATCAGAGTCCGCATGTCAAATTCGAAACGGAACAAGTTTTGCAGTCCTGTCTTAAACAGAGAGTACCCGCCAATCAAGATGGCCACCAAGAATCCGGCAATCGTCGGAATCGCACTTTCTCCATTTAGTGAGGAAGAGATATATGCCAGCAGCATGAATAGTAATGAAGCAACCAATCTGCCATGCTTTTTCATAAATGGAACTCTCTTTTCAGGTAATTGCTCGCCATTTTCAGGTGTCAGAACCAGATTTTCAAAGGCACCCGCCTTTTCCAGCTTCTCAACTGTTGTCTGGCCATAAACCGTTAGCTTCGCAGCTCCGAAATTAACTTTTGCATCTATTACACCATCCAGGTGTTTGACATTCTTTTCGAATGTCTTTGCACAGCCTGCTCAGGAAAAACCTTGCACACGGTACACATGCTTTTCAGCACTTAAGCTATTGCTCTCCGTCACGATTCCTCACCTCTTCCTGATGCTCAAACGCAATGCTAATAAGTTGTTTAACATGATCATCATCAAGGGAATAATAGACAAGCTTGCCCTCTTTACGGTACTTAGCCAAACCAAGGCTCTTAAGTGACCGAAGATGATGTGAAGCCGTTGCTGTTGAAGCACCTACTAAATGAGCAACGTCGCACACGCACAGTTCCTCTTCAAGCGTCAGTGCATATGCTATCTTTACCCGGGTTTCATCGGCAAGCGCCTTAAATAACTTTGCCACTTCAAATGTATTCTTATTAGAAAGCTGTTCCTGAACGCGTCCTACTTTATCGCGTTCCACACAGGAGATTTCACAAACGTCATGTTCCTTCATACACCCACCGCCTAACATTCAAATATTCGTTTGAATATATCATATTCAAAAGTTCGTTTGAATGTCAACGAATAGCATAAAAAATTTTCCGAATTTTAACTCATGATGTTTCACTTTTCGGATTTGAATGAGAGTTACCTAGTTTTCAATACTTTTGGATGCCATTTTATGAACTTAGCGATTAGATATTTGAAAACAGAGATTAGGCTCAGAAAACAGGCGATTACATTTTTGAAATTGGCGATAAGCCTCAAAAAACAAGCTTAAAAAATCCGAAACTTCCTTCCTAAGTTCCTCCGAATCTTAAATGATCAGCTTTTTTAATCCAAAGAGAGCAAATTTAAGCCTTAATTTTCTGCCAATCTTTATATAACGAGTAAGGAATAAAAAAAGGTCACATTTTCCCTATATTTTTGGATAATCGATCCCAAAACATGCACCATGCTACTTTATTTGAAGCACAAAAAAACAAGAACCCTCACAGGCTCTTGCTTTTAATCGTCTCATTTATAGTGCTCTTTTAAAACTTCGCTTAACGAATGGTCAAAATCCACAAACTCATCTATTTTATAATGGTGAAGGATTTTAACAAGATTCGGTTTCAAGCCAATAACCTTGATAACTCCGCCCGTCATGAAAAATAACGTCTTTAAAAGCCTCGTTAATTTCTCGATACCGGATGTGTGAACCTCTCCAACCGCCGTGAAATCAAAAAAGATTTCTTCATACTCACCGGCAAAAACGGACTGAAGACAATTATCCGAAATGACATGGATCTTTTCTTCGGTAATATCACCGAAAATAGGAATAAAACACATCGAATCGGAAAGCGGGATGAACGGACCTGATAGTTCGTTTAATCGAATGAGGATGTGTTCAATTTCTTCCTTCTTCTCAAACAACTCAAAATCGGTTGTCGCAATCCTTTGCTGAAGAAACATCACTTTCTGGATTAACTCCAGATTGGAACTGTCCTTTGCAATAAAGAGAATATGGCCATATCCTGATATATCCCAATTGATATGGATTTCAAACAAAGCAAGCGGATTCAGCTTTGTTTTCATATTCAATTCCATTTTAGTTACCGTGGATGTTAGCAAACTGTGTTTAACTAGCTTGTCCACACTTTCTTCATCCACGATGCTTGTAAGTATCGCGTCACTTAAATCAAAAGTTTCGCGGGCTAGATATGAGTAACTAATGATGTTACCTTGTTTATCTATTTTTATATATGGGAGTGGTAGTTGATGTTCAAAATATTGCATCTAGCTTTTCCTCAGATGGGTATTCATGAAGCCACTGCTTCATTTCCGGTAGATTTTTCATGATGATCGTTTGTGGAGAACAGTATGGACGAAGGTCATAGTTTTCTGTTAAGCGGCCGCCAAGAAGAACGACAGGCTGATTGGAAAGCTTACTAAATTCGTTTGTATAATTTCTTAATTTCGGTAAGTGATAGACAATGGAAACGGACAGGCCTATGACATGAGGCTTCCATTCCTTCGCTGACTTTAAAGCATATTCGAGCGGAAGATTAGGGCCAAAATACTTCGTATCCCAATCATTTTCCTTAAACAGGCTGTTGGCCATCTTTAAACCTAGATAATGTTGCTCTTCTTCAAGACAAAGAAACATGGCTTTGAATCGAGTATCTCTCTTGGCAGGTTTTACGGATGGCTCGTAAGCGAGTCTTGAAAGAACAAAATCGCATGTAGCTGTAGCGAGGTGCTCATCGGCGACAGTGATTTTATTATTTTCCCAAAGGTATCCAATATGATGCATGGCAGGTGTGATCATATTTTGATAGATTTCCAGTTGCGATAAATCCCCATGATTCTTGATATAATCCCAAACTTTTTGATGGTCACCATCTAGCAAAAAATTGGAGAGTTGAGAGTAATCATACATCATGACCCCTCCTTCACACTCTTGCCTTCCAGAACACCGATAGCAGCAGTTAAATATGTTGTATAACTTTGCTTTTGTTGTGGAGTTAAGGAATCCTCATTTTCATCTAATACATCTAGGATAAAATTGAAATTATCTATTAAAAGCTTAGAAGTCATTCCATGTTTCGTAAGAATACCATCAAGCCATATTGCATAATCCGTGAAAAAAGTTTGATTATCTAATTCAAAAGCAGTCTGAAGGTGCTTCATGTGATGATGATTATCTTCACGGCACTTTTCTTTACCTCTTTCGCCGTAACGCTCTAATAGGGACGGCTCCCGCTCATAAATCATTTCAGTCACTTTATCAACAATGGAGTTGAAAGCATTCATCGGGCCACCACCTTATACTGCGTCACTTTTGGAATGACAGCAGCCAATTCCTGATCTGGATATTTCTTTTCCAAATCATGTAATCGTTTAAAATCTTCACTTCTTACCCAATTCAGGTAGTCATTCTTTGTTTCAAAAATGAGTTGTACCGTCAATTCTCCGGGGCGCTTATCGTTTTGCAATAATAGAAAATCAACAAATCCATCGGCCTCATCAACCGATCGAGAACGATTTTTGTATATAGAAATTACTTCCTCGGATTTCTCATCGGGAACGTCAAATGTTGAAAAAACGGTATACACCCAATTCCTCCTTCAACAAACTAAAATGAAATGATAGATTCTTACCTATCATAAAAGTATAACATAATACCAGTTTATATACTTTTTAGACTCAAGTCAGATCCCTCATCTGCATTTTGTTGATTGGAGCGGAAATCAACAGGCAAGTTTAACAGAGCCTAAGAAAAAAAAACTCCCAAGTGACACAGGTATTCCCACCCTGCATTACTTGGGTATATTTCATATCATTACATTCTAGTTGATTGGATAGCCTTCGAAAGTGTCGATTGAATGCTAACTTTCTCAAATTTGAGACCTAACTGAACAGCCGTCTGAGCAATTTCAGGTCTTAAACCGGAAAGAGTTGTTTTCACTCCAATTAAATTCAACGCGTCGAAAAGTTGAAAAAGCTTATGAGCCACCATCGTGTCAATTATTACAACACCGGATAAATCCACACATAGTTGGTTGACTCCTAGTTTTGCACATTGTTCTAATGTATTTTCAAGAATAATCTTTGCACGGGTAGTATCAATGTCGCCAACGAGCGGCAACAATGCGATATCTTTGCTTAAAGAAATGACTGGAGAACTTAACTCCAAAATCAACTCCTGTTGAGCCTTCAATCTTCTTTGAGAGTGATCATTATATTCCTGTGTAAACCATAACATAATCTTTCCAAATGTCTTGATGACAATCTGATACCAAGAATTAACCTCACTTTTCGGATATTCTCCGTCATGCAATTCCTGAAATTGATTAATCAATTCAATATACTGATCTTGTGTTCGAAAGAATTCACGAAGTATGAGATGAATGGGCGTGTTAACATGCCCTTCATCGCGCGCAACATCCAAAATCCACTCTTCGAAATCTTTAAAGAAAACAGCTTCTTCCATATTAAAAACTTCGCAGAATTTTTTGTGAAAGGCATAATTTTGTTGCTTCACAGTGTTAATTACTTTCGGATCTTGTGAAGCATATACACCAGCAGAATCACTCTTATCTAGATTTTCGTACCAAGCTTCGGTTAAACCCCAGGTTTTATCTAAAAGGAAATCGTACAACTCCTTATTTCTATGCATATAGATCTCTCCCTACCAACCAACTATAATTCCAGTGTTTTATTAGTCCCATTTTATCTCATAAGCTGTGGGAGTGTCGATTATTAAGAACACTAGAAATGAAAAACCACCGCAAAAAATGCAGTGGTTTTGACTTTATTTTTTCAAGTGATATGGGACCGTGGTCACAATGACATCACGGCGATAAAGCAGAAACGCCCTGATTAAGAAACTGGATTGATTATGAAGGATATTGTGCCAACCTTCTTTAGGAATAAATTGTGGAATCACAACCGTCACCCGATAATTGGTTTCACTTGCTTTATGTTGGACGATATCGACAAACTTGGTAAGCGGTTGAATGATACTTCTGTAATGAGAGTGAAGCGTAACGAGCCTTACATCCGGCTGCCACTTCTCCCATTTCTCCTCGAACTTTTTTTCCTCTTCTCTATCAAAAGCCACATAAACAGCAATAATTTGCTCGGCTCCTAAAGACTTTGCATAGTTGATTGAATTCTCAACGACATGTGTGATTCCCGCAACAGGAACGATGAACACATTTCCTTCAATCGGAACTGGAGGTTCACATGTCGCTACTCTTAGTTGGTCCCCTACCGCATCATAATGCTTTTTAATTCTGTGAAAAATAAAGATGATGATTGGCAGGAACACTAACACAGACCAAACCTGCTGGAATTTAGTAAAAAAGAACATCAAAGTTACAACTAGGCTAATCAAAGCTCCGGTTGTATTGATAATGAATTTCGGTACCCAACCCTCTGGCTTTTCGCGAAGCCATTTGAGCATCATGCCGGACTGAGACATTGTAAAGGGAATGAATACCCCTACAGCATATAAAGGAATCAAGTGTTCAGTATGACCTCCAAAAGCAACAATGAGGAGAATAGATGAAATTCCAAGAATAATGATCCCATTTGAATAACCTAAGCGATCCCCTCTTAGCGTAAACATTCTAGGAATAAACTTATCTTTTGCCAGATTCACTGCCAGCAATGGAAAAGCCGTATATCCCGTATTAGCAGCTAAAATGAGAATCAAAGCGGTTGTACCTTGAATAAAGAAGTACATGAAATTCCGGCCAAACGTCTCTTCGGCAATCTGGGAAACGACCGTCTCCTCGGCGATTGGTGTAATTCCATAATAGTAAGCAAGAAAAACGATTCCTGAAAACAAGACTGCCAGCAAGGAACCCATTGCCACTAATGTTTTAGCCGCATTCTTTGGTGCGGGATCCTTGAAGTTCGGGATGGCATTTGAAATGGCTTCAACCCCTGTTAAGGCAGAACTTCCAGATGCAAAAGCTCTTAAAAGTAAAAACAAGCTGACTCCCGCCACAGGAGTACCGATCGGTGTGTGCAACTCCGCTGAAACGTCGCCTGTTAGTACTTTGTAAATCCCCACACCAATCAAGATGAATAAGGCCAAAACAAACAAGTATACAGGATATGCAAGGAAAGAAGCAGACTCTGTGACGCCCCTCAAATTCAATATTGTGATCAGTATTACAAAGATAATCGAAATCCCTACATTATGTGTATGCAATTCTGGGAAAGCAGAGGTAATCGCATCGGTTCCAGCAGAAACACTTACTGCAACAGTTAAAATATAGTCAACCAAAAGAGATCCACCGGCAATTAATCCAGGATTAACACCAAGATTTTCTTTTGATACGACATAGGCTCCCCCACCATGAGGGTAAGCAAAAATGATTTGTCTATAAGATAGAATAAGAGCCAGTAACAGAACCAATACTCCCACTGCAATCGGAATGCTATACCAAAACGCAGCTGCGCTTATCGTAAGTAAAACGATTAATATTTGTTCGGGGCCATATGCCACGGATGATAATGCATCGGAAGACAGAATGGCCAATGCTTTCTTTTTATTAAGTTTCTGTTCTCCTAATGCATTTGATTTTAACGGTCTTCCTATTAAAAATCTTTTGAATGAATTTAGCACTGATGTTGCACCTTCCTAGTAATCTTAAAAGTATGAGTCTATTTTCCTTTGATATTTCCTTTAATAAACAAAAAAATGCCCGCAAGTCCTTAGTAAATAGACCTGCCGACATAGAAATTTTGTCTAACAAGTTCCACCTTCCTTCTCAATATGACGCTTACGAGGTTAGCTGTCGGATTTGGGCCCTTGAGTAGCCCTACCTATTTAAGGATTCACCCCACGGATTAATTTCATCCAAATGGTTCCCCCGTACCGAATGGTTTCAGCGATTTAGAAATACGAAACTATTGCATATGATACTCCTGAAATCACAAAAAGGAAATAGAATTCTTTATGCTTACAAAAATATTTTCCTAATCCGTTTTGCCTATCTCAAAAGTGACAAGTTTGAATAAAGCCCATCTCCCTAATAAAACTTTTGAAAGTGTAACATTTGGCTCATTTTGTCGTTTTTAGTAGCAAACTAAATTGATAGGTTGCTATAATTGTAAGCGGCAAAAAAACTAATCATAGGGAGACATCAATTAATGAAGAAACTAGCAGTATCGGTACTATTGTGTAATTCGTTGTTGTATCCTTTGAATGCGTTTGCGGAAGGCACTTCCTCTACTGCAGAGACGAATCAGGGTAATGTGACCTCGCAGCCACAACAACAAGTAACTCAGTCGACAAATGAGGGCTGGGTAAAAGAAGGCGAATTTTGGTATTACTACATCAATAATGAAAAAGCCAAAGGATGGCAAGAGATTGAGTCAAAATGGTATTTTTTCGATGAGGAAACTGGAGCTCGACAAAACGGTTGGTTAGAAGATGAAGGCTCTTCCTATTATCTTGACCCTGAAACTGGAGCAATGGTAACGGGTTGGCTAAACGTTGAAAACAAGTGGTACTACCTTGATATTGAAACAGGTAAAAAGCAATTCGGACACGTTCAAATCGAGGGGAAATGGTATTACTTAAATGAAACGACTGGTGTTCGCCTCCAAAATGGTTGGACTCAGTTCGACAGCAAGTGGTATTACTTCAATCCCCAAACAGGTGAAAGACACGCCGGATGGCTACAAGAAGGTACGAAATGGTATTACCTTTTACCTGAAACAGGGATCATGCAAACAAAATGGGCCAATATTGAAGGTAAGTGGTACTATTTCGACGCTAAAACCGGTGTAAGAAAAACGGGATGGTTGCAGGACGGAACGAAATGGTACTATCTCAATAATGACGGTTCAATGAGAACAGGCTGGGTTTACAGCAAGTATAAGTGGTATTATTTAGCCGATACTGGTGCTTTACAGACCGGTTGGGTAAAAGATCAAGGTAAATGGTATTTCCTAGATCCAGCAGCTGATGGCGCCATGGATACTGGCTGGTTGAAATGGAATAATAAGTGGTATTTCCTAAACAAGGATGGCACGATGAAGATCGGCTGGCATTGGGAAGATAACAAATGGTACTACCTTCAGTCATCTGGCGTGATGGCAACTGGATGGTATCAAGTTGATTCGAAATGGTACTATTCATATAAAAATGGGGTTCTTGCACAGGACACTTATGTAGATGGATTTTACCTAGGAAGAAGCGGTGTTTGGATTCCTGACATCGTAAATCCTCGTAAAGTATACACATATGAGGAAATGGTTTCAGATATCGGATTGTTCCAAAAGTATTATCCTGACTTAGTGAAGGTTCAAATTATCGGGAAATCTGTAGATGGAAGAAATATTTATGCTTTTAAATTGGGGAAAGGTGAAAAAGAGATTTTCTTGAATGGTTCTCACCATGCCCGCGAGCATATGACTACGAATCTATTAATGGAAATGGCCGATCAATACATCCATTCCTATACAAATGGGACAACTCTTTCAGGCTACAGTGTAAAAAACTTATTAAATAAAACTTCCATGTGGTTTGTGCCAATGGTCAATCCTGATGGAGTGACGCTTGTACAAAAAGGTGCTTATAGCGCGCAGAATCCATCGTATCTATTGATGTTGAATAAAAACAGCCACGATTTTTCAGAATGGAAAGCAAATATCCGCGGTGTCGATCTTAACCGCCAATACCCTGCTGACTGGGCGACCATCTCAGGGAATACTGGAAAACCTGCTCCATCCAACTTTAAAGGTACAAAACCTCTAAGCGAACCTGAAGCATTGGCAGTTTACAACTTTACAAAAGCACATAACTTCAAAATCGCTACTGCATACCACTCTTCTGGTGAAATCCTTTACTGGTATTTCAAACAAGGAAGCGGGACTTATAATCGCGATTATAATATTGCCATGAAATACAAAAATATGACTGGATACAGCCTTGTTAAGCCTACTACGAATCCTAGTGGTGGCGGATATACGGACTGGTTCATCCAAGATATGAAGATGCCAGGCTTCACACCTGAAATCTCACCTTTCACATACGGAAAGCCTGTTCCAGTAAGTTATTTCGACTCCATTTGGAATGAAAATAAGGCAGCCGGATTAATGCTCGCTAACGAAGCACTTGGGCTATAAATAGTTAAAAAAAGCAGCTGCGGCTGCTTTTTCTTTTTTCGTTAGGCTCTTTTCGTAAACTTTGTTGTTTTCACAAGCAAGAGTAAAAATCGGCTTTTGGATTTTTACGATTTGTTATGAAACCTCGGTTCAGAAACTTCTCGAAAAGAGCCACGAAGCCACAAAAAGAGCGAGATGAGTGAACCATACGAAAAGCTACAATCAATGCGAAAACAGCCTTTCGTTAAAAAGAAAAGACAGTCTCCATAAATGAAGACTGCCTTTAACTTTTCAGATAATGTAATGTTCCACTAGTTAAACATTAGTTGAGTTGTAATCATTTGAAACTAACTCAATCTCTTTCTCTTGCCCTCTGTCCATCTCTAATATTCTTTTGAACCGTTATGGCTGCAAATAAACTGAGAACAAATGCCATACCATAAAACCCTTTTTCACTTAAAACGATACTTCCTGCATTGTATAATCCGATGACCATTAAAGAAATAGATATAATAAGTGCAAACCAACTAATCCCGTAATAAATATTAGTAACGGGTATTCCCTCATCTTTATCTCTTACGGCTTTTTGTAAAGATACCGCTGAATAGAGTCCGAATACTAAAACGGCAAAGTAATATCCTTTTTCGTTTAGTTGCATCGTTGCGTTATACAAGCCTATAAGATAAGCCGTAACACCTACTATCAACGCTGCCCAAGATGCTCCTATGTAAGCTGGAGTCGGTTCTCCCTCTTTCCGTTCTACTTTTCTTTCTAATTTCATTTTTGAATCATTTTGTTTTCCTTTATCTAATACAACCTCAGTATCATTAGACATTGAATGTTTCCCCCTCCATCTATTTATCTAATAAAAATAGAGCACCGCAGATCCCCTATGATACCCTAATTCTATTATATAGAATTTTCTTACAAATTATAGATATTTTATTCTTAATTCCCAATTAAGATTCTTTATTATACAATCAACGAATTTCTCGTCTCATCATAAAAATCAGCTTCCATAATAGAGAAAAACCATATAAAAAGCGAGAGACAGATGTGTCCCTCTCTTAACATTTTATTTTTTCAGGGAAATGTAAAGTTCCTATGATTTCATTCAGTTATTAAGGAATAATTGGACCACTGGATCTTAAACTACTCATCCGTTAATGAAAAATTATGTTTGCTTTACAAATATTTTTGATATGCACAAATTTTTGTTAGTTGCTAATGATTGAATAAGAAAGTGGATTGCTTTGTTGCCGCTACTACCCAAATCAAAATAAAAAATATACCTATTTCTTGATTTCCTTATATACCTCATAGATTTTATCAATTGGCCAGATATGTTTTTTGCTTCAATGTTCCAATCTTTATAAGCTTGCTTTAATGTATGATCTATCTGTTGTTTATCGTCGTCGTTTCCTTTTTTACATAAAGCTACTTCAATTAGTATATCTGATTCAATAAAACCCGAATACTCAACATCAAATGGAAATGATACTGAGTCTACAATAACAGTTTTTTTCTTGGTTTTTATCCTTAATTCCTCTATCGGAAAATCTGCACACCAGCTAAATGTTATATTTAACTCAGCAACATTACTTATTGGGGAGACTCTCTTTTTCATTGGAGAGCTCCATTTTATTCCAACATCTTTCCCCATACTTCTCCAATCCACAATAGATAACAATGTATAACCATTTCCCTCTTCATCAAATACCACATCAACTCCGTCAATAGTGAAGCCCCAAATGCAATTTACAAGCGGTTCTCCTAATAATTCACTGCCGCTTTCATCGAGTTGATTTATCATTTTTTCTATGAATGACGGGTGAAACTCATTACAACTAGGAAAAGCTACCTCTAATCTTTTCTTTTTTCTTACCATGAAAAGTCTCCCTTATCTTTAGGTAAATAATCGTAAGACCAACCGACCAAAACCATTACTAAGGTAAATCATTCCACAATAATATTAAAATTCCTTCTTCAAGTAACCTGACCCATTACTTGAAGAAGGAAAAAGCGATTCCTCGTTTTTGAAGCATCGCCCCTGTTAGTTTAAGTATATTTGTTCACAATGTAAGAATCACTGGCTCGTTTTTTTAAAATGAAAAAGCTGCACAGAAATGCAGCTATTTCGAAAATCATGTTTTAGATATCATCTGAGACATATACTATTCGTTTGATCCAGAAGCTTCGAGATGCTTATTTCTGGCATTTATCCAAAATTGCAAATTGATTCCAAAATCAAACCTATGATTGTCTATAGAAACCTGTTATTTTTTCAGATGATAAGGAACAGTAGTGACAATTACGTTTCTGCGAAACAGCAAGAAGGAACGAATCAGTAAGCTCGATTGATTATGAAGAATGTTCTCCCAGCTACGTTTCGGAATAAATTGCGGGATGACAACGGTAACTCGGTAGTTGGCTTCACTCGCTTTATGTTCAACTGTATCAACAAACTTCGTTAACGGTTGAATGATGCTTCTGTAATGAGAGTGCAGGGTCACGAGTCTGACATCAGGCTGCCACTTCTTCCATTTTTCTTCAAATATATGTTCATTCTGCCTTTCAAAAGCAACGTAAACCGCAATAATTTGATTTGGCGAAAGAGATTTTGCATAATTTATTGAATTCTCTACCACATGTGTGATGCCTGCCACTGGTACAATGATGACATTTCCTTCAATCGGCACTGCGGGCTCACAAGTCGTAATCCTCAGTTGATCTCCTACTGCGTCATAATGATTCTTTATTCGGTAGAAAATAAAAATTATGATAGGCAGAAAAACTAAGATCGACCATACTTGAGTAAATTTCGTTAAGAAGAACATGATTGTGACAATGAAACTAATCAAAGCACCTATCGAATTTATCACTAGTTTGGGAAGCCATCCTTGTGGCTTCTCCCGAATCCATTTTAGTATCATTCCCGTCTGGGACAACGTAAATGGAATGAACACTCCTACTGCGTAAAGTGGAATGAGATGCTCGGTTTCAGCATGAAAAGCTACTATTAAAAGGATTGAGGTGATTCCAAGTATGATGATACCATTCGAGTAACCTAATCGGTCTCCTCTACTAAGAAACATCCTTGGGATAAATTTATCTTTCGCAAGATTAACTGCTAGTAATGGAAAAGCTGAATAACCTGTGTTTGCTGCGAGTATTAATATTAGAGCTGTAGTTCCTTGTATGAAAAAGTACATGAAATTCCGTCCGAAAGTTTCCTCTGCAATTTGCGATACAACAGTAACTTCTGCCCTAGGAGAAATTCCATAATAGTAAGCTAAATAAACAATCCCTGAGAATAAGATGGCTAATAAGGCTCCCATCGCCATTAATGTTTTTGAAGCATTATTAGGTGCTGGATCTTTAAAGTTTGGAATTGCATTTGAAATGGCTTCTACCCCAGTTAAGGCAGAACTTCCCGAAGCAAACGCCCTTAAAAGAATAAACAAACTAATCCCAGCCACAGGGGTGCCTATTGGTGTGTGTAATTCAGGCGCAACTCCTCCTGTTAGAATCTTGTAAAGACCCACACCAATTAAAATGAATAAGGCTAAAACGAATAAGTAGACGGGGTAAGCTAATACCGATGCAGACTCCGTTACTCCTCTTAGGTTTAATATAGTGATGAAAACCACAAAAATAATGGCAATCTCCACATTGAAATCATGTAAATTCGGAAAGGCAGATGTAATAGCATCAGTTCCCGCAGACACACTTACCGCAACCGTTAAGATGTAGTCCACCAAAAGAGAGCCTCCAGCGATTAAGCCAGCATTCACTCCTAGGTTGTTTTTTGAAACAACGTAGGCTCCCCCTCCATGAGGATAGGCAAAGATAATTTGTCTATAAGACAATATGAGAGCTGTTAAAAGAATTAATACACCGATCGCGATAGGTATGGAGTACCAAAATGCTGCTGCTCCTATCGTAACCAAAACGATCAATATTTGTTCAGGACCATATGCCACTGATGAAAGAGCATCGGAAGAAAGGATCGCTAGTGCTTTTGTTTTGTTAAGTTTCTGTTCTCCTAATTCGTTGGACTTCAGTGGTCGCCCAATTAAAAACCTTTTTATGGATGAAATCATTTATTACTCACCGCCTAATCATGTTGATACCTTTTATATTACCCACTTAAACGGAGTTTTTCGCAATAAAAGAAAAAAAGTACAAAAAACGATTCTTATGGAAATAGATAAAAACCCTAAAAAAGGGTAAATATACGTAATGTAGATCGTATTCCCTGCCATAGAAGAAATGAACACGAAACGCTTTTCAAAAGGAGGATTAACATGTTTAAAGAAAATAATCCATTACTATCTGATGAAGTATTAGATGCTTTGGCAGAAGAAATTAATCAACAATATGGGTCTCCTACAAGAGAACAAATTGTAGAACCAATAAACAATGATTAGCATATTAGCCCACTAAAACAGCCTCCCTAAGTAATGAACTTCAAACCGCGACTTGTGCGGTTTTTTGTTGTCCTCAATTATCCAATAAGCCTCCCCATTAGCTCATTAAGGAAATTCAATAAAAAGGGCATTAACCCTTCCCTGGATCAATGCCACTGTTAATTAACTAACTATTCTGTTTTCTTCATCGAATATTGTAACCACCGTTCAGTGATTCACCTTCAACCGTCATTTTGATTTCTAATTCCTCTTCTGAAATGGAAACTATTCCATCAAAGATACATAAAACTTTCGAAGAAGTATCAACTTGTACTTGCTCGATTACTTTGAATAGTACCTCTTTACCTTCAAAACTAGTCCTTCATGTTGTACTGCTTTTGGATCTAATCATTTTATTTATTTTATTAGATAAACTCAAATTCACAAAGATGGCAAATAAATAGAAACAAAAAGAAAGCAATATATGCCAGTGATTATACTGAAAGACATTGAAGAATCTTTCTGATATCCATTCTAAGACACTTAGGATACCGGCCCACAAGATAACGTAAACCACTTTATTCGGCTTGAATTTCCTATAGAAATGTATTGAAATCAAGATAGGAATAGGATAAACCAAAACTTGTAAAATAGAATCAAAAAATTCACCATGTGCATAATCTACCGTGTCATAAAAATCAAGTGGAGGTTCAGCTAAAATTCTATCACCAACTGTGGCAAAAAAAACATTGAAAGTGATAATAGCAATGATTTCAGTGTGAAGTAAGAGACGTTCTTTTTTATGCAAAAGAAAAAATATGCCCCAGACTAATAACATTATTGTAATGACGAAATATTCATTTACATCAAAAGTTTTGGGTGATAATGGCCTCAATAAACTTAAGATATTATTCAATAGCAACCCTCTCTTTTTTTAATATAGAAATGAATTTAATCATAAATTTAAAAGAAACAAGGAGAACGAAAATCGAAACAATTATATCGATAACAGGGTACCATGACGTTGTCTTAGATTCTAAAATATTTGTCATCAAAAAGAGTTGTTTAGAAAACAAATCAAAACCCACCCATATCAGTGAAAAAAGGAGCGAATAAATAAGAGGATTTTTAGAACGATAAACGTAAAACACCCAAATCAAGAGAATGGGTAATATCAATCCGAAATGAAGAAAACTTATGATTTTAGGGATAATTCCTTTCGCCACAGATAGTCGTTCATACGCTGAAAAAAGCTTGAAGTTGATATGTTGGCACAAAAAAGAAGTGAATAAGTAAAAGACTATGAGCTCAAGCATTTCAAATCTATTTAGAATAATAACAAACGAAAATAACAGAAGCACTGAAAGAATCAGAACTAGTATAAAGACAATAATCATATCCAAGCTCACCTACTTGATTATTATTTAAATCAAATTATCTGTTGATTTAAAATTGTTCCTAATTTCATTACTCAACGAGATTGGTTTGTGAAAGATCCAAAATTACAATAGGTACTTTTTTCCATTTTAATTCTCGTTATTTTTAACCCTTTTGAAGAAATACTCCTAAAGACATAGCAATAGCTATCGTAGGTGATGTATTTGAAAATGCCATTTTCCCCTTAAATTCCCATCATTTTAGAAATATTTCTTTTAATGCTGGAATGACAAGTTTATTCCTTTGACGTCCAATTCATATGGGTTAGTATTAGTTTCTTTTTAATAATTTATCTACTCTTTTATTCGAAATTTAGACAAAAGAAAATATACATTGGTCAATCAATTTTTTAACATGTTTGAAGAAGCATTTAATTCTTATAATCGGGGGAGAAAAATGAATCATCCACTTGATAAAGAATTTCTTGAAATCTAAATTTCTATATTTATAGAAGCATTAGTCAAAGTCATAATCGATCACGGCGCCCCCGCATAGCACAGAGGTCGTGCGATTCAGTGAATGAAAGGAAAATAATAGCTGTTATGTTTCTTTTTCTTTTTGTGAAAATCTATGTTAATGATAATCACTTATTGAACTGACCCCTTTAGTCCAAAAAGAAAAGCTGTCGCAATGACAGCTCGAATCTTAAAGGAAAGCCTCGAATAGTTGAACAACCAACTTTATAAAACACAAATATAGATTAAAAATATCCTTTCATTAAATCATCCATCCATTGAGGTAGTTTTGCATTTTCTCTAATATCAAAATCTGGAATATATGGTTTAATGTCTAACACTTTTGTATTATCATTGGCATCTAATCCCCTTACAGAAATAACATTACCGTGATTGAAAGTATTGCTACCTTTGATATGCCAATAGGGTTTGGACGAGTCTTCTTCACTTCTAATGAATAATATCATCGAACTACATAACAGAGTAAGACCTCTCACTATTTCATTATTTTGAGAATATTTTTTGAGTTTTTTATCAAACCCAGTATACCAAGTGCTTTTTTTGCAGCTTTTGATAATTTCTTCTCGGCAATTTTTATGATTTTTTCATCTGCATTTGAATAATTTCCAGAATAAAATAGTGGTTGAGGGTCGTATTCTATTGTTAGTTGAATAGCTTTAGCTTCATCTTCTCCGACAATTTTATTAGCTAAAAAAAGAGCCATATCTATACCTGCAGATACACCAGCAGCAGTGATATATTTCCCTTGTTCCACAACTCTTTCTCTTGTAGGTATAGCTCCGTAATCACTTAATAGATTGATTGGCTTCCAATGTGAAGTTGCTTTTAATCCATCGAGTAAACCTGCTGAAGCGAGTAACAAAGAACCTGAACAAACAGATGTAGTCCATTTTGTAGATTTATCTACTTCCTTTATCCACTTTAATATTTTCTCATTTTTCATTTCATTTATAAATCCTATGGTTGAACCTGGTATTACTAAAATATCAGCCTCTTTCATTTCATAAATACTATGTTTCACATTAACATTTATGAACCCAGAATCAGCCTTTATTTCACCAATTCTTTCTGCAACAAAAAAAACTTCAGCATCAGTCATATTCCTTAAAACCTCATATGGTCCAATAGCATCGAGCATTGTTATTCCGTCATACAAATAAATGATTATTTTCATAATTCACCCTAAATATCAATTATTTTTTCAAGAATGGCTTAACCCTTTATTTTACTATAAAACCCAAACTCTATCTTCTACTAAACTGCTTCGTTTGTTCAGGTGTAAAGCTTCACAATCAATAATAAAAAGTCCTTTGAGATTATTATCTCAAAGGACTATCCAGAATTCCAAAGAATTTTGAAAATTTTTCCAACTAGTTTTGACAAATTTCCAATTAATTTGAAACCCTACATTATACGACGACTTCATCCCACTTTTTCTCATCTTGTACAAAAAGGATTCCAAGTTGATAATGATCGCCTTCATAAAGGGCACGCTGTACGAAACGGACTTGTCCATTATTATCTAACACCTCAAGCTTGCAATGTGCTCGATTACGTTGAAGGGCTTCATAAAGCTCCTTCTCTTCTCGAACGATGATGCCATTCACCTTCGTAACAAGTTCTCCTACTTCAAGTCCCATCTTGCTAGCGGGTGATTCTGGAATGATGCCAAGAATCATCAACCCATGATTCTTTTTCGAAAAATAGAAAGGCATGCTATCCTCAGCCAAAAGTTGTCTGAAAGTAATCACTTCGCGCCCTATCATTGCAAAAGCCACCGTCACAATCGCCAAAACTGGCATCCAATAACCGCCTGCACCTACAAGAACAGCCAATAACCCTAAAGTCATGACTCTTTTCCCGATTAGGGCTACTGCCTCTTTAGGTAGCATACCTTGAACCTGTTGATGGAAACCAACTGCAAAAGGCACAAACCAGAGTGAGAAGCTCTCGTTTCCAAGATTGAAAACAGGCCACCAATCCAAAGGAGGGGTCAAAGCATCGCCAGGAACTAGCAAGAATAATGGTAAAAACCATAGTCGCTTCACTTCATGAACTCCTACACGCTGCCCACGCTTACTTTTGATAAGTTTCGGCGAAGTTCCCTTCGTTGCATTCCTTACAATCAGCAAGCCTTCTCCAATAATTAATATCCCTAGTAAAATGGCTACGGATGGATATACCTTCTCATCTACCGCGGAGAGTGCATTTGAGAACAATGGGATATCAAACGATTTGTCAGCGATAAAAATCAATGCAAAGAAAGCTGCACCAACCGTGTAAGCAGGTGCCAGTAATCGCGTTCTTCCCGTTAAACTGACCAAAAAAGTGATCACGGTAACAAGGATAATCGTCGCAACTGGCACTGTGATTCCGACTCCCACCATTACAATGGAAAGGAGAAGGCCGATGAGAGTTCCAGCCGGCAGTTGGCGCATTTCAAACCATGCATCCATCGCCCTTATATGAAAATGTTTACGTTCCTGTTTAACACGAAGCACTCCAAGAATTCCCGAAAGAAATACAAGGTAATAAAATACTGGATGTAAAAAGAATCTGCCCAATCCTTTGAGCAACTCCATAAGCCATATTTGCGCCAAGCTTTGCCACCTACCTTTATGTAAAAATGAAAGATTTTAGTATGTATTAATACTATTCTATCAAATTAGCGACATAAAACCTATCGATTGTTTGAAGTTAAGAAGAGAAATTGGAAGAAATTCTATTATGATTGTTAAAGGAAGATTTGATTTTTTATATTTTCTACCGAGTGCTAGATATTTTCGTCTATCCACGAAATATTCTCTCCTTGGAACCAGAATATTTCCCCTCTTTCCAGATTAATTTCTACCGTTTCCGAATTTATTTCTACTTTCAAATTGGTCGGCTTTGGAAACAACAAAAAAGCAGGAGTTTCCCCCTGCTTTCCCCTACTATTTTGCAAGTAGCCTTAGCGCCGTTTGCAATTGAAGATCATTTTTCTCTTTCTTCATAGCAGCAATTGCCGCACTCTCAAGCTCTGCTGCCGTCTTGACATCAATTTTACCAGTAGCTTGAAGTTCGTTTTGCTGTTGGAAGGCCTTGACTGCCCTCTCCGTATCATCGCTGAAATACCCATCATTTCGTCCAGGGGAGTAGCCTAACCCTTTTAGAATATCTTGGGCATTTTTCACTTGTTCATTATTCATATCACGCTCAAGTGCTTTTTCAACTTGCAACGGATGCGTCTCGAAAATGATCGGCTGCTTTACTTCCACACTTGGCTTGATGCCTTTTTTATGAATCCAGTTTCCTTCAGGTGTCAGCCATTTGAAAAGCGTCAGTTTAATATTGCTGCCATCACCCATTGGAACAGCCTGCTGAACCGTACCTTTACCGAATGTCTTTTCACCAACGAGTTCATACCCTGCCGCTTCCTTTAAAGCACCAGCTAGAATTTCTGAAGCTGATGCACTTCCTTTGTCAATCAGGACGGCAACAGGATATTCTTTTTCATTGGATAACGAAGAGAAATAACGCTTCTTTTCCCCATCACGTTTTTCGATTTGTACATAGGGTTTATCCTTTGTAACAAACTCTTTTAAAATCTCCTCGACGCTCGACAGCAGTCCTCCAGGATTTCCACGCACGTCAATGAGCAGACCTTCGATATCCTGATTCTCAAGATTTTTCAATTCCTTCTTAAAATCCTTGGCTGTATCTTCTGAAAAAGATGTAATTTCGATATAACCCAATTTTTTATCGTTCTGTTTTTTCACATCCGCATGAACCGTTTCAAGGGGAATCTCGTCACGCTTCACCTTTATTTCAATTGGTTCCTTTAATCCCTTACGAATAATTCCGAGTTTCACGCTTGTTCCTTTTTTACCACGGATTTTCAAAGTTGCTTCGTATAGGTCAAGTCCTTCCACACTTTCCCCATTCACCTTCACGATTTCATCATTGGGCTTAATTCCTGCTTTTTCAGCCGGTGAATCTTTAAAAGGTGACACAATGACGATTTTGCCATCTACCTTGCTCACCTCTGCTCCAATACCTTCAAAGGAGGAATCAAGTGACTGATTAAATTGAGTAGCTGTTTCCTGATCCATATAGACCGAATACGGATCCTTCAACACACCCAACATTCCTTGAATCGCACCCTCCACCAGCTTTTCTTGATCGACTTTCTCTACGTATCTACTTAAAATCAGCTCATAGGCTTGACCAACTTTCTCAAGTTGGTTACTTTCATTTGTACCTGTTTCCCCAACCTTAACATTGCCGCTTAGCTGCTCTTCCAATTTGGATCTCTCTTTTACCTCGTACCATTGCATGCCGGCGTAGGTACTGCCAGCCCCAGTTACAAGACTCCCTGTCATGAGAAGTATTAGCCACTTTCGATTCATATCTATCCTCCTCCGATATGCTAATGCACACGTAATGAACACACATCAATTGGACATCCTATTTTTTAACTATATGTAAGTCGTGGACGAGTTATGATTATCACTCACTGCTCTTTCTTTTACGTGCCGATTCTTACCAGTCAAAACATCCGCTAAAAAAAGTAAATTCTCGTTTAAAAAGGTTTAATCCTTCAATATTGGTGAAATAAAAAAGAGAAGAAGCATTTAGCTTCCTCTCATCATCTTTCAAGTATTAAAGATAACCCATTGGGTCTACAGCATTCGATTTCGCAGCATTCCATGGACCTTTATGGATTTCAAAGTGTAAATGCTTACCAGTCGATTGACCTGTATTACCCATGTATCCGATTTGTTGACCTTTGCTTACTGTTGCCCCTGAACCAACTCCACGGCTTTCTAAGTGAGCATAAACAGTTGTATAAACTTGTCCATTAATAGAGTGGGCAATAAAGATACAGTTTCCGTAACTGCTAGAGTAGTATGAACGGATAACAACACCGTCAGCAGCCGCAACTACAGGAACATTAGCTGCACTGTTAGCAATATCTACACCAGCGTGCAATTCTCCCCAACGTTGGCCAAAGCCGGAAGTGAATCGTCCATTAGCAGGTTTAGTAAAAGCACCACTTGAAACTGGAGGGGCTGGTACTGCTGCAGAAGAAGATCCTCCAGAATTTTGAGCAGCACGTCTTGCCGCTTCTTGACGTTGTCTTTCTGCTTCAGCTTGGCGTTGTGCTTCCATATTGATTGCTTTTTGGATTGCAGCAGACTGAGCCGCAAGAAGTTCAGTTTCTTCTTGTAAACCTAGTTTATGTGCTTCCATTTCTTCTTCTTTTTCATGAAGTGAAGCCATCAATGTGTTCTTTTCCTTAATCTGTGCATCTAATTTTACTTTCATGCCTTCTAGATCAGCACGCATTTTCTTAAGACCTTCTAATTCAGCCTCAACCTTTGCTTGCGTTTTTTCAAGCATTTCTTTATCTAACTGATGTTGCTTAAGGATATCTTGGTCAGCTTCCATAATCGTTGCCACCGCGCTTGCGCGATCCACAAAATCTCCGAAACTCTTAGAACCCATTAGTACATCGACATAGCTTACCATCCCACCAGTTTCCTGGAAGTTACGGGCACGATCTTTTAACATTTCATTACGTTTTTGGATACGATCCTTCAGAACTTTCACTTCAGCTTGAAGCTTTTCAATTTCAACATTCTTATCATCTATTTGTTGTGTTTTTTCACGAATTTTACCATTTGTATCTTCCATAGCTAAATCAAGACGTTGAATTTCAGATTCTACCGTTTTTTGTTCCCCTTGCAATCTACCAATCTCTTGTTCAGCTTTATCAATACCAGATTCTACTTGAGAACGCTCTGACTCGACTTGCGCTTTTTCTTTCTTTAATTCTTGCATTTTTGTAGCTGCCAAGATTTCAGTAGGCGCAGCTCCAAATAAACTGCCAAAACTAACCGTTGAAGCGACAGTAAGGATCATTAGTGATTTTTTCAATTGCACATTCTCCCCTTCCAAAGTAAGCGTATGTAGCTCGTAAACATTTCTGTCTATTAAGAGTGAAGCTTTATTTTTCTGAAAATCGCCTATTAAAAGACATGGGTGGAAGGACCTTTAAAGGTCCTCCTTATACTTTCAAGAATTTTCTCACGGACATCATACTTCCCCATACACCGATCAAAGCACCCATTAAGATAAGCAATCCTGATAATTGATAAACGAATGGGCTATATTCAATCAACTGCATGAAATTGCCTCTAAGTTTCGGTTCTAGGTAGTCATAAGCATAGTAATATGCGGTTGAAACCAGGAGAATCGGAACGACGGAACCTAAGATTCCAAGCCAAAGTCCTTCGAGGAAAAACGGCCAGCGAATGAAAGCGTTTGTTGCACCAACGAGTCGCATGATCTCGATTTCTTTTCGTCTTGCAATAATCGTAATTTTGATTGTATTTGAGATAAGGAAGATTGCCGTAAACAAGAGACCAAGGATGAGCGCCACTCCAACGTTGCGGCTAGCATCAATAAACTTAAATAGCTTTTCAACCTGACCCTGTCCATATTTTACTTTAGCAGCAAAGTTCATTTTCTCAATTTGTTTTGCAGTTGTCATTGTATCTGTCGGTTTTTTCGTTTTTACGATAAATACATCGTTCAACGGATTGTCCTGTTCAAAAAGTTTGAAGGCTTGTCCTTCATCACCAAGGCTATTAATGAGCGTGTCTAACTCTTTTTCCTTTGATGAGAATTTGACGCTTTTCACTTCTGGTATTCGTTCAATCTGTTGTTGTAGGTTCTGTTGATCCTGCTCGTTCGCAGCAACATCGATGTGAACGCGGATTTCCACGTCCTCTTCAATGGTTTTTGCCACTTTATTGAGATTCATCATAATAACGAAAAATACGCCGACTAGGAGTAGCGTCACCGTAACCGCACTAACGGAAGCAAACGTCATCCAACCATTTCTGCCTAAGCTTTTTAAACTCTGTCGAGCGTGACGGCTTAAAGTTCTAACCTTCATAACCGTATTCACCTCTTTGCTCATCACGGGCGATTTTGCCATTTTCGATCGCAATTACACGATGTTTGATTGTGTTAACAATCTCTCGGTTATGCGTAGCCATGACGATCGTCGTGCCTCTAGTATTAATTTCATCAAATATATTCATAATTTCCCATGATGTTTCTGGGTCAAGGTTTCCTGTTGGTTCATCAGCGATTACAATTTTAGGTGCATTCACTATCGATCTTGCGATAGACACCCTTTGCTGCTCTCCACCAGATAGTTCTGTCGGTAGCATTCTCGCTTTATGTTTTAAGTTTACAAGATCAAGTGTCTCCATTACTCGCTTCTTAATATATTTCGGCGTTTCTTCGATAACTTCAAGCGCAAAAGCAACATTTTCATAAACTGTCAGCGTTGGCAATAGTTTGAAGTCTTGAAAAACGACACCTATATTACGGCGAAACAGAGGAACTTTTTTATTTTTTAAACGGGCAATGTTGACTCCGTTAATCAATATGGTTCCTTGCGTTGGCACTTCTTCACGGTACATCATCTTGATAAATGTCGATTTACCCGCACCACTTGGTCCTACTACGTAAACAAACTCACCTTGATCTATTTTAACATCTATACCGTTAACAGCAGTTACGCCATTAGGATACTTTTTATATACTTCTTGTAGTTCAATCATTAATTATCACCTAAGATTTTAGATTTTCGAAGATTATTCGACAATCCACAAATTTATTCCTGTAAATATGACAAAAACTTTGTGCTTTTAAACACAAACTTATTATAACATCTATCTGGATAAAAAAATGGGTAAAAATATTACAGTTTCTTTTCAAGAAGATTGTCAAATAGGAAATGTTTCCTATATTACTTATTTTATCTATTATGCCATAGTTCGACAATATTTATCTGATAACTTATTTAATAAATTTATCGACAATTCAGTTTATTTATGGTTGGTTTGCTTATTTCCTCTTAAATTCCCGAGTAGCATGCTCCCTAAACACAAAAAGAACGTTTCGCTAAAAGCTGAAACGTTCTTTCTTCATTATTGATTCGAAACCCACTCAGCCACTTTTGAAGCATCTTCGCCTTCTAGTAGACCTTTAGGCATCGCGCCTCTTCCATTGTGGATGATATTTTCGATTTCTTCTTTAGACAATGAAGTTCCTTTTAACTTTGGTCCTACTCCACCCGCAAGATCAACACCATGACAAGCTGAACACTTTTGTTCAAAAAGCTTTTGTCCGTCTCCACCTGCTGCAGTATCCGTGCTTTTAGAATCGTTGTCACCGCCGCCGCATGCTGCTAAAACAAGCGATGTACCCATAAGTAATGCAATTAGCTTCTTTTTCATCGTCAATCCCCCTCGGAAATTTACCAATTCACACATATTATACCAAGTCTAGCTCCGTTTGAAACCCTCGCCAAGCACCTCTGCCGCGTCCATAACAACGACAAACGCAGTCGGGTCAATGCTTTCAACCAATTGTTTCAATTTAGTGAACTCTGTTTGGTCAACGACACACATGAGAACTGGCCTTTCATGATCGGTAAAACCACCATATGCTGATAGTTTTGTCACACCCCGGTCAATTTTATTCAGTATTCCTTCACGAACCTCTTCCTGCTTATTCGTGATAATCATTGCCATCTTGGATCTACCAAAGCCGACTTGCACCAAATCGATCGTCTTACTCGTTACGTATAGGGCAATCATGGCATATAAACCTCGTTCAATATCAAAAATAATCGCAGCTGATAGAACGATTAAGCCATCAATAAGCGCTACACATGTACCTAAAGTAAATCCTGTATATTTATTGATAATTTGAGCCGCTAAGTCTGTCCCACCAGTAGACGCTTTTCCACGAAAGACAATTCCTAGACCTAGTCCAACACCAATTCCTCCGAATAAAGCTCCAAGCAACGGATCGGTTGTCCAAGGCTCCAAATCATTTGAGAGGAAAACAACAAAAGGCAACAATATAGTCCCAGCGAGCGTTTTTATTCCAAATTGCTTACCCAGCAGTAAAAGTCCCGCGATAAAAAGCGGAATATTGAATGCCCATTGGACATAAGCCGGCTCCCAGCCGATTGTCGCATCCAAAATCGTACTAATCCCGCTAACGCCTCCTGAGGCAATACGATTAGGAAGCAAGAATAAGTTAAAAGTTAACGCTACGATGGCGGAACCAATTAAAACATATAAGTACTCTATCGCCTTATCAACCATCGGATGTGCAGCCTTTATTTGACGCCTTTTTTTCATAGATGTATGACTCCTTTAATATGTAATGATATTATGTCACCAAGACAAATTTTTAGTAATGCTCTTTTCGTAAAAATTGTTGTTATTGGAACAAGAAAAAGCCGGCTATAGGGCTTTTTATATATTGAAACCATTGGGCAACAATCAATGCGAAAACAGCCTTTAGTAAAAATTAATTTTTCCGAAAGTGAGTATAGCATGGCCTAGTAAGAATCGTAAATGGCATCCATTTGCCGTGGTAAAGGGATAAATAGATTGGACCTTATTTTAGGTAGTCTCTTTTATCGTATACGGTGTTATAATACATTCAAAAGGAGGTGAAAATGATGGAACAAATGCTTTCTCAAATCATGGAACAAATGAAGCAAGGATTTGATAACGTAAATCAACGGTTGGACAAAGTGGATGTCCGTTTGGATGGAATTGATGCTCGACTTGACGGGATGGATGCGCGGTTTGACGCAATTGACACTCGCCTGGATAAGGTTGAATATGGACTTTCTTCATTAAAAGAAACAGTAGAAAATAACGCCTCTGAGTTTCGAAGTCATTTTAAGCATATTGAATCAAAGTTGGACAGACAGGAAAAGACTTTTGAAGCTATCATTGAAAAACTACGAAGTACATAATGTTTATCATGTTACTTTGTAAAGAACCAATCAACCAACTCAAAACCCGCTTTTACCTCTAAAGACAACTGCGAACGAAACTTCTAATCACTTCAGATTTTCGGCAAATTAAATTTCATACAAAAAAGCCTTTGCCGACTGGATGGCAAAGGCTTCTATATTTTATAGCTTAGAACGCAAGTATGCGTCGATAAATTGATCGAGATCGCCGTCCATCACAGCTTGCACATTACCAGACTCTGTGTTGGTACGATGGTCTTTAACCATTGAGTACGGATGGAATACATACGAACGGATTTGGCTTCCCCAGCCAATTTCCTTTTGCTCGCCACGAATTTCAAGCATTTCTTTTTCTTGCTCTTCGATTCGACGTTGATACAATTTCGATTTAAGCATTTTCATCGCTTGCTCACGGTTCTTGATTTGTGAACGTTCCGTTTGGCAGGTTACCACTACGTTTGTAGGTAAATGCGTAATCCTTACGGCGGAGTCGGTCGTATTGATATGCTGACCGCCGGCCCCGCTTGCACGGTACGTATCGATCTTCAAATCTTCCGTACGGATATCAATTTCGATTTCATCATTGAATTCCGGCATAACCTCACAAGATACAAACGAAGTATGGCGGCGACCTGATGAATCGAACGGTGAAATACGAACGAGACGGTGTACTCCTTTTTCTGCTTTCAAGTAACCGTAGGCATTGTGCCCCTTGATTGCCAAAGTGACACTTTTGATTCCCGCTTCATCTCCAGGAAGGTAATCCAATGTTTCCACCTTGAAACCGCGTTTCTCTGCCCAACGCGTATACATGCGCAGCAACATCGAACCCCAGTCTTGCGATTCCGTACCGCCAGCACCAGGATGAAGTTCCAAAATGGCATTATTTTTATCATATGGCTCGCTTAAAAGTTGAAGCAATTCGTAGTCATTCAAACGATTCGTCAAAGCGACAAGCTCCGATTCAAGCTCTGCGCGCAACTCATCATCATTTTCTTCCTTAACTAACTCGTATGTGAGTTCAAGGTTTTCAAATGACTCATTTAATTCATGAAACTCATGAACTTGATCCTTCAAGCCGTTTGATTCAGAAATGACCGTTTGAGCGCTTTGCTGGTCATTCCAGAAATCTGGATGAAGCATGACATCATCAAGCTCTGCAATTCTTGCTTCCTTATTTTCGAGGTCAAAGAGACCCCCTAAAACCCGCTAAACGTTTAGCTGTTTTTTCAAGCTCATTTCTTATTTCTGATAATTCCATTACGGTCACCTCTAATTTTTTATCTAAAAGGCTCTGTTAAACATGCCTGTAGATTTCCGCTCCATTCGCTTGCTTTCCTGGGGGCGTTCGCCGAGCCTCCTCGTCGCTATCGCTCCTGCGGGGTCTCGCCTGTAACGCTAATCCCCTAGGAGTCAAGCGCCTTCCGCTACAATCAACAAGTGCAGAAAATCAACAATGTTCTTTAACATAGCTTTCTAAAAAGTACAGTTATCCTATATTATACCGTTTAACTCATACAAAGACACTTATCAATACAAAAAGAGAGCCGGCCGGAGCTTGGGCTCTCTCGTATGTGTCTTACTTCTCTAACATCCCGTGGCAATTCTTGTATTTCTTGCCGCTTCCGCAGATACAAGGATCATTACGGCCTATTTCCACTTGTTTAACGGTAGGCTTCTTTTTTACAGGGCCGCCTTCGTCTTTTGGATTTACCGCTTGACCTTTAGCTACTTCCTGACGCTCAAGGTTGTTGCGGATTTCAGCTTTCATGACATATTTTGAAGCGTCTTCTTCGATTGATGTGATCATGTCCTCAAACATCGCAAAGCCTTCATGTTGATATTCACGAAGCGGATCAATTTGTCCGTATGCACGAAGGTGGATACCTTGACGAAGCTGATCCATTGTATCGATATGATCGATCCATTTTTGGTCAACCGCACGAAGAAGAACAACCTTTTCAAATTCACGCATTTGTTCAGGTGAAAGCATTTCTTCTTTTTCATCATAACGAACTATCACTTTTGCAAAAATAAGCTCTTTCATCTCTTCAGGAGACTTGCCTTCAAGTTCGCTAACAACTAGGTCGCCTTCAGGAAGCAGGTTACCGTGAACATAATCCACGATTCCTTGTAAGCCCCACTCCGCTTCCTCACCTTTTGGCGTATGGACTTCAACCGTACGCTCAATGACTGATTGGATCATGCTTTCAACAATGCTACGAAGGTTTTCGGAATCCAGCACTTCGTTACGTTGCTTGTAGATGATCTCACGTTGTTGACGAAGCACATCATCATATGACAATAGTTGCTTACGAGCGTCGAAGTTGTTTCCTTCCACTCGTTTTTGGGCAGACTCAACGGCACGAGATACCATTTTACTTTGGATTGGCTGGGAATCATCCATGCCAAGGCGCTCCATCATTGACTTCATGTTATCAGAACCAAATCGGCGCATTAGTTCATCTTCCATAGAAAGATAGAATTGCGTTACACCTGGATCTCCTTGACGTCCAGAACGTCCACGAAGCTGGTTATCAATACGTCGGCTTTCATGACGCTCTGTACCAACTACAGCCAAACCGCCAAGTTCAATAACACCTTCACCAAGCTTAATGTCCGTACCACGACCGGCCATGTTTGTCGCAATCGTAACGGCACCCTTTTGACCAGCGTTAAGGATGATTTCCGCTTCACGCTCATGGTTCTTCGCATTTAGGACATTGTGCTTAATGCCTTTTTTCGTTAAATAACGAGAAATCAATTCTGATGTTTCAATCGCAACCGTACCAACAAGCACTGGTTGTCCTTTTTCATTACGCTCAGCAATATCTTCACAAACAGCACGGAACTTCCCGTCCATTGATGCATAAATCAAATCGGCACGGTCATCACGGAGGATCGGCTTGTTCGTAGGAATAACGATAACATTCATATTATAAATGTTGCGGAATTCCTCTTCTTCCGTCTTCGCTGTACCCGTCATACCAGAAAGCTTTTCATACATACGGAAGTAGTTCTGGAACGTGATCGTCGCAAGCGTCATGCTCTCATTTTGCACTTCAAGGCCTTCTTTTGCCTCAATTGCCTGATGCAATCCGTCACTATAACGACGCCCCTTCATGAGACGGCCCGTAAATTGGTCAACGATGACAATCTCGCCATCTTGAACAACATAATCAATATCAAGATGCATGCTCACATGCGCCTTTAAAGCTTGGTTAATATGATGATTCAACGAAACATGCGTAATATCGAAAAGGTTATCGATGCCAAAGCCGCGCTCCGCCTTCGTAATCCCTTCCTCAGTCAGCTGTACGCCTTTTGTTTTTTCATCGTACGTATAGTCTTCTTCCTGCTTCAATGTACGTACAAACGCATTTGCTTGGATATACAATGAAGTAGATTTTTGAGCAGACCCGGAAATGATTAACGGAGTACGTGCTTCGTCAATTAAGATCGAGTCAACTTCATCGATTACTGCGTAAAATAATGGTCTCTGAACTTTTTGGTTATTATAAAGGACCATGTTATCGCGCAAATAATCGAATCCAAATTCATTATTTGTACCATATGTAATGTCCGCAGCGTACGCAGCCTGCTTTTCTTCCTTGTTCATGCTGTTTAAGTTCAAACCAACAGTCAAGCCAAGGAACTCATATAGACGACCCATTTCAGTCGCATCACGGCTCGCCAAGTATTCGTTGACTGTGATTACGTGAACACCTTTTCCTGAAATAGCATTCAAATAAACCGGCATAGTCGCAGTAAGTGTTTTACCTTCCCCTGTCTTCATCTCAGAGATATTACCCTCATGAAGAGAGATACCACCCATAAGCTGAACCGGGTATGGATACAAGCCAAGCACACGTTTTGCCCCTTCACGGACAACCGCAAATGCTTCTACAAGTAAATCATCAAGCGTTTCGCCTTTTTGGAAACGAGCTTTAAATTCTTCCGTCTTTTGACGAAGTTCATCATCACTCAACTTTTCCGTTGAAGCAGCCAATGCATCTATTTCTTCGGCAAGCTTAGTTAATTTTTTCAGCTCGCGCTTATTTGGATCAAATACTTTATTCAAAATCCCAAGCATTCAAAACGCTCCTTTTATGTAGGCTTTTTTCAAATCGCATTGTTAATTGGAATGTTGATTTCCACTACAGGCATTCGCTTTCCGCGGGCGGTCCGGAAGCCTCCTCGGCGCAATGCGCCTGCGGGGTCTTCCCTGTCCCTTTCATCCCGCAGGAGTCTTCTGACTTTCGTTCCAATCAACTAGGTGCAAATTGAAAAAGCCATAGAGTAAATTGGTGTCTGTTAACTTAAAAAGATTCGCTTCAAACACGCAAAATCCTTCTATTTATATTCGTCTTTTTCCCTCTTCATCTTACCATTTCCTCAATAGCGTGACAACTTATGTAAATCGGACAGCTAATTATCTTGTTTAAAGAATTCACAGACGTTGGTGTTTAAACAAACGTTTGATTAATAGTTCTTTCTCTCATGTTAAAAGAAAAACGCAGCCCTGAAACCAAGGCTGCGTCAACATTCATTATTGAGCTTCGATTAAGCCATAGCGGCCATCGTTACGCTTGTAAACAACGTTTGTGCGGTTAGATTCAGCGTTAGTGAACACGTAGAAGTTGTGACCAAGCATGTTCATTTGCAGGATCGCTTCTTCACTGTCCATCGGCTTCAAATCAAAACGCTTCGTACGAACGACTTCTAAATCTTCTTCGTCATCTAGATCTGGAAGTTCAGAAACCTCTTGTGTCTTAAACATAGCAACGAAGTCGCCTTTTTCGCGGAACTTGCGGTTAACCTTCGTTTTGTGCTTACGGATTTGACGTTCCAACTTATCGGTAATCAAATCAACAGCAGCATACATATCTTCATGAGATTCCTCTGCACGTAACACTAGGTTCGGCATTGGAATGGTCACTTCAACTTTAGACGTTTTATCTTGGAACACCTTTAAGTTAACATTTACGTTAGCCTCAGGTGTTTCTGTGAAATAACGCTCCAATTTTGAAATCTTCTTCTCAACGTACTCTCTAATTGCTGGAGTTACTTCTAAGTTTTCACCACGAATGTTGTAATTCATGTGAACTCCTCCTTTATGTTAAGACTATGTAAATACATTTCTATTTTACCCTATCATAATCCTGCTAAAACTTTTGATTAATTTTGTCGATTTAATGACACACTTGAAAACCTTATCGTGATAGGGTTTGAACATGGATTAAAACATTTTAGAAATGGTGCAAAAAACCGCCAAATCGTATTAAAATGGCGGTTTCGATTTCAAACAAACGTTTGATTAATATTTATTTTTTCTTATCGTAAAACATTCCGTCTGTGGAAAGATTTTGATAAGGATTCACATATTTTGTGTTGGAAGCTTTTTTCACTTTAAGATCCTTAATATTCTTCTGAATCTCCAACTTCTCTTTTGCTAAAAGACTCGCAAGCGTTTCTTCCAGTTGAAGAAGCTGTTTACCCAATTCCTTTTCTTCATCTGAATAAGGGCCTTGGATATCTTTAATCAATTCAGAACGTTTTTCAAGCGCCTTTTCGACCTGATCGGTTTTCTCGTCACGGTCTATATTAGATTGAAGCAACGTAACGAGTTCAACTGTGCACTCATAATATTGCTTAAGAGCACTCATTACGCTTGTCCACCTTGTGTGTATTGCTTCTGGCGGTTAAGCTGAATTGCTTGCTTCCAAGTATCACGGAATTCAGTTACGAGTTCTTCGACTTCATTGAGGATCGCAATATCATTCTTGATGTTCGCTTCAATCAGACGACGATTCATATAATCGTACAAAGAAAGCAAATCCTTAGAAATCTCAACATTATGGTTAAGAGTAACCATCAGTTCAGAAACAATCTTCTGAGCCTTTTGGATATTAGTATTCTTCTCTTGTATATTCTTATTTTCAATCGCCTTCTTGGCAATATGAATGAACTTTAAGCACCCATTGTATAACATCAACGTTAACTCACCAGGAGTTGCTGTATTTACAGAGTTTTGTTGATACGATTGGTACGGATTGGTGATAGCCATTTTGACACTCCTTTTGTATTACATGCCTCCGCTGAACTGCTGCGTTAGATATGATGATTGGGAATTAGCCTTTTGCAGGGCTTTCTCCATTGCTGTAAATTGACGCCAGTAGCGATTTTCAACTTTTACGAGCCTATCCTCAAAAGAGTTGATTTGTTTATCAACAGAAAGAATATTTTTCCCTATAGTGTATTGACTACTTACTCTAGAAGGATTTCCAGCCCGTTCTTCAACTTTTTCAATCGTATTCTTTATTGTTGCTCGAAGCCTTCTTGCCACTCCTTGTGAATCAAAAGTAGGTCCATCATTATTAAAAAGTTTATATACAGCATTTGGATCTTTAGAAATAGCATCACGTAACTTGGATTCATCAATGATTAATTTCCCTCTATCAGAATAAGTAGATGTCTTAATTCCAATCTCAGACAGTTGATCATAACTATCATTAATATCATCAGTATCATTACCTAACCTTGCATATAGATCAGAGCGCATTTGATTCAAGCTTCCTACAAGGATGGAATCATTCTTAAGCATACCGCTTTTGGATTTTTCTTCCCATAATTCAACTTGCTTTTCACTCATCGCTTCTTTTTCTTTATCTGTAAGCGGATGATACTTCCGATATCGTTCTTCATGTACTTTTTTATTAAGGGTGTCAATTGTTTCATTGTATTTGTTAACAAATTCTTTTACGGAATTGAATATTGTATCCGTATCAGTTGAAGATGAGATCCGGATGTCTGTATTTGAGGCTGCTTTTATATTGTATTCAAAACCATTAATCTGAAAAGTATTAGATGAACGAGTTGTACTTAGACCATTAATCATAAATTTCGCATCTGTCCCAACTCGTGAATTAGCTGGCCCTGCAGTTGAAAAATCAGTTGGTAATTTCAAAGACCCAGTTAAGAAATCCCCTGAAATAATAATTTCATCAGAATTTTTCACATCTCCAGTATTCTTGGCAGTCAGTGAAAATCGTCCAGTTTGATTATCATAAAACGCAGTAACTCCTGCTTCAGAGTCATTAATTCTGTTTATAATAGAGTTTAGTGAATCCTTTGAGGGATCGATTGTAAAAGTTATCGCCGTTCCCATTGTTCCATCCGGTCCGATAGACTGAATGGTAAAAGTATCAGAAACGAAGTTAGCACCAAGTTTTGTTCGCTGGTCAATTAGCAAACCATTGGGGTCAAAACTTACATCTCCACGAACGTCGCCGGTACCAGTCAAATAGGCAGACTGTGCTAAACTTTCGACTTTAATGGTTGAAGTTTGATTTGAGGTTGAATTGATATTCTTAATAGCCACTTCTGCTTCATTTGAAGAAGCTATATTCTTTTTAGTAAAAGTAGATTGTTTAAAAACTCCATCAAAAATAAAATTATCGTAATCAGCGAGAGTTTTATTCATGCTCCTATAATCATCACGCTGCCATTCAAACAACTGTTTCTTTTGGTGAAGTTTATCTAAAGGAATTCTTTCTGCTTTCATTAAGTCACTGATTATTTGTTCAGTGTCCATTCCGCTGGCTAGTCCACCTATTCTCATTTACAGTCTTCACTCCTTTATATTTTCTTGTCAACAAATAATCCTACAAACTCAGTCATAGCTGCATACATGTCAAGTAGCTTCTTTGGGGGAATTTCTCTAACTATTTCCTCAGTTTTATCATCAACGATAGTTACGTAATATTCATTCAACTTTTCATGAAACTGAAATTTCAGAGAAGTATGGGTCGGCTCAAGAAACTTATTCATCCCTTGAACGACTTCTTCAATCTTTGCTTTAGGAAAGGTAATATCCCTTTCTTTCATTAATTCAATTGGTACTTCACCGATTTTTATTTCTTGCCCACCAGTTGTATTTTCTATTTGGTTGCTTGTTCTTTGCGGTGAGGGAAAATGACCTGTTGAAACTCTTTCAATCATTCTCATTTCCTCCATAATCTTTGTCTTAATATTAATATCGGATTTTCCGGATGGATTTTTAGGAAACATACTAACTTTTTTTAGAAACCATTAAGGATTAAGGAAAGAGTCGATAAAAATCCACAGTAAAAAAGCATGTGTTCCATCAATAATTAAATGGCTCACATGCTTTCATAAATTAGATTGAAAATCGAGTAATTATCTTTTTACTAAAGCATTTGTTTTTCCAACAAACACGTAGCCATTGCTTAGTTTGCCACGCAATTCTAGTTCAACATAGCCAGGATTCCATTCAAAATCTTCTCTTTCGAATTTGAATAAGCCGAATTCGCCAAGTTTTTGAAGTCCCCAATTTTTTGATGTGAACTGAATTCCGTTTAATGTAACTGTAGAGATATCGAAAGTTGAGCAATATCCTTTAGGTAATGTTGCTAAAACGCCGAAAATCCCTTTATTACCGTGAATAACTTTAGGTAAAACATCTAACTGAATAAGGATGTAAACGACAAAAGTCTTTTCAATAATTGTAGTTAATCCAGCTGCATCAGTCGTTTTGATCGAAAGTGTGTATTCACCTGGTTGATAGAATGTAACTGTATCTCCGTTCTTGTATTTCTTACCATTGAAAATGACTTCTTCCTTTACAATCCCTGAAAGGTTATCTTGTGCAGAATAAGTTAGATTCAAAGTTGATCCAAGTTCATACTCCGCATTAAAATTAGCAAAAATAGTTGGAGCTGTTTTATCAATCTTCACCTGAGCTGTCTTAGTTGCTTCAATATTACCGGCCTTATCGACAGTGTAATAAGTAATGTCATGAATTCCCTCTTGTGAAAGGGTAAAGCTAGTGCCGTCTATTAAGTCAGACCCATCAATAGTGTAATACGTTTTAGCAATCCCGCTTTGAGAATCAGAAGGTGTTAATTTCACAGTAACATCTTCTTTCACCCACGATGCAGGAACGTCTGATTTTGTTTCTGGTACTGTCTTGTCTACTTTTATTTCAACTATCTGAGTTTCTTCTTTATTGCCAGCGTTATCTACTGAATAGAAAGAAACGTGATTTATACCTTCTTCACCTACCGATAGAGTCGTTCCTTCTTTGAACTCTGATCCGTTTAGTGAATAGAATGTTTTTGCTACTCCACTTTGTGCATCAGTAGCCGTTAGAGTTACATCAGCTTCTTTTACCCATGTAGTCGGTGCGTCTGACTTTGTTTCTGGTGCTGTCTTGTCTACTTTCACTTCAACATTCTGAACTTCTTCCTTGTTTCCAGCGTTATCTACTGAATAGAAGGAAACTGAATTTACTCCC
>NZ_FOYF01000007.1:57190-179389 GCF_900115925.1 Bacillus sp. cl95 | reverse complement strand
CCAGTTTCAAAAGCCTTTCTCCAATTTCGGACCATACCAGGTGAAGAAATATTGAAAATGGCAGCTGTGTCATAAGAAGATGTACCCTTTTCGTTCATATAATTGAGTACATTTAGTTTAAATTCCCCAGAATAATTTGTATAGGACTTAATAAATGCTTCCAGACCATGTTGTTCATAAAGCCTAACCCATCCCCTGATAATGGATTTACTAACTCTTACTTCTTCCGCAATTTTTTCAAAACTTTCATTTCCCTCTGAATACCTTAATACAATTTGTATCTTATCTTCCGCTTTAAATTTGGACACAAAAACACCCCGTAAATGTTAGTTTAGTGTCTAACATTTACGGGGCAGTTCACACTCGAAGGGGCTTTCTTAATATCTATATCCTCAATTTCGGAAACTTCTGTTTCACTTTATCAAGTATCATAAATAAAATCTCGTCTTTTGTTATCCACAATAAGAATACGTAAAGTGACAAGCACACCACAACGATCGTTCCAAACAATACATATGTCCCCGATAGGAAAGTTCTAATTCCGTATGAGATAGGAATGAACGAGAGCGAGAACAACAAATATTTAAGGTTTGAACTTGTCAGTAAGTTCAACGGTAGTTTGATGACTCTTCTCACATAGTAATACTCAAGACAGACTAGCAAGAAAGTCGAAAAACCTGTCGTTGCGATCGCAACTCTTGCATCAAAGTAATCCAAATAAACAAAAAGTGCATTTAGAAGAAGATTGATGATACCACAAATGACAATAAATCTAACAAGGATATGCTCCTTCTTCTTTACATACATAACCTGGTTGGACAAGACATTATCCGTTCCTACAAAGATCATATAAATGGAGAAGACAGCCAATACGGGACCAGCATCAGCGAAATCCTTCCCTCCATAAGCAATAACACCTAAGTCGGAGATGACGAATAGACCGATTGCAGCCGGGAATAAGACCGCAAAATAGAGCTTGGCTATCCTTTGAACCAATTCTAAATACGATTTTTCATCCGCAGACCCGAGTAAATAAGAAAGCCTTGGAATCGTTACCTGGACGACACTTAGCATCAATGCGCTGATGATGGTCGTGATTTGCTTGGACATTACATAAAAAGAAACCGATTTTTCACTCACATATTTCCCGAGCATGAAGATGTCCAGTTGGCCATATAAGATATTCCCGTTCATGAAGATAACCACCAAGAACAATGGTCTTAAGTGGGGCCTGATCACCAGATTCGAGAAGTCGAATGGGACATGTCTTTTTATATAAAAGAAGCTAAGGATGTTATTTAAGCTCGTTGTCATCACTAGTAAGGCAGTGAAGATCAAGTAATCTTCCGGACCTTTTACAAGTGTAAATAGGAGTCCAATATAGATAAGTTTTACGATGATTGTTTTAATCGTGATAAAGCCATAGTTCTCAAATGCTTCATTTAACCACTCTACATAAAAGATATTCATGACAAAACTGATTGAGAAGATGAGAAGGATTGGGAAAAGATAATGATTCCCATATCCATAATAAGCAATTAACAGATACGCGATCAGTGTAACGGCATTTGTAAATATGCTGAAGGTAAATAAGCTTGTGAACAACTGCGCCACTTTCTGCTTGTCCTTCTTTATTCTGCTGACTTCTCGTAAGCCATATTGATAGATACCGAAAGTAGCAAAAATAAATAGATAGTTGAAAATGGACTCCCCGTATTTCACCCGACCGATTGATTCGTTTCCTAGAACACGGTAAACATACATACCAACAAGAATCGGAAGGACCAAATTGAAAAAGTTTAAGGAGATTTTATATATCGCATTCTTAAAAAGAGATTTTTCCATTGTTTCATATCCATTCTGAACTAAAATAATGTATTTCTAAGCTCGTATCCATTACAGAATTTTTTTATACGTGTCATAAATAGAAGCTACTTGATTGCGTATCGAAAAATTCCCGCTGCAATGCTGGTTGAATAACTCACCCATCTGAACCAATTCACCTGTACGTTTTAGTTCCGAAGCAAGAGTGATTGATTGAGCTATTCTCGCAACGTCTCCGACGCCTGTGATCCATCCATGACTTTCGTCTGGAATCATCTTATTAACTCCGCCTACATCAGTAGTGACGACAGGAACGGCTGCCCTCGCTGCTTCCAATAATACGAGTGGAAAACTCTCGCTCTTAGAGGTGAGCAACCCTAAATCTGCAAGTGGATAAAGGTCAATTACATCATCGCGGTGACCTAAGAATTTCACATTGCCTTTGATCCCTAATTGTTCGGATTGAGACATCAAATATTCTTTTTCTTTGCCATCACCGACAAGTAGTAGCTTAATATTTGGAACCTTTTCAACGGCCATCTTTAAAGCTTTAAAGGCCGTCATATGATCTTTCACTTTCTCCAATCTTGCTACCATAATGATGACTAAGTCATCTTGCTGTAGACCCAAATCACTTCTGTTAAAAGGGTTAGTTGATTTCTTTTCAAATTGTATTCCATTAAGGATCGTGGTAATTTTCTCTTTTTTCACTTTAAAAGATTGATTCACAATCTCATTGAATTTTTCAGAGATGGCAAAGAGATGATCGGTTTTCTTAATGGACCAGATATTCAAGAAAGTAAACACTTTACCCTTTATGCCCTGCCCTAAGAAATCATCCCTTGGGTCGCTATGAATCGTGGTGACCCATTGACAATGCGTTTTCTTTTTCAGGAAAGTCCCAAATAAGTTGGCACGGGCACCATGTGTATGAATGATGTCGATATCATGCTCTTTCACATACTCTGCAATGCTGTCGACAATGGACATATCAAAGCGGGAAGACTGTGGGAACACTTTTGTTTGGATGCCCATTTCTTGCGCCCTTTTCGCTAATTCCCCTTCTTCAAATACACCGAGAAAGAATTCACTTCTATCTAAATGACTCAATAAGAGAAGGATGTGGTGCATACCTCCGCCTGTTTCATTACCTGCATTTAAATGTAAGACCTTCATCTATTTAGGATACCCCTCGCTTCGTTTTCCGTCTCGACTTTTCTTTCACAACTTCCACAATGAATAAAGGAAGAACCAACATTCTTCTCCATCTTGAAGGTTGCTTTAATAAGCGGTAAAACCACTCAAGGTTCAGTTTCTGCCAAAAAATCGGTGCCCTTTGAACAACGCCTGCCAGTACGTCAAAGCTTCCGCCAACACCCATGAACAATCCTTTATCAAATTGAGGCATATATTGTTCGATCCATTTTTCTTGACGAGGAAAACCTAGTGCTACAAAGATCATGTCTGCTTCTGCAGCCTGCACTTTTGCAGGGATGCTGGTGTCATCATCTTTAAAATAACCATGATGCGAACCTGCTACCACTAACTGTGGGTACTGTTCTTGAACATTCTGAACAGCTAGATTGAGAACCTCTTCCTTCGCACCAAGGAAAAATACCCGCCATTTCTTTTCGTTCCCTATTTTTAAGAGCTCAGTCATCAAATCAAAACCTGCCACTCTTTCAGGTAGTGGCGTGTTCAAGATTTTCGAACCGATAATGACGCCTATCCCATCGGCAATAACCATGTCTGCCTTTGAAACAGTCTCTAAGTAATCAGGGTTATTTTTAGCATGCATGACGATTTCAGGATTTGCCGTCACCACAAACTGTTTCTGCTTACTTTCAATGTTTCCCTTTATCCTTGAAATAACTTCTTCTTTTCTTAGATTTGCAAATTTCACACCAAAGATTTCGATTAATTGGAACAATTTTCTATCTCCATTTCTGTTACTTTCTTTTGCCCAATTGCTAAGTTTTCTATCAATTGTACATGACCTTTATGAACAAAGGCGAACAATAACATTAAATTTCGGTTAAAAAGGGTCAAATCAAGATTCGTCTTTTGAACAAAAATAAAACGATCCACTGACCGTTTTATTTACGTCTATCCAAATTGTTCGTTTTCTGGGTATCTTCAGCAAACTTCAAGTTGGCCATATGGCTAACTCGATTTTCAGGAGAGGGAATCTTCATATAGTCTCCGTAAAGTGTTGTAAGGAACTTGTCATAGTTGTTCGGAATATAAAACTCATGTCTGCCAAACTTCCCTTTTTTGAGCGGGAATATATCTTCCACGTCGAAGTAGGCATATCCATAGTAAGGCAATTCCATTCCATATGTTACGACTGATGATTCCTTATTGAAGCCTGCGTATATATCATGAATTTTCGCCTTATTGATCATTTTCTGCAGTGCAGATTTGATGACATTCCCTTCAAGAGGATAACGAATACAGGCAATCCGATTCACCATTTTCTCTTTTAAAGAAATGTTATTCTTATTTTTTTCAGGCACATAATCAAATGGAAAGACATCAATGGAGAGACCTTTTGTCCAATTCCCCCACCAATCAATCCATTCGAAATCTTCCATATACATGATTTTACACCAATTATGGATGCCATGTGTCTGGTTTTCTGCTGATTCAATTTTATAAGGAGCCGGTAACTCCGTTTCAAGGATTTCCATGAACCGATTATAATCTTTTCTGAGCATACCAACATCTGCATCATCATCCCAAGGTATGAAGCCTTGATGTCTGATGGAACCCAGCAAGGATCCATCAGTCAACCAGTATTTTATATCGTGCTTCTCACAGATTTGATGAATGACTTTCAGCATGTCAGTCATGACATCTTGGGCCGCTAAAAGTGCTTCATTTTCTATTGTTTGCAACAAAACTTTTCTCCTTCTTTTTTAGGAAGTATTTACGAGAATAAGTTATACCGTTCAAAAACATCCATCATGTAGATGGAATCTTATATTTTCCATTCCATAACCGTTTTACCCCAAGAGGTAGATAGATCATATTCAAAGGCGTTAATGACATCCTGGATGGATTTAACCTCATTTACAGATCCGACCAGAGTAGTTAAATAATCCACCACTTCTGTATATTGGCTTAAGAAATTTACGGTATTCTCAAAATCCTTACGCCCGCTTCGGCTACTGCCTATTATGGTAAGCCCCTTCTCCAGGACCATTCTTGTATTGATTTCCACCGGATACTCCGATACCCCTAAGATGGAAACCGTTCCTTCTGGGTGACACAAGTCTATAATTTGATCGATTGCATACTGACTTCCTTTTCCACCAACACATTCAAAAGCATGATCGATTTGAACATTCTCAGGAATATCGTGGATTTGGTAAACCTCATCAGCGAATGAGAAATTATCTAGCTTCCAAGGAGTCTTACCGAATACAATGACTTTACTATCCTTATAATATTTCTTTAGGATCAGCGCCGTAATGAATCCTAAGTTTCCATCTCCCCAAACCCCAAAAGTCTCTCTTCTCGGATGGGCTTTTGCATCGAATCGGACAAGGGCATGCATACTGATGGTGATAAGTTCGATAAAAGCAGCAACATGCGGATTAATGGAACGCGGAAGAGTAACAATTCTGTCCCTGTCCATAAACACATAATCCTGCATGAAACCATCAAAACCACTCGACCTGAACTTACTTGATCTTAAGTAATTTTCAGCGATGATTTCATCCGTCTCAGTTGGTGTGTTTGGAATCATGACCACTCTTGTACCTGTCTTGAACTCATTTTGCGGATCATAGACGACTTCCCCGACGCCTTCATGAATCAAAGCCATTGGCAGCTTCTTAGCTAAAGCTTCTTTTCCGCGCGATCCGGTATAATATCGCTGATCGGCCGCACAAATGGACAGGTGTGTAGGACGGATAACAACGTGCTCTGCATTAATGGAGTGGTCCTTATAGCTAATCTCAAACTGTCTGGGCGATACAAGCCTATATACCTGATTTATCATCTTACATACGCTCCTGTAAAAAAGCATTCGCAACTTTCAAGTCGAAAGGAGTAGTAATCTTGATATTAAATACTTCTCCTTGGACAAGTTTAACCTTTTCCCCATTAATGGTGAAAATTTTACAAGCGTCCGTCAAGATCTCTTTCTGAGTGTCTGTCAAAGCTGTATACAGTTCAACCAATTTCTTAATTTGGAAGCTTTGTGGCGTTTGACCTTGATACATCATGTCCCTTCTTGGAACATCAGAAATATAGATTCCATCCTCCGACTCGACAATCGTGTCAATCGCACTAATTACCGTATCTACGGCACCATTTTGCAAGGCGTATTCAATATTCTCTTCAATGATTCTATGAGTAAGAAAAGGTCTAACTGCATCATGTGTAACGATGATATCGTCATCATTCAGTACAAAGTTATCTGTGATGTATTGGATACCATTCATGATCGATTCGTTACGGTCTCTCCCGCCTTCAACGACCACCAATAAATCGTTATTCCCGATATATTTTTTAATGATATCTTTCGTATAATTTATCCATTCGTTAGGAGAAACAATCAGGATTTTATCAAATTTGCTGTTGAGCATGAACTTTTCAATCGTATGGATAATAATCGGTTTATCATTTAATGTAAGAAACTGTTTAGGCATATTCATATTGCCCATTCTTGTTCCTTTACCACCTGCAAGAATCTCTGCATAGATCATTCATTCATACCTCATTTCATATAGTTTTGTCGTTAATTTAAGTTATTTCGTAATTTTCATGCGATCGAGTGTTGGTTGATTTCCACTCCAGAATGCTCGCTTTCCGCGGACGAATTATGAAAAAGCCCTAATGCCGGCTTTTTCATGGTCAAATTCGTTTCGGGCGGGCGCTGAGCCTCCTCGGCGCTAGGGCGCCTGTGGGGTCTCACCTGTCCCGCTGCTCCCGCAGGACATTGAAGGACTTCCTTGATTAATCCCACGCACGAAGGAAATGCGATAGCATTTTCGAGGAGTCTCGCATCTTCCGTTCCAATCAACAAGGATTGAAATTCCACAACTTTACATTAACAAAGTCTTTAATACAATAAAGTTCAAATAGTATAGGGACTATTTATTCAATAACAAATTAACGGCTTTTTCTGTGGATTTTCCATCGAAGCCTGCGTTGTATTCTTTTGCAAATGCGATTACTTGATCGTGATGTTGGGCGTAAAGTTGGTCGTAATTTTGCAATTGTGCGGTCAGTTGCTCTTGAGTATAAACGATTGGGCCTGGTACAAAGCCTTTATACTCAAAATAGAAACCTCTTTCATATTCTTCTAAGTCATAAGAATAGAAAAGCATCGGTTTTCCTGTAAGAGCATAATCGAAAATGACAGAAGAATAGTCTGTGATTAAGACATCTGCGATCAACAAAAGATCTTGAATGTCATCGATAGCTGATAAGTTAAAGACAAACTTTTCGCCATCCTCTTTTGTTTCAAACTGATACTTTGCCAAAAACGGGTGAAGCTTCAGTACAAATACATATTCTTCGCCTAAATCCTTCTGTAAACGCGAGAAATCAAGATTCAAAGGATTATCGTTATTCATATCCCTGTAAGTTGGAGCATAAAGGATGATTTTCTTATTGGGATTGATGTTATAGGTTTTATAAAACTCTTCTTTTCTTTTCAGAGTATCCTTTGTTTGGAAGAATACATCATTTCTAGGCAGACCAGTAGGATGAATGATGGTTTTATCAATCCCACATGCACTAGAATAGATATCAATGATACTTTCTGAACTTGAAAGCATTTTTGTCCAATGTGAAGTATCTTTTTTCCAGCTTTGCTTTTCTTTTTCACGACTGTCTGGTAGATCCAGACCAAACTTCTTGAAAGCACCAGCGCCGTGCCAAGTCTGCAGGTATTCTGTTCCCTTTTTTGGCTTAAGATATGGATTCAGGTTTGTATTAACAACCCAGTACTTAGATGTAGCAAGTTCAATTAGAAATGCAACGGAATAATAGCTTACATACTTTACGTTTTCTTCTGCATGATTGTGTCCTTGTTGGTTTAGCACAACGATATTTTTGTACTCTGGATAGTTCTCCACCACATACTCAAACATACTTTTAGGGTTACAACCGAAACGGTTCCCATAATGCGAAATGTAGATGATTTTCTTTTGATCGGTCGGAAAAAGCTTAAATATCGAGAACAACACCTTATAAAAAAGGAACTGATACAAGCTCACAATTGTTTTTCTCATAAAATCCTGCCTTCTTTGATTAAGTCTTTGCTTTTAAGAAAAATTTCTGTCCAACGTAAAAAGCAAAAGCGATATTGAATAGTGGTCATATCGCTTTTAATTGTTTGTATAAGTTCGTTGTCAGGTTAAGCATTTATTAAGTTTCTTTTCCCTTTATTAAAAGGGAAAAAACAGACGTATCTTAATAATGATATACAATAAAATTACAAATTTCAACAAGAAAGCGCCTATTTGTCAAAGCGTTCCTCAATGATATAACAGAAAAAGAGTCTGACATAAAGAATGAGTTTCTTTATGTCAGACTCTTCATTTTAATTATGGACTACTGAGTGACGAAGCAATGTCAATTTTATAGCATAGCTCCATCTTTACCAAGTCTGTAACCATTGATCGTTGTACTCTTAGCCATTTTTCCATCGCTATAGAAGTAATACCATTTATTACTGATCTTCTTCCAACCGATCGCCATAGTACCGTCCGTGTTCAGATAATACCACTGTCCACCATCTGATAACCAACCAGTTTTCATGGCACCATTAGATTTCAAGTAATACCATTTACCGCTCACTTTTACCCAGCCAGTTTTCATGACGCCTGATGCATCAAGATAGTACCAGTCCTTGCCTGATTTTAACCAGCCAGTTTTTGCTACCCCATAATTATCAAAGAAGTACCACTTACCAGAAATTTGTTTCCAACCTTTAACAAGTGCACCATTGTCACCAAAGTAGTATTTCTTACCGGAAATAGTCAAGAACCCCTTAACCATCGCTCCGTTTTTAAGATCAAAGTAATATTTATTTGAGCCAATTGTTTGCCAGCCTGTCAGCATGACACCCTTTGAATCAAATAAATAGGATTTCTTATTGATAACAGCCAAACCTGTTTTAAAGGCGCCTTTTTCAAGGTAATACCATTTATTTTGGTCTTGAATCCAACCTGTTTTTAGCTTTTTAGCAGCTGCATCATAATAATACTTATAGCCATCTAAAGCAAAGAAACCTTTTAAGTCTGCTTTTTCAGTCGTGTTTGCGGAAGCATACTCACTTGCGATAATTTCATCATCTTTAACAGCTTCAACCCAGATAGCATATTCTTTATTAGGCTCTAATCCTGTGAATACATAATGTGTTTGATTTTTCGAAACAACGATAGGTTCATAACCATAATCCTCATCGTCATATTCTTCTTCTGTATACTCTTCTTCAGTGTATTCTTCTTCATCATAATATTGTTCTTCGATGAAAACATGGAACTCATCCGCATTCACGGCAGCGGAATCCCAGTCTATTGCCACAACACGATCACCAGCCATGATTTTCTTAATTTCTAAAAGCGTAATCGTATATGTGAAATTTTCGTTGTGTTCTTCCAAGTAAGAAAGAACTTGGCGAGCAACCGAACCTTCACTTAAATCAAGTGGATTCTTATCCAAGCTTACATAAACTAGTTTACTTAAATACTTTAAAGGTAAAATATTCTTCACTTGGTTCTCTGATAACCAAACTGTTTCTAATTCACTCAAAGAAGCAAGTGACGTAATGTCCACGACTGAGTTAAAATCCAAATCGAGATACATTAGTTTCGTCAAGTACTTTAAAGGAGTAATATCTTCAAGTCCATTGTTCATTAAGGAAAGTGCAGTTAAGTTCTTTAAATCTTTTAGAGGTGTCAAATCCTCAATCATGTTTCCATTTAGATAAAGACTTGTAAGGTTCACTAATTTGCTAAGTGGTTCAAGATCAGTGATTCCATTCTCGGACACATCTAGATCAACTAATTTTGTTAGTCCTGCAAGTGGTGAGAAATCGCTAATCGCGTTAACTGGAGCGCTGAGATATTGTAAATTTGTCGCAGCTTCCAAACCTTTTAGGGAAGTAATTCCTTTTTCTGCTAATTCTAAATGTACCAATTTGACCATGTCACTTTCTCTGATATCACGGTTTTCAACAAGCAAACTTTCTTTTATTGCTTCTTCTAACATGACATCATCGAAATTCACAACTTCTCCAGAAGGAGCTAAGTCTGTTTTGATTACTTTAGTTGTCGGTTTCTCATCAACGAGAACACCATTTTCAAAAGCTTTTAATTCAAACGTATATTCCGTATCAGGCTGAAGATCTCTAATAACAAATCGTGGTTCCTCTTCATAAAGGTTTACAAATTGCTTTACTTCTCCATCTACAGAGATTTGCACCTTTATGTTCTCAGACCTAGCCTTGCCTAAGTACACATAATTAATCGAAATGGCACTTTCAGATGAAATGACTTCATAGAATGCGAAAGGTAAATAGTATACAGTAATCCCTTTTTCGGCGAGCGTTTTGACAACCGCTATCGCTGACGCATCATGATCCCAGTCAATATCCAAACCAACACATACTGCTTCCGTTAAAAGCGGTAGGTTCAGTAGGGTTGAAAGATCACTTACCTTTGTATAGCTGAATCCAATTGACACAAGAGATGTTAAGTTTGCAACACCATCTAGGCTGTCAACATGATTGTAGGAAAAATCCACGTACTGAAGATTCTTCAATTGTGAAATTGGAGTTAAATCTTGGATGTTATTTGATGTAACAATCAAGAACTGAAGGTTGATTGCATACTCCAAACCTGTAAGATCACTAATATTTGCTTCGTATGCCCATATTTCAGTCAGGCTTTCCATATTAGCCACAGTAATAGGAGTGCCTTCCTCGAACCCCAATTGCGAAGTAATTGCATTTTCCAGGTTAACATCATCAAATTGAACGATTGTATCTGCGGCAGTAGCCGATACGCTCTTATCCGCTGTTAATCTAGGAACTTTTTTCTCTTCTAAATAACCCTTTGGTGCCAAAGCCATGATCGCTGATTTCGTGCGCTCATTTTTCACTCCTGCTAGTTTAGCTGCAAATGCTTTTTTAGCAGCTTTCACACTTGCTTCACTTTCATTCGAAAGCTCATTGCTTTTGATAGTAGTGACTGCCGCTTGTGGTGCCAATGGTTGTAAAACAGATAATACAAGAGCAACCAACATTAAGATTTTGAGACTTTTTCTCATGTGAAACTTCGAACTCCCTCCGCAGATGATTGAATCATCCAAATAATCAATACTAGCCAATTATACTAGAATAAAAATCTATTTCATACATATTTTGTAAATGTTTTGAACGAAATTTACTAGCAAAATTCGACTTCTACCAATCTAATAAAATTCAAAAAAGAGGCAGAAAAATCTGCCTCTTACGTTTGATTTATTTAAAAACGGGTACATCATAAAATAATGTGTAGGATGTCAATGATTGATACAACTTGCTGATTGTGTTGCACTGTTTGACAGCCCAACCAACATCCGTTGCATATTGATGATTTCCAGTTGCACCTGGATTCCATCTCATTTTATAAAGTGTATTTTGGTTATACGTTCCATTATTAATATATTGGGTGTAGATCCACTCGGCTCCACCAATAATCGCTTTTTCTGGTGTCGTCCAACCCATGTCATACGCATACTGTGCGCCACACTCTAACGGACAATCGTCAAAAGCATGGATGCCGTACATATTGTATACTTTCACTCCATTTACAAGTACACCTGCTGCAAGTGGTGAAGTACCATGTCCTGTTTCCAAGAAAGCGTGTGAAATCAGGTAGATTTCATTCACATTGTACTTCAAGCTTGCTTCGATAAAAGCTGCGCCCATTCCAGAAAGCGTTCCTTTACCTACCAATACTTTTTCATTCAACTCTTTTGCATCAGAGCCGCTATTCTGTGATAGATTTAAGAATTGAAAATATTCGTTGCTGCTTGGCGCGAAATTAGTTGGATTTACATAATACTGCACATCTTCTGTTTTTGCATTTCTCCAAACACCATACTTAATTTGATACCAGCCATTGCTCACACTCACAATTTCAACCTTTGCGTCGAGTTTCAATGTTCCAAAAACATGCGTTGAAGCGTCTGAATTTGGCAAAGCACGAACATTCAGAGTCGTTGCCGTAACCACACCCGCCTTTGGATTTGTTGGATCGACTTTGATGAATTCAGCACTTACATAAGCTGGATCGTTACGATATTTATCAGTTTGCGGTTTATCTCGTAAACTCATTTGCTTCGTTACTAGATCCGTAAACGAATAGGTATAGGAAGTATAAGTAACCGCAGGTCCTGTGTTTAATTCACCACTACTAAAGAAGAAATACGTTTTATTATCGATTACTTTTGTACCGGTAACCATTTTTCCGTTACTTTCAAGATAATACGTTTTTCCATTGAGAGAGAGCCAACCCGTGTGCATGGCTCCACTTTCCTTAAGGTAATACCATGCATCTGATTCGTATAACCAGCCAACCTTCATCTTGCCGTCTTCTTGCAAGTAATACCATTCGTTCTTGTATTGAATCCAGCCGGTCGCCATGCTTCCGTCTGCGGAGAAATAATACCAAATTGAATCTAACTTAAGCCAACCGCTTACTCTCTTGCCCTCTGCATTCAAGTAATACTTAGTGCTGCCATCGGTCAGCCAACCCGTAACCATTGTGCCATCTGCACCTAAGTAATACCAACTATTTTGATAGGACACCCAACCTGTTACAGACAGACCGTTTGTATCAAAGTAATATTTCTTACCTGAAATGGTTTGCCAGCCAACAGCCATTGAACCATCACTGATAAAATAATACTTTTGCCCAGAAATCGTCTGCCAGCCAATCACCATTTTGCCCGTTGTTTCGTTCAGAAAGAATTTACGTCCATCTTCCGTGATCCAACCGGTTCGCATGACTCCATCAGCATCCAGATAATATCGGCTACCTGCATCAGTAATCCAACCCGTTGCCATTGCCCCATCTACGCCAAAATAGTAACGCTTGTCTGAATCATTGAACCAACCCTTTGTTGCGGATCCATCCTGATTCAAATAATACTTCTTGCCGTTTTCTGTTAACCAGCCACTTTGAGCAACACCATCTGTTCCAAGGTAGTACAACTTACCATCAGCCGTTACCCAACCAGTCGCAAGTGTTCCATCCGCATTGAAATAATAGCGTAAGTCTCCTTCTTGCAGCCAGCCTATCTTCATCGTTCCATCACTATTAAAATAGTACTTCTTATCCCCAATCATCTGCCAACCGAAAGTCATGTTACCATCTTGTCCAAAAAGATAAGAGCTGGTTCCCACCTTCACTAAGCCTGTTGCCATTGATCCATCTTTATTCAAATAATATTTGGTTCCTAATTCTTCAAACCATCCTGTCTGCAACTTTCCATCAGCATCAAAATGATATTTTTTCCCCTCATACTCAAGCCAGCCCTTCGTCATTATTTCTCCAGGTTGGAAAAAATAACGATTGGTGCCGTCTTGAAACCAGCCCGTAATCGGAGCAGTATTTCTCAACCCGTTGCTTGCAAAGATATACGGTTTGCCATCAATGAGTTTCGAACCTGTTACCATACTGCCGTTTGGATTCAAGTAGTACTGTTTATTAAGCACCCAGCCCGTTAACATGATTCCATCTTTATTCATGTAATACCATTGGTTTTTATAGAGTACCCATCCGGTCGCCATTACTCCATCTGATTTAAGGAAGTACCATTGGTTTTTATAAAGGATCCAGCCTGTTTGCATCACTCCGGATTTATCCATGTAGTACCACTTATTTTTATAAAGAACCCACCCAGTCTTCATGACACCGATACTTCCAAGGTAATACCATTCATTTTTGTACAGTACCCAGCCTGTTACCGCTTTGCCTGAAGAATTAATGTAATACCATTGGCTATTGCTGTATTTCCAATAAGGTGAAGTAGCAGCTTCTGCTTGCTCATTCGAATGCCCGGCAAAAAAGACGAGCGCTAAGGCCAAAAACAACGGATAAATAATTAATTTTTTCAATCCATATCCCCCTTGTTTCGATCTCTCTTAATCTCCTAAAAACCAATAAAAATACCATAAATCTACAAATATTTCATTATATTCTATGATTATACTAAAAGTTTCAAAGTACGAAAATGGTAATTTGTGAGTATTTTCACTGAAAAGACACATATTTAGGAAAATAACGACAGATTAAATAGGTATTTTCATGTTGTATTTTCCGTAATTAGACAAATCCCAACATTACTTTACTAATATAATGACATATTTTTAAAAAACTGTAATTACACATAGGCATAAAGTATGTACTTGCAGGAAAACCAAGGGGTTTTTAACCCCTGGCTCCTATATTTTTCTCGAACCCTTCCAAACTCCATTACTATCAAAATAATGAATCACTCGACCAATCGTTACGGATTGATTGGCAAACATATTTCCATTTGCATCGAAATAGTACCAACTTTTGCCTTCTTTAAGCCAACCGTATTGTTCCTGACCATTGCTCTTATAATAATGCCATGTAGACTTACCGGTTGTACGGTTTTCTATTTTCACCCATCCGGTCTTCATGGCACCACTTTTATCAAAGAAATAATAGACATTATTAATCTTGTTTCTGCCAGTAACTGAATTTCCATATTGGTCAAAGTAGTACCATTTCCCACCGTATAGTAACCATGCCTTGGCATACAGAGCACCATCTTTTTTAGCATAATGCCAATAGGTACCATCAAAGTACCAACCATTCGCTTTCATGACTCCGTTACGATCAAAGAAATAAGGAATTCCCTTTATGATCAAAACGCCTGTTGCCATCGCTCCGTTGTTTGCCGGATCTAGGTAATACCATTTCCCACCATAAGGTAGCCAGCCAATTGCTATTTTTCCTGTGGTAGCAAGATAGAACCTTTCTCCATCGACTTGTATCCAAAGGTTTTTCTGCATGGCACCCGTTTTATCAAAATAGTAGGAAGCACCATTGATTTCCCAAAGACCAACAGCCATTTCACCCACTTCATCAAGGTAATACCATTTTCCACTACTGCTAACCCAACTGTTTAAAGCCATGTTGCCGTCAGGGTAAAAGTAGTGCCAATAGCCGTCCAGATTGACCCAACCTGTTTGCATACGGCCACCTTCATCAAAATAGTAGGTATCATCCCCAACCTGATAAAGTCCTTTAGCCATTGCCCCGTAATTGCCATATTCATCTGCTTCAAAATAGAACCATCTTGTCCCAATCTTGTACCAACCGATAACCATATTTCCTTCGCTATCGTAAAAATACATGTCACCATATTCGTCTTTATACCAGCCCACCCGTGTTTCATCAGCATCGTAGTCAACCGTCACATTGCGATCAAGTAGACCCTTAATGATACCTATTGCTTGTGAACCTTCACTTAAATCGAGTGGCAAGTCCTTAAGACTTACGTATTGCAAATGAACAAGATTTTCAATTGGCGAGATATCCTCAACCGGATTTGAGCTCAAATACAACGACTGTAATTGAGTTAATGGATGTAGAGGTGTCAAATCGCTGACTTGATTTTCATCTAAATCAAGCGTTGTCAGATTGGTTAAATGCTGAACCGGTGTAATTTCGCTGATTTGATTGTTCCACAGCGATAAGTCTGTCAGAGAAGTTAGACCTTGTATGGCAGAAAGATTGGTAATTTTGTTATACGCCAAATGAAGTCGCGTCAGGTTTGTGAGGCCACTAATCGGCGTCAAATCACTGATTTCGTTCTCTCCTAAGTAAAGGGTTGTCAGATTTACGGCAAACTCCAATCCAGTTAAGTTGGTAATCCCTAATCCAGAACCATCAAACTCGTTAAGACTAGCCATTTCTTCTTCGGTAATACTTTCGTCGTTTTGAAGCCCCAGCACCAACCGCACTTTTTGTTCTAGCACAGCGTCGGTGAAGACTACCTCATTTTCAAAGTTTTCAGCAGAAACAACCGCTGATAACTGCTCTTCCGCTTGTACATTCAAAGGTGCCATAGAAGAGAAAAGCAACGCACAACTCAATAGCCATTGACTTCCTTTTTTCATTCTTGTCGCCTCCTTTTGGTAATGAGTTCTTTACGAAAGGCTCTTTTCTAAAAGATTGTTGTTTTTTTAATAAGTTTTGTGAAAGAAAACCATATTTAAAGAAGTTGATTGGAGCGGAAGGTGCGAGACTCCTCGAAAATGCTATCGCATTTCCTTCGTGCGTGGGTCCATTCATGGGAGCCATTCAATGTCCTGCGGGAGCAGTGGGACAGGTGAGACCCCGCAGGCGCAATTGCGCCGAGGAGGCTCACCGCCCACCCCGCGGAAAGCGAGCATCCTGGAGTGGAAATCAACCACTACTTTTTATTTCTTAAATAGCAACAACGTTTACGAAAACAGCCAATAAAAATTACGTAGACTGAAATAATATATTTTCTTTTCTATTAATATATCGGTAAGAATAGTGAGACTTGAAGTTTCAAATGTATAAAAAAACAATTACCGACAAGGTTTTTCCTCTTTCAACAGCAAATGAGTAACATGAGTAGAATGAGAAATTTGGACTAGTTGGTTTGCTATGAATGCATAGAAAAACGGAGTCTATGATTGCTCATAAACTCCGTTTAGATGGGATGTTTCCTTGAATTACCTTACTGCTTTTTCCGAATAGAATGATGGCCAGAACGATTCCGATTGCATCAAAACCAATATCGAAGAGGCGCCCGTCTCGATAGAAAAAGAGCTGCAGAATCTCGGTGGCCCCTGCATATATAAGACTGATTCCGAATGCGTGCACAGATGGATATTTCGTCAGCAATAGGATGGCCAAAATAAAAAAGCAAAACGCATGACCGATTTTGCGCGTCCAAAAACTAATTTCTGCATTTGGTGGCAAACTTTGAAGTAATTCGGACAAGTCAGGCTGGGCGTCAAAACGGAACTGCAGAACACCAGATGTAACAAGCTCTTCGATACGAAGGGAGCAGGTAAACAAGAAAAGGATTCCCATCCAACAGGAAATTAGTAGGATTCTAATCATCCGATTCTCCCTCCTTCCCTCACAGTGTGGTCAGTTTTTAAAGATATATTCAAAAGGGTTAGCAAAGTTTTTGTTAGATGATGGCGATAAATACCTTTTTCACGTTGTTCTTTTTCAACAAATATCCTCGACTTTCTCCCTTAAAATGGTTTTTAAGATAGAAAAAGGGGGATGGTTTACGAATATGCAAAGATTTCATTTGAAAAAGATAGCATCTCTATTAACTCTTACCGGAACTCTACTATTTCCAACAGGGGTACTCGGTGCAGAAAAAACAGACAATAGGGTGGCTGAAGTTCCTGCCATGAAACCACTAGAAGGTTCACCTGCCAAATGGCATCTTACTCAAGGGGATGCGGTATCAAATTGTCTTAGTCTAACCACCAATTGTGGTGAAGATCCTGAGACTTTCAATTTCTATGGCAGTGACGTCTTTGAAAACGAGATAGAAGTTTATTGGGGTTATCCTTATTCAAGCGAATATGAGAACGTAGCATTCAAAATTTTCCTGAACGGGAAAGAAGTCGATGAGGTCCAACACCAGTACTTCTATTCTTTTACCAACCTTCAGCCCGATACCGAATATGAAATTGTCGTTAAGGCCTATTTAAATGGAAAGCCGCCAAACGAAGAAATCTCAACTACATTGCGAACATACGGAGCGCCTACTGGAAATATAGTCAAGCTTGAAGATTCTAAACTAGAGAAGGCCATTCGGACCCAACTTCGAATTAAAACAAATCGCGCCCTGGTAGAAAGCGATTTGTCCCATTTGCAAGCACTTGAATTATATGATTTGAACATTAGCTCCCTTAAAGGCCTAGAGAACGCCATTAACCTAAAAAGCCTTTACCTGATTTCGCACAAAGTTTCAGACCTTCAACCAATCAGTAAACTTGAGAACCTTGAACAATTATATATTTCTTACGGCCCAGTCAGTAATCTATCCCCATTATCTTCATTAAATAATCTAAAATACCTTAATATCGATCACAACAAGGTGTCCGACATTTCACCATTAGCAACTTTAGAAAATTTAAGTGACCTGTCAATGGACAACAATCAAATTGTAAGTCTTGCTCCCATTTCAGGATTAGCAAACTTACGATATTTAGGAGTGAACAGCAACAAGGTCACTTTCCTTCCTTCTTTAGAAAAATTAGCGAATTTAGAAATCCTATATTTAGACAATAATCTCATTACAGATTTATCACCATTACAAGGACTCAGCAAGCTTACCGACCTTTATGTCATGAATAATCGGATCAAGGATTGGACTCCGCTTATTCAAGTTCCTTCTATTATATATTTAAGTCTTGATGGAAATCCCGCAAAGGATATCGCACCACTGGTCAAACTAGCTAATCTAGAAGTATTAACGTATAACGATATTTATTACGTAACAAAATCGCCGAATAAGGATTACCTGGAAAAATTAAGAGCGGCAAACGTACACGTCTGGGTACAGCCGCGGGGTTGGTATAAGTATCAGCATTATTGGTTTTACAATGAACTTGAAAGAGGTCGGCAAACGACTGGCTGGATAAAGGATGCTGGCAAATGGTATTATCTCAGCCCAACTTTCGGCTACATGTTAGATGAATGGCAAGAGATTGATGGAAAGTCCTATTATTTAGGGCTTGATGGAGCGATGCGTACAGACTGGCAAAAAATCCAGGGATACTGGTACTATTTTAATTCGAACGGAGCCATGCAGCTCGGATGGCTAAAAAGCAACAACAACTGGTATTACTTAAGTGCCAAAGGGCCGATGCAGATAGGCTGGAAATCAATCCAAAACAAGTGGTATTACTTTAAGGCTAACGGCGTGATGCACACAGGCTGGTACAAAGAAGGACAAACCTGGTATTACTTGAAAAATTCAGGTGACATGCAGACGAGCTGGCTCAATAAGAACGGTAAGTGGTACTACTTCGATTCTTCTGGAGCGATGAAAACAGGTTGGCAGAAGATTGGACAAAAATGGTACTACTTCTATTCAAACGGCGCCATGGCATCTAATACTACGATTGATGGCTACCCAATATCCAAAGACGGCTATTGGGTGCGTTAACTTTTAATCGACACCATCCATTTATGTGGATGGTGTCGCTCTTTTTGGAAAGCCTGAGGGGCTTAGTGTCTGCATTTTTACTGTTCACAAATAAAAACCGGAATCTCACCAATAGAATCACGATTTACACAAATAAACCGTACAGTCACACCAATAAACCATACAGTTACACAAATAAAACTTATTGACGAACGAACGATGATAGAGAAAAAGAGAATAATTACACTTTTCGGATATTAACACACATCAGATAATCAAATCCGTATTATTTTATGAAAAATAACAATCAGAAACATCTCAAAATTCATAGAAAAACGGACAGAGCTAACCGCCCTGTCCGCTTTCACTTAATATTACTTGATCCAAGCTCCGTCCTTGCCAAGCTTGTAGCCATCAACTGTAGTGTTGTAAGCCATTTTGCCTGATTTAGGGTAGAAGTAGTACCATTTTTTGTTGATGTACTTCCAGCCTGTATCCATAGCACCGCTGGTGTTTAAGTGATACCACTCGTTTTTCCACTTCACCCAGCCAGTTTGCATAACAGCTGAAGCATTGAAGTAGTACCATTTGCCCTTAATTTCAACCCAGCCATTTTCAGCTGCACCTGATACAGATAGGTAATACCATTTGCCTTTTTCTTGGTACCAGCCAGTTACTTCTGCACCCGATGAAGCTAAGAAATGCCATTTACCTTCAACCTTAACCCAACCAGTTTTCATTGCACCATTTTGGTCAAGGAAGTAACGCTTGCCTTTATCAGTGATCCATCCAGTAGACTTTTCACCATTTACATAGAAGAACCAAACATTATTTTCTTTAACCCATCCTGATTTTACAACAGGAGCTGGTGTTTCTGGCTTTTCAGCACGGAAAATACTGATTTCTTTCTTTGTTTCATTGCCGCCAAGGTCAACAAGGCGAACCGTTACTTTGTTCTCACCATGCTTCACAGGTACTGTGAACTCGTATGGAGCCGCAGCAGGATTCACAATTGTGAATGGATCTTTAAATGGCTGAACGAAATCATTGTTGTCTTCAACATATAGTGATAGGTAGTTGAAGTTATCTTTAAGTGTTAACTTCACATTTGCTTCTGTCACATTGTAGCCAACCTTTTCAGGTGCAACTACTTCAATGACAGGAGCAGTTGTATCGATAAACACTTCACGAGCGATAGAGAATTCTTTTCCTGACACGTCATAAACAGATACAGGAATTTTGTATTTCCCATCTTTCTCGAACTTTACAGTAGTAGAGAAGTTGTAACGCTTCTTTTCTGCGTCATAAGTAAACTCTACTTTTTTACCGTCAACCGTAACTGTTTCTACACCATAGTCATCTGTTACATAACCAGCAACAGGAACTTCTAATGAATCATAAACACCGAATGGTTCTGGTGTTGCGTCACCTAAGAAGATAAGTGGAAGCTCAGTGTCTCCCGCAACAGTCTTAGATTCACCGACGTTGGATGCGTAGTCGATTGCCGCAACTTTCACAACTGCATATTCAGGCAGGTCTGATAACTGGTAGCTTGTCGTTTTCGCATCTGTCGTTCCTACTAATTTTCCGTCAACGAATACACCGTATAAAGCAATTCCTGATCCATCTTCTACTGATGACCAGTTTAAAGTAGAAGTAGCTTCATCAAAGCTTGCATTCACTTCTGGAGCTTTTGTATCTACGTAAACAGGGATTTTCTTAGATTGCCATTGTGCACCTTCATAGCCTACGATTGACTTGATTTCGTAGTAGTACAAGCCATCTTCAACTTTTTGAGACTTGACTGTTCCATCCCATGCACGATCTGGGTTAAAGGAATAAGTAGATCCGTTTCCAGCGTCGTAGAAGTTTTTGCTAACGTCTTTTTCCATTTTGACACGACGTAGGAAATTGCCATCCTTATCAAGGATGTTGTATTGAACTTCAGCTGCATTTCTTAAGAATGCTGGTAATGGATAGATGTCATCATTGTATCCGTCAGCATTCGGTGATACAGGATATATGCCTTTTTCAGCATTGAAGCCTGTGAATTCACCTTCTGGACCGTATAACATTTCGTTCCAGCCTTTACCTACAGCATAGAAACGCTTTTCTCCTAACTCTTGGAATCCATCAACGATTTGTGGACGATCCCACTTGCCGTAGAAGCCAAGATATGGAACGTTAAGAGTTGGCTCAAGTGCATTGTTTGCGTCTGTTAAAGAAACGAATCCTTCAACAAAGATGTCTTCTTTTAAATCAAATTTTACTGGTTGACCAGCAGCATCGATTCCAGGAATTTTCCCAGCAGAGAAGTCAACACTTACTGTGAAATCTACTGATTCGCCAGCAGGTACTGTTACTGTTTCAGGAGCATCAACTACCGCACCTTCCAAGTCACCAGCTACTAAAGCATTCGTATCTGGCTTTCCTGTAGCTTGCTTGATTGTGTCAGTTAGAACGCTTGTATCCACTTTATAAGTCATATCTTTATCAGATACGTTTGTTGCTGTGAATTCCATGCTGAAATTCTTTTCTTGGAAATCCTTTAACTCTACCTTACCTTCGTTAAGGGCTTTGTTCACTACATAAACTGGTGTTGATACAGCATTGAATGTTTGCATCATTCCAGCACCTTGTCGGCGAGGAGAGAAAGGTTGACCTGATAAATCATCAATGTTTTTTGCAGTGTTCATTAATAGAACCTTTGCTAAATGAGTGCGTTCGCTTGCTGAAAGACCTGCATAGCGCTCATCTGTTTGAAGATACTGCTGAACTAAAGCTGATCCTCCGGCAACATGTGGAGCCGCCATGGATGTACCGCTCATTTGTCCGTACTTGTTATTGTTAAGCGTAGAATAGATTTTTCCACCTGGTGCAGTAATTTCAGGCTTCAGCTCTAGGCTTGGAGTTGTTCCCCAAGAAGTGAAATCTGTCATGCGGCCCACTTCAGCATCGTAAGCTTTCTTCGTTTGTGATACTTGAAGCTTCGTTTGGCCAGCTGCGATTGCTGCTTCCAAATCAAGACCTTGTTGTCTTGAGATTTTCATGAATGGGATATTCCATCCGCCTTGGTTTTCATAGAATACTGGGCTTGTACTGTTGTACACGATAATCCCAGCTGCGCCGGCTGCTGCAGCATTCTTTGTTTTATCAAAGAAAGTCAGCTCACCACGTGGCATGACAACGACCTTACCTGTTACATCAAGGCCAGCATAATCTTCTGGCTTTCCAAGCTTTCCGCCTAAGCTAACAAGTTCTAACGTTCCAGCTTCAGCTAACTTCGTCCAATCGTCAATACCGTATCCAACGCCTGAGAAACTTGAATTGCCTTCAACAGTAATCGTGTGTTGATATAGGTAAGCAATGTTTCCAGAAGCTGCTACTTGGATTGTGTCAGTGTTCAAACCAGGTGAGCCTACAACACCGATATCCGGGTTGGCTGCCCAAGGGTTGCTGCTATATCCATATGCGATATTACCAGAGTTACCAGCTGAAACAGAACATACAATTCCATTATTTACTGCTCTCGTAATCGCTAAATCTTCTGCACTATTAGGCTCGTAGAATGCTGCAGTCGAACCAAGACTCATATTCAAAACGTCAGCACCCAGTTTAATAGAATCATCGATTGCTGCAAGGTAAATATCTGACCAAGTCGATGGATAGTTAGGGTCATTACTGAATACCTTCATGCCAAGAACCTGCGCTTCAGGAGCAACACCTTTAATGCCGCCGTTTGCTTCATCACCGTTCGCTGCTACAGTACCAGCAACGTGCATACCGTGCATGGATGCATCTGGCCCAAGGTCTAGAATGGTATTGTTTTCATCATAGTAGTTGTAACCATAAGGAACTTTTTCAGTGTAAAATTTACCTTTAAGCCCTTCGTGTTGAACAACTTCACTTACATCATTTGAAGTCAAAGCACCAGTGCTCTTATCTGTTAATACGAAGTCTCTATGTGAAGGATCCACACCAGTATCAATGACAGATACAATCATGCCTTCACCTTTCAGTTTCGCGTCAGCCCAAGTTTGATTGGATTGAATGAACGAATGGCTCGTTTTCATATCTGGAGTTTCCGCCGGACGATTATACTCGTTTGCTAGATAGATATTTTTTACTCCAGAGATATTTTCAACTTTTGCTAGTTCAGCATATTCAATCTCACCGCTGAATCCGTTAAAAGCTGTAGAGTAATTCTTTTTGAACTCCATTTTGATGCCTTTAGCTTTTATGGCAGCTTTAACTGTTTTTTGTTTAGCAACTACTTTTGAAGCTAAAGAAGATTTAGTATCTTCTGACAATTCTTTGTACAATTTGCCTTGTTTTGTCGCATACTCAACTGGCGTTTCGCCTTCTAGTTCAACGATTACGCGAACCTTATCATTTGCTTTTAAATCCGATTTTACTTTTAGATTTTTATCTTCAACTTTGGATTTATTTTTTGCAACCTCATCTTTTAGTTGCTTCGCGATTGAATCATAATAGTTTTGTTGCTTCGTAGTGCTAGTTGTAGTCGCTTGTGCCGTATACCCAAAGTTAGAGAGTACAATGGCAGATGCTAATGCATATGTAGCAACTTTTTTTGTCTTTTTGTATCCCATTTGAATGCTTTCCCCCCATTTGTATAATTACATATCCTTTTTTAACAATTAATTCATCTATAACCAATTGCCTACTTAATTGTTAGAAAAATCTAAATATGTAAGTCTAATATTATATTTCGACAAATTTTTTTTCAATACTATTTTTCGAATATCGAAATTATTTTTTTCGACAATTCTAAAATTTTTGATTTTTATACCATTTTGAATGATAGATTTACTTTTTACTAGATAATCATTCTAAAAAATGTTGGAGTCGGTTATTCCCTTGATATTGAAGTTTTTTCCCGTTCTTGAAAAAATATCGCCCACGATTTCAAATTTATTTCCGTAGATTTCGGATTTATTTCCGTTTACAGAGATTTGTTCCCTTTTGCTAATCTTGCCTGTTGATTTCCGCTCCAGTCGCTTGCTTTCCGGTACGAATTTTTGAAAAAGCCCTAATGCCTGCTTTTTCAAGAGCAAATTCGTCTTGGGGGCGTTCGCCGAGCCTCCTCGTCGCTATCGCTCCTGCGGGGTCAAGCCCCTCCGCTTCAATCAACAAAGTGCAAAAATCAACAATGTACTTTTACATAGCCAAAATTAAAAAAGGCCTTTTCGAGTCGAAAAGGCCTTTTCCAATGTTAACATTATTTAATTCTAGCTCCATTTGCTCCAAGCTTGTAACCTTGGATCGTTGTATTGGCAGCCATTTTACCATTTGCGTAGAAGTAGTACCATTTTCCTCCAATGTAGAACCAGCCAGTTTTCATGACACCTTTACTGTCCATGTAGTACCAGCTGCCTCCGTTGAATAACCATGAAGAAGTCATCATCTCGCCTTTAGCGTTCATGAAGTACCACTTTCCACCGGAGTAAACCCAATTAGAAACGACCATTTCACCTTTGCTTCCAAGGTAGAACCATTTACCTTTGCTTGAAACCCAAGCATTCGTTAGCATTTTACCATCGCTTCCAAGGTAGAACCACTTGCCTTTGCTTAATTGCCAAGCATTGGTTAACATCTTACCGTCGCTTCCGAAGTAATACCATTTACCTTTACTTGAAACCCATGCATCGACTGTCATTTTACCGTCAGTTCCGAAGTAATACCATTTGCCAGAAGATTGTACCCATTCATTGGTAACCATTTCTCCCTTGGCATTTACGTAATACCAAGTTCCCTTACCTTGAATCCAAGTATTCTCTTTCATAGCACCATCTTGATCTAAGTAATACCACTTAGCTCCGTCTTGTAACCAGCCAGTTTTACGCTGACCTTTTTCGTCATAGAAGAACCATTTCCCATCTTCTTTTACCCATCCATGTTTAAGGATGACTTTTGCTGTGACTGTTACTTGCGTTGAGCTACTTACATTTTCAGAAGCATCTTCTGCTGTTACAGAAATCTTCGCGCCTGCTGCTTGCTTCGCAATGTCCATTGTGAACTTGCCTTCTGGATCAGCTGTTACGCTGCCAATTTCTGTGCCATTTACAGTTGCTACTACTGTTGAACCTGCTTCTGCTGTTCCTGTAAGAACTACATCTGCGTCAGTTACTGCATTGACTGTTGGGGCTGCTGGGGCTGTCGCATCAGTTACGACAACTTCCCTCACGCCACTTACATTTTCAGAAGTATCTTCTGCTGTTACAGAAATCTTCGCGCCTGCTACTTGCTTCGCAATGTCCATTGTGAACTTGCCTTCTGCATCAGCTGTTGTACGGCCGATTTCAGTACCATTTACAGATGCTACTACTATTGAACCTGCTTCTGAAGTTCCTGTAAGAACTACATCTGCATCCGTAACTACATTGACTGTTGGTGCTACAGGTGCTGTCGCATCAGTTACGACAACTTCCGTTACGCCACTTACATTTTTAGTCGTATCTTCTGCTGTTACAGAAATCTTTGTGCCTGCTACTTGCTTCGCAATGTCCATTGTGAACTTGCCTTCTGCATCAGCTGTTGCACGGCCGATTTCAGTACCATTTACAGTTGCTACTACAGTTGAACCTGCTTCCGCTGTTCCTGTAAGAACTACATCTGCGTCAGTTACTGCATTGACTGTTGGGGCTGCTGGGGCTGTCGCATCAGTTACGACAACTTCCGTCACGCCACTTACATTTTCAGAAGTATCTTCTGCTGTTACAGAAATCTTCGCGCCTGCTACTTGCTTCGCAATGTCCATTATGAACTTGCCTTCTGCATCAGCTGTTGTACGGCCGATTTCAGTACCATTTACAGATGCTACTACTGTTGAACCTGCTTCTGCTGTTCCTGTAAGAACTACATCTGCGTCCGTAACTGCATTGACTGTTGGTGCTGCTGGTGCTGTCGCATCAGTTACGACAACTTCCGTTACGCCACTTACATTTTTAGTTGTATCTTCTGCTGTTACAGAAATCTTTGTGCCTGCTGCTTGCTTCGCAATGTCCATTGTGAACTTGCCTTCTGCATCAGCTGTTGCACGGCCGATTTCAGTACCATTTACAGTTGCTACTACAGTTGATCCTGCTTCCGCTGTTCCTGTAAGAACTCCATCTGCATCCGTAACTGCATTTACCGATGGTGCTGTTGGTGCTGTCGCATCAGCTACAACTACCTCCGTTGCTTCACCCACATGTTCAAGAGCATCTGTTGCAGTAACAACAATTTTCACTCCTACTGCTTGCTTTGCGATGTCCATTGTGAATTTGCCTTCTGCATCAGCTGTTGTACGGCCGATTTCAGTGCCATTCACAGTTGCTATTACTGTTGAACCTGCTTCCGCTGTTCCCGTAATAACCATATCATTTTCACTTATTGCATTTACCGTTGGTGCATCTGGAGCAGAAGTATCTGTTCCAATTAATTCTTTTGTATCTCTTACACGAATACGTTCACCTTGAGCAAATGAACCGGATAATCCAACTGCTTCTAAAGTGTCGCCTTTTTTCAATACTGGAACTGGTCCGCTTTGATTCACGATGTAACCATCAGTGAACACAAGTGTATCACCAGATCCGTCATTGATGACATAAGAGTTGTCGTCGAATTTAGATACGACCTTACCTTTTACTTTTACAAGCAATCCTTGGTTTTCTGTTGATGTTGCTTGACCTGTTTCAACTAGTTTAGGCTGAATCGGGTCACCATTTTTGCTAAGGATGATGACATCATTTTCAAACTTTCCAAATTCAATCTCTTTGTTGTTGTCGAAAGAAATGATGTGACCATATACACGTACTTTGTCACCTGGTTTGATTGAACCAGCAGGAACTTCTTGGAATGCCATGATTCCGCCAGTTTCATCTTGCAAGTAGAATGCGTCAAAGAAGACGCCTGCTCCAGTTGTAACTGTTCCTTCAATTACCGTTTCAGTTTCTTCTGCAAGTTTACGAGCATCACCGATTGAAGTGATTTTCGTTTCACGATGTGCCAACCAGTTGATGGCATTTAATGAGAACTCGTCATTGCCTTTCGGCTCATATGACTCATCGATTTGCTTATCGTTGAAGATGTTCATTCCAGATACGATGATACGGCCTTTTTCACCAATTTCTTCAGATGCGATCATCGGAATTTGAGATCCGCCTGTTGTATCGGAAACTGCATCATAAGTGTATCCGCCAGTTTTGATATTACCTTGGTAAGTCGTCTCATTACCTTTTGCAAGGATGACAACCTTTCCACTTTCAGTAAGTGGCTGATTGTTTGCTCCAGATAAACTTGTTCCACTGTAATAATCAATGAAAGATACACGGTCTGTAATATAGTTGGAAACTAATCCAGGGTGTAGTCTTACTGCGAAAGGACTTACTTTAGGATCGCTCCAGAAGTTCCCTTCCTTGCTATCATCGAATACGCCGTCATTACCCATTCGAATCGCTGTTCCAATATCACTTAGCATGTCGTTATTTACGGTAGGATCAGTACTGTTATTGCTCTTACCTGCCATTAATAATGAACCGCCATTTTTCACAAACTTAGCAATCGCAGCTTTTTCTTCTGCAGTAAAGACTGCTTTTGGATGTGTGATAACTAAAACTTGAATTGCACTTAAAACGGCATCCGTAATAACTTCTTTGTTTTCAGATACTGTATAGCCTTCTTTTTGAAGAAGAGTAGTGAATGACTTAAGGTTATTAGCGTAAGTTCCGCCATCCGTGCTTGTATTTTCGTTGTTATGCTTAGCATCGATTAATACTTTAATGCCCAGTGGTTCTTTCACTTCTACAGGAAGGGTAAACTTCGTGTCACCCAAGTCCAGATTGTCTAATGAAGTAACAACAGCGATCAACTTATGGTCGCCTTTAATCGGGCTGTTCCATGTAAACGTTGCTGTTCCAACACCTTTTGACACGATAGATGAAAGATTGCTAGTTCCGATTAAACTTGCTTCTTTCACTTCATCGTAGTAAAGGTCCACTTTAAGATTCTTTACTTCTTGAGTTCCATTGTTGCTTACGTTGGCCTTAATTGTTGCAGGGTTGCCTTCGATGATCACGTCACCGACAACGTCGATTCCGTTCACTTTTACATCAACCGCTTCTTCTTTAGACCAGATTGGTGCAGAGTACATTTGCTCGCCGTCAGCTTGAGTTACTTTTACAACGAACCATTGTTGTCCGCCAGTAACTTTGTAGCTTGGCTCCCAAGTGAAATCTGTTGTGTTCGGAGTGATTGAATCAACGACAGTACCGCCGTTTGAAATCAATTCAACTTTCGCAATCTTGTCATCCGACTTATATGAACTTGGAAGATAGTTGTAATCTTCCATGCTAGGTGATTCTGCTACTAAGTCGCTTCCAGAGATTTTGAACTTTAGATCCTTGCTGTCTACAGTTGATCCCATATAATAGCCGTTCGCTAAAACATCTAATGTGAAGTTTGGATCTTCAACCATGTAAACACGCATGTTGCGCATAGAGTGAAGAAGTGATTCCTGAGATAAATCGTCAGCAACGATTACTGTACGAGCTCTTGTTTGTCCCCAAGTACCTTCATGGTTATCTTCACCGTATGTTGGTGCTACGTGCCATCCTAAATCAAGCACAGAGAAGAATTTCTTTTCAGCATTCGCATAGCCATAGTGACCTGAACCATTACCTACTTCAAGCATCGTGAACAATTTGTCCACACCTTGGTTGTAAGGTTTAAAGTTATTGAATGCATCTTTTGACATATCAGGGTGGTTAAATTGTCCGACGATATCGTCGTATGTCATAACCCAAGCATAATAATTATTCAAATCTTGATATTGCTTACCATTAATATTTCGGTCGATAAAGTTCTCTGAACCAAAAATATTTGAGTGTCCCCACGTTGTTGAAGTCATTTCAAATGCTGGGAATACTACGTAATCACCATTCTTTGTATATTGTGTAGCTAAATCCTTTGTTGTTTGCCAATCTGCTCCACCCTTACGTTCCTGCATTCCTTTATGGTCAACTGTATCTTGACCTAATAATGTTGGATCGATATCGTGTGAGTGGTCAGAGAAAGCAAACCAATCGTAATTGTACTTTTTACCAGCTTTTAATGCATCTTCTGGTGTACCAGCACCATCATGTGAGATGTTTGTGTGGTTATGAGTTGTACCACGGTAATGGTTTCCGCCTGTAAAACGCGGAACAGATTCAAATGCCCACTCATATACCGTTTCGTTATTCTTTACATCTTTTGCCGTTACTTTAATTGTGTGAACTTTAAGTTCAAGGTCATTTTCTGGTGTGAATTTGATTTGGCTCTTACTGATCGAAGCTTTAGTATAGTCGATCTCAGAACCATCAAATTCAACTTTGATTGATGTTTCATCAACTCCGCTTGGATCTTCTACTAAAATAGAAATCTCCGGACGCGGACTTTCACTCTTAGAACCACCAACAGGCGTTTCTCCGAAAAATCTTGGTCCTTCTTTATCAGCAATAACGCTGACAGCATGTGGAGCTTCTTTTGAACCAGAGTTTACTAGTTTTTCTCCAGCCTTCGCTTCGATATAATACTCGAACCCGCCTGGAACAGCACTTGCGTTAAGGACCGATGTATAGCGACCTTCGCTGCTTGCAGTCATTGTTACTGCTGTGTAATCTGTCGTTCCAAGAGCGCGATAGTAAAGAGTAACAGACTCTGCTCCGCTTGCTGTTGCAACAAACTCAATGTTTGCATCTTCATACGCTTGTGTAATAGCAGTATGCTCTAAGCTAAGTTGAGCAGAAATATCCTTCACATCACGTGGGAAAACTTGATATCCATTAACATGTGTTGCATTTGTTGTATACTGACCAACAATTCCTGTTACAGCATAACTTTTTCCAATAACAAGATCTGTATCAGGTTTAATACCTGTTTTCTCCATGACCCTAAGAGTAGTAGTTTTATTATTTTCATCAACAATAGTAACGTTGTAGTTTGTACCTGTTACGGCTACTGCCGATATTTTCCCACTTACTTTCACCAAGCTGCCTTCAAGAGGTTCAGCAACAGTGAATGTGTTCAAATCAAGAATTGAAATATCCTTAGCAATAGGAAGGGCGTTGCCTTCATCGATTTTAGTAATAATGGAAGGTTCAAATTCTGTCATCCCGTTGTAAACGATGACCTTACCTGTAACTTTCAACTTGTCGCCACGTTGAACAGTCAAACCTGAATCGTAACTTCCGAAAACGTTGATTCCGCCAGTTGCGTCTTGGATGTAGAAATTGTTTTTCTGAGTACCAAGAATTCCGTTTTGAATTGTCACGATACCTTCGATTGTGAAGAATCCATTAAGGTTTTTCAGGATTCCCCTGTCATCCGTTGCTTTTACTTCATTTAAAGGCGTGACAGTATCTGTATCTGCTTTTGTTACAGAAACAGGAACACTTTCTAACATGATTCCCTTGCTAGTATTACTTTGTTGTGTCACATAAACAGTATTAGGAGCGTTGTCAAAAGTAATCGCCGAAAAAGCACCCGTTCCTAAAACTTCTTCTTGTGTAGTGTTTAATCTTTCTGTTTGAACAGCAGATTCATTTGGGTAGACATTAATAATGGACTTAGCCACCCCTGCACCAGGGCTTCCAATCAATGTACCTTTACCATCTTTATCAACGCTATAGCTCAATTTATCTTGTACGATAGAATTGCTTGGTTTTGCCAATGCAATCTCAATCGCATCACTTTCTTCTTTACCTTCTTGTGTTGCCGAAACATAAAGAGATGTTAATGCTGTTTGAGAAGTGAATTCCAATGAAAAAGATCCATCTTCAGCAACTGTTTTCGTTGCCAGCGTAGTTCCTTTAGCAGCGCTTTCATAGACTTTAATAACAGACGTAGTTGGAGCTGCACCAACCGTTCCAGTTAATTTCACAGTAGTATCTTGCTGTGTAAATTGCATTTTGTTACCAATTGCCTGCAAACTTACATTTGACTCCATTGGAGCTTCAGCAGGACTTGCAGTATTTCTTGGTTTAGTTACATTACCTACAAAGAAATCTGAAACGTTATCATCTGTATCCCATGCGTTCCCATTTCCTGGAGAAGGATTGACGTTAGCGTATGGTCTACGTTGAGCACTTGTAGTATTTGATAATGCTTTTGTTGGACCGGAGCCTTCAAAAGTGGTTGCTGAACCAAAACCTACAAAGTCTATTACATTTGGAGTTTCAGCATTATCAATAATCCTTACTTTCCCATTCGTTCCAGACATAGTAATAGTACCTGATGCATCCGCTGTCGGAAGTTCCACCCCGACGGAGCCACCTGCTTGTGTAATCAGGTAGAAACCATGTGCAGGAATTGTACCTGCTAATTTAGTAGACCCGCTCCATGCTCCAGTATTTGATGCATACTGAAAAGTCCACCCTTCCACTGAGACTGGCTGATCAGTAGGATTGTATAACTCAACGAAATCCTTATTATAAGGAGCTCCACTATTTCCCCCACCACCAAATACCTGACTGATCACAATATGATCAGCTTTGGCAGCGCTTACTTTCCCGACCATACTAGACGGCAGGACTGTGCCTACTAAAAGTAGCGCGGTTAAGAACATACTAGTTAAGCGCTTGTAGTTCTTTTTTATTGCTTTCCTCATTCATTAAAACCTCCTTTTATGTATGTAAAACTTGAGAACAAATAATTTCTCAGCGTCCCTTCCTTCATTATTCAAATTATTTATCCTCTATAATTCTACAAAATTATCACACTGAAAGATATGAAAATTTTAAATAAAATAGTAAATTCAGCCTACATTTCCGAATGGTAATTTCGACCATATAAAAACTAGTTTTCTTTTTTCGACAAACTTGTTACAGTAAGTAAGGGTTTCCAAATTTATCATAAAAAGTTATTCTAAAAAAGTTTGTACAGCATGTACTTTTTATAGGAGGAAAAATTTTAATGACGGCAAAAAAATCTATCAAAATCCTCTTTCAAAAAAAATTGGTTTTTAAACTACTTTGTTTCATGGTCACTCTAGCCTTCTTTATTCCGCAAACAGCAAGTGCCCATGCATATAGTGCTAGTTTTACAGACATTCAATTTTCTGATGATCAAACAAAAGTAGTTTTTTCAATAGATACTTTATCTCTTATTGAATTGCTGCCTGAGGTAGATATAAATGAAAACGGTATCTTAGAAAAGAAGGAATTAAAAAAAGAAAAAGCCCATATCGAAGAATTATTGACGGAGTCTGTGGCAATTGATAAGGCAAACGAAGAACAAGAAGCAACGATCGAAAAACTTCAGATAGTGAAGAAAGAAGACAAAGAATTTGTTTCGCTTACTGTGACTTTCCCAGCTTTCTTACCTGGAGATACGTTTAGTCTGACCGATGGTTTTTATGTAAACGACAATGACACAAATTATATAAATTTAATCACTTCTTCTAATAGAGGTGAAAAGAGTGAAGCCGTTTTGCAAGGAGATAATCGAACTTGGACTCTTCTTTTAACGGAAATTCAACAAGAACAACAGGAAGGCGCAACGGGAACAACCACTGAAGAAGTGGCTCCTGTAAAAGAAACCAAATATGTCTCTAGCTGGACTTCCTTCTTAAAATTAGGCATGTTGCATATTTTAACAGGTTATGATCATTTACTATTCTTATTGGCTCTACTCGTTTGGAAACAGTCTTTCAAACAGTACGCAGCCATCGTTACTTCCTTTACCATTGCACATAGTATTACCATCAGCCTTGCTGTTTTAGGAATCGTAGATCTTCCATCTCGATTCGTCGAAGCGGTAATCGCGTTTAGTATTTGTTATGTGGCAGCTGAAAACCTGTTCAGAAAAGAAATCCGTCATCGTTGGGGATTAACTTTCCTTTTCGGTTTAATTCACGGTCTTGGCTTTGCCAACATCTTGAAAGAAATGAATATCCCTAAATCACACCTAGCCTCAGCGCTATTCAGCTTTAACATTGGAATCGAGCTTGTCCAACTAGCGATCGTCATTTTGATTCTGCCAGTTCTTTCATATATACATCGCCAGGATTACTCGAATAAATTTAAAAAATATATTTCGATTTTGATCATCCTTTTTGGAGCATTCTGGCTGTTTGAACGACTTTTCTTAACTTAAAGCCTCAAATACCTTCGTGAAATCACGGAGGTATTTTTTAATGCAAAAATAAAAATTCGAGCGGACAGTTATTGCAGTATAAAAACACTGTCATATTTTGTCTAATTACCGTTAACATTTTCTTTACAATCCATTTGGAAGCTGATATGATAAACCCGTTCAAATATTGAACGGTAGAAAGGTAGGTTATTTATCTATGAATATATTTCCTATATTAGATGCCCTTTCCAAGCAACCTGAAATCAGTCAAAAAATGCTGGCAAAGCTGTGCCAGATTTCAATCGGAAAAGTGAATTATACATTAAATCAACTTGCCAAAGATGATTTCATCAATATAGAAAAAGCAGGAAAAATCTTTCATTATACTATCACTGAAAAAGGCAGAGAATTTCTTAAAAAGGAACTAGACAACATGCATGAGACAAAAATGACACTCCACAATAAAGAAAAAAAGATCATCAAGCAGGCTGTTATTCTTGCTGCTGGTGAAAAGTCAGATTTCGACAGACCCGCTGGACTTTTAGAAATTGACGAGACAACAGCCATTGAAAGAAACATGAATATTCTTGAAGCGAATGGAATCGAGAAGTTCATCATTGTTACAGGCTACAAAAAGGAAGCGTTTGAACAACTTGAGAGCTTAAAAGAGAAAAATGTAGTACTAGTGGAGAATCCTAAGTTTCTTTGGACAGGCAGTATGTCTTCCCTAGCATCCGTTGCGGAGCATATTTCTGACGACTTCATTTTAATAGAAGATGATATTTTAATAGAAGAGAATGCGATCGAGCAACTTCTGAACCACGAAGAAAGAGACTGCGTCCTTCTTACAAAGGAAAGCGGATCAGGCGATGAAGCATTTGTTGAAATTCGCAATCATTACCTTTATAACATCACAAAAGATATTCATCAATTAAACCGAATTGATGGTGAAATGATCGGTGTTACGAAGATTTCTCACGATGTATACAAAGAAATGATCGCTATCTTCGAAGACAATAAAAATCCATATTTGAATTACGAATACATGTTATTAGATGTTTCACGCAAGTTCGATGTTGGTTATTTACGTATTGCTGACTTGATCTGGTCGGAAATCGATAACAAAGAGCACTACCTTAAAGTGAAGGATAAGTTTTACCCGATGTTAAAGAGAAAAGAAGCAGATTTCAGGGAGCGCGAACTAAAGTCAATGATTGGGGACGTTCTTGATATCAGCATCGATAAAATCTCTAACATTTCTGCGCTTGGCGGTTTAACAAACCGTAATTTTAAAATGACCATTGATGGTGAAGAATATGCAGTTCGCGTACCCGGTAAAGGTACTGAAGCATATATCCGTCGAAACTACGAAAAATACAATTCGGAGTTAACGAGTCAGATTGGCATTAATCCTGAGACCCTTTATTTTAACGAAGATACAGGTTTGAAAATTGTGAAGTACATTCCAAATGCTGAAACTCTAAATGGTAAAACGGGAAAACGCGAAGATAATCTGATCCTTGTTGCGTCGACCTTCAGAAAGCTGCACCATTCTGATGCCATCATGAAAGATCGCTTTGACGTTTTCGAGAAGATCACAGAGTATGAAACAATTCTCGCCGACCTCAACGGTAAACTGTTCGATGGACATGAAGAAGTAAAGCAACAAGTCCTTGCTCTTGAGGATTACTATAAGTCTTTAAATGTAAAGCTTACTCCATGTCATAATGACCCGCTTGCTGAAAACTTTGTAAAAAGCGGCGAAGACAAGATGTACCTTATTGACTGGGAGTTCTCAGGCATGAATGATCCATTATGGGACATTGCTGCTTATATCATTGAAGCGGAATTATCGACAGCAGAAGAAACGCTGTTCTTAATCCACTACTTCGATGGTAAGGTTACGGTTGAAAATCGACGTCACGTACTGATGAACAAGATTTTCCTCGATTTCCTTTGGACAATTTGGGCTTTAATGAAAGAAGCTGGCGGCGAAGAATTCGGTCTTTATGCTTTCAACCGTTTCACTCGTGCGCAAGCGAATCTGAAAGAATACAATAAATACTTTAAGGAGATTGAGCAAAGTGCAAAAATTTAACGTAAAAGGTGTGTCCATCGGATTAGCGTCTGGTCTGACATGGGCGATTGACACAATCTTAATTGGAATTGTTTTAGCTTCAACAACATTTATGGATTTCGCAGAAATCGCTCTTGCAGCTCCACTATTGAGCACATTCCTGCACGATGCATTCTCTGCCCTTTGGATGATGATACTAATGGGTGTAAGAGGAGAATTAGGAACGGCTTTCAGTAAGTTCAAAACGAAAAGCGGTTGGTGGGTTGTTTTAGCAGCTACGCTTGGCGGACCAGTCGGCATGACGTTCTACGTATTATCGGTTCAAGAAATCGGAGCATCTTTCACAGCTTCTATTTCTTCTGTATTCCCTGCAGTAGGTGCATTCTTTGCATTCTTGATTCTTAAAGACAGATTATCATTAAAAAACTGGGCAGGTTTGCTCACAAGTATTATTTTTATCACAGCATTAAGCTATTCAGGTGACTTATTCTCAAGTACGACAGTATCAATCGGTCTTATCTACATCTTGCTTTGTATCTTTGGGTGGGGTATGGAATCCGTTATTTCTGCTTACGGAATGAAGGACGACGTAGTTAGTCCATTAGAAGCGCTTATGATTCGTCAGCTTACTTCAGCTGCTATCTTTGGTGCGTTGATCATTCCAATTTTTGTTGGACATGACTTAACAGCTAAAGTTGCATCATCTTCAACATTCTGGTTCATCGGTCTAATTGCATTGGCAGGTACGCTTTCTTACGTATTCTACTACCAGGCAATCAAACTTCTTGGACCTGTTAGAGCAATGGGATTAAATATTTCTTATGCCGCATGGGCGATCTTAATTGATATAATCATTTTGGGAGGAGATTTCACTCTCAAAAACTTCTTATTCGCGGTTATGATTATGGCAGGTTCAATCTTAACAGTAATGGAAGATAAGAAAAAGCCATCAGAGAAAGGTTCGAAGATAAACGATGAAAGCAATCATTCTAGCAGCAGGAATGGGGACCCGCTTACGTCCCTTAACAAATAACACACCTAAAGCCTTAGTAAAAGTACTTGGTGTACCAATGATTGAAAGACAAATTGAGTTCCTTTTAGATAAAGGAATCATGGACATTCACATTGTCACTGGATATTTACACGAGGAGTTTAACTATCTCAAAGAAAAGTACGGTGTTCATCTCGTTCATAACGATAAATACGCTGAATACAACAATATTTACACCATGTACTTGGTAAGAGACCTTTTACCGGATGCTTATACTTTAGAAGGCGATGTATTCATGAATAACAATGTTCTGGATGCTTCGCCAAAAGCCTCCACCTACTTCTCTAAATTGAGTGAGGACTTTAAAGGAGAATGGATTGTCAACGCCAACAGTGAAGGCCTAGTGACTTCGGTTGAAGTGGCTGACGGTCAAAATAAGCATATTCTATCTGGAATTTCTTACTGGAATGAAGAAGATGGAAAGTTCATCGTTGAGAAACTAACCGAAGTGATAGAATCCGGAGATTTTAAGGACTTATATTGGGACGAGATCGTAAAACAAAATATTTCTGATATGAAAATCTATCTGAAAAAACTAGCGACAACAGACACGTTTGAAATTGATAGCGTCGCTGATTTGGAGCAAGTCGAAGATATTTTGAAACAGAAAATCTAAAAAAAGAGGCTGCCCACTGGGACAGCCTCTTTTTCATTTATAATTTTCCACTAAGATCAAATGCTTTATATTGATGGTAATGCACTTTTTCATGTAACTTGGACCTAATTTCCTGACAAAGACAGTCTTCGATCAGTACCTCGTTATACCTTTTCAGTGCAACATGCCAAACATATTTACCTTTAAGAATGAAATTTAACACGCTATTACCTCCTTTAATTTTCCATAAACCGCAGGAGTCCGTATTCGGAAACTGGCTGGCTTAGTTTCTTGAAACCTTAGCCCCTATAGTTTTGCGTCATCATCTTTCAATGATTTTGCCATTTCGTACGATTTATGTGTTACATATCTCTATATCAAATATATGTAAACACGCCTGCCAATAAAAGGGTATTAAGACCTATAAGTTGGAAAATAAATGAATTTTTTTACGTGTACCTCTTGGTAATATCTATGTTCATAAAATACCCCTCATACACTAGTTCGAATTTTCCCCATTTTTTAAGGTGGTAAACTCGGTGTTTTTTCCTATTTTTACTTTACAAAAACGATCCAGTTTCCGATATGATATTAGTGAAATACACATCAAGGAGAATCAGCATGAAAAAAATAATAGGTGTTGTGATAGGTTTATTTCTATTGTTTGGATTTTCTGCCTGTATGGGAAATATGACGGAAGAACCATCTGAAGATCAAGAAACAACAGAAAACGAAGAAGTGGCAACAGAGGAAGTAGTTGAAGAAACTGCTGAAAGCACGGAAGAAGAGGCTGCTACAATACCGGTCGAGGAAACTGTTGTAGAGGAGACCGTCTCTGAGGAAGCACCTGTTGAAGAGACTTACGTTGAGGAAGAAGAAAGCGAACCGATGGAAGACTACTCTGATTTTGAGTCAGATACAGATGATTTGGAACTATATTATCAAGTCATGAATGATTACGTAGATGCAAGTGGCGGATATATTTTCAATATCGAGCGTCCCGAAAATGATTTCCACGAATTTCTTGTCACAGCTGAAATTGATAGCAGTTCGGCTGCATCTCTACTCTCTCAAATGGAAAATGACATTCCAAACATATTGATGGAATCAGGAGTATTTGAAGGGGAACCAATCTACATAACAATCCAAAATACTTACGGTGAACCATTGATTGATAATTACTAGAGAAGTGCAAGGTGCGCCTTAAAATCAATCAAATCATAATTAATTTCCCAATCTTGTCTAGAAAATAGACGAGGTTGGGATTTTTTTATTTTGTGTCCTATTTTGTTAGATTACGTCGTTTTCTATCGAGAACATTTTCTTTAAATAGGTTCTTTATTAAGGTAACATGGACATAACCATATAAGAGCGATCGTTAGGCACAAACGGAAGCTAAATATTAAAACTTAGGAGGATGGAAAATGCCACTTTTGCACATGAAAGAAGTTTTCACCCCTCTCAAGCTGTTCGGTATCAAGATTTTTAGGTGTAAAGAAGGCTATACATACATTAAAGTATGGAAGAAACCAAGAAAACGGATTTTCACTTAATTCAGCAGTTGCAAAACCCGGTACGGCTGCCACCTGCCTGGTAGCCTTGCCGCTTGCACGCGGTCACAGCTTGACGGGAATAGTTAATTTCCCTCTATTTGAAATATTTTCCCTCGTTCTAGTGATTTTTTCCCTCTTCAAAAATTTTATTCCTTTAATCTCCACTTTTTTCCCTTTCTCAGAGATTTATTCCCTTTTTAACCAAAACAAAAAACCTGCCCTAATAATAGGACAGGCTTCTTCATCTACTTATCGAATCCAGGCACCATTGGCTCCTAGTCTATAACCACCGATTGTCGTATTAGCTGCCATGATACCGCTGTTGTAGAAGAAATACCATTTCCCACCGATATACTTCCATCCTTTATCCATTGCGCCACTTGAGCTCAAGTGATACCATTTGCCGCCATAAGATAACCAGCCCGTTTTCATGGAACCATTAGAGTTCATATAATACCACTTGTTTTTATCAAGCAACCAGCCTGTATGCATAATTCCTGAACTTGGTGTCAAGTAGTACCACTTGCCGCCAGAGTAAAACCAGCCTGTTCTCATGTCTCCTTTAGGATTAAGGAAATACCATTTGCCTTTTACGAGTTGCCAGCCTGTTTTCATGATTCCTGTTTCAGGCGTGAAGTAGTACCATTTCCCTTGATCCAGCAGCCATCCTCTTTTCATAGAACCGCTTAATTCAAAGAAATAACGTTTTCCCGCTTCGCTGTACCAGCCCGTTTTCATTCTACCAGTCTGATCAAACAAGTACTTAGTTCCACCATCTTGATACCAGCCAACTTTAAGAGTTTCCCCATTCTTAAAAGTATATTGGTAGAAATCCTGAGCAATCGTAGCAACTTTAACTGCCCATGCCTCATCAGTCGCATACTGATGGAAGTTGCTGTTGTATCTCATATTATCCAACGTCGGTTGAATGATGTTATAACTTACATTTGTTTGCTCATCACGATTGATATAGCCATTATTAATCCAAATTGCCCCCGAAATGATTCCATTCTTAGGGGTACTAAAATCATAGGCCATGCCGTAAGGATCGCTATCAAAAGCTCCGATACCGTAAAAATTGTATTTATCATTAACGATTTTTGATTTACCCCAGCCTGTTTCTAGTGCTGAATGGGCAAGTAGATAAATGGCGTTCAAGCCGCTCACCTTTTGAGCTTCAAGGTAAGCTTCGCCCATCCCAGCAATAAGGCGGGTCTTGTCGGCGCCAGTCTTGTATGCAATGTATCTATTAATCTCTCCAGCTGTAATATTCGCAACTGAATTTAAAGGGGTGAAAATGGTAATTTTATTCGTTACAGCATTTTCTTTTTCAAATTCGTATTGAATCAAGTTATTCCCAAAGTTCATGGCTTCATCTGTTTTTGAATCGATATACAAACCATAAACCCAACCTTGAACGCCCTCTTCTGTTTGCACAAAGTAGTAGTTAGATTCTGCTTGGTAATCCAAGACAAGTACTTTTGAGTTGTCCGGAATTTTCACATCGACGCCATTAACATTGACCATTGGATACGACGTACCTGGTCCTTGTCTTAGGTTGCGCCATTCCTTCAAAAGCCATGTACGGTCGATGATATTTTCACTTAAATAATCTTTATGAATCCAACCTGTTTTACTGCCATCTTCTGTTTTAACTTCCACTGCATAATCTTGCTCGTTTAAGATGACGACAACATCTTTATACTTTAAGAATTCCCCGCTTCTTCCATACACAGGATCCTGATGGAAATTCGAATCGCTCAAGCCTTTAAAGGTTTTATACAATGGCAATTCCACTGCTGTAACATATTTTGTATTCGTACTGCTAGCTGGAACAACAATATTTTGGACCTCTACCTTTACGTCCGTAAGGCTACCGGAATTTTCTTCAGCAGCCTCTTCAATGCTTTGAACAGGAGCTTCTTCTTGTAAAATAACCTCTGATGTTTCAGTTTTAGCCGTAGTGCTTGTTTCTGAATTCTGTTCAGAAGTGATGTCAGCTGTTGCCGTTTCGCTTTTTTGAGTATCTGTTTTCGCACTTTCTAACAATGCAGAATCAACAAATGCAGTTGAATCACTTGTTGCAGTTTCATTTCCATTCAGTTCACTCGCCCATACTTGACTGATTGGATTCAATAATGACAAACCTAAAAAGCTTATTGCCAATCTTTTTGTCCATTTCCCCTTCAAACATGTCACTCTCCTAAACTATCAATCATTGATTCTATATTATCACATTTCGACAAGTCGTCTTCCATTTTTCTGTAAATACATAGATTTGGAAATGAAATGTTAAAAATAGATAAATAAACCTGTCAATTTACGACAAAAAACGTTAAAATATTTATTTATAAGACCGATATATAACTTACTAGGGCAAAATCGCTGAAAAGTGATGACGCAAAGCTATAGGGGCTTCTGTCTATGTACAAAGCCAGCCAGCTACCATCAAAATGTAAAGGGGAAAGATTTGATGTCAAGAAGTTATTACGTTACACCTGAAGAAATGCTAAGAAAGAAACAAAGAAACAAGAGCCTTCTTTATGCTTCATTTATTGCATTATCAATGGTAATTAGTGCATTAGTTAGCATCCTTGCTAACCAAATATAAGGTTCTTACCGCACGTTGTGTGGTCTCTATATTTAAAACCCTGGCTGAGTAGCCAGGGCTTTTTTACGTTTTATGGTAATTGCTTTCTTAGCCTTAGCGTGATTTAATGGCGGTTTTTTGGAATCTAACGACGGTTGTTTTGAGTTTAACGGCGGTTATTAGGCTTCTTACGGCGGCTACACAAACATCAGTCACCTACAGCGATTATTTTCATTTTTTCCTCGATTGCTTCTTTGCACAGTTCGTTTAGCTTTTCAGCGAAATATTCCATACTATAGTCACCCTTATACGATCTATGATTTACGGAACGAAAGTCCCTTTTCCGTTAAACTAAGGCGGATTCTTTCCATTGCCTTAGGACCCATCCCGTGCAATTGCATGATATCCGCCTCGGCATGGTCAGTAAATTGTTCAAGGGTAAAAATCCCTGCGCCATGAAGTGCGCGAAGTGCCGGTTTCGCTAAACCCGTCGGCAAATCAATGCCCTTCACACGTTCGTTGTGAGACATAAGACACTCTCCTTACTTAATTATTGTTTTTTATCATCTTAAAACTAAATTTTGTATCAATACGAAAATCGTAAAGGCCGATGTTAAAAATAATAAGATGGCCATCCGCTTTCTTGCTTTTTTAAATTCAGATAAACCCGCCACGAACGCCATGGCCGAAAGTGAGAAAAGGATGATAGGAATGATTGCGTTATCACTCGTCATAAGTCCGTATATAGATAATACGAATGCAACTGATGCAAATACTACCCTATGTATATTTAAAATTACAATCACCTCATTTCTTACTACTCTTGTAATACATTCTCCCCATGCCTCGTTCCTCCCTTCCAAAGTAGCCTTTAAATAGAAAAAAACCCTCTCCAAAAAAGAAGGAATATAAGCATCTTTGCGGAATACCTTTTTCAAAGGAGTGATGCCATATGATTAAATATCCAATCTTAAAAGCGGGTTCAACGATAGGAGTTACCGCCCCTTCCTCTGGAGTGCAACCGGAGCTCCACGATTTACTTCATCTTGCAAGCGATCGTTTGAAGGAGAAAGGATTTAACGTCGTCTTTGGTGACACCGTTTGGACGCAAGAAAAAGCAAAATCTTCTTCTGCAGCTCAACGGGCAGAAGAGTTTAATGAAATGATGGGCAATGATTCAATTGACCTCATTACCCCTCCTTGGGGCGGAGAGCTACTCATAGAAATGCTAGAAGGTATTGATTTTAATTCAATTACAGATAAATGGGTTTTAGGATATTCAGATGTAAGCGCATTGTTATTGGCTATGACGTTAAAAACAGGTGTAGCTACTGCTCACGGAACTAACTTTGTAGATTTAAGAGGCGAGTCGTGGGATGAAACGACTGCTTTTTGGCTTTCCGTCTTAACGACGAATGAGGGGGCCACTGTTCTCCAGCGTTCATCAACGAACTACCAAAAGGAATGGCAGCATGCAAATCCAACTCCATGGGTATTTCACCTAACGGAAGAAACAGAATGGAAGACGGTCTCGAATAAGAAAGTAAAGTTGCAAGGACGCCTACTTGGTGGTTGTATAGATATCATCAGGCATTTGATAGGAACCCCTTTTGGCGATGTACGAAGATTCCAGAAGCATATGATTCTAGGTGAACCGGTTTTATGGTACTTTGAAAATTGCGAATTGAACACAACCGATTTAAAAAGATCGTTGGTACAAATGAAATACGCGGGATGGTTTGATCATTGTTCTGGCATCATGTTTGGCCGCAGCAGTGCCAATCACCCGGTCGAAGACTATACCGTGCTTGATGTTTACAAAGATCTTTCTGATGAATTTGGAATTCCAATTGTTTACGATATTGATTGTGGCCACCAACCACCACAAATCACTTTGATCAATGGAGCATATGCCGAAGTTGAAGTAGACGACGGTAAAGGCATCGTTGCACAATACTTCAGACCTTAAGATTCTTATATACAAAAATAAGAGCCGAAATGGCTCTTATTTTTTGTCCTCAATCGTCCTTAATGTTTCTTCAAGCTCAATGACAATTCCTTCGTGTGTTTGCTTGAGGTCTTGAAAATCTATTCCTTCCCCAATGCTTTGAGGGAATTGTTTTTCTGCTTCCGTCAACCTCTGTTGGGTACGTGCCGCATTCTTTTGACGAAGCAGCGAAAGGGCAATGGCTAACTGGTTTTTCCAAACAGGAATCGCCGTAAAAATGGAAGACTGAATTTTTTCGATCAAGTCCCTATTTGTCCTTTGTATCAGCCTGATTTGAAGCGCATTTTGCAACGTGACTTCCCGACTTATTTTCAAATCATAAATGCGTTTTTCCAGAAGTTCGGTGAAATGGGCCAAATCTTCCTCTTCCCTTTGATCGAATTCTCCACGGTCCCGTTCTCCCAAGTACTCTTGATTTGCCAACGCTTTTCGCAGTTCGGTTAACTTCGCTTCTCCTGCCGCAATATACACATTAAGATCATGAAAGTATTCTTTGTTGTTGTGATAAAGCTTATCAAGCATCAAGGTGTCTGAAAAAAGTACGTTCTTGTTACGTTCAAGCTTTACGACTACTCGATCAATCTGGACGGCTGTTTTCTGAAACTTGGAGACCGTTTCATGAACGGATGATGCCGTCTTTCCAAAAATCCGCGCAAAAAAGGAAGGCTTCTCAGCCCTCAAGTCATCGGGATGAATCGTATGAAACATCTTCACCAACTCAGCGATGGTCCCGCCTGTTTCTCCGGCATTTCGGCGCTGTGCTTGTTCAAGCATCAAATTAGAAAAAGCTACAAGCTTTTCTTGAGCTTGAATACCATACGATGCGATGAGTTGTGAATCAGCAGGGTTAATGGCCTCCATGAGTCGGGAAGCTTTTTGCTTGCTCTCTATAGGCAACTTCTCCAATAAAATATCTTCTTCCTTTTTACTAATAGCTCCATCGGAGAGGATTTCCATCATATCCTCGCTTCGCTCCTGCATGTCTCTGTTCATCTCAATCTCCTGGTATCATCAATGGTTTTCACGGAATGTTTGGCAACATCCAGCTCATAGTTTAATGTATCAACATCATTAGAAAGAACGTCATACAAATCCTGCTCAAGTGTGCGTGATAAATCATTTAACGTTCTGCGCGTTTCCGTAAGGGCTTCATTGATCTCCGTATTTTTCTGGGATTGGGAAGAAAGTAAAACGTATTTCTCCGTTAGTTCAACGACCGAATCCAAATGCGAATAGAAAAATTGCTCACCTTGATAAAATCTTTTCGGCTCACTTTTGATCAATTTAAGAATTTTTTTTGAAGTACGCAGAAGATCAAGGCTTTGCCTAAAGAATGAGATCTTTCTGATGGAAAAAAGAGCTTTGTTCAAACGTCCGATTTTCTTCCTTGCTTCGGAAAGATTTCTATTTATATAACGATATTCCCTCCGAGTAAGTCCATGCTTTTTCAGGAAACTTTTCGTAGTGAAGAACGACGTAATTTTATAGGCTAAAAAACCGCCCACAATCGAAAAGACAGTGGAAAGCAGCATCGTTTGATCAAACCCAAAATAACTAATAAGCCAAACTGTGGCTGAAGTAGGTAGTGCTATAAATATTCGCAAAAAATAAGCGAAAAAGGAATTCATTCTTATCGACTCCTGACTGTTCGATTTTTTAAAATATGCATGTGTAAAATTAAGACTCTTTTCTAAAAGATTGTTGTTTTTCAGATAGGTTATGAATAGCAACTCGTTGAAAAAGTGTTTGATTGGAACGGAAGGTGCGAGACTCCTGCGGGAGCAGCGGGACAGGTGAGACCCCGCAGGCGCGATTAGCGCTGAGGAGGCTCACCGCCCGCCCCGCGGAAAGCGAGCATCCTGGAGTGGAAATCAACTCACCCTTAAATTGCAACCAAGTCTGGGAAAGGAGTCAAACATAAATATCTAGTGGTCTTTCTCCAGTAAAAGGCAGGACTTTAACGCTTTCTATTCATACGGATGACTCTAATAAATGTTTCATTCTATATGTTATTTAAACATACACGAAAACACGATGACTTTCTACCGCCGTGGTACTGACAAGCCTCTAAGACTTGCGACTTAGATGGGCAAAATATCTCACCCTCGAAATCCGTCGAGTGAAAAATCTATAAAATTAATAGTCTATAAGGTACGATGGATTCATACTATTAAATGGTTATATTTTACTAGAGGGGGATTTATTTGAAAATGAAGCGGTTGTTTCTCACATTATGCATGGTTTTCCTTGTAAGTTCAATCTTCTCATCCTTTGCGTTTGCGGATGAGACATCAGATGAAAAGCTCAACGTAGTCGCACTAGGTGATTCTATTACATACGGCTGGAAGCTAGATGACCGATCAAAGGCTTTTCCGTATTTGATTGGTATAGGCGACAACAATGTAACAAATGTCAGTTTTCCTGGCTGGACATCTACACAGTTACTGCAAACAGTGGCAATGACGCCAGAAGTTGATTTTGCTCTACAGCAAGCCGATGTCGTGACATTGAATATCGGCGGCAATGATTTGCTCCAAGCAACAGGAATCGGAGAGCTTATTAAAAATGGTCAACCTGCGACTCCAACAGCGGAAATGCAGCAAAAAGTCCAAGATGCGGCTCTCACTTTAGCCCAAAATATCAATGCGATTATCGCAGAAGTCCACGAACAAACGGATGCACCTGTTGTTCTTTACAATATGTACAATCCATTTGGACCAAGTGAAAATCCAACTATCAATTCATATCATGTCGTAGGTCAACAAATCATGGGAATGGTTAACAACATGGTTTACGCACCTATCAGCGTTGATACGGGCTCAGTATTAGCAGATGCATTTACTGCTTTTGATGGCAAACAGGCAGAATACATCCTGCCGATGGATGTTCATCCAAACGTTTTAGGTCATCAAGTGTTGGCTGATGTTGCCAATGAAGCATTAGATGGTTATAATCCTGTACCAGAAACAGGTTGGGTAACATGGGATGGTCATACGTATTACTTAGATGAAAATGGTGATCCTGTAACAGGCTGGTATCAAGTGGAAGGCAAGTGGTATCTATTCAGTACAGAAGGCATCATGCAAACAGGCTGGAAAAAGTGGAATAACAAATGGTACTTCTTAGAGAAGTCTGGTGTCATGAAGACTGGTTGGGTACTCGATAAAGGCAAGTGGTACTTCCTCGAGAAGGCTGGTGCCATGAAAACTGGCTGGATACTCGATAAAGGCAAATGGTACTTCCTCGATGTGAAATCTGGCGCGATGAAAACGGGTTGGGTACTTGATAAAGGCAAATGGTACTTCCTTGATTTAAAGTCTGGTGCCATGAAGACGGGCTGGTTATTAGATAAAGGCAAATGGTACCTTCTTGGGAAAGACGGAGCCATGAAAACTGGCTGGCAGCTTGTGAACGGTAAATGGTATTACTTATACAAGGATGGCAGCATGGCCTATAGCACAACGATTCAAGGCTACAAACTAGGTAAAGACGGAGCTTGGATTAAATAATCAAATTAAGAGGAGCCGAACATTCTATTTCAGGATGCTCGGCACCTCTTTTCTTAATTTCGGCTATACTTCAAAAAAAACAATCCTCATCTTGACACTCCCCTGCTCATCCGCATAAGTCCTTCGTCTTCAACATACTATGGCATATAGGACATCATTGGGCGGTGTGATACATGCGCAAAAGAAGGACCATTCCTGCGGTCGTACCTTTATTATTATTATTCCTTATCGTTTGTCTGATAATTGTTTCTTGCAGGCATATGTTTTCACCTGAAAGAGAAGCAAAGCTGGTAGTTGATAAGTTCTATTCTTATGAAAAGAATGGGAAATTCTCTGATTCTTGGGAACTCCTGCATCCGTTTATGCAGACGAGATTTCCTAAGACAAGTTTCATTCAAGACCGTGTTCATGTATTTATGGGGCATTTTGGTACAGAAACTTTTACTTATACGATTAGTGACGTCGAGACATATGAAGATTGGATAGCAGAAGAAGGCGGAAAACCTTTTAAAATAGCTTACAAAATGAATGTGCTTCAAACGTATCGAGGTAAATACGGTAAATTCAGCTTCCAACAGGAAGTATATGTAGTAAAGTATAAAGACGAAATGAGGATTCTATGGGATTACAAGTAACGTATGCTAAAACAAAAATGAACCCGTCCTTGACGAGTTCATTTTTGTTTTAAATAGCGGATTCTTGAGCCTCGTCCTTCATCTCGCTTTCAATGGTGGAGGGTGGTTTCATTTGTGAGCCGACTATTGCTAAACCCACATAAGTAAGAATCATGAGACCATCAAACAGGATCGAGGTATTCTCATAATAGTAGTTACTGAGCGTGGCGGTGATATCATAAACAGAATGAACAATGACGAGCAGCCAAAGATTCCTTGTCCAAAGTAACAAAACTCCAAATAAGAATCCAAGATTCGTATACGTGACCGCCGATCCAATTGTGTAACCCCACTCATATTCAAAATCAAATGTATGGCTAAATCCGAAAAGAATCGAACTTAGGAACAACGCAAACATAAGGAAAATGTCAGTTGATCCTCTGTCAGTTTCCCCTTCAAATCGCTTTGGAAAAACCTTCTTGAATATCAACAAGAATAAGATCATGTAACCTAATCGATAAACTTCTTCCAAACCAGCCAATGTGTTCGAATAAAAGTCATATCCAATATAATCGATCCATTGAAAAAAAGCTGGCACTTCATCCCCGTATTCCCCTGCTGATAACTCTTCTCCAAAAACAGAAATCGAATCCGCATATTCTTCGACGGTTTCATCATATTCCGTACTAAAATCATCAAATGCAATGACGGAAAAAACATTGAAAACGGAGCTTCCAATAGAAAAAATCAAATAAACCTTTGCAAACTGTTGAATAAGTTGCAGTTTCGTCAATGGTGGCTTCCTGTCATCTCTTAGCATACGATGCAATTTCAATCCTACGAAAAACGAAGCAATGAGCACTCCCTCATAGACCGTCGTCATAAAACTGCTAAATCGGCTCATATATAAAATGGCTTCCGTTCCAATCGTAATGATAAGGAGAGCGAACAAAAGCTTTTTCGTAAGATGCTGAGTTAATTTGGATACGATCAAGATCATTCTCCGTTCAATAGGAAATTGGTTTTTCACCGATATCACGACTCTTTAAAAATCCAATTAGACTTCGCGACGTTTCTTGTTTATGGACTGACAAGCCAGGAGGCATATAGACCGACACCATTGATAATCAGAAGAAACAATCCACACGCCAAAATCCACTTCTGTTTTCTAGTCAATACGTCAGCCCCTTTCATTTCCTTTTATTCTATCATTTTCGCGTGTAGAATTTTGTTACTTTTTGTTAGTATTTTATAATTTTTGACAGGAAAATAGGCCCTCTTAACTTATAAAATAAAGTATAATAGACCTTTCAACATTTCATGAAAACGCCGTCTATATAGTATTATCAGCACTTCTCACTCTTACAGTTACCGTTTATGATCGATATAGTAATAATTGGGTGGTGAGGTCATTTTTAGACAAACTTATTTCTTTTCGACATAACGGTAAAGGTCACGGCCATTTTTCATAGTGTTACGTCTAGCAAATCTCTCATTATTCCTGGGAAAAATCATTTTTTTTACAGAAAGGACAGCTTAAGTTGAAACATAAGTTAATATTTCTCTCATTAATAGCCTTTCTTCTGATAGGCTTGGGGGCTAACGCCTCACACTCCTCCGCTGCTGATATTAGCGGATGGAAACAGGTCAATGGAACCTGGTATTACTATCAAAACAATACAATCGTTACAGGCTGGGTTAAGTACAACAACGAATGGTATTACATGGACTCCAAAGGTGCCATGGTAACAGGTTGGGTCCAAGCTGATAATAAGTGGTATTACATGGATTCAAGCGGTGCCATGACGACAGGCTGGATCAAGGTCGACAATAAGTGGTACTACATGAAAGCCAGTGGTGAAAGACAGACCGGTTGGCTTTACTATCAATATAAATGGTACTTCCTGAATTCTTCTGGAATCATGCTGACTGGTTGGATAGCCGATGGTGGAAAATATTATTATATGGACACAAGCGGTTCCATGAAAACAGGTTGGCTGCAACTCGGAACTTCTTGGTACTACTTGAAAAGTTCCGGTGAAAGAACGATAGGCATGTATGCTGTCGGCACCAAACTCTATCTTTTTAACAATGCGGGAGTTAAGCAAACAAACTTATGGCATGCTCAAAATGATAAAAAGTACTATTTTCAGAGCAGCGGTGAAGCAGCAAAAGGGATCACAGATATCTCTGGCACAAAGTATGTCTTCACGACTGATGGAACATTGGCAGTCGGTTGGGCGAAAGTTGACGGCTATTGGTATTATGCCAATGGACAAGGTATCGTTCAAACAGGCTGGTTCACCCAACAAGACAAGAAATATTATTTAAATACAAATGGTAAAATGCAAACTGGTTGGTTAACTCTTCTAGACAAAACCTATTATTTTGGCACAGATGGGAGTTTGAAAACTGGCCTAATCAGCATTGCTGATAAAAAATACTATTTTAATAGTGAAGGTATTGTATATAAGGGTGGCTGGTTCACCATCAACAACCAAAAGTATTATGCCAATGACAAAGGCGAACTAAAACTCGACTGGTTCGAGCTCAATGGCAAATGGTATTACATGGGCACAGATGGCGTCATGAAAACAGGCTGGGTGTATGTAAACTATAAATGGTACTATTTGAACGCTGACGGCGAAAGACAGCAAGGTTGGCTCCTTGAAGGCGGCCATTGGTATTATTTAAACTCAGGTGGAGCTATGCAAACTGGCTGGATAAGTCTAAACAGCAAGTGGTACTACCTTAACAAATCAGGAATCATGTTTACGGGCTGGTACCAGGTCGATGGCAAGTGGTACTACTCCGATGGCAATGGTGTCATGAAAACAGGCTGGGTAACAGTCGATGGCAAAGAATACTACATAGAACCCAACGGTGTTTGGATTCCCGTTTCAAGAGAACTTGAAGGCAAAGTAGTAGTAATTGATGCTGGACATGGCGGTACTGACAGTGGAGCATATGTGAATGGCTTTATGGAGAAGAACATCAATTTGAGCGTCGCGCTTAAATTGAAGGACCAGCTTAGAAAACATGGTGCAAAGATTCATATGACAAGAAGCACTGACGTGTTTGTTACCTTAACGAATCGCGTAACATTCTCAAACAGCATCAATCCGGATGCATTTATCGCCATCCATGTGAACAGTGCCGGCGATACAAGCGTAAAGGGAATTGAAACATACTATAATCCCTTCACAGGTATCCTGCCTGCTGAAAGCAAGACTTTTGCAACAGACGTTCAAAATTCAATCATCAAAACAACAGGCGCTTACAGCCGCGGTGTCAAAACAGCTGATTTCGCTGTCCTTAGAGGAAATGTGGCACCTGCACTCCTAGTTGAAATTGGTTTCCTCACCAACTCAACTGAACAGACAAACCTCTTAAGCAGCAGCTATCAAACGAAATTAGTAAACGGCTTGCGCGATGGTCTGATGTTATTTATTGACTAAAATAAAAGGAGACAATCAAAATCCACTAAACGGATGCCGATTGTCTCCCTTTTTATTATTTTCTATAAACTCGAATCAGTTCCAACCTTCAAGTCTGTAATCAAAAACTCATCATTGATTCTTTTAACTGTGTAAGTGTTGTGGAAGCTTTTTTCATTTTCTTCACCATCAACATAGATACTAAAAGTCTCGCTCACCTTTACAGTGTATGAATCTTTATCAACGCTTTCGATGCTATCAATATTGTAATCAACTAGATTTTCAATAATATTCTTTTCATAAGCACTTGCGATGAAATCTTCTTGTTGTTTAAATAAAGGCGCATTTCCATCAATATAATCTTCGATATAATACATTTCCCCATAATAAACCGCATCTTCAAAATCATTCAAATAACGGTCTAATAATGTACTGATTTCTTCTTTATCTGCTTCTAACTGAACTTTTTTATAATACTCTTCCGCTTCCTGCTTGGAAGACTTCGTGAAACTGAGATCAAAGCCTTCATCAGAGTAATTCAATGTATCACCATCTAATTCAAAACGGTAACTAGATTCATCATATGACGCACTCAAATAGCCATAACCTGCATAATCGACATTAAAGTTTCGAACGTCATCAGAAAATAGATATTTCATCGCACCTTCTTTATCGATTTCGACGAACATAGGCCCATCTTCACCATCAGCCTTCCAAATTCCCGAAATATCTTCAAAGCTTAATTCATTTGAAAAGATCACGCTATTTTGATAATAAGCGCTTGAAATATCATTTAGGTCCTCTTTTATAGCCTGCTTTTCATCCATTTCCTTCATTAGGAATAATTGGTCATCCTTCGTGGAAAACGCAACATTTCCGAAATAGTGCACATAGTCTTGCACATCACTAGCAACCTTCTTCTCATTTACAAACAACTCTTCGTCTTCCGTTTCGTAAACAACATCAGAATCTGGAGTAATATAGAAACTTAGTACCTCTTCGGAAATCTTTTTGGGTTCTTTGTTGCCTTCAATCTTGTACAAAGTATTTTCTGTATCCTGATAGTACAAGGTATCATTCTTTTGCTTAAAGTTGCTCACATCACTAGCTAGTTTCTTAGAATCTTGGTCATCCGCTTTTTTCATATAAAGATTATCGTCATTATTTACATAATAGAAATAATCATCATGATATTTATAATCGACAATGTCACTGGCAATCTTGACTGGGCTTGTCCCTTCTTCAATCTTAGCCGTGAAGAGCTCACCTGATTCTTCATTTTCTGTGCTGAAATAGACAAGCTGGTCGCCTATCTTCTTAATGGAGTCACCATAAACTTCTTCACTCGAAATTTTGATGCTTTCCTCATCTTCTATATTTCTAAAATAAAGAGCATAATCGTCGTTTAAATAAGCTACTTCATCTTTTCCATTCAAATTTTTGAAAAAGACAATATCGTTCGCCAGTTCGACTTCACTCTTATCCTTGATGTGGTACTTAGAAAAATCACCGTCGTCATCTACATAAAGAATGGATCCATCCATGATGTCGTATTGTGTGACGCTTGAAGCGATTTTTTCTTTTTCACCATTCTTTTGTGTTATGTACAGATCTCCTTCTTCATCTTGGAAAGTAATCATGTCCAGTTCAGGGTAGCCTCGGAAGCTTGCAACATCCTTTGCTACTTTAGACTTTTCCTTACCTTTTTCGTATACATATAATTCGCTTTCCTCATTGATAAAAAGAACCTTTTCAGAGCTGTTCATATATTCAAACTGGCCATCAACGACCCGACTTGAAATTTTTTCTTTTTGCTTATTATCGCTCTTAATATACAGGTCACCAATACTTCTTTCATCTTCATCCACATATTCTTGCTTATAAAGAAGAAAATCGTGATGAACTTCTTCAGGTTCTGGCTTTTCTTCACCCATTGCCTCTTTCGTGCTGCAACCAGCCAATAATAGGGCAATCATCGCAAATAAAACATTCAACATCTTCATCTTGCTGCTCATTTCTGACACCTCTTTATTTTCTTTAGGTTCTTTTTAGGTACTAGGGGCATATACTTCCTGGTCAAAAAGCACACAAAAAATGCCATGACAAAATGCCATAGCTTTCTTTTCCTATGGCAACCAGACAATCATAGCAAGTATTTCCCGCCTTAGATTCACGGCTTTGCGTCCTTCCTTTTCAAGAAGTTTGCCCTTTACACCCTATAAAACTCTCAAAATAAGCCATAAATACCTAACCAATTCCAGATACAACTATATAGGACTAAGAAACTATTGTAAAGAGGGTTTATGTAAGTGAAATGATCCAAAAAAATAGATTTAAATGGGCACTATCGGTTGCGTTCTTTAAAAAAATATTGTAATGTTCTATATAACGAATATCGTTCGTTAAATAGAACATATTTAGGTGGTGCGAGAGAGAATGAATAGATTTTATCTACGAAAGCTTCCATCATGGGAGAAGCTATTTCTGACTATTGTCCTAGTGTTATGTTATACCCTCGACTTGAAAGTATACGCTAACGCTGAAACTATCCAAAGTACAACAGAAAACCAGCCGGCTCTAATCGTCTACTCTTCAGAGGATGGACAAGTAAGCGAAAGCCAAAAACTCCTTGACATGCTACTCGGCCACTTCACCACCGCTATGACCTTCAAAAGTGCAAAGGAAGTTGAAGAGAAAGATTTAAAAGGTATAAAAACGCTTATCTATTATGGAGAAGTGGAAGATTTCCTCCCTGAAACAGTCGCTAAAATATTCGATTCATTCCAAGGAACGAAGTTGGCGATTGGACAGAACAGTGAACAGCTCGGTAATTCTTACAGTCACCTTGCCTATACAGGCATGGCCGCGGTAAACGAACTGACGCTCACAAAAGCAAACAAAACATTGGAGATCGAAAGCCGACTTATTCTCGGTGTAAAACCATCATCCAAATCGGAAGTACTTGTAACGGGCAGGCAAGGAAATGTCACTCACCCAATCTTTATTAAGAACAATTCAACCTATTTCTTTGCTTCTGATAAAATTGATTCTACGTTTTCCGCTGTACTCGGTGAGGTGTTACACGACGTATTCCAGGCAAATCATTCCGCAGGCCATCCAGCCTATATCCGCCTAGAAGACATCCATCCGCTGACCGACTCTGCAAACCTACGAAAGATCGCTGAAATTTTAAAAGAAAAAAAGATTCCCTACATTGTTTCAGTTATTCCCATCTACCGAAATCCTGAGACAGGAACAGAATCGCGCTTCAGTGATTTTCCTAAACTACTCAATGTACTTCGATATATGCAGGAAAACGGCGGCAGTATCATCGTCCATGGATACACCCATCAATATAAAAACGATGAAACAGGTGAAGGCTTCGAGTTCTGGGACGTGGATGCCAATATGCCCGTAACCGTTCCAGCTACTGAAAAACCTGAAAAGAAAACAAGAACTGATTTTAAAAGCGACCAGGAATATCTTGAGTTTTTAGCAAAGCAAAAAGCGTTCGAAACGAACTATATTAAAACAAAAGTTACCAAAGCGACAGAGGAAATCGTCAGTTACGGCTTATATCCACTCGCTTTTGAAGCACCCCACTACACCATGTCACAAAGCGGTTATCAAATCGTTTCGGAGCATTTCTCAACCTATGTTGGTCAGCTACAGCTTGGAGACAGGGACTGGAGAATCATGGCCCCCGCTCCATACGAAACGAAGCCCACCTTCCTCCACGGAATGAAGCTTCTACCTGAAACGATTGGATTTGTTGAACCCGATCATCCTGGAGCCATTGATGACATGATGAAAGCGGCAAAACAACAGGAACTCGTTAGGGACGGTTATATCGCTGGCTTCTACCATCCTTACTTAGGAGTAAATCGATTCGTGGAATTGATTGAAAGAATGGAAAAACTTCCAAATATCCAATGGATTGATTTGAAAAAAGTCAGTACATCCGTGAAAGTCGCTAATATCTCCGTTAAATCGGCTGACGTAGATGGCGTTTCTGTGGCAGTTGACTATTTTGGATTACTCAAGTCATCACCTGGTTTTTACGCACCGAAAGTGAAAACAGCAACCAATAACACCATGTGGACAATTGCCGTCGCAGCCGGTTGTATGGTTTTCCTTTTCACCATATACGCCATTTGGTTGAGACGTCAAAGATCCCGTATGGAAGGGGGAAATTACTATGGCTAACCTGTTGTTTTACTCATCTCTATTTCTGATATGGTTTATGCTTATCTACCATATGTTTTTGATGCAAGGCGGCTATCTTCACTTTTTCAATTTCCAGAAGACCGAAAAACTCTGGAGTAAAACCAAAATGATTTTTCCAAAAGTGAGCGTGCTTATCCCTGCTCATAATGAGGAAGTCGTCATAGAAGACACCATCAAAGCCATGATCAATTTAAAGTACCCTCTCGATAAACTCGAAGTGATTATCATCAATGATAACTCGAGCGACCTTACTGGCGAGATTGCAGCATCATATGCCGCTCAATATCCGTTCCTGAAAGTCGTCAATACCACTCCTGAGTATGCAGGCAAAGGGAAATCCTCGGCTTTAAACTATGGGCTGCAGAAATCAAAGGGTGATATTATTGTCGTGTATGATGCAGACAATACCCCTGAACCGGAAGCAGTCTACTATCTCGTCCTTGGCTTGCAAAATGATCCAAAGGCAGGCGCGATGGTCGGAAAATTCCGTGTCAGCAATGCTGCGAAAAATATTTTAACGAGATTCATCAATGTTGAAACCATCACTTTCCAGTGGCTGGCTCAAGCTGGCCGCTGGCACTGGTTCAATTTAGCAACTATCCCTGGCACCAATTTTGCCATCCGCAGATCCATCCTTGAAGAATTGGGTGGTTGGGACGACAAAGCCTTATCAGAAGACACCGAACTTAGCATAAGAGTTTACAACCTTGGTTATTACATACGATTTTTCCCTGCAGCCATCACTTGGGAACAGGAACCAGAAACATGGGGCGTCTGGTGGAAGCAGCGCACAAGATGGGCGCGAGGCAATCAATACGTTATCACTAAATATCTTTTTAACTTCTTCTCTTTAAAAAATAAAAAGGTCATTCTGGACCTATTTTACTTCCTATTTACATACATGCTATTTTTATGGGGAGTGATGGTCTCGAACATCCTTTTCATCATGAATCTCTTCACAGACTTAAATCTATCAGGCGGCACGGTCTCTATCGTTCTTTTCGTCCTAGCTTTCCTACTCTTTCTATCAGAAATCTCCCTTGCACTCAGTATCGAAAGAAACCAACTTAATATCAAAACGTTTCTTGTCGTCATCCTAATGTACTTCACTTACTCACAAATTTGGCTGGTACTCGTTCTTTATTCACTTTTCCTAGAAGTGAAGCGTACTCTATTTAAACAAGAAATTAAATGGTATAAAACTCAGCGTTACAAACAATCAGCTTAGCAAATTTAGCATATTTTGTAATGATAGAAAGAATACGAGGTACCAATGTGATGAAAAAAACATCTTCCATGCTATTACTTTCCTTTCTATCCATGATCATCATCATAGGGAGTGTTCAAATGTATCAAACAAATTCTGCTAAATTTCCAACCGAAAGTTTTATCAAAAAACATTTAATGAACAACAACGGCACACTAGCAACTTATATGAAAGAAAGCGACGATTTGGACAGCGATCTCGTCAAAGGCAGAGAGGCGTTGTCCGAATCATTAGGATTGTGGCTACAATACGCCCTTGAAAAAGGCGACCCGACCATGTTCCAGAGTAATTACAGTATCCTTACCACCTACTTTTTGAAGTCGGATGGATTGGTATACTGGAAGTTAGATCCCGACGGAACTTCACGCGTCACGACCAATGCCTCCATTGACGACTTCCGCATTGCCAGTACGCTCATTCAAGCTGCTGACAAGTGGGGGCGTGAGGATTACCGGAAAACCGCCAACAAAATCAGTCAGTATCTGAACAAGAATAATCGCCGAGGTCAATTGCTGGTCGATTACTACGATTCGGCTTATCAATCCAAAAGCGCATTCGTCACCTTGTCCTATATCGATCCCGCATCGCTCACGAACATGTTCAAAAACGGTGGCATCGATCAAACGGTGCATCGCTCCATGACTCAATTGCTGACAAATATCCCTGGCAAAGGTCCTTTCTACGCTAAAAAATATCATGTCACCAAAAAGGAATTCCGCTTCGATCAACGCGTCAATATTATTGATCAGATGCTGATTGCCCTCCATCGCAGCTATATTGGCCTACCATCTGATGAGCTACTTGCTTTTATCAAAAAAGAATTCCAGCAGCACGGAGTCATTTATGGACGCTACTATTTAGATACAAAAAAGGCCGCGGTCAATTACGAATCCCCAGCCCTCTATGCCATTGCGATTTTATATTGCAAGGAGATCGGCGAAACAGAATTTGCCCAAGCCCTGTTCAATCGAATGATTCAATTCCGCGAGGACAACCCACTTAACACCTACTACGGCGGCTACTCAGTTTATAATGGAGACACCCATATATTCGACAACCTCTATCCTTTGGTCGCTGAAATGAAATAACCACTTTGTCCCTCATTCCGAGAAATCTATCAGAATGAGGGGCTTTTTTATTATGTTTTTTCAGAAGACACGCTAATGTCACAAACAACACCAGAAACTCACCAACCCCATAAAATATTCCTTATCTGAGATGAGTTTCAATGGAAAATCATTTACCTTTTCACCTGCATTTCTTTTGAGGTATTCCCTCTCAATAAAGTTGTATTTTTAGGATGCTCTTTTGGAAGTCTTCTTAAAAGGGGTTCTACTAAAAGTAGTCTTATTGGCTTTTTTCTTTCTTTAATGATCAAGTTTTCTCCTCCCTTATAGTTGTCGAAGTAAACTTCTTCAAACAAGAGGATCATTTCTGCCATATTTGTAAGACTAAATGGCCGTTTTGTGTCTATAGCTGAAATAAAAAAAGTTACTTTTTTCAATCCCGCGCAAAATAGGAAAAATCCCGCACACTTTGTTAAAAGTCCCGCGGGATTCATTAAAAGTCCCGCGGATTTTAGCTTATATTACGCCAGATTGAATTTTCCGAAAACAAACTTACATAAAAACAGCACCAAGTACTATGGTTTGTTCAAATTTTATAAATTCTTATCTTGTAAAAAGCACCAGGCACCATCCATTTCATGGATAGTGCCTGGTACCTTTTAGTCGTCTCCACCGCCGCCATCAGAGTCAGAATCATTGTCATTGTCATCTTCATAATCATCGTCGTCATGATGGTGATGTGAATGGCCGTGGCTACTTTTACTTTTCCCCGTCTTCTTTGCACTTGGCAGCAACAAAATCCCCACAACGACCGCTATAAAACCAAACAATTCCTGGGCACTAATAAACAAGAAAATGCCAAGCAATACGAATAGTATTCCGACTACCCTTAAAAGCACCTTTCCTCTGTTCAGAGCCCTTCCCCCCTAATGAGAAGCATGAAGTATCAATAAAATAAATATTCACTTGTAAATGTTTTTATACTTTTTCATTTTTTTAAATCATCAATTTTATTTTTTAGGTACAAATTACCAGTTGGGCACCCTTCGAATATATTAATGTACGTTTGGTTTCAAAAATAAAATTCACGAGGTGATGTCCATGAAAAAGAGAGCATTGTTTACGATTCCTCTTAGCCTAATTCTAGTTGCCCTGATTATTACGTCTTTCTTTCTATTAAACATTAAACCAAATCCTTCGGGAGTATCCAAGGCACAAAAGTTGGCTGAGTATACTAAGCCTGCAGTGGTGCGAATTGTAAACTACGCGATTGTAGAGTGGCAATTTAATGATTCCCACCCTGATGTTGAGGCATTTTTACAAGCAACGAATTACCAATCCGTTTATGGCGGATCAGGCTCTGGTGCGATCATTAGCTCTGACGGCTATATTGTTACAAATGCACATGTAGTCGATATTTCCGAAACCGAAGACGCGGATATCGCCAATACGGCATTCGAACAGTTTGTCACAGATTTCGCCAACTATTACGGCTACGACATTAACGCTTCTTACGATTATTTGGTAGCTTACATGCAATACACAAAAGTTACGAAAGAACTAAAGGTCATTTTACCTGGTGGCGACACCCTGGACGGAGAGATTAAGAGTTTTGGAGCTCCCATCAATGAAGGGAAAGACGTCGCCGTTGTAAAAATTGAAGGCAAAAACCTCCCTACTCTCAAACTCGGAAACTCAGATGATATCCAAAACCAAGATAACATCTGGGTAATTGGCTACCCAGCAGCAGCCGATTCCGATTTACTATCACCTGATTCCTCCCTCGTCTCTTCTATGAACGCCGGACAAATCTCGGCCACTTCTAAGAAAACAGAACAAGGAAGTCCGGTCATCCAATTAAATGCCGCCTCCACCCACGGCAACAGCGGTGGACCCGTCATCAATGAAAAAGGCGAAATCGTTGGTCTCCTAACCTTTAGGGGTGACACTGTAAACGGTCAAGAGGTGCAAGGCTTCAACTTCGCCGTTCCTGTCAATACAGTAAAAGAATTCGTGAACCAAGCAGGAGCCAAAAATAAGACCAGCGAAACCGATGAACTCTATAGGGAAGGCTTAACTCTGTATTGGGCTGGTTACTATAAAAACGCCCTCGAAAAATTCGAAGCGGTTGAAAGAATCTTCCCGAACCACTCTGAGATTAATCGTTACATCTCAAACGCAGAGAAAAAGGTAGATGAAAGCAAAACACTCTGGACGGATTATCAAACCCTCTTCTACGTTGGGGACGGAATAGCTGCTCTCGTCATCCTTCTGCTCATGCTATTCACATTTGTCATGAAGCCGAAACAACCTCAATTAGCCGTAGCGGCCGCTTCACCAGCACCAGCTCCGCCAGCTGCAGCACCGACTCCACCTCCTGCACCAGCACCTGAGGCAAAACCTGAAAATACCATACCTGATTTAAACAACGACGGTAAAATAGACATTCAAGACATCCTACTTGCCCTCCAAAAACAACAAGAGCAACAAAACAAAGATAAAAAGGACGAATAGATCTGAAAGATTAGCAAAAGAAAAGAACCTAACTGGTTCTCAGCTTGTGGAGAAAGTGTATTATCTTTTACTTCATGAGCTGAGTTCCCTTCTTTGAAAGCTAAAATTGCAATTTGTAGCGGTAAATGAAGATCGCCAGACCCCTAAGCCAGCTTGGCTAGGTGTGTGGCGATCTTTTTCATGTTCTGACACGCTGCGGTAAGCAATACTTGCTCACTCGCATTGTGTTCCCGTATCCGGCAATAGCGAAGCCCATGCGGTTCTTTTGAATCTGCGAAGCTTCGCTCAATTCTCTCTTTTCTATATTTATAAAGCATATTGCCTGAATGGGAGAGTCGATTAAATCGAACTTTTTCCTTGAATTCTTCCCAGACATGACAGGTGACAACTTATAACAACCTAACGCGGTTAATTGATGAAGAGTTATTAAAAAAATTGAAGGCTGTCGAGAGCTTCTCAACAGCCTTTGTAACTAACTGGTTCTTTTTTTCATTTTATTAAACTTACCCTCTATAGTAGATGCCCTATTCTAAACAATCTCTTTCATAATCTGATTCTGTTCCGCTTCGATTTCACGAATAAAATTCGTTACTACAGAAAAGTCTTCATACAAGAAAACAAGTGCATCACCTATTTCAGATTGTTTCCAAGCTACCGTATAGGCTTCATGTTCATCTGGTATGATAGATATATTTAAGAACTTTTCCTCTAAGGCTGCTTCCTGTAAAAGCTTGGCAGTTTCAAGTGGTTTTCTCCCTCGCAAATCCTTGTCTTCCTTGATGATCATAGAATCAGAATGAGTGGCCGTGATGGCACCCATCTCCTTGATTTCAGGATTACGTCTGTCTCCTGGAGCAGAAATAACGGTAATCATCCTTTTGGGAATAAATTGCTTGGCGGTATCGAAAAAAGCCTTTAAACCTGCAGGATTATGAGCATAGTCCACAATAATATCGCGACCTTTTACACTCACTTTGTTAAACCTTCCCTTAGATTGTTCAAAATCCGGCTTAAATGAAAGAGCTTTGTCCTTCAAAACTTCGAAAGAAACCCCTAGAGCATGTGCTGCTGCCAAGGCTTGAAGTAAATTCGAGATATTATACCTCGCCGCTCCTTCTATAGTTACGGGGATATCCTTTTCAGGAAGAAATCTCGTCTTACCACAATAAATCCATTGATCCTCCCCTAGAAACCATACTATTTTACCCTCGGCGACTGATTGAAGAATATGTTCATTGTCATGATAAAGTGAAGTGAAGATGACGGTTCCATCTGTATATTCGGCCATACGTACGACCTCGGGATCATCCGCATTCAAGACACAATATCCGTTCTCTTTCACCACTTCTGGGACAAGTCTCTTTAACTTAACCAGTTGATCGAAAGTTTCGATTCCATCTAAACCAAGATGGTCTTCGCTCACATTCGTCACAATACCGACGTCACAAAAACGGAAAGCTAATCCTTCTCGAAGAATTCCACCTCTTGCTGTTTCCAGAACGGCTGCATCGACTTTCGGATTGCTTAACACTTTTCTGGCACTGATAGGACCGCTGCAGTCCCCTTCATCAATACATTGAGAGCCAATCCAAACACCGTCAGAATTAGTCATGCCTACTGTAAAATCATCTTTTTCTAAAAAGTGTTTAACAAGACGTGTGGTTGTTGTTTTTCCATTCGTACCCGTTATGGAAACGATTGGTATCTGAGCATCATCGGGATTTGGAAATAAATAATCGACGATAGCCTTACCTACGTCCCTTTTTTTGCCTTTGCTAGGATAATGGTGCATTCTGATACCTGGTGCTGCATTGACTTCAACAATGGCTATTTCATTGCAATTTGCCGGTTTTGATATATCCTTACAGATTAGATCAACGCCTGCAACATCAAGTCCAATTGCTTCTGCAGCCGTGATTGCCATATTTTTCAAAGAAGGATGAACTTGATCCGTAACATCAATGGCTTGTCCACCCGTTGAAAGATTCGCATTACCGACAACTTGAACAACCTTCCCTTTCTCTGGAACAGAACTCATGGACAAATCCCATTTTTCGAGATAACAGGAAACCGCATAGTTTTGCAAAGGGATTTTTGTCATCGGTTTTTCATGTCCTTCACCACGCAAAGGATTCTCATTTTCCCTTTCGATCAACTTCCGTATCGTGTCTTCACCATTACCGATTACGAATGGCGGAAGTCTAAGGCTTGCACCAACAAGTTCTCCGTTAACCACAATCAGACGATAGTCATCACCTTCGTAAAATCTCTCAATTATAAATTCATCGACTTTTGAATCCATGCAGTTTACAACATTGAATAATTCTTCCTTGTTTCTAATATTGGTAATGACGCCCTGACCTTGTCTGCCATTTAAAGGTTTAATGACAAGAGGGAAACCAAGTCTATCCGCTGCGTCAAAAATTCCCGGAAAAGTAGAAGCAACTTCTCCTTTAGGTACTGGTACACCGGCCGAAGCTAAAATGGTCTTTGTCATTTGTTTATCACAAGCATTTTCAACGGCAAGATAGGAAGTCTGGCTCGTAATGGTTGCTTGAACAAATTTTTGCTTTGAGCCTGTCCCTAGGCGAAGAAAACTGTCTCTCCCTACCCTTTCAACAGGAATTTCCGCTTCAAATGCCGCATCATAAATGGCTTCTGTACTAGGACCAAGCTTGTTTTCATAAAATAATTCTGCTATTTCATTGATATAGCTCTGAATCCCTGAGGGCACGTCCCCCTTGAGGATTCTTTCGACGATTTCGATTGCGGAATGGAAAGCTTTTAGACCGGATTTGGGTTCTTTATAATCAAAGGTTACAAAATATATGCCCTTCTTTTCGCTCGTTAATGTTTTTCCACGTCTAACTTCGATACCCGCCAAACTCTGAAGTTCTAATGTCACATGCTCGAGAATATGTCCCATCCACGTTCCTTCATAAAGACGTTCTACAAAACCACCTTCGTAGCCTAGAGAGCAAGTATGTTTTGATAACGTTGGGATTAATTTTAATAAAACTTCATTAAAGCCTTTTAAGTGGTCAGAAGGCTGAAATTCAAGTTCCTCAATGTCTAGTTCCACCCACATGGTGGGTTTGAAGCTAAAGTAATTAGGCCCCTTTAAATATCTGATACGGTTGATCTTCATTGTTAATGATTCTCCTTTTTGATCAATTTTCGCTCAGTTAAATCAAAACCGAAGCCACTCGTCAGTGTGTGAAGCTTAAAATTTGTCAAAGTCAACTCATCACTGCCATCCTCTGTTGTGGATACTTTAACAAAATCACTTTCTTTTCCATCTATTATTAAAACCTGGTGTTCACCCAGCACTTCAAACCTATCTTCTTTTACAAGGATTGCGGTATTTTCATCTATTCCAATTCCCATTAAATCTGGCTGATCTGCAATTGCTCCAAGCAGGCGATCGAATCGGGCACGTTGTGAAAAGTGCTGATCGATTAACAAATTAGGTAATAAACCAAAGCCTTTATCAATTTCAACTTGAAGGATTTCATCTTCATCTTTTGTGACGGAAGAGACAATCATATGTTTACCCATAATGGAAGCTCCAGCACTTGTTCCGGCAATCAGCATTCCTTTTTCCCATTTATCAAGGAGTAACTGATGGAGTTTCGTTCCGCCTATGTAATCAGCCAAGCGGCTTTGATCTCCCCCTGTAATGAAAAGAGCTCCCAGTTTTTCTCCAAGTTTTAGAATATCGGGACATTCTGATTTTTCCTTGGAATCAACATCCAAAACAACCATGTTTTCAAGTCCAAGGTCATGAAAAACCTTCATGTAATCTTCACTTACTTCTTTCGGATAACTGGTAGCCGTTGTTAAAATCCCAACCTTCCCGCCTTTTATCTTGGCGAGTGTCACAAACTTTTCCAGAATGGTAACATGATCATACTTGTCCTCATTACCACCAATGATTAATAGTTCTCCTTTATGCATCATCCATCACCCTAAAAAGTAGTTTCTATTTTAACATCTCATCTTTACCCTGCTTATCTGACAAACTAAACCAGAATTTTACTATTAATCTCTTTAAAAAAAGCGATACCTCCGTTATAGAAGTACCGCTTCGAATAGACACTTTTAATAAATAACGATTTCCACTCCTTAACCCTTTGAACCTGAGGCAAGATTCGATCCCTCGATAAAGTACCTTTGAAAAAAGAAGAAAATCAGTACAACTGGGAGCAGTACAGTTACAGACATTGACATTAAATAGTGCCACTGTGTCTGAACAGTCCCTTTAAAGGTCTGAAGGCCAATTTGCAATGTATAATTCTTCTCATCGTTGATGTATAACAATGGACCCAACAGGTCGTTCCAAGCTCCGGTAAACGAAAAAATGGCGACCGTAATCAAGGCTGGTTTTGTTAATGGCAGCATAATATGCCACCAAATTTGCAAATGGCTGGCTCCATCAAGAACAGCTGCTTCTGAAAGTTCATTTGGTATCCCCAACATAAACTGCCTCAAGAGGAAGATGAAAAATGCACTTCCTAGGAAAGCAGGAACGATCAGGGGGAGATAAGTATTGACCCAGCCTAGTTTAGCAAACAAAATGTATTGTGGTACCATCGTGACAAATCCAGGGATAAGCATAGTCGATAATACCAATACGAACAATGCATCCTTTCCCTTGAACCTAATTTTTGCAAAGGAATAGGCCACAAGTGAATTAACGAGTACGCTCCCAATCGTTCCACACACTGCAATAAATATGGTATTCAATGTCCATCGACCGAAAGGTGCTGTTTGCCAGGCTTCCACATAATTAGAGAATTTAAATTCCTTTGGAAAAAATGTTGGTGGATATGCCGCAATTTCCTCGGGCGTTTTTAATGAGGTCGAAATCATCCACCATAGCGGAATCAATATTAAGAAGCTCCCAGCCAATAAAATGAAGGTAATAATACCCTTTTTCAAACCTCCATTATATTTACGATTCTCGAAAAAACTAGCGTATGATCTCACTTGTTATCCCCCCCTTCATAATGAACCCAGCGCTTACCAACCTTCATATTAAGGAATGTTAGTACCATGACGATAAGGAATAATATCCAAGCCATTGCTGACGCATATCCCATGTCAAATAATTCGAATGCGTTATTCCACATATGAAGATTATAGAATAATAGTGAGTTTCCTGGCCCACCACTTCCATTCTCCGTCATCACGTATGCCTCTTGAAAAATTTGAAATGAACCGATCGTACTTGTGATGACATCGAAAAATATAATTGGTGAAATCATTGGCAGGGTGATATGGAAGAATTTTTGCCATGAACTTGCCCCGTCAAGGTCGGCGGCCTCATACATTTGAGCTGATACTCCTTGCAAGCTCGCAAGGTATAAAAGCATTCCTCCGCCAACGCTCCACATTTTCATTAGGAGTAGTGCCGGTTTTGTCCATTCAGGATCAAATAACCAAGCAGGGCCTTCGATACCAAACCAGCCAAGCGCCGTATTAACCAAGCCTGTCGAAGGGCTTAACAATTGCATCCATAGGAAATAGACCGCCACACCCGAAAGCACAGCCGGCAAATAGTAGATGGTCCGGAAGACCTTCATCCCCATTACTTTCTGGTTGAGCATAATCGCCAACAGAATGGCGCCTGCCGTCGTGAGTGGAACTGAAAAAATCACATAAAACAGAGTATTATATAATGATGTCTTGAATAAGTCGTCTATCGTAAACATGCGTACATAATTATCAAAACCAATAAAATTCATTTTTGAAGTAATATTATAATCTGTGAAACTAGCAGCTAATGAAAATAGCAGTGGTCCGAGAGTAAGTCCTAAAAAACCGATGATCCATGGGCTGAGAAACAGGTATCCAATTACATTTTCCTTGAACTTTCTGCTTTTCTTCTTTTTAACAGAGAATACATTTAGCTTTCGCATCTGTCTGCTACTTGAATCAGTGTCGATATTTTTTTCATTTATCACTGTTTCGTAAGAATTCAATTCCACTACCCTCTCTCGCCTATCTAGAATTATGGAAAAAGAGAGGGCTTCGGTATCCTCTCTCTTCCACTCTACTTTTTATTCATTTTCTCCACTTGTTCTTCTGCATTTTTTAATGCCTTCTCTGCTGATACTTTTCCTAATAGAGCGTTATCAATATTAGGATTGATGCGGCTGTTGTAATCAGGGTACTCGACCGGCACGGGGTACATCTTGGTTTTTTCCAAATTCTTAACCGTTGCTTGGTAAACCATTTGATCAGTACCTTTTAATTCCTTTGATGTTGCTTCAGCCGCTTCAATGTTAGCGACATTGTCAAAGTTCTTCATGGCCCAGTATTTTTGTGCTTCCAGCCCAGTCAAATATTTAATAAACTCCATTGCTTCTTTTGGATGCTTTGCGCCTTTTGGAACTTCAGCTACAAAACCTCCACCATCCGCAAAATGTCCACTGCCTTCTTTATAAGAAGGAATAGGTGCTACGCCAAACTCCATGCCCTTACCGTAGTCCCTTATCTGAGTATAGAATGTACCTACATCAACCCACATTGCGACTTTTTCAGCAATGAACGGATTGGCTTGCTCGCTGCCAAATTCGGATTTGAATGATTGTACTGTGTTTTCTCCGAGGCGTTCTTGCCAACCCATTACCCATTCCAAAGCTTCCACTTTCTTTGGAGTGTTAATGTTTAGTTTATTATTATCAATGAATCCTTTTCCTTCGTCAGCGCTCGTCATCCAACTCGCAGCCCCGATATTTCCCCAAAGTGGATAAAATCCAATTCGTTCATACTTATTGCCTGATTTGACATCAAGCTTTTTGGCATACTCTTCCAGCTCATCCCAAGTTTGTGGTGGCTTGTTTGGATCAAGCCCTGCTTCCTTGAAAGCTTTTTTGTTGTAAAAAAGAAGTCGGGTATCCGTGTTAAATGGCACCGCATATGTTTTATTTTTGTATACAACTGTATCCCATAAATGCGGATAGAACTGTTTTTCAAAAGATGGATCTATGTACTTGGTGATATCTTCCACTTGTTCATTCTCCGCTCTCTGCGCAACGCTATTAATATCATTTATGATGACATCAGCAGGATTACCAGCTGCAACAGATGCCAAGTTTTTTGTCCAGATATCTCCCCATGGAAGAAATGTATGTTTCACGATAATATCATCCTGGGAGTCATTAAAATCCTTAATGATCTTTTCGATGATTGGTCTACGAGTCTCTGAACCCCAAAAACTCCAGAAGTTCACAACCGTTTTTCCATTTTCCTTCACTTCTTCCCCTTGTACTTCCTTACTGCCTTGTGAACAGCCGGCAAGAGTACTAATTAAAAGAATAATAGTAAGAAAAAACAAAAGTCCCTTTTTCACCTTACATTTCCTCCCCGATTTGCATGTTTATATTTTTGTATACCATCGATTTTTTACCCAATGTTTTTTTTATTAAACACGTTATACCAAAATAGTAAAATAGTACTAGCAGGTACACTTATGGATATTTTGAGGAACTTCCTATATTTTTTTGCTTTCCTATTGAGTAGTTGGGCAGTAATAAAAAAGGGACGCCTGCTTGGAATATAAGCAGACGCCCCTAAACAAACTGGCATTAAGCACCACATCAAAAATGATTAGCCGGTTATAATCCCTAAACTTTACTTTCTTTTGCTCAAAAAAATAAGGCTGTCTGAGCAGCCTTCCTTTTAAATACGAATTTAAATTTCTCCTCTTACAAAAGCTGAAATAATAGCATAAACAGATAGTAGAAAGACAAACCAAAAAGTGATTGATGAAATTCGGCCTTTTAGAACAGGACTTTTTTTGGCGAAAATGAAGTTTTGAAATACTGTATATAGACTAAATAATAAGAATGATACTCCAAACCAGATGATACCTACATTTCCTATGTAAGGAATATCCATACTCTCATAAATTCCATTTAAGACCTTCTCACTTAGAAAGAAACCAATGATTAAAAAAATGACAATTTCAATAATCGTTATCAAATACATTTTCCAAGCTTTCATAATATTCCCCTCCCCTTCATTTTCCTCTATATACTAATATTCAGGTACAAGCTTATATTCCGCTTCTCCAAAATAAGTTTTAGCACCTTCTTCCCATTGCACTTTGAAATTCAACTTATTGTTCTTTTTAGAATAAACACTATCTTCACCTTCGGCTGATCCAAATGTTTCAATGGGATTAGTAGGCTGCTCTTCATATCCAAAATCCACTTTCCTCTCATCAGGATAGAAAACCGTAGCTTTCATGGCAATGTGCCCTAATAAAATACTCGTATCGTAAACCCATTTCCCTTGATCCTTATAAGAACCTGTTCCACTAGATTTTCGGTAATGAAATATATTCGCCAAGCTACATCAATTACCTTTATTTGCACATTGCAGATTTAGCATAAATTCATCTACTCAAGAATCAACCGTCCGTATTGAGTATTCATTGCGTCCGTTTTTGTCGAAAACACGATAACTGATTCCTAACTGCCGTAAAAACAAGATTGAGCGCCGTTAAACCATGTACCCCTGACGTTACCAGGGACAGCCATGTAAGATACACCATTGCGTTAAATATTTTCACTCCTTCAAACACAAAGAAGCAGAGATATCCTACTTTTTTCCCATTACGTATACTTCATATCCAAAAATCCCACAATAAAAAAAACACAAATCTCTTTCAGGTGGTCTAAAAATGCCAATTTTCAACTCAACCGGTGTAGATCTCTTCTACTCCGTTAAAGGAAATGGGATACCGATTGTCTTTATCCATCCTCCCGTACTTACCTCCATTAATTTCATCTATCAGATGGAAGAGTTATCATCTTTTTTCAAAGTGATTACATTTGATATCAGAGGACACGGAAATAGCGAATCTTCCCTAGAACCGCTCAGCTATCCGCTGATTGTGGAGGATATCAAACGTTTGATGAAACATCTTGAAATAGAAAAAGCTTACATTTGCGGATATTCTACCGGTGGCTCAATTGTTTTGGAGTTTTTGCTGAGTGCTGGAGAAATGGCTTTAGGTGGCATTGTGATTGGCGGCATGTCTGAGGTAATGGATCAACACTTAAAAAGAAAGATATCAATTGGAAGGTACCTTTCCAAATCAAAAGCTGTTCCAGTGTTAGCGTTGTCTGTTTGCAGGAGCAATGCCAATCCAATGTCTTTATTTTTCAAAATGTATGCCGAATCCATTAAAGGAAATGCAAAGAATATCGAGCAGTACTATAGGTACAGTTTGCATTACAAATGTACAGATCAGCTCCATACTATCAAACATCCCCTTCTTCTAGTATACGGAAAGGATGATAAGAGGTTTCATGATTATGCCAACCTATTGCATCAAAAGCTGCCTTTTAATGAACTCAAGTTTATCGACAATGTTAAGCACCAGATTCCTACCAAAACTAGCAAGGAGTTAAATAAACTGATTACGAATTTCGTTCATTCTCAATAGCTAAATGTACTAAAGAACAGATCACCTAAACCAGGCTTGGATGCATGCTCCAAGCCTCTTCTTTTGTTAACTAACCCATGTGAGCCCAGACTCTTAAAACTTGGTGAGCATATGCTTTCAAAAGAATACTTTCCACATCATAAACTAGACATGAGCCCTAATTTAAAGAAACAGCTCATTTCATATTATGACTTCCTTGTCGCCTATCAAAATTTACTGAGAGATGTAGATGTAACCGATGCAGAAATGGAGATTCAAACACCGGCAGATATTCCTGTCTCATCCACAGCTGAGCAAGGGAAGATTTGGACCTTTTCAAAGCAAAGAGATAACCAGAGAATGCTTCACTTGATTAACTTTGCGGACAACTCAACGATGGAATGGCGTGATACCGAAGCATCACAACCAATACCTGTTGAAAAAAAATACTTGGAGATGGTCTTAAAAACTGATCGGAAACCTAAAAAAATTTGGTTCGCATCACCAGATGTGAAAGGCGGACTTCCACAAAAATTATCTTTTACTTACAAGGATGGAGCTGTTTCATTTTAACTCCCTTCGTTGACATATTGGGATATGGTTGTGTTCGAGAATTAAATGATTTGAGAAACGCAGATGTCCATCTGCGTTTTTTTGCTAAAAGTCCCTAATGTCGCGGCTTTTTGTTCGAATTTTTACATTCACAAATAAAATCCTAATCTGCACAAATAGAATTGGGATTCACACAAATAGAATCCCAATTTACACAAATAAACCGTACAGTTACACAAATAAAGCTTATGAACTTGCCTATTGACGATTTAAAAAAGAGAAAAATCACACTTTTCGGATACTTCCATACACAACCAAACGAATCCGACAATGAAGCTGCGCTAATTTTCTGTACTTTGTTGATCCTCCTTAAGGAAAGCAAGCGACTGGAACGGAAATAAACAGACAACTTTAAAAAATCCTTGCTAAAAACCCGTTTTCCATCAGCCTCGAGGCTTAGAAAAGAATCATGCTCAGGCTCGTTATCCGTCATTTGGATTCACGATAAAATGAAATCAAGATAAAGCAAAGAGATGAAAAAGGATGGGATCACATTGAAAAAATTAATTTTATTATCAGCAGGTTTGACGGCAGTTTTACTGACAGGATGTTCGTTTGAAAAGGAGAACCCTACGTTCAAGTTGGATGAAGTTACTGCACAAGCGGAAGATTTCGCAGACAAAGCTGAAGAATTTGGCGACAAAGTCGCTGAGGCTAAAACTGAATTAGGCAAATTAGCAGATCAAAGAAAATTAGACGATAAGGATCAAGAGAACATTGTAGACCAAATTGCTATCATGCTCGAAGCCTTCAATGATTTTAAACAGGAAGATGCTCCTTTCTTAACAAAAACAGCCAAGAAAATCGTTATAGAGGAAATGAACAAAGTACAGGTGGACTTGAAGAAGATTCAAAACAAAGCTGAAAAAGGCAAGGCCACAAGAGCAGATCTTGAAAAAATCGACGAACTTTTGTCTGGCAAAGAAATTGATATTCTTTAGAAACTCAAGGGATGGTGCTATGCGCCATCCTTTTTGTTCGTAACTCATCTTAAAGGATTTTCCCCTACCCTACTCGAATGTAATAGATGGAGGTGGAACGATGATTACTAAAAGTCAGCAACTGCTGAATGGATGGACGCTGATTATGCATAAATCCTACCGCGTCTTTGCCGATAAGAACTCATATATCGTGGTTGATCATGAAAACGATGTGTTAATGGCATTCACATTACAAGAACAAGAAGTTGAAATCTTGAAAGGAAGCTGGTGCCAATCGAAAATCAATACCGCTTTCAAGACGATAAAAATATTAAATGATCCAGAAGAAATGCATGGTCCGTAACGGAGATTATTTTAATAGAATACAAAAGCTTAATCGCTGAAAAAGTTGAATCATATCAACAGTTAACGCTTACAAACCAGAGGATGGTGCCCATGCATCATCCTCTTTTTTATCGATGCACCCCTCTATTTTCCCCGAAAATTCTACATTTTTTCCAAAAACACTTTGAATTGTAAGACTATATAAATTATTATATGAGTAGGAAGTATTTACCTTTGGTTATATTAATATCATAATTTAGTAAACTAACTCAATTAGGTGGTCTAACAGATGGTTTTTGATGGCATATTGATTTCATTTGTAGTTGGTTTGCTTAGACGCGGGAATCTAAAAGGAATCGCTGAATTGAAACTCAAGGGCGGTTGGATTTTCCCACTTCTACTCGCAATCCAGTTTGTGTTTTTTATTTTTCAAAATAGTTATTCTATACTCGCTGCCTCAAGTCACTATGTATTCATGCTGGTATATATTGTCGGATTGGTTTTTTTATACATAAACCGTGATAATCCTGGTTTCAAATGGATTTTCATTGGTGTTTTCCTCAACTTCTTGGTCATGGCCTTAAACGGTGGCAGAATGCCCGTGTCGGAAGAAGCTTCTGCAGTTCTAGACCCCATGTACATACAGGCATTAAAAGACGGTTTATATGGTAAACATGAACTTTTAACTAACTCTACTAAACTAGGTTTCTTAGGGGACATCATTCCGTTAAGCGATCCGTACCCACGCACCCAAGTCATCAGTATTGGTGATGTCGTGATGAATATCGGAATCTTCTTTTTCATCCAACATCTTATGGTCAAAAAAAAATCGGACACTAATTCCAACCTCCGCTTAAAAGGAGGTGAAACAACATGAAAAAAGAAGGAATCAATATTACAAGTATTATCTACAACGTAATTATTATCAGTTCTATTATTGTTGCCTTAACTTCTGGTTTTAAATTGAGTGATTAATTATTGGAGAGAAGTTTTTATGACTTCTCTTTAATTCTTTAAATGAGAGTGAGAGTTACGATGCAAATTTTAGAAAATACTGCAAAAAAATATCTTTCCGCTATATCCTTCTTAGGTATACTTACTTTTGTCATACTTAATGATTTTAACAACCATTCAAACAATGATTGGATTACCATTCTTTCACTAACTTGTTCTATCCTTATCCTTAATTATTTTCTTATTAAGTTGCCTCCTAAGGGTAATAGTCTTTCCATGGATTCGTCCGTTTTTTTAGCGTGTTTGTTCTTATATGGTTTGGATTTCACTTTAGACGTATTATTTGTATTTTCGGTCGTTTATTTATTCATCAAACGAAAAATAAAATGGTGGCAGCATCTTTTTAATTTTGCTATTTACACCATGATGCTTGTTAGCACTAACTATCTGTTTACTATTACAGGCGGAGAAATTGGTACTGTAGAAATTAAGCAAATCCTTCCTTACATATTTTCACTATTAATTTATTTTGCAACCAACGTATTATTCATTGGGGTTTACTTCCTACTTGAAGAAACGGAAAGTGTCTCCAGTGTTGTCGAAGGAATGATCAAGGAAGCAGTCGCAACGTATTTTAGTACGATACTTCTTTCACTCGTCCTTGCTATATTAATGAAATCACAAGATCTATTCGGTCTTTTCCTTTATATCTGTATATCTGTCTTATTAGCATTGGCCTTTAAGCAGCACTTCCAACTTTTCAAAGAAGTCGCCGAAAAAGCAAATAAAGACTTCCTTACCGGTTTAAATAACCACGGTTACTTCAAAGAACTTTTTGAAAAAGAAGTGCAACTTGCTAAAGAAACGGGTCAGCCATTGAGTGTATCGATTCTCGATTTGGATGATTTTAAGAAGTACAATGATTTGAATGGACATATTCAAGGAGATCATCTATTAAAAGAATTTGGTACCCTTTTAAAAGAGCAAGCCGAGGCGAAAAAATATACTGTTGCCCGATACGGTGGCGAAGAGTTTGCTTTATTGATGCCGCAAACTTCGCGTCATCACGCATTTTCTTTTTTAAATGAACTTAGAAAGAAAACGAATGACACTTACTTTAAAGGTGTCGACGGTTTAGCATATGGCTGCCTTTCCTTTTCTGCAGGGATTGCCGAGTATGAAAGCGGCGTTTACAACATTAATGAACTTCTTAACAAAGCCGATCAGGCCATGTATGCGGCTAAGGATCAAGGTAAAAACTTAGTGCGAATTTTCAACGAGCATTCTGAATATGACTCACAAAAGTCGCTAGCGATTGAAAAAGACCTTGAGGAAGCAGAGCAGCAGTTGAAGATTTTCCTTTCTAAAGATGTGTACACGTATCGTCACAGCAAGCGTGTATATCAGTATGCGGCAAACTTCTCGAAGTGCATCGATTTAACCGATCATGAACGCAAGACGCTCATCTTAGGTGCGCTTATCCATGACATTGGTAAGCTTGAAATTCCGAGAGACATTCTAACGAAAAAAGGGAAGCTCGAGCCACATGAGTGGGAAATGATGAAGAAGCACGTAACATGGGGGAAAGAAATCATTTCGACCAACAAAAAACTCGAGGATCTTATCCCGCTCGTCGAACTGCATCATGAACGTTATGACGGAAACGGCTATCCATACGGATTACAAGGAAAAACGATTCCGAAGCTAGCTCGTATCCTCTGCCTCATCGATTCATTCGATGCGATGACAACCGAAAGGCCTTACCAAAAGACCAAGACTTTCGCAGAAGCCATTGTAGAGCTAAGAGCCTGCTCTGGAAAGCAATTTGATCCACAGTTTGTCGAGCCATTCATCGAAATGATCAAGATGAACGACACGGTTGAACTCGAAACGAAGGTACTTGTAACAAAATAAGATACAAAAATGGATGGTGCATAGCACCATCCATTTTCTATTTAACGAGCATGACACCGCTGCTACTAAAAGTATAGTTCTTTCCATCGATGCGTTGCTTTCCTGTCTTCATGATTCCATTTTTATCGAAGTAGTACCACTTTCCATCTTGGTATAACCATCCAATCTTCATGCTGCCATCCTTTTGGAAGAAATACCATTTTCCGTCTGGAGCATGGAACCAGCCAGTGTGCATTCCATTTAAGGTGTTATAATACCACTTACCACTCGTGTAAACCCAACCTACTTTTAATTCACCATTGTTGGCAAAGAAATAGTATTTTTGATTAATCTTGACCCATCCCGTTTGCATGGTCCCTATAGAATCAAAGTAATACCACTTATTTTGACTGGATAGCCATCCTGTCGTCATTTTCCCAGTGGAATCGAAGTAATACCACTTTTTCTGAGTATAAAACCATCCCGTTTTCATTTTGCCAGAAGAATCAAAGTAATACCATTTGTTCTGATATTGAAGCCAACCCGTTGTTAGTTTTCCAGTGTCATCAAGGAAATACCATTTATCCTGATACTGGAGCCAACCTGTTGTTAATTTTCCAGTGTCATCAAGGTAATACCATTTATCTTGATACTGGAGCCAACCTGTTGTTAATTTTCCAGTGTCATCAAGGTAATACCATTTATCTTGATACTGGAGCCAACCTGTCGTTTGCTTCCCCGTTTCATCGAGGTAGTACCAATTATTCCGATCCTGCAGCCAACCTGTCATCAGTTCTCCAGTCGCAGGATCGTAATAATACCAATCTTCACCCTCCTGCACCCAACCTGTCTGAGCTTGCATCACAAAGCTAGTTTTTAGGCTTGTTGGCGTTTCATTTCCGTAACTATCGACACCAACAATTTCGACATCATAAGTTTCTCCAGCTTTTAAATTCTTAAGAGTAAAAGTCTCCACAGCTTTTAATGGCTTCCAGAACTCTACCATCTTCTCGCCTAGGATTTCTGTCCCACTTTTAAAAACATACCGCTCTACCAATTGATCATCGATAGCCTGATCCCAAGAAAGAGTAATAGATTGATTGGTAGCGTCTTTCGTATAAACTTCCGCAGTATCTTCAAAATATGGTGCAACGTAATCAGTAGTCGTATCTTTAAAAGGAACTGCTACTGAATAGGTCTTTATCCATGTTCCGTTCTTAAAATCACGGGCTTTAATATCTACACGGTTTTTGTACACATTGACCAATAACCCTTGCGATTTACCTGGAATATATCCAGTACTCGCCCAACCATAATTGACAGCTCCTGTATTCACCATCGTAAAGCCGTCTTGGTACACCGTTCTTGGATGGCTTAACTCGTAATGTGAGTGTCCACTGAACATAATCACCTGAGGGTACTGTTGCAGGATTCTTTTTAACCGGCCTTTGTCAGGACCGGCATTCCAAAACTCGCTTCCATATACCGTATTGTTGATAGGCTGGTGCAAGAACACAAATATAGGTTTACTAGATATCGCTTTGATTGGCAATGTCTTCTCTAACCACTCATATTGAGCATCTGATAAGAAAGCATTATCAAAGTTATTATCTACCGTATATTCCCCAGCTAACGTGATGAAATGGTAACCCTCAATCCATTTATCATAATAAAGCCCTGGCATACCTGTCTTCATCAGGAACGTATTAACCGCATCTTCATCCGTTAGAGTAGGTCGATATTTTCTTTCAAAAAATTCATGATTACCCATCGTAATGATTTTTTCCGCATTAGGCTCAATACCCTCATCTAGTATCCTGTTAAAGACATCATACTGCGATGCAAGTCCACGATCGACGAGATCCCCTACTATCGCTAGAGCCTTATAGTTAGGAGCGATCGTTTTATAATCATTTAGTGCAAGTGGAAAGTTATCATCGTTTAAATAAGAGAATCTCTCTCTATCACACAGTGTGATGTTATTGATGGTCACAGGACCACCGCAAATATGAGTATCACTCATTACCGGTATTTGCATAATCGGTTCTTCTAGCGAAGGTCCTTCTGCAAATACAAAATTAGGAATAGACATTAAAAAAAGTAGCAATAAACCAAGCTGTAAGGGTAGTAATTTCTTCATAAAAGTTTTCTCCTTAAAATGTTGATGCATGGTGCATTCCTTGAGATTCGGTTGAACTATGTATTTAACTTAAAATTAATAGAGGCAATGATTCTTACAATCTAGATACCTATTGAATAAAGTTACACACGATATTCATTTTTGTTAAAAAATCACATTCTCTTTATACCATATATCGGCAGAAAATAGTTTATTAATAGGACCATTTTATGGATAATTTTCAAAAATTATGTCACTTACCCTTCCCTTAAAGATTGTCTTCAAATATTTACCCCATTTTTGACCAAAATCACAAAAAAGGCCTCCAAAAATGCATTTTGAAGCTACTTTTCTACTTTTTCGAATAAAAACACCCTCCAAAAATGAAATTGTACGATTCGAACAAATTGTGCGAACTCGATATCTTATAGGTACCCGGGAATAAAAGGTAAAGCGCGCTTTCTGAAAGGAATCACTTTGGAGAGCTTTGAAGATTTAGCCATACAATATGAGCCGATGATTCATAAAATCATCCGTTCGCTTAGTATTTATAGAAATAAAGAAGAATTCTACCAGCTTGGTTTAATAGGATTATGGGAAGCTAGAAAACGTTTCAATACCAGCAAAGGAAACTTCACCAACTATGCCTTTACGTATATAAAAGGTGTATTATTAACAGAAATAAGCAAATCAAAAAAGCGTGATGAGAGAAATGTTTACGCAGAGGAAGAATTTTGGGACCTGGTTGAGGACACACATTATGTGGATCGACACGAAAAAGATCTCATTCTCTCTTATTGCATCCATCTAACCGAAAACCAGACAAAATGGCTCACCTACACTTGCCTTTATGACCTATCTGTAAAAGAAATAGCTGTAAGAGAAAACGTCTCCCCCTCCGCCGTAAAAAACTGGCGAGCTGGAGCGCGAGCCAAACTCAAACACCTCATTACTATATAAATAAAGGGTGCCAAACTTCAGATCGAAGTAAACTGGCACCCATGTCAAGGACACTATAAAAAAAGAGATTAATCAGCGAGAAGATGATTCCTATATTGAATAGGCGTCATCTTTTTTAAATTCCACTGGTAACGATGATTGTTATAATAAACCATATAATGATTTATTTTTGACTTTAATTCCTTCAAATTTCTAGCTGAACGATAATCTACATCATCCTTCAGGTGACCAAAGAATGACTCCTGAGGGGCATTATCCCAACAGTTCCCTCTACGAGACATAGGCTTGGCCGAGGCCAATTTTTTTAACAGCTTCTGGTATCTTGGGCTTGTGTAATGGCTTTCCTGTTCTGAGTGGATAAAGGCATCCTTATCAAGAGTGACTTTCTTGTTGTTGATCATTTTATGAATTGTTTTGGTTGCGATGTCTAAGGTGATACGGTCAGACACATGGTAAGCCAAGATTTCATTGGTAGATGCATCTTTTACGGTCGATAAATAAGCCATACAATTACCGTTATATGGCAAATAAGTGATGTCTGTCAGTAATACCTTTCCAGGGATTCCTTGTTTAAATTTCCTGTTTAATTTGTTCGAGACGACTCGGTGCTCCTTTGTTGCTTTAGCCATTTTTTTATCCGGATTCGGCCTCCTATGAGGACAGACGATTCCGTATTTTTTCATAATTCTTTGGATCATTTTGCGGCTAAAGATATGGTCATATTCGTTCTCTAGGGTCATCTTAATGGAGCGCGAACCTTTCTTGTAACCTCGGTGGTTAAACGCCAGTAATATTAGATTCTTCAATTCCAAATCTAAGCGTTCTCTGGATTCCCGGCTGGTGGATGCGTTCAGGTAACTGTAATATCCAGAACGTGAGACCTTTAATAGATCACAAAAATACTTAGTCATTCGCTTATATCCATTTTGTTAACAGTCTCATGAATCAATTGATATACTCTACTCGTTTTTAGGCTATAGCTTGCGTTTAGCAGCCTCCTTTCTGTCACTTCTAGCTTTTTTAACAGCTCCAACTGTCCTTCCAGAAGCTTAATTCTTGCATTCTTCCTTTCAATTATCTCAGTTGGCGTAAGCTCCCGTTCTAAGGGTCTGCCAGAGGCCGTTTTCCTCGAATCTGTAAGCCCAATCAAACCATTTGCTTCATAGGCTTTCTTCCACCTATAAGCTGATTGTTTAATTCGTTTAATTCCTATAACGTCCACACCGAAGCCTTTTTCTGTGAAGATTTGCCGAGGCAATTTTCCGGATAGGTACTCATCCATAAACTTATTTTTGAAGGCATCAGTATACATAATTGATTTTCCACTGACCCTTTGAACATTTTGATTCTTCTGAAGTATTTTTATCTCTTTAGTAGAAAAAATAATCTTACTCATGTTGTCCCCTGATCCCCATATTCTAAAATTCAAGTATATAAAAAAATACCTGTAGGTAAAACACTCTTTTTCAAGTGTCCTAACTACAGGTACCATTTTATTGTCATGTATAATAGGTGCTCTTCTTTTATCAAATTTAAGCGCTTGATTGTTGAACTTTCAAAACTTAAAACGGTCACCAGTTGGCTACCAATTATAACCATGATGGAGGAGGCCACGCTCCAATTAATTGCCGAATAAGCGCTACCTGTCCGGTATGATAACTGTTGTGTGCCATAAGCGTGGCTAAAATGTCACCACGAGTCCTTTCCAATCTCGAATCTTTCAATACATTTAAATCTTTTTTTGCTTCGTTATCAGCTTCCTTTAGACCCTTACTGAATTGAAAAAAAGTGTCACTCCACTCCGTTTCATTTGACGGAGCTGTTTCATCAGGCCACGAGTCTTCGTCTTGTTCTGGATGAACGGGCACGCTACCATGAAGGTAGGTTAGATAAAAATCTTGCCAAAAAATCATGTGGTTTAGAATTTGCCACACTGAATATGGACAGTTTTCAGGTTTTTCCCCAGCCATTTCCCACCGTAAACCCTCAAACACCTCAAGGGGGTCAACATGGGCATTTTCCCCATGTAACCCCTTTTCAAAGAAAGAAAATGACATACGCATTACCTCACTTTTTTGTAAGTTGATCAAACTTTCTTGACGTAACAAAATGACTAATTTTTCAGATACTAAAATATTCCATAAACACTTTGTAAATTCCTTTAATTTATGTTTTGTGTGTACATAACTATTCCCTTTACTACGAAAAAAATAGACCGTCTTTTTGACGATCTATACTTAGTAACTAAGGGACCCGTTAACTAATTAAAGTTTAACTAAGATTTCATTGGATAAATTATTTGCCATACCTAATTATTTCTTTGCCGCATTTTGCGCATTTGAGGATAACGTCAATACTACAATCAGGAGAGAAAAAACCTTTATCATCATAATAGTGTTTACAAAACCACTGCCTTATCTTTTTGAACATTTTCTCCCCTCCTTTAAGGTTCAATGTATAGATAGATAACTCTATTCTAATTTTTCATCATTATTGTAACGACCAAAATGTTAATTTAATACGAATAATTTCTTAATCACCACAGAGTACCCAATCTTCAAAATAACTACTGTTATGAAGCAAATCAAAAAAACAAAGCTTGGCACCTTTTTTCATTTTAGGTTCTGTTAAATTTGCCTGTTGATTTCCGCTACAATCAACAAAGTGCAGAAAATCAACAATTCACTTTTATTTAACCTTTATTTTTCAGGAATTCTGGCAGAAGGCACGAAAATTCTACTAGAACAAAAATTTGTATGCTTAAATATTGAGATTTTGGCGTAATTATCTCTTTTAAAGTGAATATAAGAACACTCCAATATACCCTCGTGGGGTTTGCAACCTTTTTTATACTCCTGTTTTTTGATCGTAATGGCCATTTTCAAAAATGTTATCGCCTATTTTTTCATCGTAATCAACGTTTTCAAAAACTTATTCACAAAGTTCAAATAGGAGTTTTGAAAAATCAAGAGATTAGAGAAATCTCCGTCGATTTCCCGACTTGCTCTATTAATCTTGCCTGTTGATTTCCGCTCTAGTCGCTTGCTTTCGAAGAGCCAGGCGCCATCCGCTTCAATCAACAAAATGCAAAAAATCAATAATGAGCTTTAACATATCCTATTTTTAAAATATTAATCAAAAATTTTTGATTAACGGATTGACACGTTTCAAAATTGGATATAATATACATATATCAAGAATATTTGATTTAGAGAAGGTGCATACACAATGAATGAAATTCCGTTACATGACGTGTCATTAGAAAGTACTTTTGAAAAATATGAAGCGAAGTTCAAAGCAATCGCAGATAAAAAGAGATTGCAAATCATGAACATCCTTACCCAAAGAGGCGCAATGTGCGTTTGTGATCTGGCACCACTTGTAGATATGACACAATCGAAACTTTCTTATCACCTTAAGATCTTACTGGATGCCAATATCATCACAAAAGAAACAAGAGGTACTTGGAGCTTTTACGACCTGAACCAAAAAGAAATCAATCACTTATTATCATCAGAACTATGCTGTTTGTTTAAGCCGACTTGCTGATAAATTTTTTTAAGTAATACATCAATTTTTCTTGATTAATATATCAATATAATTTGATTTAATAAACCAAAACTAATAAAAAGGAGCTGTTCGTTATGTACCATGATTATGAAACAATCGCCCAATTACAAAGGCAACAAATTGAAAAAGCCTCAAGACATGCTTGGAAGTACCAACATTTAAATGAAGAAAACTTTTTCCAAAAGCTTTTCAACAAACGTAATAAATCAGTAAATGTCGTAGCTAATTCGGAAAACTGCTGCACGAGCTCTTGCTAAATAAAGAAAGGAGGAAAAACTTATGTGGTTAGAAGTATTAAAAAGCTTTCTATATATCGCGGTTGAATTAACCATCCTTTTCATCGTCATCTCATTCATCATCAGCCTTCTTCAAGGATACATTCCATATGAAAAAATTGAGAAGAAATTAGCCGGCAAGAATAAGTTCTTCGGTGCCATATTCGCTTTAATTTTCGCTTTTATCACACCGTTTTGCTCATGTTCAACGATTCCCGTCGTCGTCAATATGCTGAAAAAGAAAATGCCATTCGGCATCGTCATGATTTTCCTTTTTGCCTCACCTGTACTTGACCCCACGATTTTAACATTAATGGCCGTCGTCCTTGGTTGGAAAGTTACACTCCTCTACACTGTCCTAACATCTGTATTCTCCGTCATCATCGGTTTCGCTCTCGAAGCTTTCGGTTTTGAAAAATCGGTTAAAAACGTCGTCATGACTGGCTACGAAGAAAAGCATCAAAAATTTAATTTGAAGCTAGCACTTCAAGAAACGATTGGACTAATGAAAAGTGTATATCCTTATCTAATCATTGGGGCAGCCATTGGTTCAATCATCCACGGGCTCGTTCCAACAGAGTGGATTTCTACTGCTTTTGGCAGCGACAACTGGTGGCTTATCCCTATCGCAGCCGTAATCGGTGTGCCATTATACATCCGTTTATCTAGCATGATTCCGATCTCACAAATTCTGATCATGAAAGGTATGGCACTCGGGCCGGTCATGGCGCTCATGATCAGCTCGGCGGGCGCAAGCTTACCTGAAGTTGTTCTATTAAAATCTATCTTCAAAAAGGAACTCGTCATCACCTTCATACTCTCAGTCATGACGATGTCCACAATATCCGGCTTCATATTCTACCTCATTTAGTAGCGTAGAAGCTCACATAAATTCACCCAAAAATAATAAATGGAGATGATCATTATGTTCGGTATTTTCAAGAAGGATTCTAAGAAAGATTCAAGCTGCTGCAACATCCAAATCCAAGAGGTAAAAGAAGAATTGGCAGAAGAAAAAAAGGAATGCTGCCAACCAGAAGAAAAAACGAATTGCTGCTAATCAATCCACTTGGTGCCAGGAATCTAGTTACCTGGCACCTACTCTATGAAAGGAGTGTGTATGAAATGACGGTTAACCATGGCGGTGCCCTAAGCAAAGAATATTTCCTTGCCTACCTGAATTTGATCATCATATCAAGACAATTCTCTTTGGAACAAGCTCAGAGCTTAACCATGGAGTTATTCTTTCGCCATAATCCAGATATGTACGGCAAAGATACTTACAAAAGCTTTTTGGAAGCAGGTAAAGAACTTACTAAATAAACTTCGTTATGCTTGTCTAGGCCCCCACAAAATAATCGAAACTCCCACTATACAAACCAACGCTCCGATCCAGTCATAGAGATCAGGCGTTTTTTTATCGATTCCCCATCCCCACAACAGAGAAAGCACGATAAACACACCACCGTATGCGGCATATACCCTTCCAAACGAAGAGAACTGTTGGAAGGTCGCAATGACACCATATAATCCTAAAATCGCAACGCCCAATATCCCCCAATATGCTGGCTTCCCTTCCCGTAGCCATAACCAAATCAGGTAACCACCGCCAATTTCAGCCAAACCGGCTAATAGAAATAACATCATTGTAGCCAAATTCTTCACCCCTTAACGTTGAAAAAACAGAGACAGTTTCGTCTCTGCACTCAAAAAGCCACTTACGGCTTCACCAATTCCTGTAACTCCTCATAACCAACCTTCTCATCCGCCAACCATGGAACCACAGCGAATCGTTCCGTAAGTTCGTCTCTAACCATCGAAATCCATGATATTTCAGAAGCGGCACGCCCTTTCAGCACTTTGTTTTCCGTTACTGTCGCATACAAGCTTTGATTGATGACCCACCAATTCGGATTAATATTGGCGCGCTTCAAGTCCTCTTGTAACCTGCGTGCTTCGAACACCGGAGTCGCTTCCGGAAGCGTTACAATCACTACTTCTGTTTCCTCTGGATTCCTTAATCTCGGTAATAATTCTTTCACACTTTCAGGAATTTCACCCGTCGAGCGCTCTAATTCTTTATGATACGAATGCGCTGCATCCAATAGTAGCAATGTATGTCCCGTTGGAGCTGTATCAATCACGACGATTTCTTCCTTCGACCTCGCCACCACATCGGCAAACGCTCGGAAAATGGCGATTTCTTCGGTACATGGTGACTCCAAATCTTCCTTCATATAAGCAAGGGCGTTCTCATCCAATTGTCCCGAAACCCGTTCCAACACTTCACGGCGATACTTCTCGACCGCCACCTTTGGATCAATGCGGCTGATTGTCAAATTCGCATATGCATCACCTTCGAAAATATTGGTCAAATGCGCAGCCGGATCTGTCGTCGTCAAATGAACACGATGACCTTTTTCAGAAAGACCGATAGCAATCGCTGAAGCAATCGTCGTTTTTCCAACTCCGCCCTTTCCCATTGTAAAAATAACCTTCAGGTTGCGTGCTTCTAAATCATTCACCAATTTTTTAATAGAAGGCAGTTCAACCTTCTCAACTTCACTCTCTATATTCCCGATTTCGATCGAAGTAAAAAACTTTCTCAACGATTCAATCCCCGTCACCGAAAACGGAACCAAAGGTATTTCTAGGATTAAACGTGATTTTAATCCTTCTGGCAAATCGACCAATGCTTTTTGCTGTTTTTTATAAAAAGCATCTGAAACATTGTCACTACTCAATGTCTCTTGTAAAACACCATTAACGAGAACAACCTGGTTGTTAATCCCGATTCCACCAAGCTCAGCTGAAGCTCTTTCTGCTTCCTTCAAAGACGAATGATCTGGACGCGCAACAAGGAAAAGCGTCGTTTTGGCAGGATTCGAAAGTGCTCCAACTGTATTGGCGTACATCTCCTTTTTCCCTTCCAATCCGGACAACGGTCCTAAGCAGCTCGCGCCATGGGTGCTTTCATTGAGAAAATCCGTCCAAGCTGTCGGCAATTGTAAGAGGCGAAGGGTGTGTCCTGTTGGCGCTGTATCAAACAAAATGTGATCGTATGCCTCTGTCACTTTCGGGTTCGCCAGTAAGTTCGTGAACTCATCAAACGCGGCAATCTCCACTGTACAAGCTCCAGACATCTGCTCTTCCATCGACGCAACGACACTTTCCGGTAGCTTCCCTCGGTACGGACCGACAACGCGATCACGATAAGCCTTCGCCGCTTCCTCTGGATTGATGTTGCAGGCAAATAATCCGTTCACATTCGGAATATCCCGAATTTCATTACTAAGCTCAACTTCAAATACATCCTGCAGGTTTGAGGCTGGGTCCGTCGATACAATTAGCACTTTCTTCCCCTGGTCAGCCAAATGAACGGCCAGCGCACTAGCCGTCGACGTTTTCCCTACCCCACCTTTTCCTGTGAAAAAGAGAAAAGGCGTAAGAGCCACATTATCTAAGTTAAACAATGGGAACATTTCCGATTCTCCTTTTTATAAAAGACTATTTTTCGAATTTTTCACGACTAAGTCTTTAGCGTCCATTTCGAACCAATCAGCCAACTCATCATTCGTCGGATATCCACCCGTCTGCTTCACCTCACCATTCAGCATCACAATCGGCAATACATCCGGACCCTTCTCATTCAACAACGCGCTAACCTTTTCGTTCATAATGAAAGCATCAGGCTCGCTGCCAAGATTGTAACGCTTCACTGCAAAACCTTTTCCTTCTAGTAAAAATAATGCAGAGGCTACACGCGTCAATTCCGGATCCACACTCGGTCCGCAAACGCCTGTTGGACAACACATCGCAGGATCAAAAATCTCTAGTTTTTTCATAAAAGTCTCTCTCCCTTTCATCACAATAAATTTCAAAAAAAGGCCGAGAGTTATCTCTCGACCTGTATTCCATTATTCACCCGTTTCAGCAAAACGCTTGATGCGGCTTCCAATTTCGTCACGAACTCGTTGGAAAAATGCCCACTTCTCTTCTTCCGTTCCTTCCGCTTTTGCTGGATCATCAAATCCCCAGTGAACTTTTTTCACGTGTGGTGGCGTTACCGGACAGTGATCAGCAGCATGGCCACAAAGCGTTACAACTAAATCAGCATTGTGAAGAATTTCTTGATCAATCACATCAGAAGTTTGTTTAGAAATATCAATACCCGCTTCGTTCATCGCTTTAACCGCATTTGGGTTCAAACCGTGCGCTTCAAGTCCTGCACTTTTTACATCCCAGTCTTCACCTAAGTGTTGTTTTGCCCAACCTTCCGCCATTTGGCTGCGACAAGAGTTTCCTGTACACAAGAAATAGATTGTTTTTTTAGACATGATGTTTACTCCTTTAAGTGTGAGATTTTATGAAACAAATCGTAACCAAATATATAGTCCTACCAATGTAATCAGTAGGGTAGGAATCGTTAAAATGACACCTGTTTTAAAATAAGTCCCCCATGAGATCTTAACTCCCTTTAGTGAAAGGACATGCAACCAAAGCAAGGTAGCCAATGAACCAATCGGAGTAAGCTTAGGACCTAAATCAGAACCAATCACATTGGCATAGATAAGAGCTTCACGAACAACACCAGATGTGTCCGTATCGGCAATCGCCAACGCATCAATCATGACAGTCGGCATGTTATTCATAACCGAAGACAAAATGGCAGCAATAAAGCCCATCCCAACTGTAGCTACAAATAAGCCTTGATCAGCCGTAACTTGAATCAAGTCAGCAAGAACACCCGTTAAGCCTGCATTTTTCAAACCATAAACCACTACATACATACCAATCGAGAAAAATACGATTGCCCACGGTGCACCTTTGATGACCGTTTTGGTATGAACCGCAGGACTCCTTCTCGCCATCATTAAGAAGAAGACAGCTACCACTCCCCCGATAATCGAAACCGGGATATGAATCAATTCGCTGATGAAATATCCTGCCAACAAAATCGCTAATACAAGCCATGAGAGGCGGAACATTCTATGATCAAGAATCGCATCAGCTGGCTTCTTCAATTGAGCCATGTCATATTTTTTCGGGATGCTTTTTCTAAAATAAAGATAGAGAACGAGTATGCTTGCCGCTAAAGAAAACAAGTTCGGTACAATCATACGCGACGCATACTCAGCAAAGCCAATGTTGAAAAAGTCTGCTGAAACGATGTTCACGAGGTTACTCACGATAAGTGGCAACGACGTCGTGTCAGCAATAAATCCACTCGCAATAATGAACGGAAACACCATTTTTTCTTCAAACTTCAAATTTCGAACCATCGCTAAAACGATTGGAGTTAAGATAAGTGCTGCACCGTCATTCGCGAAGAATGCAGCCACTAGTGCACCAAGAATCGTTACAAAAACGAACATTTTGATGCCGTTTCCTTTGGCAAACCTCGCCATATGCAAAGCCGCCCATTCAAAGAAACCAATTTCATCGAGTATTAAAGAAATGATGATAATAGCAATAAATAAGAATGTAGCATTCCAAACGATTTTGGTTACTTCGATCACATCACCAAAATCGACAACCCCAAACATCAGGGCAAGTAACGCCCCCCCGCAAGCAGACCAGCCAATCGATAAATTATTCGGCTGCCAAATAACAAGGATGAGCGTGATTAAGAAAATCACTGACGCTAGTATAATGGATATCAATTTCGTTTCCTCCGCTTAATTACATGAAATACGTAGACCCTGCTTTTCTAGTTCTTTTAATCTGTAATCTTGATCTGGTAGCTGTCCAAGAATCCCTTGAATCAAAGGATAATACTCATTTGTTTTATTAAGCGAATATATAATCCACTGACCCCTTCTCGTTTCCCCAACAACCCCAACATCTTTCAATTTGCGAAGATGCTGGCTAATCGCCGGTTGACTCGTATTGAACATCGCCACAAATTCACAAACACAACAGTCATGCTGATCCAAAATCTTAATCATTGTCAGCCTTGTTTTATCACCAAGCAACTTCAAAATTGTCGCAGCCTTCTCAATATCAACCATTCGATCACCCACCCCTCTTACGGAAATCATTATATAATAATGCACTTATATAAGTAAATCGTTATATGTAATTTAATAATTAGTTCATAATTCCTTAAAAATTATTAATCTAATTGTACATTTTTATTAATATTCACAAGCTAAACTCAAAGTAGGTAGGGTAGCATGCGTGGCTACCACAGTATTCGGCGAAGGTGGGGCCAATACTATTTGTTCTAGAGCAATCCAGCAGCCTTTACAAATCCAAACAAGATCATTAATAGTCCTAAATAGAGCAATGACGATTCACTCGCAACCGAGATGATTAAGAAAAAAACAACCAGGATGCCTCGTTTCTACTTACTCTTGATGTCTTCATCTTCCTTGTAGTGATAACGGATAGTAAGTATGACATTGATTAAACCCACTATCTAAACAAGTAACCAAAGCATGGAATCACCACCATGGAAAGTTATCTATTTATGTGTGCATATTTTATGGAGGATACTTGATTTCTATCAGCGCATTGCAAAAAAGTCACCCGTTCGATTCAATCTGTCTTTTTAGACCTAGGTTTACTCCTCAAAACTGACCTATAAATTTTTTCAAAAACTGTCACTTTTCTGTATGACAATTGATTGATAGGATCATCTTAGTCATTTAATTTAGCATCTGAAAAGCTGGAATGTCAGTTTTACGCAGATGAGGAGGAGCTAATAATGAGCACGAATGTAGTAGTAAGGCCAGTGGAAAAAGAGGATTTACATATGTTACATGACTTGATGATTCAGTACATTGTAGATTTTTATAAAAGACCAAAACCAACGGAATCATCACTTACTGATTTGATTTTGCATCTTCATCATAACCCTTCTAGTGGAATACAGTTTGTCGCAGAAAAGGATGGTCGGTTAGTAGGTTTTGCAACGTTATACTTCACCTTCAGCACACTACAAGTAAAAAGGGCTGCCATTCTAAACGATTTGTTTGTTTCTTCTGAAGCAAGAGGACTAAAATTAGGTGAGCAGCTATTCCAAACATGCCTTTCCTACATTAGAGAGAATGATTTTGCTTATATGACTTGGGAAACATCAAAAGATAATGTAGTGGCCCAATCTCTTTATAACAAATTAGGCGGTCACGTTTCGGATTGGCTGGTATATGAAATTGAATAGTGTTTGATACTCTCTAAATGTAAAAAAAAGCGCGCCAATAGGCACGCTTTTCTATGTTTATTAAGGTTTACGGTAAATCTACATATTTATCTAGGAAGTTACGAGCAGAAGGCGTGTCCAAACGGTACGTTGCGTTTGTAGCGATACACATCATATCTCCCGTAACCGTAATGCCAGCGATCATGTTTGTTTCATTTTCACCAGAACCAAAGAAGTTCGGGCCACCTGAATCGCCGAAGCATGTTCCAGAGTTACCAGCAGCTGCGTTTTGGTTGAGGCGAAGCCAAGTTTCATTCAATGCATTGTATTCAGATACGGAAACATTTCTATTACCATCATACGGGAAATCAGCACCGCCTGGTTGGTTAACCGGCTCTTTTACGCCATAACCTACAGCTGTGAATTTTTGATCCTTCAATTTGCCTTTAGCTGCTAACTGATCAAACAGACCAGCTGTTGGAAGTGTAGCAGGTTTGATATCTTTAATCGGGTGTTCTAATAGTACAACCGCGATATCACCAGTATCATTTTGTCTTTGCGTATAAGCTGGATTTGTAACAGCCTTACCAGAGTGAAGCGTCGCATTAGCTGCGTCCTCCACATTTTCATCAAAACTTACCCATACTTCATTTTCTTCTGGTAAAAATTCAGTACAGTGGGAAGCAGTCAGAAATACATCTTCACTAATCAGTGTACCTGTACAAATATGGCGTTTCTCCCCATCCTCTTCAATAATCAAAGCCCCGACGTTTTTGTGCTTTCCGCCATCAGGATTTCCATAAGTAATAGCCGACGTCGATTGCCCGAAAAGGGTAAAGCCCAACCCTAAAGTAGCCAGCAAAGCAACAATCTTTTTGCTCTTTTTCTTCATTCTCCCAACCCCCTAATATGTATGATTTATGCGTTAAAATATTAAGAATATTCTAACACTAAAATAAATTTTATAACAAAGAACCAAAAAAAGGAAGATTTTTGTCAAAAAAAGAGAGATTTCCCAAACAAGCCCTCGAAGTTTTAAGACTCCGAGGGCTTGTCCTATTTTATATAGCTACATCATTTGTTGACGGATTAACCACTTCATCCTCAGGATTCCGTTGCGCTTTTCCTTCAATAACCTCTTTGACGATTTCATAACACTCATCAATATGATTCTGACCCGCCATTTTCATCGCCGAAAAACCAATCCCAGCAGCCGCAATCTGACCAATGATCGGAATAAATTTTCCCAATTGCTTGCCCGCCTGTTTGGCAATTTGATTGGTGACCATTCTCGCTAAAGCTTGCTTGGCGGTTTTTTCTCCCAGTATCTCAATCCCTTTTTGAATGGCAAACTTACCAGACTGTTTGATTACACCGAAAACAATTTGTTTCGAAAAATCATCCAGTTCTTCCACTTGCTCCGGGGTTAATCCAAATCGAATATTAATCTTCCTCATTAGCTCAAGAAGCATCGAAACGTCAGCAGCAATATCGATCCCTGGAATCGGCACCGCAGAAACGAGTCCAGATGCAGCCGCCCTCTTGTTCACCAGTGTCACACATTCCGCTTTTACTCTTTCTAACTCAATCATGTTCGTTGGCATCACCATTCTAAATCCCCACCTTAGAAATAGTTTTAAAGCAACAACTACTAGTATGATTTTTCGTCGGAGTTTTTCTATATTTTACTATATTTGGATGGGACGAAGCATCAATCGAAAGGCCCACACACTAGTTGGAAGGATTTTTTGTAGAGTTTTTTTCCCAAGTGATGAAATTTCGGAGTGTGACGGATGTAGGGCGGCCTTCTTTAATAGAACCATTGAGCCATCTTTAAAAGGTATATCTGTATCGTATTGAAATTCAGTAAAATAAGAAAAACGTCCTTGAAATAGGACGTTCTCTTTAACTAATCTATATCAGATTGCGATTTAAATTAATCATCACAAGCTTTTCCGTCACCGTCTCTATCTAGTCGATGATCTCCATAGCCAGCACTTATTGAAGCTTTCATAAAGCGTGTAGCTTCCCCTTCATGTGTAAAATCACTACAGTCCCTATCTTCGGAATAATCAATAGCAGGTGCAGCTTGTTCAGCCTTCTTTTGTTTTTCCGCTTTTGCAGCCTGCTGTGCTTGTTGTTCGGCTAGTTTTCTTTGTTCTTCTTCAAGCTTTCGTTGTTCTTCAAGTTGTCTTTGCTCTACTTCAAGCTTTCGTTGTTCTTCAAGTTGCCTTTTTTCCTCTTCTATTTTACGTTTCTCTTCTTCTATTTTGCTTTGTTTTTCTTCTTCTTTATCCAACTCTTCGGCATTTTCCAAGTTTGTTATTAGAGTATCCTTAGCGTCCTCTTCCAGGCCAAAATTACCCATTTCATAGATTACGCATGGAACGATCCTCCACAATAGCAATAATAAGAGAATGATAATAAGAAGAATCCCCATCCATGTAGACCTTTCCTGTTTTTTGCGACGATGATTCCACCAGAGCGTTAGCAATATAATAATCACAATAAAGATATTCCACCAAGAAGTTACAATACATTTAATTGTGAAGAATAATAAAAACAATAAAGCTACAAGAAAGATCCATTTATCTGATTTCTTTTCCTTTTCCTTACTCACTTAGATGTTACCTCCCAGATGTAATTAACCTACTAATTTTACTAATAGAATATTAGACCATCAATAACAGTTTTTGGTATCCACCCGTTCATTCTTATAGACAGAATAACAGAGCCAAACTTATGTTATGTTCGCGCAGATTTATGCGGTGTTTTTTCGATATTTGCGGTGTTTTTCAGATATTTGTTATGTTCAGCGAGATATATGCTTACTTCTGAAAATTCAAACAACAGAACCTAATGACCTCTTTCCGGAACCCCCTCTGTTTTGCGCCAAGTTTATGTGTTATTCGCTTAATTCAAAGTGCCATCTTACGTCGCTGAAATTATGTTATGTTCGCGCGGATTTATGCGGTGTTTTTTCGATATTTGCGGTGTTTTTCAGATATTTGTTATGTTCAGCGAATTATATGCTGACTTCTGAAAGTCCCCAAACAAAAAGAAGGTGCCACACAAGCACCTCCCTCGCTAAACTATTCTAAATTACTATGTTTCTGAAATACTGCTTCGTGCTCGAGCTTCTGTTTCTGCGCATACTCCAAGCACACGTAATCCAAAATCATATGGATACTTTGGTCAAACAACGATCCAAGTGGCTGTACACTTGCCTTTTCATTTTCACGTCGATATTTAGTCGCAGCTGGTACGTGAACTACCGAACCGGATTCCAATGCCAACGGTGATTCAAGATTCGTCGTCAAAGCGATGACCTCACACCCTAAGCCTCGTGCCACTTCAGCCGTCCAAACGACACTCTTTGTTTTCCCAGAACCCGAAATCAATACGACTGTGTCTCCGGTTTCCAGTGAAGGTGTAGTCGTTTCGCCCACGACAAATGAGTTAGCACCCAAATGCATGAGTCTCATCGCAAATGCTTTGGCCATCAAGCCTGAGCGACCTTCTCCACTAACAAATATCCTTTTCGCTTTTAAAAGTTGATCTGTCACTTCATGAATCGATTCATAATCCACCTGTTCCAAAACTCCACTTAACTCTTCCAAAATGGCATTCATATTTCGTTCCATCTTAAACCGCTCCTTTCCCAAGTAGACTCATAAACTGATTCGCCGCAGCAGCCGGTATTGCTGCCTTTGTTATCGCAGAACCGATAATGACAACCGCCGGATTCAACTTAGCAATCTCATCAATATTCTCTAATGTAATCCCGCCAGCTATAGCCAGTTCTAAATGACCAACATCTTTCACTGCTAACCCAGAAAAACCACTACCGCTTAATTCCTGCTGATCCTTACTCGTATGCAGACAAAGCACTGCCTTTTCAGCAATGTCACGAGGAAGCGACGCAACATCAGTGTTCAACAAATCAATCATGATGCGTTTATTTCTTTTTTCAGCCTCAACTAAACAAGTCTCTATCGTAACCAGTGGAGAAACGCCCATCACTGTTACAACATCTGCCCCGGCATCGAAGGTAATTTTGCATTCATAAACGGCGTTATCGATCGTTTTCATGTCAGCAACAATTGTTTTGTCAGGAAATGCTTCCTTCAAGGCGGCCACACTTCGCATGCCAAACTCCTTGATTAACGATGTTCCGACCTCGATCCAGTCCACGTAATCTTCTACTTTTTTCGTAAGAGAAATCGCTTCTTCAATATTTATACGATCCAACGCGAGCTGTATTTTCATATAAACGAACCTCCCACTCTACTAAATCGGTTTAGTAAAAATACATACTTCACCCGCAAAAACATCTTCAAGTCCCCCCCTCCTTATGAGAAAGTCCCTTCAGATGATTCACGAATGATCAATTCTGTTTTTAACGTATAAAGCTCAGGTTCAAAGCTATCTTTCTTAATGTGCTTATACATCAATTCAGCCGCTTTAACGCCCATTTCATAGGCAGGCTGCGCGATAGTCGTTATAGTTGGAGTCAATATATTAGCGAAAGAAATGTTATCAAACACTACTACCGCTAAATCTTCGCCTACACGAATTTTACTTTTCTTAATAAACTTCATGACTTCCAGAAACGATAAATCATTCCCAGCTACTAATGCAGTAGGAGGGTTACTTTTTGCAAAAAGAACTTCTAACTCATCAACAATGTTAGCAATTTTAGTCGAGATCAAATTTTTTTCAGAAAAAGAAAGGTTATGAGCCTTTAGCGCATCTTGATATCCTTTCACACGTTCAATACGTGGATAAATGGTTAAAGGCGGCGTGACCATCGCGATTTCCTTGTGACCATTGGCGATTAAGTGCTCAACTGCACTAAAAGTGGCGTCTCTATTATCTACGACAATCGTACTTACTTGAACATCGTCCACTTTTCGGTCAACAAACACGACGGGAAAGTTTTCTTTCTCCATTTGCTTATACATCTCAACATTTTCGCCAGTCGGGAAAATAATTAAGCCGTCTACTTGCCTTGCACGTAACATCTCAATATAGTTCTTTTCTTTATCAGCATCGTCATAGGCATTGCAAACAATCGCATGCATCCCACGTTCATGGCAATAATCCTCAATGGCTCGGCTCACTTCTGTCGAAATGCCGTGCATGATATTCCCGACGATGATTCCAATCAGTGACGTCCGCTTTTGCTTCAAGCTTCTGGCGATGGAATTAGGCTGATATCCTAATTTCTCTATTGCAGCCTTGACCTTCTCTTTTGTATCTTCCCCCATATATTCATAGCGTTTGTTCAAATATTGGGAGACAGTACTTTTTGAAACTCCTGCTTCATGGGCTACGTCAGCCATTGTTGTTCTTTTCATAGGCGCTCTTCCTCTTGCTTCATTAATTACTTTCTATTTTACCGATGATGAACAGATTTATCTAGATGTTTAACGGGATGATAGAAAGGCCTCTAAACCGCCTGAAGTTTAGAGGACCCATTATTAGCTATATTGTTTGGAAAACTGTACTTTTTCCATAAAAAGACGTGCCTTATCTGTCAAATTCAAGAGGTAATCCGCCGAAATCTCTCGACTGGCATCCACCAAAGTACTTCCTACTCCCGCAGCCACAGCTCCTGCTTTAAAGTAATCAGCAATATTGTCGACGTCAATTCCGCCGGTAGGCATTAACGGCACATGCGGAATCGGTCCTGCCACTGCTTTGAAATAAGCAGGTCCGAGCACATGAGCTGGAAATACCTTAATCAAATCAGCGCCTGCTTCATAAGCTCTTAAAATTTCAGTCGGAGTCATCGCACCTGGAACACTGATGACACCATATCTTTTCGTCATCTTGATTGTTTCTTTATTCACTGTTGGCGAAAAAACGAACTGTGCTCCCGACATGATGGCTGCCCTTGCTGTTTCGCCATCTAGAACGGTTCCAGCACCAACCAACACGTCATTTGTGAATTCAGTACGTAATGCTTCTATTACATGTATTGCCCTTGGAGTCTCCATCGTAATTTCAAGCGCGGACACTCCACCCGCGTATAATGCATGGGCAATCGGAATGATTGTATCTAGCTTAGCATGCCTGATTACTGCCACGATCCGCCTTTTCTTTATCTCCTCGATACCCATAGCCTCAATCGCTCCCTACTTTTTCATGTAAAAAAATGATATAATGATAGTCGCATATTTTTCTTGCCGCTTAATGAACCCTTCCCTGGTTCCTTAAGCGCTTTTTTTATTTAACGGTAGATTATTAGCTGGTTTGCTGCCTTTTACTGCAACAAGTGTCAGAATCGCTGACAGTAATAATGATCCTGCCATGAAAATGTACGAAGCTCCAAATCCACCTGTAGTTCCATTTAAATATCCAACAACATAAGATCCCGCAAATGAACCTAGTGCTCCCATACTGTTGATCAATGCCATCGCACCACCTGCAACATTACGAGGCAGAATTTCCGGGATGATCGCAAAGAACGGACCGTATGGTGCATACATCGCACCACCTGCAATAACTAACAACGCAAATGATAACCAGAAATTACTTGTACCGACCAAATAGGAAGCGTAGAACGCCACTGCTCCAACCAATAGAAACGGCCATACAAACGCAGTGCGGTTCAATGTTTTATCTGAAAAATAAGATGCGCTTAACATACCGATAATCGCTAAAACGTAAGGTACAGATGCTAACCATCCTGTAGTGACAATATCCATATTTGGCGCCGCTTTAATGATCGATGGTAGCCACATCACAAATCCATAGACACCAATGCTCCATAGTGCATACTGTAAAGCTAGTAAAATAACCGTTCTAGACTTAAACGCTTCTGCGTAATTCTTAACCGGCTTGAGGCCTTGTTGTTCTTTTTCTAATTCTTCCTTTAAATCAGCCTTTTCCTTACTTGATAACCATGTTGCTTCTTTCGGATCATCGTTTACTAGCTTCCACCATAAGAATGCCCAGATGACAGCTGGTAGTCCTTCAAGAATGAACATCCATCTCCAACCAACTGAATTAACTAGATATCCTGATAAAATGGACATCCATAATACGGTTGCAGGGTTACCTAAAATCAAGAAAGTGTTCGCACGAGAACGCTCTGCTTTCGTGAACCAGTGGCTTAAGAAAACAAGCATAGAAGGCATTACAGCACTTTCTACAACTCCAAGCATAAAGCGAATCACAATGAGCCATTTTACATCGCTGACAAGACCCGTTGCAGTCGCAAGTGCGCCCCACAAAATCAATGACCAGAAAATCAGCTTCTTTGCACTGTTATTTTCCGCATAATGAGCACCTGGAATTTGGAAAAAGAAATAACCTAAGAAAAACAATGAACCTAATAATGACGACATGCCTGCTGTAATATCTAAATCTGCTGCCATACCGCCCGCAGCACCGAAACCGTAGTTGGCACGGTCAAGATACGCAAGGCTATAAGTAATGAAAACGATCGGAATAATATAATACCAACGCTTCTTTGCAAGTGTTTTTTGCATATTATTTCACCTCATTTAATTGATGGTTCATGTATTCTACCAATCTATCACGAGTCGGATAACCATCGCTGTCACCCTGTGACTGAATGGCAAGTGCCCCAATAGCATTCCCTCTTCTGACGGCATCTTCGATGGACAATCCCTCTAACAATCCACTGACAACACCCACTGCAAATCCGTCTCCTGCCCCTACTGTATCAACAATTTCTTCCACATGGTAGCCCTTAACTGTGCCTTGCCCTGTTTGTGTCTGATAGTAAGCTCCGTCTCCGCCTAATTTGACGATAACCTGCTTCACGCCTTGCTCAAGGTAAAACTTCGCAATGTCCTCAGGTTTCTGATAACCCGTTAAAATTTCTCCTTCATGTATGCCCGGCAAAACCGTATCTGCCTGGAAAGCTCCCTGGTTTGTAACCGCAATCATTTCATCGCGTGATTTCCACAACGTCGGTCTTAAGTTCGGATCAAAAGAAACCGATTTTCCAGCCTTCTTCATGAAGTTTAATGCATGTTGGGCGAATGCTCTGGTATGTTCAGAAATCCCTAGTGGAATCCCCGTCATGTGTAAGTGCCTAGCTGACAAGAAGTATTCTTCGTTGAAATCTACAACACTCATGTGGCTAGCTGCTGAGCCTTTGCGGAAATACTCTACTTCTGGATCGCCTTCAAACACCTTTGATTTCAATTGAAATCCTGTCGGATAATGCCCATCCGTTAAAACCTGTTCAATGTTCACATTTTCTTTTTGCAGGTGAGCGATGATGAACTTTCCGAACGAATCTGCGCCCACTTTGCTAGCCCATCCACTTTTCAAGCCAAGACGAGCGAAGCCAATCGCCGTATTCGTTTCAGCTCCCGCCAACGCTTTCGTGTAATGGGAAACTTCATGCAATCTCCCTGGCACGTCGGCAATGAACATCGCCATCGCTTCACCAAAAGTTACTACATCTAATTGCTCCATGTCACAGCCTCCTGCTCTTCCTTGCTAAAGTAGTCAACGTATCTCTTCGCTGTATCATCCCGTTCTAGTGGAAACTCAAGAGCAATCGGCAAATGCTGAGGAAATGCCTCTAGCACTTCATTCTTCTCATGGAGCGGCATTGGTAACGTGACCAGTCCTGATTCTTGCTCCTCCACATGTTTCAGATGAACGTATTGCACATATGGTTTCAGTTTGTGGAGAGCCTCAAATACATTTTCATTTGTGAACAGCCAGTTTCCCACATCAAACGTCATCGTAACATCTAAGTCCTGTTTTAAAGCGTTTTCAAAAAAGTCTTTAAGATGCTGAACATTTCCACCATGAAGTGTTTGATCATTTTCAATCATCAGTTTTGTACCTTTTGGAAGCTGCTCCATGAATTCTTTCACTTGAGCCAAGTCTGACTGATTTTGATAGTGTCCTAGAGGAAGTTTGAGCAAGTTTGGTTCTAACTGGTGAACCTCTGTCACGATTTCTTTTAGTGGCTCATGATTCAGTTTTCCATCTTCGCTCCACAACTCAACTGGCGCGGAAAAAACGGTGTACAACTCATGTTCCTGAATGTGCTGCTTTAGTTTTTCGAGTGGGTAATCTCTTGGTGTTAGTAATTCTTTACGAACTTCAATTCCTTGTGCTCCGATTTCTTTAATAAAAGGAACAAAGTCTCCGTGCCCGTTTTCTTTCACCGAGTTCGTGTTAAACGCATTTAAAGGGATTATCACTTTTCTCATTCACGATCACCTCCTTTGATGTCTTGTTTTACTAAATCGGTTTAGTAAATCGATTTAGTTGTAGTATAAACTCATGAAAGCGCTTTTTCAACCTTTTTTTATTAAAAATTTTGAAAATTATTTTCGGAAATGTTTCCTTCTAGGAAGAATACGATCAACAAACCCAAAACCTAATGACCTCTTTCCGGAAACCCCACTTTTTTGCGCTAATTTCATGTGTTATTCGCTCCATTCAAAACGCCTTCCTACATCGCCAAACTTATGTTATGTTCGCGCGAATTTTTGCTGTGTTTTTTCGATATATGCGGTGTTTTTCAGATATTTGTTATGTTCAGCGAGATTTATGCTGACTTCTGAAAATTCAAAATAAAAAGGTGCTCAGCACCATCCATAAAGGAACAGTTCCAAGCACCCAATTAAACTAGTATGTCCACTCCCATCTTAGTGATTTCCAATCTATTAACTTGATACGATGATCGGACCCAAAATAAAGGATACTAATATCTTCAATCTTTTCGTCCTCATTCCAATGAATCGTTAAGTCGACATCGTATCTACCTTCACCTAATGCAAAAGGATCTCCGTGTGAAAAACTAGAATCCACTATTTCCACACTGCCGTCCGTTTCATTAACTTTGAAGGTATAATTCCACACGTAATTTGTGTGATAAGTCGAGTATGTGTCACCAAATAAAGCTAAAACTTCGTCTCTCGTCTGACCTAATTTCAACTTAGAAAAGATATTCTTAGCACCGTCTTGGATCATTTCACTTCCCGGATACATCAACGCGCCGTCTCTCCCGAGAATATAGCCCTCAAGAGTTAATCCAGTTTGCATAGCACCGAAGGAGTTACTTCTTTCAGCGAAGTAGTATTTTTTCCCGTCAATCTCTTGCCATCCTGACATCATTTTCCCGTTAGGATTAAAATAATATCTATCCGTACTATACCCGTCAGAAATGTCCTTCCAACCTGTAACCATGGGCCCTGTTGATTTCAGGTAATACCAGCCGTTATCATAAACCCAACCAGTGGACATTTTCCCACTGCTCTTAAAGTGATACCATTTACCGTCGAAATTTTCCCAGCCAGTTACCATTTTTCCGTTAGGAGTCATGTAATACCAAGAATCCCCTTGTTGCAACCACCCTGTAAACATTTCACCGCTGCTTTTTAAGTAGTACCAAGCGCCACCACTTTGAAGCCAGCCCGTTTTCATTTTCCCGTTAGAATTTAAGTAATACCATTTTCCATTTACTTGTTCCCAGCCTGTTTGCATCACTCCAGCCGAATCAAAATAGTACCAAGTGTAATTGATCGCTGCCCAACCTTTGGTCAACTTCCCCGTACGATCATAGTAGTACCACTTGCCGCCCTTTAACTCCCATTTACTTTTAGAAACCGTAGCTGTTTGGGTTGTGCTAGCCAACGCTGATGTAACCGGTGATACCATCATGACCAATCCTGTTGCTAAAACCATCGACTTCATGAATTTTTTCATTGCTTCTCCTCTTTTTCTTGTAAAATATTATTCTTCATCTTTTCCGATAAAAAACAATCTATCTATTAAACGAGTGTGAAGTGGAAAAAGTTTCATTTTTTACCAATTATATTTCAATTGTTACAAAAAAATTTCACTAATGTATCAAAAACTCATTCTTGTTCTGACATGATAAAATATATTGATAGATTCCATAAAAAAAACGACCATCATCCGGTCGCGTCACTCACAATATTCTGAAAGGAAGATGATCATAATGGAAACTTTGTGGACCAAGATTGAAACTGTGGTAGAACGATTACGTATTCGTGTCCCACTCTACGTTATCACCATTATTTCCGGTATCACTTTCTTCTTATTTCCTAGTTTCCTTGCCGTGACTTCGTTTGTATTCCTCTTAGGATTCTTGCTTGTATTTGAGTCCATTCATCCAAACGGCTACAAGGTCATATTCTTTCAGCCCCTCATTCCAAAAGCTTTTTCCGAAAACTTACAGATTGGCCTATTGATATTGTTAAGAACGATCTTCATCTTTGGTGGTCTATTCTTCATGTTGATGAGTCTATCTATTTTTATAAGTGGGGTATTTCGTTAACCCTCTGACGTTCAAAAAAGCCTTTTAAAGATCATCTGCAATAAGGGTGGGACGATGAAAAAAATAAAGAACAGCCTGAAAAGTTGATAGCCCACCACTAAAGCTAAATCTGCTCCTACTTCATGTGCCATGATGCCCATTTGGTCCATTCCGCCAGGTGCCAAGCTCAGATAACTCGTTTGAAAGGAATAACCGTGCATCAACATCAAGATATAGGTCAATCCGAACGAACCAATCAGCAACAAACTGCCACTAAAAATAGAGAAAAACAGCATTTTCCCTTTACCCTGAGAACTCCCCGATTTCATCATCATTCCAATGTAGCCAGCAATCATAAATTGCGAAAGATCCAAAACTGATGCAGGCAGCATGGGGCCGATCACTCCGACGTTATTCAAAATGGCCGTGCCAAGAATCGGACCAACCAAAAAGGCCGTGGGCATGTTGATTTTTTGACCCCAAAAGGCGCAAAGGACGCTAACTCCTGCAAAAAGAAGAATGTTTGGGAACAACTCATTCCAATGACCAAAATCAGATGGAATAAACTCCGTATGGGAACCAGCCTGATCTGCCCCCAATAAAGGATGGAATACAAAGAAAGGAACAAGGAAAATGATCATCATGACCCGTGATATTTGCAGATACATCACAACACTCAGATCGATGGTTTTCATTTCTTCCGCGAGCGTGACCATCTGAGACAGACCACCTGGAATACTTCCGGTCAAAATGGTGGGATAATCAATCCCCGACATTTTCGAAATCAACAAGGCAATCAATGCACAAAGCAAGAGAAGCAGAATCGTCATGAGAACAATTGATGGTAGTTGTTCATAAATTTGCGTAAGAGCTGTTCTTGTAAAAGACAATCCAATCGTGTATCCAATAATAATCATCGAAATATCCCTTAAGGCAACAGGCCAATATAATTCAATGGGTAAAAACTTCGTCCCAAGCACGACACCGGTTAATGGACCTAGCAACCACGGCATGGGGATGTGAAGGACATTGAATACGAAGCCACCGACAGCGGCAATCACCATTGTTACGATAAATCTAAGCACGACAGACTCTTTATTCATCTTTATTCTGCGCATCTTTCACACTCCTTTCATCAAAAATAACGGACCTACTTCCATATAAGAGGATTTTCAAAATTAGCCCATGCAACCCTCTCATCAATGTTCCTTACCATTCTATAAGCAATGGGTTGAAATCCGCATTTTGGCCAAAACGTTGAAGAAGCGAGATTAGCCATACGCCAATCCGCTACCATAAACTGATAGCTCTTTTCTTTCATGATCTTGTAACCTTCATCCATTAACGCCTTTCCTACTCCAGTTCCCATTTCTGAAGCAAGAGTTCCGGCAACGCTTAACTCCACAGCTTTATCAGGGGCCATCAAACCTGGATCTTGTGGCCAATAAGCATGAAAGCCAACAACTTCTCCATTTTTTTCAGCCAGGATTACCGTCGCCTCTTCATCGTTTACAATATTTTCGTAGCCTTCTTGGATTTGCATCACGGATTCAGGTAATGCCGCTGCATAGGTTGGAGAAGCATTTTGATACGAAAAAATAATCGAAGACATTTCGCCTAATTTCGCTCTATCATTCTTATTTAAGTCTCTTATCACCACATCTGTAGCAACGTCAAACGGGGCATAACTTTCCATCTCCATCACACCATGCACTTGTTCCGTTGCAAAGCATAGCCTTTGAAAGGCATCATAATAAGCAGGTGCACCAAGCGGAACCATTGCAAAATGCTTAAAGCAGCCATATTGAAGCCACAACTGAGATGCTTCCGCATAGAGATGCCTTATCTGCTCAGCCGATTCGCCTGCTTTCACTGCCATCCCCTCATACGGAACCCATGCATGCCTGCCCATCTCCACGCTAAACTCAACTTTCGCCATCATGTAACCTACTAAACCCTCATCGGAAAAAGCGCCGATACCAACCATTCTATTTTTTTCAAAAAGTGCCTTTAATGTTTCTTCAATGTAACTTTTACTTAAACATGCATTCTGTAAAACTGAGCTTTCCTGACGCTGCCTCTCTTGAAACAGCTTTGCCATTGCTGGGATATCACTATATGTGATCGGTTGAAATTTATAGTTTTTCAAACTCAATTCCTCCATTCATAGAAGACGAGTACCTCAATAATTTGCAATAACACGTGATATAAGAGCATGACCAAATAGTCTATCTAGGAGATACTCCTCCACCTAAATAAACTCTGGGAGCATAGAAAAGATTACAAGCATTATCTACAGACATTTTCCTTTGATGTTTGCGACATACATTGCTTCCCATAAGATTTATACAGTTTCCGCACCTTTTAAAAGCGGTGTCCTTAGCGGTCCAAACCCTCGCTTCAATAGCACGTTTTGGATATTGTTGAATAGGTGTTTTCTCACGAGCCTCCACACTCCTTTGTGCTTCTCTAACTGTCTCACTTATAGTCTTTTTAGTCTCATTACTATGCTTATCAATAACCTTCTCCCTGTATGTCTTAGCAGGTACCGTATATTCTAAACCTAAATTTATATCAATCACCTTGATAGTATATAAACTACCATTTTTAGTAACATTGAATTGCTCTATCTCTGTTCTATAATTTATGTATACTTTGTCTTTTTTCCTGCTGAAATGGGTGTTATAAATAAGAGTTGCTCTCGTAGATAATTCATGAAAAGATTCCTTCAATATTAATACTTTTGTTAATATACGTAATCCAACAGCTTTATTACTCTTATTTATCAGTACTTTATAATACTTTCCTTCACTAATAAGTTCTTTTATTGAAACTATTATTTCCATAGAGAATTTTATTTTTTTATTATCTATACCTTTAAGATCTATAGTAGCCTGGCTCATATAATTCCCCCAATAAATGGATTCTCCATTTATATCGGAAATAAATATGAGATTATTTAGAATTCAGAACTAATTTAAATATTAAGTGAAGTAACCAAGCAAAGAAATAAATTTTAAAACTAACGAAAGCTGAAGACATACGTCTTCAGTTTTTGCTGTTTCCCCGAACCACTTGGTCAACCCTCTCTATTGTAAACTAAAATAAAAACTAAGTTGACAATAAAAGGTTTAACTATTAATCTTTTGATAAATACATAGCTAAGGAGTGACAGAATGAGCAGGAAGTTGAAAACGATTGATTTAACACTGGTAGGAATGTTTGTGGCCTTGATGGCGATTGGGGCGAATATTACTTCGTTTGTTCCTTTCATGGTGGTAGGTGGAGTTCCGATTACGCTGCAAACCTTTTTTGCTATTTTAGCAGGGGCGATGCTTGGCAGCCGGATTGGCTCACTCGCAATGATTGTTTATGCACTTGTTGGATTGGTTGGTGTACCTGTTTTTGCTAAATTCGGCGGAGGTTTCACTTCTGTCCTCAGCCCTACTTTCGGCTTTATTGTTTCATTTATTTTTACAGCATATGTGGTTGGAAAGATTGTTGAAAAGAAAAATGGTGTTGGTGCTTACGTGATTGCGGCTCTAATCGGGATGGCAGTCAATTATCTCTTCGGAACGAACTGGATGTATTTCGCATTTAAGCACTGGGCAAGTGCACCAGAAGGCTTGACTTACAAAATGGTCTGGTCATGGATGGTCGTTCCATTGCCAAAGGATATCATTTTAGCAGTTTTGGCTGGGCTTATGGCACATCGTCTAGAAAAAACGGTTTTATCAAAAGGTCAATTTAAGCACTTGAAAAACGCAGCTTAATTCAGAAGAGGGGCTATGAAAATGGGAAATTGGAACAAGCTTGCTTTAAGAGTTCTCGGCGGAGGAGAACTAACCAATGAAGAAGCATTGCAAATTTTAAACTGCCCAGACATGGAATTGCTGGAGTTACTAAACGGAGCTTACATGATCCGTCATCATTACTATGGCAACAAGGTAAAATTGAACATGATCATCAACACAAAATCCGGAATGTGTCCTGAAAACTGTGGCTATTGCTCACAATCAAGCATCTCGACCGCGCCAATTGAAAAATACAGAATGGTAGATAAAGATACAATCTTAAAAGGCGCAGAAAGAGCGCATTCATTAGGCGTTGGAACTTATTGCATTGTCGCAAGTGGACGTGGACCAGCAAATAGGGAACTTGAAACGGTTGTTTCGGCTGTAGAAGAGATCAAGGAAAAGTATAATATGAAGGTTTGTGCTTGCCTCGGAATTCTGAAGCCTGACCAAGCCATGAAGCTGAAGGAAGCTGGAGTCGACCGGTATAACCACAACCTTAACACCTCAGAATCACATCATGAATCGATTACGACCTCTCACACCTATCAGGATCGTGTAAATACCGTCGAAGTCGTCAAAGAATCAGGCATTTCTCCTTGTTCAGGTGTCATCATTGGTATGCGCGAAACGAAACAGGATGTAGTCGATATGGCACGTAGCCTAAAAGCTTTAGACGCCGATTCCATCCCAGTCAATTTCCTTCATGCCATCGATGGAACACTGCTTGAAGGCGTAAGTGAACTCGATCCTCGTTACTGCCTAAAAGTACTTTGTCTTATGAGATACATAAACCCTTCAAAGGAAATCAGAATCTCAGGCGGACGCGAAGTTAACTTAAGAAGCTTACAACCATTAGGCCTTTACCCGGCAAACTCCATTTTCGTGGGCGATTACTTAACAACCGCTGGTCAGGAAAGTACGAAAGACCATCAAATGTTAGAGGACCTCGGATTTGAAATCGATTTCGTAAAGGATCCAGAACCTATCAATTATTAAAAAAAGTATGGTGCGGCTCAAGCTGCACCATACTTTTCAGGATTATTACATCACTTTCTCTTCCTTAAGACGTGGGAAGATCAATTCGTTATAGAATGTAGCCAATGAAGTTGTTACGTATGGAATTAACCATAGGAAGCCAATTCCGAGTGTCAATACGCAAAGGATTGCCCAGCCGATAAAGCTCAAGTATAGGACAAATAACTTCCATTTGTAGCCTTTCATAAGCTTCTTACTTTCTGTGATAGCTTGGTTCGCTTTGTATTCTGGATGATCTCTTAGAATAAAGAACGTTTGAGAGTACGAAAAACTCTTAATGATTGCTGGGATGACCAATAATAAAGACCATAAGAACAAGTAAATAGCCTGTAAGATAGATGTCCAAATTAACTTTAAGCACAGCTTTCCATCTTTATAAACAGCAAATGCTGCTGAGATTTCTGGATTTTCTTTTCGGATAAGTGCAAGGTAAAACCAATAAACGGCAATGGATAGTGGAATTAAGATAACTGAAATAATGGTACTAGCTATACTTGCGCCAGCTGGTGGAATGTCTTGCTCCCACCAAACTGCGAAACCACCACTCATCACCATTTCAACAATTGTTGGCAAAATCATGTTAAACAAGAAAATAACCAATGTGAAACCGATAGCTAATCCCCAATTCCCCTTTAGAGAGAGTTTGGCTAACCTTTTGATCTCTGAGATTGATAAATTCATCTGATGTTTCCCCTTTTTAAATTATTATTTCTAAGACTCATTATCGCCCATTAGCTTATAAATTACGAACGACAATTCCCTATTAAAATACAATTTTATCATAATATTCCGTTCCTTCAATAGGCCAAAAAATAATAGAAAACTATTCCTGGTTCCCTGCTTCCTCTCTCATTTCCTTTCTCATGATTACAATGGAAGCGAGCGAAACAACTAAGGCCAGACCAGCCATATAGAATCCAGTGTGAGCAATTAAGGTAGATTCTTCGTTAGTAAAATATTCATTATACACACTCCACATGGAAACGGAACATACCAGACTGCACACAAGATTCAAACCGTAGCTGTATCTTCGAATGTACCCTAGATAAATAGCGGTAAGCCCAAGGAGAGGAAGAACGGATAACGTTTTAAACAGAAACGGTGCTTCTTCGAGGAAGATAAACTCAGTCGGCTTGTAATAGGATAATCCCCCATTGTAAACCCATGCCGTAAAGAAACTTAGGAACATCAATACCCCACAAATAATTTGCAGGACATTCTTGTTCACCACACTTTTTTTCATCGCTTATCACTCCTTTTCATTTCCCTCATTCTAAGACCTCCTTCTTTCATCATATTTTGTTGAAAAGTAGGATATGCCTATTATTCTGAAAAAGGAAGACAGTTAACGATAAGCAAACACCATCAAAAAAGGAGCTGTCACCCAGCTCCTTCTCTCTCCTCATACAGTCCCAAAAATACATCCACAATATCCGGATCGAATTGAGTTCCTCTTTGTGTACGGATTTCGCTAAGTGCATATTGCAAGTCCAATTCTTCTCGATACACACGCTTGGAAGTCATTGCATCAAAAGTATCGGCAATGGCCATGATTCTTGCTGCTATTGGAATTTGCTCTCCTTTTAACCCTTCTGGATAACCTCTTCCATCATATCTTTCGTGATGATAGAGGACGATATCCAACACTCCATTTTCGGCAAAATAGGAAATGTGGTTGATAATCTGATAGCCAATAAAGGTATGGTTCTTGATAATCTCATATTCGTCATCGGTCAACTTTCCTGACTTCGATAAAACACGCTCGGGGATGCCTATTTTACCGATATCATGAAGCAGTCCACCAATATAGATACCTTCACACACTTTCTTTGGCAAATTCATTCCTCTTGCAATATCAAGCGCAACTCTGGCCACGTTTTCCGAATGGTTCATCGTATAGGTATCCCTCATATCTAACGCATTCGAAAGGGCTTTGATCAATTCGATATTGTCTTCCTTCGTCCTCTGATAATTCTTCATAAACCCAACAGAAATAAACGTGATGAGTAAATACGTAAATATATAGAAGAGGAAAGTGATGAGATTGTGGCCATCTTCCGGCGAAAAGAAAAACCGGCAAACGACGAGTAAAGTTGTAAGAATGACCAAGAACCATGGCGACTTATGATAGAAACCGAGACCTAGAAATGCCGCTCCGACGATATAAAAGATATAAAAATAGCCATTAAACTCAGCAGCAAAGAAGGTCAAAACCAGACTGATCACCCAGACTAGAACAAAACCGTACCGAAAGTATGCAGGGTTATTCAGCCACGTGTTAAATTTACTGTACATACATACTCCTTTATTGACCCATTTGGTCTTATGTTTTCTCTAAAAGGAAAATTTATACTATTTCACAACCAAAGCACAAAATAAAAAGGGCAGCTTTTTAGCCACCCTCCCAAATCACTTCAACACCGATCTAAAAACAATAAAGTACGACATCTTTCCGTAAAATCGTATATTATTCTGAAATATATGTAACAAAATTCGTTTTTAGAAAACCTTGTCAACCTCAAAAACACACATAAAATATGGTAACTCTTCAAATTCCTATTTAAATCTACTTTTAATCTCCAATGATTTGAAAACCCTCTCAAATACTAATCAGAAATTACTCTTTCGTAGCCATTCTATGAATTTTCAAATCCAACTGTAAATCCCTTCCTGAAATATTACAAAAATCATATGTTACGATGAATGTGCTTGTGAACAGCGATTTTTCATAATAGGAGGATGTAAACATGTTCAAGAAAAAAGCACTTATGACGGTAGCAGCGGCATCAGCTCTATTAATGTCTGGGCAACTACCAAACAAAGCAGAAGCTTCAACCACTACACCAACTACGCAACAACGCGTTTATGTATATCAAAGTTCGAACTTTAATATGACTGAGATTAATAAAATGGTAGAAGACTATTTTAAGCGCATGGGTATGACGAACACGACAACAACTGTTCAGCAGCCTACACAAACAACAACGACTGCACCGGCTCCAGCTCCTGCACCAGTGGAGCAAAAGCCTGTAGCTACTCAACCGACAGCTACTCAAACAACAAGTACAATCAGTGCTTATGAACAAAAAGTTGCTGATTTAACGAATCAGGAACGTGCCAAAGCTGGCTTAAAAGCCCTTCAAGTAGACACAAACCTTAGCAAAATGGCACACGAAAAGTCTCGCGACATGTCAGTAAACAACTACTTCAGCCATACAAGTCCGACTTATGGATCACCATTCGATATGATGAAGCAATATGGCATCACATATAGCTATGCTGGTGAAAACATCGCTATGGGTCAACGCACCCCTGAAGAAGTAGTAAAAGCTTGGATGAACAGTGAAGGTCACCGTAAAAACATCCTTAGCCCTAACTTCACTCATATTGGCGTAGGTTACGTAGCAGAAGGCAACTACTGGACACAGGAGTTTATTGGAAAATAATCAAAAATCGCGGACGCTTAGGGCGTTCGCGATTTTTGTATTATGGTAGCGGGTCCAATGCGTTTTTAGAAAGATAGATTATCTCCTTGCGATGAAATCAAGGTTATGAGCAACTAAATTTCCATCTCCATCTCGTACATTAGGAAAAACATCTAAAATAAGTATGATTACTAGCTGATTTTCCTCCGTTTCGAGCAAAATAATTTTACTATTACTACAATTCTCCTCTCTTTCCTCCTTCTCCAAATTCACCACTATGCTCCTCCTCTCTTACTTTCTATATATGGATGGAGAGGAAATTAGGACACGCAAAAAACCTCACTCCATAGGGAATGAGGCCTTGAAACTCTATTATTTAATAAAACAACCCTAAGAATCCAAAGAAGTCTTGTTGTGTTACGAGAGTTTTATTATATGGTCCAGTGACGCCTTTTGCCCCTGACACATAGACATTCTCAAGAACAAATCCACCACCAAACGTACCAACCTTCTTAAAGCTTTCAACATTTCCAGCTTTATCAACGCTTCGGTATTTGAGCTTCTGACCATCCTTCAGTACGAACGAACCCGTGTACTCCACCCATGCACCACCATTGATGCTATATTCCGTTTTCGCTAAGCCAGACCGGTCGTCGGCTCCTTCAAGTGCAATTCGGAAGCCTTTATTAGCAAGTGACATGGTAGCTTGGGTGACTGGAGCTGTCTGATCGGCATTATAACGGAATTGACCAATTGCAAAAGTTGCATTTCCTGAAACTACCACTCTATCAATTTGGGCACCTTGAGAAGTAACCGCAAATAACTTTGCCCCCGCATTCCCATTAACATCTTTATTAATGGTGCCAACGAGTGTCGAACCTGAATAATATTCTACTGTGTAATTTCTCCAGTCAAACGGATCCGGCTCTAGTTCGAATCCAAATGTTGAAACAGGTACAGCTAAGTTTACAGTAAATGAATCGGATGGAACGTATAAAACATCTGGTTGGTTTTGCTCAGAATTAGGTGGTGATGACCACGTCGCCCATCCCCAGCCAACTATCCTTTTATTCAAAGAATGGGAGAACGAAAGAGTTTGTGTACCATCAGAAATGGATTGGTAGTTGCCTCCATTACTCAGACCAGAAATATCAATTTTTGTGGTTGAACTTAAATAGTTTGCATCTGGAAGATCAATAGATGAAAGAGACCCTTGAACCAAACTTTGTGTTGCTACCTTCATGGATGCTTGAGAGTCTGACTGCTCACTTACTGAAGTTGCGGTTGAATTACCATTATTTGAACCAACCTCCTCAGCAGAAGCTGGTATGGCAGCTGCAAGCAAAGCACCTGTCACCACTAACCCTAACCATTTTTTCTTCATATAAGCCCTCCCTCAAAAGTTTTGATGAATTACCCTAAAAGTCCCTTTTCCTCCTTTGTACCTAAAATGCACTCTAAATTAATGATATGGACGTTTTAGTAATTAAGAACTAAAAAATTGAACCAAATGCAATATCAAAATATTAATTTAGGAAATTGTAGGATTAACTTGAAAAATATACTATAATAGTTTTTAAAATTTGCTGAAAAGGAATATGTATAAAATGAAAAAATTTTTACGTGCACTGCCTCTTTTAATTAATCTTTTGATGTACTTTGGATTACATATGGAAAGTTCTAAGCATTATTTCCTTTATACGATTGGATATTTACTGTTAGGCAACTGGTTTATTTTTATGGCAGGATTGTATCTATTCTTTGTAAAAGATGATTCTTTAGGAATGTGGGTCATGATAGCCGGAGCGGTTATGATGGTGGTCGGCTATTCTAAAGATAGTAAGAATTCAGCCAAAATGCAGGTAGCTGCAGGGAAAAGTAATAAAAGAAGCTATACAGACAATACAGACAATGATTATTATCATGATGAAGTTAATTCAAAGAGATATGATGAAGACGAACCTAGTTTTAATAGAAACAATCAAGACCGTTTTAGTAGTAATAGTTCAACTAAAAACAATTCTCAAAATAAAGATGATGAATATTGGGAACGAAAAAAGGCTGAAGATGATGCCTATTATTATCGTAAGAATGGTGGTCCGCGTTGGAAAGTAGACGCAGCCGATGAGGCCCTAAATAGAAGTCAAAGAGACCGCGATTATGAAGATGAAAAATACGAGATGCGATGTTCAGGTTGTAATCAGCCTGAATCCCAGTGCAGATGCTGTAGTGATTGCGACCGATACCCTTGCAGATGCTGCAGTGAGTGTGGATACGCGAATTGCCGCTGTTGTAGCGATTGCGGTTATGCTAATTGTCGTTGTTGTAATGAATGTGGCTATGCGAACTGCCGTTGTTGCAATGAGTGTGGACGAGCGAGTTGCCGTTGCTGTAGCGATTGCGGATATGCAAACTGTCGTTGCTGCAGAGAATGCGGTTATGCTAGCTGCCGTTGCTGTTACCGATGCAGAAGCTATCCATGCAGTTGTGATAGATAAAAACAAAACCATGCTAGACGCTAATTTAATAGCTTCCCAGCATGGTTTTTTTTCGACAAACTTCGGGGCGTGACAGGCACCCAAACCCGACATTTTCCGGGAAATATCGAGTTAATAACTTTTCCTTTAAAAATATTTGTATTCCGAATGAACTGCTTTATATATTAGTTCAACGATAAAAGTAATCAAAGTTACTCTCATAAATCCATCAACTGATTCTGAATACGAAAAGATTAAGAAAGGAATTGCTATTACCCAAGCCATATTTAAGACCAATGTTACAACACTTATTAAACTATAGAATCCACTATTTGAATAAATATAATCCTTATTAGCGTATCTATATTTAGGCCGGATGAAACACGTCAGGATACCAGAACTGAAATGAGGTCTCCAATTCACCTTTGGTCGCTTTGTTGAAACTGGATGTTTAGGTACTTCTTTAAAATGCGCTTTTGGTTTGTTCATTTTATCTCCCAACTCTATATTTACGTTTTACATCATAAACTAAAGTTTTGCTCAATTTGATTGCGGTTGTGATTATCTACATATTAGAGATAAAAGGGGACCACACCTAAACATAACAGTTGTGAAACAAGAAATTTCGGGGCGTGACAGGCACCTACTCAAACTTCCAAATGTCCTTCATTTCACCATTACAATTTGCGGTAGTAATTTTTTGGCCCGCCTTATCGATAAAGATCCATTTTCCCTGCTCTCTAACTGCTGCAACGCCACAACTAAATTCATTTCCATCGCTGAACTGCGGTTTAATAACCTCTTTACCGTTCAAATCCAAATAGCCCAAACTTTTATCAAACATATAGTTATGACTATACTTCCAATCTTTTCTCACACCAATAAGACCGTCAGATGGTCTGTAAACTTCATCATAAACCACTGGAACAACCATTCGTCCAGATGAATGGATAATCCCTTTCTTATTCCCCGACATAACCTCTGCATAGCCATCCTCGGAGAATGATGAAACAAAAGTAAATCTTGGGTCAGCTATTAATTCACCTTTATGATTGATAAAAGTCCAGCGTCCTTTTATTTTCACTGCAGCAAATCCCTCATAAAACAATTCTGCTTCTTCAGCGTCTTCACTTAGAAGTTGTTCGCCTGTTTCAAGGTGAATAAATTGATATCCGCCCCCATAATACTGATCCTTCTGAACCAATGCATAACCTTCCGATGCACCAATTATGTCATAATCATAACTTTCATCCAGAACAATATTTCCATTCTTATCTATAAGCTTGTTCTTTTTCAATCCATAATTATTACGCGGGGTTTCAGTTACCGTCGCAACCCCATTCCTGAAGTAAGCCATATCCGTGTAAGTAGGCTTTATGACATTTTTACCTTCTTGATTGATAAAACCCCAAAGGCCACTTTTATCCTGAACAGCAGCCACTCCATCTGAAAAAGAATAAGCACCATGATACTTGGTACGGTTAATTCTCTCCCCTTGAAGGTCTATAAATTCATATCTTTCTCGCTTTCTTACCACGGCGAACCCTTCGGAGAAATGATTTACATGGATATATTCGGGGTCTATTACAAATCGACCTTCCTTATTAATATAGCCCCATTGACCATTGTCGTCTGCAGCGGCTGCTAGATCATTAAAGAAAGCTTTCCCTTCATTAACAAGAACATTTTTAAAAATAGGGTCAACGCAAATTTCACCATGAGTATTAAAAAAGCCGAATGATTGACCTACCCCATAAGAAAAAGTTCGAAAAAGAGCAATAGCCTGTTTCTCAACCTTCTTCAACTGTGATAGGTCACGTAAAGATACACTTAAATCCGTCGTATCCGTTTCAAGATTGACACTTAAATGAAAAGGCTCCGGCGTCTCATAGTATCCATGCTCATTATTCAACCAAACCGCAATGTTATAGCAATCTTTTATAGCCGCATAAGCTTCTTGTACACTTCCCACCAAATCATGGACAGCCTCATTTCCCTTTCTTCGAATCGCACTTAAACTCTGATACACGTCGTCAGATATACGCTTATTTATTTTTAGTAATTCGATTCTGCTTGCAAGTGTATTGGGAATAGGAGCAACCAAATTTTCGAAAGACAACATCTTATTTGTAGCTAATTCTACAAACTGTCGACATTTTATGATACTCACAATCGGATCAGTCTCAACATTTGCTTCTGCAGACTGACCCAACAAAGATAAATCAAGCCATGGTAAAAAACTAAAATTGCTTTTCATCGCTCATACCTCTAAGAGTTTTTATACCTATTATATTGGCTAAAGAATCCTAGTAAAAGAAATATTGGAAAAGATAGATGATTTAGACAGGAGAAAATTCGACAATCTTCGGGGCGTGACAGGCACAATAAGCTATCCTCTTCTCCTCAACAGTACCCTCAAAAAGTTTCAGCACTTCAGCGGTATTCAAATAGCCAGGTTGGAAATGATTAGGATAACAATAAAACTTATAGCTACTCCACGGATAGTTTTCAGGCCTCTTCACCATTCCAGCTTCAACCGGATTAAGATGGATATACCGACTGACCTCTATCATTCCCATATAGTTATCAATAATCTTAGCAAAATACCTTTTCTCAAAAACGTGACCAGTTAGGTGATACTTGGTGTTGTAATAGTTCGCGTATCGTTTATTCATAAGAGACATGACTTTAGAAAGCGAGGTTTCTTCGGAGCGTAGCTGGAGATGAAAGTGATTTGTCATCAGGCAATAAGAGGCTATTTCAAGAGGGAACTTTTCATGTAACTGATTTAAGATGTGGTAAAAAACTTTAAAATCGGACGGTGACCGAAACAATGGGTCTCGACGATTTCCTCGACAAACAACATGATAAAAACGGTCGTGCATCCAAACTCTCTTTTCTCTACCCATGCATTTTTCCTCCATTTTAATTAAAATGAACAGAACATATAGATGATAAGAAAACCACCACCCTCTTTAGCATTAATTTGAAATACTCTCATTTTTCTTTCTCCATATACAGAAAAATTCCTTCTTTTGAAACCAGTTTTACAGTATATCTTCGCCATTCGACAAAAAACGGGTGGTGACAGGCACCACTACAAAAGCCCCCTGCATAAAACAGGGGGCTTCCTGTGTAACAATGTGAAACAAGAAAAAACGGGTGGTGACAGGCACCTACTCCACAAACACCACAGTCGCGCCACTCGCATTTTCTGCTTGATCAATCGCAAAGAAACTCAACTGCGTATACGTTGGATATGGCTTCTTCAATAGAATCGAGAACATACCATTCTTGTCTGCTTTGACGACTTTGAATGAGACGCCGTCGCTCATGAAGATGGTTGCGTTCGGTTCTGTTTGTCCTGTGATCACTTTGTCTGTACTCTTCACCGGATTCACTTGTGGCGCGTCAGGTGCGGTTGTATCCTTCACCTTCACCGTCACAGCTTCGCTCACATTTCCGGTTGCATCAGTTGCCGTCACTTGAATCGTCTTGATTCCAACTAGTGAAGATACGCTAACGGCAAAGTATCCCGCTGCATCAGCCTTACCTTTGCCGAGTTCTTTCCCACCATCCCAAACTGTTACAGTGGAACCAGCTTCTGCAGTACCTTTCACAACTTTATTCTTATCCTTAACCGGTAACACAACAGGCGCATCAGGAGCGGTCGCATCACTTACCGTCACCTGAGCTGCATCACTTTCGTTCCCAGCTTCATTGACTGCTACAACCGAAATCACGGTTCCAGCTTTTTGCTTGGAGATGCTAATTTCATATGCACCCTCTGCATTAGCAACCGCTGTTCCAATTTCAGCACCATTCGCCCTTGCAACTACCTTCAAACCAGCTTCAGCCTTCCCTGTCACCTTCACATCTACATCCGATACAGGATTCACTGTCGGTGTAGCAGGCTTAGCTTTTGCCGCAATGATACGGCCTTCGACTGTTGGTGCTACTGGACTATTTTTCTCAAAGTAATTCGATAGCACTTCGAAATCTACCACTAATAATTCTTTCATTCTGCCATCATCTTTTGCTTTCTTGAGTACCGAAAAACCGTCTCCGCCGTCAGCGACGTATGCATTTGTAGCGACATTGTAGTTCTTCGTTAAATCTAGTTTTTCATAACCATTCGCCGTGTTCACTTCAATCGACCATACGCGGTTGCCTGCTGGCTTCGCAGGGTCGTATTTGAATTTCACACCTGAAACTTGTAGGAATTTACCTTGCGCGGTTTCCACTTGGCTCACACCTGTTTCAAGTGCTTGGCGAATTTCATCTCCCGTCAGATTAAGAGTGACAAGCAGGTTTTCAAACGGCATAACCGTTAAGATTTCACCTAATGTGACATCACCTTGATTGATCGAATCACGAATCCCACCACCATTTTGGAAGCCGATGTAAGTAGGTACTGATTCATTCGCTCTTTGAACCATCGCATCCGCAATCAAGTTTCCTAGATTTGTTTCCTTCGTACGCACATCTCCGCGTGCACCATTCAGCACGACATTTGAATATCCAACTACTTGCTGTCTTAACGCATCAAGCGGAGCTCTCAATTCTGCGACACGGGCGGCTGCTTCTGCATCTGCCGCATACTTATTTACATCTAATAGCTGACCGTTGTGTGCTGTAATCACACCTTTTTCGTCAAAAGAAACATCAAGCAAACCGAGGAAATTCAAATACTCATTTGCTTGCACAATAAGGGTTGGCTCTTCTTTTGGCACGACTACAGGAGCTGATAGCTTCGTATGGGAATGTCCACCTACAATGACATCAATTCCTTCAACTGCCGAAGCCAATTCTTCGTCGACATTTTCTCCAAGGTGAGTAACAGCAATAATTTTATTGATGCCTTCACCTTCAAGCATAGAAACCGTTTCACGGGCTTTATCGACCGCATTTTCAAAAATAATATCATCAGATGGGCTAGCAAGGAATGTTGTCTCTTCCGTCGTTAAACCGAAGATACCAACCTTTTGACCATCTACCACCTTCACGATGGACGGATAGATCTTGCCACCAGATGCCGGATTCCCAATCTCTTCTTTAAAAAGTGAACCTAATTCCGGATCGGCTGTCACGTTGACGTTTGCGCTCACGATCGGGAATTCCGCTTGTTTTACAAAGTTAGCAAGCGTTTTAGAATTCTTATCAAATTCGTGATTTCCGAAAGTCATCGCATCGAATTTAAGCTTGTTCATAAATTCTACGTCTGCTAAACCTTCGTATTGCTTAAAGTAAAGTGTTCCTGAGAACACGTCTCCAGCACTAAGCAATAGCGAATTCGTTTTTTGACCGCGGACTTCATTAACTGCCGTAATCAATTTAGGATATTGATCCACGTGTGCGTGGCTGTCGTTCACGTGCATAATCGATAGGTTAAGTGGTTTAGCCACCGGCTCCATTTTCAAATCAAGCTGTGCTAAAAGTGGATCATGGTCACTCACTCGTCCGTGTGCCTCTGTGAATGCAGAGTTAACATGGACGATATCAATTTCAGCGTGCTGTGCCAATCTATTCGAAACGAGAAGATGGTCAAGCACTTGAGAATTACCCTGGTAGTTGTAAGTGAATCGTTCAGGTGCAGGGACATGTTCGATTAAGTTCGTTAACTCGTCTCCTTTTAATTTAGTAAGAGGATTCGAGAATTCGAAGTCGTTCAAGTCACCAAGGACAACAACATTTGCTTCAGGGTTTTTCGTTTGGACATCTTTCACGAAGTTGTTCACAACGCCTGCAATTTTCATACGTTGAACTTCGCTGCCTAGTACTGGCGGTTGGTTCTTACCGAAGATCGGTTGGTCTCCACCTTTTGAGTTAAAGTGGTTCGCAATCACGATCACTTTTTCACCTTGGAAAGTGAACTCAGCTGCCAATGGCTTACGGCTTGAAGAGAATGCTGAGTTAGTCGGATCAATACGCCCAGGATTCAATGTCAATGAACCATTTTCATAACCTACAGCTTGCGTAGCAGTACCTTTTGTACCTTCATTTAAGGCCACGCGCTCAGGATTATAGATGAAACCAACACGGATGTTTCCGTTTGGCGCACCACCATCTTGATTATTTTCAGGTGCAATGTCTGTCCATCTATATGTTGGACCACCATTTTTGACAATGGCGTTAATAAGAGCCTGATAGTTTTGCGAAGCATCTGTTCCACCAGAACTTTCGCCGTTATTATCTTGTACTTCAACTAAACCGATAATATCAGGCGTTTTCATGTTGTGGACCATTGTTTCCGCAATCTTATTTGTTTTTTCAGCGTTTGCAGCTGTGTAGTTCTCCATGTTGTAAGTAGCAAGAGTGAGTTTATCGCTATCCTTATTGATTTCCGTTGTCTCGCGCTCGTAATTGCTTTCTACAAGCGGTGGCAATGACGCTTTATCAGTAAGAATCTTAAAGTTTTGGAATGTGTAGCTGACAACACCTACCACAGTGCCATCGAACCTGTCTCCTGTTTTACTGACGAAATCACGGTCACCGAACAAGAGGTGGAATCTTTCCGGATTAGCGTTGTCTTTCGTAATGGGAACTCCGCCCGGTGTTGTGTACGTTTTGCCTTCGAATTTATTGACGATGACTGGTACTTCACCGTATTTTTGCGGTGCAACGGCTGTTGGGTTCTCAAGCGCAACCCTCATACCCTCAAGACTTTCGTAAAAATCAATACCGTCTTCTGTTGGGTCGAATGTACCGAACTGATCATTATCGACCACTTGAGTTGGCGGAATAACATCTTTTCCGATCACAAGAGCTGCTGGTAAAGCTTGATTGCTCGCTTTCTTCGTAATCGTGGTCGTATCAGCGTTAATCTCCGTCACAGCAAGGTCTGTTTGGAGTTTGTCGCTGTAACCTTCTGTTATCCACTCTTTAACAAGACCATCAACGGCAACGAGGTCGCCTTTCACCAATCCGTGGGATTTTTTATAAACAAGAATCCCTTCGGACGTTTTCGAATTGCTATCAGGATTCGGATCCTGCATATAGAAGTTGTTTGCATCAACAACATAGGTAACAATACCTTCTACGCCTTTCACATCTTTATCTTTATATGGAGAGTTATGGCTTTCGCCTTGAATATCATGGATTTTAAGACCTTCTGTGCCTGGAGGTGGTGGATCAACAGGTCCTCCTCCACCGTCTGCGAATTCAATCGCAGATGGAGATTTCAGTCCGGCCACTCCGAAATACGCTTCAAGTGAACCGGTGACAAGAACTTGCTTACCGATATGAGAAGCATTTGTTTTAAGACCGTATGCTGTTCTAAATGAAGATGTAAGCTGAACTGGAAGAATTTTCGCTTTTGCCGTTTCCGTTGGACTATCAGCAATGGCAAAGTTTAAATCATCTGGGAATGGTCCCGTAAACTGATAGGTTGGACCGCTCTTTGTATAAGCCACAATATAACCTTTAACCGTTGCCGTTCCCGAGTTATTGGCAATCGCCTGGGCGACTGTTATTGGCTCTGCAGCGCTGGCTTTCGGCGCAAACGGCAAGCTATAGCTCGCAAGCAACATCACAATAAGCGTGACAATAAACCATTGCTTCTTGAATATCCTCATACCTTACCTCCTGTAATGATATTTTGTACGTTTCAAACAGATACATACTTCATTGCACGTGGAGATGGACAAACAACGACGAAGAAGCAATTGCTCTAAGTTGCGTATTGTTCTCAAATAAGAACAAACACCTATCACTCTACAAACCTCTGATCAAATTCCCCCTCCTTCTTTTACAAAAAACTATGTAAAAAAGAATTTTGCTTACAAATCTATTCTAAGGCATAAACCAGCAACAATCTAGCATTAACTAAATATTTACAAAGATTATATGCTTCTTTACAAAAGATAGGAAAAAGGTTTTGTGTTTGAAATTTTACAATCTGTTACTATTGATACTTATTCGTTAAAAAGAACAATCAGGCAGGTCTAATGACATAAGTTCGGTAAATATTTAGCTGGAATATTATCTCAATTATTTTTATAATGATGGTTAGAGAAAAGATGAAAATTGGGGGAAATAAAGATGGAGAATGCATCAAAAGATGTCCGAAGCAAATTGGCACTATTAAAAATTCCAAGTGGTGAAGATATATTGGTGGGAAGAATGCATATTGCTGAAGGAGCAGGTCCACACCCAACCATCATCATGCTTCATGGATTCCCTGGAGTCATCATGAATCTTGATATAGCATCCGAACTACATCAAAAGAGCTGGAATGTTTTGGTCATCAACTATCGCGGCGCATGGGGAAGCCAAGGTACCTTTTCTTACACCAACGCCTTAGAAGATGTTCAGGCAACCATTCAATACATAAAACAAAATAAAGTAGCTGATGAAAATAGAATAGATATCGACCGAATCGGGCTGCTTGGACATAGCTTTGGCGGCTTCTTAGCACTAAAGACAGCCTCAACAGATCCATCCATTAAGGCAGTCGCTTCCCTTTCACCAGCAAACCTAGGATTATTCGTTCACATGATAGAACAGAACCCAGCTATCGAATCGCAAATCTATGAAGGAATCAAAGAATCCTCCTTCTTCCTACATGGCTGTACAGCAGAAAGTATCATGGAGGAAGTCAGAAACAACCGTAACGATTGGAATACATTCCTATTCGCATCGACATTAGTTGACCGCAAATTACTTTTAACAGCTGCAACTCACGACGATGAATTACCAAAGGCCTTTTTCCATGACCCGCTCGTGCAAATACTTGAAAATGATAAAGAATTCCAACATAAAGTCTTTGAAACTGATCATGGCTATACCAACGTTCGAAAAGAACTCGCTCTTACCTTGGATGAATGGTTTCGGCAGAATCTATAAAAAGAAGGGACAAACATGAATAAGATGTTTGTCCCTTTTTCGGTTGTGAAACAAGATTTTTCGGGTGGTGACAGGCACCACAAAATGAACAAGTAACTATTCTTCGACAAATATCGGATATTTTCGAATTTATGCTATTTTCTACTACTAATATAGTGTAAAATAAAATAGATTTATGAAAACCCTTACATATCTAGGAGGAAAATCATTTTGACACATGTACGCACTCTTAATTTAAAAGATTATACTTACGGAAATACTGATCAACGCAAGATTTTTGCAGAAGAATTCGTTGCAGGATTGAAAGAAACTGGGTTCATTATTTTAGAAGGTCACGGCGTTGACCCGAATTTAATAGATAAGAACTATGATCTTTGGAAAAAATTCTTTAGTTTAGATACAGAAACAAAGAAGAAGTACGAAAGCGTTCTTGGTGGAGCTCGTGGATACACTGGCTTTGGTAAAGAGCATGCTAAAAACCGTACAGTTGGCGATTTGAAAGAGTTTTTCCATGTTGGACAGGAGCTTCCAGTTGGACACCCACTTGCAGGTGAATATCCAGAAAACCTATGGCCTGTAGAAGTAGAAGATATGCGTAAAGATGCGTTAAATTTCTATCGTGGACTTGAGCGCGTAGCTAACAACATGCTTGAAGCACTTGCTCTTGAAATGGATCTACGCTTAAATTTCTTCTCAGACATGATCAAAGACGGAAACAGCATCTTGCGTGCGATTCACTACCCTGCATTAGATGATACTATGGACCCTAATGCAATCCGTGCTGGTGAACACGAAGATATCAACCTAATCACTCTTCTTGTTGAATCAACAGCATCTGGTCTTCAACTTCTTACTCGTGAAGGAGAATGGATCGATGTTAAAGCAGAAAAAGGACAAATTATCGTAGATGCTGGGGACATGCTTTCAAGAATTACAAACGAAGTGATCCCTGCTACAACACACCGTGTAGTAAACCCAGAAGGTGAAAATACTTCACGTTTCTCTATGCCATTCTTTGTACATCCATACAGCAGCTGCTTACTAGAAACGATTCCTTCTTGTATCTCAGAAGAAAATCCAGAAAAGTATCCTGCTATCACAGCTGGCGATTTCCTATACCAACGTTTAGTTGAAATCGGGTTAATTAAAGCATAGAATTCTTACACTAACAAAACCATCACCTTCCAAAGGTGATGGTTTTTTACTAGACAGATTACAAATTTTTCATAATCCTCAATGCTCTTATATACTTAACAGCCTCATCTATTTCTTGTTCTGTTGCCACTTCATTATCGATGAGGAGATCATAATCTGTTTTCAAATTCTCTATCGTAATTTCTTTTTTAGCAACGGGCTCTATATCGTTTTGCTCTATATCACATTCGATCACAAGAGGGAAATGACTACTAAATCCCGCCCACTCACTTTCTTCACCGATATAAAACTTTTGGATGCCTTGTAGAATTCCAGCTGAAACAAAGCAATATTCAATATGGAAAGGGTTTTCTCTTTTACCATGATGATGGTAAGTCGCCCTGCTTTCTGCCCCAAACTCTTCCTTGGAAAAATAGTGGTAGCAACTTTCAAGCTCATATTTAGCAAAGAGGTCTATAATACGGTCAAACCCCAGACTCCCCTGTATTCCCGAATAACTTCTTGGTAGTTTCTTATCAATATTAAAATCTCCAATAATGACGACTCGCCTACCACTTAAGTAAGATTCATATTCTTCTAAAGCTGTATATAGTAGTTTTCCGTACGAAGCATATCCCGGAATCCGTTTTGTCCAAACTGCTATCAAAGTAAAGTCAGCTTTTCCTGTCACCTTTATAGGAACAATCCACTCATATTTGATGTCGGTTTCTAACAAAGTAAGCTTGTAGTCCTTTGAAAAAGATAGGATACCTAAACCAATTCCTTTTTCTTTCCCAAACCAAATGACATCGTCATACTCAAAAGCAGCTTTAAATATACTTGGATCTGGATACTCCTGTATTACAGCTATATCAGGGGAAAGGTCAGTGATTTTTTCATACTTATTTCTATTACAATTCCATGAAATGATTTTCACTTTAATCCCTCTTTTATAAAATCGATCTCTTCCCTATTAACCGATACTGAGATTGTATATGTAAGTTTTCCTGTGTCTTGATCAAAAACGGGATCAATCTCTCCAATATCTTTCATATCACAAAAAGGTCGATAGCCATCTTTTAATAGACTTATTTTGAGTTCACTATTTTGGTCCAAAGTCTTAAGCCTTTCCATAAGCTCCGATATTTTCATCACAACACCCTCAATCCAATATGAGTTTTCTCCTTTAATTATCGCATAATGCTAAGCCTATTCGAAAGTTTCTAATAATGTTTACAAAACGTTCATTTTTCTCTTTCTTGCAATCTTGTATGATTAAACTGTGAATTTTTATATATTGTGAAAGGATGTGTGAGATGATTTTTAAAGCGCGGACCGAATCACCTTTATTAAAGATTTTAAGAGTTCTAAACACGCGAATGGAGTTAAAATCACATGAGCAAAAGTACTGTTACACAATGGAAAAGGGTTTTCAAGGGGAACTGCAATTTGATTCACTAACAGAAAACCTTCAAAATGACTGCCTAATATTGAACGATCTACAGCTCAGGGCGAACAATACTGAATTTCAAATGGATACCCTAATCATTTTTCAAAAAATGCTCTATATTATTGAAGTGAAAAATTACGAAGGAGAATATTCTTATGATCCTGAAATGTTCCAAATGGCCTTTGGGAAGGAAGTTTTGAACCCACTAGCTCAGTTGAATAGAAGTAAATCTTTACTGCGTCTTCTACTCCAAAGTTTGAATATTAATTTTTCTATCGAAGGAAAAATCGTCTTTGTTAACCCACAGTTCACTTTATACAAAGCCTCTCCTGACTTACCATTTATTTATCCAACACAACTTAAATCCTTCCTCACAAAACTAGATACCATCCCTTCCCACTTAAATAGCTCACATAAAAAACTGGCAGAAAAACTCACCTCTATGCACCTAACTGGACTATCCCCCAATGCCAAACTCCCTGCTTATGAAATTACGCAACTTAGAAAAGGCATCACCTGTAAAAAGTGTTACTCATTTTCAATTTCAACCGTAGGTAGAAAAGTGGTATGCAGTGAATGCGGATGCGAAGAACTGGTTACAACAGCTATTTTGAGGAGCATTGAAGAGTTAAAGTTACTATTTCCTCATCGAAAAATTACAACCCGGGAAGTTCATGACTGGTGTCAGGTAATAGATTCAAAGCTCAGAATCGGTAGGCTCTTAAGAAAGCACTTTAAAATGAAAGGCATTCATCAGTGGGCTTTTTATGAGTAATGAAAATGGTATCTTATTATTTTGTTGGTTAAGATGTACTTTCTAACTAATTGTCGCACTTGATTTGATATTCATAACATCTATGAAGTGCTTTTGCACCTCC
>NZ_FOYF01000007.1:0-56639 GCF_900115925.1 Bacillus sp. cl95 | reverse complement strand
CTTGCATGGCTTTTGATAGTCATAACGGCTATGAAGTACTTCATGGACGTTCGAAATAATCTCACTATCATTTTCTGCATGTCTAACTGCTTCAAAACAAAAGCCAAACCCCACAAAGGGTTTGGCTTTCAACATATTCTAAGACGTGACAGGCACCGTTTAAACCAAATAAATCCTAACTTCATAAGGCTTCAAGACTATCGCTTGATTCTCTTCGCTAGCCTCTGTCCCGTAGTTGGAGATTAATAAATTCTCTTCCTCAATTTCAGGGAGACTGACCGTTTGGTTGGTTTCTGAAAAATTCCCTACAAACAGGATCGACTCATCCTGATAGGTTCGCATATAAGAGTAGAGGTTTTCATCTTCCTCCATCATCGGAGTGTAATCACCGTATACAAACACAAGATGCTTTTTCCGCAATTTTATCAGTTTTTGATAAAAGTAGAATATAGAATCCTTGTCACTTAATGCAGCTTCAACATTTATTTCAAGATGGTTGGGATTCACGTTAATCCATGGCTTCCCATTCGTGAACCCTGCATGTTCCGAGCCATCCCATTGCATCGGCGTCCTACTGTTATCCCTGCTTAATGGCTGAAGCTGTTCGAGCACTTCTTGAGGATCTTGACCGTTGGCTGTTAATTCTGCATATTTATTCTTCATGGCAATATCATTATAGTCGTTGATATCATCAAACCTTACACCAGTCATACCAATCTCTTCACCTTGGTAGATATAAGGCATGCCGGGAAGGGAATGTAGCATGGCAGCAAACAGTTTGGCCGACTCAACACGGTACTCCGCATCATTGCCATATCGAGTCACCAATCTTGTATGGTCATGATTATTTAGAAATTGAGAATTCCAGCCTTTACCCCATAATCCTTCATACCATCTTTTTTGAATCTCTTTAAATCGCTTCAAATCCCATGTTGGCATTTCGTCACATACCTCAAAATGAAATAGGGTATCCAACTCCTTACGACTCTCGTCAACATAAAGTAATCCTTCTTCTGGAGAAACAAATGCAACTTCTCCTACAGTTAAAGCATCATATTGGCTAAAAACCATTTTGTTCATTTCTTGCAAGTAGTCGTGTACTCCCGGATTATTGGTAAGATATCTGATATCATCAGGTTCTTCCGCATCAGGATAACCCGCAGATTTAGCAAGCAATGCGATGGCATCGAGACGAAAGCCGCTAATTCCCTTTTGAAGCCAGAAATGCATCATCTGATAAATGGCTTCACGAACCTCTTTATTCTCCCAATTCAAATCCGGCTGTTCAACAGCAAAGGAATGGAAGAAATATTGTTCCGTTTCTTCATCATACTCCCACGTCGAGGGACAGAAGTAAGAACGCCAATTATTTGGCGGGTTGCCATCCTTACCGTCCCTCCAAATATACCAGTCCCTTTTAGGGTTATCTTTACTCGACCTGGATTCTTTAAACCAAGGGTGTTCATTGGATGTGTGGTTAACAACCAAATCCATGATAATCTTCATATTCCTTTTTTTCGCTTCAGCAATCAATTCTTCAAAATCCTGTAGGGTTCCCGCTTTTGGCATAATGGAATAATAATCGGAAATGTCATAACCATTATCCTTATCAGGCGAAACATAAAAGGGATTCAGCCAAATTACGTCTACTCCCAATTCGCTAATATAATCCAGCTTTTCGATCACACCGCGCAAATCGCCATAGCCGTCACCATCTGTGTCGTAGAAACTACGCCAGTAGACTTGATAAACAACACTTTCATTCCACCATTTCATTTCCATATTACACCTCGCTAAACTTGATAACAGAAAAGGGCTCTTTTATAAAAAGAAGCCCCATAATATTTTTGTCATGAATGATTAATTTGTAAGACGATACACTCTCGCTTCGTAAGGTTTAAGGACAACCTTTTCTATGGATTCGTCTGCGTCTACGTCATAGTTCGAAATGAGTAATTCTTTACCGCAAACCTTTAAGTGATCGGGTAGGACAAATTCCGGCGTTTCCTTGCTGAAATTACAAATGACTAGCAGTTTTTCTCCTTCAAGCGTGCGTGTGAAGGCATAGATTTGCTCGTCTTCTTCCATTAGAACATCATACTTTCCATAAACGATGACTTCATTTTGTTTCCTAAGCTGAATGAGCTTTTGGTAGTAATAGAAAATTGAATTTTCATCGTTAAGGGCCGCTTCCGCATTAATGGTTTCATAGTTTGGACTAACGTTAATCCACGGAGTTCCAGAAGTAAATCCAGCATTTTCACTAGCATCCCACTGGATAGGAGTTCGCGCGTTGTCGCGTCCTCTTTCATGGATTCCCTTGAATATTTCCTCATGGGAAAGAAATTCTGGTGTCAGATCACGATAAGCATTTAATGTCTCGATATCACGATAATCTTCAATTTGTTCGAATTTAACATTTGTCATACCAATTTCTTCGCCTTGGTAAATATATGGCGATCCTTGAAGCATATGAAGGCAGGTAGCTAGCATTTTTCCAGAAATGACTCTGAATTCTTCTGAATCATTTCCCCAGCGCGAAATCGCTCTAGGTTGATCATGATTGCTCCAATAAAGACTATTCCAACCATCCAGTTCAAGACCCTTTTGCCATTTTGTAAAAATCTTCTTAAGATCTGTTAACTTCCATTCTTTAGGATCCCATTTTCCATACTTGCCATCACCTAAACCAACATGTTCGAAATGGAAGACCATGTTTAATTCATTTCTTTGTTCACCCGTATAAAGCTTTCCTTCTTCAACAGAAACGCCTGGCATTTCACCAACTGTAATCGTATCAAAGTGGCTTAAAGCTTCTTTATTCATTTCATGAAGAAATTCGTGGATTCGAGGACCATTCATAAAATATTTACTGCCGTCCCCGTACTTCATCCCCTCTCTCACTTCCCCTTGAGGGTAAGAAGTGTCTTTTGAAATGAAGTTAACAACGTCCATACGGAAGCCATCTACACCTTTATCAAGCCAGTAACGCATCATTTCATAGACTTCTTCTCTTAGAGCGGGGTTCTCCCAGTTTAGATCTGGTTGTTTTTTACTAAATAAGTGCAAATAGTACTCGTCTGTTTGTTCATCATACTCCCAAACATTCCCGCCAAATGCCGCTCCCCAATTGGTAGGAGGCTCACCATTCACACCTTTTTTCCAAATGTAATAATCTCTGTAAGGATTATCTTTTGATTTGCGGGATTCTTGGAACCATAAGTGCTCATCACTTGAATGGTTCACGACTAAGTCCATCATGATTTTGATTCCATGTTTATGAGCTTCTTCGAGCATGTTATCAAAGTCTTCCATTGTGCCAAACTCATCCATGATATTGCGATAGTCGGAAATATCATATCCATTATCATCATTAGGTGATTTATATACAGGGGAAAGCCAAATCACATCGATCCCCAATTTATTTAGATAGGGCAGTTTTTCTGTAATTCCGTTCAAGTCACCGATTCCATCGCCATTGGAATCATTAAAGCTTCTCGGATAGATTTGATAAATGACACTTTCTTTCCACCATGTTTTATTCATAGAAAGCCTCTCCGTCCTCTTGGTTTATTTTTCACATAACATCTATTAATCAAGCTATTTTTTTACTTGATAGAGCCTTTCATAACTCCACTAATAATCCACTTCTGAGCAAAGATATAGACAATGATCATTGGTGCCAATGCCATTAAATAGGAAGCAAATGCTAGGTTATAATCAGTACTGAACTGTGATTGGAATACATACTGTACAAGAGGTAAAGTGGCCATCTCTCTGTCACTCAAAAGTACAAGTGGCAGCATGAAATCATTCCAAGCACCAAGACATGTAAGTATGGCAACAGTGGCATTCATGGGAGCCAATAACGGGAAGATCACCTTCCAGAAAACACCCCACGTGCTTGCTCCATCAATAATGGCTGCCTCCTCCAGTTCCAAGGGAATGGAACGTATATAGCCAATGTAGATAAAGACATTGAATGATAGATTGAATACAATGTATAAAATAATCAAACCCCAAAGATTGTCCATGCCCCAAGCACTTGTTTGTTTTACAAGAGGAAGCATGATAATAGGGAAAGGAATAAACATGGCACTTAAGAAATAGTAGTATAAAGATTTATACAGCTTCTTATGCATGTTCCTTGCTACGACATAAGCCACCAGCGAATTCGTAAGGACCGTAAAGATGACGACGACTACCGTGACGATCGCACTATTTTTGAGAGCGTTGAAGAAGTTCGTCATTTCTATTGCTTCTGTAAAATTATCAAAGGACCATGTTTGTGGAAGCGATAATAGGTTACCCGCCAATTCATGTGGTGTTTTAAAAGCAATCGTAATCGTTAAATAGAGAGGAAACAATATAAACAATGAACCTAGAATCAAGAGCGTTGTGATTAACCAGCTAGTCCTTTTACGATTCATTAGTTTTCTCCCTCCCTTTTACCTAAAATCTTAAGTTGTACTACTGAAACGATAACAATTACGATGAAGTAAATGACAGCATTCGCAGATTGATAGGCAAAGTCTCCACCTTCAAATCCCCCTCGATAAATGAGCAAGGATATGGATTCTGTAGATTTACCTGGTCCGCCTCCTGTCAATGCAATAATCTGGTCGAAAACTTGCAGGAAGCCTTTCATGGAAAGAACCATGTTGATTGTAAAGAATGGCGCAATTAACGGGAATGTAATATTCCAGAACTTTTTCCAAACTCCGGCACCATCAATACTTGCCGCTTCATACATATCTTCTGAAATCGTGACGAGTCCTGCCAAATATAAAATGGTATTGAAGGAAACCGCTTGCCATACTGCCACTAGTACGATTCCCAGCCAAGCAAGGTCGGGATCCCCAAGAATGTTTTTTGCCAGCCAATCCCACCCCAGCGCTTCACCGAGTTGAGGTAACATATGGGCAAAAATGAAGTTGAAAATGAAACCGACAATGAGGATGCTTAAAATAAACGGCATAAAATAAATCGCTCTTAACGTCTTATGAAACTTGATTTTTGCATTCAGCCCCATGGCAACCAAAAGACTAATAACATTGACGATGATCGTCGTTACAATCGCAAATTTAAACGTAAAGAGATAGGCATCTCCTGCACGGTCATCTTTGAAAACATTCAGATAGTTTTTTAACCCAACAAAATTCCAATCTCCATACCCTTTCCAGTCTGTGAAACTGTAAAAAATACCTTGTAATGCCGGATAAGTATGAAATATGAAGAATAGAACGAATGCAGGCAAAGCGATGGACAGATAAACTTTACTCTTCTTCATCCAGCAAATCCCTCCCATAATAGAAGAACAGGGCATCTAAAGAGAAGACACCCCATTGTTTCTATTAACGATTTTGAATTTTTTCCCACTCTGAATCCATCTTCTTAAGGAACTTTTCTTTGTCCTTCTTGATAATGAATTCTTGAAGCAAGTTTTCAGCGCCTAATCCAGCTGGGTAATAGTGGTCAGGGAAGCTTGTAAGTGCACCTGTTTCAAAATTGCCTTTGATTCCTTCAAATACAGCATCTTCTTGGAAAACATCTTGGATAGCAGAGAACGCTTTTTGTTCATCAATGTATTTCTTAGCTGTTTCCTTTTCCATCATGAATTCTAGGAATTTAGTTGCTTCTTTTTTGTGTTCTGTATCCTTATTCATTGTTAAAACAATATCTACACCTGAAACGAGTTTGTTTTTTGCAGGATCATTAGTAACCGGCATCGGGAATACTCCCACTTCAATTTCTGGATTTGCTTTTTTGATTTCAGGGATTGCCCAGTTACCTTGTAGGTAGAAAACGCCTTTTCCACTAGCAAAAGCATTATTTCCGTCGCCATAGCCAACACCCATATTGTCTTTATGACCAAACTTCGTAAGTGTTAACATTTTGTCTGCAACTTCGTCATAGCTCTTTACGAAGGTAGTTTTACCATCATTTTTCTTTTCTGCAAAGTCTTCACCAGCGATGTTAGCTGCTAATGAGTTCCAAGAGATTAGACCTGTCCAAGCATCTTTTAACGTTAAGTAAATAGGAATCTCGCCCGCTGCTTTAGCCTTTTCTAACGCAGCAACAAATTCATCCCAAGTAGTAGGAGTTTGTAATCCTAACTGTTCAAATTTTTGTTTGTTGTAAATAACGGCATTTGCATTCGTAGCATATGGCAAACCGAACGTGCCTTTTTTATCAGAACCAACCAGGCGGCCAATCATATCCACATAAGAAGGTTGAACCGTTTTAACTAATTCAGAATCAGAGAAATCATTTAAAACCCCAGCTCTAGCTAATTCGCCATAAGTCGCATTTCCTCCGATTGCCATCAAATCAGGCAGATCATTCTTCGTTAAGCGAGTCTTCAATACTGTTTCAGCTTCAGGCGGAGCATCTAATTTGATTTTGATATTTGGATTTTCAGCTTCAAATTCCTTAATAAGACCTTTATATGTTTGAATGTTTTCGGACTTGTTTGAGAATAATTGAAGCGTAACCTTACCATCTTCTTCCTTGTTTGAAGAGCAACCTGCCAATAGTGATGCACTTAAAGTAACACTCATTAAACCTAATGCAACTTTTTTCAACATTTCATTTTCCTCCTAAAATTGAATAGTGGTTTACAAAATTACAAAAGACAATCTAAGATAGCGTAAACGTTTACGTAAATCTTTAAAAAAATATTCGTACACTACGTAAACGTTTACGTAAAACTCTATAGTGAAGAAAAGTTTATCACTTTTCTTTTACACTCTTTCTTTCAATGACGCTATGTGGCACAATTCTACTTTCTGGCAGTCCTTCGCCATCCAGTAAATTTAATAACATATTCCCCGCGATCTCACCCATTTTGGAAAAAGGCTGCGCAATCGTCGTTAACGGTGGAACGGACATTTCAGCCAGGCTGGTATTGTCGTACCCGATAATCGACAACTCTTCAGGAATCTTTATCCCCATTTGATAGGCAGTTGATATCGCTCCAATCGCGATTTCATCACTGGCAGCAAATAGAGCCGTAATATCCGGATTTTGTTTTAATAAGCTCGCCAAACCTTCTTTCCCTTCAGGGAAACCAAAACCAACTGTGTATACGACGTTCTTATCATTATGCTTGATATAATTGTCTTCCAAGGCCTTCATGTATCCCTTAACCCTTGGTTCTCCAGCAATAATATCTTCCTTCGGTCCACTGATCATTCCAATGTTCTTATGACCTTTTTGAATCAGATATTGCGTAGCCGTATAGGCTGCATCAAAATCATCGACTTTGATATATGGAATAGGATAATCATCAGACTTGGTTGATAATAAAACAATCGGAACATTCATCTTCTTGATGAAATCATAATATTCTTCTTGCAATACCTCACTTGTGAAGATAATACCATCCACACGCTTTTCATTTAATAGCTTGAGATATTTCATCGTTTTATCTGCGTCTGATTCTGTGTGGCAAACGATAACACTAGAACTTTGCGCACTGGCCGCTTTCTCAATCCCTCTTAACAAACCAGTCACCAATGATCCCGTCAAATATGGAAACAAAACGCCAATCGTATGGGTTCTTTTGTTTATTAAGCCTCTAGCAACCGCATTCGGATGGTACCCTAGTTCGTTGATAACCTTGAGTACCTTCTCTTTTGTCTTAGGCGAATATCCTGTCTGACCATTTAAAATTCTAGAAACTGTCGCAATCGATACGTTTGCATTTCTTGCAACATCTTTAATGGTATACGTCATATCCCACCCACTTCAATTCTTTAGTTATACAATTAGAGAAAACGTTTACGTAAATAAAATATCACAATATGAAAACCTTTTCAAATAATTTTTATTGGGATTATTTATAAGCGTCAGATAAGAGTATGAGGAGTACCCGAAGGATGGAACCAAAATTAAAAAACTCCTCTTTGTTTAATGTACAAAAAAGGAACAAAACAAATAACTTTCGACAAATTCCGGGTGGTGACAGGCACCACTACAAAGATTCCAAAAATATGTAGAATTAACAGATAAATCATGGTAAATTTAAGGAAAAGTTTAACATAAAACTCTAAAAATAATAGAATGGAGAAGGCTTATGTCGTTTATTGTCATTTGTATTGTTATATATGTCCTGATCAAAATATTCGGTTCTGATTCTTCTAGTAGCTCATCTGAAAACTATCACTCTAACTACTCTGCTTCCCCAAATCATATTTATCGATATGGCGAATTTGAATCAGGATTCTATATGGAAGAAATCAACGTTTTTGCAAAAGGTCCTGTTTATAGTTTCGAACTAGATAATGGTCAATTCTTTTGGGGCTATGTCGAAGGGAATCTTACATTAAAAAATTCAAGTGGGAACATAGAGTTTCAACTTAAAAAGCTTACCGACAACAGAATTATTCCTGTTCATTTTAGTCTAAACAATAAGAGATTTTCAGTAGTAGATAAACACGGCAACTACTTTAATCTTTCCCTTCAAAATTATACTGATATTAGCCTTGCAAGAACCATGAATCTGGTGCTAGACGAACAATCAAACGCAAATATGGATCAAAATTTACTTGATGCTACATACGAATTCTTAATTAGTCTTCTAACCTTCAATATTATGAGTAAAAGAAAGATCATCTTATCAAGTAATCCTGAATCCATTCACGTAAACCCAAAATATTTCCATAGATTTAGAGAAGAAGTCGAGTCAATTAGAGGTATTGCAACGAGTTTATTTAATAAGTATTTTGATAATTATCTAATTGCTAACACGGACAAAAAAATTGAGTCTCTTCTTTCGATACTGGAATTACCTTCTAACACGCGTGATCTTAATTCAATTAAGAAACAATATAAACTGCTAGCAAAAAAATATCATCCCGATGTCTATCTGAAATCAGACACTAAATTCAAAGAAATCAATCAAGCCTACGAAGATCTGTGTTCCTATTTAAAAGCTTCATGAAACAATGCCTCCACCCTTTCGGTTGGAGGCATTGTTAATAAAGTCTAAGAAGCTGTGAAAAAAGTTTTTTCGGGGCGTGACAGGCACCATTACAACTCTACCAATATCCCCGTCTTATCATCATGCTTCTTCAATCTAGGATAGTCATAACACGCCGGATCACTATTTTCCATATCTAGCACCATCTTTTCTAGATACTCTAAGCCATGTGCGAAGGCTATTTCAGCCGTGTGTAACCATTCATTCGACAATGGATTCTTACGTGGTGAGTGAATTTTCATTCCATCGGATAGAAGCAATATCTTTTTCACATTGATCAGCGGAATGGTCCCTTTTTCAAGAAACCATTCTGCTTCCTTGCTGCCATCAATGATTCCATAGCCTTCAACCGTGTTGAGTTTGTTTCGGTTAATTTTAAGTACCTCGCATATCTTTTCACGAAATTCCTTATGTATAAGAAAAACTTCCTCTTCCTTCAAAGCGTTAGGATTTTCTTCACCAAATCGTTCTATCCAATACGATGTTAGCATCTTAATCGCAATCCCATCTAACGGATCGATATGGTCTATATTCACTTGCCTGATACGACCATCTACATATTGAACAAATAATATGCAATCTCCGGCAGTTACATAATCTAGTAACTGAACACGCTCAGAAACTTGATTGATCTTCACTGCGGCAAGTCCACACGAGCTTCTCATATGCTTTGGAATATCTTCAAAGCTCTGCTCTTTGTTAAAAGCAGAAACCGCTTCTTCACGTAATTTATCGTTACCTTTAATAACCCTCTCAACCAATTGCCCAGTTCCACCAGCAATCGCTTCGCGTAGGATTTCCGCTGCAATGGACCCAGATAATCCGCCAAGACCTGTCGCACCATCTATGGCACTAAAAATCCCTTCATCTTCAAGAAGAACATATGCGTCTTCATTGATGTTACCAATTCCTTTTCGATAAACATGTTCCACGTTTAAGACCATATCGTTCTCCCCTTACTTTAATAAATAGTAACCAGAAAACGCCCCTATGATCACCAACACCGCTAATGAACTAACAATAATCGTCGTCAGCTTGTTTCGTACCTGAACACTAAAGAGCATTCCAAAGCCTATATAAGCCAAAACCGTAGAACCCATCAAGATAAGGATTAAAAGCCCGCTTTCTAAAAACTTCTTTCCTTCTAAAATATTTAAAGATCCAATTGTAAAACTGATAATCGCTACAAAAAATCCTAGCATTTGAAGATTTTCTGTCTTTAAGTTCTGCATTGATTTTTCGATGTCTTTCTTTTGATTTTCAAGGCTCTTTTCTGTTGATTCGAGCTTGCCATGGAAGCTCTTGTTAAATTCACTGGTTTGAATCCGTATCAGGTGATATTGGTAGTCATTTATCCTAATTGAATAATCACTCTTAGATGATTCCTCTTCATCAATTGCCTTCAAAATAGCCTTCTTCGCTTCAGTGTATTGACCTAACTGAGCAAGAATCCTTCCACGAGTACAGTGAAACTTCGCATAGAAAGGATCAAGGCGCCCAGTTACCCGATTAATAATCTCAAACGCTTCCTTAATTTGCTCATCTGAAATGGCTAAATTATTTTCTCTCGCATGGACAATCGCTTCTGCATAATTGTGAAGAACACCAACTTGATTATTGAGTTCGATCGTCGCTTCCTTTGCCGACTGAATCGAGCGCTCCAACTCACCCATTTCCTTATACAGCAACGATAAGATATGAGGGTATAAAGGATAACCTACAAAACGGCTACCAGACTCCTCAACCACCTGTTTAAACACCGAAGTATCTTTCTTGCGCCTTGAATAGCTACATAGGACATTAAACACAGCAAACAGTTTTTCATCCTCATTATCAATCTGCAAATACTTGTTATTAAGCCATTCCCTTAGATCCTTAAAATCAAGCACACTCAATTCGAGAGACAGATTCGTGAGTCTTACCTCATACTCTCTCTCTTTATAATCCGGTAAATGATCAAGTTTTTGTAAAAAACCATCAATATTAAACTGAACGGCCTGCAACACTTCCATTCATCTCCCACCTATCTCACCGCAAATAATATTCTCCGATTCTCTTTTGACAAATATTTTTCTTATAAACTCCTAATGAGGAATAACCCGCTCAATATTAAACGTTTTTCATAGAATGTAACAATCTAGTAACCGGCACCATTTCACACCTTATAAATCAAGAAGTTGTTCATTTATTAATGAATATACGAGTTTATGTATCAATGAAAACGATTATTTCTATACTTGATTATACTTTGCACGAATGGCATTGGTAAGTCCTTTATTAATAACTCCATAGCTCTAAAGAAAAGTCTAAAATAAAACAGAACTTAAGAAAGCAAATCCATATCGGTTTGGCTCTCGATAAATTTCGAGTGGTGACAGGCACCTATATCGATTGAACAAGTTCAGATACTTCCCCCCCTACCATATTATGTTTTTATTTTGATCTCCTTCTACCCTCTTCCCCTCTATATTTACACTTTGTAAAAGTTAGCCTTTAAAAGTTCAATTAATCTATCAATCTCATCAACAGAATGTACCTTGAGATCTATTATAGGATCACGAGCATTACCTAGGTTGAATGACTCCAACACTTCTCTTGTTAGTATTCTTGAAAATAATTCAATATGAATATAATTATTGTTTCGTCGAGGTGCGGCAGTTAGTAATTTTCTTTTTGGGCTTGAATTGAAGTAATAAATCATTACACCATACTCTCTGCCCTTATCAGGTACTGGGTGCTCACCTATTAACTTAATTAAGTTGGCTTTTTCTAACGACTGCTCCAGATACTCCATGAGGATCTCGGAATCTTTTGTAGCCCGATAGATTTTCTTCGTTTCTGATGAATTCCAGGTCACATTATATAAAATCAAGAATATTCCTCCTAGAGAGTATTGATTATCATCGAAACTCACACTTCTTCTCTTTTATCTTATCACCCAAGAAAACTTCCAGTAATTATAATTTCCATTTTCAGAAAACATATTTTTATCGAAGATAAAGCAGACCAATCTTTAAACAATTAATTATCTTTTTCGACAAATTCCGGGTGGTGACAGGCACCCAACATGTTATAATTTCCTTATATTACTATTATTCTAGATAGGAAGCGTTGATCTATGCCTACATATTGCAAGCGCTGCAAAGATTTACATACAGACAATGAAATTTGTCCTTTTCATTTAAATGAATTAAAGCAAAATCCCCAACTCCTTTCTGAAGCTGCCAATTTTGCTTCAATTGCGGGACAATACCATTTGGTGACGTCACAGACTTTGGATGGTGTTGCACAAGGAATTAACAAACTAACCGGTTCGAATTTGAGTTTTGAAGGAACGCATCAATATATGAGGGATATTCAAGTATTCAAGCAGTTGAACTTGGATCCTTATAGCAGGTCTGGTATTTTTGCTGATGCTCAAAGTGCCAAGAATTATTTTGACAATGGCACTAAAGGCCAATTAGGCATGTTAAAAAACAAGCTAAATGGAACTGGTCAAGAAATCGATTGGCTCCGATGGAAACAAGGTAAATTAAGTAGCCTTTTTGAGAAATCTAGACTTTTAGGTGGAAACGCAAAAGGTGTTGATGGAGAGACGGTCAATCGCTTTACTGGAGAAGCAATCAGCAGAACAACAGTTAAAGCAGCAGAAGGCAATAGTGGTTTAGGGAGAAATATAAGTGATGTTTTGGAAGCATTGAAGAAAGGAACATTGAAACCTAACGAAACAGTAGCAGGAATCGATGGAACAAACGATGCTTTACATAAAGCCTTAACCAAGAATATTGACAAGGCTTTTCAAAATGGTGACCTTGACTATGCCAACAAGCTAAAACAAGCACAAGAACATTTGAAAATACAAGAGCTAAATAATACCGACGGAGTAAAACAATCAACGAAGCGACTTACAGATAAAATTTCCGGTGGACAAGCCCATACAACTGTTACCCTTCAAGAAGTATCGAAAAAGGCTGCACAAGGAGCCGTCATCGGAGCTGCTGTTGGTTTGACCGTTTCTGCCATAACGAATTATTTGAAATACAAAAACGGTGAGATTACCGAACAAGAGGCTTTCCGAGAAGTTGGCCAAGATACGTTAAAAGGTGCCTTGGTAGGTGGTGCCATGGCAGCTGTGACAATATTCCTCCCTGGCGGTGCCATAGGGTTTGTTGCAGGTATGGCAATAGGAATATACGTCAATAAAACCGTAACCAACATTTTGGACGAAGTGTTTGGAAAAGGCGCTTTTGCTGAAATCTTACATGCCTCTGGATATGTATATGGAATGTCGGTAAGTCTTGAGGATAGCCTTAAGAAGATACAAAAAGACGAACAGGTCATTCAATCCAATAAAAGAAAAGTAGTTGCAAAAGCAAATAAAATTGAACAGAACTTTGATGAATTCGATTTACTAATGAAAGGAAAGATCTAAACCATGGCACAACAAGAATTACTCATTGACTATGATTATTACGAAAATAAAGATTGCAGCTTCGATGATCTAAAAGAAGCTTCTAATAAACTATCTTCCGCTTCCCAAGAACAGTTTGAACAGATAAAAAACGAAAAATGGTTCCATCGTGTGTTTGATATGGTCACACTTTCAAAAAAACAGGATAAACGCATGGCTAACCAGATTGGAACCCTAGCACAGGCACAGCAAATCTTGATGGATATTCTTGTTCGCTTATCTGAACGTGATGTGAAAGTGTCAGACTTAGTGACAGAGGCTTTTGATAAAATCGAAAGACTTTCAAGAAATGATATCTTACTAGCTAAAAAGCTTAATGTATTAGAAAAACGCTGTATTTTAGGGATTACAAAAGAAACAGATATAGCTTCTTTGTCAGAAACAGAAAGGGAGATTTTAGGCGGAGCATTTTACTCCCTCATGCACCAATTCGAAGGGATTTCAGTAGATCAGCAGCAATATGCTAATAACCTTCTAAATTATCTCGAAGTTGACGCTCAAAACATTGAACTGCATGCCTCTCTTGCATCGATAAACGATATTGAAGCCAAGAAAAAGATTCTAACAAGCTGTCTCGAATACAGCTTTTTAAACACCCTTGACTTTGAATTACCAGATGGAGTCGAAGATATTATCGATGAGTTTGATTTTGGTAATAAAACGATTCGTGAAATAAAAACCAAGATCACATCCCTTTATAGACTACGTGGCAAACAAGGCTTCATTGATAAATATAGTGCTGATGAAGAGGCGTATGAGGAAGAGTTTTACGTAGAAATGTCTGAATTTCTCCTAGATGAAGAAATCATTGAACTCGAAGAAGTGAATATATCAAGTATTCTATATATCCCTCGTGGTGAAAAAAGGGTCTTTAAAAACAAAATCGTTCACATCAGTGCCTATATGAATTGTGAAGGTCATCTAGAATTTGATAATTGTATCGTTTACTATAATGAGTCTCACGTTTCTGATGAAATCACACTCTCTGAAGGAGCAAGCATCACCTTTACAAATTGCCAAGTGAATTGCCTCGGATATGATAAAAACTCTTTTGTGCAAGCAGAGGGCAAAAATGAGATTATCATTAAGAATACTGAATTTAACAACTGCAATCATTTTCTCCAATTAAAAGGAGATACGGATCTGCAAGTACAAAACTGTGCGATTTTCTCACCAGATGAAAACTTCATTCGTTTCAACGGCTGGGGCAACACAGTTACCGGAGAAATATCTGATACAAAGATTCATTTCTTAAAAAATGCTGATGACGAGTCAGACTCCACCTGGGCTTCGAAGGACGGGATCATTAATATCGATGGTTCTATCTCTATCACAAACTGTGAAGTGCGTGGCCTTGATCACTACGAAAAAGAGAAAATGAAATCCTTCTTATTCAATATCTCAGAAGCGGTTTACAAGAATTGCAGTTTCCTAAATATTAACAAATGTATCCAACGCGGTGCCCTGATCAGTGAATCTAGCTTCGACTCTTGCACAGAAGTCATAGAGAACCAGACCTTTACAGGCAGCTCAATAGAGGTAATGAATTGTTTGTTTAAAAATTGTGAGAATGTGACAAGCGGAGACAATCTCACAATAAAAAATAGCCAGTTTGTTGATTGCAGAAATAAAATCGCAAACGGCAGTGGAATTACAGTTGAATTCTGCGAGTTCTATAACCTGTTCAGTAGCCTTTCAGGTATATTAACGAATGCCAGCTTTGACTTCACTTGTGGTAAAAACTCTGCAACAAACTACATCTCCAAGTGTTTATTTGACGGAGTTAGAATCGAAGAAGGGTTCCTTGTTCAAGGCAATACCTACGAAAAGATTTCTGGACCGAAAGTCTATGTGAAAGACTGCGATTTTAGACACTGTACCACTACACGATCAACAAACGTAATCGTGAGAGAATATAATCATTACTACGGTCTGTTTGACAGGAGAGTAGAAACAAATCCTGTTTCTATTAGTAATTGCAGAGGCTTGGAAAATGTTAATGAGGGTGACGGATTTGCTGAAGAAGTCATCATTCGTTCGGTCACTCCAACAGGCATGAAAATTGGCGTGGCAGTAGCTGGTGCTGTTGGTGGATTACCAGGGCTAGCGATCGGAATGGGAGTTGCTAAGTTCCTAAAAGATGACGATATCCGAGTAGAATAAAACTCATATGCACAAAGAAAGCCAAACCTTTGAGGGTTTGGCTTTCGACAATTTTCGGGTGGTGACAGGCACCCGTTAGCGGTATTCACTCCCGCCGCCCCAAAGCTCACGGCCGCCTGTGTGACCAACACTTGCGTGAGTTTCACGGTCTACGAGTTGAAGAACGCCTGGCTCCTCGTTGTGGTGCCATGTAAATCCTGCTGGATTATCGCCGTTAGACAAAGCTTCGATGTCAGCCTGATTCAAGCCTAAATCATGGGTCAATCCAGGATCGTCTTGGATAGCTTCATACAATTCATAGTTGGCATAGGTAAAGTGAGTATAATCGCTTTGCAAATACATATCCTCGTCAATTTCCACTTCATAATCGACATCGAATACAGGAAAGGAATCTGTATAAGTCTCACCATCTGGAAGCTCGATAGTTTTCGTTTCAAATGGAACCTCTTCTAAAGGTACATCAGAACCTGTTTCTCCAGCATCTTCAATAGTAGGTGCATCAGGGCCAATTTCCTCAGCGTCTGCGATATCTACTCCATCGATTACATCGACAACACCAACCGCTAATGCTCCTATCGCAACGGTTTTGACAATAGAGATCGCTCCTTTTTTGACGCGGCCATGATCGCCGTCCATCAATCCACCAATGACTTCTCCGCCATTTTGTACTGTGTGTTTAGCAGTTTGGTAGACTCCCTTAGCGGTTCTTCCAACAGCACTTCCCATTTCACTTAATCCCTGATCACGCTGCGCAGGATTATCATTAATAATTCCAGAAACTGTTCCAACAACGCCACCAGCTGCTTGTCCAACTGTTTCGCCTGCACATTCCGAAGCCTTTCGCACACCTTTTCCAATGTCCTCAACGACCTCAAAACCCGTTAGCTCCCCAATTACTTGAATAGGCCCGCCAACCACGAACCCCGCTGTTTTACCCGCATATTTTCCAATCGTTTTAAGCATGCTCATCGTCCCAACCCCTTCCGGATAATAAAAAAAGCTATGACAAAATGCCATAGCTGTGTATCTAGTCTATGGAAACCTGACGATCATAGCATACGTCTGTATGCCTTAGACTCACGGCTTTGCGTCCTTCCCTTTCGAGAAGTTTGCCTTTTTCACAGTATAAAATTTTGGTTGTTTTTACATATATTAGTATATAGGTCTATAGAACTAATGTAAATAATAGAATTTAGAAAATTGCCAGTAACTTATAGTGAATTAGATTCAAATATTATCGATTCCAATTTTTACCTCACCCCTAAAGAATTCAACATTATTGTCGATAATATTCTTAGAATTCTAACAAGGAGAGATCTATATGGGGTTATTTTCGAGCTTTTTGAATCCTAATGCTATGAGTGATGAAAAAATCATACAATTCGCTCATGAAATTGTGAATAACGAGTGCCAAGGCGAAATTAGAAATATTGTAAACGGTATGATACAAATGGAGAACTTTCATAAGTATGTGAGGAATGGCGGAGAACCTAATGACTTTATCGACTTTATGCGCGAATTTACGAATGTCCTAGATAGAGATGACGCATCTCTACAAAACAAAGCACATTTTTTCTCAGGTACATACGCAAACGATCTTCGTGTTACAGCCCGTTCCCACCCTATCATCAAGTTATATTCACTAATTATTGACCTCAATACATGTTGCAAAAATTATAGTATTTGTGAGTATGAAGTTCTTGAGGCGATCTTTAATGCAAAAAGTGAAGCAGAAGCGACCAGACAAGTCTCATATATTCGTGAAAAATCTAATGCTTTCTTTAGGGACAGTGAAATCAAAATGAAAACCGTAATGGAAATTATGGATACTCCCCGAAAAGTATTAAGTTTATAGAAGGATGTAGATTACATATGAGTAAAGGTATTGTGATGCAGGAAGGAAATGCATTTCATTGTGGAGAGTGTTTTCAAGTATATTTTAAGAGGGATAGCAGCACTCTTCCAAACAATTGTAAGAAATGCTCTCATACATTTTCACAGGAAGATCACATTGCATACAAAAATATTAAGATCCTGGGCGGCTTCCTAGCTTTCGATGAAACAGCTTATCGATTAGCTGTTAAAGCCAATGACGTGTCTGAATGGTTTAAAAAGCAATAAAAAATACCAGGATGGATAAATTCATCCTGGTATTTTTTCGACATTTTTCGGGGCGTGACAGGCACCATTCCTAAATATTTTGTCGTACGTTTTAATAGATTCACCTACAAGCCTATACAAATTCCTTCCTTCCATTCCTTTATGATAAAACTATCAAGTGATGGTAACGGAGGGAATTATGAAACGAGCATTAGTAATACTATTATTCATCATAACGGTAGTAACTCTAGTAACAGGAAAAGTTCACTGGGAACAAAAGATAAAGATGGCGAAAGCGGATGACAGAATGAACCATTCACTACCATCTGAAGTAGAAAAAGAGAAAGAAGTTGTAGCAGAGGCTCCTGCCCAAAAAGTCGAGCCGGTTACGCAACCAGTAGCGCAAACGACTATTCCCGGCGAAAGCAAAGAGGAAATCATAAAGTACACAAAAAATCTTCCTAAGAACCTTCAAGAAAAGTTTTTAACAGCAGCAGAACAAGGTCAATCTCTCCAGATGGCGATTTTGGGATCTGCCTCTACTTCTGCAGCTGACGGTGCTTGGCCTACTCTATTAAAGAAGCAGCTAACAGATACATATGGTGAGTCACTGCTCCATGTTTCTATCAAGGAAATCTACCGAAAAACATCGGCAGACGTTGTCAAAGAGCGACTGTATCAAGATATGTTGAACACAAAAGTAGATATTCTCTTAATAGAACCTTTCCTCCTTCATGACAACGGAAGACTATTTATGCCAAAAAGGTTGGAAAACTTAACAACGATCCTGAACGATTTCAAGAAAGCCAATCCAGAAATCGTCATCATGATTCAACCATCTAACCCTATCTACTTAGCACACTATTATGTAAAAGAAGAACAACAATTAGAGGAATACGCCAAAAACAACCAATACATCTACCTCAACCACTGGGAAGTGTGGCCTGACGGCAAATCAAAAGACTTGAAACAATACCTTACTGATAAGAGCCTACCTAATCAAAAAGGCAACGAACTATGGGCGGATTACTTAACGAAGTACTTCGTTCATAAAGAGTAAAAATCAAAAATGGAGAGTGAGACCCCTATTCGGCGTCCACTCTCCATTTCTTTTATTTGCGTCACTGAAAGGTTAGTAATACACATTCAAAGACTTCAACCAGGCGGTGAATCGATAATAGGGCGTTAAGGGAGAATTGTCCCCTTATTTCCCATCCTTCCCTTTGTCACCTTTACCTTTGTGTTCTTTATCATTTTCGTTTTCATCATCATCATTATCTTTTTTCGATTCTTCTTTTGCTTTTTCAGCAGCTTTTTTCGCTTCCTCATTAGCCTTTTCTTGAGCCTTTTTAGCTTGTTCTTGTGCTTTTTTGGCTACTTCTGCTGCTTTTTTAGCTTCTTCATTAGCCTTTTCTTGAGCTTTCTTGGCTTGTTCTTGTGCTTGTTTTGCTACTTCAGTCGCTTTTGTTTTAGCAGCATTTGCAGTAGCTAATCCACTATTTGTCTGTGCTGCCGTTTTTGCATTTGTGCTTGCTGGAACAACTGCTGCATCAGTTAGGCTTTCTTCTTCATCGATTTCGGCTTCACTTTCTGTTTCCGTTCCAGGAGATTCAGATTCAGTAGCTCCTTCTTCAGTAGATTCTGGTTCAGTAGATTCGGATTCTTCGACCTTTGAATCTTCTTCATCTTCCGATTTTGCAGCAAGTTTTTCTTTTTTACTGGATAACGATCCTAGTTTTTTCTCTAGTTTTTTTACAGCCTTTTCATTACCACTTTCACGAGCAGCTACAAGAGATTCCTCTAAGGAAGTAATCTTCTTTGAAACAGCTAATTCTTTCACCTGACTAATAGTGATTTCCAGTTCTTTCATGACTTCTCCGATTTCTTTGTCACTTAAGAGCGCTGTAATTTCTTCAATTGATTTTCCACTTAGTTCTGATAAACTAATAATTTTTGCTATTTCTCCATATCCGAATTCCTGTTCACGAAGCGTTTTTACTACTTCAACATCGAACCCCATTACAACATTTGCAACAAGGTAAGCTTCATCTATCTTTTTTTCTAATTCCTCTGTTTGTTCTTCGTCAAGCTCATCCGCCACTTCATCATCGATTTCGGTAACTTCTTCTAATTGGCTGCTTAATTCCTCTTTTGTAGCCTCATCAATTTGTTCATCTTCAACAACTTCTGAAACAGCTTCCTGTGCATCTTCTAAAAGACTTGCATACATTTCAATCGCTTCGCTGACAAATTCCGATTTTTCTTCTTCACTCATTAATTCAGCTTCAGCTAATCGTTCTTGTGCAAATTGTAATAATAGAGCTGCTTCTTCTTCTGAATCAAAGGTAAACGCCAGTTTTAGATCCTCATAAAAATGATCAAGTGTATAAAGAAATTGATCAGGTGTTGTACCAGCAGTGTCTGAAGCCTCTGTGTTTGCACTAGCAGACGTTCCTAGTGCCAAGCTTACAGCCAATGTGGTTGTGAAAATAATTTTTTTCATTCGTAAATCTCCTCCAAAACGTTAAATGTTAACGATTAAAATCCGTAGGAGACAAAAGGAGTCCGTACAATCTTCGGTAACTGGCTGGCATGGCTTTTTAGCCGAAGCCCCTCTAGTTTTGCGCCACTGGGTTTCCCCAGGTTTGCCCTTTCGGATTTCAAAAGTCAAATCTATTATACTTTTTGCCCTATTAATTGAATAGAGTAAAAAATACCCTTTTAATCTAGCAGACAAAAAGCAGCCCCCTTTATAAAAGAGAACTGCCATGAGTAGGAAAAGTTTTGAAACTTACTTCCGACTGAAAGTATGTGGTCTTTTATCTCCTATATACATAATAAAAGCCAAACCATATTTGTTTGGCTTTCAACAAATGAAGGATGGGATAGACCCTCCTACTTCTTCTCCAGCGTCACATCATTCTCTTCACAAAGCTTTTCCACATCCTGCTGATACTTCCGCATCGCCTTTCTTGCCTCTGCAAGCATCTCGTTGGCTTCAGTAATCTGCGCTAAATCTTGATTTTCGATAGCCTCTAATATCAGCACAAAGGCAGAGTGCTGGAGATTAGCAGCCGCAATATAATCCTCGTGCAATGCTGATAGTTCATCTGAATCAATCTTTACACTCTCAAGGTCATCAATGAAATCCGTATACTGTGGAATGACTTCATCCTTTAATACAGCATAGGTAGTCGGATCATCTGTGTAGTTCGCACCGGTCACACTGTCATAAGCACTCAAGACCGCCTCTTCCTTTTCCCCTAACTTAGGCATCTCATCATTGATATAAGAGACAAGTTCCTCTTGAAGATCTGTCGTACCGCACCCAGTCAAAAGCAGCAACAACGCACTAATGATCATGAAAGATTTCTTCATTCGCTCCCTCCTAACCTTTACCATGTTATTAAGGCAGCGGATTGTACTATTACATTTATCTCAATGGCTGCAAGCCCTTGTTTTATCCTTGTAAATTTTAAAAAATGCTCTATTAAAAATACCTATTGATTTCCGCTCCAGTCGTTTGCTTTTTCGATTAGAGCAAAAAAACCTATAGATTACCACAAATCCTTCCAGTGGGAGTGGCGGACACTTCTTTTCGAACATCCACCTTTTCAGTTGCGAAAGCTGAAATTCCAATTGACTAAAGGAATCGTGAAATCCTTGTTCTTCTTGATCAAACGTACACTTTTTGGCAATATTTTCGATTTTTAGGATGACTGCGAAATTAGATTACCTTTATGATTTAAGACTGTTCGAAAAATCGTCTCACAATGGGTGTAAAAAGTAATATTTAGTATCTATTTTCTTCATTTAATTTAGATGGTAGGTTGTTGAAGAATTTCTTTTTGTGTAACTGTATGGTTTATTTGTGTAACTGTACACTTTATTTGTGTAGGATTGCCTTTTATTTGTGTGAACCCCAGTTTCTTTTGTGAATGCCCCTATCAGACAAAAAATCCCAAAAGCCAATATAATATGTTTTAGAAAAAACACCACAGTATCAAGGACAAATTTTAGACATTCTTATTTTTAAATAAAAATGGACCAAACAAATCCATTGTTTGGCCCACTTAAATATAAATTGTGCTAGTCAGCACTATAACAGTTCTTTCAATTGCTCTCTAATATAATCAGGTCCTTCGATATGTATTTGATCAAAGTCGCCGACCCATAAACGCAAGATTCCCAACTTATCTAGACCTTTACTTATCTTCCTAACTCTCTCTGTTAATCTAGATATTTCCGGATTAGCCATAACAAAGATAGTTTTATGGTTGGTAGAGATTGTTTGTTGAAATCTCATAATCTGAGTAACTTGCTCCGATAATTGAATATCTAGTTGAGCACTATCGAAAACGATATCAGTTCCTCTGTTCTTATATGCTTGGTTCCCTCTTGATTCAACAATCAGTTCAATATCACTTTTTCTTGCTCTGATGTCTACTTCGGAATGAGCAGTGCCACGTACTACTGTAAATCCACATTTCGTTAAAATTGCTTCAATAACTTCATTAACGTCATCTGGATTCATAATGATTTTATCTGGATTTTTCATTAAAGATATTTTAGTAGGCATTTCAAAACCACCTTTACAAGATTCAATCCTTCTTACATTAATCAGTAGCAACGAGATTTCTGCCATTCAAGTAATTTTTTGTAATAGCCTGCCAAAGAGTCAACCCTGAATCATAATCCATCGGAATCATGGTTCGACCAAAGACAACACTATAACCCACTACTTTATTAATCTCAGCTGCTGAAATAGGCTCTTGTAATCTTTCAAAACGGTTTAAGTACATATAGTTTTGTTCGTCTACATGTAAACCATCTCGATTTATATAATTTCCTTGTTCACAAACTCCAGTCGCAATACCTCTTGCAATGATCCCATTCCCATTGCTATAAAGGAACACTAAATCATTTGGTTGTATATGATTAATTTTTTCTTTCCAAGGAGAAAAATAAGCAGCACATTTTTCATTAACCAACATGTCTTGCTCATCTTCTGGCCAATTCGTCTTATTCGTATTAATAATATAAGCTTTTCTCAAAATCCTCACCCCAACATTTTCTATTTAATTCCATTTTAATCCATAAGAGGAATAACTACTATTAAAAACCACGCTAAGTTCTTATCCAAAAGGATTTCTTAAGATCATTAGCGAATATGGAAATATGTAGAAACTAAAAGAATATAAATCTAAAAAGATTAATAATTGAAAAGAGGTAAAGAAATGGACTCAATTAACCTCACTATAAATATATTCAAAATCACTTCTGGAAAATGTGACTTTTTCACTTTTTGGGAAACCAATAGTAAACGGCTGGATCTCCCCTTTGAACCGTTCATATTAAAACCACCGCATTCCCTTTATCCATATCCTCACCATATGAGGAATGAACACCTATTTTTATGGAAGAAGCATTCGGATAAAATCACAAGTTTTTCTCCTGGATTAAAAGCACAGGCTTGGGAAAACTGCATGAAGCATGAAATATACAAAATCATTTCAAACCAACTGTTAGATAGAACTGTTGAACATAATGGCAAATTACTGAATATGAAAGTAGTTTGGACTGGTCCTGCGGTACCCGTAGCAGAGTTAGAATTCCATAGCTAAAATAAACGAAATTAAACTTAATGGCTTGTCATTCAAGATAGTTCTAAACCAACTTCCAATCTCATATTCTTGTAAAAAGAACTACCCTGCTATAAGGGACTGGAGGTATCTCATGTCTGATTTCAAAACACCACTGAACGGCCAATCCATGCAAGATGGCTTCGAAAAAGTGAAATTGACGGAAAAACAGAGATTGGAAGAATTAGACAAGAAACTGAAAGAAATCGTAAATAGGCTAAAAATCATAGAACAAAAGAATCAAGATAGAGATTGATTTCTCCTCAAATATTATCCCAGTATTTCAACTCATCGGTTCCCACAACAGGAACCGATGAGTTTTTGTTTGATTCGACAAACTTCGGGTAGTGACAGGCACCCTCTAGGTATCCTCTTCTACGATAACTTCTCCCCTCCTTCTACCATTCTTCCAAAACTGACAAAAACAGTCATTCCTACCCATTGTTCAACTTAAATTAACAGAATATTATGTATAGACTAACTATTTTATTTCTGGGGGGAACTCAATTGAAGAAACTATTAAAAACTGGGCTTACAAGTGCAGTGATCGCGGGAACGTTATTTTCTGGTTTTCCAGGTAACTTCTCTGTTCAAAACGGTGAACTACATAAGAACACTGCCGCAGCAGCCACTAATCATTATCACGGTTCACTAGATTTATCTATTGTGAACGAGGACAAATTGCTAGAGTCACTTATTGAAAGAGGGGCTATCTCAAAGGGAGCTTCTACTGTCGAGAAACAAAACGCTTTGAATGCTTATTTAGAAGTAAAGGGAACAGAAGATAAATCAGTAGAAAAGGATCCTTTGGCTGCGAAAGTAAAAGCGGCTGAGGCCGAAAAGCAACAAAAGTTCAAGGACTTTAACAACGGCCTTTTAAATGGAAAAGGTAACAAAAACGGCCACTTAAAAGGAAATCCGGATCCTGTTCAAGAAGGCACTTCACCAGGAGTTGTGAAGAAAGGAAAACTATTAACCTTAATGGTAGAGTTCTCTGACTTCGAACACAATAACCTCAAACCTGATGAAACGGATAACTATTATCCTGATTACAATCAAGAGCATTTCGAGGACATGATTTTCGGAGATAAAGGCGAGTATAAAGGCCCTAATGGTGAAGATCAGGTTTCTCAAAAGACCTATTATGAAGAGCAATCAGGTGGTACGTATACGATTGAAGGACAAGCTTATGGCTGGCTAAAAGTTCCTGGAACAGCGAAGTATTACGGAGCTGACAAGGCTTCTGGTGGACACGATAACGTCACACCGGGCGGCTCGAAACAATTAGTCGTCGATGTTTATGCTGCTGCTAAAGCTGCAGGAGTTCCGTTAGACCAATATGATTTAGAAGACTCTCACGATTTGGATGGAGACGGTAACGTTTGGGAGCCAGACGGCTTAGTCGATCACCTTCAAATCATCCATTCTGGTATGGGTCAAGAGGCTGGTGGCGGTTCACTAGGTGATGATGCGATTTGGTCTCACCGCTCTGCTAAATTTGTAGATCCAGACGGTCTTGGTAAAGGAGTACCTGGTTTCTATGATTACACAATGATGCCTGAAGACGGAGCAACTGGTGTATTCGCTCATGAATACGGCCATGACTTAGGTCTTCCGGATGAATACGACACTCAATACACTGGTACTGGCGAAGCAGTAGGTTACTGGTCCATCATGGCAAGCGGATCATGGGCTGGAAAAATTCCAGGAGCAGAGCCAACAGGTTTCTCACCTTGGGCAAAGCAATACTTCCAATCTACACTTGGTGGAAAATGGACAAACCCAACAGTGGTAAACTGGGATGAAGTTTCAACTAAAGGAACATCTTTCTTACTAGACCAAGCAAACTCACCTCTTGGTAAAAATAATCAAGCGGTTCGCGTCAACTTGCCTGGAAAGAAAACGTTTGTGAACAAACCAGCTTCTGGTAGCTATGAGTTCTGGGGCGGACAACAGGATGAAATTGATACAAACATGGTAACGGATGTAGATTTAACAGGTAAAAACTCGGCAACATTAACTTTTGATGCTTGGTATGACACTGAAGAACAGTGGGATTTCGCTTTCGCTCAAGTATCAACTGATGGTGGTGCAACTTGGAAATCACTAGGAAACGATAACACTCGTTCTGACGTCGTGGCAGAAGGTTATCCAACAATCTTAAATTCTATGCCTGGATTTACAGGTAAATCAGATGGTTGGGAACCACAGTCGTTCGATCTATCCCAGTATAAAGGTCAAAAGATTAAACTTCGCCTTCGCTATGCGACAGACTGGGGCACATCTCATGTAGGATTCTTCGCTGACAATCTAAAAGTAGTTGCAGATGGCGCTACATTGGTTGAAGACGGTGGCGAAGCTGCAACTACTCCGTTCAAACTAAACGGATTTACAAAAATGGACGGAAACAAATTAACAAATCATTACTACCTGCTTGAATGGCGTAACCATAAAGGTGTAGACCTTGGTCTTGCTAACATCAAACGTGGTGAATCCTTGATGAAATATGACGGCGGTTTGGTTGTATGGTATGTGGATGACAGCTTTACAGACAACTGGACTGGCGCTCACCCTGGTGATGGTTACCTAGGCGTGGTTGATGCTCATCTTGGACAAGATTTACTATGGAACACTGGTGCAGAAGCAAGCACGCGCTACCATATTGCTGATGCTGCATTTGGCTTAAACCCAACTTCAGGACTGAACCTGGACTATCCTGGCGTACAAACATTGACTTCATCTAGTCTACCAGCTGTATCACTATTCGATGACAGCAAGTCATACCTAAACACATTCATGCCTGACGCTGGCCGTAACATCGGTCACTTCGGATTAAAAGTTCGCGTAAACGGACAATCAACAGACAAATCAGTTGGATCCATCGTTATTTATAAATAACACCACCAGCCGATGATTCTACCCCAAAAACCAAGTGAAGCCCTTTTCACTTGGTTTTTTCTTGCTTCAACTTCAAAGATCGAGGACATGTGATGTCAGCCTTCAATCACCTAAAGCAAGACATTCACTCCTTCTATCGCCACATGTGGATCAGGCACCCACATACTATTTATTTTGATTTCTTAATGATTCCCGATCTAATGACTGGGGTGGTTTTTCAAACCATCCATGTTCAATTAGTATTTTTGCACCTTGTTCTGCATAAGCCCCTACCCTAAGAATGTACATTTCATACGCAACAGTTAAATCTTTCCTAAGTGAGGCAGCAATGGCAAGACCAAAATCTCCTATACCAATTGCACTTTGAGCATTTGTATGAAATAGCATTAATTTATCAGAAAATGGAGCATCTGTGCTCTCTGTTATGGTCGAATCCCAAGTGGATGGATACGCATTATCATCTTCTTTTAGTTTTATCATAAAGTCTTCTACTATCGACTTCCCTAACTCATATCCTTGTTTAAAGTAATCACTTAGTTTTTTTGATTGAGCAACTTGGCTAAATCCCAAAAGCATCGTTTTCCCAACATTTGTAACCTCGATATTTACGCCAACATGGGCAATTTCCATGGCAAGTAGAGCTCTTTTATGACCTAACATCCCTCCAAGGAATGATTTATCAGTAACAAACTCTATTTTTTCAGGATATGCCATATATGGTGCTCGAATGAAAACTCCTTTTTCTTGCATGAGCTCGACATTTTGATCATACAGTGCTTCTGTTTGTTCATAAAATTGTTTAAATAAACTACGAACATCTTTCCTAGCGGATACTGATTTAGCCAAACTATATGTATTTAGCCCTGTTCTCGCCATGTGATGAAGATATCTCATGTAGGTAACATCCGAAAAAAGTTTCTTTGCTTGAAGATTTACGTCTTGTTCACCGAAACCCATTGGCACTGGTACGCCTTCTTTAATAAACAATTCTTTGATTTGCTTAATATGTGAATAGGATGATTTAATTGCAAATTTCAAAACAGGTACGATGTCCTCATCTTCACACGTTTTCAAAAAATGACTCAGAACACAAACTCCCATCGTATCTCCAATGTATGTACTCCATAACATCGAAATCTCAGCAGAGGTTAATTTTGGACAATGCTCAACCAAATAAAATCATCTCCAAATTTATTGTTTTATGAACGATATCATTCCCTAAAATTGGAAAAAATATCCCCCAAAAACCAAAAACCACACACACTTAAACGCTATGTTGGCTTTCTTTTTTTTAAATTCTTATGAAGTACTTTTCCACCACTCCGTGATTGAGATTGGTTCTTCATCTTGTTTATCTGTTCAATGACCATCGTTCCAGGATAACCCTACTAACAAAGAACCCTATCCAATCCGCACACATGAAACTAAGTTTTTACACCCATTCATTACGTTAATCTAACTCCCTTTATTACTTAACAAGAACCCAGCAATAAAGTAATCTAAGCGTAAAATGGATTCCGGAGGCTTATATTCTATATGATTCTACAACTGTTGAAATTAATGAATTACAGTCCTCTGTTTGGACCATTTAGTAAAATTAAAGCACCTTGGAAAGAAGAAGATTAGGCTACTAATGAGAATAGAGATTTAATAAATTTTAACGATCCTAAAATAATGCCTAGTAAAAGAAATACACTCATTAAAAAAATTCTTCTCTTTGACTGCAAAGCAAATTCATTTGGTGTAATCTGTTTATTCATGAGATTTTTCGTATCTTTAAACAGAAAAAGAAATAGTTGATAAAAAGCAAATAAGATAAAAATAACACCTATTAATTTTAAATTAAACCATTCCATGCAAAACACCTCTTTAACAAATCTACCCCAATAATTACAAAAGGGAGGTGTGCGCATTGCACCCTCCCTATAAACGATATTTCACTTCAGCTCAGTCACCAATCTTAAAAGTACTAACAAGCCTTTGCAGACTTTCCGCCATTTCATTTAACGAGATAGTCGATGCTGCAATCTCCTGCATAGAAGCAACCTGTTCTTCTGTGGAAGCTAATACACTTTGTGTGGCATCGGCTGATCCAGATGCAACCTCAGAAATGCCGTCAATAGAGCGAACAACCTCGGTTGTTCCAACTGCAATCTGTTGAATAGCTCCGGAAACAAGCTCCAATTTTTCATTGACACCTTTGACAGCATCTTGTATTTGAATGAATGAGTCACCTGCACCTTCCATCATCGTGATACCATCCGCAACACCATTCTGGACAGTTCCCATGCTGTTGACAACCTCATCCGTTTCTTGCTGAATTTGCATGAGCAACGCACTGATTTGCTTTGTAGCATCCGCAGATTGTTCAGCAAGTTTTCGGACTTCATTGGCGACAACAGCGAATCCCTTACCATGCTCACCTGCTCTCGCTGCTTCGATAGCTGCATTCAAGGCGAGTAGGTTCGTCTGGGCCGCGATACCTGTAATGACATCACTAATTTTCCCAATTTCTTGTGAGCGTTGCCCAAGTCCTATCACCACGGCAGATAGTTCGTCAACATTTCGTTGAATAGAGTTCATTTGCTGTCCCGCCGTTTGAATAGACTGTGCCCCAAGATTGGCTTTTTCGAGTGATTCTACTACACTATCATTCACCAAATCTGTGCTGACAGCCACTTCTGATAGACTGGCTGACATGGCTTCGATAATGCCTGAAGTTTGCTTTACCCCATGAACCTGATTGTGCGTTCCTTCAGCAACCGCTTCCATTATTTCCGAAATATCCTCTGTCGCTTTCGTTGTCTGTTGAGAGCCTTGTGAAAGCTGGGCTGAATGGAAAGTTATCTCCTTCGTCGTTCCTTGTACTTCTTTCAGCACAGTCTTCCAAGTCGCTGCAGCATTCGTCAGACTGATTGCCAGTGGCTTCAACTGTCCCACACGATTTTCATCTAGTGATTTAGTCAAATCCCCTTGCTCAAGCGCGTCGATAAACGTCCTGATCGTAGCGATTGGTGCAACAAAACGCTTATAATTGATGATCGCTGATAATATCCCTACAATAGCACCAAGCACCATAGCCGCAATAGCCGTAATCCAAAAAGCATTTCCCTGCAGTGAATTTCCATACGATACACCAAGCCCAATCAAAAAAGCAGCTGGCACAACCACCAACAACGTTCGAAGCATATAGCTCATTAAACTCATAAAAGTAACCCCACTTAATCTCAAAATTTCTATGTCTATATGGAAAATTGTAACACCAATATACCCAATATTCAAACAATTTTCGACAGAAATATTTACAGAAAAGGGATTAGGTAACTCAATCTTTACTTAGTCCACTTGTGAAACTATTAAAGCCGCTAAGACCCATCTTATTTTGCACACAAAAATAAGGCGGATGGTTCTCTTCCACCAACCTAACCCCTTTCCCCCATCACCCAAGTAGGATCTTGTATCTTAATTCCACGCGAACATTGTCGAACCGTTTTGGGACTCAAAGACTTGAATAGTCTCTCTTCAAGTGTTATATTTTAATTATCAAAACCCATATAGACTCAAAGGACAGGAGAGTGTGTATAATGCCTCAAGTTTTTCAACTAAAAAATAGACCACATGGAATAAACCGGGGAAAGTTATTTCTTGATGAAAGTTTTGTTTGTATTGGCTGGCCAGGAATTGGTGACTTGTCCAACGCTGACCGAGATGAAATCCGTCGGAGACTTGAAGAAACCTATGGTTATTCAGGTCAACAATTAGGAGCTTATACCGGAGCTGTCAACGCTTTTGTTAATACTTTTCAAGAAGATGATGTGGTGTTGGTTCCTGATGGAGTCATAGTACATGTTGGTATTGCCGGACCTTATTATTATGATCCGGCCTACGATAACGAAGAGGGAATGTGTCATAGAAGGTATGTGCGTTGGACTGCTACCCTTGCCAAATCTAGCTTAAATCATAAAGTGCTTGAATTTGTTAGAAATCGCGGGATTATCACCAAATTCCCTGGGTCCTTTGAAGAAACCGAACTGGAGCCATTTCTCAGTGTGGATGAAGAGGATGAATGGAATCCATTTGCTTTGGTTGGACGTCCTAATCTTGGGACTGGAAAAGAAGAGTTATTCGATGATGAGACAATTAAACAGGCTCGATTGGTATTGGAAAATGCCCTGAATTCTACTGATCCAGAAATACAAATTAAAGCAGCCGGTGAAATTCTTAGATTATCCAAAGAGTAAGGTATCTTATATCTTTAGGGGGGAATATAATATGTTATTTTCTGTTAAAGGGCAACAAATAACAGAAGTAGCACACAAACGAGAATATCACCAAAGAATGAGGGGTCTTCCAAATGATGATCATAGAGCTATTGTTGACGAGTTAAATAGAGTTATTGAAAGCGGGAATGTTCATACTTCGAGTTGGATTCCGGGCCATGATTGGAGAGGCACTTTGTATGAACCAATCTGGCTCGCATGCAATAAAAATGATGAAGTTGCAGCTAAATTTTATGGTCAAATACTTTATAAAGTGATAATGGACCATCCACATAAATGGTGCTTTGGTGATTACTCCCATGCAAGAGGAAAAACATATTTTAGAATAAATTAAGATAAGAAGGGATTGGCTACTAAAATGGCTCAAATTAATTTTGTAAAAGAGTTCAGAAATGCAGATATTTACGAAATCCTTTCTCATGAAATCCGGATTCCTCACAAGGTTCAATATAGCTTTAGGACCACAAATAATAAAGATTATTCTCCAGAAGATGGGGATATGCTTTCGCATAAAACAATAACTATTAAAAATAAAATCTCAGGTGCTACCTCAACTAAAAGGTGCTATCAATACGAAGATACCCTTCTAGAAGAACTTCAAAGGGATTATAATGGATCCAAATCTCAATTTATCTGGAAATAAGAAAGTGACTTTAGATACACTTCTCTTTATTGACATCCAAATAAAAGCAATCATCTATACTTAAAAGCTTAAGAAAACACGATTTTCTTACTTTATTACTTGCGTAAAAATAACAATAGAAGCCACAGTTCACTTAGGACTATGGCTTCTATTGTTTATGATAGAGAATTCTCTCCAAAGAATTTAATTTAATTATTCTTCCCCTAATTTCACAGTAACTGTATACACCTATACCCTTTACTCCATCACCACAATTGGGTCTAGCACCTTACTTCACCCAAACACCACTACCATTAAAGTAGTACCTTTTGCCGTTTATGTAAACCCAACCGGTTTTCATTGCTCCGCTGCCATCTAAATAGTACCATTTGCCGCCGGATAATAACCAACCAGTTTTCATTACACCGCTACCATCTAAGTAGTACCATTTGCCGCCGGATGACAACCAACCCGTTTTCATCACTCCGCTACCATCTAAGTAGTACCATTTGCCGCCGGATAATAACCAACCAGTCTTCATTGCTCCACTGCTATCTAAATAGTACCATTTCCCGCCTGACGATAACCAACCGGTTTTCATTGCTCCGCTGCCATCTAAATAGTACCATTTGCCGCCGAACGATAACCAACCAGTCTTCATTGCACCACTATCATCTAGATAGTACCTCTTTCCACCATCCGATAACCAGCCGGTTTTCTTTACTCCGGATTCGTAATAATACCTCTTACCATTCTCGGAAATCCACCCCTGCTTGGATTTCACAAATGATATTTTTACAATTTCACTTTTGTTTCCAGCTTGATCGGATACAACAACACTTAACTCGGTGCCCGCGGATTGTACAGGGATCGTTACCGAAAACTTTCCTTCTAGTCCAACATTCCCTGACCCTACTACTCGTCCATCTTTTCCAATTACTTCAACAAGCGCGCCAACTTCCGCCTTACCAGTAACCGTAACACTTTTGTCGGTTACTTCATTTACAACCGGTTTTAATGGCTCTGTGACATCTTTAACCACCACTACTACCGCTTCACTAACATGGCCAGCTTTGTCAGTTACAATCAAAACTATCTCTGTTCCATCTGTTTGGACCGGGATCTGGACAACAAATTGACCATCCTTTTCAGTTTCAGCCGTTCCTATCACTTTACCTTCTACTTTTACATCTACCTTAGATCCTGCTTCCGCTGATCCCGTCACCACTGAATCCTTATCAGTAACGTCATGTACGGTTGGTTTTTCAGGAGCAGTTACATCCTTAACCACAACAACCGTTGCTTCACTTACGTTTCCTGCCTTATCCGTTGCAGTAATAACCAATTCGGTACCGGCTAATTGAAGCTCAATGCCAATAAGAAATTCCCCATCACCTGAAGTAGTACCTGTTCCAATAACGGAATCATTTACTTTCACTTCAACTGTTGACCAAGCCTCGGCTTGACCTTGAACTGCAACATCCGCATCGGTTACAACGTTAACCTTTGGTTTGATAGGTGCGGTTGCATCTTCTACAACCACCGATTTCTCATTGCTGATGTTCCCAGCTAGATCCGTTGCCGTAATAACGATTTCCGTGCCTGGCACTTGTAGAGGAATATACACTCTGAATTGATCGTCCCATCCTGCATATCCTGCATACCCTGTACCAATCACCATACCATTTACCTTTGCTTCCACCTTTGAGCCTGTTTCTGCAAGGCCTGTTACCTCAAGCATCGCGTCCGTTACCCGGTTTGCTGTGGGTGTAGTAGGAGCTGTTTTATCAATTGTAAACGTTAATGTTGTGAAATTACCTACTGAATCAACTACTCCTAAAGTATGCGTTCCTTCGAGATCCACAACCGTTCCGCTAATAAAAGAATTCCCATTAAGCGTAGCAGTTCCTTCATTAAATGTAATTTCAACATCCTTGTTGTAAAGTCCGTTATCGTTAACTCCATTAACAACGGGCTTCGTTTTATCAATCTTAAACCGGATGATTGTTTCATTTCCAACCGTATCGGCAACCTTTAGAAGATAGTCTCCTTCGGCTTTTACCGTTGTCCCACTAGAGAACTCAGACCCATTTAATGTAGCCAAACCATCATTAAATGTAATAAAGCGATCATGATTATAAACGGCATTGTTTTCTACTCCATATACTGTCGGAGCCGTATTATCTACCACCGTTACAACCGTCCATTCGCTTTGATTCCCTGCTACATCTTCACTATGAACATTGATCATTTTGCCAACTCTTTGAACGGGAATCGAAATACTAAATTCTCCATTCTCATCCGCATAAGTTGAGCCAATTTCGTTATACAAGATTTGCGCAATCACTTTGGTATGTGGTTCCGTTTTTCCTGTGATAACGGATTGGTTATCGCCTACTGGATCGACTCTTTCCAAGATCGGCTTCACCATATCTACATTCGATATCTCAATTGTTTTCGCGGAGACATTACCAGCAAAATCTTCAACTACAAACGTATAGGCCCCATTATCAAAATAGGACTCGTAAGCATGAATACCTCCGATATATTTATTCTCTGGAGTTTTCACACGTTCAATCCCGAAGTTATCCTTAAAATCAGCCCTTAATTTTACAAAATCATTGATTGGCTCTGTCGTACCTAGACTATAAGTAATTTCAGGAGCTGTCTTATCGATTGTAAAATGAACGACCGTTTCGTTTAAGGAAAAGTCTGTAACCGTTAAATCATAAGCACCTTCATTTTCAACAACATAACCACTTTCAATTTCAACGCCATTTAACGTGGCAGTACCTTCATTAAAAGTAATGATTTTAGCAGTATTATAGAAATGACTATTCTCAACCCCTGTTACCACTGGTGCTTCTTTATCCACAGTAGGCGTCTCAGGATCAGGCTGCTGTAAATAAGGTTGATAGTTTATATAACTCGCTGAAGCTAAATCGTCATTTTTATCAAAAATCATTTGTTCAATAAAACTTTCATCCGTTGTTCCCCAAAAATTATTAACAGCTGTCATTTTAGCCATATTACTTCCACGACGTAAGACGAGGGTTTGCTTAATGGGATCATGATCATCAATAAAAGAGTTCTTTGAAACAATCGTTTCGGACGTGTCATTGCTTGCCCAGTTTTCAACCGCATAATTGCTATTATTAAAAAAGAGATTATTAGTGATATAGACTTTTACATTGTTGCTTGTTCCAACACTAATCCCCTTACTATTAATAAAAACATTTCTTTCAATGTAGACATCACTTGTTGGATACCATAAATATGAATAAGACTCTAAATTAACTAACCTTGAATCTCGCAAAATTAAACTTCCATAGACTGCGTTCCCCGTAGGTTGATAAAGGCTCCCACCATTGAGGTTGGCATGTTCTACATGAATCAAATGCCTCCCTAAATTACTTTCACCAGGATCAATGTTTACATGATCAAAATGAATCTCTAAATTTGTGTTTCCGACTGCTTTCAGATTTCCATAGACTCTGATTCGGTAGTTCGTTCCCTCGACCACAACACCCGGCTCAATCGTTAAGGTAACATCATTCGCAATCTGGATATCTCCTGTCAGATTATAAGGCGAACCCTCTTTTGTCCAAGTAGTGTTTTCTTTTATGATTCCACTCACATTTGTTCCAGTCTCTTCAGCACTTACATTAAAATTAAAACCTGAAAATACCAGAACAAGTGTCAATAGTAAACTTATATAACGTTTCACCCATTTCCCCCCTGAATATCTCTAACAAATAACCATACTTTAAATACTTTACAAATATAACATATAAAATGGGAATTTTAAGTAGTTCGAATACAAGTATCTGTTTGTAAAAAATCCCTACCAAATCTATAACCTTTTCACTCCAATCCTTCAAGCAGATTGTACGTAAACTGATGTCTACAGCAACAGTGAAAATCTAATTGCCTATTACAATAAGAAGTTCCTGACGGTCTACTTTGCAGAGCTTTATAAGATGGGTTTTAGCGTAGAAGAAAACTCAGATTCATCCCTATGAAAAAAATAATAGAATTGTTTAGACCAATGAAAATGTCTGGTATTCCGCACGTGAGATTTGGCAACCTTTGATTCTTGGAGTATGTAAAGAATGACCATTCTAGAAACCAGTGTATGATCGTAGTTTGACACAGTAAAACCGTCATCATATAGTGAATTTAAAGGTATTGCTTTTCAAAAGGAATACTAATTTTAGACAAGAGAATGATAAAGTCTAATCTAAATATATTAATGACAGTCAATTTACCGATTAAACTTGAAAATCTACAGGAACAAGCCATTCGCAACTCTATCAATTTATTGATAATGAAGGTAGCAATTAATAAGAGGTGTTTTACATTGGTGAATGTTAAAGGGATGAAAACAACTTGAATAAAAAAATGAAACAGCAAATGAAAGAATCAAAGAATGAAGCTCGAAATAGAAAGAAACTAAAGAAACAGATGTCGCCCAAAGAACGTTTTGAGTTTCAAATGCAGTTAGAAGAACAGCAAAGGTTAGAAAAACAGAAGTCACAAGGTCCATTCGTTGATTTGCAAAACGAGACAGAAAACACTCTAAAAGAGTTAGGAATTCGTACATCAAATGGTCGTTTCTCATGTGACAACTGCGTGTCGATGCGGCCAGGAGATTATTGTGCTATCTATAAGAAACGGGTCCATAAATCTAACTACTGTCAGGAGCATGAAAAAATACCTGTTGTCATTTACTATGGTGGATCTGTGTCACCACGATGATTACTTCACCCTACCTGGGCCAAGCACACTGGCTAAAGAATACTTTTGTTGGGGAGTTAATAGAAATGTACTATATATGGATATTCCTTTCACTTTTAGTTTCAGCATGGCTCACCTGTTTTTCCTTTCCGAGCCCATTTGGTGAATTCCCCCTTTTTGGTGATGTTACAACCTTAGTATTCATTCCCGCTTATTTTGTCTTATATAGCGTCATTCTAAATGTTTTGATGTGGATGCTAAAAAACAGAAGGCTGAAAGTAATAGTTTTGCTCCTCGTATTAATGTTACTTGGTGTCTCTTCCGTATTATTATTAAGACAGAACTATAGTCAATTTACTTCTTTTTTCTTAACCTTTACTGGACTCATTTTTGGTTTCGCTCATTTTTCTTTATCAGAGGTTTTACGAAGAAGGCGACAAAAAATTAATAGAATATCAATCTCCTTTCTTCAAAAAGATTAAATTCAAGGACTTACATTAAGGTCCTTGATTCTATATGATTTATCAACAAAGGGCGACACAAAAGGAGTGGCCTTATTGACCACTCCCCCAAAATTTATTTAATCCAAACACCGTTACGGTCAAATCTATAACCGTTTACTGTCGTGTTAACAGCCATTTGACCGTTAGAGTAGAAGAAGTACCATTTCGTGCCTAGTTTCAGCCAACCTGTTTTCATAACACCACTACTGTCTAAGTAGTACCATGAAGTACCAACATTTAACCAGCCTGTTTTCATGACACCGTTGCCATCAAGGTAATACCACTTGTTGTTAACTTTCTCCCATCCAGTTTGCATTACTCCGTTTGCATCAAGATAATACCATTTGACACCATCTTTAACCCAACCAGTTTTCTTTTCACCAGTTTGCTTATCGAGAAAGAACCACTTTCCTGTTTCTTTGTACCAACCTTTATTTATAATGCCATTGGTATAATGATAGGTTTTACCGCCATCTACAACCCAGCCATTAAGAACAGACGAAACAACTACCTTTGTTACAGCACTTGTATTTCCTGCTTGGTCAGTTGCAGTAACATCTAATATTAATCCGACTGGATAAGCATTAGGTAGACGTATACTAAATCTTCCATCTGGACCTGCACTGCCCGTGGTAATTAATTCCCAATTCGATGACACTTCAATTGTAGAACCTGGTTCTGCTGTTCCCGTAAGCAAATTATCATTGTTATCAATGCGGTCAACTTTTGGTGCAGCTAGTGGTGATTTATCAATCGTAAACTTCACTGTAGTTTTGTTTCCTGCTGCGTCGGTCACAACCAATATATAAACTCCTGCTGTTTTTACCACTGTCCCACTCACCAATGTTTTTTCATTCAATGTGGCCGTTCCTTCATCAAAAATGACTTTCACATCTTTATTATAATAAGCATTATTTACGATTCCGCTTACTTTCGGTGCCGTTTTATCAATTGTAAACTTCACAGTCGTTTTATTCCCTGCTTCATCCGTAACTACCAAAAAATAAACACCTTCAGCTGACAAAACTATTCCACTTTCAAAGGGATCACCATTCAATGTAGCCTTTCCTTCATTAAACGACACGGTAACATCTTTGTTGTAAACGCCATCGTTCTCAATTCCGGTAACTATTGGCGATACCTTATCAATCGTAAATTTCACCGTAACTGAATTCCCTGCTTCATCCGTAACTACCAACGAATAAACACCTTCAGCTGACACTATTGTTTCACTCTCAAAAGGATCACCATTCAATGTAGCTTTTCCTTCATTAAAAGACACGGTAACATCTTTATTGTAAATGCCATTTGTCGCTACTCCAGTCACTATCGGCGATCGCTTATCAAGTACCGTAATGATTTGCGGAACACTTACATTATTAGAAGCATCTGTTACATATACAGTTAATTGAGTATCGGCTCTCTGTTGAGGTATTTCAATACTAAAGGTTCCATCCTCAGCTAATCCGCTATACTTTTCATCACCAACCTCAACTGTTACAGTTGAACCTGCTTCTGCATCCCCAGTTACTATAGTATCTATATCAGATACTTCATTGACTATAGGTTTCAAAGGAGCAGTTTTATCTATCACTACTGTTGTAGTAGCTTCACTTGTATTTCCAGCTTTATCTGTAGAAGTAACAACTATTTGAGTTCCTGCTTTTTGCAATGGAATCGGTACTATAAAATCCCCTTTCTCGTCTGCCACACCTTTGTAGTGATCGGAACCGATTTCAAAAGTAATTTCTGCTCCGCCTTCCGTTGAACCTCGAACTTCTTCAGATGTTTCTGTTATCTCCTCTACTTGAGGAGCTTCTGGTGCCGTTACATCTGCCACAATTAATTCTTTTACTTCACTTCCATTATTATTTGTTGCTGATATAGTTAGCTTCGTTCCTGCTACTTGTAAATCGATTGGTACCATGAAATATCCCTTAGCATCTGCGAGAGCTGAATAAACTTTGTCTCCTGCTTGTATCGTCACTATTGTTTCTGCTTCCGCTTTCCCTGTTACTTCCAAAGACTGATCTGTTATCGGATTGACTGTAAATACAATCTCACTCGGAACAAATTTTGTTTCAAGAGCGTATTTTCCGTAACCATACCATCCATAGAGATCGATGTAGTAAGTTCCGGGTTTAAGTGTTTTCGGGTCCCCTTGAATCCCTATAGTTTCACCAGTACTATTTATAAGGTATCCATATCCAAAGAGAGAGCTGTCCTTATTAAAATTAAGACTAAAATCTCCTTCTTGGGTAACTTGAATCTTAAAATAATCATGTGTATCAATTCGGTCCCCAAAGGAATCATACGAACCTAAATATCCATATGCCGTTGTATTCAGATCCACATTTTCGGCCTGATCAAGACTGTCATTAGGCTCTGCATCTTTCTTATCATCAGTAGTAAACTCAGGATTGAGCGTATAAGATCCACATCCTACCGACCTTTTAACTTGAATGTAATAGGTACCTGGCATAAGCTGTTGTGACTCACCAAATGACTTACCATCGCTGTTGACAATATAGGCATTTGCGTAGAACCAACCAAGGTATTCAAATTTTAAGTTTAATAGTCCTTCTTCACTTATGTTTATTTTAAAATAATCGATGGTATCGTAATCACCCTTGTCATATGAGCCTAGGTGTCCATACTTATTCTCATTCAATGTTAAGGTTTCAGCTTGCTCAATGCTGTCGTTGTTTTCAACATCATTGGAGCTAAACGCCGTAAATTTAGGATAGAGCGTATATGCGCCAATTCCTTGGTAATATCGATACCTTTCTACTTGAATATAATAGGTACCTGGCATGATTTGTTCAGACGAACCAAATGATTCACCTTTTTCATTCACGATATCTACCTTGGTATTCCACAAATCATGAGATGAAAGCTTTAAATCTAAAAATCCTTCTTCATTTACCTTTATTTTAAAATAATCCATATTATCGTAATCATTTTTATCACTAAAATAGGAACCTAAATATCCGTACTTAGCTGTATTTATCCCTATCTCTTCGGCCTGATCCAAACGATCATTTTCCTCAGTGTCATTATGCTCAAATGGTATAAACTGTGGAGTTAATGAGTATTTCCCTATTTTTTCTTGCTTTTTGACCTCAATATAGTAAACACCTGGCATTACGTTTAGAGAAGAACCGAGGGATTCCCCTGCACTATTCACGATGTTTGCCCTTGGCCACCAAATATTATCATCCGCTACAAAATTTAATTTTAATAGACCCTCTTGAGTCACATTAACCTTAAAATAATCAACATCCTCATAACCCAAACTCCCTAGAATGCTTTCGTTTACATTCAGCAGTTTTGCTTCGGATAACGTATTATTAGGCTCACTTGTAAATTCTAGTTTGTTGCTTATAATGTCGACACCATTCTTGAACATCCTCTGCAATAGATCAAGCGAAGCATCATTTAATGGATTATTATTCATACTTAAAAACACTAATCTTTTTAACGATTGCAATGGAGATATATCTATGATAAAGTTATTGTCTAATTTCAACTCTTTTAAATTGACCATATATTTAAGTACTTCGATATCGCTGATATTCAGATTTGATAAATCCAGCTCGACGATTTTTTTCAAATCATTATATGTAATATCCCCAGTAGGCTTACTAATCTTTTCGCGAATCTTTTGTTCTATTACTTTATCTTGTATATTAACTGTCTCTGATTCTTGTCCATCAAGTACAGCTTCATCTGTTCCAAACACATTTTCTTTAGCCTCTTTTTCTACTTCGCCTCTCATTATTTCTACTGTATCTGATAATGCATCCATATCAGCTTGAAAATCAGCGAGTTCCTCATCATAGGCTTCTATTAAACTCTCAGTGTACGAAGTATAATAGGGTGCCTCCTTGCCATCTAATTCTTGATAAATACTATAAACAAGTTTTCTTATCCTTTCTTCCGTTTCTTCCCCTTCTTCTTCACTATTATTTGTACTTATCTCTGGAGTAGAAATATCATCGAATGATCTTAATTCTGCACCGTTTACTACCGTTAAACTATCATCTACTCTAATTACGCTTCCTTTTTGAAACGCGTTAGAATAAAATTTATAGTTTGCTATATACGGCAGAGAAATGAAATTCCAATCTGTTATATCAAGTTCTCTATCGTTAGATAAGAAACCAAAAGTTAAGATCTTCATAGCTGTTAAAGACTTCGGTTCATCCGTTTCCAAATAGGCATTGATCTCTTTTGCTGTAGAAATAGTAGACTCTATCGTATCTAACCTTTCCTCCGCCTTGTTTAAATCTTCAATGGTTTGGACTCCCTTAAAAGCATCTTTAAAAACACCTAGACCTAGTCCTTTCTCAACGCCTTCTGTTGCACCCTCTACCACGGCTTCTTTTATTATCTCCTTGTCACTTTCTCCAAACCAAGCCTTATACGCTACTGAACCAAATGGAAGCTCTTTTAGTCCAGTCCAAGTCAATAGTTCAGCATCAGAGTAAAGTCTCACATTCCATGTGTCCTGTGTGACTTCTAGTCCAAGTAATTCTTGATAATCTTGCCATTTATCCTTAAAATGAACATCTATATTTGCAGCTTCTCTCAATTCTTCGTTATCAATTCCACTTGCAAAGGCCGAATAGGGCACCACATACAGTATCGATATACAAAAAATACATAAAATACTTATAATTCTCTTAGCTAACCTCTTCCTCTTCTTTGTTACAGACAATACTGTCTTATTCATGTTAAAACTCCTTTTCACAATCTTTAAAATTGATTTATCAACAACTGAATACCCTTTCTAATTGCAAAATTACAATTAGAAAATACATATTCTATAAGGATTACTTAGGAAACCGCCAAAATATTAAAGCTTTAAACTACCTACTCAATCCAATAATTAACATATTAATATTATACACTTTTTGAAAATTTTAGGTATAAACCCAAAACAGCAATGTTGAATCTGTATAAAGAACTTTTTTGAAACTGAATGAAGGACCTTGAGAATTACCACATTTATCTTCTAAAACTCTCCTAGGCGATTGCCATATGCGGCCTGTCATGCTCAATTCCGCCCATAAGCTCTGTATCTTCTCAGATAAATCGCCAGCCTGCCCACATACAACTTGGTTCAATCCCTTCCATTTATGTGAGAGAAATAGACTTGAAGATGTCACCGGAGCTTTGTAAAAAGGACTTTGTCATGATCAATGAGGCAAGAAGTTATAACATGTAGATTAATCAGATGAACGGTGCATTTAGCTTTTTTATAACAGAAGAAGCTAAATGCACCCTGTTCAACCAAGACAAGCATAAGAAAAAGCGCGCAGGAAACGATTGGCTTTCTTCGATGCGCTTGGTACTGATTCAGAACAAAAAAGAGAAGTGCGCAAACACTTCTCCTGCAATCTTTACCATCAAACCGTATGTGGGGTCAGGCACCTTATTAGGCACCTTATTATCGTTAGATAAGAGCACGCTTAAGTGTTTTAGTCGTTCGTCCATTAATATATCCCAGATGGAATCCCTCATGATATTGGCAGAAACTTAAAACTTCTCCAAGAGTTTCTTGAGGATTTCCATATAAATTAAAAGTGTTTTTTGTTTTTTCTTCAAAAGAACGACCTTCAAGATGTTTTTTTATGTGATCTATTTGACCTTTAAACATACCAGTTAGTTCCTCTAAACTAGGTGGTTGTGTTGTCCAATCAGCTGGTTTAGAACCTGATTTGAACATTTCAAAATGCTCAGGAGATAAATACATCGGTATTCCAGCGAAGTTAAATAAAAAAGCGTCTGCTACTGCTATAATATGACCAAGATTCCAGCGAATTGTATTTTTGTACCCAGCTGGCATTTCATCAGCTATTTCCTCTGTAATCGATTCGATTGATTTGATTGTAATTGCTCGAATCACTTCAAACTGTATTAATTGCTTTTCAGTATTCATCTAACTACCTCCGAAATTAATTTCATCGAAACTATAATTGTATAGAAAATAGGAGCAAATTATTTTGTAGTCACAACTCGTGTTAACCCATTAATAACACCTTGATGTAATCCTTCATGCCAGATACAGAATATTAATGCATCGCGTACTGTTTCTAGTTTATGCTCTCCAGAAACAACAAATGGTTGCAACAACTTTTCATCCAGCGAATTTTGGAATGTCTCAACAATTAATTTTCCATGTTTATCAAGCTCTCCGGCAATTTCCTCTAATGAAGGAGCATCAGTCGTCCACTCACTTGGTCTGGTACCTTGACTAAATAATTGCATGTATTTCGGGTCTAGCTTACTTTCTTTTCCAGCAAGTTGAAATACTAATCCTTCATAGGCCGTTAAAATATGTCCATAGTTCCAACGAAGTGTGTTGCTAAAACCAGTTGGTTGGATGTCAGCATGTTCTTTTTCTAGTTTTTGTAAGTTACTTAATGTGAACCCACGAAAAAATTGAAGTTGTTCAAAGATTTTATCCATTATCGTTCCTCCGTATCTTGTTCAATAATTATGCCTGATGCCATGCACCTGGGTTTTTACCTTCAACATATTGCTTCAGAATGTACATAAATGAACCCCATGTTGTATTGGTCCTTCCATAGACTCAAATCCAGAATGATTAAAGTTTACAATCGTTGCTCCGTTTTCATTTACACTCAAATCGAATCGAATTTTTGTGCCTTTCCATGCTGGCATATCATGCTGAGCCGCCCATTCCACTAATTTACCAGGTTCAAGTCGATCTATATGCAGTTGGAAAATAGCTTTACGGTTATAGAAAGCAACTTCTGCAATGCTCCCTACTTGTGGTTCAAATTTAGCATCGGTTGACCACCAGCCTTTAATACCTTCTGTAGTGGTAATGGCTTCATATACTTTCTCAGGAGTTGCGTTAATCATGATTTGATGTGGCATGTTTATCATTATAAGTCCTTAGTTTCTTCGAAAAAATCGACTAAATTCATCAAAATAAAATCTAATATTTATATTCGTTAATCTTACTTTTTTACGTTATACTAAATATTCTTTAAAGCTACCTTCTAATGAACTTGTCCAACCATGGTTATGATTTTTAGCTTCTTCTTCACTTGGAAGGTCTGTATGAGTAACGATCACTTCAGTTGAGTCACCATTCTCACGGAAATCGATCGTTACTTTTGTGGTTGGAAATTCTGCCTTTCCATTTTCCCATTTCCAAGTAAATACTAATTTTTCATTAGGAGTGATTTCTAAATAGTGACCTGTAAGAACAAGATTTTGTCCATTTGGATTTTGCATAATGAACTTATATTTCCCATGTACTTTTACGTCCATTTCTTCAATGGTTGTATGATATCCTTTAGGACCCCACCATTTCTTTAACTCTTCTGGCTTTACCCATGCACCGAAAACTCGTTCTCTTTTCACAGGATAAGTGTGATTTAATTGTAAAGTAAAATCATGTACTTCATTCATTGTGATCATTTTTATTTCCTCCATTTTCTTCTTCATTTAATAAATACTTTTCCAAACTTGATAATTGACCTTCCCAAAATGACTGTAAGTCATTTAGCCATTTTGTAGCCCCAAAAATCGTATTTGGGTGAAGATAATAAAACTTATATCTTCCCACCTTTCTGAATGAAACTAACCCTGCAGTTTCTAAAACCTTCATGTGCTTTGAAAATGCAGGTAAAGACATATCAAAAGGTTCTGCTAATTTTTTTACTGTTTTCTCACCCTTAGATAGTTCTTGGATGATGGCTCTTCTTGTTGGATCTGATAAGACTGAAAAGACTTGGTCAAGGTTGTTATTATTATAGTTAACCATGCGGTTAACTATAAAACAAAAAAAGACATAATGCAACTTCTATTTAGAAAATTTTCAATTGAAAATATGTGACCAAATGATGGCTGTCTGTTTAAGAAGGTTTTTAATTAGACGAAGTAAATTGAATGATGAACAGAGAATCCTTTTACGGTAGTCATCTCTTATTTTGATAACGAAGCAAGATAGTGAAAGATAGGTATACTAAAATAAAGCAAAAAGGAGGACGTTGAAATGGTCATTCAATCTAATATGTCGCCAAAATCAATTGTTAATGTTTGGGGAGATACGGCAGATGTTTTCAAAAAGTATAAAGTACCACTTACAAAACAATCCATAGAAACAGTGGTACAAAACGAACTTTTATCTTCACTACTTCAAGAATTAAATTCAGTTGTCGGTAGTTCTACTGCGACTTGCATAGAAGGTGGTTGACAAATGTCATCAAAAAAGGAGTAGGTTACTCCTTAATCGTTTTTATTGAAGTTACAGGTGCTTTAGCGGCTGGATGAATCAGGAGTCACCACACCAAAAAGTCATGGTCCCGGTGGAATGGGAGGTCCAGGCGGAGAGCAAATACCTCGAGGAAAAGGAAACCCTGGGGATATGTTATCCACTCTAGATTAGGAAACACGTGAAAAGCTCAATCGATTATGGAACAAGACCGAAACGATACCATCACCCAGCAAGGAGCCCAGGAACAACTGGCAGAACTGGGAGTGGAGATGCCTCAAAGACCATAGCAATACTAAACCAAAAAAAGGCCATTAATTTGAAGGCCTTTTTTAGTTTTATTCGAATATTACTATGGGCTTCCAAGCCACTTATCATTACGAGACGATTTAGCTACTTCAGCTACTACTCTATTCTTAATACCATAATAAGATCGCCTTTTTGAACTTCTTGTTTATGTTCAGCAATAATCTCAACTACTTTTCCTGATATCCCTCCTAATACATGTGTTTTTTCATAAATAAAACTACTTCCCATTTTATGAATGACTGCCACGGTGGCATCGGCCTTAACGTGATCTCCAATTGCTACAAATTTCTTATTATCTCCAAAGCTAATCATTTGATGAGGGTTACCGTTATCCAAATACAGTTTCCCTTCCCCAGGCGCCCTAACGGCATGATAGGTATCAATGACTGTTTTTACTCTTGCCAAGGCACCAAGAGATTGAACACTAGCCAATACTTCATCTGCTTCTTCCATCGTTCCCTGGGACATGATCGTTGCCGGTAAACTAGTAACTAGTTCTCGTGCCTCTGCTAATGGAATCGATAGTACGTTTTTTAATTCTTTTATTAATTGATATTTGTCATTACCATAAGTAAATAACACAACATCATATTCTTCCACATTCCCCTGCTCAGTTTCCACTTCCTCTGGAACCTCTAAATCATAAAAAACCGATTCGTTCACCATTTTTAGATTGACAAGTAACTCCACAACAAAATCAAATAAGTTTACTTCGATGTCTGTATTGATATAGGCCATGTTCTTTAAGTAATGGTGTACCATTGATAGTTGGATATCTCTTTCATTATAAGGTACTTGTGCAGATTCAAATTGAGCCATCACGGTTTCAATTATGTATTTTTCATCTGCATTTAGTTTTGATACCTTCTCCACACCCTTAATAATCGATGCTTCATAAGGTTCAATCCTTTGAAGGCCATCTAAAGAAACTTCTTCAAACAGTCTATCCATCAACTTTGGATGATCAATTAAATAACCATAGAATTGGTGAGCTGAAATTACTTGTTTGATTGGCAACCCAATTTCACCAAGAGCGGATTTTAACAGCATGAGATCCGCAGTAGACCAACTACCTTTGGTTCTACGTAAGAAATCATTTGCAATGCACACGATTTTCTCTTCATCAGATAACATTGCATATTCTCTACCGTCATACACCTGGTATTCGATCGTGGCATTCCAATGCAATAATTCGAGATTTCGTTCCACCTTATCTAGCCGTGCTTCTAGCATCACAATATCCGAACGGGTTTGCTTGAAAAAAGCACCTAACATTTTGTATATTTGATTAAATTCTTCATCCATTTCTAAAACAATCGTATTTAGCTTATTATTAACCGCTGTTACTAAATCAAATGTAAGAAGGTTTTGTTCTGCAAGCTTTTGAATGGTTTGCTGAGATGCATATTGTGTTTTTGCAATGTCAGCGTCGATTTGGGCTCTAAGCTTTTGGTTTTTACCGGTAAAGTTGTTCCAGTGGCGCTTAATAAACCCTTGTTTGGCTAGCTCCTTTGCTCTTCCCTCACTGGCAGCTAAAGCTGTTACTGAATCAAACGTCAGTTTATTAATCATAGAAGCGTTGTCTTTATGTAATGCAATCGTATTGTCAATCAGTAAATCAATTTCCACTCGATCTGTCTCAGAAACTTCCAATCTCTTAGACAACACCAATAATTTTTCCACAGTTCCATCTCCCTTAACTCATATCTTCTAACAAACGATGTGTTTCATTTTTAAATTCCGCTCTCTCATTTAATAATTCTCTTCGTTTGGCATTAAAACTCAGTTCACTAGCCTTTAATTTATACAATCTATTAGCTACATTCAGTTGTGTACTTGCCATATCAAATATCGGATTAAGGATTCTGATCGTATCTTGATAACCTTGTTCCATTCTTCTTCTAGAACCCGAAGGAGTAAAGTCTAAAGTACCGTTGATAAAACCACCTTGAGAATCCTGAGGAACAATTTCAACAATTTGTGCTTTTGGATACTTTTTAACATCAATCATTTCTGATTGATTTAAATGTATAACGAAAATAAAATCACAGCCATGATCATAAAGGGGCTGTATTGGAATATTATCTCCAAAATATGGGAAACCACCATCCCAATATGGTACACCTTCTATCTTTTCCGCATCGAATAGAAAGGGAATCGCAGAAGAAGCAAGTAAAATAGATTCTATTTTTTCCCTTTCTTGATAGTTTAATGGAAAATACTCTACTTTTAATGTTCTAGCATTAAGACAGGTGGAAAAGGTAGTAATTGGGGAAGTAGAGACCTTAGATAGGTCTACATCACCACGAATGATTTTCAGTAATCCAGCCCTTGAAAACCATCCATGCCCGACTATTTTCCCACTAAATTTTGCAAATATTTGTGTTAGTGGAGAAGGAACATATTTCAATGCTTGCGCTATAATATTTTTCGGATTAGGAGTTAAGATTTTTTCGGGACTGATTTGCAACCACACTTTTTCTGCTACCTCTAAGTTACCTTGCAAAAATAGTGCTGCATTTAATGCCCCAACGGAAGTACCTGCTACCGCATTAACGTTTTGTTCAACGCCAAATTCTCTTAACGCCTTCCAAACTCCAATATGATAGGCACCCTTCCCTCCGCCACCTGATAACACCAATCCTATTCTTTTCATATAAGGTCACCGTTCTTTAAGAATTACAGTCCAATATTCCTACTGTTACATTCATTTTATTACAAGGTCTCTCACTATTAAATAACATTATAGGATAAAATTAGAATTTAGAATGAATGTCTTAGCTGTTCATAATTCTTAAATAAGCCGCTACAAACAACATATGATGAATGAGCATCGGAGTTATGAGGAAAGAGACCTATTAAATATATGGTGAAGAGTACTAATAGACAAATAGGCTTCCAATACTTTGGAAGCCTTCTATTCTATGTATGGGGAACTTTAGTCTTCATTCTCATTTTGATTCATTTCTTGCAATCTTCTTATGCATTTGTTTCCATTTTATATGGATTTTACTGTAATTCTATAATAATATTAGTATTTGTTGATCAACAACTTAGAAGGTACAGAAGGGGGATAAAAATGAAAAATAAAAAGAAACCAATTTTGAAAATTATTTTAGGAATCTTTGCTACATTAGTAATTATTATTACTGGAATACTTATCTATTCGTTTAAAGAAACTGCAAAATCTGAAGAAATGTGGGCTTTCCGTGAAACACTGGATGATACATATTTCCTTGCCGAAGATGCAGTAATGAGCTGTATTTTTGAAGGTGATCTTGAAAATGCTTTTTCATGCAAAAAGGCGGATATTAATAAGAAAATAGAAGATACCAAGTTAAGGGTTTCAAGTTACGTATTAAAAAACGAAGATTCAAATGATTTAAGGAAAATAGTAATGGAAAATGTTACGGTTATTGAAGATATCCTCCGAATTAACGCTGAGTTAGATCCAGAAAACAAAGATACCTTTGTTCCGTTAAGTAATGAGTTATTTGATAAGAAGAAAAAGCTTATGAGTAACAGAAAGAAAATTATAGATATATTAGATAAGTACTATGACTAAGGATAAGGGAGCTAAGAGCTCCTTTTTTGTATGTATAATTTATTTTAGAATAATAAATTTATAAGTTAATTCATTCTAAAAACATTTTTATAGATTGATGGTATATTTCTTTTGATGTTGGGATTGTTCAGCTTCTGCGGCTACCTTTGCTTCAGCGTCCGCTTTAGCCGCTTCCTCTGCTTCTTCTTTTGCTTTTTCTTCCGCTAAACGTTTTTCTTCGGAAGCCTTTGCTTCAACTTCTTTCTGTTTCCGCTCATCTTCTTGTATTTTAAAACACCGAGCTGCTTCATCTACTTTCGCTTGTAATTCTTTATTGTTGGTTTTAAGGCTTGCGACCGTTTCTGTTTTAGTATTCAGTTGATGCTTTAATTCAGTTGCCTTAGCATTCGCAAGATCCATCTGCTCTTGTGAAGGACCACCAATCGCTCCAATACTAAGAGCAATCAATGCAGTTAATATATACTTCCATCTCTTTCTTAATACTTCTAACACAACTTTCACTTTGTAATTCCCCCTGGAATTTTTCATAGATGCTAGTCCTCCAATGGGGTCAATCACCTTGATTAATAATATAAGGATTAAAGGATGCGTTTGTGCGTTGTAAAGACCAAATTCCAGATTCTTTACGATACTCTTCTAATCCTTTACCTCTTCACCGTACGTGGGGTCAGGCACTAGGATTTGCGGCATAAGGATATTTAAATAGGGAATATTAAAATGAGATGTTTTCTTGAGAAATTCTTACTTAATGAAATATTTATGACAAAGTGTATTACGTCTTGTGATAGATACATGATTTTTAAGTTTGGCTATTAATGACTTAAAAATCATATAATTCTTGAATATTCTTTGTTACTTTCTAAATACCTTGGAAATCGGGGAGATTGATATGTTTTTGTGGATATTATTGGGGATTAGCTTACTTATTACAGTTTTTCTCATTTATCGTTCTTTTGGGCTATTAAAAATATTCCATTGGTATGAACTTATTATCATATTTCTCTTTATTGCTTCTGTAAATTCTTGGTGTTTTGGTTTGTATCAGTCTGCTTACGAAACCTTAAATATTGTAAGAAAGCCAAAAGAATACATGATAGCTTATATCCAATTTGTTCTGTTCTTTCCAATATCACTGCTATGGATAGCAAGTTTAATTAGAAGAAAGGTATCTCTCCATTATATAATCGGATTCTTCTTAATTTGGTGTACAGCTTATGTCTTGGTTTTTGAATTTGATGCTTTTTTTAATGTTTTGAAAATAAAGCATTCACATTGGTATCCTATACTCATTTCATTTGGATATAACATAACAACCATTGTATTAACTTATTTTTTTATGAGATTCTTAAAAGGACATTTAATTAAAGAGGGGAAATGGAATGGATAATATTGTAGAAATACTACTTAAGATTTATGAACCTATTTCCCCAAAACACTTTGACAAAAATGAATGGTGGATTATTAGTTTATTTTTTTTCATTGGTTTTATAGTGTTTTATCTCCATAAGAAGTCTCGTTTGGTAACAACATCTGAATTATTATTAATTTTCTTTTTAAATATTTACCTCGCTTCATTAGGAGATTATATTCTTGCAATGGATCCAGTAGATCTTTATGACACAGTGGATTTAAATAGCGGGGAATTATTTGATATACCATTACACATGATCATATATCCAGGAACAATTTATATTGCATTACACTTCTATTTATTAATAAGACCTAAAAAGTCATATTACATTGTCTTCTGGGCTTTACTTCTAACATTTTTAGATTGGATTTCCACACACTTCTTTCACTTATATACTTATAAAGGCTGGAATCTGAGATATAGTTTTTTAGTTTATTTAGTCATTATGACTGTAAACTTGTTATTGTTAACAAGAGTAAGAAAATCATTTAGTAAATTCAGATAAGTAATGGAACAAAGAAATAATGATTTTTCCTTTACCCCAAAAATTACACTGAATAACTTGTAAAAACCAACTTAACTACCATAACTAAATACCATTTCGGGATTCTTCCCTTAATAAAAGTAATATCAAGGAACTCTCACCCGTGAATGCGGTTATGCGCCTGAATTCGTCGACCGTTTCTTGCTTACCGTACGTGTGGTCTAAAGTGCTTTTCTTTGGTGACCGTCGATTTATTTAATTGTATAGCTGACCAAATCGATTCTTCTGTGATCGATGGACTATCAACAAGATCGCAAATCGTTCGAGATAATCGGATGATTTTCAACTGTGTTCTGTTGCTCCAGTTCTTCTTCACCGATAACTGTTGCAGCATGCGTTTCTGACCTTCCCCGAGCCCACATTTCTTGAGAAGCAACTGGCCAGAAACTCTTCCATTACAGATTTCTCTTTCATAACGTTCGTATTGACGCTCTCTCGCGTTCTCTACACGTCGACGTATAATATGGGATGATTCTTCATTCGTAATTCCGCCTTTTAAATCAATCGGGGTGAGAAAAAGTGAAATATCAAAACGATCCCTCAATGGTCCAGAAAGCTTGTTTTGATAGGAATTAATTTGATTCGGGCTACAAGTACAATAGTGATTATTAGAACCAGCATACCCACATGGACATGGATTCATTGCTCCAATAAGAATAAAAGAAGCAGGGTAGGTTACAGAAGCATTGGTTCTCGAAATGGTTACCTCTCCTTTTTCAAGGGGTTGCCTGAGCATATCTAGCGTTTTCTTAGAGAATTCGGCAATTTCATCTAAAAACAAGACTCCCCTATGTGCCAGAGATATTTCACCCGGCTTTGGGTAGGTGCCACCTCCAATAATAGAAACGCCTGAGGCAGAATGGTGAGGGTTGCGATATGGAGGTAATTTCGAATGAAGATGTGAACTGCTACTTAGTTGATATATACTTATCATTTCTAGTTGTGCTTCTTTTGATAGATGAGGAAGAATAGATGGAAAACTCTCAGCAAGCAGACTTTTCCCACATCCTGGTGGACCGCTCATGAATAAGTGATGTTCGCCTGCAGCAGCTATTTCCAACGCTCCCTTGGCATAGCTATGACCAACGATTTGTTGAAAGTCTGTATGCTGTAAAGGTACTTCTTGCTCTTCTCTTTTCTGTATAAAAGAAAGTATTTCCTGTCCTGACAAATGCTGAATAACATCTTTAATCGTAGACACATATACAACTTCCATTTCTTCAAATTCCAAGGCAGGCAAATGATCATCATACGGAAGATACAATCTATCCATCCCCATCTTTTTCGCTGCAATAACGGCAGGAAGCATTCCCTCCACTGGTTTTATGCTGCCATCAAGAGATAATGCTCCAATGAAACCAACCTTGTCAGAAATCCGCGATTTAATTTCTCCCAAACTAAGTAAAATGCTAATAGCAATTGGTAAATCGAACATCGGACCATTTTTCTTTTGCTCGGAAGGTGATAGATTAATGATGATTTTTTGACTTATCGTGTTATAACCAATTGTATGAAGAGCTGCAACTACTCTTTCTCTCGATTCCTTAACAGAAGCATCGGGCAATCCAACAATGACAAACAGATCAGGACCAGGTAAAACTTGTGCCTCAACGACTAAACGATAGCCTTCCATTCCCTTCAATCCTATACTATTTACTTTAGAATACATGGTTGTTCCTCCGTATTCGTATTTTTTCTTTCTATAAATTTTCTATATTCTTGATGAAATGGCTCATTAAAATAAGAGAGAGTTTTATCTTTATAGACGTGAGGATTAATATGAGGGGTCACATAAGAGGAGTAACTGCTCCACTTATAATCTTCCAACTTTCTTACCATCTTGGCTTCAAAAGGGTTTCTATGGATATATCGGCTAACTTCTAAAAAGTAGTCACTTGTCTCAATTAAACGCGCACCATATCGTCCTTGAAAAACATGGCCCTCGATTTTTAGACGAATATTCAAATAAACGGCATATCGAGAATGGAGTTCTTTCATTATATATTGGATGTGATATAAAGTGGTTTCTAACTGGAGATGAATGTGGTTGGTCATTAAGCAGTAGGAATGGAGAAGAAACGGATACATAGAACGGACATCTTCAAGAATTCTTAAATACTCTAGATAATCTTGCTTATCGATAAAAATTGCAGCACGACGATTTCCCCGAGCTACAATATGATAAATCGCACCTGGATACCAGACACGAAGCTGCCTGGGCATATAATCACTCCTCCCATAAAATTAGAACATTCGTTCTAAACTAATCATAATCAATCCTATGAGATAGGTCAATGAAAACGCAAAATATTTGTTTCATACTATTCTTTACAACCGACCTCTAAAAATCTTCCCCACATGATAAATCTGTCGCACTGGGAAATGAATAGTCGTATGTGGGGTTAGGCACCTTGATTCTTTTCACTCCACATCATCCGTCATATCAACCATTTTCACCTTTATCTGAAACCCTTCAAATGCCCCTATCATTTGGCCTAATTGATTCCATGTATATGACTTGCCATCGATTATAACCAACGGGTTACTTTCGTTGCATTCATCATATTCCAATCTTCCAACAAACTCATCCATTTCAATACTCTCTATCCTTTGTCCATTCGGAAACTTACTTATCGTGACATAAGATCTGGATATCCCGCGTTTCACTTTGTCTAGCAATTAAGGAAGTACTGTGTACCATCTTTAAATTTCTTCTCCACCGAAGTGATGTGATTTCCTTCTGTGGAGAAACAGCTAGTCTTCAAACGGATTACAGAAAACGGTGTTCTCTTAAAAAAGTATTCAAAACTATTTATCAAAAAATGATCTATCAACTTGATAGTTAGCACTTTAGTTCTGCACCGCATTCGGGGTCAGGCACCCGGATTCGAGGCACCTTATTTTGAACTCCCCTACTGATAAGCAAATGGGGCAGGCACTTTTATTCTAGAAAGAAACCGAATGAAATCGGAAATAAATTCTTAGAATTTGTGTTCAAGCATATATAGTATCAGGAGGTGTCTTTAATGAATTACTATTTTTTAATTTGCTGTTACTTGGTTAGTTCTCTATGTACATATGTCGGTATAAAATTTCTAACACCCTTTAAAATAAAGCACCTATCTGAAGTTGCAACGATTCTAAGCAACGCTTTTAGTATTATAAAGGCAGGAACTTTTGATAGTTTTTTCTTAATGACAATAATCTTCATAACCTTTTTGGGGTTAGCTTTATCAGTAATGATTGGTTACCAAGTAATTGGCTCTGTATTAGGTCAATCTGTTATGAAAAAATTACTCTTAGCAATATTTAGTATGCTACTATTCCTAAATGCAGCTATTTCTTTGTATTTACTTTTATTTTTGATTCTATTTTTTATTTTTTTCGGAGTTTTAATATTTCTTGTGGTAAATTATTCAGAAAGCAATCACAATGGTACCGTATTTGTGCGTAGGCATTTTCGTAATGGCCGCCCTGTTAAAAGCCACACAAGGAAAAGGCCTAGGCGTTTCTAAAAATAGAAGGACACACCTTCTTTTGTTCTATAAAGGAAAATTAATAGATTCCCAAACCCCAAAAGTAACAAAGATACCACGGATGGCCATATGTAAATCAAGGATCAGCAAAGTGAGGAAAATTCTTTAATCCCCTTCCCATACTAATGTCAGCTTCAAAATGTGGTATCAAGTCCCCTTTCTTGAAACGTGCATGTGAAAAATAGACTGATCCTTGAATCCTTTTCTTAATCTCCCCACACTTTTCCACTACATTACTCGTGTTCTCTCCTTCACAACGAACAGCTTCATCGACTATAATGTTTTTCTCTGTTGTAATCTCTGTAGTAATCTCTGAAGTACTCTCTGGTATTGCTTTGGTCAGGCATCCCTCAACTATTGAGCATTCTGACTCACTAGATTGGTCAATTTGAGCAATGGAAGACTCCATATCGGAATTCTGCAATTCTACGACTCTTTCATAATCAATCGTATACCATTTCGTCTTGTCGATCTTAAGGGAATTCCAATTCCCTGTAAGGAGAAAGCCCTGTTTCTCTAATGAACGAATGGTACGCTTTATGGTACTCTCTGACCAAAATGGCATCTGATTATGCCATTCCTTATATGTATTATAAATCCATTTTCGCCCTTCAATCACATGCTTGCTTGAGCATAACCAATAGTGAATCTGCTGAAGCACGACCGCTTCGTGCAAACCAAGTTTCAATGCCAACTCAGGGATAATCATGACCGGTCTCCCGCTTATCAATAACTTGCTCATCCAACTTTCCTCCCTTTCGACCAACCCATTACGCCGTATCCTTTGGTGTTACCAAGTTGGTAATACCAAAGGATACTGTTGCATCTACCTTTTATATAAGAGGGTCAAAACGAAAAGGACATGGTAAGAGAAGATTATTTTTCAAAAAGAAAGATGTAGAAAAAATGGCTGGATTGGGTACCTTTATCATTTTCTGAATAGAAGGTTGCTATGATAACATTAGGGTAGAGATTGGGCTAACTTGCTTGGATTAAATTTATTGAAGTTCATACATACTTTTGATGCAGTACTTACTAAAGTCTTAAACCAAAATGAGAAAAACGATAAGGAGGAACGAACATGACAAAGAGTAATAAGGAGCTGTCACTAGAAGAACGCGAGGAATTACTTAGTGTATTGAAAGAACGTTTTGAGAAAAACATGATCCGTCATGAAGAGCTTGAATGGGTTAAAGTCGAAGAAAAGCTGGAAAAGAGTCCAGAAAAACTGTGGTCGCTCCATGAAATGGAAAGAACGGGCGGTGAACCAGATGTGGTATACCATGATCAAAACACGGGTGAATACATTTTTTATGACTGTTCAACGGAAAGTCCTAGTGGTCGCAGAAGTCTTTGTTACGACCGTGTAGCGCTAGATTCAAGGAAAAAACATAAGCCAGAAAATAGCGCAATGGATATGGCTGCTGAACTGGGCATTGAGCTTTTAACGGAAACACAATACCGGGAGTTGCAGACACTCGGAAATTTCGATTTGAAAACATCGAGCTGGGTGCAAACACCTCCTGAAATTAGAAAACACGGCGGGGCCATCTTTTGCGATCGTCGCTATGACACTGTCTTTATGTACCACAATGGAGCAGATTCTTACTATGCTGCCAGAGGTTTCCGTGGCTGGTTAAGGGTCTAAATTTCTGAGAACGTGAACCTAAGGTAAAAAAAGAATAATATTTACGAGCTCAAATAGCTACTTATCCCCTATTTGGGCTCTTTCTTTTCCACTGCAGTACATGTGGTTTCTACCAATTTAAGAACAGCTTGCCCGACTATAATTCTTTCTCTGTTGTAATCTCTGAAGTACTCTCTGGTATTGCTTGGGTCAGCCTTCCCTCTACTAGAGAGCATACTGACGTGCTAGGTTATTCAATTTGAGCCATGGAAGACTTCAATTCGAAACTCTCTCATTTTGCGGCTTTTTCATAATCGATTCGTATACCATTTCGTCTTGTCCATCTTAGTGGAATTCCCATTCCCTTAAATGCGATAGCCCTGCCCCCTTCGTGATTACGGCCATAGAAATATACCATCTCTGACATAGTTTTTACCACCGAATAACAAAGAACGTACCAAAGAATGACAGACTGTTTACCACTGCAACCCATCTGGTGATAAAAGATATAAAACCATACTTTTGAGAATGAAAATGTTATAAAAAATTTATTGATTTTCAATAAGATCAGTCTTCTGCAATCGGTCCAGATTAACTCTTTTATTACGTATTAGACTTAAACTGCGACATTAAATAAAAAAGAGAGGGATTCTAAAGTATGTTAGAATCCCCCTCCATATCATTTAATCAGATTCGAATCCAATAGCTTGGACAAACTGACAATCAACAACGATAAGTTGTCCTCCTTCTCTCTCAGAATTGAAGAAAGCACAGCAATTTTTTTCATCAAAATTTACAAAAACGAGATCTTCAAGGATAGTCCCACCTGATAAAAATAAATCTACTTCTGTATTTGTTGATAATTTTCTAAATTGATCACATGCGCATCCTTTGCAACGATGTTTACTTTCACTTTTCTTTCTACAATCTTCACATTCTTCGTGTCTCATTCCTTTTACCTCTCCTTTTTTTAAAAATAAGATACAATGACAGT
>NZ_FOYF01000006.1 GCF_900115925.1 Bacillus sp. cl95 | reverse complement strand
TTCTCCAATTTCGGACCATACCAGGTGAAGAAATATTGAAAATGGCAGCTGTGTCATAAGAAGATGTACCCTTTTCGTTCATATAATTGAGTACATTTAGTTTAAATTCCCCAGAATAATTTGTATAGGACTTAATAAATGCTTCCAGACCTTGTTGTTCATAAAGCCTAACCCATCCCCTGATAATGGATTTACTAACTCTTACTTCTTCCGCAATTTTTTCAAAACTTTCAATTCCCTCTGAATACCTTAATACAATTTGTATCTTATCTTCCGCTTTAAATTTGGACACAAAAACACCCCGTAAATGTTAGGTTAGTGTCTAACATTTACGGGGCAGTTCATTTTGGAGGGGCTTATATTTATTTGATTTAGTATGTCACTTCAAATTGGAAGGGTTGAAATTCAAGTTCATAATTATTTGAAGACCCCTCCATATAAACTTTCAAACTACCGGACTCGGCAACTTTTGGAAAAGTAAGAATACCTTGTGTTTTTATCCCTGGTAATATCTCTGACTGAATTTCAGGATATCCTGCTTCGTAATTATCAGAGGTTTCTAATTGTTGATCGTTAACTACTAACTTTGAATTAAAACTGTAGAATGAAATAGTGTCATTTGAGTTATTTGTAATATCAACAAATAAACGCGTTTCATTTTCTGCAATTTCTATTTTACTAATATTTAAAACAAATCCATGTTGGTCAATGTTCTGGTTAACGTCAACAGTTTTTATAGCTGGTGCAAATGCAGTAGCATAATCTGATTTCTCTACTTTATCTGCAAGAATTGTTGGCGCAGTAATCGTACCACCCATTGCATTTTCACCTTCAAAAGCATCCTCTACTTTACCCGAAATAAAGATGATGTCATCAACTTTTACATCAATATTTGGATCTTTAATTGCTACGATAGTATTTTTTTCTGAGTTATTTTCTGCATAGACTTGCATGTATGTGCCTTTATCATCTTTCTCAGGATCTACAAAAATTTTAGCAAAAAACTCTACTTTTGAACCTTTGTATTTCTTTGGATCAGAATACATCTTCGTAAATTCCTCTTTACTTAATAATTTTACTTCTTTGTTAGTTTCTTCTTTTTTTGATTCCTTTTTTGACGAAGAAGAACTTTCAGATGAACATCCGATTAACGAAATGATTAAGATAAGAACAATGGAAAAAACCACAGACTTTTTCAAATTAATTTCCTCCTTTTCTATTACGTTAATATCTTACAAATTTCGCAGGAAATTTACTATGCTTTCGACAAAGAATTCTCAATTTCGACAAATATTGGATATACCAAGTACATTTTATCGGAAATGAAATATCAATCCTGAGAATATTTCTTAATACGGCGGCTAAAGTATTTAGGTTTCTATATCTAATATTTTTCGAAAATAGTAGAAGGAATTTTCAGATAAATGCGGAACTATAAATTTCAAATCCTATTATTTAGTGAGCCTTTACATATGAAAATAGATTGCCAGAGTGGGTTTTCTATCAAGATATCAGCAAAAAGACTGGAGATAAAATCATATGAAAAAATTCCTCAAAAAATTATCTTGGCCCCAACGTGTCCTCATTTTATTAGCGGGATTAGCATTCTGTTTTTATTATTACAAGACAGGAGGGCCCATTCCGTTTACAAAAGATGTGGTCACCATGCAAAAAGAAATCAATGATGATGGAGAGACCATCGTCACATTGGTCGAGACTAATACGAACGTAAATGCTAAATTTCCTTCTGATATGTCAGAAAATGCGGTGATGGAAGCTATCCACCACATGTCCCATCAGAAAGTATATGCGGATAAAAAATGGGGTGCCCTTCCCTTAACACCTGAAAGAGTGAATCGTCTTATCACGGTTGTTGAACAAAACAAGGAAAAGTATATGAATGCTGAAGTATATTTGGATATCCTTGAACGTTGGGCGATGTATGATTTTTCAGTAGCGGATGAAGATCACAACGCTATTTGGAGATTGCAAGGAGGCAGCATTGGAGAGGCAATCAGTGTGTTGTCCGCGGAAGATGAAGCTGAATTCATCCAGGAACATTTTAAAGTAGAGCAATAATTGGGATTCGAGTTTGGATGGGGATTGATTCATCTGTCTCCATCCAAAAAGGAATATCTCGACAGAAACGGGAAAATAATCACAGATTGCGGGAATATTTTTTTCAAAACGGAAATAAATCCTCGCAAAAAGGAAATTATCCGCAATAACGGGAAATTAACATTCAACGGAGTACCACACACCTCAAAATGTCTACCTCTTTCTCCCCCACAAATAAAACCAATATCTTTCCATTCACCATTTCTAATCCTTGATGTAAAATAGCTAGCAGGGGGGATAAAGATGAACATGAAAGCTGGGCTATTTCAACAACAGACAATGAAACTGGCAATGACGCAAGAATTGACCCAGGCAATTACTCTCTTGCAATATAATGCTCAAGAACTCTCGGCATTTCTGGAAGATAAGGCGCTTGAGAACCCTTTCTTACAACTTGAGTCGGAGCATACTCGCCCGATGAATCCCCTGCGTGAACGAATTAAGCACAAACCGAGTAAAGTGAACGCGAGTTATGATCGTTCACAGTGGCTGCAGCAAATAGGCGAAATGAAGTTTTCTTTAGAAGAATACCTAATTGGCCAATTGCCTATGAAAAAATTATCAGCGCTTAAATTGAAGACTCTAAAGCGTATCATCCATGCATTGGATGAAAACGGTTACTTAATAGAAGGAACAGAACAAATTGCAGAGTCGCTAGGGACTACAACAAGCAAGGTGGAAGAGTGCTTAACGCTCCTTCATTGCCTTGAACCTGCCGGAGTGGGGGCTAGGAACTTGCAGGAATGCTTGCTGATACAGCTTGAGCATTTAGATGAGCCGGATGAGCTTGCGGAAACGATTGTGACAGAACATTTTGATGCTTTTTCCAAAAAGAAATGGAAAGAAATCGCGAAAGAGCTTGGAATTACCTTAAAAGAAGTTCAAGTGGTCTATGACCGTTTGCAATTATTGAATCCGAAGCCAGCTGCCTCTTTCCAAACAGAAAAAACGTCCTATATTGTTCCGGATGCCATCGTTGATTGGGATGGGGAACAATTTCATGTGCAGGTTTATGATGATATGCTTCCGAAAATCAGTTTCAATCAGCCGTACTTTGAAAAGTTCAGCAAGACGGATGAAAAGCAAGTGAATCAATTTTTACAAGGAAAGTATCAGGATTATCAATGGATTTTGAAGAGTATTGAACAAAGAAAAGAAACGCTTTTAAGAGTTGTACAGAAAATCGTTGAGAAACAACCGGGATTTTTTATCAAAGGTCCTAAGAATCTTAGACCTATGACGATGAAGGAAGTTGCTGGGGAACTGGATATACACGAATCGACTGTCAGTAGGGCCGTACGTGAAAAATACGTGCAAACCCCAAAAGGCACCTATGACCTTAAGTCGTTTTTTACAAGTATGATTCAAACTGTAACGGATGAAAATACATCGTCATCGCAAGTGAAAAACTTGATTTCACAACTTATTTCGGTTGAAAATAAAGCGAAGCCAATTTCTGATCAGGAGATTGCCGATACATTGGAAGCAAAGGAAGGAATCGTTGTTTCCAGACGGACGGTTGCGAAGTATCGGGATCAGTTAGGCATTCCTTCATCATCTAAGCGAAAAAGATACGAATAAAGGAGTTACCCATATGGAACCTACCATCATACATTTCTACACACGCAATCGCTGTCATTTATGTGAGAACGCAAAAAACATCCTGCAGGAACTTCAAATGGACTTTCACTTCTCAATCGAAGAGCATGATATTGACCTAAGTGACGAGTTGACGGAGCGCTACGGACTCATGATTCCGGTCGTTGTAATGGACGGGGAAGAGGTAGAATATGGGAATGTTAACAAATTAGTCATAAGTAAACGTTTACAAGAAAAAACTTCATTCATATGAGTTGAATTCGGTTTTCACCCCTGCTAGAATGTAATTTGTAACAGGGGTGATTTTTTTTACAAGTCGTGGGACATCATATGTCCATAAGGGACATTTTTAGACCACCACTGAGTTATAAAGGAGTTCACCATATGCGTTCATTTATCGACATCCAAAAAAGATTATTACCCGACCTCTTAAGTATCATGCACAAACGATACGATATTCTTCAGTACATAAGGTTGAGACAACCCGTTGGGCGAAGAAGCCTCGCAGCCAGCCTTGGTCTGACAGAACGGATTTTAAGAAGCGAAGTTGAGTTTTTAAAAGATCAGAACTTAATCTCTGCGAACAATATCGGAATGAGTTTGACGCAAGAAGGCATTGATTTGCTCGACAATCTTGATGGGTTAATGAGGGAATTGACGGGTATAGATGTTATGGAAGTCGAATTGCAACGCAAACTTGGCATTAGGCAAGTCGTCATCGTGCCAGGAGATAGCGACGAGTCACCTTGGGTAAAAAGTGAGATCGGTAGAGCTTGTGCGGCTTGCATGAAAAAGCTGTTAGTCGGAAAAAATATCATCGCTGTGACAGGTGGATCTACTTCAGCCGCGGTAGCAGAGAAATTGGTTCCTGAATTTGGAGACAAAGAATTGCTTTTTGTTCCTGCCAGAGGCGGAATAGGCGAAGATGTACAAAATCAAGCAAATACGATTTGTGCCATTATGTCGGCTAATACAAATGGAAAACACCGCACTTTTTACGTACCCGACCAAGTTAGCAGAGATATTTACGAGTCGTTTATCAAGGAACCGATCATTCATGAAGTTTTAGCGCTCATTCAATCAGCAAGCATGGTTTTGCACGGAATTGGGGACGCTATTACAATGGCTGAGCGTCGTAACACAAATCAAAATGATTTGGATAAGATTCAGGCGGGGAACGCTGTCGGAGAGGCTTTCGGTTACTATTTTAACGAAGAAGGCGAAATTATCCATAAAGTGTTAACAATTGGGCTGCAGCTCGATGATCTAGACAAGATTCCGAATGTGCTGGCAGTTGCCGGTGGCACATCGAAAGCAAAGGCAATTGGTGCCTACATGAAACAAGCACCTTCATCAACCATTTTGATAACGGATGAAGGCGCCGCGAAAATGTTATTAAAAGGGTAACCCCCTTTATATAAAATATATCAATCCTTAAAGACTCAAAGGAGGAAATTTATCATGGCAGTTAAAGTTGGTATTAATGGATTTGGACGTATTGGACGTGTGGTTTTCCGCGCAGCTCTAAAAAATCCTAACGTTGAAATTGTAGCAGTAAACGATCTTACAGATGCAAATATGCTTGCACACCTTTTAAAATATGATTCCGTTCACGGAACTCTTCAAGAAGATGTAAAAGTTGATGGCGACTACCTAGTAGTTGGCGGTCACAAAGTGAAGGTTGTTGCAGAACGCGACCCTGCATTACTTCCATGGGGTGAGCTTGGAGTTGACGTAGTAGTTGAATCAACTGGACGTTTCACTAAGCGCTCTGATGCTGCTAAGCACTTAGAAGCTGGCGCTAAGAAAGTTATCATCTCTGCTCCTGCAACAGATGAAGACATCACAATCGTAATGGGTGTTAACGAAGACAAGTACGATGCAGCTAACCACAACGTTATCTCTAACGCATCTTGTACTACAAACTGCTTAGCTCCATTTGCAAAAGTTCTTAACGACAAGTTCGGAATCAAGCGTGGTATGATGACAACTGTTCACTCATACACAAATGACCAACAAATCCTTGACTTGCCGCACAAAGACTACCGTCGTGCTCGTGCAGCAGCAGAAAACATCATCCCAACAACTACTGGAGCTGCAAAAGCAGTATCACTAGTATTGCCTGAACTTAAAGGCAAATTAAACGGTGGAGCAATGCGTGTACCAACTCCAAACGTTTCACTAGTTGACCTAGTTGCTGAGCTTGAAAAAGAAGTAACAGTTGAAGAATTGAACGCTGCGTTCAAAGAAGCTGCTGAAGGCGAACTTAAAGGTATCCTTGGATACAGCGAAGAGCCACTAGTATCTGGTGACTACAACGGGAATGCTTACTCTTCTACAATCGATGCACTTTCTACAATGGTTATGGAAGGCAGCATGGTAAAAGTAATCTCTTGGTACGACAACGAAACTGGTTACTCTAGCCGCGTTGTTGACCTAATTGACTTCATGGCGAAAAAAGGTCTTTAATTCCTAGCTAAAATTGGATAATAAAGACTGAAGCGTCTATACTGAAAAAGAATGTATGCTTTTCAAGGGGAGCGGGGAAGATTCCCCTCTCCTTTTATTATTTAGCTATGTTAAAGTACATTGTTGATTTTCTGCACTTTGTTGATTGTAGTGGAAGGCGCTTGACTCCTAGGGGACTAGCGGTTCAGGCGAGACCCCGCAGGAGTGTTAGCGACGAGGAGGCTCGGCGAACGCCCCCAGGACGAATTTGCTCTTGAAAAAGCCGGCATTTGGGATTTTTCAAAATTCGTCTAGGAAATCAAGCGACTGGAGCGGAAATCAACAGGCTAGTTTAACAGAGTCTATTATTTAAGGGCAATTGCCCGAATTAAGCTTTCAATCATAGGGAGGTTCCTTGCCATGAACAAGAAAACATTAAAAGATGTTGACGTGAAAGGTAAACGAGTATTTTGCCGAGTAGATTTTAACGTGCCGATGCAAGACGGCAAAGTAACGGACGAAACACGTATCCGTGCTGCCTTGCCAACGATCAAGCACTTATCAGAGCAGGGAGCAAAGGTTATTTTAGCAAGTCACTTTGGCCGCCCGAAAGGCAAAGTCGTAGAAGAAATGCGTCTCACTCCTGTTGCAGCACGTTTGTCTGATCTTCTTGGAAAAGAAGTTGCGAAGGCTGATGAAGCTTACGGAGAAGCTGTCCAATCTCAAATTGCTGCAATGAACGAAGGCGATGTATTGCTTCTTGAAAACGTTCGTTTTTACCCAGGTGAAGAAAAGAACGATCCAGAATTGGCAAAAGCTTTCGCAGAGCTTGCTGATGTTTATGTGAATGATGCATTTGGAGCGGCTCATAGAGCACATGCTTCAACTGAAGGTATTGCTCATCACCTTCCAGCAGTAGCAGGTTTCTTAATGGAAAAAGAAATCGAAGTGCTTGGTAAAGCTTTATTTAATCCTGAACGTCCTTTCACAGCGATCATTGGTGGGGCAAAGGTTAAGGATAAGATTGGTGTTATCGAAAACTTGCTTGAGAAAGTGGACAACTTAATCATCGGTGGTGGTCTTGCTTATACTTTCGTTAAGGCACAAGGACACGAAGTAGGCAAATCATTGCTTGAAGAAGATAAAATCGATCTTGCTAAATCCTTCATGGAAAAAGCAAAAGAAAAAGGCGTTAATTTCTACATGCCTGTTGATGTAGTCGTTGCAGACGATTTCTCACCAACTGCAAATAAGAAAGAAGTAAGCATCGAAGACATTCCTTCTGACTGGGAAGCTCTTGATATCGGACCAAAAACAGCTGCCATCTACCAAGATGTCATCAAGAACTCTAAGCTTGTTATCTGGAATGGACCAATGGGCGTATTCGAATTTGATGCATTTGCAGGCGGAACGAAAGCGGTAGCGGAAGCATTGGCCGAAGCAACAGATACATATTCGGTCATTGGCGGTGGCGATTCAGCTGCTGCTGTTGAAAAATTCCATTTAGCGGACAAAATGAGCCATATCTCAACTGGTGGAGGAGCTTCACTTGAGTTCATGGAAGGTAAGGAATTACCTGGCGTTGTCGCTTTAAACGATAAGTAATATAGCACGGAAGGATGAGCATATATGCGTAAACCTATCATTGCAGGAAACTGGAAAATGCAAAAAACACTTAGCGAAGCAAGAAGCTTTGTTGAGGAAGTAAACGGACTTGTTCCTAAGAAAGACAAAATTGACTCTGTCATTTGTGCTCCAGCCCTCTTTTTAGAGCGTTTAGTTGAAGTGACAAAGGAGTCTGACGTTGAAATCGGTGCGCAAAATATGCACTTCGAAGAAAGCGGCGCATTCACTGGCGAAATCAGCCCGAAAGCCCTTGAAGACCTGGGTGTGAAGTATGTCATCATCGGGCACTCAGAAAGACGGGAAATGTTCAATGAAACAGATGAGTCTGTAAACAAAAAGACATTAGCTGCTTTCAAATATAACTTAACTCCGATCGTTTGCTGTGGTGAAACATTGGAACAGCGTGAAAACGGTGAAACCATGACACTTGTAGGCTCTCAAATCGAAAAAGCTCTTGAAGGTTTGACTGACGAGCAAGTAAAGCAAACTGTTATTGCTTATGAGCCAATTTGGGCAATCGGAACGGGGAAATCTTCAACAGCAGCAGATGCAAACGAAGTGTGTGCACACATTCGTCAAGTCGTGGCTGAGAAGTTTTCACAAGAAGTGGCTGAAGCGGTCCGCATTCAATACGGTGGCAGTGTAAAACCTGAAAACATTCAAGAATACATGGCACAGCCGGATATCGACGGAGCGTTGGTAGGTGGAGCAAGCTTAGAGTCGAAGTCTTACTTGCAACTACTGGAGGCAGGAAGCAATGAGTAAAACTTCTCCTGTAGCCCTTATCATCTTAGATGGATTCGCATTAAGGGGCGAGCGTAAAGGAAATGCAGTAGCACAAGCCAATAAAGCTAACTTCGAACGATTCTGGAACAAATATCCTCACGCACAGTTAACGGCTAGTGGAGAAGCTGTTGGTTTGCCTGAAGGACAGATGGGGAATTCCGAAGTTGGACACTTGAATATTGGTGCGGGACGCATTGTATACCAAAGCTTAACTCGTGTTAATGTCGCTATTCGCGAAGGCGAATTCGTGAAAAATGAAACATTGGTTGCGGCAGTAGAACATGCTAAAAAGAATGGCACAGCCCTTCACTTGTTCGGTTTGCTATCGGATGGCGGCGTTCATAGCCATATTAACCATATGTTCTCCCTTTTGAAGCTTGCAGCTGATGAAGGACTTGAAAAAGTTTATGTTCATGCTTTCCTTGATGGACGTGATGTTGGTCCGCAAACGGCAGAAACATACATTCAGCAAACGCTGGACAAAATGAAGGAGTATGGCGTTGGCGAATTCGCAACGATTTCTGGACGCTATTATTCCATGGACCGCGATAAGCGTTGGGAGCGTGTTGAAAAATCTTACCATGCGATGGTAGATGGTGAAGGACCTAGCTATTCCGACCCTCTTGAAGTCGTGAAAGATTCTTATCAACACGGAATCTTCGATGAGTTCGTCTTGCCTTCTGTTATTACAAAAGAAGACGGACAGCCGGTTGCGACGATTCAGGAAAATGACGCTGTTATTTTCTATAATTTCCGCCCAGACCGTGCGATCCAAATATCTAACACGTTCACAAATGAAGACTTCCGTTCTTTTGACCGTGGACCGAAGCACCCGAAAAACCTATTTTTCGTTTGTTTGACTCATTTCAGCGAAACAGTGGACGGTTATGTTGCATTCAAACCGACAAACCTAGATAATACACTTGGTGAAGTATTAGCACAAAACGGTTTAACACAACTGCGCATCGCTGAAACTGAAAAGTATCCGCACGTAACGTTCTTCATGAGCGGTGGCCGCGAGCAGGAGTTCCCAGGCGAAGAAAGAATCTTGATTCCTTCTCCGAAAGTGGCAACTTACGACCTGAAGCCTGAAATGAGCGCTTACGAAGTAACGGATGCACTTGTAAAGGAAATCGAAGCAGATAAATTCGATGTAATCCTGTTAAACTATGCAAATCCTGATATGGTTGGTCACTCAGGTATGCTTGAGCCGACAATCAAAGCAATTGAAACGGTTGACGAATGTCTTGGACGCTTAGTTGACTTGATCATTGCAAAAGGTGGCACAGCCATCATTACAGCTGACCACGGAAATGCTGACGAAGTGGTAACACTTGAAGGCACTCCAATGACTGCACATACGACAAACCCAGTACCTGTCATCGTGACAAAAGAAGGTATGGAATTGCGTGAAGACGGTATCCTTGGTGACTTAGCACCAACGATTCTGGACTTACTGAAAGTTCAAAAGCCAGTTGAAATGACTGGAACAACACTAATTAAGTAAAATAAATCAGGACCTGAAGAGTGATTGCTGACGGCAACCTGATAATAAAAGAGTGGAAGATATCCGTGGGCCCGCGGATAACGGAAGCCAAAAACTAAAAACAACAATTAAACTCAAGGAGAGATACCATTATGCCATTTATTTCTGACGTATACGCACGCGAAGTTTTAGACTCACGCGGTAACCCAACAATCGAAGTTGAAGTTTTCACTGATTCAGGCGCTTTTGGTCGCGCAATCGTTCCAAGTGGAGCATCAACTGGTGAACACGAAGCAGTAGAATTACGTGATGGCGACAAGAGCCGTTACCTTGGTAAAGGTGTATTGAAAGCTGTTGAAAACGTAAACGAAACAATCGCTCCATTCCTAATCGGCGAAGAGTTCAACGTACTTGATCAAGTTTCTATCGACAAAGCTTTGATCGAACTTGATGGTACTGACAACAAAGGTAAATTAGGCGCTAACGCTATCCTTGGTGTGTCTATGGCTGTTGCACACGCTGCTGCTGACTACCTTGATATGCCTTTATACCAATACCTTGGCGGATTCAACGCGAAGCAACTTCCAGTTCCAATGATGAACATCGTTAACGGTGGCGCACACGCTGACAACAACGTTGATATTCAAGAATTCATGGTAATGCCTGTTGGTGCTGAAAGCTTCAAAGAAGCATTACGCATGGGTGCTGAAATCTTCCACAGCTTGAAAGACGTTCTTAAAGGTAAAGGCCTTAACACTGCTGTAGGTGACGAAGGCGGATTCGCTCCAAACCTTGGTTCAAACGAAGAAGCACTATCTACAATTATTGAAGCAATCGAAAAAGCAGGCTACAAGCCAGGCGAAGAAATCATGCTAGCAATGGACGTTGCATCTTCTGAGCTTTACAGCAAAGAAGACGGTAAATACCACCTTGCTGGTGAAGGTCTTGTGAAAACTTCTGCAGAAATGGTTGACTGGTATGAAGAGCTTGTTTCTAAATATCCAATCATCTCTATCGAAGACGGTCTTGACGAAAACGACTGGGAAGGTCACAAGCTTCTAACTGAGCGCATCGGCGGTAAAGTACAATTAGTTGGTGACGATCTATTCGTTACAAACACTTCTAAACTTGCTGAAGGTATTGAAAAAGGAATTGCTAACTCAATCCTTATCAAAGTTAACCAAATCGGTACATTAACTGAAACTTTCGATGCAATCGAAATGGCTAAGCGCGCTGGTTACACAGCAGTTATCTCTCACCGTTCTGGTGAAACAGAAGACAGCACAATTGCTGACATCGCTGTTGCAACAAACGCTGGTCAAATCAAGACTGGTGCACCATCACGTACTGACCGTGTTGCGAAATACAACCAATTGCTTCGTATCGAAGATCAATTAAACGAAACAGCTCAATTCTTAGGAATCAAATCTTTCTACAACTTAAAGAAATAATGATTTCTTGAAAAAAGCTCGCACTTTTTATAGGGTGCGAGTTTTTTTTCTGTTTTGAGGGTTTCTTCATTAGGCTTGATTCGTGTTATTTACGCCTTATTAACTTGTTTATTCCCCCTCTCAATGAATTCATATGGCTTTCTGAGGGAGGGTGCTGTTTTGTTTGTGTAATTGTATAGTTTACTCGCGAGAATCAGAGTTTTACTCGTGTAAATTCTAGTTTTACTTGGGTAAATCTCGATTCTACTCGCGCCTGACAAAATTCAGACACTTTCTAGCAAATCTACTCCCGATTTTTCAGATAGGGAAAAGTTAATCCGAGTTTCCACTTCATTCCCAAAGCTTAAAACCTTCTATTGTTAAAAAAACAAAATTATGATAAATTTAAAATAATGTAAATGTACGTTAACGGAGGTGGACTTCATGCACGCATTATTAGTTACATTATTAGTCATCGTAAGCCTTGGACTTATTCTTGTTGTCTTGCTTCAATCAGGCAAAAGCGCAGGTTTGTCCGGTGCCATTTCAGGTGGTGCTGAGCAACTTTTCGGCAAGCAAAAAGCACGCGGAATCGACTTGGTACTTCACCGAATCACGGTTGTACTGGCTGTCTTATTCTTTGTCTTAACAATTGCAGTATCATATTTCAAATTATAAGATCAATCAAACCTGGCCTTAACCGGTCAGGTTTTTTGATTTTTTCTACAGAGTCACATAGCTTGGAAGCTTATCGAATTATATAATGCTTATTTCTGGAATGTGTGGGTCATGTTTGTTTAAACTAAATTCATAATCGTATTTTGATTCTGTTGTTCAAACGTTTGTTTAAAGAGTGTAGAAGCCATGTCCCATAAGGGATTTGCAAAACTAAACAAACGTTTGGTTAAACTTATTTCACCATTTAAGTGAAAGTAATTTGTTAATAAAGGAGTTTTACATATGAGAGTTGCAATGCCAAAGCCATTTACTTTTGAAGGAGGAAATAGAGCCGTTCTGTTGTTGCACGGTTTTACTGGCAATTCCTCTGACGTTAGGATGCTAGGCAGATTCCTCGAGAAAAAGGGATACACTTGTCACGCACCACACTATAAAGGTCACGGCGTTCCACCAGAAGAACTTGTTCATACAGGTCCAGAAGATTGGTGGCAGGATGTCATGGCGGGCTATGAATTTTTGAAAAATAAAGGTCATAACGAGATCGCTGTTGCAGGGCTTTCCCTCGGCGGGGTATTTTCTTTAAAATTAGGTTACACTGTTCCTATAAAGGGTATCGTACCGATGTGTGCTCCAATGTATATTAAAAGTGAAGAAGTGATGTACCAGGGAATTCTTGACTATGCCCGCGAATATAAAAAGCAGGAAAGAAAGTCTGAACAGGAAATTGAAACAGAGATGATCGAATTCCAAAAGACACCAATGAACACACTTAAGGCACTTCAAGGACTAATCAGTGATGTCAGAAATCATGTTGATATGATTTATGCCCCAACATTTGTCGTGCAGGCGAGAAATGATCATATGATTAATACAGACAGCGCGAATATCATTTATAACGAAGTAGAATCAGATTTGAAAGAATTGAAGTGGTATGAAAATTCCGGTCACGTGATTACGCTTGATGTGGAAAAGGAACAGCTTCATGAAGACGTTTATAACTTTTTAGAAAAATTGGATTGGCACAATTAGGATAAGCCCAAATTCATAAAATATAAATCCTCAAAAGGAGGAATCTGCTTGGAAGAAAACATTCAAAACCATATAGACAGGTTATTGCAGTATATGAAAGACGAGGCTTATAAGCCGCTAACGGTTCAGGAGTTAGAAACAGCTTTTGGAATAAGTGACTCCAGTTCTTTTAAAGAGTTTGTGAAAGCACTCGTGGTCATGGAAGAGAAAGGCCTCGTCGTCAGAACGCGCAGCAATCGTTACGGTCTGCCGCAAAAAATGAATTTAATTAAAGGTAAACTGACGGGCCATGCAAAAGGGTTTGCCTTTGTTGTGCCTGAAGAACCAGGGGCAGATGATATTTTCATTCCGCCAAATGAAACGAACAATGCAATGCATGGTGACATCGTTCTTGTTAGAGTTTCCTCGGAAACGTCTGGTGAGCGACGCGAAGGAAGTGTTGTACGTATTCTTGAAAGAGGCGTCCAGCAAATCGTCGGGACTTATACGGAAAGCCGTAATTTTGGATTCGTGTTGCCTGATGATAAAAAGTTCGCTAGTGATATTTTTATCCCGAAATCAGCTGCCAAAGGTGCCATTGAAGGTCATAAAGTAGTCGTCAAATTGACGACGTATCCGGAAGGGCGTAAAAGTGCTGAAGGAGAAATCGTCGAAATCCTTGGGCACAAAAACGATCCTGGCGTCGATATTCTTTCTGTTATTCATAAACACGGATTGCCGCTTGCTTTCCCTGATGATGTATTGCAGCAAGCAAATGAGGCGCCAGATACAATAGATGAGAGCGAAATCGCTAATCGTCGTGATTTAAGAAGCCAAACGATTGTCACCATCGATGGTGCCGATGCGAAAGACCTTGATGACGCGGTAACGGTAACGAAGCTAGAGAATGGCAACTATAAACTTGGCGTCCATATCGCAGATGTTACATATTATGTGACAGAAGAATCGCCAATTGACCGTGAGGCTGCAGATCGTGCGACAAGTGTGTACCTCGTTGACCGTGTTATTCCGATGATCCCTCATCGTCTATCTAACGGGATATGCTCATTGAATCCTCAAGTTGACCGCTTAACCCTATCTTGTGACATGGAGATTAATCCTGATGGCGAAGTCGTTCATCATGAGATTTTCCAAAGTGTCATCAAGACTGCTGAGCGAATGACTTATACGGATGTTAAAAAGATCCTTGTTGATCAAGACGAGGAATTAATAGAGCGTTACAAACCACTTGTACCTATGTTCAAAATGATGGAGGAGCTAGCGGCTATCCTGCGCAAAAAGCGTATGGCGCGTGGTGCGATTGACTTTGATTTTAAAGAATCAAAGGTTTTGGTTGAAGAAGACGGTAAGCCAACCGATGTTGTCTTGCGTGAACGTTCTGTCGCTGAGAGATTGATTGAGGAGTTCATGCTATGTGCCAACGAAACGGTTGCTGAGCATTTCCACTGGCTCGACGTACCTTTCATTTACCGTATCCATGAAGATCCAAAGGAAGACAAACTTAGACGTTTCTTTGAATTCATTACGAACTTCGGCTATATCGTGAGAGGAACGGCAAATGACGTTCACCCACGAGCGCTTCAGGAGATCATCGAAGAAGTTCAAGGGAAGCCAGAAGAGATGGTTGTGTCTACTGTCATGCTTCGCTCCATGCAACAGGCAAAGTATGATCCGAACAGCCTTGGTCACTTCGGATTATCTACGGAATTCTACACCCATTTCACATCACCGATTCGCCGTTATCCTGACTTAATCGTACACCGTTTGATCCGTACGTATTTAATAGAAGGAAAGCTCGATCAACCTACAAGAGAGAAGTGGAATGCTCGCCTTCCTGAAATTGCGGATCATTCTTCAAAAATGGAACGTCGCGCTGTCGATGCTGAACGTGAGACGGATGAAATGAAGAAAGCAGAATACATGGAAGACAAAATCGGTGAAGAATACGATGGTATTATTAGTTCTGTCACGAACTTTGGCTTATTCGTCGAATTGCCGAACACAATTGAAGGTCTTGTTCATGTTAGCTATATGACCGATGATTACTACCGCTTTGATGACCGTCATTTTGCCATGATCGGTGAGCGTACAGGCAATGTGTTTCGAATTGGGGACGAAATTACCGTACGTGTCGTTAATGTGAAAAAAGAAGAGCGCTCCATCGACTTTGAGATTGTCGGTATGAAAGGAACGCGTCGTCCTGATGAGCGCAGTGGTCCAACGAAAATCTTCAAAACGGGAAGCGATTCAAAGAAACCGCGCCGCAATAAAGAAGGCGACAAGCCTAAATCACGTGGTGGAGGCGGAGGAAAGCCTTCCGACGATTCGAAAAATAAATCTAAGAAGAAGCGTAAGTTTTTCGAGAATGTTCCTAAAGCGAAAAGCAAGAAACGCAAGAATAAATAACAATGACGAGAAAGAGGGCTCAGAGCTGGGCTCTCTTTCGTTGTAGTAGTAATAGCAATTTGCTAAAATAGAGATAGATGAGGGGGAAGTTACAATGCCAAAAGGTGAAGGGAAACTCATTTCCAATAATAAAAAAGCGTATCACGATTATTTTATCGAAGAAACATTCGAAGCTGGCATCGTTCTTCAGGGTACGGAAATCAAAGCTATTCGTGCTGGGCGTATCAACCTGAAAGATTCGTATGCTAAAATTTTTAACAATGAAATCTTTTTGTACAGCATGCATGTTAGCCCATATGAGCAAGGAAACCGCTATAACCACGATCCATTAAGAACAAGAAAGCTTCTATTAAAACGTCGCGAAATTGCCAAGTTGATTGGTGAAACAAAGCAAGCAGGCTATGCACTCGTACCGTTAAAGCTATACTTGAAAAATGGCTTTGCCAAAGTTTTGATTGGTCTTGCAAAGGGTAAAAAGAATTATGACAAGCGTGAGGATTTAAAGCAGAAAGAAGCGAAACGTGACATTGAGCGTGCCTTCCGCGACCGTCAGAAGTAAATACAGATATTTACAATTGAAATATCTGCTCACTGTGTTATAATAAGTTATGTCGCAGGAGCGACGATGACTTTTGCTCAAACTTAACTTGAGCATCCCGAACGTCAGGGCGTGTAAATCTTAAATGTGATTTTCCGCTTATACTCTTACATGGGGACGCTACGGATTCGACAGGGGTAGTTCGAGCTTGGGTTGCGAGTCGAGGGGATCGGCCTCGTTAAAACGTCAAAGCCAATAACTGGCAAAACTCAAAACAACTTCGCTTTAGCTGCTTAATAGCGCTTAGCGGTTCCTCCCTCCATCGCCTATGTGGTAGGGTAAGGGACTCACTTTAAGTAGGCTACGCCGGATTCCACCGCCTGAGGATGAAGGAAGAGAACAACCAGGCTAGCTGACCGGACGCCTGTCGATAGGCATAAGGATCAGCGAAACGCCAATATGTCGACTACACTCGTAGAAGCTTAAGTGCCGATATCTTTGGACGTGGGTTCGATTAGTAATTAGTCGCCTTGTGTGGTAACACACAAGTGAAAATCTGGCTTTATCGGTGAAACCTAACTCGTCAACATGACGACAAGGCAATGCCGAGCGGTATGTGGAGTAATCCAACAGCCGTGTATCGACTTATAGGCTGCCCCAAGTGGTAGTACTAGGATGCGAAATCCGGCTTGAGAGACTCAAGCAAATATATGATTCGCATAATACGCCAGAGGGCCTTCAGATTGAAGGTTCAAGATATAGTCAGTGCCATGACGAAAGCATGGAAGTGCACGTCCCACCGTCTCCACCAAATACATATTTGGTGGTTTTTTATTTGGTTTTGTGACTTAAAGCATAAAAATGTCACCATTACATCATTATGCTTTAAAAAGTTAATGACAATAATATGCTTTAAACTAAAAAAAGAGTTGCAAAGTGGGAATATTTTGTTATTAATAAAGGAGCATTCTCGTGAAATTATTATACTATGTTTTAGAAGATAGAATTGAAACAAGAATTGTCCAAGTGGATAATGCACAAGAAGTTTTAAAAGTCCTTTTAGGGGAAAATACAAATTGATATATCGGAAATTAATGATATAATAAACATATGGATATCATAGAAATTTTTAAAGCATTGTCTAATGAAAAACGTTTGCAGATTTTGAAGTGGTTAAAAGAGCCTGAAAACTATTTTACCCTCCCTATTTCTGAAGGGGTTAGCTTTGAGAAAGAGGGTGTATGCGTATCACAGCTGCATCAAAAGTTAAATGTAACACAATCAACGGTTTCTCAATATCTTACTATGTTACATCGGGCTGGGCTACTCGAAGCAACGCGTAAGGGGAAGTGGACATACTATAAGCGTAATGAAGAAGTGATTAAGGAAATAAGCTATTACATTGCGAAAGAGATTTGAGGATTAAAGTGAATTGCTTGAAGCAATTCACTTTAATTAATTACTATATATCGAGATTTCAGAATATATAAATATGCTAGGTCATCTATTTTTTTATTAAAATAAATCGTTAATTCGCGATATATTAATTTATTATATACGCTTCTATGATTTCAGCTTTATTTAAGGAGCTGATTTATTAATTATAGTAAGGAAGAAATGGTGTCATAAAGGATAAGGATGAAGTATTCGCTTTTGTTTCCTATTGATCCAAAACAATCCGTTGTTTAATAATATACTGAAATTCTAAGAGATGAAAAGGGAGATAATAAACATGAACAAATTTGAAAAACATAATGGATATTCGAGAACATTTCAAGAAAATAAACTTACTTTAGGTTTGCTTTTTCCACTTGAAGCCTACCAAGGCAACATTCCAGAAATGGATTTGGAACAACAAATAAAACTAGCAACTGTTGCTGAAAAAGCCAATTTTGCTTCTCTATTTGTCCGAGATGTTCCATTAAATGATCCGTCATTCGGAGATGTAGGACAAATGTATGATCCGTGGGTATTCCTTAGCCATATAGCAGCGCATACAAAGAAAATTGCCTTAGGAACAGCAAGTGCGATAACGTCATTTCAACATCCATTAAATCTTGCTAAATCAGCAGCATCCTTGGACAAAATCTCAGGGGAAAGACTTTTATTTGGTCTTGCAACGGGAGATCGTCCGATTGAATTTAACGCTTATGGCCTTGACCGAGAAAAAAGGACTGAATTATATCAAGAAGCTTTTTATGTGATGAAGGAAGTTTGGGCAAAATCATTCCCAACGATTAATTCTAGTAGGGTAAGTCTGACTGGAGGAACAGATCTTCTGCCAAAACCAGTTTTAGGCGATATCCCAGTATTTGTAACAGGTTTTTCTGGGCAATCGATGGAATGGATTGCGGAAAATAGTGATGGAATACTTGGTTATCCACGTAACCCAGCTCAACAAGAGAGACTCATTAGAGATTATCGTTCATTAACAGATGGATTTAAACCATTTGCCCAATCGCTATATATTGATTTAACTGAGGATCCGAATGAAGGGCCAACATCTATTCACTTAGGGTTCAGAAGTGGCCATAAATTCTTAATCGAATTTCTAAACGCATTACAAGAAGTCGGAGTTAACCATGTGTTTATAAATAACAAATATAGTCGTCGCCCTGCGGAAGAGGTAATACAAGAATTAGCGGAAGAAGTAGTCCCTCTATTTCCTGCATTAACGTAATCGAGCGCCTATTTATGAGTTCAATAAGGAAAAGTAACTTTCAAAAATTGTAAATAAAACAATAGGATAATTATGGAATGGAATTAAAAGAAGCAATTTTTAATAGACGTTCAGTCCGTTACTATATGGATAAAAACAAATTGATAAAGAAACATTAATTGAAATAGTTAAAGATGCGAAATGACACCTTCATGAGCAAATTCACAACCATGGCGTGTTTAAATTGCGACTGGTGAGACGCTTAAACAAATTCAAAAAGCTCATTTGGCATATGCGCAGCAAGGAATTCATGTTAGAAATTAAAAATTAGAGTAGAAACATTACGAGAAAAAGTGCAATTAAAGCCTGATTTGATGGGGTAGAAATTGATGGAGCAAACACCTATATAATCCAACAATTTTTCTCTCCACACTCAAACCGTCGTGAAGACCAATGGGGAGGAAGTATAGAGAAACGATTTAATTTCATTAACCAATAAGTTGATGCTGTTACTGAGGTCGTGGATAATTCAAATGTTCAAGATTTTTATTGTGGGATATCGTTTTTCTCTAGAAGAATATGAAGAACCTGGAATAAAAATGTCAGATCCCCTTTATCTTGTTGATAAATTAGCTAATAAAAAGTTAGACTATTTGCATATATCATTGGGTGACTAAGCGAGTATCTGTATCTGAAGATTATAAAGAAAAATCTATTATGCAATATGTTCATGAGAAAATAAATGGACCTGTACCTTTAATTGGTGTTGGTGATTTTCGTACTAAACAGGATGCAGAGGATACATTGACAAAGGCTGAAATAGTGGCAGTAGGGCGCTCTCTCATCATTGACCCTCATTGGACAAGTAAAGTGCTGGAGGGAAAAGAAGATATGATCAGAAGAGTACTAGTTGATCAAGATAGAGAAGAACTCATGATAGGGAATGGGATTGTAGATTTCCTGAGTAGTATAATGCCTGATCGATTACGCTAAACCAAATTCAATAAAAGCGCTGGTCACAAGTAAGTTGGTTACATTGTTGAAAATACAGCTAACGGTTGATTAACTTTTTATATGGTTGTGACGAACGTAGAAAGTTTACATTCGTCACGATATTCTAGAAAAATCATATCATACGACGTCATTTATAAGTTAGAGTACGTTAATTGTATAAGGAATGTGTATCTATTAGAAAGGGACGATGATGAAATGGTTACAGAAATCCAACTAAATGATACTAAAATTAATATCACACAATATGATGAAAAAAAGATAGAAGGTAAAACTCAGATATCGTTAACTTTTTATGTTACAAGTGACAACTACCATGACATAGCAACGTTATTATACAAAGGAACATTTGATGTAATCGTACCCGAGAGACATCTTGAGTTCCGCGGAACGATTCAAGAATATTCAACATCAATTACGAATCTATACGAAAAAGGGCAAATTGGTGAATATAAACTGACTTTGAAAGAAGCGGAATAATAGAAAAGGGGATTTTCATCTTATGAAATTAAGCATTTTAGATCAGTCTCCCATTTCAACTAATCAAACGGCAAATGAAGCATTACAGGAATCAATGAATCTCGCACGCATAGGGGAGACATTAGGATATTCACGTTATTGGATTGCTGAACATCATGCAATGCCAGGGCTTGCATGCTCCGCGCCCGAGGTAATGTTAGGGTATATTGGGGCAAATACAAAAAATATACGAATTGGCTCTGGAGCAGTTTTATTGCCATACTATAAGCCGTATAAAGTAGCAGAAACCTATCACATGTTATCCACTCTATTTCCTAATCGAATTGATATAGGGATTGGAAGGGCACCGGGTGGTCCTGCTGAAGCAACAAATGCATTATCGGATAACTATTTGGAACATGTCTATAAAATGCCTGATTTAGTAAATGAATTAATTAAATACATAGATAATGAAGGGACCGTATTAGAGGCTTCTCCGATACCGCAAATTAGTCCTGATCTATGGATGTTAGGTACAAGTAGAAAAAGTGGAAATTTTGCTGCGGAAAACGGTTTAGCCTATAGTTTCGGACAATTTATGAGTGATGAAAACGGAGCAGAAATCGTCCAACAATATCGTCAGTCATTTAAACCAAGAAAAAAAGGGCAAAAACCATACGTCATTATGGCTTTATCAGTAATATGTGCAGAAACTATTCAAAAAGCAGAAGAAATTGCATTAAGTTCGATTGTTTGGGAACTACAAAATGAGAGTATGAATGGAAACAAAGGAGTTCCTTCTGTTGATGAGGCAAAAAATATTCTATTAAATCTACGTAATCAAAAGTCTATTGAAAGAATAAAAAAGAAAATGATTATAGGTACTCCTAATGAGGTGAAAAGCAAAATATTAGAAATTCAATCTCATGTATTAGCAGATGAAATCATGATTATAACTATCACTTATTCATCAAAGGATAAGCATCAATCATATCGATTAATCGCAGAACAATTTATTAAATGAAAAAGTTAAGATTAAAAGGGAGTGGAATGATTAACGTTTTTTTCCCTTAAGTTCCATTTTAGAGTAGAAGAGATTAAAAGGAGTAGTGTGTTAAAATTGGTGAGGTTTGTGAAAAATTCTTCTGCGCGAAACGTTTCCTTATAAGTGCCAAAGCACGAAATAGGAGAATTGCTACTAAGCAATTACAACTGATTAATTAAAACTCTGAATGAAAGCCGTCATGTTGAGCTGAAACGGGTTATCTGATCCTCCTACATGCACATAATGGTAGTAGTCAGAGTGTGTATGAAGCTAGGTAAAGTCGGCTGAAATGAACCTAAGCTGCTTCTTCAGGATATGTTTGTGATAGGTCGGGATGCTACAAAATATCTATGGTGAGAATGTCCAATTGGACTGACGAACTTGTGAATGTAAGGGTCTAGAAATTAATACGTTCGAAAGGCGTATACTGCGAACGCAGTTTAAAACACCGAAAAGTACGAGTAGTGTATAGGAACTTCGGTATATCTAACAAATGAGGGTATAGAGTTGATAGGCTTAAAATGAGCACCTACGGATTTAGACAACCTGGAAGTTGCAGATAACAGAATCTCAAGGTACTCTATGCAATTAGGCAAATGTGCAGTAACAGGGGAATTTTTAACATCCAATCAAGTACACTGTCATCATATATTACCCAGATATATGGGAGGCATGATGAGTTTAATAATCTTGTAATCGTACATAAAGATGTCCATAGATTAATCCATGCTACAAGTTAAAAGACGATTGAACGATATAGGAACATTCTTCAATTAGATGGAAAACAATTGAAGAAGCTAAACCAATTTCGTAAAGTTTGTAATTTAGTTGCTTTAGTCTAAAAGAATGAGATTGAACGCCTAATGCGGTGAAAGTCGCACGTTGGGTGTGGAGCTAGGGGAAAGATGGAGATAACATCAAAGTCTTACCTATTGCTATTAAACAAACGGGCGCTTTAGTTAAATAAGTATTTATTTTATATAAGGCTTTATATACAAGATTTTATGCATAACTGGGATATAAAGCCTTGAATACTATTCAAAAAACATACTGCCATAAACGACATTTTTTATTTGCCAAATATGCCCTTACATTTAAGTGATATTTAATTTTTGAAAATACATAGGCGATTTATTAAGTTTAAAATATTTCATGAAGACTCAGATTAATAAATCATAAAATTTCCTAAAACAAAAAAATAAAACAAAAGCTTTCCTAAAACGATTATAATACAGTTATTTTACTATATTTCATAAAACTATCTGTGATAAAGGAAGTGGGAAGTTAAATTGAAAAGTGTCTTGAAGTCAAGTGGCTCTAAGGCTGGAAAGCTTATGCTTTATTCGATGGAAATTTTATGGTTAACGTCAAATGTTTTACTTTAAGCATAAAATGTCAGTGCATCTTTATGTTTAAAAATCATCGTAACAATATTATGCTTAAAATATATTTCTGAGTTAAGAGATGTAGACCCAATGGGTCTACATCTCTTCTTTACTTATTGTGTTGTCCATGATATGGAAAACCTTCATAAATAGTCTTTTACGGATAGATTTATCCATTTTAGTTTCCTCTTTTTTGACGATTGAGAAGGGTTTACTTAAGTATTGTTATTTTTCCATTCTTATAGAAACTTATTTTCATGGGTAGTTGAATAAGAAAAGCTCTCCTCTCCTTGTTGAAGTAAAGCACCCGTAACTTTAAGTGTAATTCTTCACAAATAAAAAAACCTCTTTAGGGTTATCTGTAATAAATATGGCAATAGCATTGGACAATCACCTTTATTTAGTCACTATTTCAGGAGGTGTAAATGCTTCCCATTGACTATATTTCGTTGTTATTGATGAAATTAACCAGTTCGTCATATATGGTACTGGATTCTGTTCAACAGTAATAACCTTTTGCCCATTCCCGAAGTTTGCATATGAACTTAGTAAATCGTAAACAACTGTATATTGTATTTTTGAATCACTAATCTTGTACACCTTTACAAAGCGAAAGTTATCGAGCCAAGGGCTTGATTACTCCTGTTACCCATCCTCTTTGTTCAAACTGTTTCCTTGTCTTTTGTTGAAGCGAAGGCGATAACATAGCAAATTGAACAGCACCACTTCGGTTATTCACACCTAATATCCATAATTCAACAGCTTGTTTCGGATCTTCGACTTGCAAACCAGTCATAAATGACGTAATTATCTGGCTTTCTAATGGATTTTTTTCTTTTCCTGCATAGGTCGAATTGTTTTGTAATAAAATTATCGCAATTAAAAGGGGAAGAAGAACAATTAAACGCACATTATCACCTCTGATGTATTTTCTCCTTTTCCATCTTTTATAGTCCCTCGTATTAACCTGCTCCGTTTGTTCAATAAGAAAAAAGGAACGCGGCAGCAATCCCACTCGTTAGTTGAACAAGAAACTACTCAACTAATCATCTAAAAAGTTTAAGTCCAAAGAAATGTATACCTATTTCTGTATTAGTAAAAAATACTGAAGAGGTGAGAACAAATGGAAAATGATAAATTAAAACTTACATCTTCCGAAATAGGAACACTATGGGGGGAGTATGTAAACGGAACAATGGCCGAGATAGTAAATAGGTATATGATTTCTATTTTAGAAGACGAATCAATAAAAAAAGTTTTTCAAATAGCCATTGAGATATGGGAAAAGCAAAAGCAGCAGATTGTAACCTTCATGGAGAAGGATGGATTTCCAGTTCCCATTGGATTTACTGAGTCCGACCTTAATCAAAATGCAGAGAGATTGTTTTCTGACACATTCTGCTTAAATTATTTACATATTATGACTATACATGGTTTGTTGGGTCATACAACTGCTTTAAGTGTTTCTGTCAGAAAGGACATACGGGAATTTTACAATGCATGCGATAATGATGCAAAAAGAATGTACGATTTAACCATTGAGTTATTGCTTAAAAAAGGAATATTCCAAAGAGACCCCTATTTCTATCCTAACGAGAACCCTGAATTTATTTCTACCAAAGATTTTATTGATGGATACTTTGGAAAAGGGAGACGATTATCTAGTTCAGAAATAATCAGTATTTCTCTTAACATTAAAAAGGGCATATTAGCAAAAGCTCTTTCAATCGGATTCAGTCAAGTCACAGAATCGAAAGAAGTAAGAAAGTTTCTTGAGGAATTAGATAAAACCGCAGATGAAAACCTACAAGCCCTTTCAAAAATTTTGCAGAAGGATAATTTGCCCGTTCCAATGTCGTTGGAATCAGAAGTTACAACGTCAAAAGACTCTCCTTTTTCAGAAAAATTAATGTTGTATCATGTGGGTTTCTTGGTTCAAACTGCACAAGTATATTACGGGACAGGTCTGGCAGGAGCCATGCGAACAGACATAGCTGTAGCTTATGAAAAAGCAGTTCTAAAAGCACTAGGAATCACCAAAAACTGGTTCGATATTATGGTGAAAAACAAGTGGTTAGAACAGCCACCACTTGCTCCTAATAGAAAAGAACTTGCACGGGATAAATAAGATATACCCCTCATTAGTGAGGGGTATATTTTTAATTAGGCTCTTTTTATTTATAACTTCGTTACGTTATTAGCTTTTCCTTCTAAAATAAATCTGACACGTTACTTCAAAAGGAAAAAGCGATCCCTCGTTTTTGAAGCATCGCCCTCTATAGCATTCCTGTAGAGCATTATTTTTGAGCTTTGATAAAAAAAGGATCCTCAGTAAGATATGAGTAAGACACGACTCTAACTCAACTTTAGTAGGAACCCTTACTATGAATCTTAAAATGCAGGAAAAACAAGCTTGGTGGTGAACAAAGTAGAGTTTAAGGCCATTCACTCCAACAACGAGAAAGTTAAGAAAATGAAAAAGATGAAATCCATTATGAAACTGGTTGGTAAATTTGCCAGGATTTTTGTAGGAATAGACCAGAGGGACTTGATGACTATAACACAGCAAAGAATTTTTATGAGTGTTTATCATAAAGGTTGTTGGATGCACAAGAAGCATGGGAAGAAGATTTTTAAGATAGATAAATAGAAAGAAATTATAAATGAAATTAACGGTAAAGTATATCAGTGAGAGCCATAAGTCGGTGGCTCAAGTAAGATAAAATAAACCATGTGTGACTTTAGGTCTTAATGTCTAAGTTGATAGGAGAACTCCAAAATTATATTAATTATGAAAAACGATTGATCTAAATTTTTGTGTGAAATGCCAAAAATTTCCTCAATAAAATTATTGGAAAAATTTTAGGGTTTTCACTTGAATTATTTGTATGGAATCGTTATTATATTATTAATTAGTAATTATATAATTTATAATTACTGATAACTCAATAAAAACAATCAGTTTTGCTACACGAAAAGAGGATTTCTAAATGACTAAATATAATACGGAACAAGAGGTTTTGGCCCACTATGATTCATCCAAGTACCTCACTCCGGATGGCTATGTTGCAGATATCGCTATATTCACCATTGTATCGGATAAAGTAGAGGAAAAAGCGCCTCCTAAAATGACGCTTAAACTGATGCTCATCAAACGAGCAGAAAAAGACAGTGAAGGTAATGCGAATATCGAGGGTGGTAAATGGGCTTTGCCAGGAGGATTTGTAGATGCCATTCATAAAGAAACAGCGTTGATGGCAGCAAAACGCGAATTAAAGGAAGAAACAAACGTTGATGGATTACTCATCAAACACTTCGGTGTTTATGATGAAGTAGAGCGTGATCCACGTGGTTGGATGATATCCAATGCATTCTACGCGATCGTCCCTGAACAATTGATCGGTCAACGTGAAGCAAATGACGATGCAGCAGATATAGAATTGTTTGATGTAGAAGAAGTGTTTCAATTGGACTTAGCTTTCGACCATCGTAAAATTATTAAAGATGCTTTGACATTTATAAAAAGGGACATGGTACAAACCACCCTTGCGAAGAACTTTTTACCGGAAGAGTTTACCCTTTCCGAATTACAAAGAGTCTTGCTGACAGTAGGTGAGGATTCAAAGATTTCAAGTGACCCAGTATTCTTTGCAAAAGCTCCAAAGCTGCCTTTTTTAGAGAAAGTACTAGATGAAGAGATGAAGCCAAAAAAGACGAATAGGAATTCTTTTAGGCCATCTCAATTATATCGATTTAACGATTTTGAAATCATTGAATCAATCTACAATTAGGAAAGAAATTCTTTTCTAATTATTTTTAGAAGAAGTAATTAGTAATATTATAATTACAAAATACAAAAAGGATGGAGAGATGAAAATGGAAAGGCGTGCATTGATCAACATTGATTACACGAAAGATTTTGTCGCAACAAACGGAGCCCTTACTTGTGGGGAACCTGCACAATTATTGGAAAGTCGGATTACACAGATTACGAATTTTTTTATTGATAATGGTGACTTTACAGTATTTGCAGTCGATGTTCATGAAGAAGGAGACTCACTTCATCCAGAAACAAAGTTGTTCCCGCCTCATAATATACGTAACACTGAAGGAAGAGATCTATATGGTTCTTTAAATGAACTTTACAAAAGTAATGAACAGGTTGCTCAAGTTTACTTTATGGATAAAACAAGATATTCGGCTTTTGCAGGAACAGATCTAGAAATCAAATTGCGTGAACGGGGAATTACGGAAGTCCATTTAGTAGGAGTTTGTACGGATATCTGCGTTCTTCATACCGCTGTGGATGCATATAACAAAGGATTTAATATTGTCGTTCATCAAGATGCAGTAGCTTCTTTCAACCAAGCTGGACATGAATGGGCATTGGGACATTTTGAACATACACTTGGAGCAAAAGTTATTCGGGGAAGTTTTTTATAAAAGGAAACAGTGAAGAGGATAAATGATCAAACCGGACAGGAGAAATGAAGGATGAATTATAAAGACGATAGCTTAATGCTACACACGGATCTTTATCAAATCAATATGGTTGAAACGTATTGGAAGGATGGCATCCATAATCGAAATGCCGTATTTGAAGTGTATTTTCGAAAATTGCCATTTAAAAACGGATATGCCATTTTTGCAGGCCTTCAACGTATCTTGGATTTCATTCATAAATTCGGTTTTTCTGAAAGTGACATTGCCTATCTGAGAGAAGAAGGAATGTACTCTGATGAATATCTTGAATACCTTCGCAAGCTTACTTTTACAGGAACGATTCGATCTATGCGGGAAGGTGAATTGGTTTTTGCAAATGAACCTATTCTCCGTATCGAGGCTCCACTAGCAGAAGCACAGCTTATTGAAACACCCATCCTAAATATCATTAACTTTCAAACATTAATTGCCACCAAAGCTTCCCGTATCAAGCAAGTGATTGGTGATGGCCATGCAATGGAATTTGGAACAAGACGTGCGCACGAATTTGATGCTGCTATTTGGGGAACACGTGCTGCTTATATTGCTGGATTTGAAGCTACAAGTAATGTAAGGGCAGGGAAATTGTTTGGTATTCCTATTGCAGGTACTCACGCTCATGCGATGGTTCAAGCTTATCGGGACGAATATGAAGCATTTAAAAAGTATGCAAGTACTCATAAAGACTGTGTGTTTCTCGTAGATACGTATGATACATTGCGTTCAGGTGTCCCGAATGCGATCAAGGTGGCTAAAGAATTTGGTGATAAGATTAATTTCAAGGGGATTCGCTTAGATAGCGGTGACTTAGCTTATTTTTCAAAAGAAGCTAGGAAAATGCTTGATGAAGCAGGCTTTCCTGATGCAAAAATTGTAGCTTCAAATGACTTAGATGAATACACGATCATGCATCTAATAGCTCAAGGAGCCAAAATTGATATGTGGGGAATAGGCACAAAGTTGATCACGGCCTACGATCAAGCGGCTCTTGGTGGGGTTTATAAATTGGTTTCAATTGCAAATGAAAATGGGCAAATGGTAGACACGATCAAGATTTCTGCAAATCCAGAAAAAGTGACTACACCAGGTCGCAAGCGGATCTACCGAATCATTAATAACCTGAATGGTCATGCAGAAGGGGACTACATTGCATTGGATCATGAAAACCCAGAAGGGGAAGAAAGATTGAAAATGTTCCATCCCATTCACACCTATATTAGTAAGTTCGTTACCAACTTTACAGCAAAAGAGCTTCATGAAGATGTAGTGGTGAATGGTTCTATCGTTTACCAAATGCCAGCATTACAAGAGATTCAAGCGCATGCAAAAGAGAACCTAAAGGTATTGTGGGATGAATATAAACGTACGTTGAATCCAGAAGAATATCCCGTGGATTTAAGTCAAGCTTGTTGGGATAACAAGATGAAGAACATTCAAGAGGTGAAAGAAACAGTAGCTAATATGATTCGTTAAACGACATGAATGCTAGGGAGGAAACAGCTCATGGCTAAAATCGGTATTTATGGATCATCATTTGATCCGATTACCAATGTGCACTTATGGACGGCAAGTACAATCGCACATCGCTGTCGATTGGATAAAGTAATCTTCTTACCTTGTTCAAATAAACGCAAGGACAAAAAAATGAAAACAGAAGATATCCATCGTTGGAACATGCTGCAAATGGCAATTGAAAAGGACGAACGTTTTGCTGCGGACTCATTCGAAATGGAGCAGGAAGCTTGGAAAATTTTCACCTATAATACGATGGAACATTTCAAGAAGCGATATCCAAATGACGAAGTGTATTTCATCATGGGAGCGGATTTGTTAGTAGATATCGGAGCGGGCATGTGGAAAAATGGCGAAGAATTAGTCGCTGAAAACAAGTTTATTGTAATGGCTCGAGACGGGATCGATATGTTGTCTACCATTAGCCGATCCCCGATTCTGAGAAATCATGACAACGGTTCACGATTCCACCTCATTGACAAAGGTCTAGCAATGGAAATCAGCTCCAGCTATATTCGAGAAGAATTTGCAATGGGTGGAGAGCCCAAATTTCTATTGCCGCAAGCTTGTTATGACTATATCAAAGAGCATGGACTGTATCTTAAATAAAGACTATGTTAAAGTTCATTTTTGTTATTATGAGAACAGTGTCCGTCATGGATGCTGTTTTTATTTTGTCATTAAGATTTTAGAATCCGAGATTTGAATTCAAGGTCGATTTTGGGGAATATGGAAGAAATTTAATTTTACATTTGTTCAAAGTTTGTTTTACATATGTGCGAAATTTCTGCTATAGTTAATCTGTAAAAAATGATTTTCATATAATAATTCAGCCGTTTGAAGCTGAAAACTATATTTTACTAGGAGGGGAAAGTTGTGAATAGCCGATATTCACAACAAAAAATATGGGTTTCGTAGGCTTATTTCTATCTGGTGCAGTCTTATTCCTAAACAGTTTGATGTTGTTAGGGAAGGCAGAGGCAAAGAGTGTTGGCGTATTTAATCTTTTCGTTGGTGCCATTCAAATTTTCATCCCAACTTATTTGATGATCACTTCTGACCAAAGTAATTGGGAACTTTATAATATTGCAGCTATTTTCCTATTTGGCTTAACGTATTTATATGTCGGTGTCACGTTGTTGAAGGACCTTGAAGGCAATGGACTTGGCTGGTTTAGCTTATGGGTTGCCATCATAGCAGTCATTTACACCATCACTTCCATCGTTCAATTCCAAGATACAGTGGGTGCATTAACTTGGGGATTATGGTCATTCTTATGGTTATTATTCTTCATGGCCAATACATTAAAAATGAAGATAGAGAAATATATTGGAATGGTTGCTTTCGTACAATCTTGGGTAACTTTAACGATTCCAGCAGTTCTATTCTTCTTAGGTGTCTGGAATACACCAGTTGTTATTCAAATTATGACTGGGGTATTAACTCTTTCGATTATCCTCTTTGTTGTGGGTCTTCTTAAATTGAAGGTTTCTTCAAAAACGAAGAATAGTGGGAGAGAGATTGAAGCTATTTAATTAAAATGTTCATTCTACCCAGAAGAGGGTGTCCCAAAAGTTATACTTTTGGGACTTTTGTTTTGATAATGTGCAAATTCTAAGTAAAAGGGGGATTTTTTAAGGAAGTAGAAGATCATATTGGGGACAGTGCTTTGGTGATTAGTACTTCATAAGGCCGATGAATAACAAATTCCACCACGAGATTAGTAGAAAAGTACTTCATAAGTTAGAAAACAGAATAATAGGGGGAATCCCCTCTACATTTACCTCTAATACTTCTAAAAACCTCCAAAAAAGTTCTCAGAAGAAAAAAACTGACTCAAGAGTTCGTTATCAATGCTTATTTGCGTCAGCCTCTTTTAAAATTATTGTCATATATTATCAGAAAATTAATTAAATTCAGTCTTGATTTTGTTAATTTCATAGTGGTAACATATTAATGAAAACGCTAACATAAGCATTTTTCTCAATCTTTAGCATCATGGCGTACATAGACTACTATTTTAGGAGGAGTTTTATGAGTCAACTAGCTGTAGGTTTAAAAGAAAAGGTAGAAAAGTTCTTAGTTGGAAAGAAAAAGTTATTTATTAATGGTGAATTTGTTGAGAGTAAATCTCAAAAAACTTTCGATACGTACAATCCAGCTACTGGTGAAGTATTAGCTAGTGTTTATGAAGCTGGTGCAGAAGATATTGATTTAGCTGTTAAAGCTGCTCGTAAAGCTTTCGATGAAGGCCCATGGTCAAAAATGAGTGCAGCTAGCCGCAGCCGCCTTATGTACAAACTTGCTGATTTAATGGAAGCGAATGCTGAGGAATTGGCACAGTTAGAAACTTTGGATAATGGTAAGCCAATCAGTGAAACATCTAATGCGGACGTTCCTTTAGCTGTTGAGCATATGCGCTATTATGCAGGCTGGAGCACGAAGATCGTTGGCCAGACTATTCCTGTAAGCGGACCTTTCTTTAACTACACACGCCATGAGGCTGTTGGGGTAGTTGGACAAATCATCCCTTGGAACTTCCCACTTCTAATGGCAATGTGGAAGCTTGGAGCTGCCCTTGCAACTGGATGTACAGTCGTTCTAAAACCTGCTGAGCAAACTCCATTATCAGCACTTTACTTAGCTGAATTAATGCAAGAAGCTGGTTTCCCTGCTGGTGTTGTCAATATCGTTCCTGGTTTTGGTGAAACAGCTGGCCAACCGCTTGTCGACCATCCATTAGTTGATAAGATCGCTTTCACTGGTTCTACTGAAGTAGGAAAGATGATCATGGCAAATGCTTCTAAAACTTTGAAGCGTGTTACACTTGAGCTTGGTGGTAAGTCACCGAACATCATTCTTCCTGATGCTGATTTATCAAAAGCAATCCCTGGAGCAGTTAATGGAGTAATGTTCAACCAAGGCCAAGTTTGCTGTGCAGGTTCACGCGTCTTCATTCAGAAGAAGCAGTTTGATAATGTAGTAGCTGATATGGCTGCACATGCGCAAAAGATTAAGCAAGGTGCCGGAATTCATGCTGATACACAAATTGGTCCACTCGTTTCTGCAGAACAGCAAAAACGTGTACTTGGTTATATTGAAAAAGGTATTAGCGAAGGTGCACAGCTTGTTGCTGGTGGAACTAAGCCTCAAGAACAAGGCTATTTCGTATCTCCAACAATCTTTGCTGATGTACGCGATGAAATGACGATTGCTAAAGAAGAAATCTTTGGACCAGTTATTTCTGCAATGCCGTACGATGACATTGACGAGTTAATTGCTCGTGCTAACAGTAGCGAGTACGGATTGGCAGCAGGTGTTTGGACTCGTGATGTTGCTAAGGCACATTACATCTCAAACAAACTACGTGCTGGAACAGTTTGGGTAAACTGCTACAATGCATTTGATGCAGCATCTCCATTCGGTGGATACAAGCAATCTGGAATTGGCCGTGAAATGGGATCTTACGCACTTGAAAACTATACAGAAGTGAAAAGTGTTTGGATCTCAATGAAATAAAATAATAAAAAACGGAAAGGAGCTCATTGAGTTCCTTTCCGTTTTTTTATGTTTGTTGAAAATCGCTATTAATTAGAAGGTGCATCATCTATTCTGATACGCTGGATCATCTTCCTATACTCTAGAGGCGTAGTGCCTTCATATTTCTTAAATAACTTAGAAAAATAGGTGTGGTCGGAAATCCCAACTTCATGCGAAATGGTCATGACCTTATCATTTGTTGTGACAAGAAGTCTTTTTGCCTGTGATATCCGGTAGTGATTCAAGTATTGAACTGGGCTCATTCCCAACGTTTTTTGCATACATCTTGTGATATAGTCGGGATGAAAAAGCAACTCTTTAGATATATCCTCCATATTGATATCCTTCTGGAAATTCTTCCGAATATATTTTAGTGCATCCTCACATAATCTCTCAGTTGCTGAAGGAATCCTCATTGCTTCTATTTGAAGCTGTAAAATAAGGTCATTGAAATAAATTTGCTGTCTTAATGGATACTCTGGAGTTTGGATGTCAGCTAAACTCACGATGTTTTCAAAAAGTTTATCGATATATTCCAAGTGTTCCACCTCGCCGTAGCATGGAATTTTAAATATATACCGAGCGGGTTCTGTATATGTACTTTCATCTTTAAGAACAGCCGCCCAGTTTAGCACGGATTCCTCTTGGATGGAGTAGTTGCCTTCCATTTGAAAATGAAGCCAGTATATCTCTGTGGTAACAAGACTGTTCTTATGACCAAAGTGCTCCAGCCCTGGTCTTAGAATGAGATATTGCCCTTCGCTAACCTCGTATTTCTTATTGTCTTCCGTTATGTAGAGTGTTCCGGTTCTTACATACAAAAGATCAAAAACCGTATATGTCCGCTTAAAATGCTTCGTTCCTTTTTGAAAAACAAAGTCACCAGCTTTGATGAGGGTTGGAAAGGGAGGGATAGAAAAAGTTAAAAAGGACATGTTTACCTCCAAAGAATAAGTCGGGATTTTCCAAAAAATATCGGTTTCCTCTCTTCCTATTATAATGACATGAAGCTAAACTAGTAAGGGTTATGACAATCATTCTTAAAATGAATTCATGCATCAACTAAAGGGGGGACTCAAACTGAAGACAACTGCACAAAAAATGACCCTTTTTGCATTGACTTGGCCTATTTTTATTGAAATGCTCTTGCATATGTTCATGGGAAATAGTGATACGCTTATGCTATCGATGTTCAGTGATTCAGCTGTAGCAGCGGTCGGCGTGTCGAATCAAATCTTATATGTGCTTATTGTTATGTTTGGTTTTGTTGCAACAGGAACAGCCATCTTGGTCGCGCAGAATCTTGGGGCAAATTTGAGGAAAAGTGCCTCAGAAATCGCTGTTCTCGCAATTTTAGCGAATTTGGCTTTCGGATTGGTCATCAGCGCCTTTGTTTTTTTCTTCAGCAAACCGCTGCTTTCCATGATGAACTTGCCTGCAGAATTAATGCCTCAGGCCAGGAGCTATTTGAATATTGTTGGCGGATTTATGTTCGTCGAAGCGTTGATCATGACGGTGGGTGCTATTCTTAGGAGTTATGGATTTACGAGAGACTCGATGTTTGTAACTATTGGCATGAACATCTTAAATGTCGTGGGAAATTCCATCTTTATCTTTGGTCTATTTGGAATGCCTGTTCTGGGCGTTGAAGGTGTCGCCTTGTCAACAATCGTGAGCCGTATGATTGGTCTTGTTGTCATTATTGTTCTCTTATTTAAACGCATTGAAGAACCATTGCCTTTCCGTAAATTCATGGGTTTACCAAAAGGTCATCTGAAAAACTTGTTGAAGATTGGTGTGCCTTCTGCGGGAGAACATTTGGCATACAATGCTTCGCAAATCATCATTACCTATTTTATTGCTGAAATGGGAACGGACTCGCTGACCACGAAGGTATATGCTTGGAACTTGATGATGGTTGTACTTGTATTCAGTATTTCCATCAGTGAGGGAACGAGAATAATGGTCGGATACATGATCGGCGCAAATGAGTATGATTCGGCTTATAAAAGGTGCATCAATAGCCTCAAGATCTCCCTTGTTTTAACGACAGTTATGGCAACGGTTTGCTACTTGATTGCACGCCCTGTGTTTTCCATTTTCACCGATAACCAAGAGATTATCGCAATGGGCGTAACCTTAATGCTATTGACGATTATTTTAGAACCGGGTCGCGCTTTTAATCTCGTTATCATCAACTCTTTAAAAGCCGCAGGAGATGTAAAGTTTCCAGTCTATATGGGGATTCTTTCTATGTTAGGAGTCAGTGTGACTATTTCATACGTTCTAGGAATTCACTTTGGCTTAGGTCTGGTAGGGGTTTGGATTTCCTTCATCGCCGATGAGTGGTTCAGGGGACTGATCATGTTATTTAGATGGAGAAGCAGAGTTTGGGAAACGAAAAGCTTTGTTAAAAATGAACCTGTGTCAGTGAATGCAGTTTAAAGGAGTGATGGTTATGAAAATAACCATTGCTCTTTTTTTATCTTTATCTATCCTAGTTAATTTTTCCAAGTATATTGTCTTATGTATAATAGAATTATATATTGTAATTATTGGAAGGTGAAGCAGGATGGGCTTTGAAGTAAAAAGGATAGAGAATTTGTTGGATGTTGATCTATCCCATCTAGTAAAAGAAAGTCAGGAAGCTGGTTTTCGTATGCTTGGCAGATTAGTAGATGATTATGAAAAAGGTGAAAATACCTTCAATCAGAAGGGGGAGGCCTTGTATGGTGTCTATAATGAACAAGGCAGCCTAATAGCAATAGGAGGTCTGAATATCGATCCATTTTCCAATAATCATAAAATTGGCCGATTAAGAAGGTTTTATGTGGCTACTGATTATCGAAGAAGCGGCATCGGGACACTATTATTGAACACGATCGTTTCAGAGGCAAAACAACATTATGAGATTTTAGTATTAAATACAAAAACAGAGGAAGCGGATCGATTTTATAATGTGTTTGGGTTTCATAGATGTTCGATTCATCCGAACGTAACACATGAGCTAATTTTGAAACCTTAAAGTCTGATGAAGTGGGGAGAAAAGAATGATTGTTAATCAAAAAGAATGCTATATTAATGGATTAAGCTATATGATAAGGTCTGCAGTGGAAGAAGATGCGAAAAACCTGTCTGAAGTAAGATTGCAGATTGATGGAGAAACAGAGAATTTAGAGAGAGAAAAGGGCGAGGCTTACATAGATGAATCTGGTTTTAAGCAGATCATTAAGGACGATACAGAGAGTATTAATAACCAATTTTTAGTTGCTGATGTAGATGGAAGAATCGTAGGTTTTTCCAGATGTGCAGGAAGCAAGTTAAAAAGAAATGCTCATAAAGTCGAATTTGGGGTTTGTGTATTAAAAGAATTTTGGGGATATGGCATAGGAAAAGAGTTTCTTAAGGAATCCATTCGATGGGCTGATTCAAATGGAATAAAGAAGATCACTTTAACTGTACTTGAAACCAATGAAAAAGCGATTAAACTCTATGAAAAATATGGTTTTGAAACCGAAGGCATTTTGAAAAAGGACAAACTTCTTTCTGATGGGAATTACTACAATACGATTCTGATGGGAAGATTTAATGGATAACGATTTAGAAGCATTACTTCTTTATATGAAGTAGTGCTTTTTCATGTTTGTATATCTTTTAGTAGGGATGAACATTCGATGGAAATCAGAAGTTAAATAGAAAAATATATTTTTTACCAATAAAAGGATAAGTTGGTGCGTCTACTTAGTGAAAGGAGGCGGAACATGGTTCCATCAAGTTTACGTCAATCAGAAAATTCCATGGATAACATGGATGAATTCAAACAATTATTCAACGAACATAAGAAGCATGTATTTGCGATGGCACTATCCATTTTAAGAGACAGTGAATTGGCAGAAGACGTACTTCAGGAAGTGTTTATTAAACTTTATCAGTACAGGCAGCATCAAGAAATTTCAAATGTTAGGGCTTGGCTGATTAGCGTAACAAGGAACACTTCTCTAGATCTTTACCGTAAAAAGAAGCGGGAAATAACCGGTTTTGATGATGATTATTTTGAACGAGCACAATATTTATCTGAAGATCCTCTAGATAGAATGGTGTTATCTAAATACTTGGAGTTGCTCGATAGCGAGGAGAGGCAGATTGTCATTCTTAAGGATATATCAGGGATGAAACACAGAGAGATTGCCAAAATTGTTGAAATGCCATTAGGGACAGTGCTTTGGAAGTACCGACGTGCGTTAAAAAAGCTGAGAACGGGATTAGAGTGAGGAGGAATTTTAATGGAAAAGGAAAAAATCTTGAAGCATTTGGACAAAGCAATTGAACAACAGGTACCTGATGTTTGGGAACAAATCCAGTACAATATACTAAAAAACGAAGAAGCGGGAAACAAAAAAGTTGTTATGCTAAGTAACGGCAGCTCGCAAAAAAAGAAAAAACCTCTTTACAAAAGGCTTTCAATCGCTGCTGCCGTTTGCTTGATTGCTGTTTCAACCTTTACCTTTACTCCGGCATTTGCAGCTATTCAAGAAATGTACGATAAGCTTTTTTCAAGTGAACATATTGATGATAAAGGTTTAAAGAGTGCTCTGGATTTAGGAATTGGTCAATTTATTAATCAAACCTATTATGATAAAGAGCATGATATTACGGTGCAATTCCAAAATGTGTTGACCGACGATAAAGAAACAAAGCTACTTTTAACATATCGAAGTGAAGGTACTGATTTGAAAAACTATTATATCGATAACTTTGAAGGAGATAGTAAAATTAATCTCATTTTACAAGACGGAAAGAAAATCTCGCTAGATAATGTTGGTTGGGGAAGCAGGTACTATGACAGTAAAGAAAATAAGGTAGCAAAGGCGTTATCTTTTGAATCGATTAAAGAGTATGAAGGGCAAGACATTCGGTTGGAAATTGAGAATTTGACCATTTATGAAGAGCAAAAATCAAAAAAAGTAGAAACAGTATGGCCAGTTCATTTCAAGTTAGATCCATCTGCCACTTCAGATAGAGAAACATTAGTATTGAATACCGAATTTACTTTTCAAGGTGAAACGTACACGATTAAACAGGTAGAATTTTCGGATCTGGAGACAAGAGTGGTGGTGACTGGATCAGATACGAAGCTTCTTAAAGATGAAAATGGTATGGAATATAAAGTTAGGAGCAAACTTGAAAGTCAGTACATGAATGCACGTATGATTGATAAACAAAAAGGGTATATTGTTGATGAAAAAAAATCTGGTGTATTTTTGAAATCTGCTGGCGAAAAAGTGGAGCCAATCTTTAACAAGGGTGAAGTAGAAGGCGAAATGGATGAATATTTAATGATTTTCGCTCCGGTAAAAAATAAAGCGGACTGCATGCTCGAAATTGGTGACGATATTAAGATTCCTTTATATAAGTAGAAAAACAAAAACAAGCAAGTGTCCTGTAGCGGACGCTTGCTTGTTTGTTTTGCTTACTATATAAGAAAGTAACGGAGACAACTGTCTAGCTCCAGCGCCCAGCCAGTTAACTGAAAGGCGCATTCACAAAAGAAACCGGGTTTTACACAAATGAAACGGCAATTTACACAAATAAAGTCTACAGTTACACAAATAGAAATTCTTCTACAACCTACCTTCGGAATTAAGGGGGGAAAATAGATGTTAAATATTACTTTTTACACAGTATCTTTTTTTAATTTATGCCGGTGCATCGATTTCATCTTCTTCAATTCGCTTTTCGTTGTATTCGACATCTTTGCGGGCGTTGAAGCGGTCTGCTTTTTCAACGGTAACTGTGATGTTGTAATCAGGAATCCCTGCGTATTTTTCGTAACGTCCTCTTGGTAAAAGGAAGTTGCCTTCTGGGAAATGTACTTCTACATTTCCTGGTGCGATTTCAACGAACTTTGCTCTTCCTTGGAATACACCAAAGCCATTGTATAAAACAATTCCTTCGCCTTCAGCAATGCTCAATTTGTGTGCGTCCTCTGCGTTTATCAACACATCATAACGGCCTGCACCATTTTGAGGATCGACTTCGCTATAGACCATGCTGTTAAATTGTTTACCGCGACGTGATGTTACGATGAATTGACCTTCTTTTTTGCCTAGGTCTGGAATTTCAACCGGTATGAGATTTCCTTTTCCATCTGGAGTCGGGCAGATTCCATCCTCACATAACCAGGCACCGCCCCACTGGAAGACATCTCCTGCTTTTTTTAGATGCTGAATGCCGTCATAGTTCGGATTAGCCAAGGCGATTTCATTTCGAATTTCTTGCGCATCCTTAAAATCTACTAAATGAGCCGTTTCAGGCTTCACTTTTTTCGCTAAATCGATGTACATTTTCCACTCTGCACGTGCTTCTTCAACCATATTCTTATTGCCCTCAATTTCAGGGCTAAAATAAACCATTCTCTCAGTAGAAGTAGACGTTCCGCCACCTTCTTGTTCGTATCTTGTTTTTGCAGGAAGCAAGATGACAGCTTCTTTTGCGTCAACAAGAGTGGAAGTGTTTAGGATAATATCTTGGTGAACACGAATCTCGAGCTCTGACAATGCTTTTTCAACGAAGTTTGGATCTGGCATTGTTTCGAGGAAGTTGCCTCCAGACAAGTAATAAAGTTTAATTTTTCGCTCATGGTCATCTGGTAGTAAGATATTTTCGAGCGTTACTCCTACGATATCTCCTTGCCATTTCGGCAGTTCAAAATTCCATAGCTTTTCAATGCGATCAACGTTTTCTCCATAGAAATCTCCGCCAGGGAGTACAAATGGATCTGCCCCCATTTCGCCACTTCCTTGTACAGAAGAGTGACCACGGAATGGCATGAGTCCAGCGTATTTACGGCCAAGATGTCCACGGAGTAACGCAAGGTTTGCTACTTGTGAAATGTTATCTGTAGCAAAAGCATGCATTGTTAATCCTAAAGCCCAAGCATATACAGCGTTTTTGCTTTTAGCAAGAAGCTCAGCAAGTTCAATGATGCGTTCTTTTGGCACACCTGAAGATAAGACGATGGCATCCCAAGATTGTTCCTGTACGGTTGCTTTTAATTCGTCATAACCGTTTACATGCTCATTCACAAACTCATAATTAATGGCTGAACCATGTTTTTTCGCTTCCATATCAAACCAATGCTTCATGATACCGTGCATGAAGGCGATATCTCCACCGATATTGACTTGATAGAAGTCATCGGCAATTTTTGTACCAAATAAAGCTGATTCTGGATTGGAAGGGATCCAATACTTATCCATTGCCGGTTCTCTATAAGGGTTCACGACGATAATCTTCGTACCCTTTTTCTTAGCTTCAAGCATATATTTCGTTGATACCGGTGAACTGTTGGATGCAACAGAGCCCCAGAATAAAAGGACGTTAGTGCCAATCCAATCGAGATAGTTGGAAGTGGAAGCCCCTACACCAATTGATCTTTTCAACGCTGTTTTGGATGGTGAATGACAAATGCGGCTCGCATTGTCAATATTGTTTGTCCCAAGAAAACGGGAAACCTTTCCTGCTACATAGTAAGATTCATTTGTAATCCCACGGCTTGTTAGGTAAAAGGCGTACTGTTTAGGGTCAAGCTTTTTCATTTTTTTAGCAATCATATCCATTGCTTCGTCATACGTGATACGAGAAAACTTGCGCTCTCCCTTTCTGCGAATCATCGGATAGGGGATGCGGCCCAGCTTTCGAAGTTCGGTGCTGTCATATTTTCTTAATTCATCGATATCAGCATGAAGGATTTCAGGTTTAATCGCACCTACTGTATTTAAGCGGATTACATTTAATCTTGTTGTACAAATATGCGGACCTGTTAATGTTTGATCATAAAGCCCAGAAACGCCCAGTGCACAACCATCACATACACCTTTTGTAAGGATGTTAGTGGCATATCCAAGATTATCTCTGTTATCCCATAAAATCTTTGCTGTATCTCTCATATGTTTCGGCTTTATTTTGCCAAGACCAAAAGGAATCGGACTAACCCAATGCTTTGGTGACGGCATTAATGCCTTTTTTTGTGGTCCCGGATGTAATGTTTTTCCCATTGTAAAACACTCCCAATGTAAATTGTTTATATGGTGGCTCTGTTCAACGATGCGGTTGATGAGTGGATTCCCCATTTATTCTTAAAAGAAAGCAATACTAAACGTTAACAGAGCTTATATGATAGAAAATTAGACTTCACTAAAATTCTGAGTGGTCAAAAGAATTTAGACTATTCAAATATATTATATATTTTTAAGTGTTAAATAGAATAATATAAAGTAGAAAGAAAATAAAAAAACCACCGTAAACCAGAATCTCCTAAAAGATTCGAGTTCAAACGGTGGTTAGTCTTTAGCAGGATCGCTGCCAAGTGCCATACCTGGTTATTCAGAGAACTTTGATTGAATGTCACCATCAAAAACGAAGATAGACATTCCGAAATCACGGTCAATATCTATGTCTATAAATAATTCTACAAATTTACACCCCAGAAACTCTTCCATTTCTACTGGCGGAATCTTTCGATACATTTCTTTTACCATTTCAGTCCTTGCCGATCTTAGGGCTTGTTTCCCTTCGTTGGCAGAGGCAATAAATTTTTCAACGGGTGAAAGATTTCCTTCCATTTCACAAATAGCCCAATTTTTCACGAAGGTAGTTGTAATTTTACTAGGGCCTTTACCCATATTCTTTTTTCGGAAAGAGCGAACCAAATTACTGAATTCTGCTTCGTACTTATTCATAAATCCACCTGCTATTCTAGAGGTAATAGGATGATAGGTATTTTACCATACGAAGCATCGTTAGGAAAGTGATTAACTTGCCTGTTTTTGTAAGCCTGCATTTTGCTCACGTAATTTGCGAATGTCACGACGAATGACAATCGAGACGATGAGTGCTACGACGAACAGACCTGCAAAGAAAGTTAAGCTGGTTGCATAGCTTCCTGTCGTATCCTTAATCCATGCAGCGAACATCGGGCCAGCAATACCAGCTGCAGCCCAGGCAGTTAAAATATAACCATGGATGGCTCCTAATTGTTTCGTTCCAAACATATCACCGATGAATGCTGGAATTGCGGAGAATCCGCCACCATACATGGTGTAAACGATGGCTAACATGACTTGGAAAATAAATGCTTCTTTTGTGTGTGGCAATAGAGTAAACAAGATAATTTGTGAAGCAAAGAAAATCGTATACGTATTTGGTCGACCGATATAATCAGAAATGGATGCCCAAGCAAGTCGGCCAAATCCATTGAATAGACCCATCACACCTACAAGTGCCGCTGCTTCTGCTGTTGTCAAACCGATACTTTCTTGTGCTAACGGCTTAGCAGCAGACAGAATGGCAATTCCACATGTCACGTTAATGAACAGCATCACCCATAAATAATAAAAACGTGATGTCTTAATTGCTTCATTTGCAGTTAATTGAGACAAGTCTTGTGGAATCTTAACGTTTCCGGAATTTGTTTTCTCTTTAAAGCTTTTTGGCGCCCAATCAACAGGCGGTTTTTCCAGGTAAAGTGATGATAACGTCATAATGATTAGATAGGCTGCGCCTAAAATATAAAAAGTGTTAGCCGTACCGACGGACTTGATCAAAGTATCCATAATGGGACTGCTGATCGCTGCTGCGAATCCGAAACCCATAATGGCTAATCCTGTTGCAAGACCACGGCGGTCTGGGAACCATTTTACTAGTGTGGATACTGGAGCAATATAGCCTACTCCCAGACCGATACCTCCGAGTACCCCATATGTAATATACAACAATGGCAGGGATCCAAGGTTTACAGCTAATCCAGAGCCAATAATACCTGCTCCAAAAAATCCAGCTGCTAGAAGTCCTGCTTTTCTAGGACCATGCTTTTCAACAAAGTGTCCAAGGAAGGCTGCTGACAATCCTAAGAAAAGAATGGCTAAGCTGAATGTAAATTGTACTTGCTTCGTTGACCAGCCGAACTCTTCGATTAATGGATTAGTAAAATTACTCCATGCATACACCGACCCAATGGAAATATGGATTCCAACTGCAGATGCAGCAATGAGCCAGCGGTTTTTCGTCTTTTTCATTTGTTTTCCCCCTTTTTCATTGAAGTTCACTTCCAACCCTTTGCGTATCCGCATATGGTTGAATAATTAGAACCTAAAAAACAAAAAACCGCCAATTCTTCTGCATGCAAATAGAAAAAGGGCATGCAGTGATAAATTGACGGTTAGTATCTAGCAGGTTTCGCTACTATCGGACCAACAGTTATCGCTTTCATTTCTAGTGACATGTTAACCGAAGACAGGGTCGCTATCTCGAATCAAAATGTGACAGAATTGTGAACTAGGAAAATTTTATCACTACATGAAAGCTGATGCAATATCTTTTAAACTTTGTTTTTATAATTTTTTACTATGACTGTGCAGTAAATTTAACTTGTGAAAAAGAATGGAATATGTTTAGATTTTACTATTCTTAAATCTTGGGAATTTAGGTGACTACCATGTTAGAGAAAATGAGCGAAAAAATTACCATTACCAAATATATAAATGGCCAGTTTGTGGATGTGGAAGATGCGATCGTGAATGAGTTCCCGTTGACCATCTTTGTCAATGATGACGAGTTTGCCACAATGGTTTGTACCCCAACGGATTTTGAAGAAATGGTTGTGGGCTTTTTAGCATCTGAAGGTGTCATCCGTTTCTATAGCGATATAACATCTATCAACATTGACGAAAGCCGGGGGTATGCGTATGTTGAGCTAAAAGCGGCCATGACTACCAATCAACAATATTTTTCCAAAAGGTTTATTGGATCTTGCTGCGGGAAAAGTCGTCAGTTCTATTTTCACAACGATGCAAAAACAGCCAGAACGTCTACGTCAACGACAATACTGACTGCGGCACAAGCTATTAAACTGATGAATTCAATGCAAGATCATTCTGAAGTCTTCCAAGAAACGGGTGGTGTCCATAATGCGGCACTTTGTACACCCGATGAAATGATTGCCATGAGAACAGATATTGGAAGACATAATGCTTTGGATAAGTTATTCGGATATAGTATCTTAAATCGTGTTCCAGTCCGTGATAAGATCATTGTTTTTAGTGGACGGATTTCTTCAGAAGTATTGTTGAAGGCGGCAAAAATCGGAGTCGGAATTGTATTATCCAAGTCAGCTCCGACAGACTTGGCAATTAAGCTTGCGAATGATTTGAACATCACTGCGGTGGGATTTATTCGCGGAGGTTCATTCAATGTCTATTCATGTCCAGAACGGATCATCGTTTAAAATAGAGCGAGGTGAGAAGAGAAGATGACAGCTCAAAAAACGGTATTTGATCATTTCAACCGACCTTTAAGAGACCTGAGAATTTCGGTTACGGACAAGTGTAATTTTCGTTGTTCCTACTGTATGCCTGCCGAGATTTTCGGACCAGACTACCCATTTTTGAAAAAAGAAGAACTGCTTTCTTTTGAAGAAATAGAACGACTGACAAAGATATTTGTTTCTTCATTAGGAGTCGAAAAGATTCGGATTACAGGTGGTGAGCCTTTGATGCGAAGAAATTTGGCAGAACTGATACGGAAGATTAAGAACATCGACGGAGTAGAAGATATTGCGATGACCACCAACGGCTCTCTTTTACCGAAATATGCTCAAGAATTGAAGGATGCTGGATTGAAGCGGGTTTCAATCAGTCTGGATTCCTTAAGAGATGAGATTTTTGGGAAAATAAATGGTCGGGGTGTGAGCGTTCAGACCGTTTTGGATGGAATAGATGCGGCTAGTGAGGCAGGTTTGCAGGTTAAAATCAATATGGTCGTGAAACGGGGAATGAATGAGTCGGAAATCATTCCGATGGCAAAATTCTTCCGAGAAAAAGGTCACATCTTACGTTTTATTGAATTCATGGACGTTGGAAACACGAATGAATGGAAACTTGATGATGTTTACCCGAAAAAGCAAATCATAGAAGACATTCACAAAATTATGCCATTGGAACCTATCGATCCAAACTATACGGGCGAAGTAGCAACGCGCTATCGCTATATTGGAAGCGATGACGAAATAGGTGTAATTTCATCTGTTTCCGATGCTTTTTGTTCCTCTTGCAACCGCGCTCGTTTATCGGCAAGTGGAATGCTTTATACATGTTTATTTGCTTCAAATGCGCATGATATTAAAACGCCATTAAGGTCTCAAATATCAGACCAACAGCTATCCAATCTTTTAGGGGATATTTGGAATAAAAGGAAAGACCGTTACTCAGAAGAGCGCAGCGTCGCTGGTACAAAGCGCAAGAAAATCGAAATGAGCCATATTGGTGGATAAGGATCATATCATAAACACCCCGGCTTCCTGGTGAAGTCGGGGTGTTTATTAGAAAATCACTTAATCGTATTTTTCTACATTATACTGTAACCAATGACTCTCATCTCTGGGGATTTTGGTCTCGATACATTTTAAGATTTCACACCGAGTTTCTTATTCCATATAGGGAATTTTAATACCAGTTTAAAAAGTGGAGTGAAGAAGAGTGAAATTACCATCCAAGAATGAACTGAAATATTACGTTTTCCGGGGTTTATTCTTAATCCCGCTAGGATATTTAGGACTAAATTCTATTGAAATTGGTCCTAAAGTTTATATATTCTCATTGATTTCTCTTGGTGCTGTTGCAATCTATTCGGTGGCAGCCCTAATTTTGAAAAATAAGCTTAAGGATTGGTATGTGTACCCAATTATGTTAGGGCTGATGCTCTATTACTCTGGAGAAACCATTCTTGATTGCCTGCATATTGGCAGAAAGATTTCGAAATCATTCAGGGCTACCCTCAATCCTATAAGGAAATAACAGGTACTAAACGTGAAAAGGACTTTTGGGAACTCAGAATGGATGATGTAAAGTTCAAAATCCCGATGCGTTTCTCGAAAAGTTACGGTCATAAGTATTGGGAAATTACCTATTTACCAAAATCTAAGTTCATTTTGAACATTGAAGTTTCCGATGAAAGTAGTGACGATTAGTCTTTTATACTCAATAGGATTTTACCGATATTTTTTCTGCTTTCGATTAAAGCGTGAGCATGTGCTGCTTCCTCTAAGGGAAGTATTTTTCCGATATTCATTTTTAAACGACCGTCTTCAAGATATTCAAAGACTTTCTTAGCTGTACTTTGTAAGGTATGCGGTCGTTTTTTGCGAGTTGTGCCAAAGCTGAATCCTAAAACCGAGCGACAGCTCGCATGTAATTCAGAAGTGCGGAAAGTACCTGCCACTCCGCTGGAATTGCCAAAATGGACAAGACGTCCGTAATCTGCAAGGCAGTTCATACTCTTTTCTGAAATTCTACCAGCTACCGAATCTAGAATGATATGTGCTCCTTCACCATTGGTCAGTTCATTCACTCTTTTGGCAAAATCCTCTTGTTCATATACAATGACTTCATCTGCACCAGCATGGAGAACGGCATCGGCTTTAAGCTGATTTCCTACCGTGCCAATGACTCTTCCTGCACCAAGAATTTTAGCCATTTGAACGGCCGTTAAGCCCACTCCACCTGCTGCAGAATGAACGACTACCGTTTCTCCCTCTTCTATTCTTCCAATCTTTGCAAGAAGTTTATAAGAGAGAAAGGAGACAGTTGGGCTGGCAGCTGCAACATTGAAATCAAGGGACTCTGGTATGGAGAAAGTCAGATTTTCATCTGCTGCTACATATTCTGCATACGATCCATTGGCGGGAAAAGCAACGACCCGCTGTCCGACTGAATGGTTTTGTACCTCATTTCCAATCTCGACAATGGTTCCAGCTGCATCTAGGCCTGGAACGAAAGGGAAGTTGCCCTCTCCCTTCTTCCCGCTTCTTGATTTGATATCTGCAAAATTGACGCTTGTTTTTTCAACTTTTATCAAAACTTGTTTAGGACCAATGGGTGGTATGGGCATTTCAACTAGTTTCAGAACTTCCGGTCCGCCCAATCTGCTTACCACAATTGCTTTCATATAGATTACCTACCTCTATGTAAAATTCAGATATTCTTATTATACTATCTGGTTATTCTTGAATGTCCAATAAATTCCAAATGTAATTATGAGGGATGAGGACTTGAACTTAAGTTGTTTTTCAAGTATGTTCAATTCAATGGAGGTAAGAACATGTTTGGAATATTTCTATGTTTATTAACTGGTGCATTTTTTGTTGAACTGTTCCGAAAGTATATCCTTGGAATAAAAGATCCTGATATTCATGATCTTTGGAAGGAATTAGATGAAACGGAATGGTTTAAAGAGCTGATGAGTAACCCTGAGTTAAGAAAATGGATTCTGTCTGATAAAGAAAAAGGCTTGTTGAAGGATCCCTATTACGTAAGGAAAATTATAGATAAAGAGGGACATCGCGACGGCTTTATCAACTACATTCAAGATAAAAGTAGGTAGAAGGCCAGATTGGGACAGATCTGGTCTTTTTGTTATTTGAAGGAGGGCAAGGATATACCCACTGGTGGTAGTACGCCTGTCGAATAATGTCGACATATCGATATTCGTTGAAATCGTATTGATAAGTCAGGATTTCAGATCGATATATCGCATTTTTACATTGATAAACAAGAAAACGGTATCGATAAAGGTTCTCAACAACCCCAATCATCATGCAATAGCCCTATATACCCCCAATAAGCTAAATTTATTGGGATTTATCTTTGTATCTATCAACTACACTAATAGAATAAAGATCGATCGATGCCCCAGCTACCTGCACCCAACCACCTAACATTTGAACAAATTCACCTTTCGTATGGTCTTGATGGAGGGTGATGAAATTACCAGCGGAATCCAACAACGCTCCAATGGCCAATAAGCTATTGCCTGTCACTTCCAGGTTCCTTCCTTCTTCATATGCCCCTGTTGCCTCAAACGCTGCTCCGACAGATTGAATGCCACTTCCTAAAGCGTTTAGCGGGATGCCTTCTTCTTCATTGGTCTGAAGTTCTATCTCAGAAGCGACAGAATTTGTTGTATTTCCTGCTGCTTGGATCAGGCAACCTATTAAACTTAAAATTTCTGCTTCGTTTCTTTTTAATTCAAGCTTTTGGATCCAGCCAGAAGCTTGCAAAAGATTCCCAAAAGCTTCTACAGCATTTCCAATAGTGAATAATCTTTTTCCAGTATCATGTCTCACCGTTTGTCCGATGGCAGAGATAATGGTTCCTGTTGTTAAAATGTAGGCGCCTGAAATGAGTAAATCTTCGCCGGCTTCGGTCACGGAAATCACTGCCTTTTTGTGAGATACGTTATCCTATGCCTGCTGGCGAAAAGTTTTACCCATTGATTATGAGTGAGTCTACATGACGTTTTTCTTTTCTTTCCAAAAGCTTAATTTAGCCGAGGAGAGTTCTCTTTTTTCAGCGAAATAATTGGTTCCAACCACTCCAAGGACAATAAATAATGAACCGATGATGTCATAGCTGCTGATCCTTTCATCGAGAAAAACAGCACCTGCACCGATGGAAACAACGGTTGATAAGTTTGAGAAAACGCTCATTTGTGAGGCCTTAATTTTTGATAAAATAAAGTTCGAAAGCAAGGATGTAACTAATGATGCAAGGACGCCAAGGAAAAGAATCGCCATCACATATTGGAAGTCTGACCAAGGTGAAATGAATGCAGTGATATTTCCTGATTGAAGATGGGTAAACAAGGCGGCACCATTAAAGAATAGGAAGCCGACTCCGAGCATGAAAAATGTGATTTCCTGTGGAGTGAATTGCTTCGTTAACGAGCGTGCCATCACAGAATAACCGGCAATTGATAGGCAAGATAGCAGCAATAGACTTATGCCAAAAATACTTTTTAAATCAACAGAGCTGCCTTTCATGACAAAGATGAAAATGACTCCGAATACAGATGCAAAGATGGAGAGTTTTTGAAGGGAAGTAGTCGTTTCGTTTAAGAAAAAAGCTGCAAGCATCGTAGTCAAAATGGGTATCACCGCAAAGATTATTCCGGCATCAGAAGATTGAGAGTACTTGAGCCCAAAGGCTTGAAAGCTGAAGAAAAGTGCTGGATAAAACAAGGTGAGAGGAATCAACTTTTTAAAACGTCTTATGTCCAAATCAACTTTCACTAGCTTAAAGGCAATGAGTATCACAATGACCACAAAGGCTATGGTAAAGCGATGGGCTAATGTATCAAGGGGACTCGAAGCCATGACAGCCGTCTTTGTAAAAAGAAAAGAAAAACCAACGATTAAAGCATTTATGATCGCAAAGCCATAAGCTAAAAAAACTCCTGAATTCTTCATTTATTGCATCTCCTATCAATCTCTTATTTTCCTATACGTGAATCATACCATCATGGACATGCATTAAAACTCGGCTATCCGAATGGTTGTAGATACGACTTTTGCATGAGATTTGGAATGATTAGGTTGTGTGGAAGCAATAAAAAATCGGCAATCCCCATAAGGGATGCCGATTTTTTAGAAGAAAATCAAAAAGATGATCAGTGCCAATACGATTCGGTAAATGGCGAATGGTACGAGCTTAATTTTGTTGATGAGTTTCAAGAAGAAACGGATCGAGATGAGTGCGAAAACAAATGCCGTGATAAAGCCTGCGATAAAAAACGGCAGGGCATCCAACGTGATGTACTCCCAATTCTTAAGCAATGACAGGAAGCTTGCTCCAGCCATAATCGGAACCGCCATGATGAACGTAAAGTCAGCTGCTGCACGGTGACTCATGCCAAGCAGGACGCCACCGGAAATGGTTGATCCAGAACGTGAGAATCCAGGCCATAAGGAGAAACACTGAATAAGTCCAACAGTGAATGCTTGCTTATACGTGATTTGGTCAACCGTTTCGACTTTAGGGTTCTTGCTTCCGAAAATATCGGCAAGAATCATGAACACTGCACCAATAACCAAGCCGATCAACACAGTCGCAGTCGAGAATAAATGCTCGTCGATATAATCTTCGAACAACACTCCAAGAACTCCGGCTGGGATCAAGCCAACGATGACTTGACTAAGTTTTAACTTGTTTGGATTACCAGCTTCTTTAAGACCTTTTAATCCAAGCATTTGGTAAAAGCGTTCTCTGAAGGTAATGACAACCGCCATAATCGAACCAAGCTGTATGACGACTTTAAATGTATTCGCCGTGTATTTCCCTAAAAACTTTTGAGATTGAAGCCACATATCGTCAACGATAATCATGTGACCAGTAGAGGAAACCGGGGCAAATTCTGTTAAGCCCTCGACCATTCCTAAAATGATTGCTTTTAATATTGCGATTAAATCTAAACTCATGATGTCTCCTTTAGTTCTTTACTTTAAATCATATTATGGTAGAAACCTCTTCTTTTATCAACTATCTTCCTAAGAGCGGAAAGTGCTATTCCAATGCGCCGCCTTATTGAGAGCAAGTTGATCGTTCTTCACTTCTTCAGGTTTTACACCTGCACCAATCAAGTAATCCGCAAATTCCATATTGACGAAATCAAAGATGTAATTGAATTGCTGAACGAGCGGAAGACCTTTTATCTTGGCATCTCTTCCGCCAGTGATGACGACATATGCCTTTTTCTTTGCCAGTTCTGCCTTGAAATCAAATCTTTCATCCCTAAGGTACTGTGACCAGCGATCAAAGAAATCCTTCATCCCGCCTGACATCCCATACCAATAAAGTGGTGTGGCAAATAGGATGACATCGTGATTAAAAATGTGTTGGATTAATTCGTCGTAATCGTCTTGTACGGGCGAGAATCCTTCAGTTGTATGTCTTTGATCGATGATGGGCTCAATGTGTTTTTCGGCAAGGGGAATAATTGTATGTTCTATGCCGTTAAGTATTTGATTTACCAAGTATTCGGAGTTTCCGTTTCGTCGTGTACTACCAAGCAACGCTAATACTTTCATAACAAAACCTCGCTTCTTTAGAAAAGCGCAAGCGGCCTGTTCATCCCCGATAGGCATAAGACGAAGCGCATAAGAAATGCTGATTTCTGGAGCGATTTGGCTTATGATCAAGGTTGTTTCGGCTTTAGGAAACAACCCCGAGGGGCTGGGCGCTGGAGCTAGACATTCATCTCAGTTTCATTTACATACTTTCTTACTCTGTAAATTAAACCTTCGTCTATTTTAACATGATAATCGGGTCTAATCTATTTTGGAGAAAATAAAAAGCCTCAATTAGCATGGATTTTGTTTGCTAATTGAGGCTAAATAAGAGTCTACATATGTTAGGGCTTTAGTACAACCTTGATAACTTCATCTTCGTGATCGTTGAATATCTTATAGGCATCGCTTGCCTGCTCAAGTGGAACACGGTGTGTGATGATTTCAGTCGGGTCGAATTCGCCCTTCGTAATCTTGTCAAACAGCATTGGCATGTAGTGGATGACGGGAGCCTGTCCCATCTTAAGCGAGATATTTCTTTCAAAAAGGTTGCCAAGTGGGAACATATTGTATTTGGCACCATAAACACCGGTTAATTGAATTGTTCCAAATTTTTTTACTGATTTCATTGCGATTTCAATCGCACTTAATGTCCCGCCCTGCAGCTTCAGTTTTTGCTCAACCGTTTCGACGATGGATTTCTTACCATCCATTCCGACACAATCGATTACTACCTCAGCACCGCCTTGGGTAATTTCTTTTACATATGCACCCATATCATCATATTTATCAAAATTATAGATTTCTGAGTCGTTCATCTTTTTCGCATGATTGAGGCGATAGTCAAGATTATCAATCGCGATGACACGTTTTGCGCCTTTCATCCAGGCAAATTTTTGCGCCATCAGTCCGACAGGTCCGCAGCCTAAAACCACTGCTGTTTCCCCTGGCTTTAATCCTGAGTTCTCAACGCTCCAGTAGGCTGTAGGAAGTACATCTGACATGAATAATAGAGCTTCGTCCTCTAATTCACATGATTCTGGAATGACAAATGGCATGAAGTTTCCGTATGGTACACGTAGAAGCTCAGCTTGACCGCCTGGATAATTTCCGTATCTTTCCGTAAAACCGAAATAGCCACCCGTATCGACTGGAGGAATCGGATCTGGATTAGAATTATCACATTGGCTCTCCATTTCATTTTCACAGTAAAAACAGTGCCCACACGAAATGTTAAAAGGTAGTACAACTCTGTCACCTTTTTTCACTTTCGTTACCTCAGGGCCTACATCTTCAACAACCCCCATAGGTTCATGTCCAATGACATAACCCGGAGTGGCAGGGAGTGCCCCTTGATAAATATGGAGATCGGATCCGCAAATCGCTGTTGAAGTGATTCTGACAATGATATCGTCTTTTTTCTGAAGGGTCGGATCCTCCACCTGCTTGACTTGAATATCCTTTGTACCTTGAAAAGTTACAGCTTTCATAATCAACCTCCTCATCATGGAATCTTTGTCTTTACCCATATAAATTCTGTAAATAACAGTTTTTTAGAATAGGTAATTATTTCTGTAAGGCTAGTTTCTGTACATTTTTAATTGGATTGGAGGACGCTTGACTCCAGGGGGATTAGCGTTTAAGAAGAGACCCCGCAGGAGCGATAGCGACGAGGAGGCTCGACGAACGCCCCCAAGAAGAATTTGCTCTTGAAAAAGCCGGCATTAGGGCTTTTTCATAATTCTTCCCGGAAAGCAAGCGGCCGAAACGGAAATCAACAGGCAAATTTAACAGAGCCTTCTGTAAAAGGGACATCTAGTGGTAGAATGTCCCTAATTGGAAAAATTATTGAAGAGGATGTTGTGGTATGGAATCTAGAGAAGAACTGATGAGTCAACTTCAGCTCATTGAAAAATGGGAGAAAGACCAAAGCGACTTATGGATTTGGGAGAGGCTAGGAAGGTTGCCTTTTAAGATTCTTGATAAGATCACACCGAAGTTCATTCATCAAAAAATCGGAACGTTGCTCGATGAAATCGGTGGTTATATTCAGACGGGTGGTAGCTATTTAATAAGAAATGAATCCATTTACAAAGAAATAGAAAAAGAAATAAGTGTACCCATTACAAGTGTCGATGACATGAAGGAAGTTCCGCTTGCCGTTATGGAAAAAGTCACAGGGAAGATTGTGGGGCAAAGAAAGAAGTTTGCGACTCTTCAAGGAGCGACAACTGGTTTTGGAGGCATTTTCACATTGGCAATTGATATTCCAGCCATATTGGCCATCTCATTGAAAACGCTTCAGGAAATTGCCATTATTCATGGCTATGATCCTAACGAAAAAAATGAGCGTATCTTCATTGTAAAGTGTTTGCAGTTCTCTTCAGCGGATATAGTAGGAAAACGAGCAATCCTGAATGGGCTTAATGAACAGGGACGTTCGGGAGAAATGATGTCTGAACTTCAAGGCTGGCGAGAAGTGGTGTACACCTATAGAGACCAGTTTGGATGGAAAAAACTTTTTCAAATGGTTCCTGTTGCTGGGCTTATTTTTGGAGCATTTACAAACAGGTCAATGATCAATGACCTTGCCGAAGTAGGAACGATGCTTTATCGAAAACGAAGAATTATGGATAGGCTCTCAGAGTAGAGAATTTAGGCGGCATGATTATATGAGTGCTGCCTCTAAAATGCGGTATGTTTAAGTTTGCTTAATTGTTAATGTAAGTTTAGAATTAGAATAACAAGAGGTGATAATATATGGAAAAAGAAACAACTGAGATCTGTAAGGATATTGTAGATACTGCTAATGCTCTAAGTACTCTTTTCTTGGAGGATTATAAAAGGCTCGCTGCAAATGAATTTGCCAACCTTTCTACAAAGCAAAAGATTATTCTCGAACTGCTAAGGGTCCAAAATAGATCTATAAATGAGATTGCACAATATTTTTCCATCACTGCCAGTGCCGCAAGTCAGCTCGTTTCAAAATTAGAAAAAGAAGGATTCGTAAAACGGGAAATCAATCCTCATAATCGCCGCGAAATCATTGTCGAACTTGGAGATAAGGGTCATCAATACAATGAAATGGTTTCAGAGAATCAAAACTATATTATTGAAAAGTATTATGCAAAGCTACCAAAAAAAGACTTAGAAACACTCCTAGAACTGCATCAGAAGTTATATGAGATAGTCGTTGAGACACAGAAGAGTGAATAATTTTTTAAAATGTATATTTAAGTTGACTTAAATATTAATAGAGTTAAAGGAAGTGGGGAGAATGGGAAGTTACACGATTAAGCTAAAAGATGGACGGAATATAGGGGTAATCGAATACGGGGACAAAAATGGCATACCCGTAATGTTTTTTCATGGAACTCCAGGTTCCAGGCTCATGTTTCTAGATGATGATGAAACATCCATGCGAGTAGGAATTAGATTAATTTCATTAGACCGTCCTGGATTTGGCATCTCTGATCCGAAACCTAATCGAACTGTACTGGATTGGACAGAAGACATAAAAGAAATCGCCGACCATTTAGATCTAGAAAAGTTTTCTGTTATCGGTGTTTCAGGTGGAGGTGCCTATGCAGCTGCGTGTGCCCACCAACTTCCTGACCGATTACATTCTGCTGCTTTGATTGCAAGTATTGCTCCTTTTGAAAACGGGAAGCCACCGAAAAGTATGATGAGAGCAAACAAAATTTCATTCTTCCTAAATAAGAAAGCACCGTGGCTAATGAAGATGGGATATCGTGCTCATAAAAAAATGCTTGAAACAAAACCTGAAAAATATATGGAAGACACGAGAAAAGGAAATAAGCATTTGAGTGAGTGGGACCGCCAATTTCTACAAACTGATGAACAAATCAAAACAATCATGATGCATCTTGGTGAAGCATTTCGGATATCTGTTGATGAGTGTGTAAATGAACCAGTTCTCTTGTCTAATCCATGGGGATTTTCTGTTAGTGATATCAAAGTTCCGGTAGATATTTGGCATGGGGAAGGCGACACCATGGCTCCGTTTGTGGAAACGAAGAAATTTGCAGCGGCTTTTCCTAATTCAGAAACACACTTTGTTCCTAAAGCAGGTCATTTTCTGAGTGACGATGAAAAAGTTTGGGAAGAAATATTAAATACGATTACGAAGAGAGTGTACTAGCGCCATCCAAGTCATTGGATGGTTCTTTTCATATATGTAAGAGCTGTATATTAAAGATAGCGGTAGCGGCGCATATTTATAGAACAAAAGCATAAAATTCGTCGCTAATAAGCATTTGGGGTAATATTAAAGGGTACAGTCTACCCATGAAAGGGTGAAATAATGAATATTAACATTAAACCAGGTGCATTGGCAGAACTAAAAAAATACGATTTTCAGGAAGACCAAGGCTTCCGGATTGAGGCCATCTTTATTGGGAGCTGTTCGATTTACGCTGAGCATCATTTAAAGATTGACCGCAGACGAAATGACGATGACTTGTTCAATGTTGAAGGCATTCCTGTCCTCGTTTCAAAGGAAAGCCAGAAACATCTTCATCAGAGAATTTCACTCGATTACAATCCAAGCCTAGGGTACAAGCTGTCTTCAGATGAAGAAATTTATAGCTATAACTTAAAGGTGAAACATGTAAATGACTAGCTGTGGCAGCTAGTCATTTTTCATGAAGTCATAGTTCGTCCAGCACCGATTCATGCTTATGCCTTTTTCCTCGGCATAAACATCTCCCCACTTGCCCATCTCGAACAATGTGGGCTGTAATTTTTTTCCTAACGCAGTCGTCGTGTATTCGACGCGTGGCGGCATCTCTTCATAAACGGTCCTGGAAACAAGACCATGTTGTTCAAGTTCTCGGAGCTGTTGTGTCAGCATTTTCTGAGTAATACCTGGCAATGCCCTCTTTAAATCGTTAAAACGTCTGCCACCCTCGTTCAGGTTCCAAAGGATGAGAACCTTCCATTTGCCACCGATGATTTCAATAACCATGTTGATTGCACACTGATATTCCGAACTAAGATTTTTCATCATTTCCTCCAAAGGAGTTTCCAATTGGAAACTAGGTTACAAAATAGTGCCTGCTTGTTTTTTATAAAAGTAGTATATATTATATACCAATAAAATATGATCTGGAGATGATAGTAATGAAGGCACTATTGCTTGAAGATAAAGGACTTTGGCAACAAATGAAGGTGGGTGAAATGGACAGGCCTAAACCTCAAGAAGGGGAGATTCTTGTAAAAGTACAAGCAGTTGGTTTAAATCCGGTGGATTATAAAACCGGTACAGGAGGAAATCCAAACTGGAATTATCCACATGTTCTTGGCTTAGATGTTGCAGGTGAAATCGTTGAGCTTGGTGAAGATGTAACTCAATGGAGTGTTGGTGATCGTGTCGTTTATCATGGTGACCTCACAAAGAAAGGCGGTTTTGCCGAATTTGCTATAACGACTGCCCATACTGTTTCAAGAATCCCGGATTCGGTTAGTTATGAGGACGCAGCGGCTCTACCGACTGCTGGATATACGGCTTATCAATCACTATTCCGCAAGCTGCCGATGAATCAAATTGAAATCCTCCTCATCCATGGCGGCGCAGGGGGAGTAGGCGGTTTTGCTGTTCAACTCGCCAAAAATGCAGGGAAAACAGTCATTTCTACTGCTTCTAAACATAATCATGAGTATGTAAAATCGTTAGGTGCTGATTATGTGATTGATTATCGCGAAGAAGACGTAGTGGCCAAAGTGATGGAAATTACAGGCGGTCGCGGTGTGGATGCAGTTGTGGATGCTGTAAGTAGACAAAGTGCAACAGATTCATTGGGCTTGCTCGCTTTCATGGGACACATCGTGTACATCGCTGGTGCACCCGATTCCAGCAAAGTGAAGCCTTTTACGAAAGTATTTTCTTATCATGAAATCGCACTTGGCGCTGCACACCAATCTAGTGATGTGAAGGCGGAGAGTGATCTCGGTGTTATGGGAGATGAAATGCTTGCTTTGTTGGAGGACGGGAAGATTTCTTCTATGCTTGGAGAAGTTATTACATTAGAAGAAGTACCGTCTGCACTTACACGTTTATCAGAGCGTCATGTAAAAGGGAAAATCGTTGTAAAAATTTAGACCCGCGTTGTGTGCGGGTCTTTTTTGATGGAGGGAGTATTTATGTACTTTTTGTGAAACTAGGAGAATGTGTTTGAAAATTGGACAGATGTAGTGGAAAATTGGATTAATGAATCGCCAAATTGGAAAGATTCAAGTATGAAAACATCAACAAATTTCAATTTTTAGAAAAAGAGGTGTTGCAATGATTGTAAAAGAGCGTCAGAAGCCTATTAAATTGTACAAATTAGAAGCACTATTAAGGCGAACATCAGAGAATCACCCGAAACGAGCACTAATCAAGGCGGAATATGCTAAAAGTAAGGCTGGTTTTGCAGGCGAGAAGGCATTTGATCATCATTTAAGGAATCTTCCTTCTAAAAATTACCTCATTTTAAACGATTTAAGACTTGCGCATGAACATACCTTCTTCCAAATGGATACCCTCGTACTGGCTCACAAATTTTTTATCATTGCTGAAGTAAAAAACCTCTCTGGAACACTTTTCTTCGACACCAAATACCCTCAGTTGATTAGAACTTCAAACGGAGTGGAAAAAACTTTTCCAGATCCACTTCTTCAAGTGAAAACACAAACTCGAAAATTACAATCATGGCTAAAAAGCCACTCCATTCCTGAGGTACCAATAAAATCAAACGTTGTAATCAGCAGTAACAGCTCGAAAGTCAGAACGGCTGAGGTCCCGCGAAACGTTTTTCAAACCGTAACACCTGCAGCAAACTTTATTTATAAGGTAGAGGAGTACGAAGAAATTCATAAAGATATGCATTTATCGGAAAAGGAATTAAAGAAACTAGCAAAATTATTGATTAAATGCCATGTGCCAATAAATCAGGACATACTAGAACTCTTTGATGTTCCAAAAAACGATATTATCAAAGGTGTGTTTTGCCCGGAATGCGGAGCTGCTCCTATGAAGAGACATTGGGGAAAATGGTACTGTGTGAAATGTAGATTTATTAATAAAAATGCTCACCTAGATGCTATTAAAGATTACTCACTTCTGTTAGGTACCACTATTCACAATCAACAATTTATGAATTTCTTAAAAATATCCTCAACTTCATCATCTTCTAAGCTAATCTCCTCTTTGAACGTTCCATTTTCAGGTACTACACGAAACAGAATCTATGACATTACGGATTTTCACCTAAAGTGACTTACAATATTGAATATAATCCTTCTCAGTTGTATACTATAGAGGGGTATATTAAAATGTAAATATAAGGGGAATCTAATATGGAGATAAACAATCATCAGACAGATTCAGATTGCCACGATCACTGTGCTACTGAAGGATCAGAACGCAAAAGTCATCATTCAGAGATTACAAAAAAGAATTTGATAACAAGGTTAAATCGTGTTGAAGGTCAAATTCGCGGAATCAAAGGCCTTATTGAAAAAGATACTTATTGCGACGATGTGATTACACAAATTTCGGCTACTCAGGCAGCATTGAATAGTGTGGCGAGAATTCTCCTTGAAGGTCATATGAAAAGTTGTGTCATTGAACGGATACAAGAGGGCGATCATGATGTAGTAGACGAACTGCTCGTAACCATTCAAAGACTAATGAAAAAGTAATACATTTTTGAAAGGGGTTTTTAGAATGGAGAATGTAACACTTCATGTTAAAGGAATGTCTTGTGGGCATTGTGTGAAAGCAGTAGAAGGCAGTGTAGGGAAACTGGATGGCATTCAAAAAGTAGAAGTCGATCTTGGCGCTGGTACAGTGGCAATCCAATATAACAGAGCAGTTGTTTCTCTTGAAGCGATTAAAGAAACAATCGACGATCAAGGCTATGACGTTGCTTAAAACACGTGTCGATTTGCACGTGTTTTTTTTCTGCACTTATCTCAGTTAGAGAGGAGGGGTACCATGCAAAGTGAAGTGATCGAGTTTTTTATCGCTTATCCACAATATGCCATTCTTTTTAGTTTAGTGATCAGTATCATCATCAGCATCGCCGGAGTCATTCCAAGTGTGTTTTTAACAGCAGCCAATTTGATTGTATTTGGATTTTGGGAAGGGATGTTGCTTTCAGTTTTGGGTGAGTCGCTTGGAGCGTATGTGTCGTTTATCCTCTATCGTAAGGGTTTACGAAAATTTGCCCTTCAAAAGAGTGTAAACCATAAATATCTGCAAAGGTTACTCAAAACGGAAGGGAGGGACGCATTTTTCCTCATTATTGGATTACGCATATTTCCGTTTATGCCATCGGGACTTGTAACGTTGACAGCTGCAGTCAGTAACGTTTCAGCAGTGATATTTGTTATCGCAAGCTCAATCGGCAAGGTACCTGCTCTTTTCATAGAGGCTTATTCGGTTTATCAAGTCATTCAATGGAATGGTTCAGGAAAAATGTTTCTAATGATTGCCTCGATTATTATCCTTATATATATTTTGAGGAAGATATTTTTCAAAGATACAGATTTATATTCATGATTTATGTATATTGTTCTGGCTTGGAAACCTTAACGGATACTGTTAGCAACTATGGGTGAAAGTGGATAACATACTATTTCTTTCTTGATTTAACACTTTAGTAAAATAAAATTTTCCATTGACTTCATTACTTGACCATTGTATTCTTGTTAACGTAAATTGAATAATTATTCCTCGTCGGTTTTAGATGAGGTAGAGGTTGCGGTTTTTATGAGTAGGTTGAAAGAGAGTCAGAGAACTCGTTGAATTCAGCTGGAAGGAAACATCGCCGAAGCGCTGCAGAGCTCTGACTGCAGTAAGCTGGGACTGTATCGAACAGGTGCAGGACTGTCATAGCTTTATGCTATGTTGAACTATCCAATCAAGACTGATGCGGTCGTATTAACACGCCGTAGACAGGTGTGTTTTTTTGTTTCTAAAAGCACATATTGGGTAAAATAAAAACTCTATCTTAAAGCTTGAGGAACTGGAAAGGGGCTTTATCAATGGGTAAATCAAATAAACTAGGGTTGTGGATTTTAACGGCACTAGTTGTTGGAAATATGGTTGGGTCAGGAATTTTCATGCTTCCTCGTTCACTTTCGGAAGCAGCAAGTCCGGCTGGTGTTATTTCAGCTTGGCTATTAACAGGATTTGGGGTATTGATGACAGCTTTAGTTTTCGGAAATCTTGCCATCAGAAAACCTAAACTCACAGGCGGACCGCAAATTTATGCGAAAGAATTATTTGCTAAAGGATCAAAGGCTGCCCTTTTATCTGGATTCATGTCATCATGGGGTTACTGGATTGGTAACGTTGCAGGTAACGTAGCAATCATTACTACATTTACTGGATATTTATCAACATTTTTCCCAATTTTAACATCACAAGCAAAGTGGTTCACTATCGGTGGATTTACTTTAAAGGTCGGTAACGGACTGACATTTATTGTTTGTACGTTATTGCTTTGGTTATCACACTTTATTATTTTGCGCGGTTTGGAAAACGCAGGTAAGTTGAACTTTGCGGCAACAGCTGCAAAAGTAGCTGGATTCTTCATTTTTATCATTATTGGACTTTTTGCTTTCGAACAAAGCAATATTCTTCCATTTACAGCTCCGAGAATGGATGAAGCTGGACATGCAATTGGATTGTTAGGACAAGTAAACAATGCTGCAGTAGCAACGCTTTGGGCATTTATCGGTGTTGAATCTGCCGTTGTATTTGCATCACGTGCTAAAAAGCAAATTGATGTTAAACGAGCAACGATTCTAGGGCTCTTCATTGCATTAGCGATTTATATGGGGATCAGCTCACTTGTTATGGGAATGTTAAGCCAGGATGCATTAATTGCATCAGATAAGCCATTAATTGATGCGATCACGGTTGTTACTGGACCTATCGGTGGCCAATTGCTTGCTGGTTTAGGATTAATCAGTTTATTTGGATCTACAATCGGATGGGTAATGCTAAGTGCCGAAGTTCCATATCAAGCGGCAAAGCAAGGCTTGTTCCTTCAATCATTTGGAAAAGAGAATAAAAATGGTATTCCTGTTTATTCTTTGGTCATCTCGAACGTACTTGGGCAACTGTTTATCTTCTCGACTGTTTCCAATTCGATTTCAACAGCGTTTGATTTTGTTATTACCATCGCAACTCTTTCTTATCTAGTACCATATTTCATCTCCTCTGTATATCAGTTAAAGCTTGTTACGACAGGTGAAACTTATGGAAGCGCTAAGAAAGCTCGTATCATTGACGGTATCATTGCAGGACTTTCAACTATCTATTCCATTTGGGTTATTATTGCCGGCACAGCCGATATGAAGACATTCTTGTTTGGAGTAGGATTATTGGCAAGTGGAATCTTATTTTATGGACGAGTATCCAAAAATAAACCTGATGCCGATGTTGAAGATGAATTAATTGCATAAGTAAACCAAAGCCTGTCGGGGCAACCCGGCGGGCTTTTTTTCTATATAAGAAAGTTTGAAAATTATACGGAGATAACTGTCTAGCTCCAGCGCCCAGCCCCTCGGGGTTGTTTCCTAAAGCCGAAACAACCTTGGTCATAAGCCAAATCGCTCCAGAAATCAGGATTTCCTGTGCGCTTCGTCTTATGCCTGTCGAGGCTGAACAGGGCGCTTGCGCTTTTCTAATGTCGTTCTACATATTTAAGAAAAATTTAATATAATTTTTAGGACTTGTTGAGGTTTTTTAGCTAATCTTTAAAAGAAGATTTAGAGACCGCTTCATATGATGTGGCCATCTGTGGTTTACTATATGGGTAACACAACATCATTAATGAAAAAGAAGGTGCAAGACTTGTCTATCAGGTTTCGATTGCTTTTTTCCTATATTGCCATGATCTTCGTACCGGTGATTCTTTTTTTAGTGGCGGGACTCCTGATGGTACTCCTTTTTATCGGAGATATTCGTGAATTAAAGTCCATCTTGCCGGAGAACCATGCCTTTCATAAAATAACGAAAGACGATACCATCCTCTTTTATGAGTTGAAAAAGAAGTCGGTCACCGACCCAGAAGGTTTACTTAATCAGTCATATTTAGAATCCTTAACAACAAGGTTAGTAGAAATGAGGGGGGCTCTCCTTATTCGTCAAAATGGCAAGGTTGTATACACATCGACGGCCAAGATTGCGGATTTGTCGGACAAGTTGCCTGACTTTGGGCATGCCGAGTTTCGTAATGAAATTCAGCAAATTGATGAAAAGACGTTCTCTGTAAAGCAACATGATTTTTATATGAAGAACGGTGATGAAATCAGCTTATTTGTGCTAAGAGATGCAAGTCCGCTGGTGAAATTTGCGCACCAGTTTTCAGCTGCTTTGTTTGCCATTCTTATTATTTTATTAATTTTGACGAATGGGATTCTGACCTATTATGTTTCAAAAAGTATCATAAAACCGATTGAAAAGTTAAGGGATGCTGTCGATCGTATCAAAAATGGTAAGCTTGACCAGAGTCTTACTATTAAAAAACAAGACGAAATTGGACAACTTGCACAATCTTTTGAAGAGATGCGGGTTCAATTGAAAGAATCATTTGATGTAAGTGCTCAATATGAAGAAAATCGTAAGGAGTTGCTTGCGCATATCACCCATGACTTGAAAACGCCCATTACTGCTATAAAAGGATATGTGGAAGGTATTCGAGATGGAATCGCCGATACACAGGAAAAGCAGGATCGTTATATTCAAACGATTTACGCTAAAGCAGTAAACCTTGATCATCTTATTGATGAGTTGTTCCTCTATTCTAAATTGGATCTGAAAAAACTCCCATTTCATTTTGAAAAGATCAATTTATTAAGCTATCTTACAGATTTTGTTGAAGAACTGGAGTTTGAACTGGAAAAGGAAAATACGGAATTGATTTTTGAATGGAATAAAACGGCTTCGTATGAAGTGAGGGCAGACCGTGAAAAACTTAAACGGGTTCTTTCCAATATTATTGACAACAGTTTGAAGTATATGGATAAGTCCCGTAAGAAAATAACCATTTCTCTGGGTGGGGATGGTGAAACGGTTCAGGTTTCCATTACTGATAATGGGCCAGGAATCCCTCATAAGTCGTTGCCGCATGTTTTTGAACGCTTTTTCAGGGCAGAACAATCTAGAAACATACAAACAGGCGGGAGTGGGCTTGGTCTTGCGATTGCCAGAATGATTTTGGAGGAACATCAAGGTACCATTCAAGCAACTAGCACACCCGGAGAAGGTACGACCATATCTTTCACACTAAAGGTTGATGATAAGCCATGAAGAAGATCCTTGTGATTGAAGATGAAAAAAGCATCGCAGAGCTTGAAAGAGATTACCTTGAAATCAATGGTTTTACTGTTGAAATATGCTTGTCAGGAAGCTTAGGACTTGAACTGGCTCTTACGAAAGACTATGATTTAATTCTATTGGACTTGATGCTGCCGCATGTAGACGGTTATGAAATTTGCAGGCAGATTAGACGAGAAAAAGATATACCGATTATCATAGTATCGGCTAAGAAAGAGGATATAGATAAAATCCGTGGACTAGGGCTAGGCGCAGATGATTATATGGTCAAACCTTTCAGTCCAAATGAACTCGTTGCACGTGTGAAGGCTCATCTTTCAAGATTTGATAGGCTGGCTGGAAAGCAAACGAGGAAAGTGGATGAATTATATATTCGCGGATTATATATTGACCGCACATCAAGAAGAGTGTTTATTAATAATAAGGAGGTTATTTTAACAGCAAAAGAATTTGAGTTATTGGCCTTTCTTGCAAGTAACCCAAATCAAGTGTTTAGCAAGGATCATTTATTTGAAAAGCTTTGGGGATTGGACAGCCTCGGAGATATTACTACTGTTACCGTCCACATTCGTAAAATAAGAGAAAAAGTTGAATCTGATCCGTCCAATCCGCAATACATAGAAACTGTTTGGGGTGCCGGTTACCGATTCAAAGGCGAAAACTAATTTATTCGGAGGTATTAACCATGATTCATGCACATATGACAGCTTGGCTTTTAGCCATTATTCTTTTTATCGTTACATTTTCCATGCAAAGCAAAGGTAAGAATGTAAAAGTCCTTAAAATGGTTTTGCGCTTATCTTACTTACTAATCATCGCTACAGGCGGTATGCTGATTAGTGCAGGAGACAATATCCCAACATTGTATTACGTAAAAGCATTAATGGGAATCGGCATGATCGGTCTTTTGGAAGCTATGATTGGAAGAAGCGGGAGAGGCAAGTCAGTGAAGCCATTATGGATTGTTTTTATCATCCTTTTTGCAGCTCTTCTATACTTGGGATTCACTTTACCATTAGGAACATACATTCATTAATCAATTTAAACCGACCGGGTAGGCAAACGTCTATCCGGTTTTTTATTTGTTTACGATTTATCCTAACTATTATAGGGAATAATAAAACTAGATTTGCGAATATTTCCTTTGACAGTGCAATATGGATGTAATATGATATGTAATGCCGACAAAGTTGATAAGAATTAAGGGGGATTATAAAAGTGAAAAAATTAACCGCTATTTTTGTACTATTATTTAGTTTTATGTTGATATTATCTGCTTGTGGAAATGATGCAAGCAAAGAAAATAAAAAAGAAGAAAAAACGGCTGCTAATGACGACCTTTTAAAGAAAGTAAAGGATGAAGGTAAAATCCTTGTTGGTACTGAAGGTACATACCCTCCGTTTACTTTCCATGATGACAAAGGAGAATTAACTGGTTTTGATGTGGAAGTTGCAAGAGAAGTAGCGAAGCGCATCGGAGTTGAAGTTGAATTCAAGGAAACACAGTGGGATGCGATGTTTGCTGGTTTAGATTCAAAGCGTTTTGACATGATTGCAAACCAAGTAGGAATTCGTCCTGATCGTGAAGAGAAGTACGATTTTTCAAAACCATACATTACTTCTGCTGCGGTATTGATTACGCATAAAGATAACGATAAAGTAAAAACTTTCGAAGATATTAAGGGTTTAAAAGCAGCACAATCTTTAACAAGTAACTATGCAGATATTGCCAAGAAATACGGTGCAGAGCTTACAGGAGTTGAAGGCTTCAACCAAGCCGTAGAATTGATTAATTCTAAGCGTGTTGATGTTACGATTAATGATAAACTTTCATTCCTTGATTTTAAAAAGCAAAAGCCAGATGCAGCAATCAAGGTAGTTGCAACGAGTGATGATGCTTCACAAAGTGGTTTGATGTTCCGTAAGGGCAGTGAAACACTTGTAGAAGAAGTAAACAAAGCACTAGACGAAATGATTAAGGACGGCACTTACCTAGAAATTTCTAAGAAGTGGTTTGGTGAAGATGTACTTAAATAGTATATTTGCAGACCCAGAACGCGCCGCCAGATTGATGGATATTGCGCAAAGTTCCCTTCAGCCTATGCTGGAGGGTGCTGTTGTTTATACGATTCCGCTGACAATCATCAGTTTTATTGTCGGACTTGTATTGGCTATTCTAACGGCTCTTGCGCGCATATCCGATGTTAAGTCGCTGCAAATGATTGCAAGGGTGTACGTATCTGCCATCCGCGGAACTCCCTTATTGGTGCAGCTATTCATCATCTTCTACGGACTTCCAACCATTGGGGTGACCATTGATCCGTTTCCGTCCGCGGTCATTGGTTTTTCGTTAAGTGTGGGTGCCTATTCATCAGAAATTATCAGAGCGGCAATCCTGTCGATACCAAAAGGACAGTGGGAAGCAGGTTACTCGATTGGAATGACATATCCACAAGCGTTAACAAGGATTATTCTGCCACAAGCCGCGCGTGTTTCATTGCCGCCGCTATCAAATACATTTATCAGTCTTGTAAAAGATACAAGTTTGGCTTCTCTCATCTTGGTTACGGAAATGTTCAGGCGTGCCCAGGAGATAGCAGCGACCAACTATGAATTCCTCCTGCTTTATTCGGAAGCCGCACTAATTTATTGGGTGATTTGTTTCCTTTTATCTGTCGTGCAGGGAAGAATCGAGAAAAAATTGGACCGCTATGTGTCTTAGCATGAGAGCGAGGGAAGGTAAACATGATATCGATTAAGGGTTTATATAAAAGTTTCGATCAACTTGAAGTGTTAAAGGGCATTGACCTTGAGATAGAAAAAGGCAAAGTAGTTGTCGTAATCGGTCCTTCCGGTTCCGGTAAAACGACACTTTTACGTTGCTTGAATGTATTAGAAACTCCTACAAAAGGAGCCATTAATATTGGTGATCAATCGCTCGACTTTTCCAACCGGAATGCCAAGAAAAATATCGCTTCTTTCCGACGTCTGACGGGAATGGTGTTTCAGAATTATAATCTTTTTCCACATAAGACCGCATTAGAGAATGTGATGGAAGGGCCAGTTATTGTTAAAAAAGAAAGCGTAGAATCAGCGCGGAAAAACGCAAAGGAACTTCTCGAAAAAGTAGGATTAGGGGATAAATTGGATTACTATCCTTTTCAATTATCCGGGGGTCAACAGCAACGAGTAGGAATTGCCCGTGCCTTGGCGATGGAGCCTGAAGTGATGCTGTTTGATGAACCTACTTCTGCACTCGATCCAGAACTCGTTGGGGAAGTCTTGAAGGTAATGAAAGACCTTGCGGGTGAAGGGATGACGATGGTCGTTGTTACCCATGAAATGCGCTTTGCTAAAGAAGTGGCGGATGAGGTCATATTTATGGATCAAGGTGTCATTGTTGAACGGGATAAACCGGAAAACATCTTCACTCAACCCAAGGAAGAGCGTACAAAGCAATTTTTACGTCTAATTCAATCCTAAAAGAATTCAGATATTCAAAAAGGTGGTGCTGTGAAGCGCCACCTTTTTTCAGGTCTTCTAGAATTTCTTGAAATTCCTTAGTGGTGACATATTAACCTGAAACATTAGGTTATTGTTTCAGCGAGCCGGTTTCTTCTAGATTCAACCACTCAGTAAACTCCATCTCACTAATGTCAAAATAGTCCTTGGTAAACTTAACGAACTCTTTGGTAGTCACTTGCTGGAAAGAGTAAGTTTTATAATAATCTGAGAGGAATTTTAGTGCCGTATCTTCATCACCCTCAACTTTTTGTGAAATATCCAACAGATGTTGAAGTGGCTGTATTTTGAAATACCAATCATATCCTCCATCGGTATAGGATGGCACAGTTAGATTTGAAGGGTGTGTTCGTTCTTTACTATAGGCGCTAAGATCATTAATATCTTTTGCAGCTAACGAAAAACTTTCGTATTGTGACTTTTTTGCAACAGTCAAATTGTAAAGGTAAGTGCTAAATTCTGCTATGCCCTCGTCCAACCAGTTTTCAGAGTATGGTTCGTTGTTAACCACTCCGTAAAACCACTGATGGGCAATTTCGTTTACGATGGTATGCTTGAAATACTCCTTTTTGAACCTAATATGGTTGATTTCATGTCTGGAAACGGTAATGACACCTGGATTTTCCATGCTCACTCCACCATCGATTACAATATCAAGTTGCTTATATGGATAATCTCCAATCTTTTCTTCAAAAAAGCTAAAAGCATCTGAAGCGGTTTCCATGGTTAAATCCATGAGTGCTTGACTTGTTTCATCAGCAAATACCCTAATGGTCGTATCATTGATTTGCTTTTCTTTTAAGAAAGGCTTTTTCATAAGGGCGACATACATTTCTTTCACGTTTGTCATGGTAATTTTTCCATTTGTAGATCCTTCTATAGGATCAGAATCAGCAGAGGACAAGAGAACATATTCTGGTGGAATATCATAATTGACCTCAAAATTGGAATGAGTCGTAAAATGTGTAATATGTCCGGATAATGGAGGTTGTATGTTCCAACCATTTTCATTAAATGTTGGGAGCATCGGATACCATTGAGCTAAGTAAAAATCGTCTCCTTCCTTAGAATACTGAAGTCCTTTATCAGGCAATGAAAAAGTATAGGATACTTCAACTGTAGTGGTTGCTTCATTTCTAAAGACATCTTTCAATTCAAGTTTTAAGATGTCTTTTTCCAGTATGTATTTTACTGCTTCATCACCCATTTTTACTTCTTGAATTTCAAATTTCCCCTTTTGTACCTCTTCGGGGCATATTGTGTAATACATTTTCAAATGGGCATTGTAACAGCCATTTGCACTGTCCGAGTTCATAAATGGTAAAAAGTAAAAGAAAATTTCATTCCAGCTGGTTCCCGACTTATTTTGAATCGTAATGTCTGCTTTTGCAGAAAACTGATTCTCAACTGGCATGCTTATGTTGAGTTTATAGTCGGCTTTACTTCCGACCATAGTAAAGCTTGGCTCAAATTTTTCTTTCTGTTTATCATTTTTCTTTATTTGCTTAGCACTTGCCGTAACCACCTTGGATCCTGATTCATTCATCCACATGAAAGTGGTTGTCGGTTCATTAGGAACGAAAAGCTTGGAATAAATCGGAACACTTATCAGTGCAAGAAATAATAAGGTTGCAACAGCCATTATCCATTTCCTTTTAAAGATCATTCTTAAAAATTCTAAAATTCGGGATCCGGCATCCTTTGTTTCCGTACTAGTAGAACTAGCTTCATCTTCTCTCCTGTGATGAGAATCAGATGAGGCTTTTTGTGGGTTGAATTCTGGATTCACAAATTCAAACTTGGACATTTTTCTTACCTCCTTCTTCAAGATTCATTAAAAAATTAGACAGTGTTTGGAAGAAAAAGGTTACAGGATGGTAACAAGTTTTGTTAGGAAATGGTTTTGATTTGTAAAATTTTTACTTGAAAGTGAAACTTTTTCCTTAGATAAACGTAAATATTGGTATCCCCAATAAAACTCATCTAGAGCTAAGTGACTATCTTAACAAGAAGGATGGATGTCCATGGAGATAAATGGGATTCCAATTGAAACAATCTATTTGTATGCGTTGATTTTTTCAGGTGTCATTACTGTTCTGTTATTGTTGTTCGGAGATTTATTTCATGGCTTTTTCACGGATATTCACTTCTTAAATCCTGTCCTAATTTTATCGTTTATCACTTTTACTAGTGGTAGCGGCTATTTACTCGAAGTCCTCACCAAGATTCCCAGCACCCAAAACATGCTCATATCCTCAGCATTGTCTCTCATACTAGTTACTCTATTAAATGTGTTTGTACTTATTCCGCTCTCAACTGCAGAAGAGTCACTTGTCTACAAGGAAAGTGATCTCGTAGGAAGGACTGGAGTAGTGATTACACCTATCCCGCTTGACGGTTATGGTGAAGTGATGATTGAAAGCCTCAGTGGCAGAATAGCAAAAACGGCATTAAGCTTTGACAAAAAAGAGATTCAAAATGGTACGCGCGTGCTTGTCGTTGAAGTGGAAAACGGTATTTTGCAAGTAGTTGTTTATGATAAGATGCAGGAATTTATTTAAAGGAAATTATTTTTAAAATATATCAGTACATTATTAGGAGGCAGGAATTATGGATGCTATTTTCATAGTTGGGGGCATTGTTGTATTTATCTTAATCGCGTTATTGGCAGTTTTCGTTACCAAGTATAGAACGGCTGGACCAGATGAGGCACTCATCGTTACAGGAAGCTTTTTAGGTAGCCGAAATGTTCATGTGGATGAATCAAACAACAAGATCAAGATCATACGCGGAGGCGGGGCATTTATTTTCCCAGTATTCCAGCAAGCGAAGCCACTCAGCTTATTATCTAGCAAGCTAGAGGTTATGACTCCCGAAGTTTATACAGAACAAGGAGTACCGGTTATGGCTGACGGTGTCGCCATTATCAAAATTGGCGGGTCTATTACAGAGATTGCAACAGCTGCAGAGCAGTTTTTAGGAAAAGAGAAAACAGACCGTGAAAATGAGGCGAAGGAGGTCCTTGAAGGTCACTTACGCTCCATTCTTGGGTCGATGACGGTTGAAGAAATCTATAAAAATCGTGATAAGTTCTCACAGGAAGTCCAGCGTGTTGCTTCACAGGACCTTGCTAAAATGGGTCTTGTTATCGTTTCATTTACCATTAAAGATGTGCGTGATAAAAATGGATACCTTGATTCTCTCGGTAAACCAAGAATTGCACAGGTAAAGCGCGATGCCGATATTGCGACTGCTGAAGCAGAGAAGGAAACAAGGATTAAGAAAGCTGAAGCGGCAAAAGAAGCGAAGAAATCGGAGTTGGAAAGAGCTACAGAAATTGCAGAAGCAGAGAAGATCAATCAGCTGAAAATTGCTGAGTTCCGTCGTGAACAGGATATTGCCAAGGCACATGCCGACCAGGCATACGATCTGGAAACGGCTCGTTCAAGACAAGATGTTACTGCGCAAGAAATGCAGGTTAAAATTATCGAGCGTCAAAAACAAATTGAGTTAGAAGAAAAAGAGATTATGAGACGTGAACGACAATACGATTCAGAAGTGAAGAAAAAGGCCGATGCCGACCGTTACTCCGTTGAACAGGCAGCGGCGGCTGAGAAAGCAAAACAGATGGCTGAAGCGGATGCGAATAAATATCGAATTGAAGCTATGGCACGTGCCGAAGCGGAAAGAGTAAGAATCGATGGTCTCGCTAAAGCAGAAGCACAAAAAGCGCAAGGGGAAACAGAAGCAGAAATTATCAGATTGAAAGGTTTGGCTGAAGCCGAAGCGAAGCAAAAAGTAGCTGAGGCATTCGAGCAATTCGGTAAGGCTGCCACCCTCGATATGATTCTAAAAATGCTTCCTGAGTATGCGAAACAAGTGGCAACTCCATTATCTAATATTGATAAGATTACTGTAGTGGATACAGGTGGCAACGGTGCAAATGGTGGAGCGAATAAGATTACCGGTTATGCAACAAATCTGATGGCAGGACTGCAAGAATCATTGAAGGCATCAAGTGGGATTGACGTGAAGGAATTGATCGAAAATTTCTCCGGCAAAGGGAATGTAAAATCGAAAGCCACTGAAGTTCACGAAGCTAAATAATAGCTGTTTTCGCATTGATTGTTGCTTTTCGGATGAAACTCTCATCCCGCATTCTTTATGGCTTCGGGGCTCTTTTCGAGAAGTTCCTAAACCAAGAATTCATGAAAAACCGTGAAAATCCAGAAGTCCTAAAAGCAAAAAAGGCGATCCAGTAAGTCTTAAACTTACTGATCGCCTTTTTGTTATTTCTGAAGCTGTGATAAGATCGTTTGAATATTCCATTCCATCATACTCAAGTACGTATCGCCATCTTCTCCCGGTTTTCCGAGGGAATCTGTGAATATTTTTCCACCGATAGGTACTCCGGTTTCCCTTGAGACCATCTCCATGCTCCGTGGGTCAATACTTGTTTCTAAAAATAAAACTTTAATATCATGTGAACGAATAAAATCAACGACTGTACTCACTTGTTGTGGAGTGCCTTGATTCTCTGAATTGATTTCCCAAATATAGCCTGCTTCAAAATCATAGGCTTCGCTAAAATATTTGAATGCGCCTTCGCTCGTAATTAACAAGCGGTCTTCCTTAGGAATCTTGTTAAAACTCTCGACTGCCTCTTGATGAAGTTTTTCAAGTTTGCTGATATATTCAGCTGCATTTTTCTTATAATCTTCTTCATGCTTAGGGTCCACTTTAATAAGAGCATCGCGGACATTTTCTGCGTAAATGATTCCATTGCGCACATCAAGCCATGCGTGAGGATCCTCTTCGCTTTCTTTACCCTTAGTTGTTAAATGCTTTGCTTTAACCCCTTCGCTTACCATGAATACAGGAGCATCTTTCCCTGTTTTTCCAGCTGTTTTCATTAGATTATCAAACCAGGCATTTCCGGCTTCTAAGTTCAAGCCGTTATAGAAAACGGCATCCGCATCGGTCGTTTTTTGAACATCCAAGGGCAGGGGATCGTATTCATGTGGATTCGAACCAATCGGTGCCAAACTATGAATCTCTACATGATCACCGCCGACGTTTTTGACAATGTCATAGATAATCGAGTAAGTCGTCACGATTTCCACTTTGTCGCTTTTATTGGAGTCTGTATTATTGCATCCAGATAAGGCAAACAACATAAGCGAAAGGATGGAAAGACCTTTAAGCCATTTTTTAATCATTTTTGTGTACCTCCTTTGATTCCTATAGAGCAGCTCTATTTTTTCTCGTTCTAAATGTTCTCCAGACGATACCGTTTTTCGGCGAAAACAAAAGTGTAATCATAAATAATCCTGTTGCTACGAGAACAATCGTTGCTCCTGAAGCCATGTTAAATGTAAAGCTGAAATAAAGGCCGATAATGGCTGAAATAACACCCACTAAGGATGATAAAAAGATCATGACAGAAAGGCGATCTGTTAACAGATAGGCTGTTGCGGCAGGTGTAATTAACATGGCCACAACCAGCACGATTCCAACCGTTTGAAGGGAAGCAACTGTCACGATTGTCAATAATGTCATCAGGAAATAGTGAATCATCTTATTAGGTAAACCGTAAGCTGCTGCCATCGTTGGATCAAATGATGTTACGAGCAATTCTTTATAAAAAGCAAATACGGCTAAAAGTACAAAGAAGCCGAGTATAATTGTCGTCCACATATCAGTCGGTTTGACGGCCAAAACATTTCCAAACAGGATGTGATAAAGGTCTGTGCTACTCTTTAACATTGTTACAAGCACGATGCCTGAAGCAAAAGCAGCGGTGAACATGATCCCAATGGAAGTATCATGCTTAATCCTGCTGTTCTGACTGACAAAACCGATTCCAATCGCTGTTAGGACGCCAGTAAAAACAGCGCCGAAGAAAAAATTAATACCGAGCATATAAGAAATCGCTACACCTGGCAACACTGCATGGGAAATGGCTTCGCCCATTAATGCCATGCCTCGTAAAATGATAAAGCATCCGATGACACCACAAATGATTCCTACTACAGAAGAGGTTAACAGTGCCTTTTGTAAAAAATCGTATTGAAATAAAGCGTCTATGAAATTCATTACAGACTCACCCCGACTTCATCTAAAAATGAAAATTGTCCACGATATGCTTTCGCCATCACCTCGGGACGGAAGACGGTGCTTACATCCCCATACTCAATCAATTCCTTGTTGATTAGTATCAGTTGATTAAAGTAAGTACTCGCTTTACTCAAATCATGATGAACGACAATGACCGTCTTTCCTTCGTCACGAAGGCCCTTCAAGATCTTCACAATCGTCTCCTCACTATCAACATCCACTCCAACGAATGGTTCATCTAGGAAGAAGACCTCGGCATTCTGTGCCAAAGCTCTAGCCAAGAACACACGTTGCTGCTGTCCGCCGGACAATTGGCCGATCTGTTTATGGGCAAATTTCTCCATCCCGACTTTTTCGAGGCATTCATGCGCCCACTCTTTATGGTGTTTTTGTGGTCTCTTAAAAAGGCCAAGATTCGGATACGTGCCAATTAAAACAGTATCAAGGACACTGATGGGAAAATCCCAATCGATATCACTGCGTTGGGGAACGTAGGCGATTTTCTTTCGAACATCCTGGATTCTTTGACCAAGAATCTTTACATCGCCTTTATCGGTCGGAATCAATCCGAGCATCGACTTTAACAAAGTAGATTTACCTGCACCATTGGGACCGATAATACCAACCAAATTGTGATTATGAATGGAAAATTGAATGTTTTTTAATGCTTCATTTCCATGGTAGGAAACGAAGAGATTTTGAACGTCAATGGCATAGCTCATTTTCTTTCCTCCTTTAGTTGGGTAAGAGAGTTATTATTTTGAATATATAAATACATTGATTTATACATTATATTTTTATATGACTATAATTATTACCCTGGGCTTAAAAAGTTTCCTTGGTGCAACTTTCTGGGATATGGATATCATATGCCTGCAAAAGAAAAATGTCAAACAATATTCAATGTTTGAAGAAAACGAGAATGGGAAAGGGCATGGGGGGCGGTTGGTGGGGATAGCAGGATATCTGGAATCAGGAAGTATTACGATGAGAGCCCGGAAAAAGGAAATTGAAACGTCCCAATGCCCCAAAAAAACGAAACCATTTTGGCTTAGCCTTAGTCTGTCGGGGCTGAACACAAAGGAAATCTATTTGGAAAAACAGCGCAGGCACAAGTGGTCTTTACTTTTGTCGAGGGCGTCTGCGCTTTTATAATTTAGAATTTATCTGCATACTGCAAAGCTAAAATCGCAATTCCTAATGCCCATACATAGAAGGCAAACGGTTTTAGGGAATGCTTTTTCAAAAAGTTAATCATCCATTTTACTGCGATGTAACCAAAAATAGCTGAAGAAAGAATCCCGATTGAAAGGGCCGTCAGCGATATCTTTTCTCCACCTTCACTTACCAAGTCAATGGATTGCAGTAAGATAGCCCCAGCTATTGCAGGAGTGGATAAGAGGAAGGAGAAGTATGCTGCTGTTCCTCGGTCCAAATTTCGCATAAGTGCTGCAACGATTGTTAAACCAGAGCGAGAAAGAGCGGGCATGATGGCCGCTGCTTGAAAGACGCCGATGATGAATGCATCGCGATATCCTATATCATTAAGCTTTTTATGACCATTTTTAACAGAATCGGCTATCCATAGGAATGCACCCGTCATCAAGAACTCCCAGCCGATGGTGACACCCGTTTTTGATATGTCTTCGATATAGTCCTTGAGAAGTAATCCGGCGGCAACCGCAGGAAGAGTACCGACGATAAGAAGGAAAGTCATCTTGCCGAAAGGGTTTTTGATGATTTTCATTAATTCTTCTTTGTAAAAAAACAACACGGCAAGCAAAGTGCCGACATGCAGCATGGTGTCAAGCAAAAGGCCCGCTTCTTGGAGACCGAATAGTTTTCTGCCTAAGTATAGGTGTCCGGTAGAACTGATTGGAAGGAATTCTGTTAAACCTTGAATAATTCCTAAAATAAAAGCTTCAAGTTTCGATAACATTCATATACCCTCGCTTCCTGATAAAATGCTCCATCTATACTTATGAGAAGCGGGACAACTTTTATTCGCAAATCATATCAAAGTGCGTGTAAAGAGATGCAAGAAATTAGTAAATTGGAACAATATCTCATACAATATACGGTAGAAGAGGGGGATGCATGGGTGAAAAAGAGACATTTGCAATTCAATACAACCATTGGGGCCAAGAAGCCTGAAAATATACGAAATACACAAAATCCTTGTCCTTTTTGCGATCGAGGGTCGTTAACCGATTTCATAGATGAAGATGGTTCTATTCTTCTATTAAAAAATAAATTCCCGGTCTTAGGAAATTCCTATCAAACGGTGTTAATTGAAACGGATGATTGCAAAGGGGAAATGTCCACTTACACGAAGGAACATCTATATCGGCTCATTCAATTTGGATTGAAGCATTGGTTAGCAATCGAGGCAACAGGTGAATATGAATCGGTGATTTTCTTCAAGAATCATGGTCCTTTCTCTGGGGGCACGCTTGCTCATCCGCACATGCAAATCATTGGGCTTAAAGATGTTGATTATCATGAGCATGTCATGGATGAATATTTTGAAGGCATCGAAATTTACCGTAATAAAGGGGTAACCTTTTCCCTTTCAACGAAACCACGCGTTGGATTTTACGAATTTAACGTGAAATTAGAGGACATGTCGCAAGTGAACGACTTTGCGGATTGCTTGCAGGTGGCCACTCATTTTATTTTGAACGGTTTTTCTTATTCATGCACGAGCTACAATATTTTCTTTTATCATCATCGTGAAGATATCTATGCAAAAATTGTTCCTCGCTTTGTAACAACGCCAATTTATATTGGATATAGCATTCCACAGGTTCCGAATAACTTGGAATCGATGGCAGAAAAAGTGAGGCAGACATACTTCACACTATCATCGGAAAATTTGTAAAAATAACCAACACCCTTTTAGAAGTTGTGATTTTCTTCTATTAAAAATATAATGAAGTATTGTAAGGAATCCTTTTCGAATGGATTCTTTTTTCAATTTGACATACTACGAAAACATAAATGAGATAACTGTCTAGCTACAGCGCTTAGAAGAAGCGTGCGCTTTTCTTAATAGAGGAGAATGACAAATGACTTCAAGAACGAATTCAACTTCAAGGGTTGATTATAACCTTGTTTTTATACTTTTCTTACTGTTTATCGCGAGCTGTGTTGCCATTTATAGTGCACAGTCTACTGGGCAATATGGCAGTAACTTTCTGTTTAAACAAATTATTTACTACATGATTGGCTGTGGAATCATTGCATCAGTCATCACCTTGGATTCGGATCAATTGAAAAAGATTTCCTGGTACGCGTACGGATTTGGATTGTTCTTGCTGACATTCCTCATCATTGCGCCAGAAAGTATTGCAAGGCGCATTAATGGGGCGAAAAGTTGGTATAACGTTCCCGGCATGGGTTCTTTACAGCCATCTGAGTTTGTAAAGGTGTTTATTATTTTGTCGCTTGCGCGAGTGATTGTTGATCATCATCAAAAAAATCCGATTAAAACCATTCAGACAGATCTTTGGCTCTTAATCAAGATTGGTTTGACAACCATGGTACCGTTGCTTCTCGTTATGCAACAGCCAGACCTTGGGACATCCCTCGTTTTTATTGCCATTATGCTAGGGATGATATTTATCTCAGGAATCACATGGAAATTACTTGTTCCGATATTCTCAGTAGGAGTAACGCTAATATCGGTCATCTTTTACTTTGTCTTATGGCAGCCAGACTTATTGGAAAAGTATTTAGGTGTTAAAGAGTATCAATTCGGCAGGATATATTCCTGGATAGACCCCTATAATTATCAAAGTACAACAGGATTCCAGCTTACAAAGTCGCTCTTGGCGATTGGTTCTGGGGAAACCGGTGGTAAAGGCTATGGGGAAAGGGAAGTCTACCTTCCTGAAAGCCACACCGACTTTATATTCAGTGTTGTTGGTGAGGAGTTTGGCTTTGTGGGTGCGAGCGTCCTGATTAGCTTGTTTTTCCTGCTTATTTACCACATCACAAAGGTGGGTATGGAAACAAAAAATGATTTCTACACGTATGTGTGCGTTGGGGTTATCAGCATGATTACGTTCCACGTTTTCCAGAACATTGGGATGACGATCGGATTGCTGCCTATCACAGGTATCCCGCTTCCGTTTGTAAGCTACGGAGGAAGCTCGCTGATGGGGAATATGTTGGCCATCAGTTTGATTTTTTCCATCCGTTACCATTATAAAAAATATATGTTTTCTGCATAAAAAGAGGCTGTTCCACTATTATAGTGGGACAGCCTCTTTCTCTTATAGATGAGATTAGAAGCAGTTTCAAATTGTCTAGCACCAAATGATATTTGCGCGAGATTATATGAAAGTACTTGTTTTCAAAATAGTCTCTTCGCTTGATTTATTCAATCGTACCCGCTTCTGTAATATTTACTTCTGTATTGAAGTTGAATTTTACGTTTTTATAATTTGCTTCCCACTTTTTTAAATCAAAGCCACGCGTCTGAGTTTTAGCGAAATGGCCGAAACCGACAGGGTCAATTTCCTGTTCTTGAAATCGTTTGGCCAACTTAGCGCAATGTTTATTTACTTTTTTTTCGAAATTCCTTTCAATTTGGTTGATTTCTTTTTGCGTTAATTTCGTACCGGAATATTCCAGAAGAATACCTCTAATTTTGATATTCATTGTAATTTCAGTTGGAGAATTCAGTTTCATTTTATGCTTAGATTTAAGACTTCGAATGATTGCCTCATCGTTTTTGATTTTTACTTTATGATGACCTTCGCTATAGCGATCTACCATCAACTTGAAAAAAAACATTTCATCTGGTACGAGATTATCTACTACAGCATCATCCTTAAATAAACTAATTCCGGTGAGAGTTACTTTATCCTTTTCAAATTTCCCTAAACGGGGCAAAAAAACGGTTTTTCCTTTTTGATAATAATCAGATAAGAACAACTGAAGATTTGTATCGGGTAGATCTCTATCCTTAATATTGTGTGATATTAAGTTTGAAATATATATGGCTTTGCCACTTTCACCATAATCCCCTTCAAGAATATTCTTTGCCTTTCCGTCTACTACTGCCAAAAATAATCTGGAACCTATACTTGCATCACGTTGAAACGAATCGACAAGTTCAATGACTCCGCGATTAGCAAGTTTTTCCCCAAATAAAGCAATTTCAAGACTCCCCGTTACTAAAGGCTGCTCAGATTGTCTTTGCATATCTCTGAGAAAATCTCTGCTTATGGTGGATGTAGCTGTGTACATGACATTCTTTACACTTTGATCAGGAAGATAGACAGGGATGATTGCGCTTCCCATTACTTTATTTTTACCAACGTAATCATAAGCTACCGCCCGCTCTAAATTTATATCATCCAAAATTTCCCTATCTACACAACCGGAAAGAAGGAGCAAGATAAGGAGCACGATCATAAAATATCTAGTTAGCATTTTTCTTCACCCTTTTCATAATCGAAACAACGATAAAGAGTAAGGGGATGTATCCATAATTCAGGTAAAGTGAAAACTTCCCTAAATAATTATTTAACATATTCACTTGCTCACGGCCTGAGAATAGATTCACGACAATTAAGCTGAATATGCTGACGAACAGGACTCCTTTTCGTTGTCGAAGATTTACAGTCTTTTTTAAGATTCTGCTTGCAATCCAAAGTGGTATACAAACATTTGGCAGGATAATGAGATTCCAATTTGCGATTCCGATATACTCAAATCGTTCCACAAAGGGAAGCTCAACGATTTTCCACATGGCCAGTGTTGCCCAAATGTTTTTTTGTAGTTGCCCCTCGGAAAAATAGGCAAAAGTGACGAAAGTCAATAAGGTATACAAAACGGTTGTGGTCAGAACCGCCAAATGAGCCCACTTTTTCGACCTTTTTGGCTCCTTAATGAAAGGGTAGACAAAAAGTAAGATTTCATAGCCTAAGTAAGTCAAAGCCATGTCTTTAGAGGCTTTCGCTAAGTCCTTAAAGGAATGGTCAAGGATTGGCAGCATATTAGTAGGGTCTGAATATGGAATGGTAAAGCCAAACATTAATATCAAATAAGCGGGTAGAACGGCTCCGAAAAATGCGATACCAGTTACAGTCCGGAATCCCCCGTAAACAATATAGATGGCGAGTAATATGAATCCAAGGGAAAACCAAAATGTGCTTAACTCTGGAAACATCCATACTTGGATCACTTCGATATAGGTTCGAATCGTTGTTACGGTTAGCATGCAAAAATAGAATATAAATATAAAACTGATGAAATTCCCCATCTTTTTACCAAGTAAATTGACATGTACAGTAATCAAATCGTCTTCGGCTGATTCGTTGATTTTGTAAATCATCCATATAATGATGTGAATGGCGAGTCCGGCTACGATGACAGAAATCCAAGCATCATAACCTGCCGACATGGCGATGATTCTTTGAAAACCAAGGATTCCGATTCCAATCTGCATCGAAATAATGAGGTAATACACTAAGAACGAGGAAACTTTATGTCTTTCTGGAATCGGTGTCACAAGTCATTCCTCCAACTGCTATTCGTCAATGTCCTTTTGTTTTTGTTTCTCTTGTTTTGGGAAACGAACAGGATTTTGTGTTCTTAAATATTGCGGTCGCATCCTTTGACGTCTAAAAGGAAGCCTGATAATCGCATCTTTTAAGTCGACCATTCTTGGTGGATATAGCGGCTCTAAGAACGGTCTATTTAAAGAAGTAAGTCTTAAAAGATGAGTCATTAATAAGCAAAAGCAATAGACGATCCCAAGTAATCCCCAAAGTTGTGCAAAAAGGAGAAACGGGAATCTAAGTAAACGAATGGTGTTGCCCATTTTATATACAGGAGTCGTAAAGGAAGCGAGTGCAGCAAGCGCAACAATAATCAAAAGGACATTACTTGTTAGCCCAGCTTCTACCGATGCGGTTCCTATTACGATCCCGCCTACGATACCGATTGTCTGACCGACCTTTGTCGGAAGTCTGGCTCCAGCTTCCCTTAACAGCTCGATTGTTAATTCTAGAAAAACGGCTTCTAATATAGGAGGCAATGGAATTTCCCGACGGGATGTGACCAATGTACTCAATAAATCTCGTGGGATTAATTCATAATGGTATGTGAGCGTTGCGACATAAATCGGTGTAACGAGTATAGAGAACGCTACCGCGAATAAACGAATTAAACGGAAAAAAGACGATAAATACCAATTTAGAAAGTAATCCTCAAAAGAACTGAAGAACTCAACTAAAGTAGTGGGTGCAATCAGTGCATGTGGAGAACCATCTACTAATACAGCAATCTTTCCTTCAGCTAGAATCGCGGCGACACGGTCTGGTCTTTCTGTATCGAGCAGCTGAGGAAAAGGGGAATTCTGATTATCAGAAATCAACTGCACAATGTAGGAACTGTCAGTGATTTCATCAAACTGGACTTCCTTGATCCGTTTTGTAATGGTCTCGACGTTTGTAGGGTCAGTAATTCCATCAATATGGAGAATGGCAACCTTTGTTTTGGACAAACTTCCGACAGTTACTTCTTCCATAATCAACTCTTTGATGGGAACCCTTTTGCGGATCAAATTTATATTTTGATCGATTGATTCCACAAAGGATTCTTTCGGTCCGATAACACTGAATTCAACCTCAGGTTGGGTGACCGATCGAACCACTTCTTTTTGAGCAGCAATAAAAGCGATTTGATTAGGTTCGGTTACGAGGGAGAGCACAGCATAACCATTGAACAGTTTCTGTTCAACTTGTGAAAAATCATCGCTGATTTGCACATCGGCGAGCGGAATGATTTTCTTGATATCCTCAAGCTTCTCGAATGGCTTTTCAAGCAGATAGGGAGTCGCATTCATTTGGATGGTACCTTCATCAATCAGGGAAGTCATAAAGGAAAATGAAAAACGTAAATTCGTTTTCTGATTGTAGTAGAAAACTTTCTTAAAGTCGTTAGATTTGGAAAATACAACTTCCCATTCTGCTAGATCCACATTTTGTTGTGTGTTTTCGCTCTTCTCACTTTGTTTATTCTGTGGGCTTTTATCACTTTTCTCGCTTTGTTCATTCTTCTGACTTTTATCACGCTTCTCGCTTTTTTTATTCCAGAATTTCATTTTCTCACCGCTTCGTCTAACTTTTATTCCGTGACTAAGGAGACCAAATTAGATATTTACCTTATTGTTACCGCATTTGGAGGAATTATGAATAAAAGGGAGTAAGAAATGTGGATGTGTTTGGTTTATTAGTGCGAAAGGAACGGAGCACAGAGGTAAATGCACAAAAAAACCCCACCGAGAGTCGGTGAGGTTTTATGATTATTTCAAGAATTTATTTTCAATATCATCAAGCATCAAGTTTGCTGCCAAAACGCCACCAGCCGTGTTCCAGATTGTGTCGCTTACTTTATGAACTTGACCTTTTTTAGATGCTTCGAGGTTTTTGAATAATGGATCTTCAATCCAGTCTTTTTCAACTGCAGAAGCTTTTCCATCTCCTTCTTCATAAGTGAAGTAGAAGACAATATCTCCGTCCATTGCAGGGATACGCTCTTTTGTTACACCTTTTTCTGCAAAATCATTTACATCTTGGCTTTCAGGACGAGCAAATCCTAGGTCTCCAAGAATAACGCCAGAGAAAGTATCTTTATGATAAATACGAACGTCCCCAGCCATGAAGCGTACCATTGAAACCTTCATGCTGAGTTTGTCGCCAAGCTTGCCTTTAAGATCCGCAATGCGATCGTCATATTTCTTTAGAATTTCGTTACCTTTTTCTTCTTTATTTACTGCTTTAGCGTAAAGTTTGAAGTTTTCTTTCCAGTCACCACGAAGAGTTTCAGCAAAAATTGTAGGTGCAATAGCATTTAATTGCTCATAAACAGCTTCTTGACGCATTTTATTACCAATGATTAAATCGGGCTTTAATGCCGCGATTGCTTCCACGTTTACTTGACTCTCAATACCAACAACTTGTGTATCTTTTAATTGTTTCTCAGTGTGGTCGTACCAAGGATCACCATTGAATGCTTCAACTGCTCCAACTGGTGTAACACCCATTGCCAATAATGCCTCAGTTCCTTCATTTGTTAAAATAACAACTCTTTCAGGAGTTTTCTTCAGTTCGGTTGTGCCCATTGCGTGTTCAACCGTATAGCTTTTTTCTTCGACTTTCTTTGGTTCCGTTTTCTTTTCAGCCGTTTTTTCTTCGCTTCCGTTACCACAAGCAGCAAGGATAAACAGTGCCGCAATAGCTAAAAAGGTAAAAAGAGATTTAATAGATTTCATTGAATTGAATCCTCCTATGTAATTGTTAATGATAATCATTTTCAATGACAACTTAATCATAAAAGGGAAAATAATGCATGTCAATACTTTAATTGAAATTGGTTCTCATTTATTTTTACAGAATTGTGAACGAAGTTAATATTAATTGAAAATGATTATCAGAGTCATTGACAGTAAATATCAGTAACATATAGACTGAAATTATAAAGTTTCTTCTATATTGATGGTAGAAAGGTCACATAATCATGATTTTAAAAAATTCCGGCTTGAGATGGCTTGGTCTGGTCTTAGCTATTTTCGCATTACTATTCTTAATGTGCGCAAGTATTGTCTATGGTTATACAGATACTACTTGGAAAATGGCAATAGACACTTTCACAAACAATAACGGTTCGAATGAACATATTATTATTCAATCTGTCAGACTGCCACGTGCATTTATTGCCGCAGCGGTTGGAGCCAGTCTTGCTGTTTCTGGGGTGCTTTTGCAGACATTAACAAAGAACCCACTTGCTTCTCCTGATATTTTTGGTGTGAATGCAGGAGCAGGAGTCGCAGTAGTTGTGGCAGTTACCATTTTCCAATTACAGAATTTGCAGATATTTACATGGATTTCGTTTTTAGGTGCAGCGATTGCTGCAGTGAGTGTATATACAGTCGGTTCGCTTGGCCGAGAAGGGCTAACTCCCATGAAGCTTACTTTGGCAGGAGCAGCATTGACAGCCATGTTTGCTTCTTTTACACAGGGGTTGCTTGTGATGAATGAAGCGGCTTTAGAACAAGTTCTATTTTGGTTAGCAGGATCTGTTTCAGGAAGAGAACTTGAAAATTTGATTGTCGTTTTTCCCTATTTGTTAATTGGTATGGTGGGAGCAATGTTAATCTCCGGTAAAATGAATGTCATGAACATGGGTGAAGATGTAGCCAGAGGTCTAGGATTAAACACGGGCAAAATCAAAATCATGGCTGGAATCATCGTCATCCTTCTTTCTGGGGGAGCGGTAGCTGTTGCAGGGCCGATTGGATTCATCGGTATCGTAGTTCCGCATCTTACCCGTGCAGTGACTGGAATCGATCATCGTTGGGTCATTCCGTTTTCGGCATTATTCGGTGGGATACTATTGCTTGCCGCTGACATCGCATCAAGATATATTATCATGCCACAGGAAGTTCCTGTAGGTGTTATGACTGCGATCATAGGAACCCCGTTTTTCATTTACATTGCAAGAAGGGGGTTCAATGCTAGATGAGTCAATTTAAGAATCTTCGAATGGGAAAAGGAAGAGTTTCCTTTCTAGTTGATCGGAAAGCAATTGTAGTTTTCTTTAGTCTCGTGCTTGTATCTGCTGTTGTTTTTGTTGTGAGCACAGGGATGGGAGAAATGAAAATGAGTCCGCTTACTGTAGTCAAAGTTCTACTAGGGGGCGGAACTGAAATGGACCAGCTTATCATCACATCCTTTCGGTTACCAAGGATTATCGTTGCTTTGGCGGTTGGGATGGGACTCGCTGTTGCTGGAGGTATTCTCCAGGGGATGATAAGAAATCCTTTGGCTTCTCCTGATATTTTAGGCATCACTGGTGGAGCCGGAGTCGCAGTCGTCACTTTCTTAGCTGTATTTAGTGATGAAAATAATGCATTGACCGTCAGTATTAAATGGATGCCTGTCGCAGCATTTGTTGGTGCGACAGTTGCAGCATTACTCGTCTATTTTCTGGCATGGAAGAACGGTGTATCGCCGATTCGTCTCGTTTTGATCGGAATCGGAATCATGACTTTAATGAAAGCATTGACGACATTGATGATGGTATTTGGCCCTATTTATCAGGCTAGTCAAGCAAACATTTGGATTACAGGAACGGTTTATGGGTCAAACTGGGCGAATGTTTCTGTCCTTGTACCTAGTATACTGATTCTATTACTTATAGCTTTCATGTCGACTAGGCATGTTAATATTCAAGAACTAGGTGATGATGTGGCAACGGGAGCAGGAGCTAAAGTGCAAAAACACCGATTCATTCTCTTACTTGTAAGTACAGGATTGATCGGTACATCCGTTGCTTTTGCAGGTGGTATCGGCTTTGTTGGCTTAATGGCTCCTCATATGGCCCGCAGGCTAGTAGGCTCTTCGTTTGGTGCACTGTTGCCTGCAGCAGCCATTATCGGTGGAATTCTTGTCATGTGTGCAGACTTAATAGGAAGAACCCTATTTTCGCCACTTGAGGTTCCGGCAGGTGTCTTCACGGCAGCAATTGGAGCGCCTTACTTTATTTATCTACTTTTTAAAACAAGGAACTCGTAATAGTTACGTCTCTAAAAAGGAGCTGGCAACATGGTGCAAGCGATTGAAACGAAAAATCTATCCCTTTCCTATGGGGATTCCATCATTATAAAAGAACTCGATTTGAAAATCCCTAAAGGGGAGATAACCGTATTCATAGGTGGAAATGGTTGTGGAAAATCGACCTTGCTTCGATCCATTGCCAGACTGTTAAAACCGAAATCTGGGACAGTTTTGTTAGAAGGAGATGCAATTGCAAACTTATCTACCAAAGAAGTTGCGCGTCGTATGGCAATCCTCCCACAATCACCGGTTGCTCCTGAAGGGTTGACGGTTCTGCAACTTGTTAAACAAGGACGGTATCCGTATCAATCATGGTTGCGTCAATGGTCTGAGGAAGACGAAATGAAGGTAGAGAAAGCTTTAAAAGCAACGGGACTCACTGGTCTCAAAGATAGATCTGTTGATTCGCTATCAGGTGGACAGCGTCAAAGAGCGTGGATTGCTATGACGCTTGCTCAAGATACTGATATCCTTTTGCTGGATGAGCCGACTACTTATTTAGATTTGACGCATCAAATTGAAATTTTGGATTTGCTATTTGAATTAAATGAACAAGAACAAAGAACGATTGTAATGGTCCTTCATGATTTGAACTTAGCATGCCGTTATGCCCATAATATTGTGGCTATAAAGGACCAAAAGATTTTTGCAGAGGGAAAACCTGAAACGGTTATCAATTGTTCCCTCGTTAAAAATGTTTTTGGGATGGATTGTGAAGTCACGATGGATCCTTTATTCGGTACACCTATGTGTATTCCTTATGGGAAGGGCCGCTGTATTGTAAAGAAAGTTGGGGCTGCCAATGGTGTCTGAGCTTAGTAAACAAGAACAGGAAGAATTGAGTGAGTTTCGTCTTAGTTTTATTGGGGATAAGAAGGAAGCCATCCATACGGTGCAGTTCTTGGATCCGTTATTTTTAAAGACGTATTTGCAGGAACTGAGCTTGAAAATAGGAAGCCCTTCTTTAAAAGTAACGGCCTCTATCTTCATGAAAAGATATGCTTTCTTGGCGGTCATTGGGCTATTTGCGATGTCACGATGGGATAAGCGAATTGATCTTTCGATGAAAAATGTATGGCTCGAAAACGCTAGTAACAGTTTCATCTGGCTGCCTGCCTTTTCTTTAGACAATCCTGTAGCTGTCGAACTGGATTCTACAACCGAACGTGATGAATGGAGAAAAAGTGTCATTGATGAACTATTTTCTCAGCACATTTCTCTATTAATTGAGCAATTAAATAAAGTGACCAAGATTTCTAAGTTGATATTATGGGAGAACATTGCTGTATATGTATTTTGGCTTTATGAAACCGTATTGAGCGGGGCAGGGGATGAAGAACGTCAGCAGATGATTGAAAATGATTTTAAGTTCATTTTCACAGGCGCAGGTGGTCAATTATATGGCCAATATAACCATAATCCGCTGGCAAGGTTTAATCACCCTAAAAAGCATTTTGTTGAGACAAACGAAGAAATTCGGATTCGAAAAACGTGCTGCTTCTCGTATAAACTTGGTTCTAGTATGAAAAGATGCAAAACATGCCCATGTCAGCCAATAGACGGAAGCTGTGCGGCAGGACAGGGGATATGTGAAGTGGATAAAAATGAATAAACAGCTAAAAGGGATTGCGCTCTGCAATCCCTTTTGCTAAGGAAAGAAACTTCAATTTCAGGAAAATAACGGTCTAGCTCAAGTGCCAAAGCCGGGCGCTTGCACTTTTCTTATTGAATCGTGCCATTCCCGTATGGAAATTGATTTGTGTAACCAGTGAATTGTTGGAATGACTGTTGCAGTTTTTGTTGTTCTGCTGGCTCAAGTTTGTACCAGCCTTTTTCAAACATTAAGTTGTAGATTTCTCTTTGTTTATTCTGGGTCTCCGTAAATACATTCAGTAAATCCTGATATAGTGCATCATGACTTGCTTCATGCAGTGCCACAGAATAGGATGTCGTCATATATTTTTCGGTTGATAACAGGTCGTTAATTAAATCACGATCATTCATTTGAGGCGTTTTTTGGATTGGTGATTCTGGATTTTGAATCTTTTGTCCGCTTTGTTGTTGTTGTTGTTGTTGTTGAAATTGAGGCTGCTGTTGTTGGTACATAGTCATGCTCCTTTCTCGATTAGCTATATGTGTTTGTTTGCTGCTGGGGAGTCGTGTTCAAATGACCTAGAATTGTTTGGTAATGGCGTTGATGCATTTGACCACAAGCTTCCATAGCCGCTTTAAGTTGCTGGTCTTGGCAATGCTCGGCAAAAAAGTGTGACTTTTTCATCGCAAGCAAATTCCAGGAAAGCATATCGGTTAAGTAAAGGGAATCTTTTGTTGTAACAACCTGTGGGGGTTGTTGCATGATGTGCTGCTGATTTTGAGCATTCATCATTGGTTGCTGTTGCATGAAAAAACCTCCTAATTAAATAATTTTCCTACCTGTTTAGCGTGACTCACGAGCGTGAGAAATATGCAATGAGAGTTGATTCGACTTTTTTCGCACAATTATTGTAGTAAAACATATTCAAAGCCAAGGAAAGATGATAAAATATTGTTGGATTAACTAGTCCAATGGATGTAATCGTTTTCAAGGGGGATATTATAATGGAACAATTAATGAAGGATTTCTTTCTTTTCTTATCAAAAAATAAGTTCTTTACTAAACTAGCAAAACGATATGGATTACGATTTGGTGCAGCTCGTTTCGTGGCAGGAGAAACGATAGTGCCTACTGCACAAGTCATAAAAGAACTTAATAACAAAGGTCTTTGTGTTACCATTGACTATTTGGGAGAGTTTGTTGATAACGAGAGAGAAGCCAATGAAATGGCAGATAGTTCAATCGAAGCAATTAAAGTCATTGGTCGTGAAAAATTGGATTCTCAATTATCGTTAAAAATGACTTCAATGGGTCTTGATATCTCTGATGAAATCGTTATGAAAAACATGCGTCGCATTTTGGATACTGCCAAAGAAAATAATGTATTCGTTACCATCGACATGGAAGATTACTCTCGTTGTCAAAAGACAATTGAAATCTTTAAGGAACTAAGAAAAGACTACGATAACGTCGGAACGGTATTACAGGCATACTTATATCGCGTAGAAGGCGATATCGCTGACTTGAATGAATATCATCCAAACCTCCGTCTTGTAAAAGGGGCTTATAAAGAATCTCCAGAAGTTGCTTTCCCTGAAAAGAAAGACGTGGACGAAAACTACAAGAAAATCATTAAGCAACATTTATTAAATGGAAACTACACAGCGATTGCCACTCATGATGACGCAATGATTGAATATACAAAGCAATTGGTAAAAGAGCATAACATTCCAAATAGTCAATTTGAATTCCAAATGCTTTATGGAATCCGTGCTGAGAGACAATTGGAACTTGTAAAAGAGGGCTATAAAACGCGCGTTTATGTACCATTCGGAAATGACTGGTACGGTTATTTCATGCGCCGCCTTGCAGAACGTCCAGCAAACGTTGCCTTCGTATTAAAGGGAATGTTGAAAAAGTAATAAGAGTAGCAGGCTGATCATATGTCAGCCTGCTTTTTTTATTTCTTATATTGGCTGTTTTGGCTGTTCACTTTGCCGTGGCCGCCGACATTTTCGTTGTGTGGTCCAGCATTACCTTTTACACTTGCTGCACTAACGCCTCTTTTTGAAGGTTCCTTCTTTAAACGTGACAATTACTTTCACCTCGCTTTTTCTTTGAAAACTTATTTTGTCCCAAATGTCTCTCTTTTAAAAAAATGGATATGTTAAATTACAATGTTGAGTTTCTGCAATTAGTTAATTGGAGCGGAGGGAGCTTGACTCTTCAGAAAGTAAGCGACTGGAGCGTAAATCAACGGGCAATATTAACAGAGCATATTTTTTAGGAAATCGACGGGTTTTTCTTTGATTTCGGGTTATTTCTAAAAGTCGTATATGAACTTAGCGAATAAATTTTTGAAAACGTTCATTACCATGAAAAAACAAGCGATAACATTTTTAAATTGGCGATTACGACCAAAAAACACGAGTATAAAAAAGGTTGTAAACCCCTTGAGGGTATAACAGGAAATTCTTATATCCACTTTAAAATAGATAATTACGCCAAAATCTCCATATTTAATCATGCACATTTTTGTACAAGTAGACTTTTCGTGCTCTGTGCCAGTATTCCTGAAAAATAAAGGTAAATTAAAGTGAATTGTTGATTTTCTGTACTTTGTAAATTGAGTGGAAGGCGCGGGAGTCCTCAAAATCCGCAATGATGTTATCGCATCATTTCGTGCGGTGATTATTCAAAGATGCTTTCCTAGTGCTACCGCATTTACCTCAAGCGTGGGTTCTTTCGAGGAAGATCATCAGTGTCTTGGGGGATTAGCGATACAGGCGCGGCGAACGCCCCGAAGACGAATTTTCCCATGAAAAAGCAGGCATTAAGGCTTTTTCATAATTAGTACAGGAAACCAAACGTTAGAACGTAAATTAACAGGCAAGCTGAATAGTGAAAAAATAAACTTTTCAAAAAATTTTCATTTTTAGGCAGGTAATTATTGCTTAAATATTTAAAATATTTTATAGTTAAAGAAAGTAAGACTCATTCGAGGGCAAAATTTTTTTGTCATAAAAATGAATGAGTATTCATTCAAAAAGTTTTAAAGGGGGAGACAAAGTTGATCCAAACGATTAAAAAGGCAGCGGTACTGGGGTCTGGTGTCATGGGATCAGGCATTGCCGCACACTTAGCTAACATTGGAATTCCTACGTTACTACTAGATATCGTACCTCGTGAATTAAATGATGATGAGAAGAAAAAAGGACTTACTCTTGAAAATAAACAAGTACGTAACCGCATTAGTACGACAGCAGTACAAAAATTATTGAAACAAAAGCCAGCTCCATTAACAGCGAAGAAAAACTTAGCACTTATTGAAGCAGGTAACTTTGAAGATGATATGCAGCGATTAAGCGATGTAGACTGGATTATTGAAGTTGTAGTTGAAAATTTAGAAGTAAAAAAACAAGTGTTCTCAAAAGTGGACCAATACCGCAAACCTGGTAGTATTGTCAGCTCTAATACTTCCGGTATTTCAGTTGAAGCAATGGTTGAAGGACGCTCAGAAGATTTTCAAAAGCATTTTCTTGGAACGCACTTCTTTAATCCGCCACGTTATTTGAAGCTTTTGGAAGTTATTCCTACTAAGCGAACTGATCCTGAAGTGCTTGCGTTCGTTAAACACGTTGGCGAAGATGTTCTTGGAAAAGGTGTTGTAGAAGCAAAGGATACACCTAACTTTATTGCAAACCGAATCGGAACCTACGGTCTCTTGATTACATTGCAGGAAATGTTAAAAGGCGGATACAGTGTTGGGGAAGTCGACTCTGTGACTGGCCCATTGATTGGCCGTCCAAAGAGTGCCACATTCAGAACACTTGATGTAGTTGGGCTTGATACTTTTGTCCATGTAGCTAAAAACGTATATGACCAAGTAGATGGAAAAGAAAAGGAAGTATTCCAAGTGCCAGCTTTCATGAAAGAAATGCTTCAAAACGGTTGGCTTGGAAGCAAGTCAGGCCAAGGTTTCTTCCTAAAGCAAGGGAAAGAAATTTTGGAACTTGATCCAAACACTTTGGAATACGGTCCTCGTAAGAAATTGAAAACTGCTTCTACAGAAATGAGTAAGCAGGCAAAAGGTCTTGCTGATAAAATGAAAGCGCTTGTATATGCAGATGATCGTGCAGGCCAATTATTGTGGAACATCATCAGCCCGGTTCTCGTTTACTCCGCTGATTTGTTAGGGGAAATTGCCGATGATGTGGTGGCGATTGACCGTGCAATGAAATGGGGCTTTGGTTGGGAAATGGGTCCTTTTGAAGTTTGGGATGCAATCGGTCTTGAAAAATCTGTTTCGAAGCTCCAAGCTGAAGGTGTCGAGGTCCCAGCATGGGTTACTGAAATGATTGCAAACGGTCATACTTCTTTCTACAAAGAGGAAGAACGTGAAATCTTATTTTTCCAAAACGGTGAATACAAAGCTCTTGAGGAAAACCCTAAAGTAATCAATCTAAAGCAATTAAAGAAGCAAAAAGGCGTTATTAAGAAAAACAGCGGAGCAAGTTTGATCGACCTTGGAGATGGCGTAGCATTGCTTGAATTTCATTCGCACAGCAATGCGATTGGCTTAGATATCATCCAAATGATTAACTTTGCTGTTGAAGAAGTTGAGAAGAACTTCAAGGGGCTTGTCATTGGGAACCAGGGAAAGAACTTCTCTGTTGGAGCCAATCTTGCCATGATTCTGATGGAAGCTCAAGATGACAACATTTTTGAACTTGATATGGTCGTTCGTCATTTCCAACAAGCGATGATGAAGATAAAATACAGCTCCAAGCCAGTAGTAGCAGCACCATTTGCGATGACGCTTGGTGGTGGAGCAGAAGTGTGCTTACCGGCTGCGCATATCCAAGCTTCGATGGAAACTTATATGGGCCTTGTAGAAGTAGGTGTTGGTCTGATTCCAGGCGGCGGCGGAAACAAAGAGCTTTACATTAAGCACTTGAACAATCTACCTAACGGCGTTGAATTCGATTTACAAAAGGTAGCAAATAAAGTATTTGAAACAATCGCCACAGCTAAAGTTTCAACTTCAGGTGAAGAAGCTCGTGAAAATAACTTCCTTAACTTTGCAGACGGTGTGAGTGTAAATGGTGACCACCAATTATACGATGCTAAGCAAGCAGTACTTGCACTTTATGAAAAAGGCTATCAAGCCCCTGTTAGAAAGAAAATTCCAGTGGTTGGAGAAACGGGATATGCAACGCTTCTATTAGGAGCACAAGCCATGCTTTCTTCAGGCTATATTTCTGAGCATGATTTGAAAATAGCTAAGAAACTTGCCTATGTCATTGCAGGTGGAAGAGTGCCATTTGGTACAGAAGTGGATGAACAATACTTATTGGACCTTGAGAGAGAAGTCTTCTTGAGTTTAGTGGCTGATCCAAAATCTCAACAAAGAATGCAGCATATGCTTGTAAAAGGAAAGCCGTTGCGCAATTAGTTTTATTAATAGATTATTAGTTTCATATTTGTATAAACAGATGGAAAGAGAGGGAACGAAATGAGAGAAGCTGTTATCGTTGCCGGAGCACGTACACCGGTCGGAAAAGCCAAAAAAGGGACACTTGCTCAAGTTCGTCCGGACGATCTCGGAGCCTTAGTGGTAAAAGAAACATTAAAGCGTGCCGGAAATTATGAGGGAAATATTGACGATTTGATTATCGGATGCGCAATGCCTGAAGCTGAACAAGGATTAAATATGGCGCGTAATATCGGTGGATTAGCAGGTCTTTCCCATACAGTGCCTGCCATTACAATCAACCGTTATTGCTCTTCTGGATTACAGGCAATCGCATATGGAGCAGAAAAAATTATGATTGGTCACGCAGATACGATTATTGCGGGCGGAGCCGAATCTATGAGTCTTGTTCCAATGATGGGGCATGTTGTACGTCCGAACGTAAAGTTAGCTGAAACTGCTCCACAGTACTATATGGGAATGGGGCACACAGCTGAAGAGGTAGCAAAGAAATACGGCATCTCGCGCGAAGAACAAGATGCATTCGCGGTACGAAGCCACCAGCGCGCGGCGAAAGCCATTGCAGAAGGAAAGTTCATTGATGAAATCGTTCCTGTAGATGTAACTTTACGTAGCGTTGGGCATGACCATAAATTAGTTGAAAAGAAAATTCTGTTTTCACAAGATGAAGGCGTTCGCCCAGATTCAAATATCGCATCACTTTCGAAACTCCGCCCGGCATTTAACGTCCTAGGTACTGTAACCGCTGGAAATTCATCGCAAACAAGTGATGGTGCAGCTGCAGTAATGGTAATGGACCGTGAAAAAGCTGACTCATTAGGTCTTGCACCAATGGCTAAGTTCCGTTCGTTTGCAGTTGGCGGTGTACCGCCAGAAATCATGGGTGTAGGTCCAGTCGTGGCAATCCCTAAGGCATTGAAAATGGCAGGTTTGGAGCTATCAGATATTGGCTTGTTCGAATTGAATGAAGCATTCGCATCTCAATCTATTCAAGTCATTCGTGAGTTGGGTCTTGATGAAGACAAAGTAAACGTCAATGGTGGGGCAATTGCTCTAGGACATCCGCTAGGCTGTTCCGGTGCAAAGCTTACATTAACTCTGCTTCATGAAATGAAGCGCAGAAATCAGCAATTTGGAGTCGTAACAATGTGTATCGGCGGCGGAATGGGTGCTGCTGGAGTATTCGAATTACTATAACCTTAAACATATTATTTCTTAAAATAGAATGGAGGAAGTTGAATGTCTAATCAAACAGATCGCTTAATTAAAGGCGGAAGTTTCCTAATCGATGATGTATCTTATGAGAGTGTTTTTACACCTGAGGATTACACTGACGAACAAAAGATGATTGCAAAAATGACTGAAGATTATGTTGTAAACGAAGTAGTACCTCAAGTTGAGCACCTTGAAAATCATGAATTTGACCGTTCAGTAAAGCTGTTAAAACAAGCAGGTGAACTTGGCCTTTTGGGTGCGGACGTACCAGAAGAGTACGGCGGCCTTGCATTAGACAAAGTTAGTTCCGCTTTAATCGCTGAGAAAATGTCTCGTGCTGGCGGATTTTCAATTACTCACGGAGCTCACGTTGGAATCGGCTCCCTTCCAATCGTTCTTTTCGGAAACGAAAATCAAAAACAAAAGTACCTTCCAGAGCTTGCTACCGGTGAAAAAATTGCAGCTTACGCTCTAACAGAACCAGGTTCAGGATCTGATGCACTTGGTGCAAGAACGACTGCAAAGCTTAATGCAGATGGAACACACTATGTTCTTAATGGTGAGAAACAATGGATTACAAACGCTGGCTTTGCTGATGTATTTGTCGTCTATGCAAAGATTGATGGCGAACAATTCTCTGCTTTTATCGTAGAAAGAGAATTCCCAGGTGTTTCTACAGGGGCAGAAGAAAAGAAAATGGGGATCAAGAGTTCCTCAACACGTACACTGATCCTTGAAGATGCTCAAGTTCCTGTTGAAAATCTTTTAGGTGAAGCTGGTAAAGGACATATTATCGCATTCAACATCTTGAACATTGGACGTTATAAGCTTGGAGTAGGTGCAGTAGGTGCTTCCAAACGTGCTTTTGAAGTAACGGTTCAGTACGCTAACCAACGTCAACAATTCAAAACGCCGATTTCTCAGTTTAACTTAACAAAGGAAAAAATCTCGACGATGGCTTCTAAGCTATATGCTGCAGAAAGCTCTGTGTACCGCACAGTTGGTCTATTTGAAGACCGTATGAGCAAGCTTACGGCTGAAGAAGTGAAAGATGGTCGCGGAGTGGCAAGTTCAATTGCTGAGTATGCGATTGAATGCTCATTGAACAAATTCTTTGCAACGGAAGTACTAGATTATATCGCTGATGAAGGTGTACAAATCCATGGCGGTTATGGATTCATGGCTGAATATGAAATTGAAAGAATTTACCGTGATTCCCGTATAAACCGTATTTTTGAAGGAACGAACGAAATCAACCGTTTGTTAGTTCCAGGTACATTCTTAAGAAAAGCAATGAAGGGTGAACTTCCACTTCTTCAAAAAGCTCAAACGCTTCAAGAAGAGCTTATGATGATGATGCCTGAAGAGCCAGGAGATGAGCCATTAGCTCAAGAAAAGTACTTAGTGAAGAATGCGAAGAAAATCGGTCTTCTAGCTGCAGGTCTTGCTGCACAGAAATTTGGTAAAGCTTTAGAAAAAGAACAAGAAATTCTTGTGAATATCGCTGATATCGTTTCAAACGCTTATGCAATGGAATCTGCTGTGTTACGTACTGAAAAAGCGATTGCCAAAAATGGCTTAGAAAAGAACAAGCAAAAGCTACTTTACACTCAAATTTTCTGTCAAGAAGCATTCAACGAAATCGAACAGCATGCGAAAGAAACATTGGTGGCAACAGAACAAGGAGATGCGCTCAGAATGCTCGTATCTGCATTGCGCAAATTCACAAGACATACTCCAATCAATGTAATCGCGAAGAAGCGTGAGGCCTCTGAGAAGCTCATTGATGCTGAAAAATTCATCGTTTAATTCTTAATGATCATTTTCCCCTTCTTCGAGTATATTTGAGAAGGGGATTTTATTTTTTCTTTTTAAGAAGAAGGAATTTTGAAAGATAAAGTCGAAATTAATTTATTTGAGATGGCTTTATGCTTGCTAGTTAGTATTTTATGAAAACATATGATACTATTTCTTTGAATCAATCGTGAAGGTGGTGGAATATGTGGCTTTAACCTTTTATTGGTATCCGAAATGCGGAACATGCAGAAATGCGAAGAAATGGCTCGATTCTCATGAGCTAGAGTATAAGGAAGTACATATTGTTGAAAATCCTCCTTCTAAAAGCGAACTGGAAGAAGCGTATAAGCAAAGTGGTCTCGACCTAAAGAAGTTCTTCAATACTAGCGGTCTAAAGTATCGTGAATTAGGTTTAAAAGATAAGCTTAAAACGATGTCAGAGGATGAAATGTTAAGCTTGCTTGCATCAGATGGCATGCTTATCAAAAGACCTCTTTTAACCGATGGCCAAAAGGTAACTTTAGGTTTCAAGGAAGCAGACTACGAAGCGCAATGGAGTAAATTGCATTCATAGAGCAAGAAACCATTAATATTGAAATCGATCATTTTCGATTATAGATTGTAATGAGAAAGCGGAGGGATTTTAAATGAGTACACCAAAAGAATTGCGTTATTCTGAAGAGCATGAATGGGTAAAAGTTGAAGGGGAACAAGTGCGTGTTGGGATTACATATTTCGCACAATCTGAACTTGGAGACATCGTATTCGTTGAGCTTCCAGAAGTAGGCGACGAAGTATCTGCTGATGAGCCTTTCGGAAGCGTTGAATCCGTAAAGACGGTATCTGAATTGTATGCACCAATCAGCGGAAAAGTAGTCGCTGTAAACGAAGATTTAAACGATAACCCTGAGTTTGTTAACGAATCTCCGTATGAAAAGGCATGGATGATCGTGGTTGAACCAACTGATAAGAATGAAATTGAAAGCTTAATGACGGCTGAACAATACGAAGAAATGATCAAGTAATATTGCGAGCACCCTTTTTTAAGGGTGCTTTTTCTATTTAATGGCAAACCAAAAATCACGAAAGGAGGGAATGCTATTTGTAAATTAAGAGAGAGGAAGTCATATTATGACATTGAAACATCATAAACTTGAAATCACAGACAGAGTAATTGGGAAGTTAGAAAACGGACAAATACAACTATATTTAGAAAATGAAAAAATCGGAAATATTGAGTTGCCAGAAGGATTTCAAATTCATTTAGAACATCATTATGAAGCAGAACAGCAAAAAATATATCAAAATGTCACTGCAACTGAAGGAAAAGATGCACGCTACACTGATTGTGATGAAGGTGGCTGGTGTTAAAAACGTCTAGTAAATGGCATATTGTTTGCAAAACTAAAATAAAACAGGGACAATGTTGTTAGAGAATAACGGCACGTAAAGACACCAAAACGACAAACTTGAATATGTTAACAATAACCAACTACTTCGTCCCGGGTGATCATAATGAATGAAACGACTGTTGATAAGGTGATTATTGTTGAAGGTACATCCGACAAGAAAAAAGTAAAAAAAATCGTAAAAGAACCAGTGGAAATCATCTGCACGAATGGCACGATTAGTTTAACAAAACTTGATGAATTGATAGAAATGCTTTTTGAAAAAGATGTCTATATATTGGTTGATGCCGATGATGCTGGTGAAAAGCTTCGTAAGCAATTCCGAAGGGAATTCCCGGAAGCTGAACACCTTTATATTGACAGAATGTATCGGGAAGTAGCTACGGCACCTCAGCGCCACCTGGCTACCGTTTTACTAGGGGCAAACATTGATGTGCATACCGAGTTTTTAGAATGGACTGACTGAAAAATGATAGAGTGGACTAAAGAGGAATTTAATGATTTTTTAAAAAGCCAATCGACAGGATTGGCCTATTTTTATACGCCGTTATGTGGAACCTGTGCTATGGCATCCAAGATGTTGGAAGTAACAGAAGCGGTTATGCCTGAATTGAAGATAGCCAAAATCGACTTAAATTACATACCGGAACTTGCCTTGAAATTTAAAGTCATGAGTGTACCATGCCTTGTGTTCATAAAAGAAGGTGAAGTGAAAGAGATGATATATGCTTTTCGATCCGTTCCCTATTTATTAACGAAAGTGAGAGAGTTCTTTGCCTAACTGGTACGAGGATAGGAATAAGGAGTGTAGTGTCCGACATATTTCTCGGGAAATGATTGTGTTTCGAGGGAATATTTAGGAATTATTGGTGTATACATAGATATTGTCGAACGATTATAAAAGGAAAAGAGAGTCTAAAACATGAATTATCACCGTAGAGTAGTTAAGGAACGGAGTGATATTCATGCAAGAATTTGTAGAACAGTTCTCAAAATCTCTGCGTTCAAAAAAGCATCTCCTTCAACTAGTGCAAACTAAGGATCTTGGAATTCTTTTTGATACAGGTGAGGACAGGAGTTTTCTTCATTTCAAAGACGGAGAAATCGTGGACAGGGAAAGTGATGCTTCAAAAAAAGAGCTCGTCCAGCTCCAATGTAGTAGAGAAGTTCTGAATGATTTATTGGGTGGGAGAATTAAATTGAGAGAGCTTTCGAATGAAATTAAGGTGAAAGCGTCTTTCAGAAACGTATTGTTAGTGGAATCGTTATTTTATTTAAGTAAGTCGGGTTCCTAATTTTTTTAATAAAAGGTATTGCATGTTTCAGATAATGGTGTTAATATTTGATTTAAATATTCTGATAACAACTAAAACTTAATATGATTCTTATCAAGAGTGGCGGAGGGAAATGGCCCTGCGAAGCCCGGCAACCGGTTTATTCACGGTGCTAAATCCATCAGAGCAACAGCTCTGAAAGATAAGAAGAGTGTAAATCCCTCTTCTTAATGAAGTGGGATTTTTTATTTTAACCAAAGGAGAGATGCGTGTTGGGTGAAAAGAAGAAGCAATATCGGCTTGAAACGATTGGTGTTCATGGAGGATTATCAGCAGATCCCGTAACAGGTGCGCGTGCTGTGCCTATTTATCAGAATAATGCATACCAATTTCAAAACACAGAACACGCGGCCAATTTATTTGCACTAAAAGAGCCTGGCTACATATACACCCGCATTCATAATCCAACTGTCACCGTTTTTGAAGAGCGTGTCTCCTTGCTTGAAGGGGGAGTAGGAGCGCTGGCAGTAGCCAGTGGAATGGCAGCCATATCATTAGCTATTTTAAATCTTGCAGAAGCAGGCGATGAAATCGTCGCCTCATCACAGCTCTATGGTGGAACCCACAATCTTTTCGCTGTTACGTTACCTAAATACGGTATTAAAGTTCATTTTGTTGATCCAGATGATCCAGAAAATATCCGTAACGCCATCACTGAAAAAACAAAAGCTGTTTTTGCTGAAACAATCGGTAATCCAAGCTTGCGTGTCCTCGATATCGAAAAGGTTGCTTCAATTGCACATGAATATGGAATTCCTTTGATTGTTGATAACACGTTTGCAACACCTTACTTGTGCCGTCCGATTGAACACGGAGCTGATATCGTTATTCACTCTGCAACGAAATGGCTTTTAGGTAATGGAACCACTCTTGGTGGTGTTATCGTGGATGGAGGAAAATTCGATTGGAAGTCGCCTAAGTTTCCAGGGTTTACAAAACCAGATCCTAGCTATCATGACCTTGTTTATAGTGAGGCGCTCGGACCGCTTGCGTTTATCATTAAGGCAAGAGTGCAATTGCTTCGGGATCTTGGACCATCTTTGAGCCCTCAAAACGCATTCCAATTCACTCTTGGACTTGAAACGCTTCATGTCCGAATGAAAGAGCATGTTGCAAATACAAATAAAGTAGTAGAGTACTTAGAGCAGCACCCAGCGGTTGAGTGGTTATCCTATCCTGGTAATAAAACGCATAAAGACAAAAATTTAGCCGACAAATATTTGCCGAAAGGTGCCGGAGCAATTGTGGTGTTTGGCATCCGTGGAGGAAGGCGAGCTGGAGCGAAACTTATCGATACGGTAACACTATGGGCACATGTGGCGAACGTTGGGGATGCGAAGAGTTTAATTATCCATCCCGCCAGTACAACGCATCAGCAACTCGATGCAGAGGGATTACGCTCTTCAGGTGTCACAGAAGATCTAATCAGACTGTCAATTGGAATTGAAAATGTAGAGGATCTAATTGAAGATTTGGAGTTTGCGATCGAGCAAGCAACAGGGGTGACATCACAAACGACCACTGTATAAAGCTATTTTTAGAAAATTGATTTTTTTGTTGACACTCATTTTTATCCATGTTACGATAGCTTTCGTAATGAAATTTACTGCTTAAATCCATTAAAGTGTTAATTGAATATAGTTGTTTTACTCTTATCAAGAGAGGTGGAGGGATGTGCCCGATGAAGCCCGGCAACCGTCAATGAATCGTCATTGAAATGGTGCCAATTCACACAGAGCGTTATGGCTCTGGGAGATGGGAGAAAGGATATCGTTTATTATGCCTTTCTGCCTGCGCAGAAAGGTTTTTTTAATATAATAAGATGATTATTCGAACACTAATTGGGAAAAGAAACAAGCAGGCTTAATCGGAATAAAAGTGGGTGAATCTATGATTTCAATAAAAAATGTCAAAAAGACCTTTTCTTCAAAGCACGGACAGGTAAAAGCAGTTGACGAAGTGAACCTCGAAGTAAAAGAGGGAGAGATCTTTGGTGTAATAGGTTACAGTGGTGCTGGTAAAAGCACGCTGATCCGAATGTTAAACGGTTTGGAAATCCCAACAGAAGGTTCCATAACAGTTGCCGGAAGAGTGGTTTCGCAAATCAAGGGTTTACAGCTTAGGAAAGCACGTCAGGAAATCAGTATGATTTTCCAACATTTCAACCTTCTATGGTCGAGGACGGTTGCGGAAAACATTGCGTTTCCATTAGAAATTGCCGGTGTTGGAAAACAAGAGAGAAGCAAGAGAGTAAATGAGCTAATTAAGCTAGTTGGTCTTGAAGGTAGAGAAAATGCTTACCCTTCCCAACTCAGTGGCGGACAGAAACAAAGGGTAGGAATTGCTAGAGCGCTAGCCAATAACCCAAAAGTACTCCTTTGTGATGAAGCCACTTCCGCTCTTGATCCACAAACAACGGATAGCATACTAGACTTACTGGTGGATATTAATAAGCGACTTGGATTAACCATTGTTCTTATTACGCACGAAATGCATGTCATTCGAAAAATTTGTCACCGAGTGGCAGTGATGGAGGGTGGACGTATCGTTGAACTTGGTCCGGTGCTTGATGTTTTCAAAAATCCAGAGCAAGCCATAACGAAACGTTTCGTTCAACAAGTGACAGAACCAGAAGAAACGAAGGAAACAGCGGATCATTTGATAGAACTTTATCCGCAAGGACATATCGTTCAACTGACTTTTGTTGGTGAATCGACGGAGAGTCCACTCATTACGAATCTTGTTCGCAACTTTAACGTTACGGTTAATATCTTGCAAGGAAAGATTTCACAAACTCAAAATGGCTCTTATGGAACATTGTTTATTCATATAGATGGAGATGGTGAAGAAGTCGAAAGAGCAGTTGACTTCATACGCTCTCAGCAAGTCGGAGTGGAGGTTGTTAACAATGCTTGATAAATTGCTGCCGAATGTAATTTGGGATAATATGTGGCAAGCGACGATTGAAACCTTATATATGTCCGCAATTTCAGTTGTCGTGACGTTCTTTTTAGGGGCTTTGCTTGGACTTCTTTTATTCCTGACTTCAAAGGGGAATATTTGGGAAAATCGTCCAGTTAATATAGTCATCAGTGCTTTTGTAAACATCTTCAGATCGATTCCATTTATCATCCTGATTGTGTTGCTCATACCATTCACGAAACTGTTGGTAGGCAGCATGATTGGGGAAGAAGCTGCATTACCGGCATTAATAGTCGGTGCTGCACCGTTTTATGCGAGAATGGTTGAAATCGGCTTGCGTGAAATTGATAAAGGTGTCATTGAAGCGGCAAAATCAATGGGTGCTAAAACAAGTACAATCATCTTTAAAGTATTACTTCCAGAATCTATGCCAGCGCTTGTTTCTGGTATTACGGTTACAGCAATCGCACTTGTCGGTTATACGGCAATGGCCGGTGTAATCGGAGCCGGCGGTCTTGGAAATCTTGCGTACCTTCAAGGATTCCAAAGGAGCCGTCATGATGTAACCCTAGTTGCAACAATTATCATTCTTGTCATTGTTTTCGTTATTCAATTTATTGGTGATAGAATCACTACAAAATTAGATAAAAGATAAGGGAGAGGTCAAAATGAAAAAATGGTTGAGCGTTCTTTTAACATTAGCAGTTGCACTTGTTTTATCAGCTTGCGGAAAAAGCGGTAGCGAAGATTCAAAGAAATTGGTTGTTGGTGCATCAAACGTCCCACACGCTGAAATTTTAGAAGAAGTTAAGCCTTTGTTAAAAGAAAAAGGCTATGAGCTTGAAATCAAGACGTTCCAAGACTATGTATTACCAAACCAAGCTTTAGAATCAAAAGAATTAGATGCGAACTATTTCCAACACATTCCTTACCTTAATGCTCAAAACAAAGAACATGGCTATGGATTTGTTAATGCAGGCGGAATTCATATCGAACCAATCGGTGTTTACTCTAAGAAATACAAGAGCCTTGATGAGCTTCCAGAAGGCGCGCACATCATCGTAAGTAGTTCAGTCGCAGACCATGGACGTATCCTTTCATTATTAGAAAAGCAAGGTTTAATCAAACTAAAAGACGGTATTGAAAAAACTGAAGCAACAGTTGAAGACATCGTTGAAAACAAGAAGAACTTGAAATTTGACGCAGAATACGAAGCATCACTTCTTCCACAAATCTACAACAACAACGAAGGCGATGCAGTTTTAATTAACTCTAACTATGCAATCGATGCTGGTTTAAATCCATTGAAGGATAGCATTGCTATCGAAGAAAGCGATTCTCCATACGTTAACGTAATCGCAGTTCGCAAAGGTGACGAAAACAAAGCAGGTATCAAAGCACTTGTTGAAGTTCTTCACTCTAAAAAAATCCAAGACTTCATCCTTGAAAAATACGAAGGTGCAGTCGTACCAGTTAAATAATATAGTTTTATTGGCAAAAAAGCAGACCTTTGAGGGTTTGCTTTTTTGTATGGGGTGGTCTGTGTCGGAAAAAGTGGCAGCACCGTCGGATTTAAGAAGGAAGCCGACCTAAGGTTCGAGGGAAAAGTACAACAAAATCGAACTAAATCAAGGACACTTAATCTTCGCTAATTTCATCGCATACTTTTTCCCCCTCGAATCCATACTAAATGGGAAAATGACGAGATTGGAGTGTTTAAGATGGAGCATCATTATGAGCCTAGGAATTCGATTGACGCATCATTACACAATTATAAGATGGGCTTAGGTGCCTTTACGCAGAAAATGCCAGAACTTGTTCAGCATTATAATGCTTTTACGCAGGCATGTTTTGCCGAAGGGCATCTTTCTAAAAAAGATAAGCAACTTATTGCACTTGGAATCAGCCTATATTCACAAGATGAGTATTGCATGATCTATCATGTAAAGGGGTGTCTTGATGAAGGGGCTACTGAACAGGAAATTCTTGAGGCGGTAGGCGTGACGGCGGCTTTTGGTGGAGGAGCAGCAATGAGTCAAGCTGTTACATTAATCCAAGAAGCGATGACAGAATTGAATCAACTTAAGCAATAACTGTAAAGAGCTCCATAAATTGGATTGAATAAAGACGTTTTTTCCAAAAACCATAGGGTACATGTTTAAAGTAACTCTTAATGCATACAAATCTGGAATGCAAAAAGGAAGGGACGGAAAAACATGAACACAATCAAAATGAACTACACGGGTGAAATGGAAAAGGCGATGCAGGGTGCACATGGAATTGGATACGCAGAATACAGCAAAAGCCATGAAGTGCGAATGGAAGTAGAGCAACGACGCGAAGAAGACTATTTGCAGAGTCAACGCATGGTTGCAGATTTGGATAGAAAAGTACATTCTTAAATAATAGACATATATAATAATGAAGAAACTAGGAAGCCGGTGATGATTTCACTGGCTTTCTTCACTTTTCATAGCAGTCAATTCCCCTATACATGAAAGCTTTCACTTAGGTAAAAATAAAGATGAGTGCAAAGTCATTATCAATCTTAGACCCCCTAATTGAATTAGAATCTTTCAACATCCTCCAATTGTTTATTACTGTGAAAGAGTTGCTAACACTTTTCATTTGTTATAAGATTGTAATGAGAATAAAATGAGAATAGAAGTAAATGACCTCTCAGGTCTCAAAGATACAAAACTTTTTTTATTTATCGGAGGTATAACAATGGCTGGATCAACTTTAACGATTAAAGATTTACATGTTGAAATTGACGGAAAAGAAATTTTAAAAGGTGTAAATCTTGAGGTAAAAGGTGGAGAAATCCACGCAATCATGGGACCAAATGGTACAGGTAAATCAACTTTATCTTCTTCCATCATGGGCCACCCAAAATATGAAGTAACTAGCGGAAGCGTTACATTAGATAATAAAGATGTTCTTGAAATGGAAGTTGACGAGCGTGCACGCGCAGGTCTATTCCTTGCAATGCAATATCCAAGTGAAATCAGCGGTGTAACAAATGCTGACTTCTTGCGTTCTGCAATGAATGCACGTCTTGAAGAAGGTAACGAAATTTCACTAATGAAATTCATCCGTACAATGGATTCAAAAATGGATTTCCTTGAAATGGATCAGGATATGGCTCAGCGTTACCTTAACGAAGGTTTCTCTGGTGGTGAAAAGAAGCGTAATGAAATTCTTCAATTAATGATGCTTCAACCAAAAATCGCTATCCTTGATGAAATCGACTCCGGTCTTGATATTGATGCATTGAAAGTTGTTTCAAAAGGAATTAACGAAATGCGCAGCGAAGATTTCGGATGCTTAATTATTACACACTATCAACGTCTTTTAAACTACATTACTCCTGACTTCATCCACGTAATGATGCAAGGCCGCATTGTTAAATCAGGCGGACCTGAGCTTGCACAGCGTTTAGAAGCAGAAGGTTACGACTGGATTAAGAAAGAACTTGGCATCGAAGACGAAACTGTTGGTCAAGAAGCGTAAGTGTTGGGGGGATTAAAATGACAACCGAATTGAAATTACCGTTTGACAAGGAGTTTGTTAATTCCTTCTCTAAAAATAACGGCGAACCGGTATGGCTAACTGAGCTTCGTCAAAAGGCTCTTGCTGATGTTGAAACACTGCCAATGCCAAAACCAGATAAAACTAAAATTAAGAATTGGAACTTTACTCAATTCGAAAACCACACAGTTGAGAGTAATGGCCTATCTTCTCTTGACGAATTAACGGAAGAAGTAAAGGCTCTTATTGATGCAGGAGCGGAAAATAAGAACCTCTATGTACAACAAAATCAAACAGCAGCTTTCCTTTCTCTTTCAAAGGAATTAGCGGATAAAGGTGTTATTTACACGGATATCTTCACGGCTGCTCGCGATCACAGTGAGTTACTTGAAAAATATTTCATGACTCAAGGTGTGAAAACGACTGAACATCGTTTAACGGCTTTACATGCAGCATTGATGAACGGTGGAGCTTTCTTATACGTTCCTAAAAACGTAGAAATTAGTGAGCCAATTCAAGCTGTGTATCTGCATGACAATGAGAAGGCAAACCTTTTCAACCATGTTTTGATTGTTGCCGATGAGAACAGCTCTGTAACCTACGTGGAAAACTATATTTCTACTGTAGAAAATGCAACGGGCATTTTTAACATCGTTACAGAAGTCATTGCAAATGCAGGAGCTAAAGTTCAATATGGTGCGGTTGACACGCTTGCAAAAGGAATTACAACTTATGTGAACCGTCGTGGAACAGCTGGGCGTGACGCTCGTATCGAGTGGGCATTAGGCTTAATGAATGACGGCAACACGATTTCTGAAAATGTTACAAACTTAATGGGCGACGGCTCTTTTGGCGATACAAAAACGGTTGTAGTGGGCCGTGGAGAACAGACACAAAACTTCACAACCAGCGTCGTTCACTTTGGTAAAAACACTGAAGGCTATATTTTAAAGCATGGTGTTATGAAAGATTCTGCAACTTCTATCTTTAACGGAATCGGCAAAATTGAGCACGGTGCTTCTAAATCTAATGCAGAACAAGAATCACGTGTTCTTATGCTTAGTGAAAAAGCTCGTGGAGATGCTAATCCAATCTTGCTTATCGACGAAGACGATGTAACTGCAGGACACGCAGCTTCTGTTGGACGTGTAGATCCACTTCAGTTGTACTACTTGATGAGCCGTGGGATTTCAAAGAAAGAAGCAGAGCGCTTAATCATCCATGGTTTCCTTGCACCAGTTGTAAATCAGCTTCCAATTGAAGGTGTAAAAAAGCAACTTGTCGAGGTAATCGAAAGGAAAGTAAAGTAATGAATATCAAAGATATTCGCCAAATGTTTCCGATCCTTGACCAGGAGGTAAACGGGAAGCCGCTCGTTTACCTTGATAGTGCAGCAACTTCTCAAAAGCCAATCCCAGTTATTGAAGCGGTAAACGAATATTACCGTCAATATAACTCCAACGTACACCGCGGTGTTCATACACTTGGTACTCGAGCTACTGACGGATACGAAGGGGCAAGGGAGAAGGTTCGTAAGTTTATTAATGCGAAGTCAACTCAGGAAATCATCTTTACTCGTGGAACAACAACAGCGTTAAACACTGTTGCGGGAAGCTATGCTGCTGCCAATCTAAAGGAAGGCGATGAAATCGTGATCTCCTATATGGAACATCACAGTAACATCATTCCTTGGCAACAAGTAGCTCGACGTACGGGAGCGACACTGAAGTATTTGCCACTTCAAGAAGATGGAACAATTTCGATTGACGATGTGCATGCAACGATTACTCCCAACACAAGACTTGTCTCTATCATGCAAGTTTCAAATGTACTGGGTGTCATGAATCCTATTAAAGAAATAGCCAAGATTGCTCACGAAAATGGGGCAGTTATGGTCGTCGATGGTGCACAAAGCGCACCTCACATGAAAATAGATGTTCAAGATCTAGACTGTGATTTCTTTGCATTTTCAGGTCATAAAATGTGCGGTCCTACAGGTATCGGTGTTCTTTACGGAAAGAAACAATTGCTCGAAAACATGGAGCCAATTGAATTCGGTGGAGAAATGATCGATTTTGTTGAATTGCAACAATCAACTTGGAAAGAGCTTCCGTGGAAATTCGAAGGCGGTACACCAATTATTGCAGGAGCAATTGGTCTAGGCGCAGCCATCGACTTTTTACAGGAAATTGGTTTAGATAATATTGAAGCACATGAGCACAAGTTAGCTGCTTATGCTTTGGATAAGATGTCTTCCATCGATGGAATGACTATTTACGGACCTAAGGATCCTGCAAAACGTGCAGGTCTTGTCACATTCAACTTAGCAGATGTACATCCTCACGATGTTGCTACAGTTCTTGATGCAGAAGGCATTGCTGTCCGAGCAGGACATCACTGTGCACAGCCATTGATGAGATGGTTGAAAGCCTCCGCTACAGCGAGAGCAAGCTTCTATCTATACAATTCAGAAGAGGATATCGATAAGCTAGTTGAAGGGCTTGTTAAAACAAAGGAGTATTTCAGCGATGTCTTTTAATAATTTAGATACCCTATATCGCCAGGTAATTATGGACCATTATAAAAACCCGCGCAATAAAGGCGTTTTAGAAGAAGGCAGCCTTACAGTGAACATGAATAACCCTACATGTGGTGACAGAATTCAACTCACGTTAAACGTCGAAGATGGTGTTGTAACAGATGCCAAATTTGAAGGCGAAGGCTGTTCGATTTCAATGTCTTCAGCTTCCATGATGACACAGGCAATCAAAGGTAAAAAGATTGATGAAGCCATTAAGCTTTCAAAGATTTTTTCCGACATGATGCAAGGAAAAGACTATGATGATGATATCGATCTTGGAGATATTGAAGCACTGCAAGGAGTGGCTAAGTTTCCAGCCCGTATCAAGTGTGCGACATTAGCTTGGAAGGCAATGGAAAAGGGCTTGCAGGAAGACGGAAAATAATAGAGTGGAGTAGAAATTTTCATAATTCCTAATCCATTCGATAAGGAGGAATACGACGATGGCTAAAAAAATGCCTGAAATCGGTGATTATAAATATGGCTTTGCCGATAAAGACGTTTCCATCTTCCGATCAAAACGCGGCTTGACGCGTGAAATCGTAGAGGAAATCTCAAAACTGAAGGATGAGCCTCAATGGATGCTCGACTTCCGTTTAAAATCTCTTGAACACTTCTATAATATGCCAATGCCACAATGGGGCGGCGACATGGCTTCATTAAACTTTGATGAAATTACGTACTACGTAAAGCCTTCTGAAAAAACAGAACGCTCTTGGGACGAAGTACCTGAGGAAATCAAAGCGACATTTGATAAGCTTGGTATTCCAGAAGCAGAACAAAAATACTTGGCAGGGGTTTCTGCACAGTATGAATCAGAGGTTGTTTACCACAACATGCAGGAAGACCTTGAAGCACTAGGAATCGTATTCAAGGATACGGATTCAGCTTTAAAGGAAAACGAAGATATTTTCCGTGAGCACTTCGGGAAAGTAATTCCTCCTACTGATAACAAGTTTTCTGCATTGAATTCGGCTGTTTGGTCGGGTGGATCTTTCATTTACGTTCCTAAAGGAATCAAAGTTGATACACCGTTACAAGCATACTTCCGTATTAACTCAGAAAACATGGGTCAATTTGAACGTACACTGATCATCGTTGATGAAGGTGCACACGTTCACTACGTAGAAGGCTGTACAGCTCCGGTTTATACAACTAACTCACTTCACAGTGCTGTTGTAGAAATCATCATCAAAAAAGACGCTTACTGTCGTTATACGACGATCCAAAACTGGGCAAACAACGTCTTTAACTTAGTTACTAAGCGTGCGGTTTGTGAAGCTCATGCTACTATGGAATGGATTGACGGCAACATCGGTTCTAAATTAACGATGAAGTATCCAGCTGTTATCTTAAAAGGCGAAGGTGCTCGTGGAATGACACTTTCCATCGCCCTTGCTGGTAAAGGACAGCATCAGGATGCAGGTGCAAAAATGATTCACTTGGCTCCTAATACTTCATCTACAATCGTTTCAAAATCGATTTCTAAGCATGGCGGTAAAGTAACTTACCGTGGAATCGTACACTTTGGCCGTAAAGCTGACGGTGCTCGTGCGAACATTGAGTGTGACACATTGATCATGGATAATCAGTCTACTTCTGATACAATTCCGTATAACGAAATCCTAAACGATAACATTTCTCTTGAGCACGAAGCGAAAGTATCGAAGGTTTCTGAAGAGCAATTGTTCTACTTGATGAGCCGTGGTATTTCTCAGGAAGAAGCAACTGAAATGATCGTAATGGGCTTCATCGAGCCATTCACGAAAGAGCTTCCAATGGAGTATGCAGTAGAAATGAACCGTTTAATCAAGTTTGAGATGGAAGGTTCCATCGGATAAAAGATACCGCTTGCCGAATCTGGCAAGCGGATTTTTTTTTGGTCTAGGAAATTTTAAAATAAATTGATGTGGATAACTTTCTACGATTTTCTAATAATCCAGCTCCAGCGCCCAGCCCCTCGGGGTTGTTTCCTAAAGCCGAAACAACCTTGGTCATAAGCTAAATCACTTCAGAAATCAGGACAAGGAACGCTTCGGCAGCATTAACATCGCATGAAGAAAAAGCGGTAGCTTTTTCGAGGATGACTGCGTGATTCGTCTTATGCCTGTCGGGGCTAAACAGGGCGCCTGCGCCTTTTGTTCTTTTTCGATTATTTAGTTTAATATGTCAATAAACATTCAACTCATAAGTTTACTTTTCTAACCATGTGCTATTATGAAATAGGGAGGTGCCACTATGATTTACATAGGCGTTACGGGGTGGGGAGACCATGATAGCTTATATCGGTCGTGCATAGCTTCTCGCGACAAGCTGAAGGACTATGCAGGACATTTCCCCATAGTAGAAGTCGATGCTTCATTTTATGCGGTTCAACCGAAAAGGAATGTAGAAAAGTGGGTAAAGGACGTTCCTGATTCCTTTCAGTTCATTGTGAAGGCCTATCAAGGGATGACGGGGCATCTGCGTGGCGATATTCCGTTTGAAAGCCGTGAAGAGATGTTTACTGCATTTATAGAGTCATTAGAACCATACATAAAGAGCGGAAAATTGGCTGTGGTGTTATTTCAGTTCCCTCCATGGTTCGATTGCCGAAAAGAGAATGTAGAGTACTTACGTTGGTGTAAACAACAGATGGGTAATATTCCATGCGCCCTTGAATTTCGTCATCAATCATGGTTCTTACCGCAATTTCGTGAAAAGACGGTTGCGTTTATGAGAGACGAGAAATGGATTCACAGTATTTGTGACGAACCTCAAGCGGGTTCAGGTTCGATTCCGACCGTTCTGGAAGTGACGGATTCTAAAAAGGTAATGGTCCGTTTTCATGGCAGGAATGTACATGGTTGGGAAGGAAGAGGGCAGCAAAACTGGCGAGAGGTCCGCTATCTGTACCGATATAACCGTGAGGAATTGAGCGAGTGGTCGCAACATTTAAACTCACTTGCGAGAGAATCTAAAAACGTATATGTACTTTTTAACAATAATTCAGGCGATGATGCCGCTGACAACGCTAAGGAAATGATGGGCATATTAGATATTGAATATGAAAATCTTGCTCCAAGGCAGCTTGATTTATTTTAATTTTGGAGAAAGAAATGGGATGAGTTAATGGCATGGTTTGTGTTAGTTTTGATTGGCCTTTTGGCTAGTGCGTTAGGTTCTTTAATCGGCCTGGGCGGAGGTGTGATTGTAGTGCCGGCCCTGTTATCATTAGGTGCTTTCACGGGTGCTTTTGGAGAAATTACCCCACAGGTAGCTGTTGGGACATCACTATTTACAATGATTTTTACTGGCCTATCTTCAACTCTTGCTTATCTTAAACACAAGACAGTGGATTATAAAAGCGGTCTTATTTTCCTCATCGGAAGTGGACCGGGAGGCATACTAGGTGCCTGGTTAAATAAAGAACTCGATCTAGATAGTTTTAATATTTATTTTGGTTTTTTCATGATTTTTGTTTCCATAATCCTAATGATTAAAAGTAGATTAAAACCTCTTCCGTATCAGCCAGGAAAGGGTATTAACAGAACGTTTACAGATCCAAGCGGGGAAACGTATCAATACGGTTATAGTCCTATATTGGGCATCCTCATATCATTTGCAGTGGGCTTTTTATCAGGTATCTTTGGAGTCGGAGGCGGCTCATTGATGGTACCTGCAATGATTGTATTTTTCTTTTTCCCTCCCCATGTTGCTGTAGCAACGTCTATGTTTATGATCTTCCCATCTTCACTGCTCAGTTCGATAACTCATATTGGTCTAGGGAATGTCGATTGGTTCATTGCACTTGCGCTTGTTCCTGGTGCTTGGATTGGTGCAAAGATAGGGGTATTACTAAACTCAAAGTTAAAGAGCAGTACACTGGTCATTATTTTGAGGTTGATTTTGATCATCGTAGGTATCCGAATGATATATGAAGGATTTTGGGGCTGATTTCACAATTCAGATTCACGCTTTTTCTTGTTCATTCATAATGTGTTATGGATAGAAAGGAAGTGTAGGTCATGATTGATTTGTCGCCTGTTGAAATCGGAGGACACACCTTTTTAAGCGTTACTGTAATATTGCCGAAAACTACATTGCTTGTTGTTACAAGCGATCATGGATATATAATGTGTGGAGCTTTGGATGTCGGTTTATTAAATGCTAAGTTAAAGGATCGTAAAATCATTGCCGGAAGGGCGGTTGGTGTGAAAACGATCCAGCAACTGCTTGATGCTCCGTTGGAATCTGTGACTGTTGAAGCAGAAGCCCGTGGCATTACCAAAGGCATGATTGGGAAAGACGCATTATTAAAGATGATTTAAGGAGCTTGCCAATAACGGCAAGCTTCTTTTTATGATTACAATCTCACCAATTTTCTTGTCATATTCTTTTCCCAAGGTTCTTTTCGTAAACTTTGTTGTTATTGGAGCAAGAAAAAGCCGGCAGTAGGGCTTTTTCTATACTAAAACCAGACGATATTTTGCGTTTAGAATTAAATTTTGAGGAAAAGAGCACGAAATAAGAATCTATGCGTGTTTTTGCTCTGATCGTAAAAGCAACAATCTATGCGAAAACAGCATTTCCCAATTATTCTTTATGAAAATTAGCTCGATTTGGGGTTGAAAGTTGTTTAACATAAGGATAATAATAGGAACATAGAGAAATATGTCGATTTCTGTAGTATTTTATTTGTTTGAATGGATGGGATTACAATATGAGGCTTGTTGAGACATCATCAATAGTAGAAGGTGCCGTATTAGGCAGGACGATATATAACGAAAAGGGCCAAGTTCTATTAAATGAAGGCGTACAGTTGAACAATAAATTAATAGAGCTCTTAATGATCAAAGGCATTCATCATATACATATACAAGATGATAAAACGAAAGATATTAAATTCCATGAAAAGATTTGCCCAAAGTTGCGCTTGGAAGCAATCGGCACGATAGAGTCTACTTTTAAGCAAATACAGGATGAAGCATTCTTATCTAATTCCTTTGTTATTGAGAAAGCTTCCAAGCGTTATACAGAGCTCATTCGCAGCTTATTGATAGAGTTGAAAAAAGATGATGAATTATTAGCACTTATGTCAGAAGTGTATGTGTACGACAACTACATATTTACCCATTCATTGAACGTTACAATGTATTCCCTTGCTATCGGTATGCAGTTGAAACTTTCACAGAAAGAACTTGAAACACTTGGTCTGGGGGCTATCCTCCATGATGTGGGGAAAATGAAAATACCTGAACATATCTTGCTGAAACCGGGAAGATTGACATTGGAAGAGTACGAAGAAGTGAAAAAACATGCAGAAGAAGGATTTCACTTACTGCGAAATGTACAGACTTTGCCTTTACTTGTTGCTCATTGTGCATTTCAGCATCATGAGAGGCTGAATGGAACAGGATATCCTCGTGGAATTATGGGCAATGACATCCATGAGTTTGGAAAAATCATTGCTGTCGCTGATGTTTTTGACGCGGTTACATCTAATCGGGTTTATCGTCAGGCCATGCTTCCCCATGAGGGTCTAGAGATTTTATATGCAGGATCAAATACTCTATTTGATTCGAAAGTTATTGAAGCCTTTAGGCAGTCTGTAGCGATTTATCCGATTGGACTCACAGTGGAATTAAGTGATGGACGTAAAGGGGTTGTATCCCGCCAAAATATTGGCTTAAGTGAAAGGCCTATTGTGAGGATACTTCAAGAGAATGGTGCAGAAGTTTCTCCTTATGATCTGGATCTGAGAGATGAACTAGCAATCGTGATCCGTAACTGTGATACGACTTTTAAAAACGAATAAGCCTAATATTTCCCCCCTTCAAAGCATACATATAGCTAGGAAGGGGGGATTTTTATGGTTAATATTCGCAGGCGCATGACGCGGCGTGGCCCGTTGCCTTTTAGATATGTTTTTTTGCTAACATTTGTTTTTTTTATCTTTTCGACAGCTGCCAGCTTATTTATTATCGACAAAGGGATAGAACCGACATTAATGAGTTATGCCGATTCCCAGACCCGAAGAATTGCTTCCCTCGTAATCAATAATGCCGTTAAAAGCAATGTAACGAATGTAAAAGACATCCGGGATATCATTGAAGAAGACTCATCAAACCAAGGGAATTCATCCGTAAGAAGGTTGAATACCGCTACGATTACCCAAATTCTTTCGGAAACCCAGAGTCTTGTGCAAAAAAACCTTTCTCAGGCTGAGAAAGGAAATATTGCTGAATTGGAAGAATCCTTCGATATTGAAATTGATGAAAATGGTTCTGCAAAAGGAGAGGGAATTGTTTATCATATACCACTGGGGCAAGCGACAAACAATGCTTTATTGGGGAACTTAGGACCAAAAATCCCTGTGCGTTTTACACCTATTGGTGACGTTAGCACAAATATTGTTTCAAAGGTTCAAGATCATGGAATCAACAATATGTGGATTGAAGTTTACGTGAAAATAGAGGTAAACGTACAAATCATTGTTCCATTCGCAACAAAGATTACGAAGATGGAACAGAGCATTCCGGTTGCGATGGGACTATTTGAAGGTGATGTACCACAGTTTTATAATAACGGTGGTGACTCTGCTCCTTCATTGGAACTACCGATGGAATAAAAATGCGGTTGATTATGATTTAGAGCGGTCTTATTGTAAGTACGATAACCGCAGTAAGGAAATCTCGATAAATAAAATGGTTAAGATGACTCCTTCATCCATAGAAGGAGTCATCTTTTTATCTCTTTCGTGCTCGTTGTCTTTCCATCCTTTCCCACAGTCTTAAGTGTGGATAAGGATCAAATGACCATTCTGTATAACCGTTATCTTTATACATTCCGTAATGTAAGTGGGGAGGGAACTTTCCAGATGTTCCAGGAGGCCCATATCCCGAGCTGCCAACCCCACCAATAATCATCCCAGGTTCAACGATTTGTCCCACTTCTAAATCCTTGGCAAAACCACTGAGATGGGCGAAATAATGATACGTATTATTGACGTCGCGGATCCCTATTCTCCAACCTCCGTAACGGTTCCAGCCTTTCATCTCGATAATGCCATATTTTGTTGCACGTACAGGAACGCCATAATCCGCAAAAATATCTGTACCTTCATGTATTCTTCGACCACCCCAGCCTCGTGCATCACCCCATGTATTCTTATAGCTGTGATTACTTCTAATAGGAACAGGGAAAGAACTGGTTTCTAAATCGATTCTTCCATAATGTCTGTAAATTTTAGAAAGCCCGATAATGATGCCTACAGTCTTATCTCGCTTATAATAATTCCAAAGCCCAATCTTTATATGATCATGATCAGCTCCATAGTTCACCAGATAACGTGCAAAGGCATATAGAACATCTTCGTCGCTTTTTCTACTAGCTTTTCCATCCCCATCGCCATCAGCTCCCATTCCATTAAAAAATTGAATGGATGTTGGGTTTTCATCTTCTGGGTTTGGATTTATCATCCCAGTCCACACTTCTGGACGAATGTAGATACCAATGTTGCCTTCGGCTTTAGGAAGATCTTTCCGTGCTAGTCTGACATTTCTTTCATATTGATCAATGCCAGCAAAGTAATACCATGGGATTTGAGTAATGGTTTCCATTTTTTTGTAAAGGTCTATTCGTTTCTGATAAACACCAGGTTCTTGAGCATAAACCCCTGAATTTGTTGTTGAAACGCTTAAGGTTATCATTACGGTGAGAATTATTAAGAAAAAGCGCACAGGAAAACTCCTTTCCGAGTAACTAGTAAATATAGTTTGTGGCAAGCTGGGAAATTCATTAGGAGTAATAATTGGTAATCAAAAAAATCCTTCGGCTTGTCCGGTTTTTTTTTGTATGATAAAGTGAAACAGTGGTATTTTTACCGTTTATATTGTAGTTACTATAGTTCCACGATTGTTTAAGAACGGAGTGAAATGATGAGTACAAAAGAAGAATATTTACGTAAACCGGATTGGTTAAAAATAAAGCTTAATACAAATGAGAATTATAATGGCTTAAAGAAAATGATGCGTGAAAAGAACTTGCATACCGTTTGTGAAGAAGCCAAATGTCCAAACATCCATGAATGTTGGGCAGTAAGACGAACAGCAACATTTATGATTCTTGGTGGGGTTTGCACGAGAGCTTGCCGCTTCTGTGCCGTTAAAACAGGCTTGCCAAATGAGCTTGATTTGAAAGAACCAGAGCGCGTTGCGGATTCAGTACAACTCATGAATTTAAAGCACGTCGTCGTTACGGCAGTTGCGAGAGATGATTTAAAAGATGGCGGAGCAGCTGTTTTTGCTGAAACTGTCCGTGCAATCCGCAGAAAAAATCCGTTTACAAGTATCGAAGTCCTTCCTTCTGACATGGGTGGAGTGGAAGAAAACTTAAGAATGTTGATGGAAGCGAAACCAGATATCCTAAATCATAATATTGAAACAGTCCGTCGTCTTACTCCGAGAGTTAGAGCACGTGCAACCTATGAGCGTTCACTGGAATTTTTACGCCGATCTAAGCAAATGCAGCCTAGTGTTCCAACAAAGTCCAGCTTGATGATTGGACTCGGGGAAACAAGGGAAGAGATTATCGAAACGATGGATGATTTACGTGCAAACGATGTTGACATCATGACAATCGGTCAATACTTGCAACCATCCAAAAAACACATCAAGGTTGTTAAATACTATAGCCCTGAAGAGTTCCAGGAGTTTAAAGAAATTGCCATGAGCAAAGGATTTAGCCATTGTGAAGCAGGCCCGCTCGTTCGCTCATCATATCACGCAGATGAACAAGTGAATGCTGCTGCAAAGCAAAAGCAAATGCTTGGAGAACAAGAAGCAAAAGAAGCATAAACATGAGGAAGCAGAGCTATGGTAGCTCTGCTTCTTTTTACCGACTACATACCCATATCTTCGGCTGTTTCTCCGTTTTCATTTTCACTTTGATTGATTCGCTTTCCTTGTGGGGAAGCTTTCATTTTTTCAATGAGATTGTCGACAATACTATTTACATCACGACTGTCAGAATCTAATTGGGCATGACTTTCGAGATTCTTCATCAAGTTTTTATCATCACTTACATAGACATGATAAAATCTCGGTACGACTGACAATGCTGTTCTCTTTACTTGGTCGGCAGTCAGGTTGCGATCCTTCGTATCTGTATCGTAAATGACTAAGACTTCTGAGTCAGTAACAAGAGTAGCCACATCATTTACGTTAGGAAGATCTGTACTAAGTTTGCTGATGGTATTGGCGAGTTTCTCTCTATCCAATGCCTCATAATGACCATTGGAATTGTTTCTGCCCATTGGATTTTTTTGATGGCGAACATATCCAAAGTCTTCACTTACATTTTTCATCTTACTGCCATTTTCATTGTATAGCTCGGAACGCTTGTTATTGACGTTGATGGTATTGCCACTTTCCTGATAGATATCTCCTCTTGCTTCATCTTTGTCTGCTCCACAACCAGCGAGTGCGGTCATACTGCACAGTCCTAAGATGACAATGGATTTTTTCAATTAAGCCACCTCCTCTTATTAGAATGACCAGAGAAAGTATTTTTTCTATTAGTAATTGATTGGGAATAAGTTATAATGGATATAACATATGTGGAGTATTTGAGGTGATGATGTGATTATTATTAATAATGCTACTTATGAAATCATGGAAGATAGCAGAGACGGTTATAATGAGGAAGCTCTAAAGGCGAGGTACAGTGATATTTTATCGAGATATGATTACATTGTCGGCGATTGGGGCTATGGACAACTCCGTTTGCGTGGCTTTTTTGAAGATCAGAATCAGAAAGCATCTTTTGATACAAAAATCAGTACTCTAAGTGAATATCTTTACGAATACTGTAACTTTGGCTGTCCTTATTTTGTTTTAAGGAAAGTGAAGAAATAAGAAAAACGGGTCAGACTCTTATAAGAGTCTGGCCCGTTTATTTTTCTTAAACATGCACTTTTCTATGAATACGGTCTTTGATCATCCTTATCAGGATCGTCATGAGGAGGATGTGCACCCTCCATTTGACGGGGCAAATCTTGATGTAGCGACTTGAATTCATAGTTGAAAGCACTCTGATAACGCTGCCCCTTTTCCCAAGGCGTACTTTTATTTTGTACGGGCTCTGTTTTGCCTCTCGGAGAACCGTAAGGACCTTCAGGCAAATCCTCTGGGATTAAGTAATTCCGTTGCTTTTCAACATTGGAAAAATCAGAATATAGATCATCATCGTCTTGAAATTCAGTCATATTCTCACCTCTGCTTCCATTTTTAATATTGTTGCCATGGAAGCAGGAATGATGTGTTTATTAAATCATTTCCATTAAAAAGGATCGCAATTCTTCGGCATCGCTTTCATTTAACTGATAAGCGTACTCCAGATAACCTTCTTCTTGTAAATCATCAGGGCCAATAATCGCAAAACGGCTTCCTTGCATATCAAGAACAAGCGCTTTTCCGTAATGACGGTCTGTTTGGGTAATGGCTAAATCAAAGCGGTGATTTTCACCTACAAAGCTGACAAAGCGTGTTTTTGTATTTTCAGTATCATCGTATAGAAAAAAACGTTCTCCCATAGTAAAAAACTCCTTTTGTACAAAAAGTTACTCTTCTTATCTTAACAGAATTTTGCCTTTTTCTCCGTCAATTCGGCGGAAAAAATACGAATTCTTTTAAAATGTGATAAAATATTTGCATCATGAAGTCGTTTTCATTGACTGTTTAACATCACATATCGAAAGGAAGTCCTCTATGTACTTTGTGGATCGTGATAAAATTGAAGAAACACTCGTTTATCTAGATAGACAATTAGAACTTTTTCTATCCCAAAAAGATTGGCGTTCCCCAATTGAAATAGCTGCGCTCGAACGTTTGACCCATACTATGCTTGAGGCGGTATTGGATGTTGGTAATAGCATCATTGATGGATTTATCATGCGTGACCCAGGAAGTTACGAAGATATAGTTGATATCTTAATGGATGAAAAAGTGATTACTTCATCAATGGGTGAAAGCTTGAAATTACTTGTACAGACTCGTAAAAATCTTGTCCAATCCTATTTAGACATTGACCATTCATCACTCGTGAATCTGTTTCAAAGTCATTCCAGTGCATTAAGTGAATTTCCAACAGCTGTCCGAAATTATCTTGTGAATGAATTAGGACCTGTCACGGCTTTCAAAAATTAGACAAAACTCGCCTATGTGTCGGGTTTTCTTTATAGTGATTTTTGCGGTAAGATAACAGTGGGAGTGATATAAGTGAAGAAATATGCTGGTTATTTAATTGACCTAGATGGAACTATGTATAAAGGTTCAGAACGTATTGAAGCGGCGTCTGACTTTGTAAAAAAACTTGTTGACGCTGGAATTCCGTATTTATTTGTGACGAATAATTCTTCTCGTACACCTGCACAAGTGGCGCAAAAACTAAGGGAGTTTGATATTCCTGCTGAAGAAAAACTGGTGTTTACGACGAGCCAGGCTACAGCTAATTACATATATGAACAAAAAAATGATGCCAAAGTATATGTAATCGGTGAGGAGGGAATTCTGCAGGCAATTGAAGAGAAAGGTCTAAAGTTTGCAGGTGAGGACGCAGATTTTGTGGTGTGCGGAATTGACCGTGGAATTACTTATGAAAAATTGGCAGTGGGCTGTTTGGCTGTCAGAAACGGTGCAAAGTTTATCTCCACGAATGGAGACATAGCGATTCCGACAGAAAGAGGGCTTCTTCCTGGGAACGGCTCACTTACATCTGTAATTGCCGTTTCTACGCAAACAAAACCTACTTTTATCGGAAAGCCGGAGTCGGTTATTATGGAACAGGCATTAAAGGTATTAGGGACTCGTAAAGAAGAAACGCTTATGGTAGGAGACTATTACGACACCGATATTTTGGCGGGCATGAATGCAGGAATGGACACTCTGCTAGTTCATACTGGAGTTACAACCAAAGAACTACTAGCGGGTTATGACCGTAAGCCAACGTATGCAATTGATTCACTTGAACACTGGGAACCATAAAAAAGGATGGCGGATGCCATCCTTTTTCTTTTAGTTCTCTTAAACTTGAGGCAGGCGTTTACTCTACATTTTCAACGCGGTGAGCTAGGCGACTAGAGGCTGCAGCTGCAATCGCGCCGACGATATCATCGAGGAAGGTGTGACACTGCCCCGTAGATTTATCATTTAATCTTCTTAATATACCTGGTTTTTGCTTATCGATATACCCGTAATTCGTGAATCCGATGGATCCATACACATTCACAATAGAGAAAGCCAGGATTTCATCTACCCCATACAGACTTTCATCCGTGCCGATAATGGATTGAAGCGGTTCCTCGAGCATTTTTTTCTCCGCAAGCATATCAAGCTGGATGCCTGTGAGAATGGCATTTTGAACCTCACGTTTTGATATGACTCGCTCTACATTATGGATGCAATCCTCTATTTTTAATTCTTTATGATAGCTTTGCTGCAAATAATAAACGAGGTCAGCGATGTCTTGAATTTCGACGCCTCTTTCATGAAGCCATTTACGAGCTGTTGATTCGGATAAATTCACTTTTTTTCCTTCGGCCATATGCTTCACCTTTTTTCTTATAATTTGACTATATATATACAACTTTTTTATTGAAATTATGTCTTATTTCCATAGGCTGTTTTATAACTTTCTTTTTAAAAAATAGTAGTGGTCGATTTCCACTCCAGGATGCTCGCTTTCCGCGGGGCGAATTATGAAAAAGCCCTAATGCCGGCTTTTTCATGGGCAAATTCTCCTTGGGCGGGCGGTGAGCCTCCTCGTCGCTAGCGCTCCTGTGGGGTCTCACCTGTCCCGCTGCTCCCGCAGGACATTGAATAGCTTCCTTGATTGGACCCACGTACGAAGAAAAGGCGTTAGCCTTTTCGAGGAGTCTCGCACCTTCCGTTACAATCAACTTCAATATCAATGGTTTGCTCTCATGATATAAATAAAAACCCTTTTCAAGAAAAGTACTTTCCTAAGATAGGTTACTCTCTTTCAAAAGCTTCTAGTCAGTTTTGGCATTGGAAACGTAACAAGTTTTTGATGATTGAAACATATATATGACATAAGAATAGGAATGTGAACGGGGTGGAGAAATGTTTCAAAGACTACTCGAAGAAAAGTATGGAATAAGTGCCGAAGAACAGATGAAAGTGGATAAATATGATGCTTGTCGAGGATCAGGAGGCATTTACCTCATTGTTAAAACGGGACAGCGTAGCGAAGAAGATCTTTCAGAACTCAACGACATTACAAACCATCTTATTCAGTATGGAGATCGACAAGTACCAGCATTTATTAAGACGAAAGAGGATGAACTTTTAACAGAATGGAAGGGAGAGAAATATTGTGCCTTCTTAAATAGACAGTCAGAAGAGTGGCGACAAGACAAAGCCGGTAGAAAGCTCGCAAAATTCCATGTGCGGGGAAGGGCAATACCGTTTCAGGTACAAAAGGCGAGTAGGATCGGGCAGTGGAAGGGGTTATGGGAAAAGAGACTTGATCAAATGGAGAAAGTATGGAATGGTTTGCTTTTTCAAACGCCTGAAGATGAGTTTGAAAGACTATTCATAGAGACATTTCCGTATTATATGGGATTGACGGAAAATGCGATTCAATATCTAGTTGATACAGAATTGGATGAAGAGGCGTTGGAAGTGGATAATGGCACCGTATGTCATGAACGATTTTCTGCAAGGACCTGGGGAAAGCAAGTGTTGATTAAGGACCCTTTTGATTGGGTATTTGATCATGCGAGCAGGGATTTGGCTGAATGGACAAGAGAGCGCTATTTTTTGAATATCCAAACGTATCAACGTGAAGTAAAACAATTTTTTGATGATTACAGAAGCATTGTATCTATATCACCATTTTCTTGGAGGCTCTTATACTCAAGATTGTTGTTTCCGCTTCATTATGTCGATTGCGTGGAAAGTTATTATGGTTCGAGGTCCGAACAAGAAAAAAAACAACTAGAAGATAGGCTTCAGAAAATTTTAAAGCAATCAAGAGAGTATGAGCTATTTCTTGGAGGCTTTTTTCAAATGGTAGAGGCACCAGTCAGCAAGGCAAGACTGCCTTTGCCAGAGTGGCTTCAAAGTATATAACTGGCAGCATTCAATTATCTATTTTTGAAGCATTTTCGTTATAATGATATCAATACCTTGCATGGAAGAAGGAAAGATATTGAAACAGACACTTTTTATAACAAGAAAATTACCCGACACAATCGTTTCCAGGTTCAATGAAAAGTATGAAATTCGTATGTGGCAACATGAAGATATTCCAATTCCATATGAAATATTAAGAGATGAAGCAAGAAATGCAGACGCGTTGCTGACGATGCTTTCAGACAAAATTGATGAAGAGGTTCTTGCAGCTGGAGAACGGTTAAAGGTAGTGGCGAATCTTGCAGTAGGTTTTGATAATATCGATGTGAAAAAGGCCAATGAAAAAGGAATCGCGATCTGTAACACTCCAGATATTTTGAAAGATACTACGGCAGACCTCACGTTTGGCTTGCTCATGGCAGCGGCAAGAAGGATTGTTGAAGCAGACAGATTCGTAAAAGAAGATAATTGGAATAGTTGGAGCCCTCTCTTATTGGCTGGTAATGATATCCACCATAAAACAATCGGCATTGTTGGTATGGGGAAGATTGGGGAAACAGTTGCCAAGCGTGCAACCGGTTTTGATATGAAAATTCTTTACCATAATCGTTCGCGGAAACCAGAACTTGAAGAGAGATTGGGTGTTCATTATTGTACCTTTACCGAGCTCGTGAAAGAGTCTGATTTTATCGTTTGTTTAACTCCTCTTACGGAAGAAACGAAACACTTGTTTACGAGACAAGTTTTTCAACATATGAAGAAATCAGCAATCTTTGTTAACGTATCAAGAGGACCTGTCGTGGATGAAAATGCTTTGTTTGATTCTTTGGCAGCAGGTGAGATTGCTGGAGCAGGCTTGGATGTATTCGAAAAAGAACCAATCAGTGCTAGTCATCCTCTTCTTACACTAAAAAACGTTGTTGCTTTACCTCATATCGGCAGTTCGAGTATTGACACAAGAACGGCGATGATGGAGATGTGTTTTGCCAATATTGATGCAGTTTTAAGTGGTAAAGAGCCTATAGCGCAAGTGAATAAATAATATGAACCATATCAGAACTTCTATACTCCTCTAATCGGGAGTATATTTTTTTTATTAGAATATACCCTTGTAAATTCAGAAAATAAGAAATATAATGTCTACTATGAAAATGCAAATGTATTTATAGAGTAGACAAAAGGCGGTGGCATGATGAAGGCAATCTCAATAGGACTTCTCGGGTTGGGAACAGTTGGCACTGGGGTAGTAAAGTTGTTGCAGAACCATCAAGATAAACTCATTCATCAAACAGGATGTCCTGTACACATTAAAAAAGTGCTCGTACAGGAAAAGGAAAAAGAGAGAGCTATTGAAACAAATGGCTTTGTTTTGACCACCGATTATCAAGATGTTGTGAACGATCCGGACATTGATATCGTTGTCGAAGTGATGGGGGGAGTCGAGCAAACGAAAAATTACATGCTGCAAGCCCTTCGTAACAAAAAGCAAATTGTCACTGCCAATAAAGATTTGATGGCCTTACATGGTTCGGAATTACTTACTGTAGCTTCTGAGAATGGTTGTGATTTATTTTATGAAGCGAGTGTGGCTGGAGGGATCCCTATTTTAAGAAGTGTTGTAGAGGGGTTAGCTTCTGATCGGATTACAAAGATGATGGGGATTGTGAATGGTACCACAAACTTTATTCTGACGAAAATGAGCAAGCAAGGACTTAGATATGAAGATGTATTGAAAGAAGCACAAAATCTAGGTTATGCCGAAGCAGATCCATCGGCAGATGTGGATGGGCTTGATGCTGCGAGGAAAATGGCTATTTTGGCTACACTCGGTTTTTCCATGAAGATTGATTTAGATGATGTCCAAGTTGAAGGGATAACGAAAATTACAGAACAGGATCTTCTGTATGGGAATCAACTTGGTTACACAATGAAGCTGATAGGAATAGCTCAGCGTGAAGGTGATAGGGTAGAGGTAAGTGTTCAGCCAGCATTTGTGGCAGACGCGCATCCCCTTGCTTCCGTCAACGATGAATACAATGCGGTGTATGTATATGGCGAGGCAGTAGGTGAAACGATGTTTTACGGTCCTGGGGCGGGGAGTTTGCCAACTGCAACAGCAGTCGTTTCCGATTTAGTGGCTGTAATCAAGAATATGCGCCTTGGTGTGACAGGTCAAAGCGCAATTGCGCCACAATATGATAAACAATTGAAAGATAAGGAAGAAATCCAATCCAAGTTCTTCCTCCGTCTTCAAGTAAAGGATGAAGTAGGGGTCTTTTCTGAACTAACAACCATTTTTTCTGAACATAAAGTGAGCCTTGAAAAAATACTGCAGCTTCCCGTCAAGAAAAATGAAGTAGCAGAAATTGTTCTTGTTACTCATCGAGCATCTTTAAGTAATTTTGAAGATGTCTTAGTAGAACTAAGAGATATGCGGGCGTTGATAGAAATCAAGAGCCATTTTCGCGTTGAAGGGTGTCGGGAATGATGAGATGGGATGGATTGATCAGAGCTTATGAAGAATGGCTACCTATAACAGAAAGAACCCCCCGCTTAACTTTGAATGAGGGCAACACTCCACTTGTGAAATTAGAAAGACTATCCAAAGAGTGGGGAGTAGAGTTGTTTGCCAAAGTGGAAGGAGCCAACCCAACGGGTTCTTTCAAAGATCGAGGCATGGTAATGGCTGTGGCAAAAGCGGTAGAAGAGGGGAGCAACACGGTCATATGTGCCTCTACGGGGAATACTTCTGCGTCTGCGGCTGCATATGCCGCCAGGGCGGGATTAAAGTCTATTATCGTCATCCCAAAAGGTAAGATTGCACTGGGCAAGCTAGCACAAGCCATGATGTACGGTGCTGAAATCATATCGGTCGATGGTAACTTTGATCAAGCTTTAAAGCTTGTACGTGATATCAGTAAGAAAGAGCCTGTTACGCTTGTGAATTCCGTTAATCCTTACAGATTAGAAGGTCAAAAGACGGCAGCCTTTGAATTATGTGATACGCTCGGGCGTGCTCCTGATTTTCTAGCCATTCCAGTTGGGAACGCGGGAAATATTAGTGCCTATTGGAAGGGATTCAAGGAATACTCGGATGTGAGGAACACGGGTTTGCCTCACATGCATGGATTTGAGGCAGCGGGTGCTGCCGCAATAGTTCACAACAAGGTGTTTGAAGAACCCGAAACGATCGCGACTGCCATTAGGATTGGTAATCCAGCTAGTTGGGATTTGGCCGTCAATGCCTGTCAGGAGTCAAAGGGAAAAATTGATGAAGTCACAGATGACGAAATCTTAAGTGCGTATCGATTATTAGCAGCAAAAGAAGGACTATTCGCAGAACCTGCCTCATGTGCTTCTCTGGCGGGAGTAGCGAAACAAATCCAAAGCGGTGTCATTTCAAAAGGGGCGACGGTTGTAGCGGTCTTAACAGGAAATGGTTTGAAAGACCCTTATACTGCCTTAGAGACCGGTCAAATTAAGCCTATAGAATTACCGAATGATGAACATGAGATCTCGAAATATATTAGAGGAGTCGTTCATCAATGAGTTTAAACAACTTCATCATCCGTGTGCCCGGTAGTACAGCTAATCTAGGGCCGGGCTTTGATTCAATGGGACTGGCAGTAGATTTATTTTTAACAATAGAAGTTGAAAAAAGTAATAAGTGGGAAGTCATTCCATTAGGTGACCCGGATGACGAAAAAGAATACCCTTGTGATGAATCGAATTTGATTTGTAAAACGGCCATCGGGATCGCCGAAAGATTCAATAAAAGCATAGAACCATGCCGGCTTACGATTAAAAGCGATATTCCGTTGGCTAGAGGACTTGGCTCAAGCGGGGCAGCCATTGTGGCAGGAATTGAGTTAGTGAACGTATTGGCTTGTCTAGACTTATCAGATGCAGAAAAGTTGAATTTGGCAACCGACTTGGAGGGACATCCTGACAATGTTGGGGCATCAATTTTTGGGGGATTATTTGTAGGCAGCAGGCATGATAAGATAGTGTCCGGTTTGTCTTTTAAGGATTTGCCGTTCGAGCTTATTGCCGCTATCCCGAAGACGCCATTAGCGACGGAAAAGTCCCGTTCGGTTCTCCCAGTGACGCTACCATTTTCGGAGGCAGTCACTGCCTCAGCTATCTCTAATATGTTATTAGCCGCCCTTCTCCAACAGAAATGGACAATTGCAGGGGAAATGATGGGGAAAGATCTGTTTCATCAGCCATATCGCTATGAATTAGTTCCGGATCTCATGAATATGAAAGAATACGTTTCAGAAAATCACGCTTTTGGTGTCTATTTAAGTGGTGCCGGACCAACTATCATGCTTTGTTGTGTACCCGGAAATTGTGATAGATTAGCGGAGGAACTCCGATTGAAGTATGGAAAATTCGAAATTAGGCATTTGCAAATTGTAAATAAGGGAAGTGGAGTCATTAAAACACAAAAAAGGTGATGATCCATAATGGACATCACCTTTCCAATTTATTCATTAATATTAAAATACTTGTTCTACTTCAACTACGCCTGGAACTTCTTCTAAAAGAGCGCGTTCAATTCCAGCTTTTAACGTAATTGTTGAACTTGGGCAGCTTCCACAAGCTCCTAATAAGCGTAGTTTTACGATCCCGTCTTCGATGTCAACTAGTTCGCAGTCACCACCGTCGCGAAGTAAAAATGGACGCAATTTATCTAATACTTCCTGAACTTGAGCAATCATATCTTGTTCTGACATGTATATCGACTCCCTTCCTAATTTCTATTATAATCACATTGTCATTAAAAATCCATTATGGAAAATCGAATTTGAACGCTTATTTGTCGCATCCTACTAAGGTAATAAGCTATGATTAAAGAAAAGTGCAGAGGAAGGTTGGCAATGGAGAATAAGGAGATTGAGATTGTGGTTTATGGGGCAGAACAGATTTGCCCGAGTTGTGTAAATATGCCTTCATCTAGAGAAACATACGACTGGCTGCAAGCTGCGGTGGCTAGGAAATATCCTAATCAACCATTCAAAATTTCATATGTAGACATTACGATTCCTCACGAAGATGAAGAGAAAAGAATCTTTGCGGAAAGAGTTGTAGAAGAAGATATGTTTTATCCGGTTGTACTTATCGAAGGGAAAATCGTTGGAGAGGGCAATCCTCGTCTTAAGACCATTTATGCTGAAATGGAGAAGTACGGATATAACGCATAGTATATTTTCAATCCATACTAATAACAGCCATGTCGGACGTCTTCTATCGGCAAAGCTCTGCATGGATGGAATAAATAACAAAAGCCCTTCTCATCTGAGAGGGGCTATAACTCATTACATTAAAAGATGATTATGTGTTTAATCTTTTGTGTTTACATGAACAACAACATTAGGATTAGCTCCGCTTCTTAATAGGTTAGCCATACGGACTTGGTTGGGTAATGTAAATAAATCGTAAATAAGTCCAAAACCGAATAATCCCCAAGTAAGTAAGTATAAGATACCTGTTCCGATTTTGCCTAAGTAGAATCTCTGAATTCCAGCAAATCCAATTAAACTAAATAACATTAACAAATATGCAGTACCAGTTGATTTTTGATCCATCTCCTTCACCTCCCCTTGTAAGTTAATTCGGATTTCTTCTTTTTTATTCCATATTCTTTTAAACAACAATTAACTTGCCAAATTGGGGAAAAGAAAAAAGGCGAGGGAACTCCCACGCCTTTTTATCAACCATTATGATATTTGTACATCCAAAGGATACCTGATTTTAATAATCTTGCTACACGGCCAGTGATGGCTCTATCAGCTACCATGCCAAATCCTTGTTTTTTGCCGAGTGAGCCAAGGACTCCTTTTAATTTGATTGGCGGGAATGACTCTGGAGGAGCTTCTCCATTCCAACGTTTTAACAGCACTTGAACAATTTGTTCAGCTTGTCCTTCGGCCAGTTGAGCACTCGGTGCATGAGGAAGACTTGCACAATCCCCAACAACATATACATGCTCGTCATTAGGCAGGTTATGTTGAGGTGTCAAAATCGCGCGGCCGAGTTTGTCTGTTTCAACTTCAAGATTTCGTACAATTACATTCGCTTGAATGCCAGCAGTCCAAACAATCACATCGCAATGAACTGGTTCATCATGATTATAGAGGGTGTTCTCTTCAACCCTAGTGATGTTTGAGTTATTAATAATCTCAACTGAATGTGTGTTGAACCATTTTTCAACATATTTACTTAGACGGTCAGGAAAGTCAGACAAAATGTGATTTCCACGGTCGAATAGTTTTATTTTTAGGTCTGAGCGGCTTTCGCTCAACTCACTTGCCAATTCAACGCCACTTAAACCAGCACCGACAATCCCAACAACTGAATTAGCAGCCAAGTTATTTAAAAGTTGATAGGTGTTTCTTGATTTGCCGATCGTTTGGATACTATGAGTGAACTCTTGAGCTCCGGGGACATTGTGATACTTATCTTCACAGCCTAGTCCGATTACAAGGTCGTCATATTGTAACGTATCTTCGCCTAAATACACTTTCTTTTCTTCAAGATTAATTCCGGTTACTTCGCCATATTTTACGGTAAGGCGTGGGTGTACCGGGAAAGTAACGCGGATATCATGATCGGAAATTGTTCCTGCAGCCAATGCATAATATTCTGTTTTTAAGCAATGGTATGGGACGCGGTCAACGAGAGTAATGGCCACATCATCTGGAAGATGATCGGGCAAAAGTTCGTTAAGCATTTTCATGCCGCCGTATCCTCCACCGAGAATCACGAGATTTTTCATCTTGAATTTCCCCTTTTATCCGAATACTGTTAAAGTTCCATTCCCACTCCATTTATATTATAAACAAACTGGGTTTACCTAAAGACGTGTAGCTTTTGAAAAAAGAAATCGTTTGCATAGTAAATTAAAAAAATTTCTACCGATTAAATACCATTAAAGATTATAACGAAATTATGGCAAAATAACAACAATTAATGTGAATTCCTTGACAGTTCTTGTCGATTAATGGTAATTGACGGTACCGTGGAAAAAAGGTAGAGTAGGTAGTTAGTAGAGAGGTGAAAAAGATGATTCAGCCAATCATTGAATTTTGTATCAGTAATTTGGCCAGTGGTGCCCAACAAGCTCGTGAAAAGTTAGAGAGAGATCCTAATTTAGATATAGTGGAGTACGGTTGCCTTGGATATTGCGGTAAATGTGCTTCAACATTGTACGCGTTAGTAAACGGCGAAGTTGTAACCGGTGACACCCCAGATGAATTAGTCGATAACATTTATCAATATTTGGACGAAAATCCAATGTTCTAATAGAAAGGGAGCTCAGCATTTGCTGAAGCTCCCTTGTTTTTATTTTATTAAACGAGACTTTTACGCTAAACGTCCAATAATCTGCTTTCACGAATATCATGCCAACGGTCACGAGCCATTTCTATAATCCGAGGTTCAACCGATTGCTTCTGCTTTTCAATCACTTTTGAGAAATACTTAACAGCTTGGTCAATTGCTCCATTTCTTCTTGATAGTTCACCAACCAAGTATAGGATCTTTATTTCCGATACTTGTGTTCCACGGAAATCATCATTCAAATATGATTCGACGTATTCATGAACGGCTAATTTGATAAAACGCTGTTCCTGTGCGGAATCTTCTAGTGTACGATACAGCCAAGCCACGCGTAAGTACATGCCTGCGAGTGTAATATGCTTTTCCTTTTTTAATAAGCCACAAAAGATGGCTAATTTATAGGCTTGGATAGCTTGGTGAATGGTCCTTTTTCCGCCAAAGTCTCTTGTGACCCATTGGCTGCTCACTTTTTCGAATATTAATTGCTCAGCGCCAGGTGGGAAGTATTTCGTTGAATCATCGGAAAAGGAGAATCCGCAATTCGGGCAAACGTTTATATGATAAAAAATAGGATTGGTATCGTCACTTGCATAAATTGGGAAGAAGTCAGTATCATACTCGGTTACTTTTACAAAACGGGAGCGGACTCGCTTTGTTGTAAAAGCTTTCTTACATACGAGGCATTCACATTTTTTGTCAAAAATAGGTTCTAATTGAGTCATCGTCCTCACCCCGATTGATCGTATTTGAACACGTTGTTAATACCATTGTCATGGTTCTTATGTACTACATATTATAACGTATATTGTATTTAAGTGGTGAAAAAGTCTTGTGATTTTGTAAAAAAGTCTGCAAATGGGGTATGTTGAGCAGAGATAGAAGAGGTTCAAATGGTTGAGTGCATGGCTGAGACTGTATATACTATAATTAGTAAGATGAAATGAGCTAAAACCTTAATGGGTAAAATAGAAAATGGATGTAGGGGAGGAAGTAAAATGAGTCAAGTTGTAATTTTGACAGAAGCGGCAGCATCTCAGGTAAAAGAAATGATGAAACACAATGAGGAAGAAGGCGCCTTTTTACGTGTAGCAGTTAAAGGTGGAGGCTGTAGCGGACTTTCATACGGCATGGGGTTCGAGCACGAAGTGGGAGAAGATGACCTGCAAACAGAACAATTTGGCGTTCGCGTACTAGTTGATAAAGAAAGTTCACTTATTTTGAATGGTACTACAATTGATTATAAGCAATCGATGATGGGCGGCGGATTCACTATTGAAAATCCGAATGCTATCGCTAATTGTGGCTGTGGATCTTCATTTAAGACAGCTACAAATGCAGGCAAGCCTGAAGATTGCTAAAATATGTTTCTAAAAACAAAGGCGTCCGAATACGGACGCCTTTGTTTTTTGGTCTTATGTTACTTAAACATAGAAGAGCTGTGTAGAGGTTGGATCTTAGCTTTTGGATCGATATATGCTTTGGCATTGTTGACAGCGGTTGGAGCTTCACCAAATCCGCAGGCAATTAGCTTTACTTTTCCATCATATGTGCAGATGTCACCAGCTGCATAAATTCCGGGTACATTTGTCTCCATTTTAGAGTTAACGACGATCGAGTTCTTATCGATTTCAAATCCCCACTCTTTAATAGGTCCTAGAGAAGAAACGAATCCATAGTTTACAACTACTGAATCAACATCTAGCGCTTCTCTTCCTTCTCCATTTGCTCCTTCTAATACTACTTGTTTAATTCCCGTTTCGTCTCCAACAAGGTCAGCAGGAACGAAAGGAGTCTTAATTTCTACTTTTGAGTTGTTTAAGTTTTCAACGCTATGTTCATGAGCACGGAATTTATCACGGCGATGAACAATTGTTACTTTCTCAGCGATAGGTTCTAACATTAATGCCCAATCTACTGCGGAGTCTCCGCCTCCAAATACGACTACCTTTTTACCAGCGAATTGGTTTAGGTCATCGATGAAGTAGTGAAGATTCTTGCCTTCGTATTGCACAGCGCTTTCCAATTCTAAGCGGCGTGGTTGAAATGCACCGTTCCCAGCTGTAATGATGACTGTTTTTGAATAATGCACTTCCTTATTGGTAGTCAGTTTAAAAACGCCATCCTCTTGTTTTTCAAGTTTTTCAACAGACTGCTCTAAAGCCACAGCTGGTTCAAACTTTGCCATTTGCTCTTTTAGATTGTCGATTAGTTCTTGAGCGCGTACTTTAGGGAAGCCTGCTACATCGTATATGTATTTTTCAGGGTAAAGCGCAGACAATTGACCTCCAAGTTGTGGCAAGCTTTCGATGATTTTTACAGATGCTTGTCTCATGCCGCCATAAAAAGCAGTGAACAATCCAGCCGGACCGCCACCAATAATTGTTATGTCATAAATTTTTTGATCTTCCTTCACACCATATCCCCCCAACACTGTTGTAAGAACTCCACATTATATAATATCACATATGAGAATTTATCTCATCAATTGTGAGGAATATTGAGAATAATATAATTAAAGGCGTTATTTTTGTAAAAGTGTTGATATATCAAGGAAAGGCTAGTTTTTGTGCTTTAAAAAACTGAATTTTCTTAAGTATTACAAACTAGATAATTCGCTTGAAAAACGTATTAAAAAAGCATAAGATGAAGTGTAGGATTATTTGTGACGAAAATAGCACATTTTTTTGTAATCTATAGTGAAGTAAATCACAAACTTTTTCATGCAACTTAAAATAATTTTTTGAGATGCAGTGGAAGCTAAGAGAAAGAAACTAAATGAAAATATAAAAGGTGGAAGTGATCACTTTGAGAAAGCCTAAAATTGTGATTCTAGGAGCTGGCTACGGCGGTTTGATGACTACTGTACGCTTGCAAAAGTTAATCGGAAACAACGAAGCAGACATCGTATTAGTCAACAAGAACGACTACCACTATGAAACAACTTGGTTACATGAAGCTTCTGCTGGTACAATGCATCATGATCGTGTACGTTACGACATCCGCGATGTAATTGATACTAGCAAAGTTCAATTTATTCAAGACACAGCTCTTGAAATCAACAAAGAAGAAAAGAAAGTTATTTTAGAGAAAAGTGAAATCTCTTATGACTATCTTGTTGTTGCTCTTGGTGCTGAGCCTGAAACTTTCGGTATTAAAGGCTTAAAAGAATACGCTTTTGGAATCGTAAATGTAAACTCTGCTCGTCAACTTCGTGAGCACCTTGAGTATCAATTTGCGACTTACAACACTGAAGAAGAGAAGAACGATGATCGTTTAACAATCGTTGTTGGTGGTGCAGGATTCACTGGAATTGAGTTCCTTGGTGAATTAACAAACCGTGTTCCTGAGTTATGCCATGAATACGATGTTGACTTCCATAAAGTTAAGATCGTATGTGTTGAAGCAGCTCCAATGGTTCTTCCAGGATTTGATCCTGAGCTTGTTACCTACGCAGTTGCTCAACTTGAAAAGAAAGGCGTAGAATTCTTAATTGGAACTGCCATTAAAGAATGTACTCCTGAAGGTATTATCGTTGCAAAAGGCGAAGAAGAACCTAGAGAAATCAAGGCAAATACAGTCGTTTGGGCTGCAGGTGTACGTGGTAACTCAATCATTGAAAAGTCTGGCATCGAAGCAATGCGTGGTCGTGTAAAAGTTAATTCAGATCTTCGTGTTCCAGGTCATGATGATATGTTCATCATCGGTGATTCATCATTAATCATCAATGAGGAAATTAATCGTCCATATCCGCCAACGGCTCAAATCGCAATGCAACAAGGTGAAGTTTGTGCGCGTAATCTAGCAGCATTGATTCGTGACAAGCAAGATCTTGAGTCTTTCACTCCTGACATTAAGGGTGTTGTATGTTCACTAGGTGAAGATGATGCAATCGGTCTTGTATTTGGGAAAAAGTTATATGGTGGATCAGCGTCATTCATGAAGAAAATGGTTGATAACCGTGCTCTATTCATGATTGGTGGACCATCACTTGTATTGAAAAAAGGTAAATTCAAAGTATTATAATAAATGGGGCTGATTCAAAGACAGATGCTATATGTCTTCGAATCAGCTTTTTTGAATAGGTAGGTAAGTTCTTTAGGGAGGTAGTTGAATGGGCACTACCCATAAACGTGGTCATGTGTGGCTTGCAGTATCGGGTCTGGTTAAAGACAAGGACGGAAATTGGTTAGTTGTGAAGAAACGTTATGGTGGATTGAAAGGGCAATGGTCTTTACCTGCAGGTTTTGTTGAGGCTGGTGAAACAGCTGATGAAGCCATAATAAGAGAAGTACGAGAAGAAACAGGGATACAATGTAAAGTGGAAGGTCTCATTGGTCTTAGAACAGGAGTCCTCAACGAAGAAATTAGTGACAATATGCTAATCTTTTCACTTATTCCAAGTGAGAAACAAAATATCAGTCATCAAGTCGCTGAATTGTTTGAGGCGCAATTCATGTCGCCTGAAAAACTCAAAGCGGAAAAAAATACATCCATCCTCCTTCACTACATAATGGGATTAAATTCTTCTATAAAGCCTGGAAAAGACGATTTAAACCCAGGAGATCACTTCGGATATACAACGTATAAAGTATTTTTGTAATTTTCCGTAAATTGAAGAAACGAAGAGAAAATGAAAGAAAACACTCAATGTATTCGTTTACATTTAAGAATTTGAGCCTTTCCCTTTTTGGTTTTTCTTGATATATTATCAGAAAATTAAAATAATTTATAAGGGAGCTGATGAGAGTGGCAAGTTTGAAAATCGATACAAAGGATTGTGTGTACTGTTCTGGAAAGGGGTATTTTCAATTACTGTTAGGTGGATCTGAAACTTGCACTTGTTGTGGAGGCTCCGGCAAGAAAAACGCGAAATCTTAATTAAGTTTTCTAATCGTAAGCGCGTTCTGCGTTTACGATTTTTTTATTTGTATTTTAAACGAGGTGGACATTATGTATTGACTCCTATTTTTACATTCAGTACACTTAAAAGTGATGTGTATAGGGAGGTTATGCAAATGTCCATCGGTGTATTAATCATATCGATGTTACTCTTTTTCGTCCTATTTTTTGGGATTGGCTTTTTATTAAACATGTTATTGAGAATGTCTTGGGTCATGGCGATTATTTATCCGATTATCTGTATCTTCATTGTAGATAAAGTTCGTTTTATTGAATATTTTAGGAACTCGGAAAGTGCTTTTAGCCAACTTGGCGAAAATTTTGCTTCTTTGGCAGCAGCCGATTTACTCATTTTGTTTAGTGGGCTCGCTGGTGCGATTGTTGCCGGAATAACGATTAAACTTTTACGTAAAAATGGTTACCAAATGTTTTAAAGTAGAGACTGAAGCCTTTTTTAAGAGGTTCAGTCTTTTTTTATGCTCTTTTCGCAAACTTTGTTGTTTTCACAAGCAAAAGTAAAAGTCGGTTTCTGGATTTTTACGATTTTTTATGAATTCTTGGTTCAGTAACTTTTCGAAAAGAGCCTCGAAGCCATAAAGAATGCGGGATGAAAGTAGCATCTCAAAAGCAACAATCAGTGCGAAAACAGCCTTATTGCATAGAAGAGTGTTGATACCTTAGAAACCCTTTTTTCAAGAGGTTTCTAAGGTGTATTTTTATGTTTAGATGAATATTGATTTTTGTAAGAAAATTTCCATTTTTTGAATCTTTTTTTATTTTTTTCCCGAAAGTATGAATATTTCTCTGTAGCTTGGGAAATTAATACTCTTGGGAGGAGTGATAGATAGAATGCTTACTTTAAAAATTTGGACAAGGCGTTTTGCCATGACATGTTTGTTTCTGATGGCATTAATGACGACCTTTCAATCAATCTCTGGAGTAGAGGCTAAATCACTCGTACAAGGTGGAACGTATCACCAAAATGAGACGAAGAGTAACAAAGATGAACGAAAAGCTTCTTATTTTTCTCATAAACTTAAAAGCATTGGAATCGCACTTAAGAAAATCAAAAGAGCTGCGCAAGAGGAAACGCTTATTTCCGCAAGTCATGCAGTCGCAGCGGAGCCGAAAAGCTTAGAAGAACAAATCAACTGGTCACAATATCCGAAAAAGACCGTTGTGGCTACAGGCTACACAGCGGGGGTTGAATCCACTGGTAAGGATAAAAATCATCCCGCATATGCCATTACATACTCAGGAGTAAAGGTAAAGCGTGATTTATATTCGACAGTAGCAGCTGACCTGAATGTATTCCCAATTGGAACAGTTCTTTTTATCCCTGACTACGGTTTCGGAGTGGTCGCTGATAAAGGCGGAGCCATTAAGGGAAACGAGCTTGATCTCTATTTTGATACTGTTAAGGATGTATTCAATCAATGGGGGAAAAAGACTGTCGATGTTTACGTAGTTGAGATGGGTGACGGAGATTTGTCAGAAGAAGAATTAACACTATTGAATGAAAATGAATCGATGCAAGTATTCCGTCAGCAATATACAGGCTCTGAAAGCCGTTAAAACAGGCTTAGGCCTGTTTTTTTTGTGTTAATTTCCTTAGGTTTGCTAAAATAAATAGAACAAGGGAGGGTGAAGAGAATGGCAGTGGGAGATTACCCGCTTGAGTACTATGAGTTTTTTGTAAAGTTTAATGAAGGAGACTATTACACATGCCATGACCTCTTAGAAGAAATGTGGATGTCTGAAAAAGACAATCTGTTTCTTAAAGGCCTGCTTCAAATGAGTGTAGCCATTTATCATTATGAATATGGCAATATAAAGGGCGCACGGACGATGATGCAAACAGCTCATAATTATTTACAAAAATATCGCCCTACTCATTGGAGTCTCAATTTGGAGAAAGTATATGTTTTTATTGAGACATGTTTAAAACTGATACCTCCGGATATTGATAAGGTGCTTTTTGAAGAAGTGAGTAATCTTCCATCCTTCCCGGTATTGCACCTATATATGGAAGAAGAGTAGAAATTCGAAATATAGGCACTTTTTCGTTATAATATAATTAAAAACTTTGGGGGAATAAGAATGTTTGTATTAAAAAATGAAATTCTTTTTTCAAATGAACATGAAAACATTGTAATCGGACTTTTCGACAAGAATTCAAAACTTGAGGGAATTTTAAACGAATTAGATAGTCTATTCGAGGGACACCTTCAAAATCTAATGAAAAGCGGAGATATTTCTGGTAAATATAAAGCTATTTCTAAAGTACATAGTTTCGGGAAAATTGGTTCTAAGAGAATTTGGTTTGTAGGATTGGGGAAAGAAAAGGATTTTACTTTCGAAAAGGGACGCGAGGCTTTTGGGAAGCTGTTTAAGCAACTAAAGGCTGAGAAACAAGAAGAAACAGCAGTTTTATTGGACACCTTTGTCAGTGAGAAAGTGGAAGAAATTGATGCTGCTCATGCCTTAGGTGAGGCGCTTTCATTATCTACATATAAGTTTGAAGGATATAAACAAAAATCAAATGAGCCAGAGAAGAACATGAAAGAAGTCAATGTATATAGTGGCAGCCTTGATCAGGATGAAATCAAAGCTTCCTTAAATGTTGGTTACGTATATGGAAATGCAACAAATTCTGCGAGAACGCTTGTAAATATTCCTGGAAACATTTTGACTGCTACGGCAATGGCTGATTATGCAAAAGAATTGGCTGCTACGTACGATTTTGAAATTGAGATTCTTGAAAAAGAAGATCTAGAAAAGTTGGGTATGGGAGCATTCCTTGCGGTTAACCAAGGATCAACTGAGCCACCAAAAATGATCGTTTTAAAATATCAAGGAAAAGAACAATGGGAAGATATAATTGGTTTAGTAGGTAAAGGGATTACATTTGATACAGGTGGTTATTCGATCAAGCCAAAAGACGGCATTGTCGGGATGAAGACTGATATGGGCGGGGCTGCTGCGGTATTGGGAGCAATGGAAATCATCGGAGAACTTAAGCCTGAACAAAACGTAATTGCAGTCATTCCAGCTACAGATAACATGATTAGTGGAAATGCATTTAAGCCTGACGATGTGATTACTTCTCTGAGTGGGAAGACCATCGAAGTTCTCAATACTGATGCGGAAGGCCGACTTGTTCTGGCAGACGCTGTAACCTACGCAAAGCATCATGGTGCGAATTATCTTGTGGATGTAGCAACATTAACAGGTGGAGTAATCATTGCTTTAGGAAATGATACAACAGGTGCAATGACAAACAATGAACAACTATTTGAGCAAGTTCTGGAAGCATCATTTGAAGCGGGTGAACCTGTATGGCAATTGCCTATTTTCGAAAAGGATAAGGAAAGAGTGAGAGGAAGCAAAATTGCTGACCTTAATAACTCTCCTGGAAGAGATGGTCACGCCATCATGGCAGGCGCTTTTATTGGAGAATTTGCCGAGGATACACCATGGGTACATCTTGATATTGCAGGAACTGCGACAGCTAGTAAGGACTCTGACCTTGGACCATCAGGTGCGACTGGGGCAATGACAAGGACACTCGCGATTTTTGTGGAGCGTTTTGAAACACCAGAAAAGTAATCTAAATGAAAAGCTTCAGGATAATGTCCTGAAGCTTTTGTGATTTTCGTGCATTTAGCATTATGACTATAGGAAGTTGCATGGATTCCGCTTTTCTGGTTTATGACCAGCGGAAATTTAGGATAAGTCTGCAACAGTTGTTTTCTGGTGTAGGAGTATACCTGAAATCAAAATGGATGCCGTCAGGATCGTAGGTAATAACTGGAGTGTGCTTAATGCCAGTTTTTCTAACGATTTGATTTATACGATCTGTTTTTGATTCTTGGGCAAAGCGCATCAGGGAGTCGGCAAACTCCTTTGATTGAGCAATTGTTGATGAGAGTAACCTCGCATCAGAAAGAAGCTGATCCATTTGCTTTCCAGCAGTCATAAATGTTTTCGAGTTGATAGGTGGGTAATTTCTTGGTGGCACAAATGAAGTTTGGGAATAGGACTGATAACTATAGGGATACTGATATCCGGTTGGATAGTAAGTTTGAGGAATACCTATTCCAGTAGGGTATGTGATGGATTTGTTTGAGTGATTTATGTAAGGGTTCCAGTAGTTCATATTCATGGACAGCTCCCCCTCTATACTTTCTTAACTGTGAGACGGTTCATTTTATGCAAAGCCATTCTTCTATAGACCGCCACATTGAGAAAGTACAATTAAAAAAGGAAAAAGGACTAGACATGTAGAATTTGTAAGGTGCCAGCGTTAACCTGAAAAAAGGGGAAGTGACTGGACCAAAAACTTAATTCATTCGTCCTTATAACAGGACATCCATTAGTAGCAGTTAAGAATGATGAATCTAAAAATAGAATGTTTTACATAAAAGGAGGAGAAAAAGATGGAATTAAAGGGTACGATGATTGAAGCGCTAGGGATTGAAATTACTGTCCTTGAAAAAGGTAAGGTAGTTGCAACTATGCCAGTCGACAGTCGCACACGTCAGCCATTTGGAGTGCTGCATGGCGGGGCATCTGTTGCTCTTGCTGAAACAGTGGCAAGCGTTGGTGCTTTTCACCTTGTTGATCAGGAAACAGAATCAGTTGCAGGTCTTGAAATCAATGCCAACCATATTAGGGCAGTGAAGGATGGCATAGTAAGAGCAGAGGCTACGGTACTACACCAAGGCAGGACAACAATGGTATGGGATATTAAGATTTTCGATGAGCAGGAACGCCTTGTATGTGTTTCGCGTTGCACAATGGCTGTTATAAAAAGGAAATAAAAGTTTAAAAGGACCGTTACTCGACTATTTATGTTATAATGTTGGAAACAGTATAAACGTATTTTTGGAGGAGCCTGTCACTATGGGATAACTATGTCCTAATGGTGGCGGGCTTTTGTATTTTTTTCTTCTAGATACGAAACATAAATAAGAGGGGTGGTCATTTGATGTTGATTCTTCAATTGGCATTGATTTTATTTGCTTCAAAAATTGCAGGGGAGATAAGTGTGAGACTTGGTCAACCCTCAGTTCTTGGGAAATTGTTAATAGGAATAGTTCTTGGGCCATCAGTCCTGGGGCTCGTGACAGAAACTGAAACGTTAAAGGAATTTAGTGAAATCGGCGTAATCTTACTTATGTTCATTGCGGGGTTAGAAACGGACCTTGACGAATTTAAGCGTACAGGCAAGGCGGCATCTTTTGTCGGTGTAGGGGGAATTATGGTACCTCTTTTTATTGGATACGGTACGGGTATCGTTCTTGATATGAGTCAAATTCAGGCTTGTTTTTTAGGTTTACTCTTGTCAGCCACAAGTGTAAGCATTTCCGTTCAAGCTTTGAAAGAAATGAATTATTTAAAATCGAGAGAAGGATCGACCATATTAGGAGCCGCTGTTATTGATGACATTCTTGTCATATTAGCATTAGCATTCTTGATGAGTTTCGCCGGTGGAGAAGTGAATCTTGGCATAGTAGTACTTAAGAAGGTAATTTTCTTTGCAGGTGCCATTTTGGTAAGCTGGAAAGCAGTTCCTTGGTTTCTAAAATTGTTCGCACCACTTAGAGTAACAGAATCTGTTATTTCTTCGGCCTTGATTATTTGCTTTGTATTTGCATATTTAGCTGATTACGCGGGGGTTGCAGCAATCATTGGTGCCTATATTGCCGGCATTGCGATTAGCTTGACTGATCATAGGCATGTTGTTTTTGAAAAAGTGGAAACGATAAGTTATTCCATTTTCGTACCTGTTTTCTTTACTTCTATTGGAGTTGCGGTTGGTTTTAGTGGTGTTGTCGAAAATATCGGTCTGGTACTAATACTCAGTGTGTTAGCTATTCTTACGAAATTAATCGGAGCTTCTCTTGCAGCGAAGTTTTCGGGTTTTTCATGGAACAGCTCACTGGGAATCGGTTCTGCGATGGTATCGCGTGGTGAGGTTGCATTAATCATTGCTGGGATTGGACTAGATGAAAAATTGCTAAATCAAGATATGTTTGCTGTTATTGTAGTAGTGGTCTTAGTTACAACCATCGTTACACCACCAATGATGAAGATGTTTTTTAAGCCTCAAAATGAAATTAGGCAGTCTAAGGTTGTCTAGGTAATAAATTTCCTTCATACTGTTCTCATCAAGACTTAGGAGAAACAAGAAATGAAGAACACATATTTAACGAGCTACTTCCCGCTCTTATCCATGATATTATTTGGATTGGCGCTTGCTATCCGTTCAGAGTTTGTACTGCTTGGTTTTTTAAAAGAAACGGGCATATATGAAGGAATGCTTGAGTTTTTTACCGACAGTTCTATGAAACTTTCGCTGCTTATTCTTCTTGTAATGTTATTTTTTATGCTATTTGCTACTCTAAAGGTCATTGCGGATACATTGAATGAGCTTTCACTCCTCTTTTTCTCGCGTGACGATGACGGTGAGAGTTTAAAGAAAGTAAGGAAAGGACCTATCATTTATTTGATTGGTGGACTTGTCTCTTTGTTTAGTGTCAATAGCTTTGTCGGTATTGGCGCAATTTTTGCACTAACGACACTGATTTATTTTATCTACTTTGTATTTGCTGTCAGCATAAAGATTACGATGTCAGGTTTGATCGGAATGATCTTTTTCCAAGTGATGGTATGGTCTACACTCATTTTAGGGATGCTTTACTTAGTTCTTAAAGTGTATAACAGCGTCATCGCAAGCTTGCCTATTTAAAAAAAGGATGATCACCGATTTAATTTTGGTGTCATCCTTTTTTCATTATTTAAACAGAAATTTTATCGTACAATATCCCTCCAAATGAGAAGGTGTGGGGCTTTGCTTTCGATAGGTTTCATGTTTTCGGGGCGATCTTTACCGACCCAAACACTTGCTGTCAGTTGATCTGTTAAACCAACGAACCAAAAATCTTTATAATCGTTCGTTGTTCCCGTTTTTCCACCTGCATAAGGATGAGGAACAGCTGCTTTTTTGGCGGTACCTGACTGTATCGTTTTGCTAAGTAAAGTGCGCATTTTAACGTTTGTCGTGTCACTCCATATTTTTATAGGCTTGTCATTCCATTCGTATAGAAGTTCACCCTTCAGATTGGTCACTTTCCTAATAGCTCGAGCCGGCTGATATTGGCCATTATTTCCGAATGTCGTGTAAGCCGATGCCATTTCAAGAGGCGTCATTCCTGTAGTGAAACCTCCGATAGCGGCAGACAATCCGTAATCAGCTTCAGTCACTTTCTTAAAATTGAATTTTTCCAGATCAGTGAAGCCCGCCTCCACTCCAATTTCATTTAACATCCTAACCGCCGGTGTGTTATATGAATGAATAAACGCATTCTCAATCGTCACGTTTCCATACGTAGAATGTCCGTAGTTTTCAGGGCAGAAGCCATTTTTACAAAAAGCAGCACCGCTGATTCGCTTTGATAAATCTGCATGTGTTCTTTCAATATAAGGAGCGTAGACAAGCAGAGGCTTAATTGCTGAACCAGGCTGGCGGTAGGCTTGATATCCTCGATGAAAGTCGTATTTGTGATAATCTTTTCCTGCGGTAAGGGCGATGAGCTGATGACGCTGCTGTCGAATGACAGCACTCGATCCCTGAATTCCATCATCATTCAAATGTTTTCTTAACGCATCGGAAGCTTTAACTTGCACGTCCGGTTCAAGTGCGGTGTATATTTTAATCCCTGATGCTAAAACCTCTTTGTAACGTTTATCCAGATTACGGAGGACCTTTTGTTTTTGTTCATCGCTTGTAGAGATCAAGAGTTGGTCGTGAAAACCCTCTTTTTCTGAAATAAGCATTTTAAGTTCTGCCTCTGCATAAGTTGTGTATTCCGGAAATAAATCACGTTTTTGTTTTGGGTTTAGTTGGATATACTCACTCTTCATGGCGGTAGATTCTTCGGGTGAAACATATCCTTCATTCTGCAGTTGGTCTATTAATCTTTCTTGGCGTGTTTTAGTTGCTTCAAAGTTTTTCAAAGGGTCATATAGAGAAGGATTATTTGGTATAGCACATAGGAATGCTTGTTCAGCACGGCTAAGGCTATTTACGCTTTTTTGAAAATAGGTTTGTGAGGCTGCTTCGACTCCATATGCTCCGTTTTGAAAATAAATAGCATTTATGTAAAGCTCGAGTATTTTTTCTTTAGAAAGTGATCGTTCAAGTTGGTATGCATACAATACCTCACTTAACTTTCGATTGTATGTCCGTTCATGATTTAGATATAGATTGCGAACAAGCTGTTGCGTAATGGTACTGGCTCCTTGATCAATTTGTTGGTTTTGAAGATTGATTGAAAGAGCTCGTCCCATTGAAACTAAATCAAACCCTGGATGTTCATAAAACTGATGATCCTCTGAAATGATGAATAAGTTCTTTATAAACTCCGGAATTTCTTCTGAATCAAGGTTAATACGGTTTTCAGGTAGAGATAATTCAGTTACAATTTGATCTTTATGATCAAAAATCAAACTCGTTTGTGAAAGTTCAAAAGTATCCAGTTTTACTTCTTCGTCAAGAAATTCGTGAATGTCCTTTACCTGTCCTGCCTGAACCGCAGTTAATGAAACAAGAAGGGCAAAGAAAGGCAGAAGGGCAAAAGTCATCATAAAACCAAAAGTAGTTCTTACATTTTTCATCGTATTTTGTATTCCTTATCTTCTTTAGGTTAAAATTCGTATTGTTGTAATTGTGGTCTTGTGCGCTTAGATTTAAGTTTATGAGGGTTGAAGGCAAGGCGATTTCGTTTTTCTTATTATCGGATGGATAGTCTATTACTTGAGGGTTTTTTGAAATCGTTTATTGTGGAAAAATTTAAAAAAATCCGCTAACATTCATGCTATAATAAGAGAAATAATAAAATAAATAGATAAGTAGCACAGTTATTTGTACAGGTTTATTAATATATTATTAACAACAGGTGAGAGGAAAGGAGAGAAGATATTTCGATGAAAAAACCAAAGCATTATTTGTTTATAGATTTTGAATTTACAATGCCTGAGAGAAATGGCCGCAATAAAAACTTTTTCCCGGAAATTATTGAAGCGGGAATGGTATCAGTCGTTGATGATGTGATCCAAGAAGAATTCTCCTCGTTTGTCATCCCAGTTGCATTTCCAAAACTTTCAGACCGCTGTAAATCATTCCTACATATCACTCAGCAGCAAGTGGATAGTGGGATCACATTTCTAGAACTCGTTGACAAAATGAAAGAATACAACAATGGCTTTGAAAATACAGTCATTACGTGGGGAAACATGGACATGAGGGTATTGCGGCAAAATTGCTTGCAGGCCGGTGTAGATTTTCCTTTTCAAGCGAAGGAAATTGACTTGTCTATGGAATATAAGCGTTTCTTTGGAGACCAAAATCAAACAGGCCTATGGAAAGCTGTTCAAGAGTATGGAAAAGAGGGGACTGGCAAGCATCATCGTGCACTTGACGATGCGTTGACGACTTTCAATATTTTCCGTCTTGTTGAGAAGGACAAAAAGTATTTAGAAAAACCCAAGCCTACAACAATCGGTGATCGAATAGATTTTACGAAGTTATTAAACGAGCTAGCATAAAAGGGGCTGAGGATCCGTCAAAGCCCCCTTTATATACACAAGCCCTTATTTAAAATAATCTTTTTCAAGTGAATATATAGATTGTAAGCTTCTTTCTGCCCATTCCGTGGATGTAGCGGATAACTCGATCTTAATATGATCCACTGCTTCACGTAATGAATCTTTGTATTCAGGCATCTCTCCATCAAAAGGTTTTACCATTTGTTTTGGTACGTTCGTTTGTTCTCTAAACGCCAGTGCACGACGCTCATGAAAAAAAGAGACCTCTGCTTCCTTCGGATTATGTAAATCTCCCTGCATTGGATGTTGGGCCACCGCTAATACTCTGACTAAATAAGTCTGAGGACGAATATCTGTAATCTCCCCGATATATTTTCCCGTTTTATAAATAGCCGTAACCTTATCCCCTATTTGGAATTCTGTCATAAGAATCGCTCCTTTATTTACGTAATGAACCAAACCTATATTGTTATTCATTATTATGAAGGATTGGTGTCCCAAAAACCATGTGCAAATGAATACATTTTCATGTAAAGTAAAAGAAAACTCTCCGTTATACGGTAGAGAAGGGTGATTGGGAGGTATTTTTTGTGAAAATGAGAAAATACGTAATGATTCTAGCTGTCATGCTATTGTTGTCAGCGTGTGGCACAACAAAGGACAAGCAGGACACAACTTCTGGAAAAAAGACTGAATCTAAAACAGAACAAACTACGGGTAGTAACGTGGAAGGGTTCCCGCAACTATTTTCAGAAGTGGCAAAGAATGAAAGATTGGTTGAAATGCAAACCTCTGAAGGAAACATTAAAATTAAGTTGTTTCCTGTTGAAGCTCCAAAAACGGTTGAAAACTTCATTAAGCATAGTGAAGAAGGATATTATGACGGTTTGATTTTTCATCGGGTCATTAAAGACTTCATGATTCAAGGCGGAGACCCTCAAGGAAATGGAACTGGGGGAGAAAGTATCTACGGACCTGCATTCGAAGACGAGTTCTCAAAGAAATTGGTTAACCTTCGTGGAGCATTATCCATGGCAAACTCTGGCCCTAATACAAATGGAAGCCAATTCTTTATCGTTCAAAATAGTAATATTGAAGAAGGTATGAAAGAACAGTTGGAAACAGCAGGATATCCGAAAGAACTTGTTAATGCTTATGTGGAAAACGGTGGAACACCATGGCTTGATTTCAAACACACGGTATTTGGACAAGTCATTGAAGGAATGGATATCGTCGACAAGATTGCTAATTCAGAAACAGTAACAAATGACAAGCCGAAAAAAGATGTCATCATCAAGAAAATCAAAGTACTTCAATAAGGCTCTTTTCGTAAACTTTGTTTTTTTCTATAATGAAACCAGTAGTAATTTAGCGTCTAGAATTTCATATTGAGGAAAAGAGCAAGAAAAAAGAATCTATACGTGTTGTTTCATTTTTCGTAAAAGCAATAATCAATGCGAAAACAGCCTTCAATAATGTTAGAAAGGGGAGAATGAGATGATTGAATGGTACATTCTATCCTTATTTTTATATTTTCCAGAAGATAAAACTGAGTATATCCCAGCCGCGATTACTTTTTCCATTTTCTTTGTAGCAGCAGTCCTAACAATGAGATTCATCATAAAAATCTCAAAAAGGGACGCAGAAAAAGCAAAGGAATTTGAAGAAAGAATCATGCAGAAACAAAATGATGAAAAGAACAGCTAATTTTAGCTGTTCTTTTTTTGTACCCATTTGTATATGTGAATGTTGGTTGGGCAAAAATAATCACAAATTGTCTTTTGGAGGATACTTTTATGATGAAAAAGAGCTGGATCATCATTCCGATGCTGTTATTATCGGGATGTTTGGAGGAAGAGATCAAGAACGTCAATGTTGATATGTTCAACCCTGCAGGGGATTCCCTAGGAAAAATAAAACTTACTCAACAAGCGAGTGGAGTGAAATTGGAGTACGATTTGTCAGGACTTGAACCAGGGGAGCATGCCATACATATCCATAATGCCGGTAAGTGTGAACCGCCTGATTTTAAATCTGCTGGCAACCATTTCGATGCAGACAATAAAGAACATGGCTTACTGCACCCGAAAGGTCCACATGCAGGTGATTTGCCAAATCTAATCGTAGGAGAAGATGGAAAGGCAAAAGGAGAATTTATGGCAGCGCAGGTATCCCTGAAGGAAGGAAAAACGTCCCTTTTCACGAAGGATGGAACTTCCATCATCGTACATGAAAAAAAGGATGACGGTATGACCCAGCCAGCAGGAAACTCTGGAAATCGAGTTGCTTGTGGAGAAATATCCAAGAATAAAGATAAAAAAGACCAGAAAAAAGCTCAGGATGAAAAGTGATGAGACTGCTTTTAAAAGCAGTCTTTTGTTTTGGGATGAGAAGTTAAACCATTCTAACACCTGCCCCAAAGCAAAGAAAGTGGGGAGGTTAATATTTGATTGCTTTTCTCAAAATTCAGTCACGCGTAATTATAGGGTATTCGCACGGGATTACGTTCCAAGTTCGCGGGATTTCAAAGAATAGCCGTGGGATCTTTGCTCATCTTAGATAGTTAATGAAAAGATTGCTAATATGTTTGTGAAATAGGCTTATATTTTTTGCAGATGATTTGGTGGTTCATCTTATGACTTTCTTAGATTTTCAAAGCCCATCGCTTTTCTGATAGTAATTAGTGCAAACGCTTTTATTTTTTGATATACTCAAATTGCCCTAAAATGTTCTTAAATAGGCGTTATTATATTACTTAAATGAATTTATAATAGATTCATATTGACCGAAAGGTAATTTTTTTTCTGATTTTGGGAAAGCGGTTGCACAAATCGGTAAATGTTTGGAAAAATCGAAAATAAAGGATGAAAATCATGAAAAGATTATTTGAAGTTAACAGTTGGAAGATAGTAGAGAATGAACTTCATAAAGAGGATTTTCGTTTAGCAGAAAGTATGACAAGCCTTGGTAACGGGCACATGGGTATGAGAGGGAACTTTGAAGAATCCTATTCTGGAGATTTTCATCGCGGCTCGTATGTGGCTGGTGTATGGTTCCCGGACAAAACACGTGTTGGCTGGTGGAAAAATGGTTATCCAGAATACTTTGGCAAAGTAATCAATTCAACCAACTTCATAGGAATCCGTGTGTTGGTAGATGGAGAAGAAATCGATCTTTTCAAAAATGATGTAAGAGAATATTATCGCGAACTTGATATGCAGCATGGTGTTCTAACTCGTACGTTCACTGTTACGCACGGGGAAAAGGAAACGGATGTTAAAGTGGTGCGCTTTCTTTCTGTAACGGATAAAGAGCTTGCGGCAATTCAATATACCGTAACGCCGAAGAATTACGATGGCGAGATTACGTTCATTCCTTACTTGGATGGAGATATTCGTAACGAAGACTCTAACTACGATGAGGATTTCTGGACGGAAATCAGCAAGGAAGCAACAGAATACCATGCAAGCCTTGTGATGAAAACAAAGGATAATCCTTTTGGTACACCGACTTTCCAAGTTGCTACATCGATGAAAGTTGAAGTAGGTGGCGAGGTAGTTAGCGTTGAAGCAACTTCAAAGAACGAATATGTTGAAAATAAAGTGGTTGTGAAGGCTAGCCAAGGAAAAGCGGTTAATCTTGTTAAATACGTGGCAGTTACAACGGACCGTGACTATCTAACAAATGAACTGACTAACAAAGGCAAAGAAGTATTAGAAAGAAGCTCAGAGAAAGGCTTTGAACAACTTCTAAATGAACACAGCAATGGATGGTTGAAGCGTTGGGAAATGGCAGATATTGAGATAAGCGGGGACGACGAAGCACAGCAAGGCATTCGTTTCAATCTTTTCCAACTGTTCAGTACGTATTACGGAGAAGATGCTCGATTAAATATTGGACCGAAAGGTTTCACTGGGGAAAAGTACGGTGGTGCGACCTATTGGGATACTGAAGCTTATGCAATCCCATTATACTTATCAACGGCTTCACCTGAAGTAGCACGAAATCTTTGTGTTTACCGTCACAATCAATTGGATGGAGCCTATCACAATGCTAAACAACAAGGTTTAAAGGGTGCGCTTTATCCGATGGTAACTTTTACTGGTGTTGAATGTCATAATGAGTGGGAAATCACTTTTGAAGAAATCCACCGTAACGGAGCCATTGCTTATGCGGTTTATAATTATGTTAATTACACTGGTGATAAGAATTACCTTCATGAATACGGAATAGATGTCCTAACAGGTATTTCACGTTTCTGGGCAGATCGTGTTCATTACAACAAGAAGAAGGACCAGTATATGATGCATGGCGTAACAGGGCCAAACGAATACGAAAATAATGTGAATAACAACTGGTACACGAACTTGATTGCAACATGGACACTAAGATATACGCTTGAAGTCATCGAAGCACTTAAGGCAAACGGCCATGGTGACCGTGTAGAGGGACTAGCGATTAATAGTGAAGAAACTTCGAAATGGCAGGACATAATTAATAAAATGTACTTCCCATATGATGAAGAACTGGATGTATATGTTCAACATGATACTTTCCTTGATAAGGAATTAATGACGGTTGATGAATTGGGAGTAGAAAATCGTCCAATTAACCAAAAATGGTCTTGGGATCGTATTTTGCGCAGTTGTTTCATTAAGCAAGCCGACGTACTTCAAGGACTATACTTCCTAAATCATGAGTTTTCGATGGAAGAAAAGCGTAAGAACTTTGAATTTTATGAGCCAATGACTGTACATGAATCATCATTGTCGCCATGTATTCACTCCATTCTTGCTGCAGAACTTGGCATGGAAGAAAAGGCATATGAAATGTATAACCGTACAGCAAGATTAGATCTTGATAATTATAATAATGATACGGAAGATGGTCTTCACATCACGAGTATGACTGGCGCTTGGCTTTCCATTGTCCAAGGGTTTGCTGGAATGAGATCCGCTAACGAAGAGCTTTCATTTGCTCCATTCATTCCAAAAGCATGGGACCGCTACTCATTTAAGATTGTATACAGAGATCACATGATTACAATTGAAGTCAATAAAGATGAGGTTACACTAACACAGGAAGGTCCTGCATTATCCATGAAGCTTTACGGCAAAGAAGTTACGCTTCTGCAAAATGGAAAATTGACTGTGCCTGTGGAAGTACGCCATTAAGAGGAGGCTACAACTTGAGTAAACCACTACAAGCATTCATTTTTGACCTGGATGGTGTTATCACGGACACAGCCGAATATCATTATTTGGCATGGAAAGCTCTCGGTGAAGAGATCGGTGTACCATTTACACGTGAATTCAATGAAGAGTTGAAGGGCGTTTCCAGAATGGATTCACTCGAAAAAATATTGTCACTAGGCAATAAGCAAAATGATTTCACGCAAGCGAAAAAGGAAGCGTTGGCAGCTAGCAAGAACGACCATTATGTACGCTTGATTGAAGGAATTTCTCCAAATGATATCTTGATTGGGATAGAGAAATTAATCGCTGATATTAAGAGTAGAGGCTACAAATTAGGTCTTGCTTCTGTTAGTAAGAATGCTTTTAGTGTTATGGATAAATTGGGGTTGACTTCCCAGTTCGATATTATTGTGGATGCGGCGAAAATTAAGAATGGAAAGCCAGATCCGGAAATTTTTCTAAAAGCGGCCGAAATGCTCAATGTAGAACCGACAGCGTGCATTGGAATTGAAGATGCAGCCGCTGGAGTTGACTCCATAAAAGGAGCAGGCATGTTTGCGGTTGGAGTCGGTAGTGTGGATTCCTTAAATAAAGCTGACATCGTATACGGAAGCACAAAGGAACTTTCACTTGATCGAATTTTAGATGCATACGAAAAATAATAAAGTGTAAAGGGTAGTCTGGCAAAAGTCGGACTGCTTTTTTTTTTGCATTTTTGGAATACTAAGATTGAAGATTGTTGCTATGAAATTTTTTTTGAATTATTATAGATTTATATGAAATATTTTTTATTGTGATTTAAATAATCTTAGTTCTTCTTTGACCACTTTTGATAGAGTCAAAATTGATTATTGGGGTAAAGAATGTTGATATGCTAATGAAAATTCTGTGCGTATTAAGGAAAACTAAGGTGAACTTGCAATGAAGTTTGCATTTAAACAAAGATTACTGTCGGCAATGGCTACCAATAGTGGGTGCTTATGCTCTTTTGGAAAGGATGATTAGGATGGAAAAACAGCAAATTGGTGTAGTGGGTGTCGGAGTAATGGGGAAAAGTCTTGCTCTCAATTTCGAAAGCAGAGGATTCGGTGTATCACTTTTTGACATTTCCGCTGAAAAAGTAAATGAAATTATAGAAGAAAATCCAGGGAAGAAGCTAAAAGGAACGAGCGATGTAAAAGAATTTGTCACTTCATTGGAAGTGCCACGCAAAATCCTGATCATGGTCAACGCAGGACCAATCACAGACAAAGCGATCGATTCGTTGCTTCCTCATCTTGAAAAGGGCGATATCTTAATTGATGGAGGAAACAGCTACTATGAAGAAACGATTCGTCGAAATAAACGACTTGAAAGCGAAGGAATTCACTTTATTGGAGCAGGTGTATCCGGTGGTGAAGAAGGTGCCTTAACAGGTCCAGCTATCATGCCTAGTGGACAAAAAGAAGCGTACGATCAAGTTGAGCACATGCTGACAGCTATTTCTGCAAAAGTAAATGGCGATCCATGTTGTACATATATTGGTCCCGATGGAGCGGGGCACTATGTGAAAATGGTCCATAACGGGATTGAATACGGTGACATGCAATTGATTTGCGAAGCATACCACCTCATGAAGGACAGCATGGACTTAAGCGCTCAAGAGTTACATGAAATCTTCAGTGAGTGGAATAAAGGTGAACTTGATAGCTACCTTATTGAAATCACAGCGGATATTTTTACTGTTGTCGATGAAGAAACAGGAAAGCCGCTTGTTGACATGATCCTCGATACAGCTGGACAAAAGGGTACAGGAAAATGGACGAGCAAGAGTGCGCTTGATCTGGGTGTACCATTATCCATTATCACTGAATCTGTTTTCACAAGATTCTTGTCAGCAATGAAAGAAGAACGCGTGAAAGCAAGTAAGGTTCTTAACGGCCCAAGCCATAAACCTTTCTCTGGCAATAAAGAAGAGTGGATTGAAAAAATCCGTAAAGCTTTATATTTGAGCAAGATTTGTTCTTATGCACAAGGGTTTGCTCAACTTCAACATGCTTCTAAAGAGAATGGATGGGACTTGAAGCCAGGTGAAATCGCGATGATTTTCAGAGGCGGCTGCATTATTCGTGCAGGCTTCCTTCAAAATATCAAAACAGCTTATGACCGCAACCCAGCTCTTGACAATCTGTTATTAGATTCTTACTTCAAGGAAATTGTTGAAAGCTATCAAGAAGCAGCTCGAGAAGTAGTAGCAACAGCAATCATTTCTGGAGTGCCAGTTCCTGGACTAGCAAGCGCACTTGCTTACTATGACAGCTACCGTTCAGAAACATTGCCTGCTAACCTTCTGCAAGCGCAAAGAGATTATTTTGGTGCACACACATATCAACGTATTGATAAAGAAGGCACTTTCCACACTGAATGGCTGAAGAAATAAAACGAAAGCGGCAACCGAGAAAGAATCGGATGCCGCTTTTTTCTATTCAAATGCGATTCTTAATCTTTCAAGCCCTTCTGAAAGCAGGGATCGTGGGCAAGCGATGTTCATCCGCATAAATCCTATTCCTTCCTTACCATACTTGGATCCAGGCTCAAGGGCGACTTTTCCTTTTTTGATGAGACGCTTCACCAATTCGGTCTCGTCGAGATGGAGTTTGCGGCAATCTAGCCATAACAAGTAAGTTCCTTCTGGAGTGCTAAATGTAATCTCTGGAAGGTGTTTAAGCAGGTACTGTTCTGTGAAGGAGATATTACCACTTAAGTATTCCAGCAGTTGTTCCAGCCATGGTTCCCCGTAACGATAAGCATTTTCCATCGCGATGATACCAAATGTATTCAAAGTGAAAAAGCCTTGTCGCTCTGACATCTCCTTATATTTTTGCCGCAAATTTTCATTCTCAATAATCACTGCAGATGCTTGGAGTCCCGCGAGATTGAAGGTTTTACTTGGTGATACAAAGGTGATGACGCGGTTAGAAAGGGTTATACTTAAAGATGCAATAGGTACATGAGTGCCTTTGACAATGAGGTCTGAATGAATTTCATCGGAAAGTATCAAACAATCGTATTTCTCGCACAATTCACCAATTTTGATTAGCTCATTCTTGGTCCAGACCCGCCCAACCGGGTTGTGCGGATTGCATAAGATGAGGAGACGAACACCAGACTGCAACTCTTTTTCCATGTTATTAAAATCAATCTCATACAAGTTGCCCTTTAAAAGTAGTGGGGAATGAATAGCTATACGGTCATTCTTATTAATCATCTCAAAAAAAGGTGTATAAACAGGTGTGTGGATCATGATTCTATCACCCGGATTGCTAAAGCTCTGAATCGCTGTACTTAGCGCTGCTACAACTCCGTTGGCATATAGAATCCAGTTAGACTGTACCTGCCAATCATGACGTTTCTTGAGCCAATTGCTAATCGCTGTAGCCGTCGTTTCAGGGACGAAGGTATATCCATAGACAGGATGCTCGGCCCTCTTTAAGATAGCATCAATCACTTCTCTTGGTGGTTCAAAATCCATGTCTGCTACCCACATCGGGAGTAAACCTTCTCCGCCAAAAATATCCTTAGTTAGCCCCCACTTAACTGATCCTGTATCATTTCTGTCAATCCTTCTATCAAATATGCTCATATCCACACCTCTAACATAGGATTTATGTGTTCTTCTATAATCTATGATAAAATATGATTGATAAATGTGAAATTGAAAAGGTGATAATATGGAGATGCAAAAGACGAACCTGCAGATTGTTGATATATTAAATGACTGGGATCCTTTTCAGTTTGGTCATGGTGGTTACGAACCTGAAATTGCGGATATCGTCCAGGCTGTTCATGAACTTGATAGTCCTACAGAACTTGCCCTTAGGATACAGTCTATTTTTGAATTTTCCTTTGAAAAGATTCTTCCACTTGAAGAATGCTTAAGAATAGCAAATGAGCTTCTACTAGTGAAAAACGATGGATCTTGTTCTATATAAAAACGGCAGCCAAAGAGCTGCCGTTTTTTCTATTCAAACTCTTAAGCCGACTCAATGAAAGATTTAATCATTTCATAAACTTCCTCGGGCCGTTCTTCTGGAACTAAATGACCTGTATCATCTAAAACGATTAGATTTGAATTTGGAAGATCTTTGTTAAGCCGTTTACCAACAGATAAAGGTACCACCTTGTCATGTTCACCCCAAATAAGTAAACACTTCGTATCGATTTTTCTAAGGTCCTCAACTGATAAATCCCCCTCACGATGTCGAATCATCTTAGTGAGTGCAATGAAAATTTCGTCCTCAAGGAAGGGCTGTAAATAACCGTACAGCATTTCATCGTTAATAAGTGATTGGTCATGTACCACTTGTTGCAAATTTTTACGAACACCTGAACGTGCCAGCCAGAATTTTACGTATAAATGGAAATATGGAATATAGCTTGTAAAAATTAATGGCAGGTTAGAACGCTTTAAGTAGCCAGAACTACATAGAAGTATTGCTTTCTCTGCAAAATCAGGTCTTAACTTAAGGATGTTCATGACAATTTGTCCGCCCATAGAATGTCCAATCAAAATCGGATGCTCAATCGACAATTCCTCCATCAAAGCTACAACGGTATTCGCTATATTTTTATATGAGTAAATAAAATGATGAGATTTTCCGCTTTTCCCGAAAGGTGGAAGATCGACAGAAATTACCTGATATGTTTGATTAAGCAATGGAATCAGCCTTCGAAAGCTGAATGTTGAAGAAAGAAACCCGTGCAATAAGACGATTGTTTGGTTAGAGCTTGGATTAGGATAACGCTCGTAATAAACCTCTATTCCATTGACCGTCTGATTTCCGGAAAAAATGGTTTGTTCCATAAGACCGTCACTCCCAGTTCCACAATTTCTATTCAGGATAATTAATCCTTATTTTCCCCAAGAAAACAAACTTCACACGTTCATTTTGGAAAATAATAAGAAAGAAAAAGCTAAAAGGGAAGGAATTTTGTTATAATATCGATATTTCAGAAAAATATAAAATGGGGGTAACACAATTGAAATTGACCCAAAAAGAGTTGGAAGTCGCAGGTTTACTAGAAATGGATTCACGGATTTCAAATGAAGATTTGGCCAAAATGGTCAGCATTAGCATGGAGGAATTAACAGAAATCATTACGAAGCTGGAAAAAGAAAAAATTCTCGTTAAATATACTTCAGTTATCAATTGGTCACGTGTTGAAGGACATGAGGGTGTGACCGCAATGATCGATGTCAAAGTAACACCAAAGCGCGGTGTTGGTTTCAATGAAGTCGCCCAGCGTATATATCGCTTTAAGGAAGTGAAGTCCGTATATCTCATGTCAGGCGCGTATGACTTGTCGGTTATTATTGAAGGAAGATCAATGAATGAAGTGGCACATTTTGTTTCGGAAAAGCTTTCAACCCTTGATTCAGTACTTTCAACGACTACACACTTCATCCTAAAAAAATATAAGCACGATGGAACAATTTTTGAACAGAATGATGAAGATCGTAGAATAGTGGTGTCGCCTTAATGAATCAAACAAAACGTTATTTGTCTCAAACCATTGAACAACTTAAACCTTCAGGCATTCGGAGGTTCTTTGATTTGGCAGCTGGAATGGAAGGGGTCATTTCGTTAGGAGTTGGGGAGCCTGACTTTGTAACACCTTGGAACGTCAGGGAAGCAGCGATTGTTTCCCTTGAGCAGGGCTTTACATCCTATACTGCAAATGCTGGCCTCATTGAGCTGCGCAATGAAATAAGTAAATATATGACTTCATTTGCAGTTGATTATTCTGCCCAATCAGAAATAATCGTTACAGTTGGGGCTAGTCAGGCAATCGATATAGCTTTTAGAGCCATATTGGACCCCGGTGACGAAGTCATTGTATTTGAACCTAGCTTTGTATCTTATGTGCCCCTCATCGTGCTTGCAGGAGGTAAGGCGGTCACAGTGCAAACGACAAAAGATAATGATTTTAAGGTTTCACCAACAGAACTAGAAAAAGCCATTACTGCAAAAACGAAAGCGATCCTGTTATGCTCTCCTAACAATCCGACTGGTACGATGCTTGGTAAAGAAGATCTGCAGGAAATTGCAAATATTGCAGCCAAATACGATTTGCTTGTAGTTTCTGATGAGATTTATGCGGAATTGTCTTATGATGAACCATTTACGAGCTTTGCCTCATTAGAGGGAATGAAAGAGCGCACCATTTTGATTTCAGGTTTTTCAAAAGGATTTGCCATGACGGGCTGGCGATTAGGCTTTGTTTGTGCTCCAGAGCAATTAACTGCAGCGATGTTGAAGATTCACCAATATGCCATGATGTGCGCTCCTACTATGGCTCAATTTGCCGCTTTGGAAGCATTAAAGAATGGAAAAGAAGATATTCTTCATATGAGGAAAAGTTATCGACAACGAAGAAACTATTTTGTACAGTCGTTAAATGAAATGGGACTAATCTGTCACAATCCAGGTGGAGCCTTTTATGCATTCCCGTCGATTGAAAATACCGGGATGAATTCAGAAGAATTTGCAGAAAAATTGCTTCTTGAAGAAAAAGTGGCAGTCGTTCCAGGTAATGTTTTTGGTCAAAGTGGAGAAGGGCATGTAAGATGCTCTTATGCATCATCTATCGAACAACTTCAAGAAGCCATAAGGCGAATGAAGAAGTTTGTTGATAAGCTTTAAAGCGGTCTTTATGTTCAAAAAAAAAGAGGACAAACCATGAAGGTAAGTCCACTTCAAAAAGGGGGAATACTAGAAATCCTTATATGAAAAGGTTATCCAAATTCCACCTTTTTATACATCCTGATCTTCCTAAAAATATTTTTTTGGACAATTTTACTAAAGATAAAATTTAAGTGGTTAAATCCCTTTGAATGTTAATCTTTTTTTGTATGAATGGGAACAATAAAGGGAGATTATAAATATTGAGCTTTGATTAATTGGAGTAACTGTGATATAATTTTTAATTGCGTATATAAGAGATAAAATAAATATTTATTTAGGAGTGTTCTCATGTCAGAAAAGATCGAAACTGGAAGTGTTTTAAAAGGTAAAGTAACTGGAATTCAGCCATACGGTGCATTCGTTGCATTAGACGAAAATACACAAGGGCTTGTGCATATTTCTGAAATTACTCACGGTTATGTTAAGGATATCAACGAGCATTTAAAAGTGGGCGATGAGGTAAATGTAAAAGTTTTATCTATCGACGAAAAAGCTGGAAAAATCGGTCTTTCTATCCGCGCTACAGAAGAAGCACCTGCTCAACCAGCAGCTGCTGCAAAAGCTAAGAAGCCTCGTGCTAAACGTCAAGCAGCTCCAATCATGACTAGCACTGAGCCACAAGAAGGCTTTAACACACTTAAAGACAAGCTTCAAGAGTGGATCGACCAATCACAAATGAAGATCTAATGAATCATTACGCAAAAAGGGTGTCAGAACCAATCGCATTGTGCGAAAGGTACTGACACTTTCTTTTTTGGAAATCATTTGTTCCTATGCCTTTCGTAACCCATGTTTTCTCACTCTATACTGAAGGTTTTGCCTGCTCATGTTCAGTGCCTTTGCTGCCTTCGTAATATTGTTTTGATGGTGTTCAAGTACTTTTAAAAGATAAAATTTCTCGGCATCCTCCATATAATCTTCCAACGATTTGATGGGCTGGTTGCTTGGAAGAGAAGGTGCAGGTGAATAAGGGACCTCTGGTTGTAAGGGTGATTTATTTCTAAAGTGTATTGGTAAGTGTGAAAAAGTTATTTTTTCCTCATAATCAAGTAAGTTCAATGTACCTTCGATAACATGTTCGAGTTCACGAACATTACCAGGCCAATTGTACAATAGAAAGGCATCTAAAACTTCCTTTTCTACACCGGTAATGGTCATGCCAAAAAGCTGACTATATTTCTCGATAAAATAATAAACTAAATCCTTAATGTCCTTTTTTCGTTCCTTCAAGGGAGGAATGAAGAGTGAAACGACGCTTAAGCGATAATAGAGGTCTTTTCTTAATCTCCCATTGGCAATGGCGTCGATGGGATCTTCGTTTATCGTAGCGATAATTCGAACATCTATATCTCGATCCTTTGTATCCCCAATTCTTCTCACGGAACGCTCTTGGATTACTCGTAGAAGCTTTGCCTGTAAGGCGGGACTCAATGAGTTTAACTCGTCGAGCAACAGTGTGCCTCCTTCAGCTTGTTCAAATAAACCGGCTCTTTCTATCGCGCCTGTAAATGCCCCTTTTTTCGTGCCGAATAATAAGCCTTCTATCAAAGTGTCAGGCAGTGCTGCACAGTTCTGAGAGATAAAGGGTTTGGATGAACGAGAGCTGCCATTATGTATGCTCTGAGCGAATAATTCCTTACCTGTACCGGTGTCACCAATAATTAAAACAGATGAACTGGTCCTTGTCGCACGCTTGCTGCTTTCAATCACTTCCATCAATTCTTTGCTCTTACCGATGATACTGTCAAAAGTATATTTTGCTGCTCCTTTTCGGTCCATATTTTCTCGGATGAGTCGTTCGAGTTTGGTAACGTCTCGAGCAACTTCAATGGCGCCTACCTTTGTTCCGTTATCGATAATAGGAAAGGTATCATTGATTGTAGTGATCATATGACCTTTATTATTGAAATAAGTTTGCTTAACATTTTTGATTGTTTTACCGTATTTTAAAGCTGCCAATAAGGTGCTGTCTTCATTTTGATGAAAGGAAAAAACGTCCAGAAGATTTTTGTCCAAAACATCCTGCACTTCCATACCCTCTATTTTCTTCATCTTTTCATTGTAAATAATCGTTTTTCCATTCGTATCAATCACATGGATACCGATATCAATCATTTGTAAAATTTGTTCGTAAATCGTATTTTTAAGCATTATATCTTCTTCCATCTTTAGCTCCTTTTTGATTCAGTGTAATCCTTAAGGGGTTTAAGGGCAATTAATTTTTGCATAGAAACCGCCAAAATATTTTGCATAAATGGGACGTGTCTCTTAACTCGCCCCACATCATCCACCGCGCTTTCGTTCAAATACAGTGGCTTGTCAAGCAGTTGTTCTGATGAAGTAACTATTCAGAGTCATTATAGAAATCACTTATTACAACTTAATTAACGTTGGCATGAAAATTGCACGGATGAATTAATAGGGGAATGGTTCAAAATTTTAACGGAAGACTATGAAAAGGCTTTCTTGTCCGTTAAAATGATAATGTTAACCAAACTCATCTAGAGAATGGAGGAATATTCATATGACACAAACGGTTAAATCAAAATCTTTAATTGAACAAACTGAAAAATTTGGTGCCAATAACTATCATCCTCTTCCAATTGTTATCTCAAAAGCGGAAGGTGTGTGGGTGGAAGATCCTGAAGGTAATAAATTTATGGATATGCTAAGTGCCTACTCAGCAGTGAATCAAGGCCATCGCCATCCTAAAATCATTCAGGCGTTAAAAGATCAAGCGGATCGCGTAACATTAACATCTCGTGCTTTCCATAATGACCAACTTGGTCCTTGGTATGAAAAAATATGTGAACTAACGAATAAAGATATGGCATTGCCGATGAATACGGGTGCTGAAGCAGTAGAAACGGCTGTTAAGGCTGCTCGCCGTTGGGCATATGATGTTAAGGGTGTTGCAGATGATCAGGCTGAAATCATTGCTTGTATCGGTAATTTCCACGGACGTACGATGACAGCTGTATCATTGTCATCTGAAGCAGAATACAAGCGTGGATTCGGCCCAATGCTACCTGGCATCAAATTGATTCCTTATGGTGATATTGAAGCGCTAAAAGCGGCTATTACGCCTCAAACTGCTGCATTCTTGATTGAGCCAATTCAGGGCGAAGCTGGTATTGTCATTCCTCGTGAAGGATTCATGAAAGAAGCATATGAAATGTGTAAAGAAAACAATGTGCTTTTCATCGCTGATGAGATTCAAGCAGGTCTTGCCCGTACAGGCAAAATGTTTGCTTATGAGTGGGAAGGCATTGAACCTGATATGCTTATTTTAGGCAAAGCATTAGGAGGGGGCGTATTCCCGATTTCATGCGTTGTAGCGAATAGAGAAGTGCTTGGTGTCTTCAATCCAGGTTCACATGGTTCCACTTTTGGAGGCAATCCAATGGCATGTGCCGTATCCATCGCTTCATTGGACGTATTAGTTGATGAAAAGCTTCCTGAACGTTCTTTAGAACTTGGGCAATATTTTATGGAAAAGCTACAAACAATCAACAATCCTATGATAAAAGAAGTTCGTGGACGCGGTCTTTTCATTGGCGTCGAATTGACAGAGCCTGCTCGTAAATATTGTGAAGCATTAAAAGAAGAAGGACTTCTATGTAAAGAAACGCATGATACAGTTATCAGATTTGCACCACCACTTGTCATTACAAAAGAAGAATTGGACTGGGCAATCGAACGAATCAAAAAAGTACTTGCGTAAAAAGATAGAGCAAATGTACTTTGTATTAATGATAAACATTTCTAAATATAACTAGGGGTGCCGTAATGGGGAAAGTAGAGACGAAAGATCCTAAAGTAAATCAAAAAGCTGATGAATCACTGAATTTGTTAACATCTACACAAGTTGTCATCAAAGAAGCATTGGACAAATTAGGTTACACGGATGAAATGTACGAACTGTTGAAGGAACCATTAAGAATGTTGGCGGTTCGTATACCAGTTCGCATGGATGATGGCTCAGTAAAGATCTTTTCTGGGTACCGTGCCCAGCATAATGATGCGGTGGGTCCTACAAAAGGTGGAGTTCGATTCCATCCAGAAGTGGATGAAGAAGAAGTAAAAGCACTTTCTATGTGGATGAGCCTTAAATGCGGTATCGTTGACCTTCCTTATGGGGGAGGAAAAGGGGGAATCATTTGTGACCCGCGCACGATGTCAATGGGCGAATTAGAGCGATTAAGTCGTGGCTATGTTCGTGCCATTAGTCAAATCGTTGGACCAACAAAGGATATTCCGGCACCAGATGTTTATACAAATTCACAAATCATGGCTTGGATGATGGATGAGTACAGTAGGCTTCGTGAATACGATTCACCAGGGTTTATCACTGGTAAGCCACTTGTACTCGGAGGATCTCAAGGACGCGAAAAGGCAACTGCACAAGGGGTTGTAATCTGTATCGAAGAAGCTGCTAAGAAACGTGGAATAAGCGTTGAAGGTGCAAGAGTTGTTGTTCAAGGTTTCGGAAATGCTGGAAGCTTCCTTGCGAAATTCTTGCATGATGCTGGTGCGAAAGTAATTGGAATCTCTGATGCCTACGGAGCTCTCTATAATCCAGATGGCTTAGATATTGATTACTTACTTGATCGTCGTGACAGTTTTGGAACTGTAACTACATTATTTGATAATACGATTACGAATCAAGAACTTCTTGAACTTGAGTGCGACATTCTTGTCCCAGCAGCAATCTCTAATCAGATTACTGCTAACAATGCGCACAACATTAAAGCTTCGATTGTTGTTGAAGCAGCTAATGGTCCAACAACGCTGGAAGCAACTAAGATCCTTGCTGAGCGAGGAATCTTGCTTGTACCAGATGTATTGGCTAGCTCAGGCGGAGTAACCGTTTCTTATTTTGAATGGGTTCAAAACAATCAAGGATATTATTGGAGCGAAGAGGAAGTAAACGAAAAGCTTCAAAAGGTACTTGTACAGTCATTCAACAATGTTTATGAAACGGCAGAACAACGAAAAGTAAACATGAGACTTGCAGCATATATGGTCGGGGTCAGAAAAATGTCTGAAGCGTCCCGTTTCAGAGGTTGGGTCTAAACTCGTCTTCTCTTAACGTAAACCTATTCTCGTTAAGATTGTTGCTTTTACGTTTTGAGCAAAAACACGTATAAAGACTTATTTCGTGCTCTTTTCCTAAACAAAAATTTTAAAACGCTAATTTTTACGTGGTGAAAGGATAGAAAAATCCTTACAGCCGGCTTTTCTTGTTTCCATAGCCACAGATTATGAAAAGAGCCTAACGCAAAAAAACCTTGCAGTAACTGCAAGGTTTTTTTGTTGTATATAAATTGAAACTACCGAGTTGGTTTTGTTTCAGGAGATCTTTCATGCTCTTCATTTGGAACGAAGAGTAGTCCTAAATTAATCAAACCGGCGATACCCACTAAGCCATAAATAATTCTGGCTATTGCAGAATCCTGACCGCCAAAGATATTGGCTACTAAGTCAAATTGAAAAAATCCAATCAGGCCCCAGTTTATTGCGCCGATTATTGTAAGCACTAATGCAATTCTTTGAATTGTACTCACTGTGATTCCTCCTTAAGTTAGGGATTCGTATTTATTTTGTGCAATCTTTATTCAATTATTCACGTATTTTTAAGCCTTCTTTTTTGCAAAAGGGGGGAAAATAATCAATAATAGACATGCTATAAAATGGGAGGATGATGAATATGCAAAGCTTTACATATTGGAACCCTACAAAGTTGATTTTCGGTAGTGACCAATTAAGTCAGCTTAGAACTGAAATTCCTAAATACGGAAAGAAAGTATTGGTTGTGTATGGTGGCGGAAGTATAAAACGTAGTGGTTTATATGATGCAGTAATGTCTGAACTCCAAGAGCTGGACATTGAAGTGTTTGAATTAGCTGGAGTCGAACCTAATCCTCGTATATCTACTGCACGAAAAGGCGTGGAACTGTGTAAAAAGGAAAATATCGATTTCCTTCTTGCTGTAGGTGGAGGGAGCGTAATCGATTGTACAAAGTTGATTTCAGCAGGAGCTCTATACGATGGAGACGCTTGGGATATAGTTACAAAAAAGGCAATGGTGAATACTGCCCTACCTTTTGGAACGATTCTAACTTTAGCTGCGACAGGATCTGAGATGAATTCTGGTTCTGTCATCACGAACTGGGAAACAAATGAAAAATACGGTTGGGGAAGCCCTGCAGTATTTCCAAAGTTTTCGATTCTTGACCCAAAGAATACATTTACTGTACCAAGAGATCAGACCATTTATGGAATTGTCGATATGATGACTCATGTAATGGAGCAATATTTCCATCAAGTTGAAAATACTCCTTTGCAAGATCGTATGTGTGAAGCCGTTCTTACTACGGTTATCGAAACAGCTCCTAAGCTTCTAGAGGATCTTGAAAATTATGATTACCGTGAAACGATCTTATATAATGGGACAATTGCATTGAATGGAATGTTGCAAATGGGATACCGCGGTGATTGGGCAACTCATAATATTGAACATGCGGTTTCGGCTGTATATGATATCCCTCATGCAGGCGGACTGGCTATACTTTTCCCAAATTGGATGAAGCATAACTTAAAAGTTATGCCAGCTCGCTTTAAGCAGCTTGCTGTTAGAGTGTTTAATGTTGACCCGACTGGGAAGACAGACGAAGAAGTTGGTCTTGAAGGCATCGGCAAACTTCGTGCATTCTGGACAAGTTTAGGCTCTCCAACCCGACTTGCAGATTACGATATCGATGAAAGCAAACTTGATTTGATGGCTGATCGTGCAATGGCGAATGGAGAATTCGGTAACTTTAACAAGTTAAACCGTGAAGACGTCATGGCTATTTTAAAAGCTTCTTTATAAGAAAATAAAAAGAATCCGGAAATAATATATTCCGGATTCTTTTTATAAACGCATTCGTTTGCTTCGAGGTGCTCTAAAATTTGTCGAATATCACTGGTCGTTTTAGCGTTTTTTTCAAAATGTAAGAAAAATATCGAAATTGGACACGCTTACATGGTGGGTACTTTCTTGATAAAGACGCTCGCAACCGTTAAAGTGATTATTGAAAATAAAATTAAGGAGGATCAACACATGACACATGTTCGTTTTGATTACTCAAAGGCACTTACTTTTTTTGGTGAACACGAACTTACATACTTGCGCGATGCTGTAAAAGTAGCCCATCATTCTCTACATGAAAAAACAGGGGCAGGAAATGACTTCTTAGGTTGGATTGATCTCCCATCAGAATACGACCGTGAGGAATTCTCTAGAATCCAAAAGGCGGCAGAAAAAATAAAATCGGATTCCGATATTTTGCTTGTTGTGGGAATCGGCGGATCGTATCTAGGAGCTCGTGCTGCCATAGAAATGCTTCAACATAGCTTCTATAATGCTATTACAAAAGAACAACGCAAAACACCACAGGTTATTTTTATTGGAAATAACATCAGCTCAACTTATTTGAAGGATGCAATGGATTTATTAGAAGGCAAAGATTTCTCCATTAACGTCATTTCTAAATCGGGAACGACAACTGAGCCAGCAATTGCTTTCCGTATCTTCCGCAAACTTCTTGAAGAGAAGTATGGAGTTGAAGAGGCACGTAAGCGTATTTACGCAACGACAGACAAAGCAAGAGGGGCACTAAAGACTCTTGCATCTGAAGAGGGATACGAGTCGTTTATCATTCCGGACGATGTCGGAGGCCGTTATTCTGTCCTTACAGCAGTTGGTTTATTGCCGATCGCAGTAAGCGGAGCAAACATCGAGGAAATGATGAATGGTGCTGCAAAGGCACAAGAAGATTTCGGGCAGTCAGAGCTTGAAGAAAATGCTGCCTATCAATATGCTGCCGTAAGAAATGCATTATATAATAAGGGCAAGACCATTGAAATGTTGATTAACTATGAACCAGGTCTTCAATATTTCTCTGAATGGTGGAAGCAATTGTTTGGTGAAAGTGAAGGAAAAGATCAAAAAGGAATTTTCCCTTCTTCAGCCAACTTCTCTACAGACCTTCATTCATTAGGACAATATGTACAAGAAGGAAGAAGAGATTTATTTGAAACCATCATCAAGGTCGAAAAACCTCGTCATGAACTAGTGATTGAAGAAGCGGCTAGCGATTTAGATGGATTAAATTATCTTGCTGGTCAAACAGTTGATTTTGTGAACAACAAGGCCTTCGAAGGTACAATGCTGGCTCATATGGACGGAGGAGTACCTAACTTGGTCGTTTCCATTCCTTCTATGGACGAGTACACATTCGGATACTTAGTGTATTTCTTTGAAAAAGCTTGTGCGATGAGCGGCTATTTACTCGGAGTAAATCCGTTTGACCAACCAGGTGTAGAAGCATATAAAGTGAACATGTTTGCATTACTTGGTAAGCCAGGATTCGAAGAAAAGAAAGCCGAGCTAGAAAAACGCTTATAAGAAAAGCGCAAGCGCCCTGATTAGCCCCGACAGGCATAAGACGAAGCGCGCAGTTCATCCTCGAAAAGGCTATCGCCTTTTCTTCGTGCGATGATGATGCTTTCGAAGCGTTCCTTGTCCTGATTTCTGGAGCGATTTGGCTTATGACCAAGGTTGTTTCGGCTTTAGGAAACAACCCCGAGGGGCTGGGCGCTGGAGCTAGACAGTTATCTCTGTTAAATTTATATACTATACATTCTTATCTGAAATAAAATACGAAAGAGCTGACTCAAAATTATGAGTCAGCTCTTTCGTTTTTCTGCTTTGCTCCAGCACAATTAAGGCCGATTGAGCTTTATATCATGAAAATCACTCTTTAGGAAATACTAATAAAAAATGCTGAAATGAGGGTGAAACGATGTTTAAGATTACGTCAAGACTTGAAAATCAACAGTTTGACTTGTTTAAGCTTGAACAAAAATTAAAGCCAATCGGATATGAGATTGGAGGAAACTGGGAATATGATCACGGCTATTTTGATTATAAAATAGATGATCAAGTTGGTTATCAATACCTCAGAGTCCCGTTTAGAGCCATTGATGGTCAGCTTGATGCTAGAAATTGTACAGTAGCTTTAGAAAGGCCTTTCCTGTTATCGCATAAGTATCAACGAGGCATTGACGATCATGCCGAAATTGGGAACCTTTCAGCATCGTTCAATCAATTTCAGGAGCCTGTTGATAAGGATGCGAGTTTTCCGCTAAAATACATTGATACAGGAAAGGCGTTAGTAACGGAACTTGAATCTATTCTATTGGGTGATTAGAAGCGTTCATTGTAATCAGAAAATCACCAATTTCAATTAACATATGATGAGGGGGATGAACGATAATGTTCTCCCCTTTTTTTAACCCAAGTAAAAGTAAGCCTCGTAAAAGCAAGACATTACTTGCTTCAGAGAAATTGCAGGCTATGACCGAGTCATCTGAAGGGATGACTTGTAATTCACGACTTCGTAAATGTTCAAACACCTCTTGAATCAAACCATGACTGACTGAGGAGTCAAGGCTATTAAGCATGAAAACACTGATGAAATTGTTTGTTTGAATGATTTCATCAGCACCTGCACGTTTTGCGTTAATAACCTGATCTTTTGTGAGGATTTCCACTATGCAAGGAACCCCAGGAGCTATGCCCTTAATGGAAAGTAGGGTCAGAATACTATTCATATCTGCTTGTAATTCATCTTTGTTGGGATCAGCTGTAATTAAAACTTTTCGTGCTTCCTGAATGTTACAACGCATCATTGTTTCATCAAGATGTGCTTTTCCTTTTATAAAATGGACGTGCTTAAATGGAAGTGGATTTGCATTGAGTGTATCATCAACAAGAACAATCTTCACTGGAGGCATAAAATTTAAAAGGTTGGAAATTACTTCCTTAGATCGTTCGTTCCAGCCGATTATGATGTAGTGTCCCTTTTCCTTGTAGGTGCTTTTACCGACAAAAAATGAATTTTGTTTTGTTACCGTGGAAGCTGCAAGAGTCGAAAAGTAAGAAGTAACAAAGCCCGCACCGAGCATGATAAGGAGGACGGCAGCAATCCTTCCAGGCAACGTTTGAGGAACAAAGTCCCCATACCCTACAGAAGTCGCCGTAACAATGGCCCACCAAATTCCATCAGTTACATTTGGGAATGTCGCTGGTTCCAAAAAATGAATGATAATTCCAAATAGGAAGAGGAAAAGTACTGTGATTGTAAAAATCCTCATGATTAATGGGAGTCTAATAAATAAGGAATGTAATTGATTAGCCACTTTTAAACCTCTTTTCAACCAAAACTACTAAATAGTATTCCCTTATTTACTTTTTTTAACAGTTAGACTTCTTCTTGCTCACTAACTAAACTAATTCGAAATGACTAGTTTTTTAAGGAAATAAAGTTTAACGGTTGAGTAAGATTGTCTTATGAAAATAGGAATGGTCGACTACTTAAAGTATAAATTTCAAATTATGGGGCATGAATGGAGGAAGCAACATGAAAATCACAATCGATGGAATTATTCTTGCAGTAAATGAAACACTAGAAGACCTTGAAACAGCGATGAAAACTGGGAATCAAGCATTCACAAGGATACCTAGGAAGACCGATGTCGTTATCTTCTAGGATTTTCAAAGAGGAAAAAGTGCATTCTTAATAGAAGATGTTATATCTAGAAATATGTTTTACTTGTTGGATAAATGGAAAAAACTTTAACATTACGGAGCTCATATTTACCACTTTTTAAAAAGGAGAGAAACTCATGGATTTTCATATGGATAACCTCATTTCCCAAATAGAAGAAAAAAGGCATTCCATGATTAATCTTGCCCATCAGCATGGCTATACGAGTTCTTATGTTGTTCAATGCAGTCAAGAATTGGACGCGCTTCTAAATGAGTATCGTCTTCTTAGGGATGGTACTGGTCTCCATTAATTTTTTTCTATATTTTCAGTTATGAGATTCTGACTAATCATGTCAGGGTCTCTATTTTTTTATTTTCCACAAGTAAATTGCCATCAAGGCATAGATAATGAAGAGTATTATCATGAAAAGAGGGGTGGAAAAATGACTTTCAAACATTAAAATCAACACCCTTATTTATTTTAAATGACTAAAAGGTGGATGGAAGAAAATCAGTAAGACAACAATGATTGGGAAAGAAAGGGCTAAAGCTAAGATTGGCTTCTTAAAGTGCACCCTTAAGAGAGTGAACATGATGATATTAAACATGATGGACCATTTTAGATTCCATCCATTTTCATAAACAAAAAGTCCCTTTTTTGCAAAGAGCCATTCAATCACAGAAAAATAAGCAATCCAAGCAACTAGATATATGTATTTTCTACGCCCTGTTGGAAAAAAACGCAGATAAATCATGATTATCACCGGGATAATAAAATAGGAAAATACAAGGTCAATAATTGTATGATTAAGCCATCCGGATTTGGCCTTATACATCCAGAGCGTATGATCATAAAAAACAAAATTATATGTAAGATTGCATACGATAAAGTATAGAATGGTCGGGTAATACTCTTCCCATCTTTTCCAATCTACAAAATACTTTGCAAAAAAAATATATACCGCCACAACTAAAAGTAAGTACATTCGTGCTAAGCCCCCAAAATCATTTTTGGATGTAATTATATTATCTGTTATTTTATAGGTAATTATCATAAGCTTTGAAAAATAAAAATAATCTTAATCCCTCATATGGAGAACTAGAAAACCGACCATTGAGTAAAGTTTCTTTCTTGTAGGGGTTGTACTTTCGCTTTTTGCTGAATAGAAATCATTAGACAGGCTTTCTATTTTGCAAAGGAGTGAAATTCCTGAATGAGTATATTTGTTAGTTATATCTTGTTGGGACTATCCCTGGCAGCACCAATCGGACCAATCAATGCTGCCCAAATTGACAGGGGGATTAAATTCGGCTTTTTTCATGCTTGGATATTGGGAGTCGGAGCCATCTTCGCTGACGCCATTTACATGCTGATTGTATATATTGGTATCGTCCAATTTATCGATACACCTTTCATGAAGTCATTTCTTTGGTCATTTGGTGCCTTTATTCTTATTTATACAGGGATTGAAGGTTTGGCAGGGGCAGGTAAATTGGAATTGAAAGAAAATCGGAAGCCTGAACCGCTATGGCAGGCATTCCTATATGGATTCTTTATGTCATTGTCTAATCCGTTGACTATCTTATTTTGGCTGGGGATTTATGGTGCTGTTCTGGCTAAAACTGCAGCTACTGTTGGCAATAGTAAATTGATTTTGTACAGTTGCGCCATTTTTATCGGCCTTGTTACTTGGGATATTTGGATGGCCGCCGTATCAAGCAGTTTTCGGAGATTTTTACATAAAGGCATTTTGAAGTTCATTTCCATGATTTCAGGAGTAACGCTCATTGGATTCGGTATCTATTTTGGATATCAAGCTATTAAAACGATATTCCTTTAAGTTTTGAGGTACTAAAGGTAACTTTAGTGCCTCTTTTCATTTATAGAATGTTATGAAAAAGTAAGCAATTGCAAAAATTGGTAAACTAAGTTTATAATTTAAACAAATGTTTATAAGGCGAGGAGCAATGGACATGAATGAAAAGGAATCTCAGATTTTAGCTCTTATCAATGAAAATCCATTTATTTCTCAAAACGATCTCTCTGATAGATTGGGATTATCACGCTCTGCCATTGCAGGCTACATCTCTTCGTTAACAAAACAAGGAAAACTATTAGGCAGAGCTTATGTGCTTCCGCAAACAAAGGATGTACTTTGTGTAGGCGGTGCAAATATAGATAGGAAAATTCAAGTGCTGGAAACCATGCAATATGGCACTTCCAATCCTGCTCAAAGTTCTCAGTCTGCAGGCGGAGTCGCTCGAAATATTGCAGAGAATTTAGGAAGATTAGGATGTAAGACGGGATTGCTTACAGTCGTTGGAGACGATAAAGAAGGTGCGTGGCTACTGGACCATACAAAGGCTTATTCTGATATTACGGCCACGCAAACGTTTAATCATGCTGCAACAGGTTCATATACGGCCGTATTGGATCAGAAAGGTTCCATGGCGGTGGCATTCGCAGATATGTCCATTTGTAATTCCGTCGATTGGGCTTTTATTGACAAGAAATGGGGTCATTTTAAGTCTGCTAGAATGATAGTTGTAGATACTAACTTTCGGCCAGATGTACTAGAAAAAATCATTAGACGCTGTGAGGAAGAAAATATTCCGATTTGCATCTCTCCCGTTTCTTCCCCAAAGGTAAAAAATTTGCCTGAGGATTTAAATGGGGTAACGTGGCTAATAGCCAATCAGGGTGAAGCGGAAGCTTTAACTGGTACCGAGATAAACAGTGAGGGTGAATTTTATAAAGCGGCTGAAATGATCTTGAAAAAAGGTGTTAAGAAGGTCGTCATCACAAGAGGTGACAAGGGCCTTATTTATTTTACAGAATCTAATGAAGCAGGTGCATTACTCCCACCTGAAGTCAATGTCTTAGACGTAACGGGTGCTGGAGATTCACTTGTTGCAGGTATCATTTATGGAGAACTCAAAGGGTTGAACACAGACGATGCATGTAAAATCGGCATGACGTGCTCCATGCTAACCTTGCAGTCGGGTGAAACAGTTAACCCAGAGCTTGATCATAAACAATTGTTGGAAGCTTATAAAAAATACTTCCGCTAGGAGATGGACGAGATATGTTAAACGAGTGGTTGCAATATTCAGATGAAGTTTTAAATGCACAAAAAGAGAACATGCCAATTGTTGCTTTAGAATCTACCATCATATCTCATGGCATGCCATACCCTCAAAATGTGTCAACTGCAAAGGAAGTTGAAAACATCATTCGTTCACATGGGGCCGTTCCAGCTACCATTGCTATCCTAAATGGGAAAATTAAGATTGGTCTTTCGAATGACGAACTGGAATTCTTAGCCCAAAGCAAGGATATCGAAAAAGCGAGCAGACGCGACATTCCATACTTAATCGCAAAAAAGAAACACGGAGCAACCACAGTGGCAGCTACGATGATCTGCGCAGAACTTGCTGGTATTGAAGTCTTCGTAACAGGTGGAATCGGCGGTGTGCATCGCGAGGCTGATAAGACCATGGATATCTCTGCAGACCTACAGGAACTGGCTCAAACCAATGTGGCTGTAATTTGTGCGGGAGCAAAATCAATTTTGGATATCGGTTTAACACTTGAATACCTTGAAACTCATGGAGTACCTGTTGTAGGCATGGAAACGGATGTGCTGCCAGCATTTTATACAAGGACCAGTCCTTTTCATGTGAATTACAAAGTGGATTCAGTAAGTGAAGCTGCAGACCTTATAAGAACGAAGTGGGAGCTTGGGCTAAAAGGCGGGGTTGTCATTGCGAATCCTATTCCGACAGAAGATGCCTTGGAAGAAAGCTTTATAACAGAAGTTATCGAAAATGCTTTGCATGAAGCTAAAATCAAGCAGATTACGGGTAAGAAAGTGACTCCATTTTTATTAGGAAAAGTGAAGGAACTTACTGAAGGCAAGAGTTTAGTAGCCAATATTGCCCTTGTGAAGCATAATGCTAAAGTTGGCGCAGGAATTGCTGTGCAATTGCAAAGAAGATAAAAAAGAATATAAGAATTTAACGGAGTTAGCTGTCTAGCTCCAGCGCCCAGCCCCTCGGGGTCATAAGCCAAATCGCTCCAGAAATCAGGATTTCCTGCGCGCTTCGTCTTATGCCTGTCGGGGCTGAACAGGGCGCTTGCGCTTTTCTTAATTTCCGGCAGTGAACTTTAAACCGATGATTCCGACTAAAATGAACGTTACAAACATGATACGCATCAAATCCTTTGGCTCATTAAACAAGATCATTCCTAATATGACTGCTCCTACAGCACCTATGCCTGTCCAGATAGCATAGGCAGTTCCAATCGGAAGTGTTTTTGTTGCCAAAGCAAGAAAATAAAAACTGATTGCCATGCCAACGACTGTAATGACCGAAGGATACAACTTAGAAAATCCATTAGAATATTTCAACCCAATCGCCCAGACGACTTCAAATATTCCTGCTATCAATAAATACACCCACGCCATTTATGTATTCCTCCTATTATTTCATTTCCTTACTGGTTAAAGTCAGTGCTAACAGAGTCTCCTAATAACACAACTCTTATCAATAAAAGCCCGGAAAGTATTAGTTTTAATATCCTTCCAGGCCTTTTGTTCGGTTGAAAAACTTAGTCCAATTTATTATATAAGAAGACGAGGGAGTGTCAAGTATTTATACTTGATTGGTTTGTAAATCCCGAAAGTAGTAGGCAATAAGATGAGGTAGGCTTAAAAAGCAATCATTCTAAAATACTAAATGATTATTTTAAATAAATTATTTTTGTTAATTGTTCATCAGAAAAATTAGTGTTTTTAGAAAATTTCCCAACTATTTAAACTTGCCAAATCGCATAAATTGATAGAAAAGTCTAAAAATAGTTCTTTTAGTATCTTTACATAACGTACAATGGTGGTAGATTTAAGGAAAAAGGTTGGTGAAGCTATGAAACTCGGTCCGCTGATTAAATATTACAGAACCCAAAAAGGGTTGAGGCAGAAGCAATTGGCTGTAGGTATTTGTTCGATCCCACATCTGAGTAAAATAGAAAACAACTCAAAAGAAGCCAATCCCGAAACAATTAATCTTTTACTTGAGAGGCTTAACATTGCTTGCGAGGAGATCCATGAGAAAGAGACTTTGATCAAGGAACAGTTGATAGAGCTCAATGAAAAGATCAGCTACTACTTCAAAAATGATGCTGAAATCATCTTTCAAAACTTGCAAAAGTGGGAAGAGTTAATCCCTTTTTCCTCATATCTTTATACATACGAACTTTACAAGTACAGATATCTTTTATTCGTTGGAAAACTGTCGGAAGCAGCCGCTCAACGAGACCTATTAAACAAGTGGAAAAATAATTTTTCCCAACAGGAGAGGTATTTATTTTCCTATTACAATGCTGTATTTTGGATAATGAAAGGAAAATATTCAAAAGCTGATCTCATTCTGGAAGACATATTTACTGACCAGAATATTGAAGTTACTCCTGGTGAGGTTTTCTACCATCGTGCACTTGTAAAAAGTGCATTAGAGGAATCGGGTCACGCGATCCATTTTGGCAAGTTGGCACTGCAGTCATTCATGAATCAACACAATTTTACCAGAATTCTTCATACACTCATGTTATTGGGTATTAACTATACTCATTCAAAAATTTATGAAGAAGCACTCGGCTGTTTTAATCACTTAATCAGGAATGCTGAATTGCTAAACGGTAACACGTTACTGCCACAGATCTACCATAACATGGGGTTTTTGCAGAAACAGATGGGGCAGTTAAAGAAGGCTCTATTTTATTTTGAAAAAAGTCTAGAACTTCAAAGTGAGGACACGCAGCATTATATCATTACATTATATGCATACGGTGATGTTCTCTTCATGACAGAAGAGCGGGAGAGAGCAAGAGAGAGTTTTGAAAGGCTTTCGGACTTGGCAACAAAAACTGAAAATAAGAAATACGAAAGGTTGTCAAGGTACTTCTTAATGGCACTTGATTCAGATATGGAATCGATACAATATCTTGAGCAAAGTGTCGTACCTCTTCTAGAGGAAAGTCATGAACATCGTGAAGACTTGATTGGATTCTATAAACGCCTAGCTGAACACCATAAGAATATGAACAACTACGAAAAGGCTGTTTATTATATGGAAAAAATAAAATGATGGAGGAGAAGCGAATGAAAAAGACTTTGTTATCTTTATTTGGTGGGAGCGTTCTAGCATTGGGGATTTTAGGGTTTGCTGGACTGGGAGTCTACTCTCATTCCGCAGTGGAAAACGATAAACCGGTTGAGCATCCTATTCAACCTCCAGTTTGATCAATTGTACAGTTTAATAATGAATGAAATTTGAGAAAGAAGGGAATGTGGCCTTCTTTCTTTTATTTAGGCTCTTTTCGTAAACTTTGTTGTTAGTGTAACAAGAAAAAGCCGGCAGTAGGGCTTTTTCCCAAACCATTACGGGTTTTGCGTTTAAAACTTTAAATGGAGGAAAAGAGCACGAAATAAGAATTCCTACGTGTTTTCACTTTCATCGTAAAAGCAACATTCATTGCGAAAACCGCATTTGTTTTTTAACAAAACGGTGGAGTACCTTTACTTAACTCGGAAACGATTGATGCGATATTTTGCATTTGCTGTTCATCCAAATCGAAAGCTTGTTTGATTTTACTTTCAAGATTAAATGTAATCCGTCTTTTCCCGACTTCTACTAATGCGATGAGGGCAAAACTGCAATTCACCATTTTAGCAAAATCGCGTTGCGTCAGATTATAACTTTCACGAATGTATTTAATAATCTCTTTATTCATCTTATCCCCACTTTAATAGAAGATTAATAGAAAATGGTCAAAATTAAAATTAGCATTAGGGTAGGAGAATTGTCAATACTTCCGAATCTAAGTTTACAACGAATATCAACCGTGTATAATCTTTAAGTATTAGGAGGTGCTAGTATTATGCAATATCAAAAGCCAGAGATTAAAGAAAAAATAATAGGTGCTGCCACGCAAGAGTTCCTTGAAAATGGTTTCGAAAAATCTTCTCTTCGTACAATTGCTAAAGGTGCTGGCATGACGGTTGGGAACATTTATCGCTATTACGAAAATAAAGAAGCCTTATTTAATGAAATTGTGTTACCTGCAATCCTTTCGCTAGAAGAGTTGTTCAAGATGAATAAAGATGGAAATTTAAACGCAATGGAAGTAGCTGAAAATCTAATATTACATTTACCAAATCTTCTTGATTCCTATCGCATCCCCTTGCTAATTTTATTAAAAGGAAGTAAAGGCTCCAGCGTTGAAAATGCTCGTGAACTACTTACTGACGTCTTGAAAGAGGACATTAAAAAGCATATTGAAGTATATAATCGGGAATCAAACCAAGTGAAGTTAAACCCTAGCTTAGCTAAGCCATTGGCCGTAGGATTCCTTGAAGGTATTTACGATATTATTTACAGTTACGATTGTGCGGAAGAAATACAAAAGTTGACGATAGAATATATCCACTTCTTTTTTTACTGGTCGATCAAATAATCGACCTGCTCTGTTTATTGAAGTTATTTTTTTACAATTTCCAAATAATCTCCTATAATTTAGAGGTAATTTATTCCTATGGGGATTTTTTATTTATTGTAAAAATAAACACATGTTTATTAATGGAGAGAGGTGAATGAAATGAAATTGGAATGGTACACAAGGCCAATGTGACTTGTTTGTAAAAGGTAACGTGGAATTTTGTCGAACGAAAATAATAAATATTTTTGATTAATCAGTTGCATACTATAGGGGGGTATAGTATAAATATATTAACAAGAGGAATCAGTCAGAAATTGGGGCAGCTATTGATTCCTTAAGCCTTTCACGTTTAATGGGATCAACAATAGGAACCAACATTCTCTGGAATATTGATCACAATGAACACTGTTTCGGGTTACACCTATTTGAACATTCTTATTGCATTGATATCGCTGTTTAGTGTGATATTGATACTCGGAAAAAATTTTAAATCTTATCAATAATCAATTAAACATTCATCAATTAGGAGGAATTAAAATGAAAATTGTAGACTTGAAAGTAAATGGAATGTCTTGCGGTCACTGTGTAAAAGCGATTGAAGGAAGTGTAGGGAAATTATCTGGAGTGGCAAATGTCAAAGTCGATTTACAAGGTGCTCGGGTGAGTGTGCAGTATAACGAAAATGAAGTGACCATCGATCGTATAAAAGAAACGATAGATGATCAAGGGTATGACGTAGAATAAAAGTTGATTTAGAGTAAGAGTGAATCCAGCCATAAAAGTGCTTAATCCATAGGAGTGTGTGAATTCGGCGGTAATTAAGTAGAATCCGACGAAATAGGAAATTATTCCGACGGAGCACAGCAATAATCCGACGGAGAACTAAGATAATCCGACGAAGAGGACGAATCCTATGCGGAAAGTTAATTTTTCGTCGGTGATCCAGAAAGAAAGGAAATGATTCGTATGAGTCAACAACTTGCTAAAGATACGAGCATGCAAATAAGTGGAATGACATGTGCGGCTTGTGCAGTCCGAATCGAAAAAGGTTTGAAGAAAACAGAAGGAGTCATGGATGCCAACGTAAATTTTGCTTTAGAAAAAGCAATTGTCAGTTTTGATCCTTCCAAGACCAATCTTGATGTACTTCAAGCCAAAGTCAGAGACCTCGGTTATGAGGTTGTAACCGAAAAAGTTGAATTTGATATTCTGGGAATGACATGCGCTGCGTGTTCTACTCGAGTAGAAAAGGGCCTCAATAAAATGCCAGGGGTTTTCCAGGCAACAGTCAATCTAGCTTTGGAAACGGCAACGGTCGAGTATGATCCAGCAACTGTGACCGTGAATCAATTGATGAAGAAAGTGGAGAATATTGGATATGAAGCTAAGTTAAAAGAAGACTTAAAATCGCAGGAAACAGCCGATCATCGTACTCGTGAAATCGAAAACCAGAAAGGAAAGTTTGCTTTTTCTCTGATACTCTCGATTCCGCTTTTGTGGGCGATGGTCAGTCATTTTGAGTTTACTTCATTTATTTATTTACCTGAAATGTTCATGAATCCTTGGGTACAACTCGCATTGGCTACACCTGTTCAATTCATTATTGGTAAGCAGTTTTATGTTGGTGCATACAATGCTCTTAAAAATAAGAGTGCCAACATGGATGTGCTTGTTTCACTTGGAACATCAGCAGCTTATTTTTACAGCTTATATTTATCGCTTAAGTCTTTGAGCACAAACGAGCATATGGTGAATCTCTATTTTGAAACAAGTTCCGTGTTGATTACACTAATCATTCTTGGAAAGCTTTTTGAAGCGCAAGCAAAAGGTCGCTCCTCGGAAGCGATTAAGAAGTTAATGGGGATGCAAGCGAAAACAGCTATTGTAGTCCGTGAAGGTGTTGAACAGGAAATTCCTTTGGAAGAAGTAGTTGTCGGAGATGTCCTTTATGTTAAACCAGGTGAAAAGGTACCAGTGGATGGAGAAATCATCGAAGGTCGCTCAGCACTAGATGAATCCATGTTAACGGGTGAAAGTGTTCCGGTGGATAAAACGGTTGGTGATTCAGTCATAGGTGCGACGATTAATAAGAATGGCTTTTTGAAAATGAAAGCAACAAAAGTAGGGAAAGACACAGCACTCGCTCAAATCATAAAAGTAGTTGAGGAAGCGCAGGGTTCAAAGGCTCCAATTCAACGCCTTGCCGATCAAATTTCGGGTATTTTCGTTCCAATCGTAATAGGCATCGCGGTCATCACATTCTTGATTTGGTTCTTATGGGTGGCACCAGGAGATTTTGCCGAAGCGCTGGAGAAATTGATTGCAGTACTTGTCATTGCCTGCCCATGTGCACTTGGCTTAGCAACACCTACAAGTATTATGGCAGGTTCGGGACGCGCTGCTGAATTCGGTATCCTCTTTAAAGGCGGAGAGCACCTGGAAATGACTCATCGCATCACATCGATCATTCTTGATAAGACGGGAACAGTGACCAATGGTACACCTGTATTAACAGATGTGATTGTTGAAAACGGGATTAGTGAACAAGAGTTTTTGGCCCTGGTCGGTTCTGCAGAGAAACAATCTGAACATCCTCTGGCCGAAGCAATTGTATCTGGAATAAAGGAAAAAGGAATCTCTCTACACGATGTTACCGATTTTGAAGCGATTCCAGGTTACGGTATTAAAGGTTTTGTGAATGGCAGAGAACTCCATATTGGAACAAGAAAATTGATGGCTAGCAATGCCATTATTGTTGACAAAGGCCTTGCACAAATGAATGCACTTGAACGAGAAGGAAAGACAGCCATGCTGGTGGCAATTGATCAAACTTTTGCAGGAATTGTTGCGGTGGCGGATACAGTGAAGGAAACTTCCAAACAGGCCGTACAGCGCCTGAAAGATATGGGTCTTGATGTCATCATGATTACGGGGGATAATCGGCAAACTGCCAGTGCGATCGCTTCACAAGTCGGTATAAATCACGTCATCGCAGAAGTTCTGCCAGAAGGAAAAGCTGAAGAAGTCAAAAAGCTACAGGCAACCGGCAAAAAGGTTGCTATGGTCGGAGACGGAATTAATGATGCACCGGCGTTGGCGCTTGCGGATATTGGGATGGCAATCGGTACAGGTACAGATGTGGCAATGGAAGCGGCGGATATTACTTTGATGCGCGGAGACTTAAACAGTATTGCTGATGCCATATTGATGAGTAAAAAGACAATTCAAAACATACGTCAAAATTTGTTTTGGGCATTCGCATACAACACATTGGGCATTCCTATTGCAGCATTAGGCTTCCTTGCTCCGTGGCTTGCTGGAGCAGCGATGGCATTTAGTTCGGTGTCCGTCGTCTTGAATGCTCTTCGTTTGCAAAGGGTTCATTTAAATCAAAGAAATTCATAAATCCAGATTGGAGAGTTATTTATGAAAAAGTGGATATTTTCAGGGATCTTCTACCTTTTGATAGTGGTAACTGGATATTGGGGTTATACAAATTTCATTGCTGATGAAAAAACAGCGGACCATGAAATGGCGGAAGAAAGTGCAGGGCATGGTAGTGAGCATGAATCTGAGGATAATGATGACAATCACAAGGAAGAACATGGCGCGGGGAATAGTGATGTGCAGGTCGATGTTTCATATATAGATGGAAATATTGAAATTTCTTTAAAGAATAAAAACAATCAACCCGTAGATAAACTTGAAGTCAATCATGAAAAGCTTTTGCACTTGATCGTTGTAAATGAGCATCTCGATCAGTATTATCATCTTCACCCTGAACAAACAGGAGAGGGGACTTTCACGGTTAAAAAAGACTTTGAAGAAGGTTCTTATAAGGCGTTTGTGGATATTAAACCTAAAGACTTGTCTTACGAAGTGAAGCCCATTCCGTTTAAAGTCGGGAATCCAGATACGACTCATGGACATAATGGTGGTTTAGAACCTGACAAAGAACATATACAAACGATTGATCAAGAAACAGTTGAAATGGAAATGAGTTCAATGAATGCAGGAGAACCTGTTACTCTGACATTTAAGCTTAATGAAACAAACTTACAGCCATATCTTGGTGCCATGGGGCATGTCGTCATTTTAGATGAGGAAGCAAATCAATATTTGCACGTTCATCCTGCCGATCACGATAAGCCAATTTTTGAAACAGAGTTTCATGAACCTGGCATTTATAAGATCTGGGCTGAATTCAAGCAAGATGGCAAAGTCCGAGCCTTTCCGTTCATTGTAGAAATTAAGTAGTCGAATTATCTAGCAAACCATGAACCCCTTTCGGTAATGAAAGGGGTTTTATATTTTGACAATTAATAGAAATATGTAACTATTACCATTTCTCATCCGTCTAAGTCTTAGCGGTAAGTAGAAAAATTTGGTTAAGGGGGCAGGTAGGATGATGAAACGTGTTTTAGTCGTAGGTACTTTACTATTGCTCATTATTGCGGGATTGATTCTGATTCAACCGAAAAAAGAGCAAGCGAAAGAGGGCGATACCTTTTATAAAATCAACACGTCCGAAAACATCAAATATGCATTTCCATCAAGACCTTTCGATTCAACTGTGACACTTGAATCAGTTGGGTGGCATAAGGGGAAATTCACAGCGATCATCAGTACAAAACTATACAATGAAAATGAATACTCAAGTGCCTTTAAGTTTTTTTCACCCACCATTCACTATAAAAATAAGAAATACATACTTATGGATAAAATTTGGGTGTCCGGTGCACTAGAAGGTTATAAGAATAGTATTAGCACTTACGCAATCACCTCTAAGAATCCATCTGTTCCTGAAGGAGAATGGCCAGATAAAATTACGATGAACGGAGTGGAGTTCAAGCTTCCTCCTAAACCTACCAAGGTTGCTAGCATCCCAACCTTCAAGCCTTTAGTGAAGAAAACATCCGACTTGAAAAGCGAAATTAAGCTAGGTGAAAAAATATATAAGATTAGTGCTTTTGATTTTACTAGCAAGGGTGGATCAGTCTCTCTCAATGTCAACGTTTCAGGTGAGGGATTAAAAGAGAACCGGACCTTCCTCTTAAAAGATGAACATGACCGAATTTACAGTTTTAAAAGAAGCACGCTTCCGATAGACTATCAACAAGGTGACAATCATGCGGAACTGGAACTCAATCAGCCTATCTCCAATGATGCCACTCATCTTGAGTTTGTTGTTGCAGATGCAGAATTCGTCCAATCCTTCCTATACAAAGTAAAAGATGAAAAATCGACCATTTTATACGAAAAGTAAAAACCATGGGTAATTGTTGTAACTTTTTCGAGGTTGCCTACGACTCATCTAATGGATAGGGGGCGACGGAGATGCGCGACGTTTTTGATGAATTGTATGAAAAGTATCATCATGATATTTTTACTTTTCTATTTTACATGACGAATAATCGTGAACAGGCTGAAGACCTGGTTCAGGAAGTATATATAAGGGTATTCAAGTCTTATGAAGGTTTTAAGGGAAACAGTTCAGAAAAGACGTGGCTATACTCTATTGCAAGACACGTGGCCATTGATCATTTTAGAAAAAGTAAGAGTTGGAAGCAGAAAGTTTTGGCTACTTTTGATTGGACGAGAGATCAAATCATCGATACTACGCCCCTACCCGAAGATCTGACACTTTTAAATGAACAGTCCCGTGAAATATATAAATGCTTGGAAAAATGTTCAGTTGATCAACGGGCTGTCATCGTTTTAAGATACATGCAGTCCTATTCCATAGCGGAAACGTCTGATATTTTGGGATGGTCAGAGAGTAAAGTAAAGACCACTCAGCATCGAGCTCTAAAAAAGTTGAAAGAGTTGATGGAAAAAAAAGTTGGAAGGGAGGTGAGCAGTGATGCAAGACAAGAAGTTGCAAGATAAGTATATAATCGATTTGTTAAAAGAAATGCCAAATGTTCGTGACGAACGCTCCAAACAAGAAGTGTTTGCCAAAGTAGAAGCAGGTTTACGAAAAAGGAAACAAAAGCAGTGGATCATGCCGCTAATATCTATGGCAGCTGTTGCATCTCTTCTCTTCCTTCTTACACCACCTTTTATGGACCAAATGCATCACAATAATAAGGCGGAGAAAAGCGAATTCAAATCGAATGAAAATCAAATTTCAATGAAAGCAGAAACCGGCAAAATGGATAAAGCTGTGAGTGATGTGCAGCATTTTGATCGTTTGGATCCCTTTCAAGGAAATGTGCTAAATGAAATTCCAACTGGTAAAGTGTTGATAACATTCGGTGTTCCGGATAAAAATGCCCAAACGGTCATACCTGTTAGCGTGCTAGTCGATGAATCTAAAGAAACACCAGTTGCTGAACTTTACGAATATGCTCCACAGTTGCCTTTGGAAGATTTGGGTCTGGGAGAATTCAATTTAACTAATTATGACATGAAAATGGTTGATGAAATCGTGACTGATGACCAAGGTCAAAAGGTCGATGTAGGAGACTATGTCACCATCACCGTTCCAGAAGGCAGTGACCTGGAACATGGAACTGATACTCGCGAAATATTTAACGAATCAGTAAATGAAACGTTTCGTTGGCTAAATTTCTCTAAGGCGGAATACTACTCAGGAACGAAGAATGGTATTTTATTTGAGCAAATGTCTGCTCCGGAATCAGGCATCCAAGTGTATAAACATCAAAGTAAAGCTTATTGGCTGTATCAATTTGATGAGAAGCATCCGGTATTGTTGGCTCCTTATAAGGGGGATCTTGAACAGTATGATTTTGAAATTGCTTTAAGAGAAATGCAGAAGGATATCCCTGAAAGAGGCTTAAAAGCATCGATTCCTGCTGATGTTGTCATTGAGGGTGTGACAGAGACAAAGGGTGATCCGAATGTCGTCGTAAAGTTTAAGCCTGGTACAGTGTTAGAAAATAATGAGGTTTACATGCAAATGATGGAAGCCATTATGATGACAGCGGCGGACTTTGCCTTAGGTTCGGTCAGTTTTGAAGGCGTCGATAATATTGATCAAATTGGAAATGTCATGCTAAAGGAGAAGAATCCCGTGCCGATAGCACCAAATCCAATTATATTAATGAATCCATAAGTGTGAAAAGGAACCTGTCTTTAGTGACAGGTTTTATTTTTGGTAAAAGGAAGGTAGTGGTACGATATAATAGGTAATGGAAGATAAAACCAAAGGGGGGCGAGTGAGATTGCAAAATCTTAATGGGAAGATAGCAATAGTAACTGGAGCAACTCGCTTAAAAGGAATCGGCGCCGCCATATGCAAAGAGTTAGCAGCCAAAGGTGCGCACATATTTTTTACATATTGGAAAACGTACGATGTGGATATGCCTTGGGGCGTAGAAGAGGAAGAACCTGCAAATTTACAAAAGGAAATTAGAAGTTTGGGAGTCAAATGTGAAAAGATAGAATTGGATTTATCATTGGAAGATTCAGCCGTACACTTGTTTGATGAAGTGGAAGACCGAATGGGAAGACCGGATATCTTAATCAACAACGCGACTTTTTCTGTCAACGACACATATGAGACCATAAGTGGAGAAGCTCTAGACAAGCATTATGCCGTCAACGTTAGGGCTACGACACTACTGAGTTCAGAGTTTAGTAAACGCTTTGACAAGGGCAAGGGAGGCCGCGTTATCAATATGAGCTCTGGGCAAGCTCTTGGGAAAATGTCTGGAGAAATATCATATGCGATCACAAAGGGAGCGGTGGAGACATTAACTTACACGCTATCTTCCGTTCTGATGGAAAAGGGAATTACCATAAACGCTGTTGATCCAGGACCGACGGACACAGGATGGATGAATGATGAATTAGAAGCAGAAATCGCAGTGCAATTTCCACTTGGAAGAGTAGGTCAACCTAAAGACGCCGCAAGATTAATTGCTTTTTTGGCAAGCGATGAAGCAGAGTGGATAACCGGGCAAATTATTCATTCAGAAGGCGGGTTTTCTAAATAGAGGTTTTGTACAGTTGGATATTCATTGAAGAATTAACTAGTTGGTGACTTGTAAACGCCTTGTTTCTGGGCGGTTTCAAGTCTTTTTTTTGTTGGAAACGAACTTGGAGGTAAGAAAATACTCTAAATGTGTAATTAGAATCAGTGGAAGTATGGTGAAGATGATTAACTCATTTACAGGGATGGAGATTTGTTATGTTGGACGAGATTTATGCGGTGTAAAAAATATTTGTTATGTTCAGCAACTTTTGCGTTTACTTCAGATTATTCAGAAAACTAAACGGAGCAAAAAGTAATTTCAAATTAAAAAAAGGAGAAAGCCATAACAGCTTTCTCCTTCAACATTATTATTGTGTAATTTGCTGTAACTTATCTTTTAGACGTCCTGCATTTTCTATCATTTTGATAATAGTCGCATCGATTTTTTCTTTCCACTTAGGCGCTTCTTCTTTAAGCTTTCCGCCTACTTTGTCAGCATTTTGTTTCAGTTCCTCTTCTAACACTCTTATTTTTTCGGTGGCAGCTTTATCTGATTTTCCTGCTAATATCGTATTAACCGAATCGACATCAAATTCGGCAGGTTCCACATCATCAAGAGATCTTTCCATGATCGCTCTAAAAATTGGAACGACAGTCTCTGAGCTGCTGGTTGAGAGATAATGTTGTCTGTCCGTTTTGTCATAACCAAGCCAAACAGCTCCAACGAGGTTAGGGGTATAGCCAACGAACCATTGATCTTTCGTTCCGTCAATATCCTTGTATGGCAATTGAGTAGAGCCTGTTTTTCCAGCAATATCGACTCCGCTAATTTTCGTTCGTTTTCCGGTACCAGTTTCAACGACATTCAAAAGCATGGATGTCATTTTATTTGCCACCGAACGCGATGTTACTTTAACGGTCTCTGAATCGTGTTCCGCAATAATGTTTCCGGTCGGTCCCACGATTTTTGTAATGATGTGGGCATCTTCTCGTTTGCCCTCATTTGGAAATGCTGAGTAGGCTTCTGCTAATTGTAATGGTGAGATGCCATTATACATGCCGCCTAGTGCGATACCTAAGTTCTTGTCTTCTTTCTGAATAGGAATCCCAAAGCGTTTCAGAGAATCAAGTCCTTTATTCAAACCAATTTGGTCTAAGAGCCAAACAGCAGGAATATTGAGAGATTTTTCAACTGCTTCGTACATAGGGACTTCACCTGCATAAGTTTTTGAAAAGTTCTCAGGTTTGTAATTATCAAATGTTAACGGCTTATCAATCAAGTTAGAATTGTAATTATAGCCTTCTTCAAGAGCGGGTGTATACACAGCCAATGGTTTTAACGTAGAACCAGGCTGAGCCTTAATATGGGTCGCGCGGTTAAAGCCACGAAACACTGTTTCACCACGTCCACCGACTAGACCTCTCACTCCGCCTGATGCAGGATCAAGCAAGACTGCTCCACTTTGTACGGAACGGCCAGGGAACAGTGAATTTCTCTGATAAACCTGTTCAAGTCCCCCTTGCAAGTTTTGATCCATTTCCGTGTAAATACGATAACCCCTCGTTAGGATTTCATCCTGAGTAAGTCCATACCTCTTAATCGCTTCATCAAGAGCCGCATCCACATAATAAGGATACTTACGCTTGACCAAACTTCCTCCACCATCACGAAGCTTGATTTTCTCATTCTTGGCATCTTTATATTCTTGATCTGAAATCATGCCATGTTCATTCATTTTCATCAAAACAAGATTTCTACGCTTAATCGCTCTGTCATAATTATTGTAAGGATTCAGATAAGAAGGGGATTGTAATAACCCGCCTAAAAGTGCTGCTTCACTTATGGTGACCTCAGAAATATCTTTATCAAAATACCGCTGTGAAGCCTGTGCGATACCCCAAGCACCACTACCAAAGTAAACCTGATTTAAATACATTTGGAGAATTTCATCTTTTGTATAGGTTTTTTCAATTTTTACTGCCAGGAAGAGCTCCTCAGCTTTCCTCCGGTAAGACCGCTCAGATGATAGTAAGGCATTTTTCGTCAGCTGTTGTGTCAGTGTACTTCCGCCACCGGTAATTCTTCCAGCAAATATGTTCCCGAACAAAGCGCGAGCGATTCCCTTCACGTCAAACCCGCTATGCTCATAGAAGCGTTCATCCTCAATCGCAACTACCGCATTCGGCACATGTTTAGGCAATGTTTTTATTTCAACGCCTTTTGTCCGGTTCGTTCCAACATACGTAGCCACGTCGCCGTCTTTATCATAAACGACAGTCGATTGACTTAAGCCGGCTTTCAAAGACTTAACATCAACCATGCCTGCTATGACGGCAAAGTACAGAATCGTAAACAGAAGAACCGTAAGCGAAATCAATAAGATATATTGAGTAAAATGTTTTCTTTTCCAGAAGCGCACAAAGGCTTCCAAATACTTGTGTTGTCTTTCCATATTAGACCTCGGACTTTCTTTGCATTCAGCATTGCATCAATCTTTGAACAGTGCCCATGCTTTTTATCATTCTTTGAGAATTATTATAGTACAAATAGTTGAAAATATGAAAACAGCCTTATCCAATAAGTTGGACAAGGCTGCTTCTTCAAAAATTACGATAAAAATTCAGCTGGATTTAAGCCAAGTTCACGGCAAATTTCAGATACCATTTGCTGTTCATTTTTATCAAAGTGTCCGTCAGCAAATCCAATCGCAATACAGAATCGTGCGACGAGACGGGCGATTTCTGGCTTTGAGCGAACCTTGCCTAAAGCTCTAAACGCTTCAGCACGTCCTAAAATAAAGTCGTACTCGATTCTTTGCACGAAGTGATTGAATTGCTGGATTACCTTATTAGTATCAAACACTCTGAGTTCTTCACTTTGGTTTACAAACTCGAGCATCTTTTGACGTTCAGCAGGATCTAATCGGCCATCCGCCATACCAACTAGGGCGCAAGCAGCAACGACTGCATCAAGTACATCCTGACTCTTGTAACGATTGAAAAGTTCCATGGCACGACGTTTTTGCTGATTAGCCCATTCCATATAATCCGTTTGATTAGGTGACCAGCCATTTCCACAGCTATTGCAACTGAATTTCAATTGATTTTTGCCAATGAATCCGCCAAGCAGCCCCACAGGACCTAAAATTAGCCCACCAATCGCAGCTTTCCCGATTCCAAAGCCCTTTTGACCAGTGCGTACATTCGTCGAGTGGCAGCGTGGACAAGCAATACTGTCGCCGCCGTAAGTTTGTGAAGATGATAATGGCTGTAGATTGTGATGAGATGGTGACATTTGATTTTGTGAAAAAGAACCCTGATTTGATGTTGGATAGGTATGTTGTTGTCCAAAATTATTTTGTGTACCATAACTTGATTGATTCTGACTCCCAAATCCAGTTTGTCCAAATCCTTGAGGGGACCCCATTCCGTTTTGACTGCCAAATCCACTTTGACCATTAAAATTTTGTTGGTTGAACGAATCTTGTCCGCCAAAATTCTGAGTAGGAGGTGGTGGTGCCGGAGCGTCGTCGACACTTACCCCAAAGTTTCGGCAAAGAGCTGCAAGTCCACCTTGAAAGCCGCTGGCAATGGCATTGAATTTCCATTCGCCGTTATGACGGTATAATTCGGAAGCAACAATTGCCGTCTCAACCGTAAAGTCTCTGCCAAGGTTAAAGCGAATCAACTCTTCACCATTCCGTTCATTAAGAATTCTCACGTATGCATTGGAAACTTGCCCAAAGCTTTGACCTTTCATTTGAGCATCGTGAATAGTGATTGTAAAAGCGATACGATGAATGTGCTGTGGTACTCGTCCTAAATCGATGCGAATTTGTTCATCATCGCGTTCACCCGTTCCCGTTCGATTGTCTCCGCTGTAAAGAATCGAGCCGTTGCCTCCAGAAGGATTGTTATAAAAAATAAAGTCTTGATCACTTTGAACTTTTCCGGTTTGACCTAGCAAAAATGTAGAGGCATCGAGGTCAAAATGAGCACTATGCTGACTGACGTCCCAGCCCAATCCGACGACGACATTTTGCAAGCCAGGATGAGATTTCGTTAAATCTACTTTTTGACCTTTGCTTAAGGTAACACCCATATCAATCACTCCTATTAAAAGATAACGTACTATAGAAACACTTCTACTCTTTACGTTATCAAAAAGGAAAAGGTTTCACAATTTTGACAGATATTTATTCGCTGTTTTTTTAGGGAAAAATAGCCATGGAAGTATATATATATCTAGTAGAAACAAGCATTTCCAATACGTTGGTCCAAGTGCCGAAGGAGATCTAAAGAAAAACCTTCTAATAGTTTGATAATTTAATATTGTACATTTTTCGGAAGTATGGTACATTGGTTTTGCAGATTAATGCAACCGATTTCATTGGTTGGTTTTTTTCAAATGATAAGGGTAGTATATACATAGTTAAAGTTTGGGAGCATACTTTTTGTGAGGGTTTCTCGCAATTTTTTGCAATTGTATGCAACCGCTTTCCTTATCAAGCCAAATAAAAAAACGGAGGGTGAATTCAATGAGAGGCAAAAAGACGTTATTAAGCATCATCTCAATCATGTTCATTTTTAGCATCGTTCTTGCTGGCTGTTCTTCTAAGAAAGAAGGCGGTAATGCTGAAGGTGGTAAAGACAAAGAAGTAACGCTTGATATTTTCCAATTCAAAGTGGAATTCAAGGATCAATTCGAAACTGTTGCTAAGGAATACGAAAAGAATAACAAAGGTGTTAAAATCAACATCACAACTGTTGGTGGCGGAGAAGATTACGGAGTTGCTCTTAAATCTAAATTCGCTTCAGGTCAAGAGCCTGCAATCTTCAACGTTGGTGGACCACAAGACGTTGCTGACTGGGAAAAGAACCTAACTGACTTAACTGATACAGAAGCAGCTAAAGCAGCTCTAGATGGCACTTTAGACGGCGTTACTAAGGACAGCAAAGTTCTAGGATTACCGTACAACCAAGAAGGTTACGGCTTAGTTTATAACAAAGCAATTTTTGAAAAAGCTGGCATCAAAGCTGAAGATATCAAAGATATGGCAAGCTTAGAAGCAGCAGTTAAAACTTTAGATGAGAAGAAGGGCGACCTAGGTCTAAAAGCTGTATTCGCTTTACCTGCTAAAGAAACTTGGGTAACTGGATTACACTTATCAAACGCTTTCATCGCGCCTGAATTCGATAACAACGTTCTAAAAGCTTTCGAAGCTAAGAAAGTTGAGTTCAAATACGGCGAGCAAATGAAGAACTTCTTAGATCTTCAAAACAAGTACTCTGCACAACCAGTAGTAAGCCTTGACTACTCTCAACAAGTTGAAGAATTATTCTCAACTGGTAAAGTTGCGATCATCGAACAAGGTAACTGGGTATACGGTTCTATCGCTGGTATCGACCAAGAGTTGGCTGACAACGGCGTAGGTCTTCTTCCAATTCCAGTTCCAACTTATAAAGAAGATGCAATTCCTGTAGGCGTACCAATGTACTGGGCTGTAAACAGCAAGAAAGACGAAGCTACAGTTAAAGAAGCTAAGAAATTCTTAGACTGGTTATACACTTCTGAAGAAGGTAAGAAAAAAGTTGTTGAAGATTTCAAGTTCATTCCTGCTTACGAAGGATATGACACTTCTAAAATCTCTGATCCACTTTCTAAAGCAATCTACCAAGCTGCACAAGACGGCAAGACAATCGGCTGGACTTTCATGGGCTACCCAAGCGCATGGGGTATGGATAAGCTTGGCGTTAACATGCAGAAATACCTAAGCAAAGAAATGACTTGGGAAGAGTTAGTTGCTGATTCTCAAAAAGCTTGGGAAGATGCACGTAAATAAGGAACTGTCCCTTTAGAATTTCATATGAGCAGAAACAAAGTAGCATTCTATGCTACTTTGTTTTGCTAAAATGACTCTGCATATTAGGTCAGTTAAACAAGCCTTGCGGGCAGTTTGACTCCTCTTCTAACCGAGGAGGAGGACTAGTGCTCGTTAACGTTTGTAAGGCACCATAGAACCACACATACTTTTAGTTTTTAGGAGGGATTCACCATGCGATCACGCGATTTATCGTATTGGCTATTTCTGGCACCTGTATTGTTTGCATTAACGATGGTAGTAATCTTGCCACTAGGAATGGGTGTTTATTACTCATTTACTGATTGGAACGGAATTGAAGCAACTGCATTTGTAGGCTTCCAAAACTACATGGATCTATTAAAAGATAAGGAATTTAGAGATGCATTATGGTTTACAGTTAAATTCTCAATTGTATCCATCATTCTTATCAATTTCTTTGGTCTTTCATTGGCACTGATTGTTACTTCAAAAATCAAATCAAGCAAGTTTTTAAGAACAATTTTCTTCATGCCTAACTTAATTGGTGGTCTTATTCTTGGATTCATCTGGCAGTTCATCTTTTTGAAAATCTTCGCTAGCATTGGCGAATTACTAGGTATTGAAGCATTACAAGGTTGGCTGTCTACGACTGAGACAGGCTTCTGGGGAATGGTTATCTTAATGAGCTGGCAAATGGCCGGTTACATCATGATCATCTACATTGCTTACTTGGAGAGCTTACCTGCAGAATTGCTTGAAGCAGCTGAAATCGACGGTGCAAGCCCGTTACAGCGCCTTCGTTATATCGTATTCCCGCTTGTGGCACCTGCCTTTACGGTAAGTATGTTCTTAACTCTTTCCGGGTCATTCAAACTTTACGATCAAAACTTGTCATTAACTGGCGGTGGACCATACAATTCAACACAAATGGTCGCGATGGAAATTTTCAAAACAGCCTTCGGTGAAAACCAAATGGCATACGCACAATCAAAAGCAGTTATATTCTTCATCATCGTTGCAGCAATCTCATTGACACAAGTTTATATCAACAAGAAAAAGGAGGTTGAAATGTAATGGGGAAAAAATATAGACTTCCTTTAGAAATACTCGGTATTGTACTGGCCCTATTATGGCTTTCACCTTTCTATTTAATGATCGTCAACTCTTTTAAAACGAAAAAAGAAATGTTTACCGATGTATTAAGCCTTCCTGCTGTATTCACTTTGGATAATTATAAAGAAGCGTTTATTGAGCTCGATTTTATCAAAACCTTCTTTAACTCATTGCTCATTACAGTAATCAGCGTTGCCATTATCATTGTTTTCTCATCCATGGCGGCATACGCTCTGTCACGTACAAAAAGTAAGATCAGTACAGTATTGTTCTTCTTGTTCGTAGCAGCCATGTTAATTCCATTCCAATCAGTTATGATTCCTCTTGTGACGATCTTCGGAAAAATGGAACTATTGAACCGTTTCGGAATCATCTTCATGTACCTAGGTTTCGGAAGCAGCTTATCGATCTTCCTCTACCACGGAACATTAAGTGGTATTCCGAAGTCTCTGGATGAAGCAGCTACAATCGACGGATGTAACAAGTTCCAGGTGTTCTGGTATGTAATTTTTCCAGTGTTAAAGCCTATTACAGTAACCGTTGCAATCCTTAACACAATCTGGATTTGGAATGACTACTTACTTCCATCTCTTGTTATCAATCAAGAGGGTATGCAAACCATTCCGTTAAGAATGTTCTTCTTCTTTGGAGAATATACGAAGCAGTGGCATTTAGCTCTTGCTGGATTAACAATCGCAATCATTCCTGTCATTATCGGATACTTCATTGCTCAACGTGAAATCATTAAAGGGATTTCTGAGGGCGCTGTTAAGTAAACGAACTATAAAAACAGAAGCTTAGCGGAAGCCCAGATTATGGCGCTTCCGCTTTTCTAAGATAAATACCAATCAAAGGGAAATAACTGTCTAGCGCTAGCGCTGGCGCTTTTCTAAGAACAATGAAATTCAAATTTAATGTAGATAACGGTCTAGCTCATCGCCATAATCAGGGCGATTGCGCTTTTCTAAAGAGGAGGAACCAATGGCTGTTACGATTAGAGATGTCGCGAAAGAAGCGAACGTTGCACCATCCACGGTTTCACGGGTCATTGCGGACAGCCCAAAAATAAGTGAAGAAACAAAGAAACGTGTCCGCGAAGTAATGGAAAAGCTTGCCTATTACCCCAATTTTCAAGCACAAAGCCTTGCTCAAAATAGTACACAAACAATCGGTGTCATCATGCCGAACTCTGCGTACCATTCATTTCGAAACCCGTTTTTCCCTGAAGTGTTACGTGGAATCTGTACAATTGCGCATGCGAGCAAATTTGGAATCTACTTATCTACTGGTGCAACAGAATGTGAAATCCATGATGAAGTAGTTTCTATGGTGCAAGGAAGAAGAGTGGATGGGATTGTCCTTTTATACTCCCGTGCTAATGATAAAACAATCAAATATTTGCTTGATGCGGATTTTCCTTTCACAGTTGTCGGAAGACCTTGTTCATATATTAGCGAAATCACATTTGTTGATAACGATAATGTCGCAACGTCAAAGTCCGTGACAAACTATTTGATCGAACTTGGCCATCGTAAAATTGCCTTTATTGGAGGAAATCAGGATTTTGTCGTGAATGTTGATCGATTAAGTGGTTACAAAGCTGCATTAAAAGAGGCGGGTATTACTTTTAACGAAGATTACGTCGTTCTCGATCATATTGTTAAGACAGAAGCTCAACAAGCCATCAAAACACTTATGGCCCTTGATACACCGCCTACAGCACTTGTCACAAAGGATGATCTGATTGCCTATGAATTAGTCAGTCATTTGGAAGAACTAGGATATAAGGTTCCTGAAGATGTTTCAATGGTCAGCTTTAACAACTTGATGCTTTCTGAACACTCCAAACCGCCACTATCTTCTGTAGATATCAATATTTACGATCTTGGCTACGAAGCAACGAATTGTTTAATTGAAAAAATAAAGAGTCCTGCCAAACTCGCAAAACATATCATCATTCCGACGAAGTTTATCGAAAGGAAATCGTGTTCAAGAATAATGGAAGCGGCTTCAAAAGAAAGAGGATAATCTGATGATTATCCTCTTTCTTTTCACCTTATTTCCTGCTTTTTGAACTTGTTATACCTTCGATATTCCTCAAAGTCTTCTTTACTCATTCCTTCTTTAATCGCCATCAGCAACATGTTTGTCCACTCTTCGTCTAGTACATGGTTACCAACTTTACCTTTATCGCTTATTCCAAGAAGATAGTCAATTTTACACTCCAAAGTACCTGATACCTTCATTAAGAATTGCAATGAAGGATTGGTTTGGAGATCTCTTTCTATTTGACTTAGATAAGATTTTGAAACATCTGAAAGTCTAGCAAGCTCGGTTATCGAGTAACCTTTTCTTTTTCTCAGCTTTTTTATTCGTGAACCTATCATACCCCTCCTCCTACTTTGAAAAAGCATACATATCGTTCATTATAAAGAAAAATACGTTCTTTATAAAATGCGAATTAGTGAGGATTTGAGAGTAAAATACAGATTTAAATTGAAAAATGTTCGTTTTAACGAAAATTCGGACTTTTTTGAGGTTTTATATCTCGGGACTTTTGTCTTATACTCGGAGTATGAGTTCTTTAAAGAGAACGAAAACGTTCGTTTTAATCTCTATAAAGAGTTCTCATAAAAATTAATGGGTTAAGAGGAGGATTTCAAATGAGTCTTAAAAAGAAATTAGGTCTGGGCGTAGCTTCAGCGGCTCTAGGCTTGTCATTAATCGGTGGGGGTACATATGCATACTTCAACGATAAAGCAGAAACAACTGGGAAATTCCAAGCTGGAACATTAGACCTTAATGCTAATCCAACTACAATCATTAGTGTTGATAAGATTAAACCAGGTGACACAATGTTACGTTCTTTCAAATTAAAGAATGATGGAAATCTAGATATTGCAAAAATCTTACTTGCAACAAGCTACACAGTTACTGACGCGAATAATAATAATACAGATGATTTCGGAAAGCATATCCGTGTAAACTTCCTTTCAAATGCGGATAAATTGAATCTTCCAATTTATTCTACTACTCTTGACCAATTAAAGACATTGTCACCTGATGTAATACAAAATAGCATCTTTGGCGGTTGGTTAGCTGAAAGAGGCGGAAAGCTTGCAGCTGGAACAGACGATACTCTGTGGGTACAATATGAATTTGTTGACAATAACCAAGATCAAAACATGTTCCAAGGAGATACTTTAGATCTCAAATGGACATTCGAAGGTAAACAAGGTGCAGGTGTAGCAAGATAATTTTTTACGAGGAAGGGTGGAGTTCCACCTTTCCTTTGGTTAATTTTCTACAAATCAAATTGAGTTTAGTTTACCAATTTGATTTGTAGAAAATTAATTTCAATTAAGTTTGTTTAATCATAAGTACTTTGCCGGGGGTGTTAACAATCAGATGCTTGAGAGCAAGAAAATACCAGAATAAGAGCTTGGGTTTAATAATATCAATTAAACTATTTACGTTATGTTACATAGGTATATTTTTATTTTCATACTTAACTTTTAATACTGGTGCTTTTTATAACGATACTTCCAAGGTTGTGGGTACTTTTGAAGTAGGAACGTGGGAAACTCCTCCAGATAAATGGGATAAGAGCTCTTTAGCATTTCAAGATCAGGACAGAACAATTAATATGACTTCTGTTGATAGCATTAGTTGTAAGCCATTAGAAATCGGAGCACTGATAAAAAATAATGGCGCTGACATGAATGGACCTTCTGAATACGAAGTATATTTCAGTGCCAATCAAAATCCTATGAAAGGTCAGAAAGTGAGTTCTGGGGTGATTAATCCACTTATTTCAAATCATTCCGAAGTTCTAAAATTTATTGCTGCCAATCCTGGTAATTACAAATTTAGGGCATTTCAAAGACCTGGCCACGGTAACAAGAGTGATAGGCAAGACTTATGGAGTGAAACGATTACCTTGACTTGTGATAATAAGGCAATAGATTCAAGTGCAGACGTTGAAAAAGAAAAAGTCGAAGATTCAACTCCACCAGAAGGAGAGAATACTCAGGATAAAACTGTTCAACCTGAAGAAGAAAAAGTAAATACGGATGCAGTGAATGAACAAACTGATACATCAAATACTCAACTAACAGATCAGCCAAATGAGAATAATGAAGAGACTGGAACAGAGATCGTGCCATCTAACGATACAATTTCTCCATAGTATTTTTAAAGAGAAGGTGAAAAAATGAAAGTGAAAAAAGTTTTTAGCAACTTAATTACTTTATCATTGATATTACTCCTAATTTTAATGGTATATATAGTGGTTTCGTCGAAGCTAGCTGGAGGGGAGCCACAAGCATTTGGATATCAATTCAAGACTGTTCTATCTGGTTCAATGGAACCTGGAATCAAAACGGGATCAATTATTGTAGTAAAACCTGTTGATGAAAATACAAAATATGAAAAAGATGACATTATTACATTTAAAGTTGATGAAAAAAATTTGGTCACTCATAGAATTGTTGAAGTTGTGAAAAATGCAAATGGGGTAATGTATCGAACTAAAGGAGATAACAATAAATCTGAGGATATGGAATTAGTTTTATCTCAAAATGTCGTTGCAAAATATGTGGGAATAAATATTCCTTATTTAGGCTATCTAACAGACTATGCAAAGTCCCAAAATGGCAGCGCGTTATTACTTATTCTTCCTGGATTATTGTTAATTGGTTACTCGATAGTATCCATTTGGAGAACTATATCACAGATTGAAAAAGCAACCAATAATAAAGTTGAAAAATCAGCTTAAAAGACTATAAATATAAAAAAGGGGGTTAATAATGAGATTAAGAAAGATACTTCCTACTTTATATCTCATGATTGGATGTATATTGATAAACAATCTGTTTTCCAACTCCATATTGACGGTCTCTGCTGAAACTCAAGAAATAGATATATCGACTTCACCAGAAAAAGTATTGTTTGAGATAACGAATTTTAAGCCAGGTGATTGGGCTGAAAGGACATTAACGATTACAAACAGTGGAAAACAGGATTTTAACTATTTATCTTCCATAAAATTAAAAAATGGTTCAGAAAAATTATATAATGAACTATTATTAACAATTACAGATAAGGAAAAAACGTTGTTCGATGGAAAAATGAAAGATTTCAATAAATTAGAAGTCAGATATTTAGAGAAAAATAGTTCCGAAAAGCTAAATTTTAAAGTTACAGTTCCTCTGGAGCTAGAAAACGATTTCCAAGGGTTAGGTAGTGAAGTCGAATTCAAGTTCTACGTTGATGGTACTCTTGGGGGAGTTCTTCCTGTAAATGGCCCACACCTTCCTAATACAGCAACGAACATGTTTAATTACATAGTTGCAGGTGTTGGATTGATAGGGACAGGTTTATTTCTCCAATTTTTCTTATCAAGAAGAGTGAGAATTGAAAAGTGGTTAAGAAGATCTTGATGCAATTGATCAAGATCTTTCTTCTATATAGGGAGGTTCTTAAATGAAGCGAATTATTACCATCATAATCATGAGTGCTTTTTTCTTTTGGGGTTACTTAGAAAAGGAAGTATTCCTCTCAACAATTGAGCTCGGAGGTCCGTTGGCTATAATGTCAGGCATCCTATTTGTTGGATTACTGGTATTTTTTCCAATAATTCCTTTTTCAGTTTTTGCAGGGACTTTAGGAGCAACATTTGGTGTGTCAATTGGTGTAGCCATTTCATTGTCAGGTATCATTCTAGGCACTACTTTCATGTTCTCCATGGCTAGATATGGCTTTTATGATTGGGCACAGAAGACGATGAATAAATATCCTAATCTTAAAGAATATGAAGGTATTTTTCAAAAGAATGCTTTCCTTGGGATATTGGTAGCTCGATTAGTACCAGTCATTCCATCACCGATTATCAATATTTTGTGCGGGGTAAGTAATGTTTCGTACATATTATTTATCTTGGCTTCAGCCATTGGAAAGTTGCCGTCCATTTTAATTTTTACGTATGCAGGCAGTATGTTTACAGAAAGTAAAATTTTATCCTTTTCTATATATGGTGCTTATTTTATGGTGATTTTGATATTATCTTTCATAAAATTAAGAAGAAAACAAGTCAAGATAACAGTCTAAATTACTTCGAAGAATCGAATCCTGTGTCTAGCTTTTAACTCGATCTCCCCGACTATTAGGCTGGGAGGTTACCAAAAATTCGATCCGTTCATCAGACTCGTTAAACATTTGATGTGGAACAAGGGGTGGGACTTCCATTCCTTCTTTTTCGTGTAGGATGACTTTGGTCCCGTTCATCTCAAGTGTGGCCGTACCCTTTAGGATGTAGAAAAATTGCTGTGCTTTTTCGTGATAATGACGAACTTCTGCAGTATGGGGCGGCATTTCTTCATAGATGATGCTAAGATTATCATTTTTAACAAGATGCCAGCCATCACAATCCTTACCCCATTTGTAATGTTCAGCGGTCTCTTTTGTTACTTTCATAACGTTTACCCCTTTAATTCATTTACTTATTATTCTATTACTCTTTACTAGATTCCTACTATATAATTCTCGATAATTTAATTGTAAAGAAACAGAAATGGAGGAATGTTTATGAAAAAATCGCAACAAATGTTTAATTACCATGTGTGGGCAACGGCAAGCTTACTGGAATTCATTAATAATTGTCCGGAACTTTATGCTAAAAACCTAGAAAGTGTCTTTCCATCCATTCGAGCGACATTTGAGCATATTTATGAGATTGATCGAATGTGGTTTGTTCGCATCACCGGAAAGGAAGAGTTAGAGCATGCTGGATTGAAAACGCCTTACGATGCAAAAATAACTCTAGCAAAACTACATGAAACAATGATTGACTACTTTAAAAAAGAAGATTCTAGTAAAAGAGTCACCTATTACAACTCGACTGGTTCAAGTTTTGAAAATAAGTTATCGGATTTGCTCATTCACCTCGCAAATCACGGTACGTATCATCGAGGGAATATCACGGCTATGCTGCACTCGCTTGGACATAAGAGTATTTCTACCGATTATATCTATTTTTTAAGGAAGTAACGGGGTATATACAGGTGGAAATTTGGTAGGTGGAATATTTTAACGGCGGTTACGGACTTTCTAACGGCGCTTGTTGAGATTTAACGGCGGTTATAGACGCTCTAACGGCGCTTGTTGACCCTTTAACGAAATTTCGACAAATCCGAAACTTGTTTTACCTCTAGAGGTATTTTCAACTTACACCAATGCAACAACTACGTCATGAATTTTCAAAATAGTATACAAACAAATCGTGTATTTGTATAATAAGCATGACATAAAAAAATAGATCGGCAAAAACAGGTGCTAATGCTTGGTTTCAACTTAACCTCAGTTGGGGAGAAAGCAAAACTATTAGCTTAATAGGGAAGTTTGGTTAAAAGCCAACGCGGTCCCGCCACTGTAAATGGGAGCAACCTATATGAAGTCACTGTCCAACAGGATGGGAAGACATAGGGAGCTATGATCATGAGCCAGGAAACCTGCCTGTTTTTTCGCACCAAAAGCCTACGCGGATAGGAGGGTGTTAAGAATGGTAGCGTTTATCCTGCTTGCCTTCTTAACCTACAAAACCTCCTCCTTTCATAGGGGGATTTTTTTATGTGTAAAAAGGAGAGGGGTAAGAAGATGGTAAAACGTAGCAGTAATTGGTTCTTATTGATAACGCTTGTATTTGGGTTCATGATGAACGCCTTACATATACCTGTACAAGCAGCCGAACAAACACAAGCATCGACACTTACGGTTGTTGGCGGTGAAACGGAAGGTACGATCTTTCCAGAAACATCAATCACACTTGGAGAGAGTGAAACAGCATTTGATACGCTAGTGAAGGCTGTTGGACAAGACGAAGTTGAGTATATGGAATCACCCTACGGAAAGATGATTTCAGGTATAAAGAACGTTAAGGCAACAGGCAACAATTATTGGGCTTTTTATATCAATGGAATTTCTGCACAAGTGGGTGCTGATAGCTATCAGGTGCAAGATCAAGACAAGCTTACTTTCAAATTAGTGGATTGGACAAAGCCAGCTGAGGCTTCGGCTACCCTTTCAGTTATTGGAAAAGACGGCAAAGAGTTGGTGACACCTCTTAGTGAAGTTGCCTTTTTAGGTGAACCTACCGCATTTCAATTTTTGCAAGTAGCCGTTGGCCCTAACCAAGTACAATATGAACAATATGACTTTGGGAAAATGGTTACTTCCATTAACGGTGTAGCTGCTGAAGGTTCAGATTACTGGGGCTTTTACGTGAATGGAAAAATGGGAGAAGTGGGTGCTGACAGCTATAAGCTTAAAGCAGGAGATGTGGTAAGCTTCAAGTATGAATCCTCGTCACCACCGGTTACTCCAGGAGAAGGAAATGACAAGCCAGCGGATTCAATTGCAGCGGATACTGTAAAAAAATCGGTCGGAGGTGCCATTCAATACGCTTTAAAAAATCCAATTGGCGACTGGGAAGCCATTGCGCTTAAACAAGCTGGCAAGGAAATTCCGACTACTTATTTGGAAACCTTAAAGAAACTTATCAAAGACAAGAACGGTAGATTTTCAAGAATTACTGATTACGAAAGATATACGCTCGGCATTTTAGCCGCAGGTGGCAATCCCACAAATATTGAAGGATTCAATCTAGTAAAGAGCATTTATGAGGGGAACGTAACAAAACAAGGATTGAACGGCGTTGCCTACGGTCTAATAGCTTTAGATAGTACGAATTTCGAAGTGCCGCAAACTGCAAAGTGGACAAAACTGAAGCTGATTACAGAGCTTTTGAACAAGCAAAATGCTGATGGCGGCTGGTCATGGGATGGCAGTGTAACAAGTGACTCCGACACAACTAGCATGGTGCTAACAGCTCTAGCTCCTCATAAAGAAGAGACAGGAATACAAGCGAGCATAGACAAGGGTACTGTTTTCTTGGCAGATCAATTCACTGCTGGAAAAATTGATAATAGCTCAACAGCTTCCCAAATCGTTATTGCCCTTTCCGCTCTTGGTCTAGATGCGAATGAGACAAAGTACACGAAAGCAGATGGGACGAGCGTGATGGAGTACTTATTATCCTTTCAAAATGCTGATGGTGGATTTGATTGGCAAGGAGGCGATGTGAGTGATACATTCTCAACTTCTCAAGGAATACAGGCAGTTGTGGCCTATCAGCTGATGCTAAATGGAAAAGGTTCACTATACAATCTTCCTTTATCTCTTGTAAAAAATGAAACGGTCACCCCTGCGCCAAAACCGGTAGAACAACCGCAAAAACATACCGATAAAGCTGCTGGAGACAAAGCAGGTCATCGACTTCCTAATACAGCAACAAATGACTATAATGTTTTAGCTTTCGGTATTTTGTTGATGATGATAGGTGTATTTTACTTTACGATACAAAGAAGGAAAGCATAAATTATTGATTGCTGGGAGGATGATAAGATATGCAACGATGGATGAAATTTGCAGCGATCATTCTGGCTATTGTTCTCTGTTTCAATTTAGCTGGCTGCAGTTCAGAAGCTGAGAAAGGCCATATTTCTGAAGAGAAAAAGATGGTTTCCAAAGTTGAGGAATCCGAGGAAAAGAACAAGGATGAGAAAAAAACGGAAGCAACTTCTCCTGCAAAAGATTCTCCTGTTTCCGAGGCACCTGCAAAGACTGAAGCAACTGAAAATAAAGAAACAACCTCAGTTCCTGACAATACAACGGTTCAGTCAAAACCTGCTGCCCAGACGGCAAAGCAGCCAGCACCTGCGACAGCACCGACTAAGCAACAGCCAACAACACAACAACCTGCAACGACTACTCCGACTCCAACGCAAAAGCCTGCTGCGAAACCAGCTGCACCTGAGATGGCTGTCACAGTTTCAATTGTCGGACCGAGTGACCGTGGAACCATCTTAGGGGCAACGAAAGTTACCTTTAAAGAAGGAGCCACAGTCTTAGATGTGCTCGTTCAGTTAACAGGAAAACGAAATATCCAGCTTGATTATAGTGGAAGCGGAGCAACCGCCTATGTGGCTGGGATTGATAACATATATGAATTCGATTACGGTGCGAAAAGTGGCTGGATTGGCAAGCTAAATGGAACGAGTCTTGGTAAAAGTGCTGGCACGGTCAAAGTGAAAGACGGAGACAGCATTCAATGGCTTTATACTGAAAAGTAAACGGAGAAACTCCAATGGAAAATAGATTCGAACGACTACATCCGATTGTGAATTTCATATATTATGCAGGGGCGTTAACCTTGCTCATCTTATTGCTGCACCCGATTTTTTCAGGTGCAGCTTTTGTGGTTATCTTATTCATCCATTTTGTCCAAGACCGTTTCAAAGGACTGAAACAATGGTTAATTTTCATGGTGATGAGTGGGAGTTTGATTTTCCTATTTAATCCGCTTTTTAATGAACGGGGGCGCCACGTCTTATTTGTCGTTAGTGAACATCATATTACTTTAGAGGCAGTTGTTTATGGAGGGATGACAGCACTATCAATCATGGGAGTAATTGCACTTTTTGTATCATATAACTTGGTCATGACTCCTAATAAACTGCTATTCCTCTTTTCAAAGCTTCTTCCGCAATTTGCCGTGTTGCTGATGCTTACATTGCGATTCATCCCGCTTATGCGCCGGAGGCTAGAGGAAATCACGGTCGTCCAGAGCAGCAAAGGTTTATCTCTCGCACAAGGAACGTGGCGGTCAAAAGCCCGCATTGGCATGCAATACATTCAAGTCCTTCTCACCTTTTCCTTAGAGGAGGCTATACAAACAGCTGACTCCATGAAAGCAAGGGGTTATGGTCAGAAAAAGCGCACAAGCTATGATTTTTTTATTCTTAATAAGATCGACATTGCCAGCATGTTTTTTCTGATTCTCTTGCTGGTCATCGTGTTTTATGGGCGTTTCATCGGCCATGGTCAATTAGTCATTTATCCGCTTATGGAAAAAATAAGTCTGCAAGGAAATGAGATTGTCTTTTTGATAACATATATGATGTTTCTCAGTTTTCCGCTTTTGATTGAAATAGGGGGCAAAGTCCGATGGAAATTATTCAACTAAACAACGTGTCATTTACCTATCCGAACTCAGACAAGCCCGCGTTAAAAGACGTTTCACTGAAGGTTAATAAAGGACAGTTTGTTGTGCTTTGTGGTCCCTCTGGATGCGGTAAAAGTACCATGCTCCGCTTATTAAAAGAGGAAATCAGACCACACGGTGAGTTTTCCGGGGAAATCTTCGTATCAACTGGGGAAGAAGGTGGGGCAGAGAGTCGTGGGAACGATGTGGGTTTTGTGTTTCAGGATCCTGAAAATCAAATAGTTTCCGATGACTTCCTTCACGAAATGGTATTTGGACTAGAGAACCTCGGTTTGCCAACAAACGAAATGCGGAGCCGAGTGGCCGAAATGGTTGGTTTCTTTGGGGCAGAATCGCTGTTAAATCGAAAAACACATGAGCTCTCAGGTGGAAAAAAACAACAGATGAATCTTGCTTCCGTGTTATTGATGCAACCGGATATCTTATTGTTAGACGAACCGACAGCTCAACTTGATCCTGTCAGTTCAAGAGAACTTCTCGACATGCTGGTCCGATTGAATGAGGAGTTCGGAATGACAATCATTATGGCAGAGCATCGTTTAGAAGAAGTTTTCACGCTTGCGGATCAAATTGTGATGATGAAGTCGGGTGAAATCATTCATAATGGTGCACCAACAGAAGTGATTGAAGAAATCTGGAATACACCACGGAAAGTATATGTTCCAACCATCCCATCACTTTTTTTGAGTGTTTCACCTAATGATAACCTTCCTCTTACGGTAAAAGCGGGAAGACAACAAGCCACCAAGTTGGAGTTTTATCCGAAGGCACTAAAAGAATCATGCTGTGGCGATGAAATTATGAAAGCAAAGGATATTTACTATCGGTATAACCATGATACAGAAATGGTGCTAAACGAAATGTCCTTTACTCTTCAAAAAGGTGAAATTTACGCACTGTTAGGTGGAAATGGAGCAGGTAAATCGACTTTCCTTAAGTTGATGTGCGGAGTTTGGAAACCGGTAAAAGGAAAGATCACTTTACATAATCAACCATTAAAGTCGTATCGAAAAAAAGAACTTTCCCGACAGATCGGATATTTACCGCAAAATCCAAAGTTATTTTTTATCGAAGATAGTGTTCAAAAAGAAATAGAGATGACTATGGAGCTTTGGGATGTAAGGGATAAGGTATTTGTTTCGAAGATTGTTGATGAGCTTGAGATTGGTCATCTTTTAGAAAGCCATCCTTATGATTTGAGCGGAGGAGAGCTGCAAAAAGCTGCGCTGGCCTGCATCCTTCTTAGAAAACCAGAAATTCTCCTATTAGACGAGCCAACGAAAGGGCTTGATCCTATTTCCAAAGGGAAGCTTGCACTTATTTTAGAACAACTTCGTAAAGAGGGAACATCTATCTTATTATCCACTCATGATGTTGAGTTTGCTGCGCAGTACGCAACCCGTTGCGGTTTGATTTTTCAAGGGAAGATAACTGCCGAGGCGGCGCCAAGTGATTTCTTCCAAGGCAACTTCTTTTATACGACGATGATTCAAAGACTGTTGCGAGGTCTGCCCAATCAGAATGTCGTTACCCTCAAGGAGGCGATTGAGCGGTGCAAAGTAAAAGAATTCTAGGAGTGATCATTTTACTTGTGATGATTGCTGGCTTCCTGCTTGTCTCGGTGAAGTGGGAAGAGTCATATTTATGGCTAAGCTTTGCCATGGTAGGTTTGTCACTCCTTATGTTTCTTATCCGTTTTGAAAAAAGAAAAGTCGAACCCCGTGAATTAGTACTGATAGCAGTATTAGCCGCGATTGCCGCTGTGGGGCGAATTCCGTTTGCGAGCATCCCAAGTGTGCAGCCGACGACTTTCATCATTATGATGTCGGGCTTTGTGTTCGGCTCGGAAAGTGGTTTTTTGATTGGAGCGGTTGCAGCACTTGCATCGAATATGATTCTTGGTCAAGGTCCTTGGACGCCATGGCAAATGGTAGCCTGGGGGCTGGTAGGGATGACAGCGGGATTGCTTCGCAAAACGCCTGTTATGAACAATAAATATGGAAGAATCTTCTTTGGTATTGTGTGGGGATTCTTGTTTGGGTTAATCATGAATGTTTGGGGATTGCTAAGTTTTATCCAATCTGGCGTTCCGCTTGATTATAAAACGTTTATCACCTATTTCGGGGCAAGCGTATTATTCGATTCCATGCACGCCGTGTCAAATGTATTCTTTTTGCTTGTTTTTAGCGGTACTTGGCTCAAAATATTGATGAGATTTAAGAGTAAGTATGGTTTGTTGGAACGTTGATGAGTTTTATTGTGGAGAAATTACACCAATAGTGGGTTTTTGCTATTGGTTTTTTTATTTCAAATGGTGAGTGGGGAGGTTATTGTGTAACTGTTTGGTTTACTTGGGGTAAATCGCACTTTTACTCGCGCAATTCTATATTCTACTCGCACCTATCCTTTTTTGAACACAAACTCATATAAAAAAGAAAGGACGGCCATCCACGATGGACCGTTCTCGCTACATCCATTTTATAAAAAATGTACTGCCCTCATCTGAACTCTCTTCTAAAAACAAATCCGCACCAAGTGCCTTGGCGAGCATCTTGCTAAATGGTAATCCAAGTCCAAGACCCCGTACTTTAAGTTTTTTATTTTCTCCTCGGAAGAACCTCTCGAAAATGAACTTTCGCTCGGCTTCAGGAATGCCACTACCAGTATCCGTTACTCGAATACCTTCTTCGGTAAGGGTGACGGTAATTTTCCGTGGCTCATTTTGCAAAGATTGATATGCGTTATTTAGTAAATTAATCAGAATCTGCTGAAGGCGAAGCGGATCCGTTGTACGATAAACCGTATCCTCAGGCAGTATCGTTTCATAATCAAAATTATTTTCCTGTGTTTTAACCCAATCTTTCACAATATCGGAAATCATATCGTTCAAGTTACAATCTTCCGGACGAATAGTGACCGCTCCTGCAGATAAGGAATTAAAATCAAGTAAATCCGAAATCATCGTTTGCATGCGGTATATTTCTTTCATGGTAATATCTAGGAATTCAGTCTTTTCTTCTCCATCGACGACCCCGTCACGAACTGCTTGGACAAGTCCACTAATTGCCGTAATAGGCGTTTTCAAATCGTGGGTCACACCCGCCAAAAGTTCAGCTCGTAATTTTTCAAGCTGCATTAAACGTTCAGCCATTTCTTTAAAAGAAGTAATAAGATCGTTTATTTCCAACTCATTACCGCTGGTATTCAATAATATATCGTAATTTCCCTCTGCCACGAGCTTTGCAGCTTTAGAAACCTCTTGGATTGGCTGTGCTATTTTTCGTGAAAGGAGGTAGATGATGCTCCAACCGAGCATTCCAAGCCCTACTAGCAGAATAATCAACAATCTGTATTCCTGATTCACATTTTTTAAGTCATCCGCATTTTGCATGACAAATACCCAACCGACCGGTTCATCATCAAAAACAATTGGCGATTTAACGAGATAAACTTCCTTAGAATTCACTATTTGCAGCTTTTGAATGGTTTCTTCGCTGCTTAAAACTTCGGAAGGGATTCTTTTTAGAAGGAGGGGATGATTGTCTTTTGGACCTGAGTGCATCCGCTTTTTATTGGTCAAGATTTCACCATCTACACTGCTGATCAGTACCATCGGCTCCTTTTCAAGCTGAAGCAGCCTCGAACGATCCTCAAGCATCTTATTAAAAAAAGGATCAAATCCTATATTTCCATTTTGTTGAACGACGCGGTCTGCCGTCTCGTTAGCCAAATATTCCATTAAATTTAGACGGTGTTCTAACGTAGTTTTTTGAATCCACCAAATCGAACCAGCACCTAAAATCAGCAACCCAATTAATAATGTAAATAAGTACCTGGTTGTCCAATAACGCAATAAAGTTGTCCTGCTTTTTTTTGGAAAAATGATTTTCCCATCTGAATTGTCATTATTTATCGTAAACACTGAATTGATACCCCAATCCTCTTAGCGTGCGAATTTCACCTTGTGTTGTTGGCCATGGTTCGAGAACTTGGCGGATGCGTTTTATGGCTAAATCCACCGCTCTGTCACTACCATCATAATCCATGCCCCATACGTGTTCGATTAAGTCTTCCCGTGTAAAAGTACGGTTTGGATGTTCTGATAAAAAAAGAAGTAATGAAAGGTCTCGTGGTGTTAAATTCACTGTCGCACCATTTATACTTACTTCATGTGAATCAATATTTATTTTTAAGCCGCCGAATTGTCGGATGTTAGCTGCTTCAAGTGCAATACTAGAACGTCTCATGACCGCGTTTACCCTCGCAACGACTTCTTCCCCGATGAAGGGTTTGGATATGTAATCGTCTGCACCTTGATTGAGTCCTTTTAGGCGATAATCAATATCTCCAAGTGCGGTAAGCATGATCACTGGACAAGCGCTCATTTTCCGGATTTCTTCAAGGACTGTCCAACCGTCCATATTAGGCAGCATTATGTCCAAAAGCACAAGGTTCGGCTGCTCATCAGCAAAAATCATTACTGCATCACTACCGTCATAAGCTTGCAATACTTGATAGCCTTCACGCTGTAAGTAGACGGTTAAAACCTTCGATATGGAAATCTCATCTTCAACGACAAGGATCTTTTTCATAGCACGACCTCCTACTTCCAATATACAAGAAAAATCCCCGTAATTGTACCGGGGATTAAGTTATTAACATTTATATCTAAAAATTATTGAAAGATGTTGCCTCGGCTCCTGTAACTTCATCCATTCCTGGTCCAGACTGCATGCCACCATGTCCGCCTTCATGTCCCATGCCTTTACAGCCGCCATGCCCCATACCCATGCCGTGTTTACCACCAAAACCATCGTGACCCATGCCTTTCATTTTGAAACCGAATCCGTCTTCATTTAGCAATGCATCAAGTTTATCGGAATCTTTGTCCTTGATTGCTTTTATCAATTCGTGGACGGATTTATCTTTTGTATCGATTTTTAGTTCTTTTGCCAGTTTTGTGATTTTCTTCTCTTGTACTTCAGCCGCAATTTGTCTGATCGTTTTCCCGTCGATCGTGACATCATATTGCTTAGCTTCTTTTTTCACCTTTGCTGTCATTACTTCTTGCGCCACTTCGCGAATATCCTTACCTTCCACAGTAATATCATATTTCGCTGCCTCTTTCTTTACAGATGCAGTGAATACTTCTTGAGAAAGTGTTTGTAGATCTTTGCCTTCTGAGGAAACACCTAATTCTTTAGCTTTTTTATTAAGAGTGGCTGTGCGGATTTCCTGCATGATGGTTTGCTCGTCTTTGCCATCTGTGGATACACCAAGTTTTTTAGCTTCTTTCTTCAAGTTGGCAGAGCGGATTTCCTCATGAAGTGTTTGAATGTCTTTTCCAGTTGTTTTAATCCCTAATTCTTTCGCTTCAGCTTGAACTCTGGCAAGGGCTACTTCTTCTGCTAATGTTTGAACATCTTTTCCAGTAGTCTTAATGCCAAGTTCTTTTGCTTCTTTCTTCAGCTGGACTTCACGGATTTCTTTCATTAGCGTTTCAGCATCTTTACCGGATGTTTTAATACCCAATTCTTTCGCTTTTGCGATTAGCTCTTCTGAATCAACTGCAAATCCTTTGTGACCAAATCCTTTTCCAACATCCCATTTGAATACTTTCTCTGCGACAGCTCCCACCGGAGTGTCCGACTTTGCTGCGAAAGATGTAGTAGTGTAAGCTCCGAATAATAATGCTCCTGCAACCGTTAATCCTAAAACTGACTTTTTCATGATATTTTCCTCCTAAGTACTTGTATTGTTGTAAAAAGCTCTTGCTGAACTTCTTACTCATAATTTATCAAGGCAATGTGTCAGGAAAATGTCAGGATAAAACTTTATTAGATTAAATAGAAAATTTTATTTCAATCTGTAAAGGAGTCCGAGGTTGTGAATGTGTCAGGTAGGTGTCAAACGCTTAAAAACGCGAAAAAAGATCAGCTATCAGCCGATCTCTTTTTGAAGAGGAAGTGTTATGGTGAATGTCGTTCCTTTATTTAGTTCACTATCAACCTTGATGATCCCTTTATGATGATGGATAATCTTATGGCTCACCATTAGCCCAAGGCCGTTACCTGTTTCTTTTGTTGTGTAAAAGGGTTCGCCTATGCGTTTTATTTGTTCTTCATTCATGCCAAGTCCTTCGTCGGTAATGGAAATGGAGATATCTTTATCAGTTGCGTTTACTTTGATGGCAATTCTCCCGCCAACAGGCATGGCTTCTATTCCATTTTTGATGATGTTTAAAAATACTTGTTTTAACTGATTTCGCTCCCCATAAACAGTGATTTCTCCAGGAGGGAAATCATAATCGATGACAACGTTTTTTAGATTGGTTTCAGCTTCCAGCAACTTGATGACACTTAGGACTATTTCTGTAATATTGCATTTGCTGAAATAGTAGGTATGTGGTTTGGCGAAAACCATGAATTCACTTACGATAAAATTAATGCGGTCGATTTCTTCAAGTACAATGTCGGAATACAACGAGGGAGGATTTTCTTGGGATTGACTTAATAGCTGTACGAATCCTTTAATCGTGGTCAGTGGATTACGTATTTCATGAGCAATCCCAGCAGCCAGTTCTCCGACCATTGATAGTTTTTCTGCTTTATGGAGCGACTCTTCTGCAGCTTTCTTCTCCGTAATGTCGTATTGGATGGAAATATGTTGATAAGTTTGGCCATCTTCATCGACAAAAGGAACGAACGTCGTATCGACCCAATATTTTGTTCCATCCTTTGCTTGGTTGAGAATTTCACCCTTCCAAACTTTTCCTGATCGAATCGTTCTTAATATCTCTTGGAAAAATTCTTCAGAATGATAACCTGAATTATATATGGAATGATTCTGACCAAGCAGTTCTTCCTTCGAGTACTTAGTGATTTTACAGAATTTATCATTTGCATAAATGATACGGTCATCTTTATCAGTTACCGCAAAAATGGTTGCTTCATTTAATGCTTTCTTTAAATCTGATAGTTCTCTTAATGTAATTCTTAGATCCTCATTAGATTCATCCAAAGCAAATCTTGTTGTTAACAAACTATCATCATAATGGTTAATGATTGTTTTTGAAACAAGATTGATGAGTGGTTCTACAATCTTAATAATCTCAAACAATGATTTGGTCGATAGTTTTCCGTTATCAAATTCCTCTTCCATCATTTCTAGTATGTAAGTTCTTGATAATGAGAGATAATGCACGGCAAGGTCAAAGCTTACGAATGTCCCAACGGCTTTTTTCCCGATTTGGTTTGCCCAATCAATTAAGCATTGTTTGATTGATTCGTCTCTCGTAATCAAGTACTCTCCGATAAAAGAAAAGATTTGTTGCCATTCATCTTCTTTCAATTTTTCAGTAAAGTAATGAATTGGATTGTCCTCTGTTTGACGATGCATCGTTTCTAAGGCAATAAAAGTGCTTTTCTGTTTGATCTTCCTGCCAATCCGTTCGATATCTAGGTCCATCATTTATCCCTCATCAATATAAGTTATACGGAATTTCCATAAGTAATAACTTTCAACATGAATCAGCAAATTTCCTGCATTTTTTTATCTTTTCAGAATTAACAATATGTTATTATGTAGCTATCAGTCTAAAAAGTAAACGGAGATCAAGATGAAAAAATCTCATTTCATTCCACACTTTCTCATAATCGCTTTTCCTTATCTTATTTTTGAATGTTTTAGATTAGGTATTTTTCAAGACAAAAGTATCGGTACGCCGATTGAACATTTTTACGTCGTGAGTATCGTTGCATTATTTGCCATGGGAATAGCGATTGCTGTAGGGATCGCAGGTTACCGGGTCAGGAATATAAAAATTGGTTTCTTGTCATTATCTTTTATTTCGCTCGCAGAAATGTTTTCTGTTCACGGTCTCTCCACACCAGAATTCCTTTTAAACACGAATCATTTAATGGGAGCTGCCGCACAATTAAGCATGTTGCTTGCGACAATTTGGCTTTGGTTATCTTCTTTGCCAACAGACCACAAATTCATAAGTGTCCTATCAAAATTTCAGCGTTCCTTGATTCCTATTTGGACTCTCATGTTAGCTGTTTTTAGTGGAACAGGTTGGTTCTTTCCTCATTTAGTACATTTCATCCCATTAACAGTTCAACCAATTAATTATTTTATAACGTTCATTTTACTGGGATTGAACGGTATTACGATGTATCGCTATTATCAGTCTTACCGTTTTTCAAGGTTTCCTCTTCAAATAGCCATTGTGTATAGTTCTGGATGGATCAGTATCTCTCAGTTGATCATGATAGGTGGGCAGCCTTGGAATATTTCTTGGTGGATTTATCATTATTTACTGTTAGCATCCATGATTGTCATGTTAGCTGGTCTGATCAAGCAATATGGAGTAAAAGGAAATTTAGCTGCTGGAGTTAGGGCTTTGTTTACCAATGATCCATTCGAGAGGGTGACAGGCAGTATGTCGCCAAGTGTAAAATCACTAATACTTGCAACGGAAAAGAAGGATTCGTATACCGCTGGGCATACATTCAGGGTAACGATGTATGCTTTAAATCTTGCTGATGAGCTTCGACTGAAGCCTGATCAACTGCGTGCACTGGCACAAGGAACTTTACTGCATGATGTTGGCAAGGTAGAAATTCCAGATTCGATTTTGAACAAGCCTGGCAAACTTACCCTGGGAGAGCGTAAGATCATTGAAGAGCATCCCATTGTCGGTTATGAGTTGTGCAGAGAACTAGGTATCATGAAAGAAGAGTTAGGCATTATCCGATCTCACCATGAAAAATGGGATGGAAGCGGATATCCTGATCAGCTAAGTGGGAAAGACATTCCAATGTTGGCACGTATTACTGCTGTAGCAGACGTTTATGATGCCCTTACTTCTGACAGGGCCTATCGGAAAGGCTGGGAACACGGGAAAGCAATTGAATTTTTGATAGAGCAAAAAGAGAAGCATTTCGATCCTGTTTGTGTGGATGCATGGATCAACCTTTGCGAACGTAATCCTGAAGTTTACCTATATCCAACTAAAAAGATTAATGAACAGACAACGAGCGAATTAATTTCTACTTTTTAATTTAAGATTCAAAGAAGTTGTGGGCACATCCTATTTATGGCTCACAGCTTTTTTTATTTAGTAATTATATACTCAGTCTTTTGTCTGAGAACAAGTTAAGTCTAATTTCCAATGTTAGATTTGCAGTGGACTATTAAAATGAGGATAGAATTATAACATTGGGAGGAAATGGTCATGAGTATGATTGAAGGAATCTTTGAAACTCATTTAGAGGTAAAGAACCTAAAGGAATCTATGGAGTTTTATGAGAAACTGGGTCTAAATCTAGGATTGTTTGAAGAAGGAAGAAGAAGGGCCTTTTACACAATGGGAAAGGAAGCTCTTTCAATGATTTCAATTGTTGAGAGAGAGAATCCTAATTTACGTCACATGGCTTTTCGCATTGATATAAATAATTTAATGAACATGATTTCTTTTCTAAAAGAAAGAAACATCACCATCCTTCCAGGTTGGGAAGGGGCAAGTATTGAAGAACCGATGGTATACCCATGGTTAGGTAGTGCTTCCGTATTCTTTAATGATTATGATGGCAATAGGCTTGAGTTTCTGGCGGTATTACCTGAAGGTCCGAGAAATGATATTGATCAAATTTTCCTTTCGCTAAGTGAGTGGGAAAAATTACATCGTATCTCATAATAAAATATATTGGTGCATAGTCCAAGAAGGATTCATGCGCTTTTTTGTGGAAGTAAACAATTGTATCACAGGAATCTAGTTCAATAAGTACCATAAAAGTAACGAAACTTTTTGATGTATAACTTAATGATGTAACGGAAGAATTAAGTAAATGTTGTGAAAGGGAGTTGATTTTATTTTGGATACTAGAGTAAAGACGAAATTAAAGATATTAAAGCCAGCTCATGAGGTATTTGAAGCCATAGTAGATCCTGAGAAAATCGGGAACTTTTGGTTCTCGTCAAGTTCTGAAAGATGGCAACAAGGCAAGACTGTCACATTAAGATATGAAGAATACGAAGCAGAAGGGGATATAAATGTATTAGAAATCGAAGAAAACAAGAAAATTGTGTTTTCCTGGGGAGGGGGAAATAATACAGAGACGATTGTGACAATTACTCTAAAAGAGTTGGATAAAAAAATAAACACAATTATTGAAGTGAACGAATCAGGTTTGAAAGCAGATGACCCTGAAATGGTAACCAGAATGATTGGTCAAAAGGAAGGCTGGGTCTATATGTTATGTTGTTTAAAGAGTTATTTAGAAAATGGTGTTAAAAACATGAGAGCATCATTAATTCATTAGTATCATGTCAAAAAATACTGATAGTTACTAATTTACTTGAGAGTTGTTGGAAGTTATTGTGATTGTATAAATACCATTTTTGATAAAGGGGGATTATGATGTTGATCAAAGGTTTTGGAGGCATCTTTTGGAGAACTAAAAACTTGGATGCTATAAAAAAGTGGTACAGTGAGGTTTTAATGATTGATATACAAAATTGGAACGGGGCTATCATCACGCCTCAATCGGGGAACCAAACAGTATTTTCGTTTTTTTCTGAGGATGACAACTATTTTCCAAAAAATCAGCAAGTGATGTTGAACTTTCAAGTTGAGAACTTGGAGGAAAGTATGAAGCACCTTAAAGAAATGGGTGTAGACCTTGTGAAGGAACAAGAAAACAGTGAATATGGAAAGTTTATTTGGATTGAAGATCCAGAAGGAAGAAGAATTGAGCTTTGGGAGAAATAGTAGAGTTTTGATGAGAGCTTTTATACTAGGTGTCTCTCATAGAAGAAGCAATCATGGAAAGGGAGCTTCCTGAATTCCACTTATATGGGTGAACGTTGCACATTCAAAAGATTATATACATATTAATTGACTAATTTCCCGTGTTTAGACAATATTAAAATAATCATGGAGTCCCTTATTTGCAAACAGAGTTTTTGTTCTGCTGAAACTGGGCATATCATAAAGAGAGTGGCTTTTCCGTTCCTAATGGAGAGCTTCATGACAGGAGGTAGTTGAATTGAATTTACAAGAGCAAATTATTCGCGACTTGGATGTGAAGCCATCCGTTGACCCTATTGAAGAAATCAAGAAAAGGATCGCTTTTTTGAAAGAATATTTTCATGGAGCAAAAGCAAAAGGATTCGTATTAGGAATTAGTGGAGGTCAGGATTCAACACTAGCAGGTAGATTAGCACAACTGGCGGTGGAAGAGCTTCGTTCAGAAGGACATGAAGCCAAGTTTGTTGCTGTCCGTTTACCGTATGGCGTTCAGAAGGATGAAGACGATGCACAAGCAGCATTGGATTTCATCCAGCCTGATGATATCATCACTTTTAATATTGAGGCGACTGTGCATTCCTTTGGGGCAAACTATTTAGAAGCAGCAGGTGAAGAGTTGACCGACTTCAATAAAGGTAATGTAAAAGCACGACTTCGTATGGTGACGCAATATGCCATTGCAGGCCAAGTTGGTTTGCTTGTTATCGGAACAGACCATGCGGCGGAAGCCGTTACAGGATTCTTCACTAAATACGGTGATGGAGGGGCAGACTTACTGCCGCTTTCAGGATTGAACAAACGGCAGGGAAGGGAATTATTAAAGGAATTGGGCGCAAGTGAACGTTTATATTTAAAAACGCCAACTGCCGACCTTCTTGATCAAAAGCCTCTGCAAGCTGATGAGACTGAACTTGGTTTAAGCTACGACCAAATCGATGATTACCTAGAAGGGAAGAAAATTCCTGACGAAGATGCGGCAAAAATCGAGAATCGCTACTTGGTTTCACAACATAAGCGCCATTTACCGGCTACAATGTTTGATACATGGTGGAAAAAACAATCTTAAATACCAAAATGCCTGGCTGCAATTGCATCCAGGCATTTTTCTTTTAAGACTATTTCACTTCCTGTGGCAGGGCAATTCCAAGACCTTCAGCAACACGTTTGCCGTAATCAGGGTCTGCTTTTAAGAAGTGTTGGATTTGACGTAGTTTAATATCTTCGCGAGCAACAGGTTTAATGGCTGCTACGATGTTTTCAACTAGACGTGCCTTTTCTTCTTCCGATAACAAGCGGTACAAATCACCTGCTTGAGTATAGTGGTCGTTATGGTCGTATCCAACGCTATCAGCTACACCAGTAACAGGTAGTGGACTTGGTTTATGTTCAGCAACTTCTTTAGGTCCGCCAAAGCTGTTTGGCTCGTAGTAGACAGAACCGCCGCCATTATTGTCAAAACGCATTTGTCCGTCACGCTGATAATTGTTTGCTTCGTTGCGCGGTCGATTGATTGGTAGCATTTGATGATTGGTTCCAACACGGTGACGATGAGCATCGTGATAAGCAAACAAGCGACCTTGCAACATTTTATCTGGAGATACTTCAACACCAGGAACTAGTGTGCCAGGTGAAAACGTAGCTTGCTCTACTTCAGCGAAATAATTCTCAGGGTTTTTATTGAGTACCATTCGGCCCACTTCAACCAGAGGGTAATCCTTTTGTGACCATACCTTCGTCACATCAAATGGATCGAAACGATAAGTATTCGCATCCTCAAGCGGCATGATCTGCACATAAAGTTTCCAAGCAGGGAAGTCACCTTTTTCAATTGCATTAAATAAGTCCTCTGTATGATAATCAGGATTCTCTCCTGCAATTTGAGCCGCTACTTCTGGAGCCAGATTCTTTACGCCTTGCTCTGTTTTAAAATGGAATTTTACCCACACTCCTTCACCTTGTTCATTCACCCATTTGAATGTGTGGCTGCCAAATCCGTGCATATGACGAAGAGTTGCAGGAATACCACGATCTGACATCAGAATCGTTACTTGATGCAGTGATTCTGGCGAAAGTGACCAAAAATCCCAAATAGCTGTTGGGTTTTTTAAGTGTGTTTTTGGGTCGCGCTTTTGTGTATGGATAAAATCAGGGAACTTGATTGCGTCACGGATGAAGAATACAGGTGTATTATTTCCGACTAAATCATAGTTTCCTTCTTCTGTATAAAATTTGACTGCAAAACCGCGTGGGTCACGAACAGTGTCAGCAGAACCAAGTTCTCCTGCAACTGTAGAAAAACGAACGAAAAGCGGTGTGCGCTTGCCAAGATGAGATAAGAACTTAGCTTTCGTATATTCTGTTACGTCATTTGTTACTTCAAAATAGCCGTGTGCACCTGCGCCTTTAGCATGAACAACGCGCTCTGGAACACGCTCTCTATTAAAGTGGGCCAACTTTTCTAGCAAATGAACATCTTGAATCAATGTTGGGCCACGCGATCCAGCAGTCATTGAATTCTGGTTGTCCCCAACGGGAGCACCCCAGCTTGTAGTAAGACCATTTTTATTACTCATCTCAGCTTCACCCCATATTAATTATTAAATTAGAATCATTACAATTACGATGATAACATTTTTCGATCGAATTGCAATGCTAAATTATAATTATTATAAATAAATAAAAATTATTCCTATTAGGACAAGAAAATTTCTCGACAAAATCCAAGCTCTATAAAAAGACTTACATTTTCTTCCTGATAAAATTCCGAAATTCCGTAATTGTGGAAATGATAGTGAAACAAAATTCCAGAAATACGGAATATGTTAAGGGATTTAGAAAGTATAAAATATGAAGTTATTACTATAAATAACTTGTTAACCAAGCCTTCTAACGGGAAATTCGAAATTAGTTGATGTATTATTTAGAAAAAACAGAAAAGTTGGCACGTTAATTGCAAAATAGATTATGTAATGTAACTTGGCGGAAAGGAGTTAGAGATGTTTTGTAACCGCTTTCTATTTTAAGTAGAAAATTATCTTAAAGGGGGATCTCTATGGACTTGATTGTTATTTTATTAGCGCTCGGACTTCTCATGTTTGTGGCATATCGCGGTTTTTCAGTTATTTTATTCGCTCCGATTTGTGCACTTTTTGCTGTTTTATTGACTGAACCGGATTATGTCCTCCCATTCTTTTCGAGCATCTTCATGGAAAAAATGGTTGGCTTCATTAAGAACTATTTTGCTGTTTTCTTATTGGGAGCTATCTTTGGAAAAGTTGTTGAAATGTCTGGATTGGCTGAATCAATCGCAAAAACGATTGTTCGTGCAATTGGTGCAAAAAGAGCCATTCTTGCCATCGTTCTTTTAGGTGCAATTCTAACATACAGCGGTGTGAGTTTATTCGTTGCCGTGTTTGCGATTTTCCCATTTGCAGCACAATTGTTCCGCGAAGCGAATATTCCAAAAAGGCTTATTCCTGGAACCATCGCTCTAGGTGCATTCACGTTTACAATGGATGCATTACCAGGAACACCACAAATTCAAAATGTTATTCCTACTACATTTTTCAAAACAAATATTTATGCTGCACCAACTTTAGGAATTTTAGGAGGGCTTTTTGTCCTCGCGGTTGGACTATTTTACTTAGAATCTCGTCGTAAGAAGGCTGAAAGAGCAGGGGAAGGTTACTTTGGATTTGCCAGCGAAACAGCTGCAGCAGCGGAAAAGCTAAGCAAAGAAGAAGTTTTTCAAGAACTATCTACAAGTCAGCCACTTGCTCGTCAAATTTTAGCATTTGTTCCTCTAATTCTTGTAGGAGTTATGAATAAGGTTTTTGTAACGGCAATTCCGAAATGGTATCCAGAAGGCTTTGATTTTAAAAAGGTTGGATTAGAAGCACTTGGTGTAGTGGATGTTTCGACTGTTGCTGCGATTTGGGCTGTTGAGATGGCGTTGATCGTCGGAATTGTTGCGACAATCCTATACGATTGGAAACGCGTGACGCAAAACTTTAAAGAAGGTTTGAATGCAAGTATCGGTGGTTCGTTATTGGCAACGATGAATACGGCTGCTGAGTACGGATTCGGTGGTGTCATCGCAGCTTTACCTGGCTTCAAAGTCATTAGTTCTGGAATCGCTGGAACTTTCTCAAACCCACTTGTTAACGGTGCAGTAACAACGACTACGCTTGCTGGTATCACAGGTTCAGCATCAGGCGGTATGGGAATTGCATTAAGTGCTATGTCTGAAACGTATAACAAGGCCATTGCGGCAGCCAATATTTCTCCAGAAGTCATGCACCGTGTTATTTCGATGGCATCGGGTGGTATGGATACACTCCCACACAATGGTGCGGTCATCACATTACTTGCGGTTACAGGATTAACGCATAAGCAATCATATCGTGATATCTTTGCCATCACAATCATCAAGACATTGGCGGTATTCTTCATCATCGCACTTTACACGTTATTTGGCATCGAATAAGACTTCTCTCTGAAGCTTGAACAAGGCCAAAGTGATTATTGAAAGGAGACTGAAGTATGGCAAATGGAAAACTATTAACTTCTTTTGAAAAAGCCATTGAAGGAATTCAAGACGGAGCGACCTTAATTGTCGGCGGATTTGGATTGTGCGGGATACCTGAAAAAGCCATTTTAGCCTTGAGAGACAAAGGTGTAAAGGACTTGACGATCGTCAGCAACAATTGCGGTGTCGACGATTGGGGGCTTGGGTTATTACTTGCCAACAAACAAATCAAGAAGATGATTTCATCTTATGTGGGTGAAAATAAAATCTTTGAACAGCAATTCTTAAGCGGGGAATTAGAGGTCGAACTTGTGCCTCAAGGTACGCTTGCTGAGCGAATTCGCGCTGGTGGAGCAGGTATTCCTGGTTTCTATACGGCCACAGGTGTGGGAACGCCGATAGCAGAAGGGAAAGAGCATAAGGAGTTTGACGGGAAGACATTTATTTTAGAAAAAGGGATTGTCGGAGATTTTGCGCTTGTTAAAGCATGGAAAGCCGATCCGCTTGGTAATCTCATTTACCGAAAAACGGCTCGAAACTTTAATCCACTTGCAGCATCAGCTGGTAAGGTAACAATTGCGGAAGTGGAAGAAATCGTTCCAGTTGGAGAGCTTGATCCTAATCAAATTCATACGCCAGGCATTTATGTTCAACACGTCCTGGATGGCGGAGCTTACGAAAAACGTATCGAACGTAGAACGGTAGCCCGAGTTTAAAGGAGGTCATGAACCATGGATGTTCGTTTGAAAATTATTAAACGTGCTGTAAAAGAAATTGAAGATGGCATGAATGTAAATTTAGGAATCGGGATGCCAACGCTCGTAGCGAATGAAATTCCTTCCGATTACAGTGTCCTTTTACAATCTGAAAATGGCTTGCTTGGAATCGGGCCCTATCCAGATGAAAGTGAAGTTGATGCAGACTTAATCAACGCAGGGAAAGAGACTGTGACTGCTGTTCAAGGTGCTTCATATTTTGATAGTGCCGAATCGTTTGCGATGATTCGTGGAGGTCATATTGACCTAGCTATTCTTGGTGGTATGGAGGTATCTGAAAATGGTGATCTTGCCAACTGGATGATTCCTGGGAAAATGGTTAAAGGTATGGGCGGAGCAATGGACCTTGTCAATGGCGCAAAGAGAGTGGTCGTTGTCATGGAACATGTAAATAAGCATGGTGAATCTAAGGTGAAGGATGCATGCTCACTACCTTTGACGGGAAGACGTGTTGTTCATCGTTTAATTACAGAGTTGGCCGTATTCGATTTTACAGAAGATGGAATGGTTCTATGTGAATTGCAGGAAGGTACGACTTTAGAAGAAGTACAAGCGAAAACAGAGGCTGCATTTTCTATCAGCCCACAGTTACTATCTAGAATCAATTAGAAGGAGGGGCAGCAATGGGAAAGCTTCTAGAAGGTAAGACAGCATTTATTACAGGTTCCGGCAGCGGCATTGGTTTGGAAATCGCCCGAGCGTTTGCTCTTGAGGGTGCAAAGGTTGCCATTTCGGATTTGAATGTGCAAAGCAGTGAAGCAGTGGCAGCAAAGCTAGTAGAAGAAGGCTTTGAAGCGATTGCAACTCCATGTGATGTGACAGATGAAGTTGCTTTTAAGAATAGTTTAGAAAAGGCCTATCAGACCTTTGGGCGCCTGGATATTCTTGTGAACAATGCTGGTTTACAATACGTATCACCTATTGAGGAGTTTCCTACTGAGAAATTCGAATTCTTGGTTAAAGTGATGCTCACTGCGCCTTTTGTTGGCATAAAAAATGTATTCCCAATCATGAAGGAGCAAGGATTTGGCCGTGTGATCAACATGGCTTCCATAAATGGTTTAATTGGTTTTGCTGGTAAAGCAGCATACAATAGCGCGAAACATGGAGTGATTGGCTTAACGAAGGTCGCTGCCTTAGAAGGAGCAGCCCACGGTATTACGGTAAATGCGCTTTGTCCAGGCTATGTGGATACACCACTCGTTCAAAATCAGTTGAAAGACTTGGCGGTAACAAGGAATGTTAGTCTGGATCGCGTCATTGAAGATGTCATCTTCCCGCTAGTTCCACAAAAAAGGTTATTAGCCGTTTCAGAGATTGCTGATTATGCTGTGTTCTTAGCGAGTGATAAAGCGAAAGGCGTCACAGGGCAGGCTGTTGTCCTGGATGGCGGATATACTGTGCAATAACAATTGGGCCCGGCTTGCGCTGGGTCTTTTTCTATTTTGAGTGAATTGGGAGGAAAAATGGCTTTCGCAAGATTCTAGTATATTTTCGCAAAATTCCATGTGAATTTCGCTAGATTCCTCCTCACTTTTGCAAGAATGGGAGTCTGTTTCGCAAGATTGAAATATATTTACAATTAAATAGAAAGTTATCCCAATACCTATTTTTCTTATATTTCGTAAATAGAAGGAACACTTTGTTATAATATTAAGAAAAAGTGGTAAAGGTGAGAAAAGTGATGAATCTTGGAATAGAACATATCCCTTATAGTTGGCTCCAGGAAATTATCAATCTCTCAGCAGAGCGAATTGTAGTGGTGGATCGTGAGGGTGTCATTTGTTATATCAATGAAAAGTATTGCGAATTTCTTGGAACGACGGTCGAGTTCGCTACGGGCCGCCATGTAACAGAAATAATTGACAACACCAGGATGCATATTGTGGCAAAAACAGGTCAAGCAGAAATAGCGGCACTTCATCCTATCAATGGGAGCGATATGATTGCAAATCGTTTTCCGCTTATCGTTGAAGGAGAATTAGTTGGCGCATTAGGAACGGTAATGTTCCGTACACCTGAAGATTGGTGGGATTATAAAAGAAAAATCCAGCCGTTGCTTGAAGAGCTCAAATACTATAAGACTAAACTTGAAAAAGATTTAAAAAGTAAATATAGCTTTCAAGACTTAATAGGGGAAAGTAACTCTTTCCAGGCCGTAAAAATGCTTGCAGAAAGAATATCGGGTAGCCAATCAGCCGTTCTACTATTAGGAGAATCGGGGACTGGTAAAGAATTATTTGCGCATGCGATACATAGTAACAGTGCGAGGGCATCGTTTCCATTTGTTCCGATCAACTGTGCGTCGATTCCGGAACATTTATTGGAATCAGAACTCTTCGGCTATGAAGATGGAGCCTTTACGGGGGCGAAAAAAGGCGGTAAAAAAGGTCAATTTCAAATAGCAAACTATGGGACGATTTTTCTCGATGAAGTAGGTGATATGCCGCTCCCGATGCAGAGCAAACTACTTCGTGTTCTTCAAGAAAAAGAAATTCAACGGGTAGGTGGACAGACGTCCATTCCTGTAGATGTACGTATTATCGCCGCGACCCATCGAAATCTTGAAAAAATGGTGGAAGAAGGAAAGTTCAGGCAGGACCTGTATTATCGCTTGAATGTCATAAAAATAGAAATTCCACCTTTGAGAAAACGCAAAAATGATATTGCATTGATTGCAAGTAACCTTCTAAAAAAGCTGGAGAAGAAGTTCCATCGTCAACATTTGCACTTATCAAGGGAAGTCATCGCAAGATTAGAATCTCATGATTGGCCAGGGAATATCCGTGAACTTGAAAATGTTCTCGAGCGGGCCATCAATGTTCTTGATGATTCAGTCGTTGAACTTCACCATTTGCCATTATATTTAAAGGACCAGGAATTATTAGTCGAAAATCAATTGACATCGCCACAAGAAAAAGAACTTCCATTAAGACCTTTAAAGGATACAATGGCAGACGTAGAAAAACAGGCCATTCAACAGGCGCTTGAAGTAACGAACGGCAATAAGCTTGAAGCCGCCAAACTTCTGCAAATTGGGAAGACTAGCTTTTATGAAAAATGTAAAATTCATCATATCTCTTAAGAACCTTAAGTTAACAGTTCAAACAAAAAGCAGTCCAACAAGGCGTTGGTCTGCTTTCGATTTCTTAAACTTAATCTTGAATATAAGGAATGTTCTTTAGATGACTCGTATGCTCACGCATATAAACGTAAAACTGATCGTACCGCACCCATTTTAAAGGAAACTTTACGCTAAGCTTATTTTCACGGTCGTAGACCAGTACGTACTTTTTGTTGTATTCAACTTTTCTAATTTCGGCGAGGTCAATACTTTGTGTATTATTGCCATCGAAGGCAAGCAACTGTTTGCCCACAATCGCCACGCTTCTCTTCTTATTTCTATTCAACTCAAAGACTGTCAATATCGCACCAAGTACCGTAAATCCTAGCGGAACAACAAAATGATCCTGAATTCCATCTAACAAAGCTCGGACCCATTGGGTAATAAGGATAGCGTAAAAAAACCACAAACCTTTACTTACTTTTGGTTTACTTTCATAATAAACCGTATTCTCATATTCAATTTGTTCAGCTTCTCGCTTTTTAAAAAAAGCGGCTTTATGCTCTTCTAAACTTAGTGAATCAAACTCAACGTAATCTGTATAAGTTCCATCCCATAAATGTGCAGTATCATCGCCATCCTCAAGTGCATAACCACCGGTCCAACCTACATAGGTGTGGCTGCCCTCTTTGAATCTCATTAAATAGTAACGGATAGGCTGCCCGTAAGCATTCTCGGTTTGTACCTCATCGACAATTTTAATTTCCTCAGGAAAATGTGCAAAGCCATCTTCTTCTGGTAAATTGATAATCGTTGTAAAGAGACGGGTTTTTGCTAGTAACTTTTGTTTTCCAGTAGTTATAGGGTACAAATGCGCTTTATTTTGATCAGATAACTCCCAATACACCATTTCTGCACTTTCAATATGTTCAGCACATTCACGTAAAGTTTCTTTTTCGTAAGGTAGGTTTTTGCTCACGCAAACAAGCAGTGCTTCTGTCCTAATCAGAGGGTCATTAAAATGAAGAGCTTCTTGCAATGCCTGTTCTGTTTGAGTTGAAAAATAAAACTCCATTGAATTTAACAGCAACCGCAAGTGATCACGGAGAGAAAAGTAGCTATCTTTCCATGATGTATACACAAATTTTGTCGTGTATTCCTTATCGTATTTCAAGTATTCTTCCTTTAAGTTTTGATAATCGCTTATCAATAGTGGAAGGACAAAATTTCTATTATAGCTACGTTCCAAACCTGATTTATGGAGTGACAATATGAGTTCATACATCATGAACTTATAATGAGGAGACTGGATTTGTTCAATTGTCTTATCAAGTATTCCCTTTGTAAAGGTAGGATAATTACCTAGTTCCACAACAGGTAAATAGGCTTTTTCCGTTTGGATGAGATGGATGATTTTATCCTCTAAAACAGAAAATATCACATCGTCTTCCGTCGGAAGGAGAAATTCAATGGCTCGTTCTTTTGCCATTAAATGAAATCCATCAAAGTGTTTTAACACAGCTTCGATGACTTCAGGCATCGGAAAGTCACAGACAAAATCAATCAAGTAATAGGATGGGTTATCCCATTTGTCTACCGGATCAGGAAATCTTGACGCAGCCGTTTTAACAAAATCCTTAAGCACATCAATTTGAACTTCTAAACCTTCATCTAATTTATACTGATAAAGCTGATCCATAGCTTCGAAGCGCTTAGCGGGATCTTCGCTTTTGACCCCTCGTAAAATCCCTTTTAGTTTTAACTCGACCATTTTATTCCGCCCTTATGTATGTAGTTAATAACTTCATTCTATTTCAAGTCTATTTTTACCGTCAATTACAAATAGCGGAATGGTCCTATTAAAATGAGGGGGGATGAAAAAGGCGTAGTTCCAAAGAGAACTTACGCCACCTGTTTAACTTAAACTAAGAAGTGTATCCGTATCAATAATTGTAGCAAACTCTTCATTAAGATTCACAAGCGTCATATTATGAATGGTTTCTGCCGCATAAATCTCGCCATCAGGGCCTTTGCGATCGAAGGTAGCTGTGGCATCGGAAACTAGATAAGTATCAAATCCGAAATTCCCTGCCATTCTTGTTGTGGTTTCCACACAATGGTTTGTAGTCAAACCTACGACCACAATTGAACGAATGTCTTTTTCTCTTAATCTTTGCTCCAAGTCAGTTCCGATGAAAGAGCTATTCACATTCTTTTGAAGAACCGGCTCGTCATTATGGGGCTCAAAGCCTTCTTTAAATTTATGTGTATCCTTTAAATGGTAAAATAAAGAACCTACTGTCAGTCTCGAAGTGTGTTGGATGTGAAAAATCGGGCGTTCAGTTTTACGCCAATGAGCAAGTAGCCTCAAAATATTTTTTTCAGCTTGTGGATTATTGCGTCTCCCCCAGCTAGGATCATTAAAAGCTTGCTGTACATCAACAATAATCAAAGCGGTGTCCTGCGGAATATTTTTCAACGTTCATTTCCCCTTTTCATTTGATATCTTTATTTTACGTAGATTGTTAGAAGGAAGAAATGCAACAATGAAAGTAGATGCCACCGCAAAACTTTTTAATGTAAGAGTATAATAGTTGAAACTTAACTTTTGAAAGTACTGCTCTTTCAAGGTTTATTCATGAAATTGTATCGGTCTTCCATCAATGGGAGAAGAAAGGGTAATCAAGGTGGAGGATTTTCCGTATTTCATTGTGTTGTTAATGAAATCTTCAAGCTTGGCTACAGATGATGTCATAATCCTAACTATGTAACTATATTGTCCAGCCAAACGGTGACACTCAACGACATCTGGATAAGTCTTGCAATATTCAACGAATTGATGGCATTTTTCCGTATCAAATAAAATAAATGCTGATATCGGTTTATTCACTTTTTCAGGATTTAAGGCAATCGTATAGTTTCGGATAACGTCTTTTTCTTCCATCTTTCTAATTCTTTCTGCGGCAGCCGGTGCTGTAAGGGCTACTTTTTTGCCAAGTTCTGTCATCGTTATTCTTCCGTTCAATTGAAGTTCTTCTAAGATTTTTAAATCGGTAATATCCATTTTCATCTTCCACCTTTTCATTAAAGGGTGTGCAAGGAATAAATTTGCATCATATATATTTAAAATATTACAATAAATGAAATAATTGGTCACCCTAGAATTATATAGCTAAAAGAGTTGTTGGGAGGTTAAGAGATTGAGAGTAGGCATTGTGAAAGAAATATATAGATATCCAGTAAAATCAATGGGTGGAGAAAGATTAACTGAAGTACCTATTATGGCCAATGGTATAGTTGGAGATCGTTCATTTGCCATTAAAATGAACGATAAGTATTTAACGGCGATCGAAATGCCGGAGTTATTTGCCCATCAAGCAGTGCTCAATAGTGATGAAGAAGGCTATGGTACTAAGGTGACAACACCTGATGGCCAAGAGTTTGATTGGAATGACCAAAGTTTCATCAACTACATGGCCGATAAGACAGGTGATCGTAATCTTGAACAAGTGGAGAGTCAGCCAGAAGAAAGAGGGGCTTATTGGGAAGATCATCTTTTAATCATCTCTGAATCCTCATTAATGAAAGTTGCGGACTTATGTAATGAAGATGAATTAAATATGAAAAGGTTTAGGCCGAATGTTGTTATTGAACTGGATAGTGGGGTTCCTTTTGAAGAGGAGCAATGGTTCGGAAAGAAATTGGTTATCAACGATATTGAATTGACCATCAACTCACATTGCCCACGTTGTGCGTATGTCAATATCGATCCCAATGATCCTGCCAAGAAAAACCCTAAAATCCTAAAGACAATAGTAAAAGAAAGAAAAGGGAACTTAGGTGTTTACGCCTCTGTTGTAAACCAAGGGACGTTAACAGTTGGGGCGGAAATATTTCTAGTAGATTAGGAAAAAGGTTGTTTTCGCATTGATTGCTGCTGATAGGACCCAAAGCAAATACACGTATTCATTCTTATTTTGTGCTCTTTTCCTCAATATAAAATGCTTTTGGTTTCAATCCAATAACAACAAAGTATACGAAAATAGCCTATTAAAAAAACATCCATATCATGGCTAAACTAGCTAACGAGACCAACAGTGATGCGAACAAACCAGTGAGGAGCGGTTTAATTCCAAGCTTGGCAAATTGTTTTACATTTACCTGAAGACCTACAGCAGCCATGACCATAATAATTAGGAATTTAGCAATATCCGTTAAAGAGTCTGCAAGTTTGTGTGGGATGAGCCCAATGGAATTCAAGATACTCATGAATAAGAAAACTAAAACGAACCAAGGAAAAGCCTTCGTTAGGGATTCTTTTGTCGTACCTTTTGTTTTCATCAAAAAGGGCAGAATCAAAATCACGGGTAACAGAAATAGGGTACGTACAAGTTTAACTGTCGTAGAAATCTGTCCTGCTTCATTGCTATATACATAACCGACGGCAACTGCTGAGGAAGTATCATGTACAGCCGTTCCCGCCCATACACCGAATGCTTCGGCATTGAAATGAAATAGATGGCCAACAAGTGGGTAGATGAAAAATGCCAACAGGTTAAATAAAACAATTGTAGAAATGGCGTATGCAGTCTCATCATCTTTTGCTTCGAGAGTCCCTTTTACGCAAGAAATGGCAGTTGCACCGCAAATGCTCGTTCCGACGCCAATCAAAAGGGAGAGTCGACGATCAAGTTTCAGCAGCTTACCAAACCATAATGTAAGACCAATTCCAAGGATTACTGACACAAGAATAACACCAAGGGATTTGGCTCCGATAGATAATATTTGTGTGAGGTTAAGACTTGCCCCGAGTAAGATGACGGAAACCTTTAAAAGCTTTTTAACCGTTAGATTCAGTCCAGGTTCAAAAGCCGTATGGACGCCAACTGTATTTTTTATTAGTATTCCTATTAAAATCGCAATCAATATTCCTCCAACAAGCGGAAACATCTCACCGAAGTATTTAGCGATAAGTGCAATCAAGATTGTAAAAAATACACCGATTACCCAATTAGGGAGGCGATGATTGATTTTTATTAAATATGTGTTGTTCAATTTCACTTCTCCTTTTGAACAGTCATGATGGAGTGTTTAGAGATTAAATGCAACTTCGAAACTCGTAGGAGACCCAAGCGCTATTAACTAGAATAACAGAAAAACGTGCACCAAGGGGAACTCCTTGATGCACGCACCGTACATATTACTGAACTGCTAATTAATAAACTGCTTATCAATTAATTTATCGAATGCAGGCTTATCTTTTAAAAATTTCAATGCATAGGAAGAATCAGAGAATGCTTGAATCGCTTCTTCGTCGACTTCGTATGTGAAGCCAATTCGATTCCATGCTTTATCCATGACAGATTTCTTTAATTCTTGGCCTGTTACATCTTTAATGTCTTTAATTGTGATTTCTTTCGCTTCTTCTGGATTTTTCAAAATGAAATCAACAGCCTCTTTATGGGCGTCGATAATTTTTTGAACAAGCTCAGGATTTTCTTTCACATTCTTACCTGACGTTACCATCACTGATGCAGGTAATGTGGTACCGAAGAACCTATTTCAATTGAACTACTAAGTTCAATTGACTATTAGGCTTCGATGCTTATGGGCAAATTCAAAATAATGGTTGGAATTGAATAAATTTTTTGAAAATTATTGAAGTACAAACGAATGACATGGTATCATTTTATTAAACCATATTAGAAACAGTGTTTTGTAATAACAAACATTAAAACGTGTTTCAAATCAAAGGAGGAAATCTTCAATGGAAAACTATGTGAAAGTAGGAAGTCTTCAAGTAGCTTCAGAGCTCTATGAATTTATTAATTCAGAAGCTCTTCCGGGAAGTGATTTAGAACCTGAGAAATTTTGGTCTGGTTTTGAAAAGTTAGTTCATGATTTGACTCCAAAAAATAAGCAATTACTCGCTCGTCGAGATGAAATTCAAAGCAAGATTAATACCTGGCATCGTGAAAACAATCAAAGTTTTAACTTTGAAACTTATAAATCATTCTTAGAAGAAATCGGCTACTTGGAGACGGAAGTCGAAGATTTCGATATCAAGACAGAAGGGGTAGACGATGAGATTGCGGTTCAGGCTGGACCTCAGTTAGTTGTTCCAGTAAATAATGCGCGTTATGCGATCAACGCTGCGAATGCGCGTTGGGGAAGCTTATATGATGCCCTTTACGGCACAGACGCCATTAGCGAAGAAGGTGGTGCAACTCGTGCAGGAGGTTACAATCCTGTACGTGGTGAAAAGGTCATTGACTTTGCAAGGGAATTCCTTGATCAAGCTGTACCATTGAATGGCTTCTCACACAAAGAGGCTACAAGTTATCTTGTAGTGGATGGAAAACTGACTGTAAAACTTAAGAATGGAGAATCAACTGGGCTTAAAAATGAAGAAAAGTTTGCGGGTTATCAAGGTGCACCTGAACAACCTAGCGCTGTTCTTCTGAAGAATAATGGTCTCCACTTTGAGATTCAAATCGATCGTAGCCATCCAATCGGTCAAACAGACGAAGCGGGTGTGAAAGATTTACTCTTGGAATCAGCTGTAACGACGATTATGGACTGTGAGGATTCTGTAACAGCAGTTGATGCAGAAGATAAAGTGCTCGTATATCGCAACTGGCTGGGACTTATGAAAGGCGATTTGGAAGCTTCTTTTTCAAAAGGGAATAAGTCCATGATGCGTAAGCTCAATGCTGACCGAAAATATTCTTCTCCTACGGGTGGAGAACTGTCCTTGAAAGGACGCTCACTTCTGTTTGTCCGAAACGTTGGACATTTAATGAGCATCAATGCCATCTTGGACCAAGACGGGGAAGAAATACAAGAAGGTATTTTGGATACAGTCATGACGAGTCTCATTGCCAAGCATACGCTATTAGGCAATGGTTCTTATCAAAATACTTCTAAAGGATCAGTGTATATTGTAAAACCAAAAATGCACGGATCAGAGGAAGTTGCTTTTGCAAACGAGCTTTTTGATAGAGTGGAAGATTTATTGGAGCTTCAAAGAAATACGCTTAAAATTGGAGTAATGGACGAGGAACGTCGTACATCCTTGAACCTGAAAGCATGTATTCGCCAAGTGAAGGATAGAATCGTGTTCATCAATACAGGATTCCTTGATCGAACAGGTGATGAAATCCATACTTCAATGGAAGCAGGTCCAGTTGTTCGGAAAAATGAAATGAAGTCTTCCAAGTGGCTTCAGGCTTACGAACAATCCAATGTCATTGCAGGTCTATCAAGTGGCTTTCAAGGTCAAGCACAGATTGGAAAAGGTATGTGGGCAATGCCTGATTTAATGAAAGAGATGATGGAACAGAAAATCGGTCATCTGAAGACAGGTGCAAACACAGCTTGGGTTCCTTCGCCTACTGCAGCTACATTGCACGCCTTGCACTATCATCAAGTTGATATTACAAAGGTACAAGATGAGAGAGCAAACGATAAACGTGACCTTCGTGATGATATTTTAGAATTCCCAGTTGTAACGAATCCTCAATGGACTCCTGAGGAAATCCAAAATGAGTTGGATAACAACGCTCAGAGTATCCTGGGCTATGTTGTGCGATGGGTTGAGCAGGGAGTCGGCTGTTCTAAAGTACCTGATATAAATAACGTAGGACTGATGGAAGACCGGGCTACACTTCGTATTTCCAGCCAGCATGTTGCTAACTGGCTGCATCACGGTATTTGTAAGAAAGAACAAGTCATTGAGACCTTGCAGCGTATGGCAAAAGTCGTGGATGAACAGAATGCAGGAAATTTGGCATATCGACCTATGGCTGCTAATTATGATGATTCAGTGGCGTTCCAAGCTGCCTGCGACCTCATTCTTCAAGGCTATGACCAACCAAGCGGATATACGGAACCAATCCTTCATCGTCGCAGAATAGAAGCAAAAGCGAAATTTGCGATAAAACAATAATCTTTTAACCTTAATCTAAGGCTGACTCAAATAAAAGGCTGAGTTTGTGGATCAACCTGGTATTGGGTCAGCTTTTTTTATGAAAGGTCATTGTTGATTTTTGTGCCTTATAAGTGACAAGCACCAGAAATGTGAGATTTATCCACGTAAGCCATGCATATGTCTTGACCCTTAAGCCAGCCCAGCCAGGATGTGTAATTTTAACAGGAAGTCCTGTAGGCGCGGAAATGGTTGACTCAGACGATGTCATTGAATGTACGATTAAAGAGATTGGAATATTGCGCAACACTTTCACCGCTGTAAAAGTCGGCGCTAACGGCTAATATTGGCCAGATAAACTTAAAGAAACTGTATGCTATAATATTTCATTAGTGAAGAGCTGCAGTACTGCTTGTAATTACGTAAATATCGAAGTAGGTGAAAGATTGTGGAAAGAGAAAATGTAGTGAAATCTGTCAGCAGAGCCCTTGATATCATAACGATTGTGAGCATGAAAAAGGGTGGCATTGGTGTAACAGAAATTGCTAAACAAATAGATATAAACAAAAGCTCTGTATATAGAATACTTTCCACTCTTGTTCAATATGGCTACATTGAGCAGGATAGTGAAACAGGAAGATATAAGCTGGGCTATAAGTTCTTAGAAGTAAGTACAAAACTGCTAGATTCGATAGATTTGAGGGAAGAAGCAAAACCTTTCTTGCTTGAATTAGAAAATGAGACCAATGAAGTAATCCATTTGGTTGTTTATGATCAAGGGGAAGTCGTCTATATCGAAAAGTTAGAAGGAAACGAAACGTTGCGCATGCATTCCAAGGTAGGGAAAAGGGCACCAATGCACTGTACTTCTGTAGGAAAAGCAATCCTTGCCCACTTGCCATCAAGTGTTGTTCTTGAAATTCTTGAACGAAGAGGAATGGCGATGCATACGGAACATACGATTACTGACAAAGACCAATTCCTTAAGGAGTTAATCCAAGTGAAACAAAAGGGTTATGCGCTTGATTTAGAGGAAAATGAAACAGGAATTACCTGCATAGCGGCGCCTATCTTTGATCATTTAGGCAAGGTCATCGCAGCTATCAGCATTTCTGGTCCAACAATACGAATGACTGATGAACGAATGGAATCGCTACAAGATCGGATGATTGAAATAGGTAAACAAATCTCAGCAAGACTTGGTTACGTAAGCAGAATCAATTAAAACAAAACCATGAAAATTTGTTCAAGCTTTTTAAAAAGGTATCTTTATCAAAAAGCGTTCCAATTTAATCTTGAATAATAATGCCTCAATGAATGTGAATCCTAAGTCTTAGACTTATAGATTACAAAAAGACAAGAGCCAGTCGAAAAAGGCTCTTGTCTTTTCATTTTAATTATTGAATTTTAAGTTATTAAAACCTATTGTTAAACTTATCATCAGATAAGTCACAGTCTTTACGATTATTATCTAACTTGTTTGTTGTTAAGTTATCAGTCTCAAATTCGTTTTTTAAGACGCCACCTTCAGTGTAATCCTCAACGTTGACTTCCTCACGTTTTAACGTATCGCGAACTTCTACAGATTCTTCAACTTCACGCTTACCAACAACGACTTCGCCCGTTACGACTGTGTCCTTAGACACATTAACTTTTTCTTCGCTAACCGGGATACGAATGGTTTCGTCTGAACCGATTGGTGTAGTGTCGTCTGTTAATCTGTTTGTAACGTCGCGACGTTCAATGTACACTTCTTCCTTAGAAACAGGAACATTTACCGTTTGTTGATCTTCAACAACTTCTTTATGAAGTTCGACTTCACCAGCTTGAACGCGGTCTTTAGAAATGTTCAATTGTTCTTCCTTTAGCTTCAAAGTGCGTTCTTCCGTTTCGTTAAGAGTAGAATCAGCGAAAGAATTACGAACGCCCTCACGGTTTGTGTCGGAATAATCGAGATCACTATTTGTGTAATCTAACTTTGTGGTGTCAGTAAGTGAAGAATTTACACGATCAGCATCAGAATATAGGTTTGGATCAGCATCGTCCACCAATGTATTCAAACCAGGTTGCTCGTCCACTAAGACAAGAATTTTCCCTTCGTCAACATATGAGTTGTACCGTTTCGCCTCATCTTCTGGAATGCCCATGCCAATTAATGCTCCAGCAACTCCACCAGCACCAGCACCTACTGCAGCTCCTGTTAATGCTGCTGCGATTGGACCTGCCGCTACGATTGGACCAACTCCAGGAATGGCAAGTGCCCCGATACCAGCTAGTAGACCAGTAACTCCGCCGATTGCACCTCCAGTTGCTGCACCAGCAACTGCACCTTCATCTGCTTTTGTACCAGTTTCTCTTTCGACCATGTCAAGGTCGTCCTTGTTTTTGGCAACCACTGAGATGTTTTCTGAATCATAACCTCTTGCTGTTAAATCCTGAATGGCCTCAATTGCTTCATGTTCTGTGTCATATGCTCCTACAATACGCTTGTCCATTTTTCTTCCTCCTTTAATAATTGGCTCTGTTTACATCCCTGTTGATTTCCGCTCCAGTCGCTTTCTTTCCTGGGGGCGTTCGCCGAGCCTCCTCGTCGCTAACGCTCCTGCGGGGTCTCGCCTGTAACGCTGATCCCCAAGGAGTCAGGCGCCTTCCACTCCAATCAACAAAGTGCAGAAAATCAATAATGATCTTAAGCATAGCCTTATAAGTAGAGCTGTTACGATGGTATGTTAAATGTGTACCACCTCACAAAGTTTTGAAACCTTTTATTTTTCTCTGATGATAACATCTCCACTTTTATTTACACGAAGTTCTTCGCGCTTGACAGTGTCGCTTACTTGTTGCATTTCCTGAACTTGACGCTTGCCTATGACTACTTCTCCCGTGACGACTTGTTCTTTTGTGACCTTTAGTCGTTCTTCGACTACAGGGACACGAATGAGTTCATCGTCCTCATCACTGATCTCTGAAGAAGCCACTTCATCGGCCGTTCTATGCTCAACAAATACCTCGTCCTTTGATACTGGAACTTGGACTGTTTGTTGTTCTTCAACGATTTGTTTGTGAAGTTCAACTTCTCCTGTTTGAATTTGATTCTTGGAAATTTGCAATTGCTCTTCCCTTAACTCCATCTTTCTTTCCTCTATTAAAGGTTCTTCAGTGGTGAAACCTTGTTTTGGATTTAATTTAGGACTAGAATTCAAGGGCTTTTTCGGTTGAATGTTTGTTCCAAAATAAGTGGGATGACTTTCAGTCGTTTTACCCTCGGAATTTGTAAGGACCAGAATTTTCCCGTCATTAATACCTTCCTCATAAAAAGGAATTTCCTCTTCACTTAAGCCAAAATCACTTAAGGGAGATGGGGAATTGTTCTGCGGTTTGCCCTCTTCGAAAAGGGCTGCGAACCATTCGGAGAATGATTTCTCCGTCTTAGGTTCTTCAACCATTAAGCTTGAAGTATCTGCGGAATCGACACCCGTTCTATAGGTGATGCTGTCGGCAGCAGTTTGCTCCTTAGCGATTACGGTGATATCACTTGGCCGATACCCAAGATTTCTGAGTTTTTCAATTTCAAGAATAGCAGCATGTTTGGTTTCATAAAGACCTACAACATTTTTGTTGGCCACAGTAAGTTCGCCTCCTTTTATTAATCAATTAGTAATACTTTTTCTACCCTGCCTAACGTCATTTAAACAAGATTAAGAGGCTGCGAGATAAATGTTTTAGAAGAGTATGAGGAATTGTAACCTTTTGGTAAAAATAGGCGTCTAAATAATATCTTTATCATGAAAATGAAAACAAAAGGAGGACGAAATGGTTAAAAAAGTGGATTGGATTGGTATTGCTCAGCAAACTGTTATCATTGTTGGGCTTATCTTATTCTTGGCAGGTGTTCCAAGCACAATCTCCATGAGCGAGAACAGAGATGCAATTGAGTGGCACCCTGAAAACTTGCCAAAGATTTATGGGGAATTTTTTAAAACAATTAGCAGCGGAACACTCGGAACTTATCAGGTTGGACAGTATGAGCGGAACATCGCTGATGATATCGGCGATAATATCATGACGAGTCTGAAAATCATGGTGATTGGTGTAAACGCAGGCATCTTATTCTCTATTCTGTTTGGGATATTTATCAGCCGCTTTAGACCAACGAGATTCTTCAATCAAGTATTAAATATTTTAGCGGCCATTCCTGATTTCATCTTAATCATTGTAGGGCTGATATTAGCGGTGAAATTCTACAAAGTCACTGGTATTAGAATCATCTCCCTTAGGCCGGACACAGGAGCGTTAAATATCTGGTTTCCTACCCTATTGCTCTCGCTTGCTCCTACACTATATTTATTTAAGCTTGTTTCACTTAAGTATTTTCAAACAAGTGGTGAGGATTATATTAGAACTGCAGTTGCAAAGGGACTGAAGGTACACTACATAAACATGCAACATGCCTTTAAAAACGTTGAACCGTTTATTCTTGCAGAACTTACAAAAATTATATCGTTGGCAATTGGGAATTTGTTTATCATCGAATACTTGCTTAATGTTTCGGGTATTACTAAATTCATTTTTCAAAATGGTGGGGTGCAAACGATAGCAGTTGGGTTATTTTCCATGCTGATTATCTCATTGATCGTTTATCTATCAATCAGAGTGTTACTCTATTTGTTTAAGAGGTGCTTTATCCATGAATAAGAACATCAACTTGCCTTTATATGTAGGTAGCGTGTTTGTTGCTCTATTAATCTTTTTGTCTATCTTCGGTCCTACCATGGCTCCGCATCACTTAAACGATGATTTTGAAACGAGTTATGTAGATGGTGATATTAAGACGTCTCCTATCAAACCATTTGAAGAAGAAGGGTGGATATTAGGGACGGATAGATGGGGATATGATATGTTGTCATTGCTTTTAAATGGCATTAGGTATACGGTTCTCATCTCACTGGTGGTAACAATACTTAAGATGGTAATTGGCTCAGTTATTGGCCTTTATTTGGGGACACGTAAGAAACAGTTAAGTATCATCACTGCATTTGAAAACACTTGGAGTTATGTTCCATTGTTCCTAATTGTTTACTTTTTTCTAGTACCTTTTTGGTTCGGATCGGAAATCGAACCAATCGTATTGGTTGTTTACTTCGTCATTGTTACTACAATTGTAAGTATTCCAAGCATCGTATCTTCTGTCAGACAAAAATCGGTTGAAATAGGTAAAACCACTTATGTAGAGTCCGCTAAAACATTAGGCGCAAACAGGCATAGAATTGTTTGGAAACATATTTTTCCGCAAATGAAAGAATCGCTCTTAATTATGTTTGTATTAGAAATCGTGTATGTCATCACGATTATGGGGCAACTAGCACTGTTAGAAATCTTCGTGGGCGGTACCAAATGGACAATGGACCCAAGAATGGCCTTTTCCATTACTAAAGAAATCGCTGGACTCGTTGGTCAAGCTCGTGGGAATATATATGGAAATCAATACATTTTGCTTATACCACTAACAGTCCTCCTGTTCACAACAGCTTCGTTCAGTTTATTAGCGAATGGTTTGAAAAATAGTTTTCAAACAAATTACCAAAGAACACCGTGGATCTTTACAGGACAAATCACTAATTTGCTTCCTTCAAGGGAGAACATTGGTTCGAAAGGTAAACTATCCTTTTTAAAAGGCGAAAGTTTGGCTACCATCGCTGTTTTCCTTGTTTTTGTATTTGCAGGCAACTACGTCTATGCTGTTAAAGACGACAATTGGGGCGTTCCAAACGGAAGCAAAGCAACTTATAATCTGTCCGTAGAAATGGATAAGGACGGGAATTTCAAAGGGGTTTCCGAGATCAAGGCAGAAAATAAATCAAGTAAGAAGTGGGATGAACTAGTATTCTATTTCATTCCAAATAGCTTCCAAAGGGGGCATTCATTTGAAGGGATTAATGGTTATTCGGAAGTTAAGATTAATGAAGTTGAAGTCGATGGAAAAAAGGCTGAAGTCGAGCTTAAAAATGACACATTAAAAGTGAAATTAAAGAATGGAATGAATAGCGGACAATCATCGAAAGTGAAAATCTCTTATGATTTTACCGTGCCTGAGGGAGGGCATCGTTTTTCGCAATATAAGGAGCATTACTACTTAGCTCAATGGTACCCGATGCTGGCAACCTTCCAAAAAGGCAAATGGAATAAGCATGATTATATGGAAGGTATGGAGACTTATCATACTGATTTCTCTGATTTTGAAGTTTCGTATTCGGTACCAAAAGGTTACTCAGTTATTTCTACAGCAGATGAAGATCCTGCGTACCGAGAAAATAAAGGCACTCTTAAAGCGAAAAATGTAAGAGAATTCTTCTTGGCGGTAGTAAAGGATTTTGCTGTCAGAGAGACTGAATCAGACGGAGTGAAAATAAGGTTGTTCTCTAGAGAAGACCATAATAAAGATGGCACACAAGCCATTGAGTTAGCCAAAAAAGCATTGAGCTTTTACCAAAAGAACATAGGTGAATATCCTCATAAGCAGTTGGATATCGTGTTAGATTGCAATCTTAATATGGAATATCCAGGTATCGTCACTGTAAACCCGTATATTGAACAGGAACAGTACTTCAGATACAATATTGTTCATGAAATTGCACATCAATATTTCTATGGTGTCGTTGCGAGTGATCCATATCAGGAAGGATGGATCGATGAGGGCATAGCAGAACTTGCCACCGATATGTATTTTTACATTGGGGAAGGCTATGGCACCTATGCTGCTCTAGACGTAACACGAACAAGGATGAGTAATGCAAAAGAATTAGGATTGAGTCGTCAGTATTCAAATGTTCCGTTGGACAAAAACCAACACACAGCTTATTTATACAGTCAACCAGCCTTAGAAATCTTTGATTTGGTAAATAAAAAGTATATGTATGTCGATACTGAACCAAAGAAAGTAATGATGGGTTATTTATCCGACTATTATCATTTGTTTCAGTATAAACAGGTGGATACCGCACAGTATGTTTTATTTACGAGAAATTACTTTGATTTAACCTCTGGATATTTTGAAGAATGGCTTGAATTAGAATAACTTGAAAGACCATGGATGAGCAAATAATCCGTGGTTTTTTACTTTGGAATGTAATGTCCCTTATTTGGTAGGATCAAGAAATGTGGAAATTACTTAAAGATAAATTTCAATTTTTTATTTCTGAAAATTTGGTATGCTTGTAATAAATTAGCCGCAACAAAGGGGATGAATGATTTGACAGTGTTAAATATTGGTGTGATTGGTGTAGGTGGAGTCGGAGAAAAAGTAATGAAAGCTTTCATTGAACACCCTGAAACAATCGTGAAGGGCGTATATGATGTATCGAAGGAAAGAGCGCTGGAAATAGCTGAAAAATATGATGTTGTCAATTTTGAAAAATGTGAAGAACTTTTTAAACAGGAAGATATAGATTTGATTTATATTGCTGTTCCTCCTAAATATCATCACCGCTTTGTGATGGAAGCAATCCAGCATGATAAACATGTGTTTTGTGAAAAACCGCTGGCGAGTAATCTTGAAGAAGCTCAGGAAATGCAGAGGGAAGCAGAACAACGTGGATTGTTAACCTCGATTAACTTTCCAACCATTCATAAACAGGAATTCAAGATGATTGAAAAACTTCTTCATGAGAACTTCATTGGTGACTTGAGAAGAGTGGAAGTCCACTGTCACTTTCAAGATTGGCCAAGGCCATGGCAAAAAAACGCATGGATAAGTTCGCGTGAGCAAGGTGGATTCACTAGAGAAGTGCTTCCGCACTATATTCAAATGATTCAAATGCTTTTTGGCGATATCAAAATTGTCCATAAAACAGTAGAATACGCACTCGATTCGAGTAAATGTGAGACTGGGATGATTGCGTTTGGAGAAGTAAATGAGGGAGTGCATATCCTCCTTCATGGAAGTGTAAATCTTGGGATGTCGGAAAAACTTCAATTTACCATTTATGGCACTGAAGGCAGTATGTCTCTAGTTGATTGGAGCCAATTATGGATTTCTCGTAAAGGCCAACGACCAGAAAAGATGGAATTGCCTGCCGAAAATCATATTCATGCCTTCATTGATCAATTGGTTAAGAGTTTTAAAGGAGAGGAAGCAAGGATTGTTTCATTCAAAGATGGCTGCGCGGTTCAAGCTGTTTTAGATGATTTGCTTATCCAAGAAGATTATTAAGGTGAAGCTGCCCTGAAGGATTGGGCAGCTTTATTTTTTCGTAAGTAACTATCAAATTATTTATAGAAGAATGAGATAATTAAACTGTAGAATATATTTCCAATTTGCTATGATAAAAGTAAAAGAGTTTACATGGGGGATGAGTTTTTGGGGAACAGGATCATTGAGGTTAAGAATGTTAACAAGGAATTTAGAGGTCAAAAGATACTTCATGATATCTCATTTACGATTGAAGAAGGCTCTATCAATGGCTTGCTTGGACCAAACGGAGCGGGAAAGACAACGATGCTTCGATTGTTAAATGGAGTCATTGATGCAACAGGCGGCCAAATGAAGATTCTTGGTTTTGATCCGAAATCGCACGGCGAAGAAATTCGTAAACGGGCAGGTATTGTAACCGAAAGCGCCTCTCTTTATCACGATATGAGTGCTTGGGACAATCTTATTTTTTTCTCGAAAATTTATGATGCCTTTGATAAAAACAGAATTACTTATCTACTAGAACAGTTTGACTTGTTTAGTGTTAAGGATCAACTTGTAGGTACATTTTCAACAGGGATGAAGAAGCGGCTTGCGCTGGCAAAGGCTCTTTTACATAAGCCACAGTTGCTCTTTCTTGATGAACCAACCAATGGTCTAGATCCAGAGGGGATAAAAGAAGTTATTCATTACTTAAGTAAAGTGAATAAAGAAGATAACGTCACCATTGTCATTTGTTCACATGTCCTGCTTCAATTGGAAGACATATGCGATTCGTTCCTTTTTCTAAAAATGGGCCGCATAATTGAAAGCGGAAAAAGAAAGGATCTCGAGGAAAAGTACTTAAGCGAGGTTAAACTTCGTATTGAAACAGGCTTGCAAATAGAAGAAAAAGGTTTATTTATGGGGCATCCATATACAAGAAAAGAAGATCAGCATTTTGAATTTACTCTCCCTTCTAAGCAAGAAATCACACCTTTGTTAAACGGAATCCTAAAGCAATCATGGGTGCATTCTTGTGAAATAACAAATAGAAGTCTTGAAGCACTTTACTTCAAGATTAAAGGAGAAGATGAACATGAATAAGAGGATTATTGGAGCGATTGTTCAAAAAGATATAAAGTCTACATTCGCTTCTAAAAAAATATGGGTGCCTATGATTATCCTTTCCATTTTGTTATGTACCGTTGTACCCTCTGTCGTTTCGTACATCGGTTTGAATACTGAATTGATCAATCAAACGACTGATAAGGATATCCAAAAACCAATAAATGCTTTTATCGAAGGTTTTCCAAATGAAACGATGAGGGAAAAACTAGCAGCCTTACCGGAGTTAGGCGACAAATTTGTGTATTTCTTTTTAAACTTCATGCTTATTCCTTTCTTTTTAATGGTCGCGATTATTAATTCTCTTGTAACCTCTTCAAATAGTTTCGCAGGGGAGAAGGAAAGAAAAACGCTAGAAACTTTATTATTTGCTCCTATTTCAATTATGGATTTATTTTTAGGAAAAGTAATTGCATCATTTATCCCCACTTTCATGATTACTTTTTTGACGTTTTTAATTAACATCTTTGTGATTAATACTATTACCTATTCGTCATTCAATGAATTTGTATTCTTAAGTTCCACATGGATTTTGCTCATGTTCTGGGTCATTCCGGCTCTTGTCATTTTTAACATCGTACTGAATGTGCTCATCTCTGCAAAAGTGAAATCATTTCAGGAGGCACAGCAATTCGGTGGTATTTTGGTCTTGCCCATTGTCGGACTCATCATAAGCCAAGCAACCGGATTATTCTTTATGAGTCCAATGATGCTTTTTATTATTGGAGTAGCTTTGTTAGTTGCCAATGGTGTTCTCTTAAAAGTGATTACAAAATTTAATCAAAGGAATGCGCTTTTTGAGAGTCAAATTCATTAAGAACCTGCTAATCATCTGAAAAGAGGAATAATAGTTTTATGAAAAAGATATTAATTATCATTGCCATCATTATCTTGCTTCCAGTTTTGGGCTTGTTATTATATTTTCTCGAGATAACCTATCATGATTTCTTTGGATATAAAGCTGAAAAGGCTGCATTGGAATACCTAGATAAGAAATATGGTGAGAAGTTCAAGATTGATGAGACTGAATTTGGCCAAGCATTGGGAGATGCAATGGGAATGTACCAAGTTACTGCCCATCCAGTTAAACAAAAAGGTATCTCCATTACGATGGACGTCTCTGAAGACTTTCAAATAACTAGAGACAACTATAAAGAAATGAAATGGAGAAACGAGGCAAGAGAGGAATTCTTACCATTAGTAAAAGAGCTCTTTCCCACGTATGGTCATATGTTTGTAAATCCTTCTTTTCAAGAAGAAGTGTGGGAAAAGTATACCTTGGAAGATCAGTATCAGACTATCTTTAAAGAAAATTTGAAACAAAGCTCTGAATTCGTACATTTGCTTGTATTTGAGGAAGAGTCATTTGATAAGGAACTCCAATTGCAAAAGATCTACAAATTATATTCATTCGTAAAAGACAGACAAGTAAATGACTTTACGATAGAGATCAGATTCTTTCCACAAGAGTTAAAAAAGAGGTTTTATGAACTTAAAAATCCGCATCAATTTGAAGGGGAATATTACTCAAAAGTGATTCTTTCTTGCCGTTTTAGTAAAGATCAGAGTGAAAAAGCAGAATTGCAGGATTACAAAGATATAAGTCAATTTTGTGGTCCTTAAATTAAATCTGGAAGAGGTTAAAGATGAATTTAATAGATAAGAAGGAAATTTCAATAGAACTGATTACACAGGATCAGGTAGAGGAGGCGAGATACCTTGTTTTAGAAGGTTTGAAAGAAAGATTCGGTTTTTTGGATGATTCCTATAATCCTGATTTAAAGGATATCGTGGGGCATTATATTGATAAAGGTAACGTATTCCTCATCGGAAAGTTGGACTCAGTGATTGTATGTACCGGGGCATTGACCATTGAATCACAGACAGTTGGCAGGATAGAGAGAATGTCGGTGAAGAAAGATTATCGAGGCAAAGGATTTGCTAGGACGATGCTCTCAGAACTAGAGACTTATGCGAAAACGAAAGGCATCGCAAAGGTGATTCTAGAAACAAATAATGAATGGAAAAGTGCGATTGATTTGTACCAATCACAAGGATTCTCTTTATATCTAATAGACGAAAGAAGCAGCCATTTCGAAAAGTCGATTTAGTATTTTTCAAAGTAAACAGGAAGGATGATCATTCATGATTCCACAAAGAGTTAGTTTAATCACAATTGGCGGTTGGGATATTGCGAAATTACGTCAATTTTATCAGTTGCTTGGCTGGGAAGAAACGGAATTTAGTTCTGATGAGTATGCCGTTTTTAAAACAGCAGGTGGTATGTTGTCTATATGGAGCATTGAACAACTCGGGGAAGATGTTTCCTTACCTAAGCACGAATCTCCAGATTATTTTAGAGGGGTAACGCTTAGCATAAATGTAGATGCGGCTGAACAAGTGGATGAAGTGGCCATGTTGGTAGAAAATGCAGGCGGAAAGATAGTGAAAGCACCTGAAAATGCATTTTGGGGCGGCAGGATTTTTCTCTTTTTAGATCCTGAAAATAACCTATGGGAAGTGGCACATAATCCTGGATCAGTGTTTGACGAGCGCGGTGCAATCATCGATATGAAGGGCTAAGTGGAAAAATTCTTATAATCAAGGAATTATCAGTTCGTAGTATTCGTCTATATCAGGGAAAGATGTCCAAACTTAGAGGCGAGAATATGGAAGAGAATAAGAATAGAAGAGTTGAGTTTGCCATTAAGTTGTTCTACATCATTAACTTTGGAATCATCCTGCTATCCTTCTTGATACTATGGTTGATTATCAAGTATCCTCAACTGCACGATTTTTTCAGGGAAATCTTTACTCTATAGAAAAACAAGAAGCCTGAAATTCCATCAGGCTTCTTGTTCATTATTGAAGTAACTCATAATACTCTTGAGCATGAAATGTCTGGAATCCACATGATTCATATAGTCTTAGGGCGTTAGCGTTTTTGGCTTCGACTTCTAAAAATACGGGATACCCTTCTTTTACTTCCTTAGCGACAGTCAGTTTCAAAGCTTTCCTGCCAATTCCTTTTCCTTGATAATCAGGAAGAACCGCAAAACCATAAATCCAAGCCTCGCCACCCGTACGACCAACACGAAGCTTTCCAACAGATACTCCTTCCGATTCGACTATATAAAATTCATCAGAACCTTCACTCTTCACTTGTTGGTTAAACTCTCTGGCTTCTTCAGGCAAAAATCCGAAACAAGCTACTTCTAGTGTAATCTCCAGCTCAACATCACTTTCAGTTGATTTTCGCAACGTAACTCCACTTTCTTCGACTTCAGCTTTATCGCCTTCCCATTTCATCTGGTATTCAGTCATATGCTGCTGGTGAGGGATATTCGCCAAAAAGCCTTTTGCAGACAGTGATGAAGCCGGGGCATTTAACAGAATGAGTCTGAAATGACGAGATTTAATTTCGTCGGAAGCTTTATTAAATAATTTAGTAAATATACCTTTCCGACGATATTCTGGATCAACCATGCCGCAAAGCTCCACCTTGTTTCCGAATCCATAAATACCTAAAAATCCAACAAGTTTACCATTCTCATAATGTAAGAAATCATTTCGCTTGTCATCTTCACGTGAAGCGAGCATGTCCCAATTCAACTTTAGTTTTAATGGTTCAAATTGCTCGCATTTATTTTGAAGTTCCTTAATCTCGCTTAATTGTTGTTTTGTTAACATCTAAATCCTCCTAAAGACATAGTGGTCCCACACTATTCATTCGGCGATGTTCCTATTTTTTCCTGCAAAAAAAGGATATTCATTACGTTAGTAAGAATAAGAATGATAAATATTTGTGATGAAAGGTAGATTGTTATGGAAATCGCACTTGAAAAATATGAACCAAAAGATAATGCAGCATTGTTTTCCTTTGAACGAGATAATCGTGCATATTTCGAAAAAATGGTCCCTGGGAGGGGGGAAGAATATTACAACTTTCATGTGTTTGAAGAGATTATGAAAAGCTTACTGGAGGAACAAAATCGAGGTATTTCCTATTTTTATTTAATCAAGAATGATTCAGGAGAGATACTTGGACGAATGAATTTAGTTGATATTGAAAATGGTAATAGTGGTCATTTAGGGTATCGAGTAGCGGAAAAGGCAGTTGGAAAAGGGATAGCAACCAAAGCTGTTCAATTGCTTGTAAAAGAAGCTAGAAAAATCGGAATGAAAGAGATACATGCTAAAACGACTGTTGATAATATTGGCTCCCAAAAAGTTCTCGAGAGAAACGGGTTCAAGAATGTACCTTCTGAAGAAGTAGGATTCGTTTATTATTTTTGGAAGAATTAGAAGAGAGAGGTTGTTCCCAGTAGTGTGGGGACAACCTCTTCCTTTTTATAAGGAAATTGATGTATCCTTATCCCGATCAATGGGGCGATTTGAGCTGCCAAATTTCCTTATTGATAAGTAGGTAAAGGTGGATAAACTAAAAATGGTCCATAAAAGGGTAATTTTCGGATCAATATTTTTAATGACAAATAGGGAAGGGATATTACCAAAGGCGGTATTATCCATCGTCAAGAACCAGCCGAGAAACATATTGTTCGCAGCATGCGCACCAATGGTAAGTTCGGAACTATTCGTTTTTGCGCTAATGTAACACCATAACAAGCCGGAAAGGATATAATCGCTGCCAACAAAGAATGCTGAGTATTCCATTTCTGGATTTGAAAAATGTAATGAACCGAAAATGCCGCCAGCTACAATCGAAAGGAAGAGTGCATTATTAATCTTTTTACCTAACAACTGCATTAAATATCCACGGAAAAATAATTCCTCGGCGGTCGTTTGAATGGGTGTTAAAATAAGAACAAATAAGAATAAGGTAAAGAAATGGCTAGCTTTAAAGTGATTCAGTTCGTAATCTGATGGATTTAGAGCAAAGTCGATTAGAGTTGTCCCTAAAATGAGCATGAAAAATACGCCGAAGCCCCAAAAAATCTTGTTCCAATTGATTGTGGAATGTGGGGTAATCAATGTTCTTAGCCTACGCTTGTGAATCAACCTCATACTCAAGAATAACCCCAATACCCAAGCGATGTAGGTGATATGCGCAAGAGCAAAGTCTATTACCGGATTTACATGGACCCCAATGCCTTTTGCAGCATCGTAATAACTATCTGAATTCCCATCGTTTGCAGCATACCAATCAAGTGCTGCCAGATATCCAAAGGAGCCTAGAGCCAGGAAAACAAAAAGAAAAGGAACGAAGAAAAATAGCGCTTCCAAGTATTCTTTCCATCAACCACTTTAATGAAATTTTTTTGCAAATATAACACTCCTTCAATATTTTGGAAAACTCGTATTCATTATAAAAAGAAAGACCTACTTTGTATATATATAAAGGGAATAAAGGTAAATATGTTAATCGTTGACAATTTTTGAAAGTTAGCATATGATTTTATTGAACAGTGGTCAATAAGGAGGACACGATGTCACCGCGTAAATCTGTACAACAAGAATTAACAAGAGAAATGATTATGGATGCAGCAAATGATCTCTTTGTAAAAAAAGGATATCAACATGTCTCAATGCGGCAAATAGCGAACGAACTAAAATATAGTCATGGTGCCATTTATTATCATTTTAAAAATAAAGCAGAATTATTTTATGCTTTAGTGGAGAAGCATTTTCAGATACTTGATGATGTATTGGAAAAAATCATGTTGAAGGAACTTCCACCAAGGGAAAAACTGATCTCCGTACTGGTAGGCTTTATCGAATTCGGTATAACCCACCAAAGCCATTATGAAATCATGTTCTTAACAAAGGATGAAGAAGTGCGAAGTTTTATTAACCAAGGACCAAATAAAAGTTATGAAAAATTTGCGTATAGTGTTTTTACCTTGAGTGACAAAAAGCTAACTTTACAGGAAATATGGTTAATATTTTTATCATTACACGGATTTATCACCCACTATAGCCGACATGTTAGCACTTATTCAGAAGTAAAAGACTTAGCGTATTCACATGCGAATTTTCTTTTAAGATAAATTCGCTTTCATTTTGAATTTAATTGAACAGTGGTTAATAAAAGGAGGAGAATATAATGAAAAAAGCTTTAGTGTTAGGTGCATCAGGTGGAATGGGCTATTCGATTGTCAAAGAATTATCATGTAGAGGAATCAGTGTGATTGCTTTTGCACGCAATAAGGAAAGACTTGAAAAACTGTTTGGAAATGATGAGAATGTCGACATATTCAAAGGTGACATTTTTCAAGTGGATGATTTAAAAGCTGCTGCCCAAGGGGTGGATGTGATATTTCAATCAGCCAATATTCCTTATAAGGATTGGGAAAGCAAGTTGTTGTCTTTCATGACAAATATCGTTCAGACGGCAAAAGAGTACTCAGCCAAGTTAGTGTTGGTTGATAATATTTATGCATATGGCCGCAGTACTGGAAGAAAAGTAAGCGAGTCTACAGAAAAGAATCCACACACGAAAAAAGGAAAGATTCGCTTACAACTCGAAAACATCGTCAAAAGCTCAGAAGTAGAGGCGCTCATCGCACATTTTCCAGATTTCTATGGTCCAAATGCTGAAAATACAATTTTACATTTTACCCTGCAAAAAGTAGTGGAGAATAAGAAAGCCAGCTATGTCGGCAATAAACAAATTCCTAGGGAGTTTATTTATACGCCGGACGGTGCGAAAGCCATTGTCGAACTGGCCACGAATGAAAAGGCATACGGACAAAACTGGAATATCCCTGGCGTGGATGTCATATCAGGGAATGAGATTGTTGAAATCATTAGAGAAGTTTCAGGATATCAAAAGAGTGTTTCAACCATCTCCAAAAATATGATTCGTTTCCTTGGTTTATTCAGCGCAAATATGCGTGAGGTGGTAGAGATGTTTTACTTAAATGAAGAGCCAGTTGTTCTTGATGGAGAAAAATATGAAAGTCTTATTGGATCAATACCAAGAACACCTTACAGGAAAGGGTTACAAGAAACCCTTGATTACATGAAAAGGAAAAATATCATTTGAAAAGAGGAAAGTTTATACTTTTCGAATTATTTCATAATATTTCATAGTACAAAATTCACCAATTGGTGATAAAATATTCCTAGTTTTGATATTTAAGAATTAGGATGGAGATTAAGAATGCGAAAAAGTTTGCAAGTCAAAATGATTTTAATTTTTTCATCACTTACCATGCTTTCATGTTTGACTATAAGCTACTTGATTTATCAGTCATCAGTCGAACTTGTTACAAAATCTATTGGAAATCAAGCGGAAATTATTGTGAAAAGGGTCATGACCCAAATTGATGTTCAAGACTACTTAGACATTAATGCGAAGTCAGGAGAAACAGACTACTATTATGAATTAAGAGAGAAATTAAACTTAATAAAGGAAACGAATGGAATAGACTATTTATATACAATGGGTCGTCAAAAGAAAGGAAATGGATACGAATACTTTTATGTAGTTGACGGTATGCCAAAGAACGACAAAAGTGCTGCTACAATAGGAGAAATCGAAAAAGACATGGAGTCGTTTCCGAAAATTGTAGAGACTTTTGAGACGGGCAAGATTCGCACTGAAATGACCAATACTAAGGACTATGGAGGAGTCTTGTCTGCCTATGCACCTATTAAGTCCACCAACGGTGAAATTATTGGTATTGTTGGGGCAGACATTAATGTGAATCACGTTTATAAAGGGCTTCAGTCCAATAAGTTGCGAGTTCTTCTAATAACAGGATTAATTTTGCTTGTCAGCATTTTGATTGTATTCTCTTTCTCTGTTTACTTAATTAGACCATTGAAGCGATTGGCTACAGGGGTAAAGCTTGTAGGAGAAGGGAATTTATCAACGAATTTTCAATTAAACCGACATGATGAAATAGGTGCATTATCAGTTGAATTTCAGAAAATGACGGAAAATATTAAAACAATGATTCATGGAATTCAAGTCCATTCGAGTCAGTTGAATGACACAGCAGGGAATCTTACAGACAGAACAAATGAAACGATTTTTGCTAGCAAGCAAATTGCGTCGTCTATTCAGGAGATAGCTAGTGGTTCTGAATTGCAAAGCAAATCGAGTGAAGAAAGTGCAAACGCAATGGAGAGTATGGCTGATGGGATTCAGTCAATTGCAACGGCATCTTCAAATGTATCGGATTTGTCTGCTCTTACATTGCAAGAGACTGAATTAGGAAATGCAAAAGTAATAAGTGTTGTAAGACAAATGAATGAAATTGATAAATCTGTTGAAGAGACAGCTGAAACGATTGCTGAATTGCAAAGAAGATCAGATGAAATTGCCGAAATTACGACCGTCATTCAGGCAATCAGTGCACAAACTAATTTGCTAGCTTTAAATGCAGCCATTGAGGCGGCTCATGCTGGTGAAAATGGAAAAGGATTTGCGGTGGTAGCTGATGAAGTAAAGAAACTTGCTGAACAATCAGCGATATCTGCAAATCATATATCTGATATTATCAAGGGCATTCATACGGACACAAACCGTTCCGTTAGAGCTATGAGTAATGTAACTAGTGATGTAAAAGATGGAATTGTAGCAGCGGAAGAAGCCGGTGAAACATTTGGTAAAATCTTAAATTCTATTCAGAAAGTAGTTCAACAAATTCATGAAGTTTCTTCTATATCAGAAGAAATGTCAGCTGTAACAGAGCAAGTAAGTGCTTCTGTCTTGGAAAATGCTAAGATAGCAGATTATACCGCAAACAACACAAAAGAAGTGGCAACTGCTACACAAGAACAAGAATCTCATATGTCTTCCATGGCTAGTTCTATTAAAGAGTTGTCTGAAATGGCGAATGGCTTAGAAGGCCTTATTAAAAAATTTAAACTTTGAAATGAGAAAGAGCTTGCGTTCACTTTTGCGCAGGCTCTTGTTTATTTATTTGACTCTGTTAAACTTGGTTGTTGATTTTCGCTCCAGGGCACTCGCTTTCCGCTGACGAATTATGAAAAAGCCCTAATGCCGGCTTTTTCAAGGGCAAATTCTTCTTGGGCGGTTCGGGAGCCTCCTCGTCGCTTCACTCCTGCGGGGTCTCCCCTGAACCGCTTTTCCCGCAGGAGTCTCGCACCCTTACGCTACAATCAACAAAGCTAATAAATCAACATTGGTCTTTAACAGAGCCATTTATTTAAAGACTAACAAAGTTTAGCATGAGTAATGACGAGAATCTTCAATAGTTTTATGCTGTATTTTTAGCTTCTTTATTCCACTTTAGTTTCTTCATTAATAATGCGGCAACAGCAATGATCGCAACGAAAGCTATACTGATAAAAAATCCGAAGCGGATGCTCTTATCCATGAACGTCCCACTTACAGCTGCTGCGATAAGAATGATTCCTGCAATGGCCAAGACTTTATCCCATATCTTAAATTCTAAAATGCGTAGCGAAGAAACGATGATAAACGTCCAATTTAACAAGAGTAGAATACCAGCTGCCGTCGTTACGTATTCGTAGATTTTTCCAGGAAGCAAAAGGGCCGTTACGATTGATAAAATGAGTCCGACGGCTCCAAGTCCAAGTGATGGGAGAGGCAAATCCTTAAACTTCTTTATTTTTTTTGCAAAAAGGGAAGGCGCGTCTCCATCTTCTGCTAGTGTAACGAGCAGGGTAGTAACCCCGAAAAGTGCGGCAGTCATTGCAGAAAAGCCGGCAACGATAATCGCAGCATTGAATACATGCGGGAAAAAGGCTAGTTTGTAGTCTGCTAAGGCTGTTACAAATGGACTTTCATCAGCTTTAAAACCGTCAAGTGGCACCATTGTTACTGCGAAGCCGAGTGAAACGACATAGATAATCGTTAAGACCAGGAGCATGATTTTCCCTGCTTTGGGAGCATCCTCTTTGTCTTGAAGTTGCATGGCCATTAGTCCGATTACTTCGATGCCACCATATGCATAAAAAGCATAGATAAGAGAGGACCAAAATCCTTTTAATCCTTCCGGGAAGAGTTCATTTATTGATAATGGCAAATTTGCTGGTCCGTCCCCACCTTTAATCCAACCTAGTAAAGCGGCTGAAGCTAGGATGATAAACATGATGATTGCAGCAGTCTTAATGACAGCAAGAAAATCCTCTACTTTGTCGAAACCCTTGGTCCCCAAGAGTACGACCACGAGTGAAATGGCTGCATAACCTGAAGCAAAAATCCATAAAGGAACTTTTGGGAACCAAAATTGCGAAAGGATAGAAAGTGCCGTCAATTGGCTCCCCATGATTAAAACGTTTGAACACCAGTATGCCCAACCGCAACTGAATCCGGCCCAACGTCCGTATGCCTTATTGGCGTAGTAACAAAATGAACCTTTCTGAGGATCTTCAGCTGTCATTTTTGCCAACAAATTAAAAACAATATATGTACCTACTGCACCAAGAAGAAAGGATATCACAATGGAAGGACCTGTAACTTTAATGCCAATCGTAGAACCAAGAAAATATCCCGTTCCGATTGTACAGCCGACCCCCATCAAAGAAAGTTGCCACCATTTCATCTCCCCTTTTGACTCACCTTTGCTTGGGCCTTCAATTCCTGCACCACAGCGGTGTTTGGTCATTTTTGAACTCCCCCTTTTTCACGATTTATTATTCGATAAATAGGGAAGAAATATGTTTATGAATACTATTAGTGAGCTAAAAAACTTGTCCATATCACTCATTAATCCTTGTTGGACAAATATAATATATTTACAAATGTAGTTCTTGCGGACTATTTTCCTATAGTTTAAAATCTTTTCCAAAGGAAACATTTAAGAGAATAAAAGATATGTTTTTAAAAATAGAATATTTTAATCATGCCTGTTGATTTCCGCTCCAGTGGCTTGCTTTCCGAGGAATCAAGCGACTTTCGCTTAAATAAACAATTTACTTTAATTTACCCTTATTTTTCAGGAATACTGGCAGAAGGCACGAAAAGTCTACTTGTACAAAAATATGCATGATTAAATATGGAGATTTTGGCGTAATTATCTCTCTTAAAGTGGATAGGAAAATATTACATTATACCCTTGTGGGGTTTACGACCTTTTTTATACTCCTGTTTTTTGATCGTAATCGCCATTTTCAAATATGTTATCGCCTGTTTTTTCATGGTAATCTACGATTTCAAAAATTTATTCGCTAAGTTCATATACGACTTTTAGAAAAATCATGTAATCGGAGAAATCCCCGTCGATTTTCCATAAAAATAGTCTATGTTAATCTTGCCAGTTGATTTCCATTCCAGTCGCTTGCTTTCCGAGGAATTAAGCGCCTTCCGATCCAATCAACAAAGTGCAGAAAATCAACATTGTACTTTAACAGAGCCTTAAAATAAGAAGTTTCCTGCCGGAAACAAATATAAATTCGTGCATAACATAACAGAAGTTCACCTAGGCGGAGAAGAAAATAAAAGGATATTTAGGTTAAAGGAGAGTATGAGAATGGCAGAGAATCTAATGTATGCGTTCGGTTTAACTCTATTGGCAGGACTTGCAACTGGGATTGGGAGTATCCTGGCTTTTTTTACATCAAGAACGAACACAAAATTTTTATCTGTTGCTCTTGGATTTTCCGCGGGAGTCATGATTTATGTTTCCATGATCGAGATTTTTGTAAAAGCTAAAGATGCTTTAGTGAAAGCAATGGGCGTTCAGTTGGGGAACTGGACGACTGTTGGCGGATTTTTTGCAGGTATGCTGCTTATCGCCATGATAGATAAATTAATCCCTAAGTCTGGAAATCCACACGAACTTAAAACGGTTGAAGACATGAGTACTGGAAACAAAGGTGTTCATGATCCAGCATTGTTGAAAATGGGAACATTTACTGCACTTGCCATTGGGATTCACAATTTTCCAGAAGGTATCGCAACATTTACAGCTGCTTTACAAGATCCAGCATTAGGATTTGCCATTGCTGTTGCAATTGCCATTCATAATATTCCAGAAGGGATAGCTGTATCTGTACCAGTATATTTTGCAACTGGTGATAAAAAGAAGGCATTTAAGTTATCCTTCTTATCGGGCTTATCGGAACCAATCGGGGCGCTCGCAGCCTACTTTATCCTAATGCCATTCTTAAACGACATTATGTTTGGAGTCATTTTCGCTGCGGTAGCAGGAATAATGGTCTTTATCTCACTCGATGAACTGCTGCCTGCTGCGAAAAGATATGATGAAGCCCATCTTTCTATCTATGGATTGATTGGTGGAATGGCAGTCATGGCATTAAGCTTGTTATTATTCATTTAATAGTCCTATGTGGCTTTTTTAAAAAAATTTAACTGAAAGCTGAGTACACGAAGTACTTAGCTTTTTTGCGTTCTATTTTTTAGAAAATTTCGATTAGTAATTGCTCGTTCCCCTTCAGTTTGGTACGCTTTGAGAAGAGAAGCAAGAAGGGGGATTACAATGAGTACCTATTCCTTTGAATCATCACTTGAGTATGCAGGGAAGCTTGATCAACAAGATGGGCTAGCAGCGTTTAGAAACGAATTTTACTTAAAAGAAAATCATATATACCTTGATGGAAATTCATTGGGGCTTTTATCAAAACGAGCTGAAAAAGCTTTATTGAGTTGTTTGAATGATTGGAAAGAACTTGGTATTGATGGCTGGATGAAGGGAGATCACCCTTGGTTTTACTTATCGGAAAAATTAGGGAAACTAAGTGCTCCACTCGTAGGTGCTAATTCTGATGAAGTAATCGTCAGCGGATCGACCACAGTCAATTTGCATCAGCTTGTAGCCACATTTTACAAGCCAAAGGGAAAAAGAACAAAAATTCTTGCGGATGAATTGACATTTCCATCAGATATTTATGCATTGCAAAGTCAGTTGCGTTTACACGGTTTGGATCCCGAAGAACACCTTGTACGTGTAAAAAGCAGGGATGGAAGAATGATTGAGGAAGAAGACATTATTGCAGCCATGAAGGATGATATTGCTTTGATCGTCCTGCCTACTGTTCTATATCGCAGTGGTCAAATCCTAAATATGAAATGGTTGACGGAAGAGGCTCATCAACGTGGAATTCTAATTGGGTTTGATGGATGTCATTCGGTTGGAGCCATTCCTCACAGTTTCAGTGAGTGGGGTGTTGATTTCGCCTACTGGTGTAATTACAAACACTTGAATGGAGGTCCTGGGGCAGTGGGTGCCTTATATGTAAACAGAAGGCATTTCGGGACTGTTCCTGGACTGGCTGGCTGGTTTGGGTCAAAAAAAGAAAAGCAATTTGATATGGAACATACATTGACACATGCCGAGCATGCTGGCGCATATCAAATCGGAACGCCTCATGTATTAAGCCTTGCTCCATTAATTGGTTCACTAGAAATTTTCGCTGAAGCAGGGATTGAAAAGGTTCGTGCTAAATCCCTTCAAATCAATCAGTATCTAATGGATTTAATTGAAACCAAACTTTCTGGAATGGGTTTTGAGATTGGCAACCCAAGAGAAGATGATCGCCGTGGCGGACATGTATGTCTAGAACATCAAGAAGCGGCAAGAATTTGTAAAGCACTCAAAGAGAACGGGGTAGTACCAGACTTTCGTGCCCCAAATATCATTAGACTCGCCCCTGTTGCGTTATACACATCTTATAGAGAGGTGTGGGATGCGGTACAAATATTGAAAAATATCATGGATGAAAAACAATACGAGAAATTTAAAAATGAGCGAGAAGTAGTTGCTTAATCATCGGGGAGGATACTATGGAAAACGAACACAATCGCGTAGAAAAACACATCCATACTGATTTTAAAGAAGAAATGTCTTATGGCAGTTATCTTCAGTTAGATAAGATTTTATCGAGTCAGCATCGTGTATCCGATCATCATGATGAGATGCTTTTCATCATCATTCATCAGACAAGTGAATTGTGGATGAAACTCATTTTACACGAGGTGAATGCGGCTACAGAATGCATTCGGAAAAATGACTTGGAACCATCGTTTAAAATGTTATCAAGGGTATCGCGCATTCAGCAGCAGCTCATTCAGTCATGGAGTGTCCTATCGACATTGACTCCTGCGGAATATATGGAATTCAGGGATAAACTCGGCCATTCATCAGGATTTCAATCATATCAAAATCGCTTGATCGAATTTGCCCTTGGACAAAAAAATGCCCATACATTAAAGGTTTATCAGCATGATACAGAATTGTACAATCGTCTTAATCATGCTTTGAACCAACCTGGTATATACGATGCTGCGATCTTAGCACTTTCTATGCGTGGTCTGAAAATTGATGAACAGGCTTTGAATAGGGATTGGTCAAAACCATATGAACCGAATGCAAGTGTGGAAGAAGCTTGGCTTACTGTGTACCGAAACGTCGATCAATATTGGGATTTATATGAGCTTGCTGAAAAGCTTGTCGATATCGGAAGTCAGCAGCAGTTATGGCGTTTTAACCATATGAGCACGGTAGAAAGAATTATTGGTCATAAGCAGGGAACAGGGGGCTCTTCAGGAGTTTCGTACTTAAAGAGAGCTCTTGATCATCAGTTCTTTCCGGAAATCTGGAGCTTGAGAACGAAATTATAAAACTAATTTTTCAGAGAAGGCGAGGTTTGAGTGTATGACTAGTAAATGGATCGATATTTCTCAACCACTCGATCATAAAGTGGCTACTTGGCCGGGCGACACTCCTTTTCACTATAAAGTAAGTTGGAGCATGGAGGAGAGCGGATCAGTCAATGTTGGGCAAGTAACGATGAGTACACATACAGGCACGCATATTGACGCACCTTTTCATTTTGACAATGAAGGAAAACGCGTAATCGATTTGGATGTAAATCTGTATATCGGACCCGCAAAAGTTATTCACTTAAACGATGTTACAAGTATTCGCGTCGCCGATTTGGAGAAGTTAGATTTGCAGAATGTCACTCGCTTGTTAATACGAACTGGGGCGTGGCAAAACCGTTCAATTTTTCCTGCAGAAATTCCACCTGTTGAATCAGGTGTGGCTGAATTTTTAGGGAAAATGGGGATAAGGCTGCTAGGTCTTGATTTACCATCAGTAGATGAACTCGACAGTAAAGAATTACCTGCACACCATGAGTTGGCTAGCAACGGTTTACATATTTTAGAAGGCCTTGTCTTGGACGAGATTGAAGTAGGCGACTACGAACTAGTAGCATTGCCGCTTCCGCTCGTTGAAGGTGATGGAAGTCCTGTTCGAGCAGTATTAAGGAAAATATAGAACTGGCTAAGAACTCTTAGCCGGTTTTTTGAAGTATTAATAGAAATACAGTCCTGGGTATTTCAGGATGTCGAGATTTGTCGTCATATCGATATCCGGTCATTTGATATCGATATATTAGATTTCCGTATAGATATCTTGCAAAATCATATCGATATATTGCATTTCCGTATAGATAACTTCAGCTTAATCCATTAAAAAACTACCGATACCCCCAAGTACCAATCTCCATCTATAAAAATAGAGACAATTTCCCATTAATATGACTAGGAATTCCCAATCCAACTCACTATAAGAGTAATGCAATCTGAAAAAGAGTTAATGGAGGTTAAATTCATGCTGAAACTACCTAAAATCATCATTTTTGGGTTCTTGGTGGTGATGTTAACAGTGACTTCATTCCAGCAGCCTTCAGCGGCCAAGCTAAAGAATCGTGGTACGGTGAAAAATGTCATCTTCATGGTTCCAGATGGGTACTCGGCAGCCTATGGAGTAAATTATCGTTGGTATAAAGGGAAAGAAACATTACTAGATGGTATGTTAGTCGGTATGCATCGCTCCTATTCGGCAAATGCAAAAGTAACCGATTCTGCAGCAGCTGCTACGGCAATGTCTACCGGAGTCAAGACCAATAACGGCATGATTGGCATGTCACCACAAGGGAAAAGATTAAAAACAATTCTGGAAGTCTCGGAGCAGGCTGGTAAATCAACAGGTCTTGTAGCCACTTCTACGATCACTCATGCAACGCCGGCTGCATTTGCCTCCCATGTTGCATCACGTGCAAACGAAATAGACATAGCCCCACAGTATCTAGAAAATCAAGTGGATGTGATTATGGGTGGAGGGAGAAAATATTTTCCTGTTCCACTCTTACATCAAGCGAGAAAAGCGGGTTATAAGATTATTTTTGACCGAAAGGAATTAAGCACTCAAGTTCAAACGAATCAACTGATCGGTTTGTTTGCAAATGATGCCCTTTCTCCGGAATTAGATCGGGAAACGACCAAACAGCCAAGTCTTGCAGAAATGACCACCACTGCTCTTAACATCCTGCAAAAGAATAAGAAGGGGTTCTTCTTATTAATAGAAGGAAGTCAAATCGATTGGGGTGGACATAAGCACGACGCTGCATGGGCAATGAAAGACGCTGAAGCATTTGAAGGAGCTCTCGCCAAAGTCCTTCAATTTGCAAAACAAGATCGAAACACATTAGTGGTTGTTGCGGCTGATCATGACAACGGCGGTATGTCTGTTGGAGCACATGGTCAATATGATGCAAAAATAGAAATACTTCGTAATGTGACGGCAACCGGTGATTTTATGGTGAGTAAACTAAATGCAAACCGAAGTAATGTTAGAGCGGTAATTAAACAGTATACGAACCTCGATCTCACTGAACCTGAAGTTCAAAGAATCATAACAGCGGCCAAACCAGATATCGCGATCAATGAGATCGTTTCTGAAAGAGCACTTGTTGGATGGACAACGAACCAGCATACCGGGGTAGATATTCCTCTATATGCCTTTGGACCAAATTCAGAATGGTTTAGGGGCTTGCATCAGAATACCGATATTCCTAAAATCATGGCAGAAGCGATGAACGTACCATTTCAATAAAAAATAGTAACTGAAAGGAGCTTGCATAAGGACAGGCTTCTTTTTTTTTTGCATGATTCCTCAGCTGCGACTAAAATTATTAGATATTTGCATAAATTGTAACTGGTTTCACTTTCCAACCTTCTGCTAACCCCACTCATACCAGTGGTTCTAGTAATCTATTTTTCTACTACCACTTTTTGGACGATGAATTACTAGTTTAGAACTGTTAGCCTAGTAAGTGAGCAAACTACTAGGAGGTTTTACTTTTGAAAAAAATTAAGAAACTAGTAATCGCATCAGCAATGGTTCTATCTTTGTCTCCGATTTTTGGCGGAAATGCATCTGAAGCAGCTGCGGCGGGAACTCATCAAGTACAAAAAGGTGACACTTACTATAAAATTGCAACACAATATGGCGTGTCTGTACTAGATTTAATGAGAGTAAACAGCGGCAATAAAGCTAGTGTCATTTATCCAGGACAAAAGATGACATTACCGAATTCTTTTATTACAGAAACAGAAAAGGATTTAATTGCACGTCTTGTTCAGGCTGAAGCGGAAGCTGAGCCATATGCAGGAAAAGTGGCTGTTGCATCAGTTGTACTGAACAGAATGGCAAGCCCTGACTTCCCTAATACGGTAAAAGAGGTTATTTATCAAAAATCGAATGGCTATTTCGCTTTCACACCTGTTCAAAATGGAGCCATTAATAAGCCTGCATCTGCATTGGCAAAGAAAGCAGTAAATGAAGCATTGGCGTTTAGAGGACAAGGTAAAGGATCATTATTCTTCTATAATCCAAAAACAGCAAAAAGCCCATGGATCCTCACTCGTGAGACAACCATTACAATCGGAAATCATAAATTTGCAAAGTAAATAATAGTAGAGTCGGGAGCTTCCCGGCTCTTTTTCTATGTTTGGAACTTCAAATTCAAATTTACATGATGTTAAGAGAATCTTAATAGTCTAGTAAAAAAACATTAACAATTCTTTTCTATACTTGGAACTGTAGTAAACAAACTTAGGAGGTTTTCAAATGCTCAAAAACAAATTTTCGAAAAAAATCCTTCCGATTGCGGTTTTATCAACAGTGGCTTTCGGTGGCTTAATAGGAACATTTGCACAACCAGAAACGAAAGTTGAAGCAGCAAACCCTCCAGCAGAAATTAAAAATGTCATTTTCCTCATCGGTGACGGTATGGGTGTTTCATATACATCTGCACATCGTTATTTAAAAGATGACCCTGCAACAAAAGGTATTGTAGAAAGAACAGAATTTGATCAATCCCTGGTCGGACAGCAAATGACTTATCCTGAAGATCCTACTCAAAATGTAACGGATTCCGCATCTGCTGCAACAGCGATGTCTTCAGGAATTAAAACGTATAACGCCGCAATCGCGGTTGATAATGACAAATCAGAAGTAAAAACAGTTCTTGAAGCAGCAAAAGAGGTTGGAAAATCAACAGGACTTGTCGCAACATCCGAAATTACCCATGCTACACCTGCTTCATTTGGTGCGCATGATGATCATCGTAAGAATATGAATGCCATTGCTGACGATTATTACAATGAATTGGTAAATGGAGAACACAAAATTGATGTCCTTCTAGGCGGCGGTGTTTCAAACTTTGTACGCCCTGACCGAAATTTAACAGAAGAGTTTAAAAAAGATGGTTATAGCTACGTAACGAATAAAGAGCAACTTTTAAACGACAAAAACGAACAAGTTCTTGGTCTATTTGCTCCTGGTGGACTTCCAAAAATGATTGATCGTACAGAAGAAATTCCTTCATTGCAAGAGATGACAACATCGGCAATCGAGCGTTTGAACAAAGATAAAGATGGTTTCTTCCTCATGATCGAAGGAAGCCAAGTCGACTGGGCAGGCCACGACAATGATATCGTCGGTGCGATGAGTGAAATGGAAGACTTTGAGCGTGCATATAAAGCAGCAATCGAATTTGCCAAAAAAGATAAACATACGCTTGTAGTTGCTACTGCAGACCATTCAACAGGCGGATATTCTATCGGTGCAAATGGAGTCTACAACTGGTTTGGAGAGCCGATCAAAGCCGCTAAACGTACACCTGACTTCATGGCAGCCGAGATTGCCAAAGGTGAAGATGTTGAAACTACGCTTAAGACTTATATTGACCAGAACTTATTAGCCTTAACCACAGCAGAAATTCAATCTGTCAAAGATGCGGCTGTTTCAAAGAAAACGGCTGACATTGATAATGCGATTGAAACGATCTTTAATAACCGTTCACATACAGGATGGACAACGGGTGGACACACTGGTGAAGATGTGCCTGTATACGCATTCGGACCATATAAAGAACGTTTTGCAGGCCACAAGGATAATACCGACCATGCAAAAATTATTTTTGAAATCCTTGGTAATGGTAAAAAATAATCATAATAGCCCGTTGCTTTCAACAAGCAGCGGGTGCTTTCTTAAATAACCAAAACTATCTAAGTAAATCATTTTAGGAGGATTCCATTGAGGATACTAATCAGCATCATCCTTTTATTATTTGCTTTAACAGGCTGTTCATTTAGTGAAGGTTCTGAGGAAAAAGCCTCTGCAAAAAAGTCAGAGCAAAAAGAAGCAACTTCTGGTTCGGTTAAAAAAGATGTTTATGTACCAAACCCGCAAGTCTCTGATGACATCAATCTTGTGAAAGTAGGAGAAACAGTCAGTGATGATAAGGGTGAGATTACTTTAAAAGAGTACAAGCAAGTGAACAAAAAAATTAAGGTTGGATCGGTCGAAATGCTGGTCAAAGACGTTAAGGTCATCCACTTCGTGCCAGATTACAGCATGATTGACTTTTTTCATGGATATACCCATGACGAAGAATTTGATTTTATTAAAGTAGCGGTTGAAACGAAGAATACGTCAAAGGAACCGGTGAAGTTTACTCCTGTTGCTTACTTAAAAATGAATAGTGGAGAGCACAAAACGTGGGAGGATGACATTTATCTTGAATCCTTAACGGGAGAGCTTGGAGCAAATAGTACGAAAAGAGGTAACATGGGTTTCATCCTTGACCAAACAGAAGATTATCAGTCTGTCGAATTGTTAACAAGCGATGCGGTTAATAAACAAGGAAAAAGTATTACTACTGCTGAAAAGATAGTAGTGGAGTTCTAAGCATCAAAAAAGTGCCAGGCAAGAGGACCTGGCACTTCTTCATGTGTAATTCTTAAACATAAACTGAGTCTTTGCTATTTTGAATAAAAATTTTCTGTAAAGTAAGGCTGCATTTCCGTGTTGAATGCCACGCCGACACCGAGTAATTCAAACTCTTCTTTTAGGATATTTTTACGGTGACCTAGGGAGTTCATAAGACCTTCATGGGCATAAATTGCACTAAATTGTCCGTAGGCCAAATTTTCTCCAGCGTATGAAAAAGCAATCTCATCTTCTGACATACGGTCGAAAGGTGATTGACCTTCTAGATTTACATGGTTGAAATAGTTGTTGGCAGCCATGTCAGCACTGTGTTCCCTAGCCGTTTCTTTTATCCGGTCATCCCATTGCAGGACAGATAACCCGTGAATCACTCTTGAGGCATTTGTTAAGTCAAATAGTTGACCTTCAAATCCTTCTTTTAATTGTGGGGTTGATTTCCCATACATTCCGGATTTTCTATTTTCTAAATCAAGACTAATTATTTGGATGGCGGATACGATATCATTCTCATGTTTATCGTAATAAACGGTGATATAACTATTGTCCATTTTGAACAAATCAAAGTCTCTGTCTTCTTGAAGTTGATAAAAGACAAGCCCTTTTTGAATCTTGTTTAATGGTTCGCCAAGCCGTTCTCGTAAGGCTTGTTTACTGCTCCCTCGTTTAATGCCAATAGTAGAAGAAATCAGGTCCTGATTCGTGTATAGACCGGCCACCTTTTGTTGCTGATCATATGCAACCATGAAAAAGTTCTGATAGTTTTCATGATAGGTATTCCACAATACTCCATATTCGTTCATGGTTGCTCTTTTAGGCTTCCCCAATTTTTGTTCTACTTCCGTTTGTGTGTCGCCTATCTCGATATTATGAACTGAAAAGATATGAGCTTCTGGAGCTGTTAAAGAAGGTTTTTCAGCTTTTGGGACGCGATTAGCATCTTGTTGTGGAAGTTTTTCAACAGCAAGTTGAATATCTGCCGCCAATTCATTGATCTTACCGTAAAATTGTTTCACTTCCTCAAAGTCTACATCTTGTAAATCTGATCGAATGTTTGCAATCATATGATCTATGTCCAAGCTTTTGATTGAATCCTTAATGCTTGGAGAAAAAGCATAAACGAAAAATAAACTTGCTAATAATATTAATATTCCTCTCACGAGAGATCCCCGCTTTCTTCACTCTTATCTTAGAAAAGTTGGACTTCTTTATCATTCTAGCCAATTCGAATGAATAAGAAGCATACATAAGCAACAAGAATGACAATTGAGTCATTTTTGACGATAATAGATTAAGGTTATTTAGCTACCCTTTTTAAGCTTATATGAAACAGGGCATAAATAGAATTTAAAGGATGCGACGATATGAAGATAGTACTCGTAACGCCTAATTTTCATCAACCGCGGGGTAATACCGTCACAGTACAAAGAATTGCAGACGGTCTTAAAACGTTCGGAATAACAACTGAGATTGTGTCGGTAACAGAGGAAGGTGCTGCTAACGTTCTACCTGCAGCAGATTTGATACATGGATTTCATGCTTATCGCTTTTACAAATTTTTGGAGAAACTAGAGCATAAGGTTGAATCCTACATCGTCACTATTACAGGAACCGATTTGTATCAAGACCTGTTTAATGATGAAAAGCGCTTGGACGTTGTCCGTTCGTTGGCAGGGGCAGCAGCCATCCATGTTTTTGATAAGAGGGCTAAACAGTTATTGGAAAAAGAAATACCGTCAGTAGCCAATAGAGTTCATATCATTCCGCAGGCCAACAGCTTTTTTCCAAAGACTAAAATCAACTTTGAGAAGGAAACCGGTACGTTCCTATTTGTACTACCCGCGGGAATTAGGAAAGTCAAGAACATCCCCTTTGCCATCAATTCTTTGAAAAAGCTGTATACTCAAAACGATCGTGTAAGGTTATGGATTGTTGGGCCAGTGATTGAAGAGGATGAAGGTCTTGCCGTTAAGGAATTATTAGAAGAAAATAAGAATTGGGCAAAGTACATGGGGGCAGTGCCACATTCGATGATGGGAGCAGTCCTCCTAGAAGCGGATGTTGTCTTAAATACTTCTCATTCAGAAGGTCAATCGACTGCTATCCTTGAAGCAATGGGGTTCGGAATACCTGTCTTGGTATCTTCCAATGATGGAAACCGAAGTATTGTTTCACATGAACGAACAGGTTTTGTATATAATGAAGAAAGTGATTTCCTTGTGTACGCTGAAAAGCTGATCAATAACAGTGATGGAAGGAAAGAAATAGGACAAGCCGCAATACGATACGTAAATGAAAATCATAATCGTCATTCAGAGGCCGTTGCCCTAAAGCGTATTTACGAAAATGTATTATCAGAAAAAGGAGGGCATAACATGTCTGAAAGAGAAATCATCAAGTTAACTTCTCTATCTTCTAAAGGTGGTTGAGGCTGCAAAATTGGTCCAGAGGACCTGGCGCAGGTTCTGCGTCACTTACCTAAAAACGTTCCCGATCCAAATTTATTAGTAGGTTTGGACACATCCGATGATGCGGGTGTATACAAGATTAATGATGAAACAGCATTAGTACAAACACTAGATTATTTTACGCCAATCGTTGATGACCCATATATGTTTGGTCAGATTGCGGCTGCAAACGCCCTTAGCGATGTGTATGCGATGGGTGGAAAACCGATTACCGTCATGAATATTGTCGGGTTCCCTATTACTAAATTAGATAAAAGCATCTTAGCAGACATTCTTGCCGGTGCTTCACATAAAGTCAGTGAATCTGGCGCAGTCTTGGTTGGAGGACATTCCATCGATGATCAGGAGCCAAAGTTTGGTTTATCGGTCACTGGAACGGTTCATCCTGAGAGAATCCGTACAAATGCCGGAGCAAAACCTGGTGACAAGCTGATTTTAACAAAGCCGATTGGTGTCGGTATTTTAACGACAGCGATCAAAAATGACTTACTTTCAAAAGAAGATACGGATGAAGTGGTCGGATGGATGGCAACCTTGAATAAAACCGCAGCTGAGGTCATGGAAGATTATACGGTTCATGCCTGTACAGATGTAACTGGATTTGGACTTCTCGGACATACCCTTGAAATAGCCAAAGGAAGCGAAGTAGGAATCAAAATCAACAGCAAGAACGTTCCTATTTTGGCAAGAACGAGAGAGTTAGCAGAGAAAAACGTCATTCCTGGCGGTTCTCGAAAAAATCATAAATGGTTATCTGGGAATATCGATTACAGCAATGAAATCGATGAAATTGACCAATTGATCTTATGTGACGCTGTTACTTCAGGCGGTTTGGTCATTTCAGTTCGTGGCGAAGAAGCTGAAGACCTTGTCGCAGCTTTACATGCCAAAGGTGTACCTGGGGCTATTATTGGTGAAGTGACAGAAGAAGGTAGAGGGCGCATTCGTGTTGTATAAAATGAAAACCACAGTCTGAAATGAGACTGTGGTTTTTTGTAAATGATGTGGATGTGTACTTTTTGTGACACTTGACGAATCAGTATCCAAATTAGAAAGATTAATGGACAAATTAGAAAGATTAATGGACAAATTAGAAAGATTTAACGCCAATCAGGACAAATGAATGCCAAATCTAGAAAAATTGTAATGAGTTGAATTCATATAAAAACAGAAAGGACGATACCGATGCGAAAATCACCTTGAATTGTGGATTGTACTAGAGTCGTGTACGACTCTGATGTTCCTAGTATCATGACAAAAGCAGAAACCAATGGGGAAAAGCAGGTGATTTTGACATTTGATGATGGTCCAAGCAGAGTTTTGCCTCAAATTTTAGATATATTGAAGGCTGAAAAAGTACCTGCCATCTTCTTTTGGCAATCTCGTCTACTTTACCCACAAAGAGAATGGAAGCGTGTTTTCGACGAAGGTCATCAAATAGGTACTCATTCAACCAAACATGTTAATTTAACGCAGCTATCTTATGAAAAACAATATTATGATATTAAAAACAGCGTAGATAAAATGGAGAGAACCATAGGAAAGAAAGTAACGCTTTTTCGACCGCCATTCGGACAATTTAACGATGATACTTTAGCGGTTGCAAAAGAACTTCAATTACAAGTTGTCATGTGGAGACTCTCCTCTTTTGATTGGGAACTTGCTAACAATCCACAGCAGATTATCGAATACATTGTTGATCATTTAGAGGACGGAGCGATTATTCTTTTACATGAGCTAAGACAGACGGTTTCTGTCTTGCCTCAACTTATCCAAGCGATTAGAGAAAAAGGATACGGTTTTGGAACTTTAGAAAAATAAACACAACATAGGCCAACTCTTCTACGAGTTGGCCTATGTTGATCGTCTAATACTTATCTGTGACTACTAATCGGTACACCATTTGATTTACCTTTTGTCATGGATTGGAATTGACCAAGAACTTTATCACGTGCTTTTTTATTGGTCATAATATAAGTAGCCGCTCCAATTGCTAAGGAACCAAGCATCTTATTTTTTGAAATGGCGGAATTCGTTGAGGTGATTTTTCTATCAGAAAGAGAAGATTCTGCAGATCCATTTTTCTTTGACTTTTTCATAGATTGAAACTGGTCCATCAATTTTTGACGTGCTTGTTTATTTTGCATGAGATAACTTGCGGCACTTATAGCAAGTGAACTGATTAATTTAGGATTCATAAATAAAACCTCCATTTGCTTTTCCTGTTATATTCCCGTTGTACGAGCATTAAAACAAATGGAAAGGTTAGAGGTGAGAATGGTTGATCTTATTGAACGGAGTAACAGGCTTTTTTGACGAAAAAAATAAACCACCGAATCTTCAAGATAGCAAGTTATTTAAACAAGTTTGCTATCATGTCGTGAACAAACTCGACGGAAAGTTGGTCGGTTTTAAATTGCCACATACCACCGCAAATTTTCATCATGCTACCATACGGATATCAGAAAAAGTAACACATTTATTATTGAATCCTTATTATAACTTCCTAGCGTTAGCATCATCTGTTAGTTTTGAACAAATCGTCTTTATAGATGATTCATTGCTAAACAAGGAGTTCATGGATTACTTTAGAGTCTTATCTTCTGCAGAGCTAAATATGTCATTAAGTGTCATGCAACGAGCGGGAAAATTTGTCCTAGATCATTTAAACGAACTGAATACCTTCGAATTGCAACAAATCGCTTATTGGAAACCCGAAACGGTTGGAGAAGTCATCTTCAATCAATGGGATTGATCTTTATAAAATAAAGATCCAAAAAAGAATAGCTAAAACAAATCGGTACAGGGCAAAAGGGATCAGCTTTATTTTATTAATCAAATGAAGAAAGAATTTAATTGCAATGATGGCGACCACAAAGGCTGTTAGGAAACCTGTCATAAAGAGTGGCAAATCATTTGCATTCAAAAAGCTCCAACTTTCGAATAAATCCTTTCCTGATGCTGCAAACATAATCGGAATGGCCATGATAAAAGTAAATTCAGCGGCCGTCTTGTGGGTCATGCCTACAAATAGACCACCTGATAACGTAGCGCCTGATCTCGAAAAACCTGGAACGAGTGCCAAGCATTGAAACAATCCTACCGCCAAAGCTTGTTTAAACGTAATTTGATCAAGATTCTGTGTGGAGGTGACAGGCTTGAATTTCTCTGCAGCTATCATGAAAAGTCCTCCTGCAACAAGGGAAATGACCACGGTTTGCGGTTGAAATAAAACGTTCTTAATGTAGTTGTAAAAAAGAAGTCCACCTAAACAGAAGGGGAGTATTCCAATCGCAATGTGAAAAATGCTCAAGTGACCTTCGGAAGAAGTTTTGTCACTCCGCTGTAACCCTAATATTGTGAGTATTTTTTTCCAGAAGAGAACCACTACGGCTAGAATAGATCCAAACTGAATGACGACCTCAAATGTTTTGGCTCTGACAGTTCCTTCAAATCCTAATAAATGACCAGTCAAAATTAAATGTCCCGTTGACGATACTGGGGCGAACTCTGTGAGTCCTTCCACAATTCCCATAATAATACCGATAATTATATCCATCATAATCTCCTTTAAATCAATGAATATCTACTCTATTAAAGTAGAAAATGGTAGCGATGAATCCTATTATGGAAGCAATCGCAATAACAGCGTACGAGTACTCAGGGGGATATGTGGTCAACATGGTGTTATTGGCGATATCTCCTGCAGCTGCCCATGGAAATAAGCCGCGATGTTCAGAATTTCCACCCATCACATTGATTAAGGTGATGACGATCGTACAAATAATCGTCGGCACGTAATTTTTCATATATAGTGCAAGAAACATAATCGGACTAGAAAGAATGAATAGCAAGATGCCTCCGAGCAAGAACTGTTTTAGACTTCTCAGAATGAGTGATTTCGTCAACCCGTCAAACTGCGCTAAATATCCTAGCCCTAATGTGAGAATCCAGGCTACAGTAGTCAATAGCAGGATCCACGCTAACAGAATAAAGGCTTTGCTCGCAAGTAAACTAAAACGAGAAACAGGAATTGTCAGCAAATTCTTGATGGTATCTTCAAGAAATTCTCGAATAAACAAATACCCGGTTACGACTCCATATAGAGGAACCCCAATGATCAAGATTGTATACAAATTCACTTGGAAGAAAAGTTCGGCAAATAGGATGGGATCAGTTGGCTGCTTTGTTTTCATGTGTAAATAGGATGCAACGACAATCAAAATCGGTGCAACAGCTGCTCCGAGGAGACTAATCAAAAGCATTTTGCTTCGTTTAAGTTTTAGGAACTCGGTATAAAGAAGATTAACCAATTGTGCCACCTCCAACGAGGGAAGTAAAATAGTCTTCAAGGCGATCTTCACTAAGATGAATCCTTTGCACTTCGATGCCATGTTGTACAAAGTGACGGTTTATTTCACCTTGTATTCCAATGTGTGAGTATACGCGAATTAACCCTTCTTCTAGAATTTCGAAATCGGATATTCCAAAAGTTTGCTCAAGTAACATGGCAGATTTATTGTCATTGCTCACTTGAAACTCCATAAATTTACGGTTCCTTTTTTGTAGATTCTCAATTGAGATTTCCTCAAGTAATCTACCTTCGTGAATGATACCAATTCGATCCACGATTTGCTCAATTTCTGACAAAATATGACTAGAAATCAAAATCGTCATATTTCGTTCCACGGAGAGCCTTTTAATCAATCTTCGCATCTCTTTTATACCAATGGGATCCAAGCCGTTTGTGGGTTCATCCAGTATGAGCAATTCTGGGTAATGAAGAAGGGCTCTTGCAATCCCAAGCCTTTGTTTCATCCCTAAGGAATATTTTCCGACTAACTTTTTATGTTCATTTTGAAGCCCAACGATTTCGAGAACTTCTTCAATTGCATTTTTCTTTTTTAACCCCAAGATTCTTGCGTTGATCAGGAGATTTTCCTTGGCGGTAAGGTTTTCGTAAAAACCTGGAACTTCTACAATGGATCCGATTCGCTTTAGAATTTCATGATGATTTTCTTTTAATTCTTCACCGAAAATATGAATGTGACCTTGCGATGGTTTTATCAAGCCTAATAACATTCTAATTGTGGTCGTTTTACCTGCACCATTGCGGCCAAGAAATCCATAAATTTCACCTTGCTGAACAGTGAGATTAAGATGGTCAACAGACTTTTGTTCACCATATATTTTTGTTAGATTTGTCGTTTGGATGATGATACTCATTTTTAGAACACCTTCTTTCCTTTCGCTTATGATTCTATGATAAGCAAAAGGTTTTAAATGCTTCTGAACTAATTCTTAACTGTTTCTTAATTGTGTATTTGTTTCGGCAGTGTAAGATAAAAGGCAGTCTTTTTCCAAGGAGTGCTTTCAACCCAAATCTGACCTTCGTTTTTCACGGTAAGTGCTTTAGTGATGGCAAGCCCTAGACCGCTGCCACCGTTACTGGCATTTCTCGATGCATCGCTCCGGAACATCCTTTCAAACACGCTATTAATGTGCTCCTTTCGTATGCCGGGACCCTTGTCCCAAACTTCGAGCTGATAATGGTGAGCGCTTTCAGTCAAGCTAACTCCAACTACTTGTCCTGCTAAGCCATGTTGGAGAGCATTGCTCATGAGATTTGTTAGAATTCTGATCACACTCAAACGGTCTGCCCAAATGTCACAATTCTTGTCCGGAAGGTTGACAGTCAATTCACAATCATATTTCTTGATCTCAGGTAAAAATTCTATTAAGACTTCGCGGGTGAGTTCAGCTAAATTCACTGATTCAAAATTCATTTGAATTTCATCAGAATCAAGCTTCGCCATCATGAAAATTTCATCTATCAATTGTTTGAGATGATTAGATTTGTTAACGATGATATCAAGATATTTATCTCTTTCATATTCTGAAGCCGCAATATCATCTTTCAATGCCTCCACATAGCCGGTAATGGATGTGAGTGGTGTACGTATATCGTGTGAAATGCTTGAAAGTAGACTTTTTCTAGCTTCTTGAGATTGAATGGACTCAATTCGGATACTTTCCAATTGACCAATTAATTCATTTATCTTAAAAATCACTTCATTCACTGCGTGATCTTGATTGGCGAATAGCCTTGTTTTAAGGTTTCCTTTCAATACACGAGATAGTTCGATTCTCATTCTTTTTAAGAAATTTAGAAATCGCAGTCGTTCTGAGATCATTATCAGTGAAATTAACGTGTAGATTGAAAGAATGATAATGACATAGGGACGAAAGGATTCTATGGCAAAAATAAGAAGGCTTACCATCATGAAAAATTGCAAGACAATGAGTATAATGATTTTGTCAGTCCTCATATTTTTCACCACTAAACTTATAACCAATCCCCCAAACGGTTTGGATGATTGTTGGATTCGATGGGTCTTGCTCAATTTTTTTTCGAAGCTTACGGATATGTACCATCACCGTGTTATCATCTTCAATATAATTACTGTCCCAAATTTGTCTGAAAAGCTGTGATTTCGTAAAAACCTGTTCTGGATTGCTCGCAAAAAACTTAAGTAACTCAAGCTCCTTACCGGTTAAATTGATTTCTTTTCCGTTGACAGTAACCGTATATTTCTTCAAATCTAAAGTAAGATTCTTGTACTTAAGTATGGAATCTACTTGCGATAGACCTTCACTTCCCAGTACCATATATCTGCGCATAAGCGCCTTCACTCTTGCAACAACTTCGTTCATACTGAACGGTTTAGTAATATAATCGTCTGCTCCAATGCTTAAGCCTAATACTTTATCAAGCTCTTGATCTTTAGCTGTAAGCATTAATATCGGAATGTTCGTTTGATTGCGAAGCCGTCTACAAACCTCGATACCATCCATTTTTGGCATCATTAAATCAAGGATAACGAGCTGGTATGATTTCTGTTTGAACATGCTAAGAACTTCTTCACCGTTCGAAGCTTCGTCTACGGAATACCATTCTCTCTCGAGATACTTTCGCACCAAACCTCTAATCTCTTTATCATCGTCGGCAATTAAGACACGTATGTCAGTCATTACTTCACCTATTTCTAAAAAATTTCTTAAACTAAATTTTACCATAAATTTCCCTTTGGATAGTTTATTAGAAAGGGGGAAGGTATTGATTTGAAAAATTGAAGAAAATAAAAAGCACTTGCTTCTTATTTGACACGAAGCAAATGCTTGAATTGGTTGTAGATTAGGTTAGCTATTGAAGAATAGAGATGTTGCTAGATGTGAATTTGGCTTTGGATATGGTCCGTGCACATATTAATGACTTGCTCTGTCGTTACAATGGTAGCGAATTCTTCATTCAGATTTACCAATGTCATATTATGAATGGTTTCGGCTGTATAGAGTTTGCCATCAGGTCCTAAACGATCAAAAGTTGCGGTTGCATCGCTTACTAGAAATGTATTAAATCCAAGATTTCCAGCCATTCTTGTAGTCGTTTCAACACAGTGATTTGTCGTAAGACCCACAATCACTACTGTATCAATTTCACGGGACCTTAAACTGCTTTCCAAATTCGTACCGATAAAGGAACTGTTAACGCTTTTCCGGATGATTGTTTCTTCTGGTAATGGCTTTATAAAATCCTTAAACTCATAGGCTGGATGGAAAGAGCCTTCCACGTGTTGGATATGGATAATGGGTCTTTTTGTTTCTCTCCATTTTTCGATGAGAGAAGCAATGTTTTCCTCAGCTTGAGGGTTATTTCTGTTTCCCCATCTCGGATTTTCAAACATCTTTTGCACATCAACTATAATCAAAGCGCTATTGGCTGGTAATAAATTCATCACATTCATCCTCCTTTATTAATTAAAATTGTATATCCTTTCGGGATGGAAATTAATGCAAAAAATAAAGTGTTGAGGCTTCAAAACTTAGAAATATCAATTAAATGAATGGTATTTCTTAGCATTCTTAAGGTGGTTATTTTTTGAGAAGTTGAGAAGGGGAGATCATTCAAATTTAATGCCCACTGAAAAAATTCAGTAGGCTAAAATGGGAAGATTAGAGTTTAATAAATCGTATAGGTTTGCCCTGTTTGAGCACCCTCAACACTTTTTCGAAAAGCTAATGCAACTCTTTGGGATGGGACAGGCTCGAATCCAGGGAAAAATGGGCCATATTTTTCGCTCGATTCTCTTAAGATATTGGGACTGATATTATTGATGCGAATTCCACGAGGCATTTCAACTGCAGCCGACTGAACAAAAGCTCTGATAGCTCCGCATGCCATTGCTGCAGATGATCCACCCGCGATTGGATCATCCATGGTGATTCCTGTTGTCAAAGTGAAGCTTCCCTTATCGTTCACATGATTGAGCCCGAGTAAAACAAGATTAACCTGCCCTTTTAATTTACTTTCAATTGAAATTTCATTGTTTTCCGGGGTCATTTCAACCAGTGAACCAAAGTGTGTATTTCCTGCTGCACTAATTACCGCATCACTTTGCCGACTTGCTCGTACATGGCCGCTATGCTAGAAGGTGAAGTGATATCTACCGTAATGTCTGCTTCTTTCCTGCCAGCAGAAATTATTTCATGAGTTGCTGCTAGTTCTTTGCTAACAGCCTTGCCAACTGTACCATTTGCCCCAATAACAAGAATCCTCATTGTATTTCCTCCTTTAAGACGGTTGATTTTAAGAATGGTAATATTTTGAAAATGACATCAATTTATCATACCCCTATACGGTATGTAAAGCGGTTTGTTTTCGTGAAAATATTGAAAATATAAAGTTCATGAAAAAAAGGAACCGATTTCGGTTCCTCAAAAAAATTATTCCTGTTCTGGATTCCAGTCTTGTACGTGATTCGTTTCTAAAATACCTAATGTAACATCGCCAATGTCAGAGTCAGTTAACAACTTGTCGCGGACACGGAATTTGATATCGTCTGCCACGGCAAGAGTCAATCCCTCTCTTAACTCAATATAGCTATCAACATGATACTTACGTCCTTCTTGGAGGATTCTTATCGTTCTTATGTCAACAACATCCGGATCGCTTAAAATCATTTCTCCGACTCTAATCTCCACTTCTTTCGGGGCGGCTACTCCAATTAATCCAATCGTGTTTTCATAGCCTATCTTTACGGCAATTCCTGATAATAATAAACCAATTAAAATGGTTCCAACCCCATCTAAGGCATAAAGGCCTGTAAAATGTGCAACGACAATAGATACTAATGCTAGTAGAGCTCCAAAAGTTGCGATGATATCTTCATAAAAAACAAGTCTGGTTGGAGGGGAAGCAAGGTTCACATTCTTAAACGCTTTCCTGATGATTTGAATTCCAGTAGCTTGTACTCTCGTTTCATGGATGATTTCCTTCATTGCCTTAAATAATATGAATCCGTCTACTGCGACTGCCAGCAACATAATAAGAACATTTAGTCCAAGACTTCCTGAAGACTTTGGATGCTGGATAAGCTCCCAGCCCTTAATAATAGTCTCATAAGCCATAATAGAAATGACAATTACGGCAATCAAGACGAAAAGATTGACCACTCTTCCGAATCCGGTTGGAAATCTTTTGGTGGGAGCCTTTTCCGCGATTGCACTTCCTAAAAAGACAAATCCTTGATTAAGAGCATCTGCTGCTGAATGCATGGCTGTTGCCAACATGGTTCCATTGCCGCTAATCACCGCAGCAATTCCTTTAGCGATAGTTAGAACGGTGTTACCTAAAGCAGCTATTCCAGATGACTTATTGCCTTTCTTTAAGAATTCGATTATCGACATCTTATCACCTCATATGTAATCTCCTACCATTGTTCTCTAGATTCCCTATTTTTATCAAATGAATGCATCGTCGAAAATATGAATTTATATGTATGCGAGGATAATGATGTCATAATTAATCCAAATGAAAAAGAAACCCTCGTTTTCCAAGAGTTTCCTCTGATAATTGGTTGTTATGAGGTCATGCAGAAGTTAATACTAGCCTTTCAAGATGCTGACCGGCAACATAATCATAAAGCATGATAGGCTCAATTAAAGATTGGGCCTTTTTTTCTTTTAAGATTTCTGCCAATAACGCTAAATCATCAAGTATGTATACCTCATTTGCTGCTAATTCACAACAACACTCAAGATAGCGCCAAAAGAAAAATTCTTGATCCTGTGTCGTTCCTTCCTTGTGTTCAATCAAAACATCTACAATATTCTCTACTATTTCTCTATTCATCGAATCATCCCCCAAAAGATTCTCTAAGATTGCATTGAAACTACCGAATATTCAAACTAGTTATATTATCTTATATTAATATAAGGTTGGCAACTATGTTTCCGAATAGAAGAGAAAATCTCAAAATTTCTTTGTTTGGAGTGTTAAGACGTTAAAGGAAAGAGGATAAAAAATAAGGGTTGCTAATAAGATTAAATTCGGATAGTATGAATTTATCGAACTATATATTGATTAAATTATTACTATAAAACTATATATTGTGTTGCCTTAAGATAAGATGCCGCAAGGCTTAATTGGGAATCTGGTGCAAATCCAGAACTGCCCCCGCAACTGTAAATGCTGACGAAATGAACAAACCACTGTATAACGTGCTTAGAAAATAGGTGCCTATATGGGAAGGGTTCAAAGTAGACGGAAGCATAAGTCAGGAGACCTGTCTTACTTTAAGATGTTTCAACTTCCTCGGGGATTGGGAAGATGAAACGGTGGCGACAAAAGGCAGGATTAAAAGCTTCTGACAGTTGTGGATTTTTGTAGGGCCTCTGCTTTTTGATGTTATCGTTTCATCCGCTCAATTCATTGAGCGGATTTTTTCTATTACAGGAGGGATTATCGATGATGTCACAAGCCCAAAGCGAAATGAAAGAACTTTTACAAGAAATTGAGGAGATGGCGGTTCATTACAAGCTAGATGTTACTGAATTAACAAAGCAAATCATAGAGTTAGAGCTTTCTGAAGAACAGGCAAATCAACACGCCTTGTTTCATGCATTAAACAAGATTGCGATAGACCAGCCTAATTGGACATTCGTTGCTGCTAGACTTTATCTTAACGAATTATACGGTAGTGCCTCGCAAAACCGTAATTATGACCGCACTATGAAATACGGTGATTTCTATCTATTGATTAAGACTTTGACACAAATGGGAATTTATTCTCCTGAACTACTAAATTTGTATACGCAAGAAGAAATTAGAGAACTCTCTAGCATCATCGATCCTTCTCGCGATGAATTATTCAACTACATAGGACTATTTCTTTTTGCAGACAGATATTTAGCACGAGATTATGAGCGAAAAGTGTATGAACTTCCACAAGAAAGATTTATGGTTATTGCAATGACGCTCATGAAGGCTGAAGCTGAACATAAGCGCATGTCCCTAGTAAAAGAAGCTTATTGGGCGTTGAGCAATTTATATATGACAGTAGCAACACCGACTTTGTCAAACGCAGGTAAAAGCTTTGGACAGCTGTCTTCCTGTTTTATTGATACAGTGGATGATTCCTTAGATGGCATTTATATGAACAATTGGGATATTGCTAGATTGAGCAAGGGTGGCGGAGGTATCGGAATTTATTACGGAAAAGTAAGAGCACTTGGTTCTGATATCAAGAAATTCAAAGGAATGTCTTCTGGCGTCGTACCATGGATCCGCCTTATCAATGATACGGCTGTCAGTGTCGACCAACTTGGACAACGCCAGGGTGCAATCGCTATCTATCTGGATCTATTCCATAAAGATATCATGAATGGCTTCCTCGACTTGAAGACGAATAATGGTGATGAGAGACGGAAAGCACATGATATTTTCACTGGAGTTACTGTACCAGATTTGTTTATGGAAAAACTACAGGAAACTGATGCAAATGGTAGAAGCATTGGTCAGTGGCATACATTCTGTCCTCATCAGGTGAAAAAAATGATGGGTTGGAAAGACGAAAATGGAAATCCACTAGGACTTGAGGATTTTTATGACGATATAGAGAAAAGACTTTTTACAGAAAAATATTACGAGGCAGTAAACAATCCGCTTCTGCCACGGAAAACGTACAGGGCAATGGATATCATGGCTCGAATCATGGTAGCCCAACTGGAGACTGGGACACCATACATGTTTTATAGAGATGAAGTAAACCGACAAAATCCAAATAAGCATTTATTGGGAGAAGGCAGGACGTCGATCTATTGCAGCAATCTATGTACTGAAATAGCGCAAAACATGTCAGCTACCACCATTGTAAAAGAGTATCAGGATGATGAGGGCAATCAAATCATCGTGCGCAAACCAGGCGATTTTGTCGTTTGTAATCTCTCTTCCATTAATCTGGCAAAAGCGGTACCTGCAGATGTGCTAGAAAGGTTAATCAGAATTCAAGTTAGAATGCTTGATAACGTCATTGATTTGAATACGATATCCGTTGGACAGGCTCAACTAACCAACAAGAAATTCAGGGCTGTTGGTCTTGGTACATTTGGCTGGCATCACCTGCTCGCACTGAAGGGGATTCATTGGGAGTCTGAGGAAGCCGTCCGTTATGCTGATAAACTGTTTGAGGACATCGCCTTCTTTACCATTCGATCATCAATGGAGATTTCGAATGAAAAAGGGGCATACAGCAAATTTGAAGGATCAGAGTGGGAGAGTGGTAAATACTTCGAACGAAGAGGTTATCATTCCAACCGATGGCTTCAACTTAAAGAGGAAGTAGCCAGAAATGGATTGAGAAATGGGTGGCTGATGGCGGTTGCTCCCAATTCTTCCACTGCAAAAATTGGAGGCTCCACTGATGGAATCGATCCTTTGTACGCCGTTGAATATGCCGAAGAAAAAAAGAATTTCAAGTTTAAAGTAACGGCTCCGGACTTGGATCATTTTACTTATAACTTCTATCGTCGTGCTCGCCACGAACTAGATCAATTATGGAGTATCCGTCAGAACGCAGCTCGTCAGCGCCATATTGATCAGGGTATAAGTTTCAATCTATATGTCAGGAATGATATCAAGGCAAAAGAATTATTGAATCTCCATCTTGAAGCATGGAAACAGGGACTAAAAACAACTTATTATGTCAGAAGCACCTCGCAGTCCGAGATTGATGAGTGTGAAGCATGCCACAGTTAACTGATGGAGGTAAATGAAGATGAATATTGACGCACCTTTAAGAAAAATTAAGTTGCTAAATCCAAATGATCCAAATCGATCGACGGCCATTATTAATGGTCAATCTTCAGGGTTATTAAATTGGAATGATATTGCCTATCCACAAATGTATGACTTTTATCAAACTTTATTAGCTAACTTTTGGAAAGCCCAAGAGATTAACATGCAAGATGATATCAAGCAATGGGATGCCCTTACTCCGGTGGAGCAGGATACATTTCTAAAGGTGAGTACTCAGTTAGCGAGTCTTGATAGTCTGCAAACTCCGATGATGAGTCAGGTACTTGATTATGTGACAGATTCGAGCTTCAAAGCAATATTTGCCGTCATCTCTCAACAAGAGGCAGTTCATAACGAGTCCTATTCCTATATCTTAAGTTCACTTGTTCCTTTAGGTGAGCAGAATGATCGATTTAATCAGGCAAAGGACGACCCAATCGTTCGAAAACGTAACAAACTCATTTTGGATTCGTATGAAAAATTTAGAGGCAACCCTTCACCACAAAATTTATTTGAGTTAGCAATTAACTCTATCAACTTAGAAGGAATCTATTTTTATGCAGGATTTGCATTCTTTTACAATTTAGCCCGCCAACAGAAAATGTTAAAGACGAGCACGATGATCAGCTACATCCAACGAGACGAATTGCAGCACGCTTATTTTATCTCCCAGTTTGTCCGAATCCTCTTAACCGAGAATCCTGAACTGAATTCGGAAAGGAATATCCAATATATTTATGACACCATTGGAGAGGCAGTAGGCCTTGAGAAGGAATGGGCTTTCTTCATATTAAAAGATATGAACGGAATCGATTTGGATGAGTTTGCGAGATATGTAGAGTATTTGGCCAATAAAAGGCTAAGGCAGCTTGGCTTGGAAAACCTTTATGAGGATCGTGATAACCCGATGCCGTGGATTCACGTTTTCAGCGATGAAATGATTAACGAAACAAAGTCCGATTTCTTTGAACAAAAATCACGTACATACACCAAAGTATCACAATCGAATGGTTTTGATGAATTGTAGAAAGAAAGTGGCTATTATTTACGCGTCTATTACGGGGAATACAAAGGAACTCATAGAAATCCTCTGTGACTTTTTCCAAGAATATCCGATTAAGGTTTATAAGTTTCAAGTGGGCGATTTCCAATTACCAAATTTGAGTCAATTCGATGCTGTGATAATCGGAACCTATACATGGGGGAGTGGGGAAATTCCTGAAGAAATGATCCCTATCTATCAATCTTTTGAAATGAAGGATGTTAACAAACTTGTGACTGGAGTGGCTGGAACGGGTGACAAATTCTACCCTAACTATTGTGGAGCAGTGGATAAATTTAGGGATATGCTTTTCGTCCACACGGAACTTGCCGCAACGTTAAAAATAGAGCTAAATCCTCAAACAAAAGATCTAACTAAATGTAAGCAGTTTGTTGATAGTCTTGTAAGGCGTATGGCTTAGTTTAGTAAGCGTAGTAGACTTATCAAAGAATGAATTCTGTCATTCATATGAGAGAAAAGCTGGCAACTGAAAAAGATTATAGGGAATTATGAATTTTGGATAGTTAATCAGAAATTGATAAGGATAATAATGATTCATGAAGTCAACAGATTTAAACCTGTTGACTTTTTTTGGATGAAAAAGGGATTTTTAAATAAAAAACCTTTTCATTATATATATGTTTTAGTATAAAATGGAAAAGTAGTTTTAGGGGGGAAGATTGATCATATGCTAGGTTCAAGGGTATTCATTTTTATGTTGTTTTTTGCTTCTGTGGCTATTAGTTTTGCTTCTGATCGAGTGATCGTTCAAAAAGATGTATACCTAACAGCTCTTATCATCTATTTGTCTTTTTCGATATTAACTTTTCATCTTAGGACAATAAGCAAAAAAGGAAATTATTCTATTGACCAAGGAATCAATTACAGTTTGTCATTTGCCATTGTTACTGGTCCATTTGGATTATTCATTTTTGAATCAGTTTTCAGGATTGCTGTTTATTTTTATAAAAAGATAACGAACACAGATGATCCAGAAGAATTTATACATATTTTTTATAATATAGGTTCTTTCGTTCTTCAATACTCAATTGCATATATAATATTCAAAAACTTAAGTGACAGCTTCCTAAATATCCACTTTGGATATTGGATTTTAATGTTTTTATTAGTGACAGCAAGTGCAATTCTTTCGGATATGTTTTTAATCATAATGTTCGCAATATTAAGAGAAATCAGGACGAGACAAGAAATAATCCATTTCATTAAGAGCCGAAGTGTTATCGATATGGGGAAAAGTGCCCTTACTAACGGTTTGTTAATCGTTTTCCTTCAAGAAGGTAAATGGGAGATGCTACTCGGTCTGTTCATTCTAAATTATCTTGTGAGCCATTCCTTTATTTCAAAGTCCATATTTCTTGAAAATAAAATTGAGAGAGATAAATTTGAGCAAATGGCATATACCGACTTTCTAACAGGTGTAAACAATCGTGCATTTATGGATAAAAAAATGGCGGAGTTGAACCAGAGTAAAGAATGGATAGGGATTGTAGTTGCCGACATTGATAAATTTAAAAGGATTAACGATAACTATAATCACGCGGTAGGAGATCAAGTAATTCAGCATTTTGCTGCTACTTTAAAGAGCTATCTAAAAAAAGAGGATTTACTATTCAGAAGTGGCGGCGAAGAATTCACCATATTTCTCTTAAATAGAAAGTATGAACAAACGGAGACCTTGTTAAATCTAATCCGGCAAGGTGTTGAAAATAGTACGGTATCTGTCGACTATAATGGTGTTAATGTATCTATTTCCTATACCTCCTCATTTGGTTTATATTACTTCCATCTAAATGACAGTCAATCGATGGAGAAAGGGTACGTCCAAGCAGATCAATTAATGTACGAATCAAAACAAAAGGGGAAAAATCAACTATCTGCAAAAGGAATAATCTGATTTTACTGACATTTTAAAGGTTTAACAGTTCCAATGCTAAAAAGATACTTAGCTATCCAGCTATGTATCTTTTTTTTTACCATTTTTAACGATTTGCATATTCGAGTTCATAGAAGTAGTAGTCTATTGAGGAAATGTAATGAGACCAAAAGCGGTATTGAAGTTTAAGGTGGTGCTGACCTCATCCAATGTTAAAAAAGTATAGGAGATAATAAAAGAGTACTAGTGATAGCGCTTTCTGTAACCGGTTTCACACGTATAATTAAGTTGTAAGTAAATGAGACAAATTTAAGGGGGATAAAAATGAAGAAGAGTTGGAAAGCCATATCTTTAATGCTTGTTGTCATGTTATTCGCTATGATTCTTTCGGCTTGCAACAACAGTGGTAGCAAAGTAAGTGTAGGAATCGTATTACCAACGAAGGATGAGCCAAGATGGGTACAAGATGAGCAAAGATTCAAAGATGCCCTTAAAGGAACAGATTATACAACTGAAATCTTGTTTAGCCAAGGTTCTTCTGCTAAAGAAAAAGAGAATGTTGAAACGTTAATAAATAAAGGAATCAAAGTTTTAATCATTTGTCCTCAAGATGGCGATGCAGCTGCATCTGCTGTTGAAGCGGCTAAAAAAGAAGGAATCACAGTTATTTCCTATGACCGCCTCATCACAAATACAGATGCGGTAGATTACTACGTTACATTTGACAGTCTTGCAGTTGGTGCTGCTCAAGCACAATACCTAGTTGACAATGCGAAAGGTTCTGACGTTCCGTTATACCTATACGCGGGTGCTGCATCTGACAACAATGCGTTCTTATTCTTTGAAGGCGCATGGAAGGTTCTTCAACCTAAAATCGCAGATGGTACATTCAAAATTGCAAACTCTAGCGAAGCAGTTGCTCTGAAAGATACAGCGGATCTTTCCCGTGACCAATTAAGTAAGATTATCGGACAAGTTACAACGAACTGGGATGCAAACGAAGCGAAAAACAAAGCTCAAACGCATCTTACAGCGGTATCAGGCGACTTGAAAGGTGATGTTGCTGTACTTGCACCGAACGATGGAACTGCACGTTCAATCGCTGATGTATTCTCATCTGACAGCGCTGTTTCAAGCTTTGTTGTAACAGGTCAAGATGCTGAGAAAGCTTCTATTCAATACATCCTCGACAGCAAACAATCTATGACTGTATTCAAAGACGTTCGTACTCTTGTAAAAGATGCTATGGGTATGGCTGTTACAATCCTAGATGGTAAGAAACCTGAAACGACTGGTTCTTACGACAATGGCAAGGTCGATGTAAAAGCAAAACAAACAGACGTAATCGTTGTTGATAAAGAAAACGTGAAGAAGGAACTTGTTGAATCTGATTATTACAAAGCGAGCGACTTCACTGGACTGTAAAAGAAATTAAACATGTTTGGTGCGAAATAGTGATAGAGGCTTCTATCACTATTTCGCAATTGTAACTGTTGTTTAGTTAAGGGGGCGAAACGATGAGCGAATATATTTTGGAGATGAATCAAATTTCCAAGGAGTTTACAGGAGTCAAAGCGCTCACCAATGTCAATTTCAAAGTAAGAAAAGGCGAGATACATTGTTTAATAGGAGAAAACGGAGCGGGGAAGTCTACGCTAATGAAAGTACTTAGCGGCGTCTATCCTTACGGTACATATCAAGGTGACATCGTGTACGAGGGTCGTGTACAGCAGTTCAACAAAATCAATGATAGCGTCAAGACCGGCATCGCGATTATCTACCAAGAGCTTGCTTTGTTCCCGGATCTAACGGTCTATGAAAATATCTTTGCAGGTAACGAAGTGAAGCGCGGTGCATTCGTCGACTGGAATCAGACGATTGTACAGGCTAAGGAAATGCTGAGAAAAGTGAAGTTGAATGTGAATCCAGAAACGCTGGTTAAAGATCTGGGCGTTGGTAAACAACAACTCGTTGAAATTGCGAAAGCTTTAAGCAAGGATGTTAAGTTGCTCATATTGGATGAACCAACAGCTGCTCTCAATGAGGATGATAGTGAAAATTTATTAGAGCTTTTGGTGGAGCTTAAAAATCAAGGCATCACATGCATAATGATTTCACACAAACTAAAAGAAGTCATCTCGATTGCTGATAAGGCAACAATACTGCGCGATGGTCGAACCATTTGTACACTAGATGCATCCAAAGGTGAAATTTCTGAAAGTACGATCATCAAAAATATGGTTGGTCGCGAGATTGACGATATATATCCAAAAAGAACAAATCAAAAGATTGGCGATAAAATTCTTGAATTAAAATATTGGTCCGCATATGATGCTCAACTAGGCAGACAAGTCGTAAAGGATGTTCATCTCCATGTGAAAAAAGGTGAAATCGTAGGAATTGCCGGTTTGATGGGGTCTGGGCGAACTGAACTCGCACTAAGCGTTTTTGGTAACCCGAAGGCTTATAAACTCCAAGGGAATTTAGAATTGGATGGTCAACCAAAGGCATTCAAACATACGAGTGATGCTATAAAAGCAGGTATCGCCTATGTAACGGAAGATCGTAAGGGCGATGGATTGTTTTTGATTCAAGATATCAAGAGTAATGTTACTGCAGCGAATCTGCATAGTATCTCCTCAAATGGCGTTATTAACGAAAACGAAGAGGTGAAAATTGCAAATGAATATAAGAATTCATTGTATATTAAGGCACCTTCTTTGGAACAAATCGTTGGCAAATTGAGTGGAGGTAATCAACAAAAAGTATCTTTGGGTAAATGGCTTTTCGTCGGACCAAAGTTGCTGATTTTAGATGAACCGACACGCGGAATCGACGTCGGCGCAAAATTCGAAATCTATACCATTATGAACAAACTGATTAGCGAAGGTATGAGCATCATCATGATTTCATCAGAACTTGGAGAAGTACTGGGAATGAGTGATCGTGTGTATGTTATGGCCGAAGGTGAAATCAAAGGCGAGTTGTCGATAGACGATGCCGATCAAGAAAAAATTATGCAACTTGCTACGCAATAGGAGGTAAAACCTATGAACTTTTTTAATGAAGTGAAGTCATTAGTCAAAGTAAATATTCGTGACTATGGTATGTATATTGCCCTCATCGTAATTATGCTCACCTTTTCAATCATGACGGACGGACTGTTCATGTCATCGCGAAATATTAGTAATCTACTAGATTCTACTGGGTATATTGCTGTATTGGCTGTTGGAATGACGCTTGTTATCGTCATTCGGCACATCGATTTATCCGTCGGATTTGCAGCTGGATTTCTTGGTGCAATTGCGGCGATTCTCCTCACGCAAATGGGTGTGCCTATTTATTTAACTATCCCAATAATTCTTGTACTTGGAATTGTAATTGGTCTATTCAATGGCGTGCTAATAGCCAAAATCGGAATTCCTTCCTTTGTTGCAACACTTGCTGGAATGCTTATCTTCAGAGGGGCACTGCTACAGGTTACTGAAAAAACTGGAACAATCATCATTAAGGACGATCACTTCAATGCAATCGGTAACGGATTTATCCCTTCTATTGTTCAAGTAAATGGTTTGCATTTGCTCTCATTGATTGTGGGACTACTAGGGATTCTCATGTACATTTACAGCGAATTTTCCACACGTAGAAATAAACTTAAGTATCAGTTTGAAGTGGTTTCGAAAGGAATATTTACGCTTAAATTAGTGTGTGTTTCAGCAATCATCGCTTATGTTACTTGGATTTTAGCGGGTTACAATGGATTTTCTTGGACGGTTGTCATCATGCTTCTAGTTGTTGTCATCTATCACTTCCTCACAACGAAGACAGTGCTTGGCAGACATATTTATGCAGTGGGGAGTAACCCGGAAGCGGCTCATCTGAGCGGTATTAATGTTAAAAAAATAACTTATATCGTATTTGGATCAATGGGGATGTTATCTGCTCTTTCAGGCATTCTATTCACTTCTCGTTTGCAATCTGCTACAACTACGGCCGGAACATTGTTTGAACTTGATGCCATTGCAGCGGCTTATGTTGGCGGAGTTTCATCTGCGGGGGGAGTCGGAAAAGTAACGGGAGCCATTATCGGGGCCATCGTTATGGCATCTCTATCTAGCGGAATGAACCTGCTTGGAGTCGGGATTTCCTATCAATATATGATTAGAGGCGGAGTTTTGGCTGGAGCAGTTATCTTTGATGTTATGACTCGAAAAAAAGGAAGTTAGTTTTCTTGTTCTCATAATCTTTTTAGAAAAACAGTATTTCGTTTTAGCCGATTTCCAGTTTACTATTTTTTATGAGAACAGTCACACGGGGTACCTCAAAATGAGGGTGCCCCAAAAGTATTTTCGGCTACCCATGAGGTATTGAACATTTGTCCCCAGATGATATGATGAAACTATCATACTATAGGAAAAAAGGAGAAACCTCTCTTGAAAAAAACAGGCATGATCGTACTCTGCTTCATATTAGTCATCCTCTGTTATTTTACTATTGTATCAGCAGAAAAAGTATTTCGCTCAGAGTGGCAATTACCTCAGGCATCAGATAAAAAGAAGCAGGAGCAATATCGCCTTGTTTTGATTACCCAAGAACTAGAGACGCCATTCTGGAATAAGGTCAGGGTTGGTGCTTTGGGTCAAGCCAAGAAAGAGAATGTCAGTCTAGAGGTGTGGGGCAGTTATGGCAACAATCAAGAGGATTTTTTGAAAAAACTTGAAATTGCCATTCATTCGAAAGTAGATGGCATTATTGTCCAGGGATTAGATACGGATGAATTCAAAAATCTAACAAAAGTGAAAGCTGCATTTTATGGAATTCCAATCATTACGGTAGCGAATGACGTTCCGATGGAGGAGAGTCTACGAAGAACCTATGTAGGATCGGACCAGTATTTAGCAGGACAGATGATTGCCAAACAGCTCTTATTGGATATGGGCCCCCAAGGTCATGTTATCCTTATGCATGATAGTCATCAGGCATACTTTTTAGAGCAGCGCCTTAAAGGAATGCAAGATGTCTTGGATGATTATCCTAGTGTTCAAACAACTTATGCAGAAACTCCTGATACACGAGAACAGGTAATCGCTACTACACAGGACTTGTTGAACCGGATTCCAAATGTAGATGCGTTCATCGCCGTAAATGCGAATATCTCAGGTGCTATGATACAAGAAATAGAAAGACGTTCCCAAATCAAGCCTTACTATATCTATTCATTTGACGATGGGTCTGAATCTTTGTCTTTACTTATGAAAGGTAAGCTGGACGGGATGATTGAGCAATCTCCAGAGAAGATGGGGAAAATCAGTGTCAGTCTCATCATGAATTGGCTAAAAGGTGATACCGTTCCACTTGATATTAATGGCTATCTCACCGATATTCGAATATTGAAGGCGAAGGATACACAATGAATAGAATTCAAAAGAAAATATGGATGCTTGCCACTGTCGTGCTTTCTATCATGGCGATTATTTGGATAGCGCTTACATACTATAATCAGAAAACTCAAGATCAATATAATGATATTTTACAGCGGTATTTACGCTTAAACGAAGTGACCATCTCAAGTCAGCAGTTAATCATGGATTTAAATAACTACTTGATAAAACCGTCTCCGGCTAATTTAGAACAACTGGCCATGAGCAAAGAAAAGATCCGAAGAGCCAAATACGAAGTCTTTGGTTTGAGGAACTCCGAGAATGATTTTGCCTTGACGAACTACACAAACTTGATTGATAGTCTCATTGAAACAACGGATCGGTCACTTATGTTCCAGTCGGTGCAAGAAACAGAGGCTTCAGCAAAAGAGTTCTCCGAAGCGACTCGCATCTCTGCGTACATATCCGACATGTCGCTTACTTTACTAGACACAGAACTGAAGACGTATGATCGCATCTACCGAGGTATCATTGAACAATCAGTTGAATTAAAAAAGCTGGGTATCTGGGTGATGTTATTAATAACGGTTCTATTGTTAATCATTACTTATTGGTTCTCACGAAGTATAACGAAACCAGTATGGAAACTGACCCAGGCAGCAAATGAGTTAGCCAGCGGTAGATTCGATTTACAAATCGAAGTAAAGTCTGATGATGAAATCTCATTCCTTGCAAAAACATTTGATCATATGAGAATCAACATCAACAACTTAATATCTGAAATTCAAGAGAAGGCGCAGCTTGAGCACGAACTTCAACAGAATAAGCTTTTGTTAAAAGAAAGCCAATTACGTACTCTTCAGAGCCAAATTAATCCACATTTTTTATTTAACACACTAAACACACTTTCTAAAAAAGCTTATTTGGAAGGATCTGAAGAAACTAGTGATTTACTTGTAAGTGTGGCGGGCTTATTAAGATATAACCTTAAGCACTTAGAAAAATCCGTTACTCTCTATGAGGAAGTCATCGTCTTAAAGCAGTACATGGATATCCAAAAAGCGAGGTTTACCGACCGCGTTCAATTCCATATGGACATCGAAGACACTTGCTTGAATGTATCGATTCCAGGCCTGACACTACAGCCAATCGTAGAGAATGCTGTCGTTCACGGGATTGAGCCAAAAGAAGATGGCGGAGTCATTTGGTTCCGTATCAAAGATGATCAAGAACGGGTGCGGATAGAGATTGAAGATGATGGGTTAGGGATGCCAGAACACAAAATTAAACAAATTCTTGAGGAACAACTCGTTGAAACCGATGGACAATCGACAGGGATTGGATTCAGCAACGTCGTTAAGCGCCTACGTCTTTTCTATAGCGATGAAGACGTGATCGATATCGAAAGTGGTAAGGGGACGGGTACGAAGGTTGTGTTGAAAATACCTAAAACAAGGAGAATAGAGAAACATGAAAAAGCTCCTGATTGTTGATGACGAACAGATTGAACGTGAAGGTATACAAGTAATACTGCAGAGAGCATTTCCAGAACTAATCATCGAACAAGCTAAAAATGGGAAAATCGCCGTTGAAATGGCAACCGAGTTCAGACCAGATTTAATCTTGATGGATATCAAAATGCCAGGAATGAACGGACTTGAAGCAATAGAAAGAATCAGTGCAGAACTTCCTAATATCAAATTTGTCATGGTGACGGCATACGATACATTCGATTACGCACGCTTGGCGCTAAAACTTGGCGTAAAGGATTATTTGCTTAAACCAAGCACTGCAAACGAAATAGTAGCAACTGTCGGAAGAGTGTTGAAGCAAACGGAAGAAGAACAGAAGTCGCTTGCGATGAACGAACATCAAAAAGAAGCGTTGCAAAAAGCATTGACGCTTGTGGAAACAGACGTCGTAACACAATTGTTGTTCGATCATGTACATGAAGTTCATTTAGACATGCTAGTAGAGATGTTGGACATTCGTTCAACGAATGAGAAGTTTGTGATGATTGTTTTACTGCCGGCAGGATCTGAAAACTATTATTCTACCATTAAAGAAAAAGTTAGAAGGACGAAAAGCGGATGGGTTGGCGCAATGTATGGGCGTCAACTTCCCATCATCGTTTTCCGTGAACCGGATATTACGTTTCGCTCCCAAGCAAAAAAACTAGCTAATGAGATTCTTTCAGCAGCTAACTCAGATCTCAGAGAAGGATGGTTTGTCGGAATTGGAAACGTATGTGATTCTTTAGAACAAATACGGCAATCTTACCAAGAATCGTTAATTGCTACTATGGATACGTCACTTCAAGACAAATACCGTTTTTATGAAGATGTACCTGTTTTGGGAACGTTAGGCGAAGGGCAACTCGATAAACAGCGTGAAAAACAATACTTAGATAAAGTACGACTTGGCCAATGGGAACAAGCTCGCATGTATGTCATGAATGTCATTCAACGTTATGAAAACGAAGGCGCCAATCTCCTACAAACACAGCAAAGGGTTTTAGAATTGCTCTGGATTGCAACTCGAGTGATGAATGAAATGGGAGTTGAAACGAATACGCCTCTTTATTCCTTCCAGGCTCAAGATTTTCGACAGTTGCGCGCTGAAACAGGTCATTTACTTGATAGAATGAAGCATTCTTACGTGGAACATTATGATCGTTTAGAGGCTGATACGATTCACCAGATCAAACATTATATTATCGAACACTCTCACGAAGATATATCCTTGGACGCATTAAGTAGGAAAGTAGGCTTAAGCCCGATATATATCAGTAAAATATTCAAAGAAAAGCTTGGTATCAATTACATTGATTTTCTAACGGAATGCCGCATTAAAAAAGCAAAGCAATTGATGGGAGATCCAGAGAAAAGTATAAAGGAAATTACATTCGAGGTCGGCTATCACGAACCAAATTATTTTAGCAAGGTGTTTAAAAAAATGTGTGGCACTTCGCCAAAGGAGTTTCGAAAGACACTCTTAGGAACAAAAAGCTGACTAGATGTGACCTAACCTAAAGGGGAGAAACGAATGGGAAGGATTTTGATTCAGATGAGGCTGATCCTGCTCATCCTGACTCTGATGTGCGGTGTCTCAGCATGCGAAGAAGTTGGTGAGCCTAATGGCACGAAAGTGGAACCTGTCTCATTAGATTTGTCACAAAGTGAAGAGACTGGAGAAAAAGAGTCAGATAAGAAGATAAAAATAGGCTTTTCAATGGATACGTTACTTGAAGAGCGGTGGCAAAAGGACAGGGACTTGTTCAAAGAAGCTGTAGAAGCTTTGGGAGCAGAGGTGGAGATTAGGGCAGCGAACGGCGACGATGCAGTACAGATTTCTCAAGCTGAGACATTAATTAGTGAAGGAGTCGATCTCCTAGTTGTCGTTCCCCACAATGCAGAGGCAGCGGCGACGATTGTCAAAAAGGCTCATTTGGCTGGTATTAAAGTGCTCGCATACGACCGCCTCGTTAAAAACGCGAATATTGATTTGTACGTTTCCTTCGATAATGAAAAGGTTGGGGAACTACAAGCCGAAGCGATTACAAAGCTGGTTCCTAAAGGAAAATATGTTTACATAGGTGGAGCCATTACAGACTATAATGCCCACCTCTTCAAAAAGGGAGTTTTCAACGTACTTCAGCCCTTGATAGACAAAGGTGACATTACAGTCGTATTCGATCAATGGACGAAGGATTGGACCCCCGTAAATGCGTTGGCAAACATGGAAGCCGCTCTTAAAGCCAATAACAATCAGATTGATGCAGTGATTGCGGCTAATGATGCAACCGCTGGCGGCGTCATCCAGGCACTCGCTGCCCGAGGACTAGCAGGCAAAATCCCAGTTGCTGGTCAAGATGCGGAGCTCGCGGCTGCGCAAAGAATCGTGGTAGGAACTCAGACGATGACCGTTTACAAGCCAATTAAAGCACTTACCGAGGAAGCGGCCAGACTTGCAGTCAAGCTTGCAAAAGGAGAAAACATTGGTGCAGACAGAAAAGTGAATAATGGAAAAATCGAAGTACCATCCGTTCTACTCTCGCCAATCGCTGTCGATAAGACTAATATCGACAAAACTGTCATTGCAGACGGTTTTCATTCTTGGGAAGAAGTTTATAAGCCTTTAGGAGAGTAAAGGCTAATCTAAGACTGATTGCTTGTGGCAGTTATTTATGGAAGTAAAGATTATTGCCTTGCTCACTTATGATGCGGTGAACCGTACCATAAGTAGGTGAGGTTTTTAAATTCTTGGAAAAATAAAAGCCAAAAATAAATAAGTTATGAATAAAAACTTGCATTTTTTGGCTATTAAAATTTGTGAGTATGGAACTATCGCTCCCATTCGTTCAAAAAGAAACTTAACATCTACTTTTATTTGCCTATTCTTTTTCTTCAACAAGTCCAAATAAATAATTCTGTAAAACACATTAAATTTTAAATTACGTCCAACAAAAACTTGCTGATATTGGACTTTCCCCCATTTTCCTTACCCATCTTGGTGTCTTTCATGAGCCTCAAGTGAATAACTGTAAATCTACTAATAAAAAATAACTTTATGTATAAAATACTTTACATATAAATAAAGATGGTGACTAAAATGGAAACATTGTGGCTATTTCTAGTATTGGCGATTTTTTCTATAATTTCCTTGTATATTTTGATGAAGAAAATGGACGTTACTAACGTCTTGGGCTGTTATTTTTTATCCAATATTCTTATTACAAATACAGGTGTAATCATTAACTTAAATTTAAAATTAACAAAGCAAGATCCATCAAGTCAACTGATTTTTTGGACACAAAAAATTCCTGAGTTGACACTTAAGCCAGCCTTACTTTTATGGTTAATTTATATTTTGTTCTCTAATCGTTCAATTTATAGTAAACTTATTCATCTTTTCGTATTCTTAACAGCACTTATTTCTATTGAAATCTATTTCGTTCAAATTGGATATTTGGAATGGGTAAATTGGAATGTGTTTTATGGATATTTGAGATACAGCTTAATTATTTTATTAATGGTTATTTACTCCTTTTATTTAGAAAAACTTATTAAAAGAGCCAAAGAGGTGAAGACTGATGATTTTCCCCCTTCCTAAGCAATTTGATGCAAATGAAATATTTATTATTATTTCCACAGTTTTATCTTGGGCACTCATGTTTAAATTACCTAGACGCTTATCTGCCGTTACCATCAATATTATTTGGACATTTAATGTCTTTCTTGCTTTGTTGGCCGATATTACCATTAGTGTAAAACCAAATGACTTTTACTTTACGATAGATCATTACACACATGAATTATTTGATATATTATTGCACTTTGCTACTTACCCTACTCTTTCTTACTTTGTAGTAAACGTCTATCAACATAATAAACCAAAAGGTTTAAAGCTTCTTTTTTATATTATTTTTTGGGCAGGGGTAGCTATTGCTCTAGAATGGATTTCAGTGAAATTTCATGTTTTTACATATATGGGTTGGAAATTGTATTTATCCTTTCTCGTTTATTTGGTTGTATTATCGGCTAACATTTGGCTTTCGAACTTTATTGAAAAGAAACACCCTTATAAACCCACTTCAACTAGTGGATTCAATTAAGTCACCATTATGATTGTCAAAGTGAAGTAGAGGAGATTGGACTTATTATCAATTGGAAAGAAGATAAACCAAGAAGAATATACAGTGTCTGTGGAGAAAGTGAGCTCTGTTACGAGCAATTTGTATCCAAACAAAATCAATAACCAATTAAAACAAAATTTTAATTCCTCATTTAGACGCATCACGGTGAACGTATCATAAGTAAATGTGGTTATTTAAGAAAAATACAATAGGTAGATGATTGAAAGAATTAATAATTCTCATAAAGTATTTCCATGCCAGTTGTGGCATAAGAAAAAAGCCGATTATTCCAAAGAATTGGATAATCGGCTTTTCTTATCCTTATTAGAATTAAGGAAGATGGCAGTAAAGAATTTAAAACAACAAGTGGAAAACTTTCGGTCTTTAGACGATAATTCCGGACTTATTTTCAGTTAGTAGTCGAGTAAAAGTACAGTTAGTGCCGATCTGTTATATCTTGGTGGTCTTCCTCCAGGAGAAAAAGTCTGAGCAATAAAAATTCCAATTTCATCTCCAACGTTCAAAAATGCTTGAATTGTTTTTCCTGTAACTGTACTTATGTTGACTGCATCGAAAAATGAACCAATAAGTGGGTCTGATCCATTAGCACAGAGGTTAATGTTGAATAATACGGATTGTTCTTCTTCTAAAATTACTGATACATCTGAGGTAATTTGATAAACACCTGATTTGAGGATTCTAATTCGATTCGTTGCAACATCAGGTCTAGTATTTTGGTATGGTCCTGCTATATCAAAATCCACAAGGTTTCCGGATGAAACAGGAAGAATGACACCATCCGGAAAATACTGTTTGTATAAGGAGCCATAAGCATATGGTTTTATGTTTTTGGTTCTCATTTTTCATCCACCTTGATATTTATTGAACCGTGAAAAATTTCGAATGATATCTTTGGTTGAATGGTAATTTGGATAGGCAATGATTATTCGGTTAAATTTCCGAAACCGCTTCATTCCAAATATAGAATTTCCTTTTTAAAAATATCATGCAATATTGAGTTCTTTTTTGTATTAACGACCGCCTCACTTTTCCCTATTAACATTTTGCGAGGGAAATAAGCCATATCTTTTAGTTTGGAAGGTAAAGTCTGGTGCTGTACTTTCACTCGTTTTTTTGACCACGATAAGGACTTTGGAGATCCAATATGAAAACCCCAATCTCCAAAAGACGGAACGATCGTATGATAACTAAGCGTATTAAATCCTGCACGTTCGATTGTTTTTCCTATACTCCAAAAAACAATGGGGGTGTCTTCGGGGGAGTTTGATTGACAAACAAACAATCCATCATCAGCCAGAGAACGTTTTAAAAGGGAATAAAATTCGATAGTATAAAGATCGCTGATTATACGGTCTGTTGGATCAGGAAAGTCTACAATAATAATATGATAAGGAGAGTGGTTAAAAGCAAGAAATTTAACCGCATCTAAAGGATGGAGTTTTACACGTGAATCGTGAAGAGAATAATCGTTAAGAGAGGCTAAACTTGGAGTATTTTTGGCAGCATTAAGTACTTCAGGATCTAAATCAACAAGATCAACATGTTTAACATCTTTATATTTTAGTACCTCCCGAATGGCAAGACCATCGCCGCCGCCTACTATAAGTACTCGTTTCCGAGAACGCGCAAGACTGAATGCAGGGTGGACCAATGCTTCATGGTAAATTCGTTCATCCAAGGAGCTAAACTGCAACTGTTCATTTAAATACATTCTAATATCACTGGCTTCGACAATATGAATGTTTTGGAAGTCACTTTTCACATTTAATAAATTGTTATGTTTGCCATTTAAGATTGATTGTAGTCCGATGCGGTCCCACTTATCTGCAAAGTAATCATGAGTGTCTTTATGTTGTATAGAGGTATTGGTGATGTGGTTATATCTAGAAGATAAACGGGCGTTTTTCCTTCGCTGTCTTCTGTTCAAGTGGGGTTCCCTCCAATTGAAGCATCAATGGTTGTGATTTCTTCACATTTAATAAGTTGAGGATGGGATACACCACGATCGATGGAATAGATCATTGCATTTTTAATAGACAATTCTTTTAAAAGAAAATTTACTGGGGCGATAAGGTCAGGATTCCCACACGTATAAAAATCCAATGACGCATATCTTTCTTCAGGCCAAGTATGAATGGATAAATGTGAAGTTGATAAAACAAGTACTCCTGTTACTCCTTGTGGCTCAAATTTATGGAAATAAGAGGATATTATCTCCATGCCGGCATCTAAAGCCGCTTTTTTACATGCTTTTTCTAAATATGCAATATTGTTTAAATGTGAAGAATCACACTCAAATCCATCGATAATAATATGCTTTCCTTGCATGGTCAAAGACTCATCATTCCCCTACTTGTTCATTTGAGATTATTTTATGGGATTTTTTTGAAATATCTTGGGTGCTTGTCTTTGTTTTTTGAAAATGGACGAATGAATATCAAACTAACCTACATAAGTACATATTTCTGGAGTGAAGGTGGTTATTCTTCAGTAATCTACTTGGCTCATTAGTGAATATTGATTGCGGAAAATCTAAAAGGACTATAGGGGAGAAGGTAAAATTAAATAGAAAGACCGCAATCTTGCATAGATAGTTTGCGGTCTCTCATAGACAATCAACGTTTTATTCTAAATTGGCGTGTCTGCCATACATCTTATTCGTATCCAAGCCCTTTTTCTCCATGAACCTCAGAATGACAGCATCGCAGAATAGGAAAAGAGTTTGCTCGAATAATGAGCCCATAGGCTGAATGGTTTTATAATCACCTTCCGATTGATCCTTGGGTGAACCAGGTAACTTAATCTTTATATCCGCTATTTTTCCGATTGTAGATTCGGGGAAAATCGTTACGGAGGCAATCGTTCCACCTATACTTTTTGCTTTCTCTGCCATGGAAACAAGGCTTTTCGTTTCTCCTGAACCTGAAGCGATGATCAAGATGTCATCTTTTTCAAAGTTAGGGGTCACCGTTTCGCCTGGTACATAAGCATCTATGCCCATATGCACCATTCGCATCGCAAATGACTTGGCCATAAATCCAGATCTACCTGCGCCAGCTACAAACACTTTTTTTGCTTCAAGAATCCCATTAACCAATTTCTCAGCTTCTTCATCCGAAATGTGGTCAGTTGTTCTGATTAACTCTTTTAAGATCTTAGCTAAATATTGTGACGTATGCATGCTCGACCTTACCCTTTTTTGATCATTTCTTGCATTGTTGCTGCTGTAGCTTTTTTATCAGCTTGACCAGTAATACCGCCGCCAACAATGACAAGGTCTGGATTTACTTTAATAACTTCTGGAAGTGTTTCTAATTTAATGCCGCCTGCGATTGCAGTTTTTGCATTTTTTACAACACTTTTAATGGTTTGCAGATCTTCAAAAGAGTTTTTACCTACTGCTTGAAGATCGTAGCCGGTGTGGACACAAATATAGTCTACACCCATTGCATCGACTTCTTTAGCGCGAGCAGCCAGATCTTTAACAGCGATCATATCAACAAGGATTTTTTTGCCTTGTTTTTTCGCTTCTTCTACAGCACCTTGAATAGACATATCTTCGGCTGTGCCTAGAATCGTAATAATATCAGCACCTGCTTCAGAGGCTTTCATCACTTCATAACCAGCAGCGTCCATGATTTTCAGGTCTGCTAAAACCTTTAAATTAGGGAATGCTTCTTTTACTGCCTTTACTGCATGGAGACCCTCGTTAATTACGACTGGGGTACCGATTTCAACGATATCGATATGTTCCCCCACTTCTTTAACAAGCTCAATTGCTTCTGGAATATTGACTAAATCTAAAGCTAATTGTAATTCCATCTATATTCACTCCTATTAATTTTTTTTCGGATTTTTCGTACAGTTGTACTGTCTCCAAAATTAAATAGATCCTTTTCAGTAATATTATCCTTTTGGAGTATTATCTGTACCAGCAGTCGGATCGATGATGTTCCCAATCGCTGAACAATTGCAAGTATACAACCTATAATCTTTTAATAGAAGTACGCACTTTTATTTTACATAGTCCTAAAAAGTATACTATGGGGTATAATTACGATAGAGGTGAGTGAAATGTCACGAATGCAGGATAAGATTTTTAACTGTGAAAAGGAATTGACGCTATCAGTTATCGGTGGTAAGTGGAAATGCTTATATTATGGCATCTAGGGAAAGAAGGAACCAAGCGATTTGGTGAATTGAAGGCTCTCATGCCAGGGATCACGCAAAGGATGCTTGTGAACCAATTGCGTGAACTGGAAGAAGACTTGATAGTAGAGCGGAAAGTTTACCCGGTTGTTCCTCCAAAAGTGGAATACTCCCTCACTGAACAGGGGAGAAGCTTGATGCCGATTCTCGATGCTATGTATAAATGGGGTAAAAACTATATGGAGACTGTAGGGGTAAATCCTAAGAAAGAGTCAATTAATTAAAACTTGACTATATAAACCGGAACAAATAGCATGACAATATTAGAAAGGGGCAATGTAATATAGCATTGCCCTTTTTTCTTTGTTGGCCTTGTAAAAGGCAAACAAAGTCTATCTATTAAATTGTAATTGCAAAGGTAATGACATACCTTTATTACCCTTTGACTAGTTGTTAATTTATTTTTTCTTTTTCAAGCATATCCTTAACTACGTACTCAATGGTTACATCTCCCAAGACCTTTTCCATCGCTAATTGTGCGGCAGACAATATAGGAATTATCGTATTTTGAATGTTTCTTCCTACAGGACATTTAGGATTTGGACTTTCATGAACATTAAACAACTCATTATCCTGTACGACATTAACTGCCTTATATACATCTAACAGAGTAATGTCAGATAAATTCCTTGCAAGCTTAGTTCCCGGAATACCAGGATGTACCTCTACTAACCCTGCTTTCTTTAGCATTCCAATAATTTTCCTGATAAGTGCTGGATTTGTGTTTACACTTTCTGCTAAATATTCAGATGAACTTACACCGTCTTTATTAAATTCTATAAGAGATAATATATGAACGCCTACAGCAAATCGGCTACTAATGGACATTTATTCATCACCTTTCTTGCATTTTCATAAGGATAAATCTTTTCTTGTAATAAAAGTGGTTACACCGTTTATATTATACCTTAAAAAATTATCATTTATAGTGATTGACAAAATCTTAAGTTGTAATTATTATGGTTACATGTAATTGAAATGGTTACAGTTAATTGAATTGCATGTAACTGAAGGATGGTAAGATAAACATTTAATTAGGAGGAATGGAAGATGAAATTGTTAGTAACTGGAGCTACAGGGAAATTGGGCACCAAAATTGTTGATGCATTGTTGAAAACTGTTCCAGCAAATCAACTTGCTGTTAGTGTTCGTAATCCGGAGAAGGCAGAAGGAATAAAAACTCGAGGAGTAGAAGTTCGCCAGGGAGATTTTGACCGTCCAGAAACTTTAGATACAGCTTTTAAAGGAATCGATCGCTTATTGATTATTTCTGCGGATGGAGACAATGAAACAAGAATTCGTCAGCACACAAATGCGGTTGCTGCAGCAGAGCGAGCCGGTGTTAAATTTATTGTATATACTAGCATTGTAAACGCCCAGGAAAGTAAAAACATGCTTGCTCCAACACATAAGGCAACAGAAGAAGCTATTTTGAAAACAGGAATTCCTTATTCTTTCTTGCGTAACAATTGGTACTTGGAAAATGAAAGTTCAAGCATTCAAGGTGTACTGGCAGGAGCCCCATGGGTGACTTCTGCAGGAACTGGAAAAGTTGGCTGGGCACTGCAACAGGAATATGCAGAGGCTGCCGCGGCAGTATTAGCTGGTAACGGGCATGAAAATACTATTTATGAGCTCTCGGGCAAGTTATTGACACAGGAAGAGTTTGCATCTGCACTTGGCGCTGTATTGGGTAAGGAAGTACCAGTACAACAGGTTGATGATGCTTCTTATGCTGAGATAATGAAGGGTGCTGGCGTTCCAGATTTTCTCATTCCTTTTCTAGTTGGTATCCAGAAAGATATTCGAGAGGCCACACTTGAAATCGAGAGCAGCGATTTTGAAAAACTACTTGGACGTCCGGCTACACCACTTAGCGAAGGGTTATCCCAAATCGTTCAAAGTATCCAATAAAGTGTATTTTGGATTTAATTTTAAACCCGCAAATAAAAATCGCCTTTTAATAAACAAATAAACAACATATTGCAGAAAATAAGTAATAGGTTCGGTTCTTGAGTATAAAAATTAAATTAGCACACAAAGAAGCAGTCCAATTCGCAACTGAATTTGTCTGCTTCTTTGTGTTAATGAGAAATTTTGAAAAGGAATGGTATATTAGGCGACCAACCTATTAATGTTTAAAAGGAGGTAATGATAAATCGTGAAACTGACTATACAAAAATTGGCTTTCTATATGGCCATGGTACAATTTTAAGGCATTTATTGCTTTTTTTGAATCAGCATTATCTTACATATTTCATAAAGAATATCAGCCTGGAAGAATCGGGAGTGGTTTAAATTTCCAAACAATCAACACCATCATCTTTTCGTATAGGTAAACTTGTTAAAAAACAGGCACTAGAAAAAATATAAATCATATATAGGTGATATCCCGTTTTAAATAGTTGAGGAGGATATCATGATACCTATGCTACCTATTGAAAAATATTTCGGTAAGTTAGAACTAGTTTATACATTTTATGGGGCTATGCCTACAGGTGTTAGTGTTTCGGAAACTGGTCGTATTTTCATTTGTTTTCCGAAATGGGGAGACGATGTTGAATTTACGGTTGCGGAAATTGTTGAGGATAAATTGCAGCCTTATCCTAATTTACAAACCAATTTGGTTAACCCTGGGAATATCACAATGACTTTCATCAGTGTCCAAAGTGTAGTTGCTGATGGAAGGGGAACGCTTTGGATATTAGATACAGCAGCACCCAATTTTTCTGAACCTATTAAAGGTGGGGCGAAATTAGTCGCTGTTGATTTAAAAACCAATACAATTAGAAGAGTATATACCTTTACAGAAGATGTTGTCCTGCCAACAACTTACCTAAATGATGTCCGATTTGATTTCCGTGTTGGAAACGCAGGTTATGCCTATATAACGGATTCTTCTTCCAAAGGACCAGGTGCAATTATCGTCGTAGATTTAGAAAATGGAAACGCGTTTAGACGGTTAAGTGGAGCAAATTCAACTTCACCCGATCCCTATTTTATACCGAAAGTAGAAGGAAAAGTGTTGATGAATCGAAATAAAGATGGTGGGACTTCTCCATTTAGATTGGCGTCTGACGGTATTGCGATTTCTCCTGATGGAAAGGTATTATTTTTTTGTCCACTAACAAGTCGTCATCTGTTCTCAATCCCAACAGAAGCCCTGAGAGACAGAAATATACCGGACATGGATTTACCTTATCATGTGGAATATTGGGGAGAAAAAGGTGCATCTGATGGAATGATTACAGATGCAAAAGGGGCCGTTTATGCTGGAGATTATGAGAATAATAGTATTCGAAAGATATTGTCGAATGGCACAATGGAAACCCTCGCACATGATCCGAGAATTTTATGGCCGGATACTTTTTCGATTGGTCCGGATGAATACTTATATGTCATTGTGAACCAATTACATCGGCAGGCAAGATTTCATTATGGAAAAGACCTGCGACAAAAACCTTATAGTTTACTTCGTATGAAAATTGATGAATTTCCTGCTCCTGCCATTTGATAATTAATAAAAGTTGGTTCAATTTTTTGTGAAATTTGAATGGGTAAGCTTAATATAGCTCTATTCATAAAAGAAAAGACATCAAATTTGTAATGTAAAAGAAAATGGGTGGTCGCAAAAGGAGGGAAATCGTATATTTAAATTATTTAAATATAAATGGTTTATTAGGAACAGTTTAGGGTGGTAATGCTAAACTGCTCCTATTTTATTTTTATAGATTGGTAAATTACTTATAATAGTTGGAATATTCGCAAACTGAAGGAAAATCATTAATTTACGATGGCTGAGGATGACCACTGCGACGGTCTTTTCTTGTTAGCTAAACCAGCTAATAGTATTTCACTTTTCACTAAAAAACTTAAATTACCCAGTTATACTAAAAATGCGCATACTGATAACCTTCCGTAAACGGTTATTAGAAGGTTTTTCTGTATTTTGTAAGATATTGTTTTAATCATAATTCTTGAAAGGGGTACTTGTTTTTAATATGGCATTAATCTAATGTAAGAGCTTATTTACATAAGCAATAACGGCTACTTGGTACAACTCACCTTCACTGCTTTTCTAATCGTAAAATGCTCATTAATCTCTTATTTCTAGGGGATTATCTCATCAATCGTTTTCTTTTTCTTGAGTCACGAATTCCAGAAATTCTAACAATGTCCCTAGTCTATCAAGATCGCTTGATACAAAAGCTTTTACTGTATGGTTTTCTTTTATCCAGAAATGCTTGAACCTCACTTTTCCAGACCAACTACTGGATTCATTATTAAATCTCCTACTCCAATAAACAAATTCACCGGTAACCCTCATCCTTCTTGTAGTATCGTAGCTCTTGTTATACGAGATTAAGTCCCAACCGGACTCAAACATGGTTCAAAAGTAGGCGGAAGCGGTTTAACTGACGAGGTAAACGTGTTCCCCTTAATGGAAAGAGGGGTATCTTTTAATGACCGATATTGACTTTAATCCATTAATAGATACCCAGTATTTGAAACTGGTTCCTTTGAGATGGCTTTGCTAATAGTTAAAGCATGGAACCTACAACCAGGATATGGAGCCCTTATTAAGAAAAATACAGTTTTGAAATACTCTCCTGTCAATGCTTGTTTTTGTGTTAGCTGTTGTAATGTATTATTGCTAAAAGTAAGAAACCCAGAAAAGTAATTTGAATCTTATACAATGATTACGGTGTGAAAGGGTAACAGTGACAGGCGGCTTTTCTTCTTCAACTGACGGGCAGATTGAAGATCTACCTGTTTAATATATTGAAGGGAAAAATCAGCTGTTTAATAGCAGCTGATTTTTTTGCATAAAACATACGATACTGCCCTATTGATCTTTAAGGTTTAAAGCGGTATGTACATCCTGCAGTCTCACATTTATTTGGTCACCTAAATGATTAGGGTGATAATATCCATTGGCAGTCATAAAATCTGTTATCTTGGCATGTGTATCCACTGCATTTCTTAATTGCTCGCGAAGAACGAATTTCAGTTCAGGTGTAGCTGTTTCCGTAATAGCAAATGCGAGATTTCTGATGGCAGATTTAGATGAAATCAGAAAATCCGAGGCGATTGTCCGTTCTGTTAATCCTCCCATTCCAGCCATATTTTGCAGGAGATTAGTCATTGTGAGTCACCTCCCGGTTTGTTATAAAGGTCTGAAGTTGCTTTAGACCTTGACTTCCTGATTCTAAATCACCAGAAAGAATCGTTTTAAGATCTCCATCAGGAAGCAATTTGCTCATAGTTGCAGCTTTTGTTAAACATACTGTTTTAAAGGCAATTAACTCGAGTGTCTCCAGTGTTTCATGAAGTCCTAAATATTTTGTCAAGAGTATCTCTCCAATCTTTAAAAACTTCTCTTATCTTGCTTCAGACAGGAGATTCACATTCCACCAAAAATATTCCATAACCAGTAATATTCAATTGAATAATATTCACATATTAAAGGGATTTTAATTTCAGGAGGTGAAGTCATGGAGAAGAAAAGCTTGGCTTATCATGAAACAATGGAAACACATGAGTTATTAAACCTGAATACTGTAAGCTTATTGAAATCAAAGCTTATGCAGGGCCTTTGTTTCGATAATGATTTAAAAGCACTGATGGAAAAAAATGTTCAACAGTCTATTAAGGCGATAAATGAACTTAAAGAATTTTATAAAGGGGCAAGAACCAATTATATTGAATGAGGTGAAAAAAATGGAAATGGATTATTTGGATCCCCAAGGGGCCGAACATATGCCAGAAATGGCAGATTCGGGCATTGCATTGGAGTTTCTTCTTTCAGTTAAAACGGGTATTCATACATATGCCATTGCGTTAACTGAAACATCGAGCCTGGAGTTAAGAGAGGCATTATATAGGCAAATGGAATTATCTATTGATTTACACACCGAGATATCTGAATTGATGATAAGCAAGGGCTGGTTATATCCGAACGATATTGGCAAGCAAGTTGAGTTGGATCTTAAATCTGCCGACAATGCTTTAATGATTGCCGGGATGAACTTATTCCCGAATGATACGGATAGACTTGGAATGTTCGCAACGCCTAATAAATAAGGGAGGTTAGAGAAAAATGAAAGCTGTCACGTACCAGGGGAATAAAAATGTCCAGGTTAAAGAAGTAAAAGACCCAAAAATTAAAAATGGCGATGATATCATTGTAAAAATAACAACTTCTGCTATATGCGGATCCGATTTGCATTTGATTCATCAAATGATTCCCAATATGCCAACTGATTACGTAATAGGCCATGAACCGATGGGGGTAGTCGAAGAAGTAGGACCCGAAGTAACAAAATTGAAAAAAGGGGATCGGGTAATTATTCCCTTTAATGTAAGCTGCGGGCACTGCTGGTACTGTAACCATGACTTAACCAGCCAATGTGATAATTCAAACCCTCATGGTGAAATGGGCGGTTTCTTTGGATATTCAGAAACAACCGGTGGATTTGCTGGCGGACAAGCTGAATATATGCGGGTTCCTTATGGAAACTTTACTCCATTCAAATTACCGGAGAACTGCGAAGTAGAAGATGAAAAGTTAGTGTTACTTGCAGATGCAGCCTCAACAGCTTATTGGAGTGTGGATCACTCCGGTGTCAAAGCTGGTGATACTGTCATCGTTTTAGGATGTGGTCCAGTAGGTCTCCTTGCTCAAAAATTTGCTTGGTTTAAAGGTGCTGAGCGTGTTATTGCGGTCGATTACCTCAAATACCGACTTGAGCATGCGAAACGGACCAATAAAGTAGAGACTGTAAATTTTGAAGAACATGAAAATGTTGGCGAATATTTAAGAGAGATAACACAAGGTGGAGCAGATATCGTTATAGATTGTTCAGGTATGAGTGGCAAGATGACGCCTCTTGAATATCTTGCATCCGGAATGAAGCTTCATGGCGGAGCAATGGGTGGGCTAGTTATTGCGTCACAGGCTGTACGCAAAGCTGGGACCATTCAAATTACCGGTGTTTATGGGGGACGTTATAATGGTTTTCCGTTAGGAGATATTTTCCAAAGAAATGTTGACATTAAAATGGGTCAGGCCCCAGTTATTCCGTATATGCCTTTTCTTTATAATCTTATATCTGAAGGAAAGGTTGATATTGGTGATGTAATTACACATGTACTTCCATTAGACCAGGCGAAGCATGGATACGAAGTTTTTGACACAAGGACCGATAATTGTATAAAAGTCATTCTAAAACCTTAAATTGAATAAATCCAGGATGAATTCCTATATATTCTTTTACACATGGAGGTTGTTATTTTGAATAACAAGAACTCAATATTTGGGATAGCAGTGTTCGGCATACTATTAACAACTATCTACACCGCAATACTTGCATCACAACTAATGACCACAAAACATAAAGTTGATTACCTTTATTTCAAAAATAAATTTACAGAAAGATAAAACAATCCTTTAAGGCGGTGATCACATCGTCTTTTTTTGTTGAATCAATAATTTCTTAATTACCGATAATCACTATGGTTAAAGGTATTGTTGAATATCCTTGATTTCTTGAAGGACTGCAGAGCAAATATGTAAAGTCACCATTAGTAAATTTTGTGAAATATTGGACTTAAACTATAATGTGGGCGAGAGTATAACAAGGAGTTATGGCTACAATCGCACTTGTTTTTTTAAAAGCAATCATGTTTAACAATTAATTACGCTTCATGATTTACGCCATCTTCATGCTACTCTGCTGCTGATATATGGAGAAAACCCCAAAGTCGTAGCAGAACGATTAGGTCATTTGAAAAAGGCTCCTTCAAACAGGCGTAAAACGCTTTAGTATACTAAAGGTGCACTTTATGTTTACTTTTGATAAAATCATGAGGTAAGAGGAGGTTCGGAAAATGCGAAAAACCCTTGCAGGACAAGGGTTTCCAATGATGGAGAATAGGGGGCTCGAACCCCTGACCTCTACGCTGCCAGCGTAGCGCTCTCCCAGCTGAGCTAATTCCCCGAATGAATGATCGGTACATGGAAAATTATAGCCGTTTTTTTGTTTCTGTGCAAGAAAAAAATGATAAAAGCCGCATCCAGCGGCTTTTACAATCCTTCAATCTCAACGCTATGGATATTTTCAAATTTTGAAATCGTGTAATATACATCCGTTATGTGTCTCTTTATATCAACCGTAACCTTTAATTGAACGAGATGATCGCCGCCCTTGAGGTCTTTTATTCGAATGTTCTTAATTGAAATCTTATTTTCTCTAATGTAAGAAATCATATGTGCAATACTTTCCTTATCTGTTATTTGAACTTGTAGCATGATTACTTTTTCTCTCAACTGTTTAGGACCAATCAACCCCATAGCAAAAGGAATGAACTCGACGCTAATGATTAACAATGTAACGCCTGCAATGGCTTCTAAGTAGAATCCTGCTCCTACTGCAATACCAATTCCGGCAGCTCCCCAAATCATGGCAGCGGTGGTTAATCCAGAAATACTGTCATTTCCTCTTCGTAAAATAACCCCTGCTCCAAGAAAACCAATTCCCGAAACAATTTGAGCGGCTAAACGTAATGGATCCATCGTAATATTTATATCGTAATCATGTGGGAAAGTATAGGCAGATTGAATAGAGACAATGGTTAATAAGCAACTGACTATCGAAATAACTAAACTCGTTTTCAGTCCCACAGGTTTTCTTTTCAACTCACGTTCTAATCCGATTACCAAACCTAGAATCGCTGAAATTCCTAATTTTAATAAAATATCGGTATCAATACTCATCATTTTTTTATCCGCCTATGGTAAGATTTTTGTTACATTAGAAATATTGTATGATAATGAAGATAAATTTGCACTTATTCTAATAACTGATAGGAGTTTAAAAATGGAACAGCCTAGAATCAATCCTTATGTTGCACTGGCGATTGGTGTTCTTGCCGTATCTGCATCCGCTATTTTTGTTAAACTTACTACTGCGCCTTCAGGGGTCATCGCTTTTTATCGAATGTTCTTTACAGTACTACTCATGACACCGTTGTTTCTATTAAAGTATTCCTCAGAACTGCGACTTATCACAAAACGTGACTGGTTGTATTCTGCGATCGCAGGAATTTTTCTCGCATTTCATTTTATCCTCTGGTTTGAGTCATTAAACTATACATCCGTTGCAAGTTCGACCGTTTTGGTCACACTCCAGCCATTATTTGCTTTCGTAGGAACTTATTACTTCTTTAAGGAGAAAATATCTTCGAAAGCCATTGTCAGTGGTGTCATTGCCATTGTGGGAAGTATCATTATAAGTTGGGGCGACTTTCAGATTAGCGGATCAGCCTTATTTGGGGATATCTTATCTTTAATTGCTTGTGCACTGGTCACAGCGTACTTATTGGTTGGTCAAACTCTTAGAAAAAGAATTTCGCTTATTACATACACTTTTATCATCTATTCGATGAGTGCCATCACATTATTTATCTATTTACTTATTGTAGATGCACCGCTATTTTCCTATCCGGCTTCAGATTGGATGTACTTTCTATTATTGGCACTCATTCCAAACTTACTGGGACATACATTGTTTAATTGGTCTTTAAAATGGTTAAGTACATCAACGATTTCAATGGCTATATTATTTGAACCTGTTGGTGCAACAATCTTAGCTTTCTATATATTAGATGAATATGTTATTTGGTCGCAGATTCTGGGTGGATTTGTGGTAATGGTGGGTATATCATTATTTCTTTTAGATGAGCGGAAAATAAAACAGCTTAAACAAAGGGGAGTATAATAGTAGAAGAGGGTGTCCCAAAATTGTGGGACACCCTCTTTCTATATTATTGATTTAAAGCATTTAGTGCATTGATTGCTCCATGACCTGACTCACCGTCATAGCCTGGTTTAAACCAATCATCAGCAGAAGATTGTATAATATGCTTTACTTGAGATGGTGAAAGAACATCTTTCCCGTACTTCGCAATAATTACTCCAGCTAAACCGGCTGTTTTAGGTGCGGCCATAGATGTGCCAATATACCAAGCATATCCGCCTGGAATCGTAGATAAGCAGCGTTTATTCCCTTCGCGTAGTGTAAGATCTAAATTAGCTCGCCATGCAGTTCCGTAGTCTCCTCCTGGAGCAATAACATCAATTTTACCTACACCGTAGTTAGAGTACCATGCTAAATTTTGTTCTTGACCACTAGAAGCAACACGAATCATTCCTTGGTTGCTAGGACTTCTGTGTGTAGCACCTTTATCGTCCCCAGAAAGTTTACCAGGGCTAGAAATATCTGCAGCAGCATTACCAGCAGAACCGACCACTGTCACACCTTTATTAATCGCGTATTGTATGGCTCTGTTAAAAAGACGAACGTCGGCAACCACATCTTTTGTTGCGTATTCAGGATTTTGGAACCAATCATATCCACCAAGAGACATGTTAACGACATCTACATTATCGTCTGCAGCAGTCATCAACGCGTTAGCGATGTCTGATGTTGCAGCACTTTCATCAGGACCGAATACACGATAAGCAGCTACTTTCAGTTCAGGGCCAATTCCTAACACACGTCCATTTCCTGCAATTGAACCGGCAACATGAGTACCGTGTCCGTCTTCATCCATCGGGCTCTCAATGCCCGGAACAAAAGATTTCCCGTATGCATAGTTGTTCTTAATATCTGGATGAGTATAATCAATACCTGTATCAACTACGGCGACAATAATGTCTTTTCCATTAGTAGATTTACCAGAACCTCCAGCCAAGTCCCAAGAGTCTCCATCGTGAGTAACCTGTTTAATATCCCATTGATACTTCTTATATAAATCATTTGATTCCCCAGAAGAAAAACTATCTGTGAGGAATTCTTTTTCCAAAGCTGTTTCACGCTTAACGGTATTTTCTAATCCAGCATCCAGCACAGAAGAACTTTCTTTAATCTCAGCTAAGAAATTAGGGTTTGATGAGGTTACCTCTACAGCACCTAATTTAGAAAGAGATTTTTTTACTTTCCCTCCTGCTTGATTGATCAAGTTTAAATAATTTACAGGGAGATTAGCTTCGCTTTTAAAAACTACCAAATAGTTTTTATCGACCTGTTGAGCATGTCCTACTCCGAAGCTTCCCAAGAATACAGCAGCACTCAAAGATGCAGATAACGCACCCGCAATGAACTTCTTTTTCATTAGACAACCTCCTATGTATTTCAGAATTTTCTATCAATTAAAAGTATAGAAGATAAACTCAAATTCAAACAATGAGTAATTAGGATTGATTTAATGGAGTTTCGACTGGAAAAGGATGGGTAGAAAGTTGGTTTAAGAAGTTTAGATAAATCATGATAATGATTAAGTGATTCATACAATTAAATAGTAGGAGAAAATATATAAAACTTTTTTTGAAAATTATATTGCAAACATAATTTTATCGTGATATATTATTTCTTGTCATCACAAGGGAGTTAGCAACTAAGCAACATCGCAAAAAACAGTTTTAAAAAAACTGTTGACAGCAAGTTAGCTAACATGTTATATTGATAAAGTCGCTTCTGAGAGAAACGACAAAATGAAATAAATTGTTCCTTGAAAACTAAACAAACAAAAATGTCAACAAA
>NZ_FOYF01000004.1:86506-397121 GCF_900115925.1 Bacillus sp. cl95 | reverse complement strand
CCTGAAAGATGATCAGGTTGATAGGTCAGAGGTGGAAGCGCGGCGACGTGTGGAGCTGACTGATACTAATAGATCGAGGACTTAACCAAAGTCAAAGATTTAAAAAGGTGAACTCGTTTTTACTCTTCTTCTAACATTATCTAGTTTTGAGGGAATGAACCTCAAAAACAAAATAGTCTGGTGGCGATAGCGAGAAGGTCACACCCGTTCCCATACCGAACACGGAAGTTAAGCTTCTCAGCGCCGATGGTAGTTGGGGGCTCTCCCCCTGTGAGAGTAGGACGCCGCCGGGCAATATGGAAGAACAGCCGTTGTGCTGTTCTTTTTTTGTGTTGAAAAGTAGGCGAAAAAATAAAGGTCTTCGCTCAAAAAAAGGTTATTCTCTCTAAACACCTAACATCACTCTTTCCACATAAACACAACCTTCCTCATATGGAAAATGTATGAACTACAAAGGTATAATGTTAAAATGCAGTTTGAAATTCTGAATCAAATCAACTGCAATTTTCAAAGAAAAAGGAGAATTAGATTGAACGGCACACAACATATGGCAATTGGGGCAACAACGGGTTTCATAACAGCTAATTCCCTTGATAGCACTCCGACTACTACTCTTTTATTAGTAGGATTAGGAGCGGTGGCTGGATTAATTCCGGACATAGATGTAGATGGCAAGCTTAGCAACAGAATTACGCTCTCTCATAAAATGATTCGAACGGTCGCCCAAAGCATAGGGGCACTCATGATGATTTATAGTTTTCTAGAAGGAGGGTATATGGAAAGATGGACTGGAATGGGTGTCGGGCTTGCCATCATGATCATATCTTCCTTCCTTACCCAAAGGAGAATGCTTAGCGTAACAGCCATCGGCGTGATTATAGGTGGAATCTCTTTGGATGAATCATGGTTACTACTGCTAGGAATATATATCTTGATCGCATCCTTTATTCCACATAGAAGCTATACGCACTCCATTTTGGGGATTATCTTTTTTGGAATCATAGCAAAACAATTCGAGGAGTCTCTTAAAATTGACGGAGTGTATACGACTCTCCTACTAGCCTATATCAGTCATCTCGTTGCAGATATGAAGATACTTCCTTTTAATAAAAAGGGAGTGAAGTGGTTTCTTCCTTTCTGGTCTAAAGAATTCTAAACTGCGAGCAAAGCATTGCCTATAGGGAGCCTACTTAAATTACTGGATTAAAAAAACTGTTTTTTAAAAGAGTCATATTAGAGTAACCTTTGTTATATAAATAATGGTGGCGCAAAAAGGAGAAACGTCCTTCTTGTAGAACTAGTATATAGGTTTGAAGAATCGAAAGGGGCTTTAAGATGAGTAAGTTTATGTTCAAGAATTTTGAGATGACGAGATATTTCTTTTTTAGGGAAATGAATGGTTTGACGGAAGAAATGGCGAATGTACAACCGGCAGGATTCAATAATAACATTCGTTGGCATGTAGGGCATGTCTTGACGGTGACGGAGCAATTTATGTTCGGATTCCCGAAAAAATCCCAGCACCTTCCTGAAAATTATCCACAATTGTTTGGGAATGGGACAAAACCAGCTGATTGGACGGGGGAAGTACCGACATTAGATGAACTTAAATCTCACTTGGAAAACCAATTAGAACGCTTAAAGATAGTTCCCGAAGAGAGTCTGGATCAAGAGCTTAAACAACCATTCCGTGGTTTGAAGACTTTTGGTGAACTAGCGAATATGGCGTTATACCATGAAGCTCATCATATGGGTCAGATCCATGCTATGAAGCGTATTGTTGAAACGGCAGCTGTAAAAAATTAAGCATAAATCAGGGGAAGAATTATACTTTGTTTTACTCCTATTCATAGAAACAGGCATGGTAAAGAAAGCATCCATGCCTGTTTTTTTTTTAGATAAGTATATGAATTTAACTTGGATAACTGTCTAGCTCCAGCGCCCAGCCAGTCTTCATCAATGAATATGCTTCTTCGAATATCTTGCGGAAAGCATGACCTTTAGGTGATGATTGTAGCAGCTCGGGGTTGTTCAGGGCGCTTGCGCTTTTCTTACAATCAATTACCCGTTTAGGACCATATCAGCTTTCAACAAAGGTGTTTCGGTTTTAAGATAATATTCTTCGGCAGTCCAGTAGCGGTTGATTAACTTATTTATGTACTCAGGCGACTTATCGCTTTCACGTTGATATCGTTTATATTTTGGACAATCCAAGAAGACAGCATAATCGTAGAAATCTTTCCATTCTTTTCGCTGCAGGAACACGCCTTCAATGATAATGAGACAGGTTTCTGGAAGATTTATATCCTTTAGGACGTGGGTATCCGTTTCATTATTATAAAAAGGAAGACTCAGATTACTAGTTTTCCTTAGTGGAGTAAATAGGTGCTCTTTTAGCCAATCGATGTCCCATTGTATTCCATAGTATTCGTACCAATCTTCATGTTTCGTGTTGTATCTCTTGCTGCGATCAACAATGTGGTCATCGATATGGAAAATATAAAACGGAACATTTTTCTCTTTAAGAGTCTCATAAAGTTTATTGGAAAGGGTTGTCTTCCCAGAACGACTTAAACCATCGAGTGCTAAAATGAAACGATTTCCAGGCTCAAGATCGGGAATTACTTTTAAGATTTTAGATAAGTGCTCTTCCAAGTTATCTCCATCCTCTCATTGTTATTCAAATGATCTTTCGTCGCTATAAATTCTCCTTATACCAATCGATAAACAGGTTTTCCAAAGTGTCTAAGTGTTCCATAAAGCTGTGAGGAGCTCCATCAATCAGTTCTAGTCGGGAATCATCTGACAGCCACTTTATTCCCTCTTTTGATATTTCATATAATCGCTGTTCTTCCTCATCACCGTTGCCATGAACAATCAGGACAGGGCATTTTACTCTGGACAGAAGCTCTTTTTGATCTCCGGAACCGAAATCAAGAAGCATTTGCTTATCAATTTCGACCTTCTGACGAGGACCTTCCTTTAAATGCTCTGTTAAATAGCCTTTTTGCTGAAGTTCCAGCATCTGCTCCTCTGAAAAGATTTCTTCCCAATTGTAATTTATCGGTCCTGTTAACGCACCTGTTAGAACCATGGTTACAATAGATGGATCATAGCATGAAAGGCAAACTTTCGTACCTAAACTATGTCCGTGCAGGGCTATTCTATTAAAGCCGAGTGCTTTTACATAAGCAAGGGCAGATTTTAGGTCATCAATTTCTTTTGCAAGTGTTAATCGCTCGTCATCACTCTCGCCGCACCCACCAAAATCAAAGGCGAGGACGTTGTAGCCGAGATTTTGAAATTTTTTAGCGAAACGATCGAACCGGCCGCGAGATGATTTGTCAGAGAGAAAACCGTGGCACATGATAATAATCGTTTGTGAGTCAGCCCGTAATAGATTACCAGTGAGGTTTAATTGACGACTATTTTTAAATATTACTTTTTCCACTCGAGGCACCTCCTTCATCTTTCAATACTAACTATTTCCAGTAAATCCTTCAAGAGGATACTATAATTGAGTATTGTTGCTAACAGGATTGAAAAAAGAAAGAATTGACAATATTGAAGATGTCTACTATGCTGAGTGGAATAAAATTGATGGATTTTTTATGATAAAGTATACTACGAGTAATGAAAGGAACTTTTTTGTATGGCAAAAGCAAAGAAAATGAAGTTTGAAGTACAGGAAAATGAAACCATTTCCGAATGTCTTGATCGGATTAAAGCAGAGGGGTATGTTCCGACAAGCCGTATGGAAAAACCTCTGTTTGAAGAAGTGAAAGAAGATGGAGAAACGGTTTACAAACCGATTGGCAGAAAAATCGTCTTTGAAGCAAAGTTATTGAGTTAAAACACGAACGATATTTTAAAAGGTATAATTATTGTTCGTTATTTTAGTTGACACCTTACGATTGTAATTGTTAATATAAAGATAACATAAAACACCTCGTATAATCTTGGGAATATGGCCCATAAGTTTCTACCCAGCTACCGTAAATGGCTGGACTATGAGGGAAAGTGATACAGTTCTGCAAATAGTGGGTGCTTGCATTAAGGCAAGATTCTTTACTATTGGCCCGGACAGGATGCTTTCTCTTAATAGGAGAAGCATCGCTGTTTCGGGCTTTTTATATTGGGAAGACTATGAAAATAGCAAAATAGAAGGTTAATGAAGTTGATTTCTGATTTAAATGGAGGCGATGAAGGTGACAGCTCAAGTTTCGGTAATCATGGGAAGTCAATCAGACTGGGAGACAATGAAAAATGCCTGCGAGGTTTTAGATGAGCTCGGCATTCCTTTTGAAAAAAGAGTGATTTCCGCGCATAGAACACCAGACCTGATGTTTGGATTTGCAGAGTCGGCAAGAGACAGAGGCATAAAAGTCATCATTGCTGGTGCAGGCGGAGCGGCCCATTTGCCAGGAATGGTGGCAGCGAAAACAACGTTGCCGGTCATTGGGGTTCCCATCCAATCTAAAGTACTGAATGGACTGGATTCACTTCTATCTATCGTGCAAATGCCAGGAGGTGTTCCGGTAGCAACGGTTGCCATTGGTCAGGCTGGGGCAGTGAATGCGGGTATTCTGGCAGCGCAAATACTGGGGACTTTCGATAGTCATGTTGCGGAGAGAATTGAAAGGGCACGCGAGCAAATGATGATGAAAGTGATGGAGAGCAACCATGAGCTTGTCTAACACAGTTATTTTACCAGGGCAGACTATAGGAATTATTGGAGGCGGGCAGCTCGGAAGAATGATGGCTTTAGCGGCGAAGGCGATGGGATTCCGAATTGCTGTTTTAGATCCCGAGTCAGCATGCCCTTGTGGTCAAGTGGCAGATTTACAGATCGTGGGGAAATATGACGACCTGAATGCCATGAAGCAGCTTGCAGAACTTAGTGATGTAATTACATATGAATTTGAAAATATTGATGCCGAGACCCTTTCATGGTTATGTGAGAACGCGAATGTTCCTCAAGGGATGAATCTACTAGCCGTAACTCAAAATAGGATTACGGAAAAAGCATCGATTGTGGATGCCGGACTGGATGTTGTTCCATATGCACCGGTCGAAACGGTGGAACAATTTTATGCTAATATTGAAAAGCTTGGTTTCCCGTCCGTATTAAAAACGGCAACAGGCGGCTACGATGGTAAAGGGCAAGTAGTACTGAATAAGGTAGATGACCTTTACGAGGGAATAGCGCTCTTGGATGCAGGTCCTTGTGTGTTGGAAAAATGGCTTCCTTTTGAAAAAGAAATATCGGTCATTGTGACAAGGAAAGCATGTGGAGAGATGACGGTCTTTCCAGTCGCAGAGAATGTACATCACCAAAACATCCTGCACAAGACGATTGTGCCAGCAAGGGTCTCACCGGCTCTCTCTGACAAAGCCATTCAAGCTGCAAAGCAGATAGCAGAACAGTTCCACTTGGTTGGAACGCTAGCTGTAGAAATGTTTGTCACGAATGATAGGAAGATCTATATCAATGAGTTGGCACCAAGACCTCATAACTCTGGCCATTTTACTATCAACGCTTGCGAGACATCTCAGTTTGAACAGCACATCCGTGCCGTATGCAATTGGCCGCTTGGAAGCACGGAACTATTAAAACCTGCAGTCATGGTCAATATATTAGGCGAACATATGGAAAGACTAATAAGTGAGATTCCTGCATTGACTGGTTGGAAGATTCATTTATACGGAAAAAAAGAAGCAAGGGAAAAGCGGAAAATGGGTCACGTTACGCTAATGACAGAATCTATGGAATCGTCTTTAGCAGTTATTGACTCACACCCCATTTGGAAAACTGTGAAAGAAAAGATCGGAGGATTACAATGATTGATCGTTATACACGCCCGGAAATGGGCAGCATTTGGACAGAGCAAAATCGTTTTCAAGCATGGCTGGAGGTAGAGATTCTTGCATGCGAAGCATGGGCTGAGATTGGGGATATCCCGAAGGAAGACGTTGTAAAGCTTCGCCAAAATGCAAGCTTTGATATTGCCCGCATTAAAGAGATTGAGGAAGAAACGCGTCATGACGTAGTCGCCTTCACGCGCGCTGTTTCTGAGACTCTTGGTGAAGAACGTAAGTGGGTTCACTACGGATTGACTTCAACAGATGTTGTCGATACGGCATTGTCATATCAATTAAAACAAGCCAATGAAATCATCAGAAATGACATCACTCGTTTTATTGAGATTCTGAAAGTGAAAGCACAGGAACATAAATTCACGGTTATGATGGGGCGCACACACGGAGTCCATGCGGAACCTACTACCTTTGGTTTGAAGCTTGCGCTTTGGTATGAAGAAATGAAGCGAAATCTTGCAAGGTTCAATGAAGCGGCAACCGGAATCGAATTCGGTAAGATATCTGGTGCAGTTGGTACATACGCGAATATCGATCCATTTGTTGAAAAGTTCGTTTGTGAAAAATTAGGTCTGCAAGCGGCACCGATTTCAACGCAAACCTTACAGCGTGATCGCCATGCACACTACTTATCTTCATTAGCATTGGTCGCAACTTCTATCGAGAAAATGGCAGTTGAAATTCGCGGCTTACAAAAAAGCGAAACGCGTGAAGTGGAAGAATTCTTTGCAAAAGGTCAAAAAGGATCATCTGCAATGCCGCATAAACGCAATCCGATTGGCTCAGAAAACATGGCAGGCTTGGCGCGTGTCATCCGAGGCTACATGATGACAGCTTATGAGAATGTTCCGCTTTGGCATGAAAGAGATATTTCTCATTCTTCTGCGGAGCGCATCATCTTGCCAGACGCAACAATCGCCCTCAATTATATGCTTAACCGTTTTGGCAATATTGTTAAGAATTTGACGGTGTTTCCGGAAAACATGAAACGCAATATGGATCGCACATTCGGGTTGATTTATTCTCAGCGTGTACTGCTTGCTCTAATCGATAAAGGTTTTTCAAGAGAAGAAGCATATGATACGGTACAGCCGAAAACGATGGAAGCTTGGGAGAAACAAGTTCAATTCCGTACACTTCTAGAAAATGATGAAACCATTACATCTCATTTATCTAAAGAAGAATTGGATGACTGTTTTGACTATCACTATCATCTGCAACATGTTAATACGATCTTTGAACGCTTAGGATTATAGGATAGCCTCTTTTCTAAAAGATTATTGTTTTTGGAAAAGGTTTGTGAAAGAAACCATTTATGAAGAAGTTGATTGGAGCGGAAGATGCGAGACTCCTCGAAAATCCTCATGATGCTATCGCATCATTTCGTGCGAGGTGAATTCATGGAGGCTTTCCTTGTGCTATCGCATTTCCTTCGTGCGTGGGTTCATTCAAGGAAGCCATTCAATGTCCTGCGGGAGCAGCGGGACAGGTGAGACCCCGCAGGCGCATTGCGCCGAGGAGGCTCACCGCCCGCCCAAGATGAATTTGTTCATGAAAAAGCCGGTATTAGGGCTTTTTCATAATTCGTCCGCGGAAAGCGAGCAATCTGGAGTGGAAATCAACTACTACATTTTATTTGATAAATGGCAATAAAGTTTTCTGAAACAGCCATGCATAAGAAGGAGTTAAGGACTTGTCCGTGGCTCCTTTCTATAAAGTAAAGACTGAAGATTGGTAATTTTCAATGTTTAAGGGGTGCAAAATGGAGAAGAAAGAGCTCTTATATGAAGGCAAAGCTAAACAGATTTTTGCAACAGCGGATGAAGATTTAGTGAGGATTCAGTATAAAGATTCAGCAACGGCTTTTAACGGTGAGAAAAAGGCAGAAATCTTAGGAAAAGGGACATTGAACAATAAAATTACTAGTTTGCTATTTTCTAAGCTTGCAGAAAGAGGAATTCCTTCTCATTTTGTAAAGCAACTGAGTGAATCAGAGCAGCTGGTAAAACGCGTGCAGATCATACCACTTGAAGTAGTGGTGCGTAATGTGGCGGCAGGTAGTTTTTCGAAACGCTTCGGTATTCAAGAAGGCAAAGCACTTTCAAAAAGACCGATTGTGGAATTTTATTATAAAGATGACGCATTGGGCGACCCACTTCTCATCGAAGATCACATTTTCGAACTAGAGATTGCCTCAAAGGATGAGGTAGAAGAGTTGAAAACGAAGGCACTAGAAGTAAATGCCGTTTTATCGAGTTTTTTTAAGGAACTTGGCATCAGGCTAATAGATTTTAAGCTGGAATTTGGTAAGGACCAAAAAGGGGATATTTTGCTAGCAGATGAAATATCACCGGATACATGCCGTTTATGGGATTTAAAAACGAATGAAAAGCTGGATAAAGATGTATTTCGCCGTGATTTAGGTAGCTTAACAAAAGCATATGAAACCATATTAGTGAAATTAGGGGGAGAAGCAGCATGTTCAAAGTAAAGGTATATGTGAGTTTACGAGAAAGTGTATTGGATCCGCAGGGAGAAGCGGTGAAAAGTTCTCTTCATTCATTGAACTACGAAGAAGTGACCTCGATTCGAATCGGCAAGTATATGGAATTGGAGATCGAAAAAAGCGATCGCGAAATCGAAGAGGTGGTCAACGAAATTTGCAGTCGCCTGTTAGCAAACCCTGTTATTGAAGATTATCGCTATGAGATTGAGGAGTGTGTTGCTCAGTGAAATTTGCTGTCATCGTTTTTCCGGGATCAAATTGTGATGTCGACATGTATCATGCCATACAAGATGAATTGGGCGAGGAAGTCGAGTACGTTTCCCATCAAGCTGATAACTTAGAAGAGTTTGATGCAATTCTTCTTCCCGGGGGCTTTTCATACGGAGATTACTTGCGTTCAGGAGCCATTGCCCGCTTTAGTAATGTCATGAAGGAGATTGTGAAAGCAGCAGAGTGTGGAAAACCGATTCTTGGAATATGCAATGGCTTTCAGATACTGCTTGAAGCTGGCTTGCTTCCAGGGGCAATGAAGCGTAACGAAAACTTGAAATTCATTTGTCGCCAAGTCGAGTTGAAAGTAATGAATAACGAAACGATGTTTACGGCAGCTTTTAACAAAGATGAGATTATTACGATTCCGATCGCTCATGGTGAAGGTAACTACTTTTGCGATTCAGAAACGTTGAAATCTTTAAAAGACAATAATCAGATTATCTTTACATATCAAGGTCATAACCCGAACGGCAGTATCGAACAGATTGCCGGTATAAGGAATGAACGCGGGAATGTTCTCGGAATGATGCCACATCCTGAAAGAGCAGTCGATCCGCTATTGGGCGGTGCGGATGGTTTAAAACTTTTTCAATCAATTGTCAAACATTGGAGGGAAGCAAATGTTATTAAAGCTTGAGCCAAGTCCAGAGCAAGTGAAAGCGGAAAAGCTGTATGCACAAATGGGATTGTCAGATGAAGAGTTTTCCATGGTTGAAAACATCCTTGGCAGAACGCCTAACTATACGGAAACAGGGCTTTTCTCTGTCATGTGGTCGGAGCATTGCAGCTATAAAAATTCGAAACCGGTCTTGCAGAAGTTTCCGACATCAGGAGAACGAGTGCTGCAAGGACCTGGAGAAGGTGCAGGCATTGTTGACATCGGTGATGGTCAGGCCGTTGTTTTTAAAATAGAAAGTCACAATCATCCCTCTGCGATTGAACCCTATCAAGGAGCAGCGACAGGTGTCGGTGGCATTATCCGTGATGTTTTTTCGATGGGAGCACGTCCTATCGCACTTCTTAATTCCTTGCGTTTCGGTGAACTTGAGAACGAACGCGTGAAGTACCTTTTCAAAGAAGTGGTAGCAGGAATTGCAGGCTACGGGAACTGCATTGGCATTCCAACCGTTGGCGGTGAAGTACAGTTTGATGCTTCCTACGAAGGCAACCCGCTTGTCAATGCGATGTGTGTCGGACTCATCAATCATGAGGATATCAAAAAGGGTCAGGCGCATGGAGCTGGCAACACGGTCATGTATGTTGGTGCCAAAACAGGACGGGATGGCATCCATGGAGCAACCTTTGCATCAGAAGAACTGAACGAGCAATCTGAGGATAAACGTCCGGCGGTTCAGGTTGGCGACCCATTTATGGAAAAATTGCTGTTGGAAGCTTGTCTAGAAGCGATAAAGTCAGATGCGCTCGTTGGCATTCAGGATATGGGAGCGGCAGGACTTACAAGTTCTTCTGCTGAGATGGCAAGTAAGGCAGGGATGGGAATTGAGATGGATCTCGATCTTATTCCGCAACGCGAAAAGGGAATGACTGCCTACGAAATGATGCTATCTGAATCACAAGAGCGTATGCTACTTGTGATAGAAAAAGGACGCGAGCAAGAGATCAGTGCCTTATTTTTGAAATATGGGCTTGAAGCAAAAGCAGTTGGAAAGGTTACGGATGATAAAATGCTGCGCTTGCTTCATAACGGAGAAGTGGTGGCTCAAGTTCCGGTTGATGCTCTTGCAGAGGAAGCACCAGTTTATCATAAGCCATCCGCTGAACCAGCATATTACCGTGAGTTTCAAAGCATGGAAGTAGAGATACCTAAAGTGGAAGATTACTATGAAACATTGAAAAATCTCCTTCAACAACCGACGATTGCCAGCAAGGAATGGGTTTACAACCAATACGACTACATGGTCCGCACGAATACAGTGGTCTCTCCCGGTTCTGATGCAGCAGTGGTTCGCATTCGCGGAACCCGTAAAGCACTGGCGATGACGACTGACTGCAATTCACGCTATCTATACTTGGATCCTGAAACGGGCGGGAAAATCGCAGTGGCAGAAGCGGCAAGAAACATCATTTGTTCGGGTGCAGAGCCACTGGCGATAACCGATTGCCTGAATTTCGGGAATCCTGAGAAGCCAGAGATCTTTTGGCAAATCGAAAAAGCAGCTGATGGCATCAGTGAAGCATGTGTAACGTTGGAAACACCTGTAATTGGTGGGAATGTATCGCTTTACAATGAGACAAACGGAACAGCCGTCTATCCGACCCCTGTTATTGGAATGGTTGGACTCATAACTGATCTAGAACATATTACAACACAAAGCTTCAAAAACGCGGGAGACCTCATATACGTTGTGGGCGAGGCGAAGGCGGAGTTCGGAGGAAGTGAACTGCAGAAGCTGACCTATGGTCGTATTTTCGGAAAAGCTCCTGTGCTGGATATGAAAGTGGAACAATCTAGACAACAACAAATCCTTGCTGCTATCCGTGCTGGTCTTGTCGCTTCTGCCCATGATATTTCAGAAGGTGGTTTTGCCGTTGCGATGGCAGAATGCCTGATGGGAGCTGGCGAACTTGGTGCTAGTGTAAAGGTTTCAGGTGAGCCGACAGCTGCCCTGTTCAGTGAGACACAGTCAAGATTCATCCTATCTGTTAAAAGAGAGAATCAAGAAGAGTTTGAGAGATTTGTAGATGCCATTCTTATTGGTGAAGTAACAAGTATTCCGAAACTCAACATCGCTTCAGAAGAAAAAATGTGGCTTTCAGCTGATGTACGTGAACTAGAAAAAGCCTGGAAAGGAGCTATCCCATGCTTGCTGAAATCAAAGGCTTAAACGAAGAATGTGGCGTTTTTGGTGTTTGGGGACATTCGAACGCAGCGCAAATCACTTACTACGGGCTTCATAGTTTACAGCATCGCGGTCAGGAAGGCGCCGGTATGGTGGTGACCGATGGCTCGCAGTTAAAAGGCCATAAAGGAGAAGGGTTAGTAACAGAGGTTTTCAATACGAGTACCATGCAGAACATGGAAGGGAAGGCCGCAATCGGTCATGTCCGTTATGCGACAGCTGGCGGAAGCGGCTATGAAAATGTGCAGCCTTTATTGTTTCACTCTCAGAACGGCAGTCTTGCACTTGCGCATAATGGCAACTTAGTGAATGCAGAATCCTTAAAGCATCAGCTTGAGGGGCAGGGAAGTATTTTTCAAACGAGCTCCGATACGGAAGTTCTCGCCCATTTGATTAAAAGAAGCGGCTTTTTTGAACTGAAGGACAGAGTGAAAAATGCGCTGACCATGTTAAAAGGAGCCTATGCCTTCTTAATCATGACGGAAGCGGAAATGATGGTCGCCTTGGATCCTAACGGTTTAAGACCACTTTCGATCGGCAAACTCGGCGATGCATACGTGATTGCTTCAGAGACATGTGCATTTGATATCGTCGGCGCTGAATTTGTCAGGGATGTTGAGCCCGGTGAATTGATCATCATCAATGATGAAGGTTTGCGTTCGGAATACTTTTCAATGAGTACGACGAGAGCAATCTGCACAATGGAATACATTTATTTTTCAAGACCTGACAGTAACATTCATGGCATTAATGTGCATACGGCGAGGAAAAACCTTGGGAAGCGACTGGCGGTGGAAGTACCGCTTGAAGCAGACGTTGTAACAGGTGTACCTGACTCAAGTATTTCGGTGGCGATTGGATATGCCGAGGCTTCGGGAATTCCTTATGAAATGGGATTGATTAAAAACCGATATGTAGGACGTACGTTTATTCAGCCTTCACAATCGTTAAGAGAACAAGGTGTAAAAATGAAGCTCTCGCCTGTAAGGGGAGTTGTCGAAGGCAAGCGAGTGATCATGGTGGACGACTCGATTGTAAGGGGAACGACAAGTAGAAGGATTGTTTCCATGCTAAAAGAAGCAGGTGCGACCGAGGTGCATGTCGTCATCAGTTCACCTCCGATTAAGAATCCGTGCTTCTATGGGATTGATACGTCTACAAAAGAAGAACTGATTGCTTCTAAATACTCTGTTGAAGAGTTAAGGGAACTAATTGGCGCAGATACACTCACGTTTTTAAGTGTAGAAGGAATGGTCGAAGCGATTGGTCATGAGGGAGATGGAAGCACGCGCGGGCAATGTCTCGCTTGTTTTACAGGGAAATATCCTACAGAAATCTATCCGGAAACAATGGCAGCGTCTTATCAGAAATGTTAATCACAGCTCGGAAACGAACTTAGGGGGTTCGGAAAATGGCTCAAGCGTATAAACAGGCAGGCGTAGATATTGAAGCGGGGTATGAAGCAGTACAGAGAATGAAAAGGCATGTCGATCGAACAAGACGCCAAGGTGTAATGGGGAGCCTTGGTGGATTTGGTGGCATGTTTGATTTGTCTTCATTAAATTTAAAAGAACCGGTACTTGTTTCAGGAACGGATGGCGTCGGCACAAAGCTGATGCTTGCCTTTATGATGGATCGACATGATACGATTGGGATAGATGCCGTGGCCATGTGCGTAAATGATATTGTCGTTCAAGGTGCGGAACCGTTATATTTTCTAGATTATATTGCTTGTGGTAAGGCGATTCCTGAAAAAATTGAGAGTATTGTGAAGGGTGTTGCGGAAGGTTGTGTGCAAGCAGGCTGTGCCTTGGTTGGCGGCGAAACCGCAGAAATGCCTGGTATGTACTCGGAAGAGGAATATGACTTGGCAGGTTTTGCGGTAGGTGCTTGTGAAAAATCTTCCATCGTTTCAGGGAACCATATCGAGGAAGGTGATGTCCTCATTGGTCTTGCTTCAAGCGGAATACATAGTAATGGATATTCCCTTGTTAGAAAAATCCTCTTAGAAGACGAAGCTATGAGTGTAGATGACTTTGTCGCGGAATTGGGAACGACACTGGGCGAGGAACTGCTTAAGCCTACTAAGATTTATGTGAAACCAATCCTTTCAGCGTTGAAGCATTATACTATTAAAGGTATGGCGCATATCACTGGTGGAGGGTTTGTTGAAAATATTCCGCGTATGCTGCCAGAATCCTTTGGTGTAAAGATCAACGAAGGGTCATGGCCAGTTCCTCCTGTTTTTAAACTGTTAGAAACGAAGGGGAATCTGAAGCGCTCAGAGATGTACAATATTTTTAACATGGGAATTGGTATGGTTGTTGTAGTAGATAAAAATTCTGCACCATTGCTTATCAAGCATTTTCTTCACGAGGGTGAAGATGCTTTTGAAATAGGAGTGATTACTGAGGAAACTGGCATTGACATTGGTGAGGGAAGATGAGAGATATTGCTGTATTTGCATCAGGAAGTGGAAGTAACTTTCAAGCTATTATCGATGCGGTAATAGTGGGGACTCTTCACGCAAATATCAAGTTGCTAGTATGTGACCGGCCAGAGGCTCGAGTAATTGAACGGGCGAAAGAGAATGGCATTCCTGCATTTGTTTTTTCGCCTAAGGATTTTGCTAATAAAGAAGCCTTTGAACAAGTAATACTACGTGAGATGAAAAAGTACAACGTTAGCTATATCGTATTGGCTGGTTATATGAGATTGATTGGTCCAACCCTGTTAGGACAATACTCTGGAAGAATCATCAATATCCATCCTTCTTTGCTGCCTGCATTCCCTGGCAAGGATGCAATCGGCCAGGCGTTGGAATCCAAAGTAAAAGAAACAGGAATTACTATCCATTTTGTGGATGAGGGGATGGATACAGGGCCAATCATTGCACAGAAAAAAATCCTGCTTGATGAACATGAAACAAAAGAAAGTTTGCAGGAAAAGATACATAAAGTTGAGCATCAATTTTACCCTGCACAATTGCAAAAATTACTAACGGCTAAGTGAGGAGAACAGAGATGAAAAAACGAGCACTGATTAGCGTTTCTGAAAAAAGTGGTGTTGTTGAGTTTGCAGCACAGTTAGAGGAACTGGGATTTGAAATCCTTTCGACGGGCGGAACGAAAAAAACGCTGCAAGAAAACGGAATTGCTGTAAAAAGTGTCAGCGAAGTAACGGGGTTTCCTGAAATTTTGGAAGGTCGCGTGAAAACTTTGCATCCGATGATCCATGGGGGACTATTGGCAAAAGCGGACGAGCCTTCGCATCAGGCACAGCTCGAAGAACATGGTATCGTTCCAATCGGAATCGTTTGTGTAAACCTATATCCTTTCAAGAAAACGATCGCTATACCTGGAACAACTTTTGAAGAGGCAATCGAGCAAATCGATATCGGTGGACCAGCCATGCTGCGTGCATCTGCCAAAAACCATCAATACGTAACCGTAACTGTCGATCCAGCCGATTATCCGGCCATCATTAGCCAACTAAAAGAAGATGGTGCAGTAGATATGGCTACAAGACAGAAACTTGCAGCAAAAGTATTCCGCCACACAGCTGCCTATGATGCTTTGATTGCTGAGTATATGACGGAAAAAGCGAAAGAGGAGAATCCAGAGAATTTAACCCTTACATATGAATTGAAACAAGGGCTTCGTTACGGGGAAAATCCGCACCAACAGGCTTCCTTCTATCGAAAGCCACTTGGCTCTGACTATTCGATTGCCAACGCTGAACAATTACATGGTAAAGAATTATCTTATAACAACATCAATGATGCCGATGCTGCTTTGCAAATAGTAAAAGAATTCACTGAGCCGGCTGCGGTTGCGGTCAAGCATATGAATCCTTGTGGAGTAGGTACAGGGGAGAGCATCTATGATGCTTTTACAAAGGCTTTTGCGGCCGATCCGGTTTCCATATTTGGAGGGATTGTCGCGCTGAATCGTGAAGTAGATCGAATGACGGCAGAAAAGCTTCATGAAATATTCCTTGAAATCGTTATTGCACCTAGCTTTTCAGAAGACGCACTTGAAGTCTTAAAAGGTAAAAAGAACGTCCGTTTATTGACGATTCCTTTCCAAAGTGAAAAGAAAAAAGAGACAAGGGCTGTTTCCATTGAAGGTGGCCTTCTCGTTCAGGACCAAGACTTCTTTTCGTTGGAAGATGCCGAACTGAAAGTAGCGACAAGAAGAGAGCCGACAGAAGCAGAATGGAAGGCATTGAAATTCGGCTGGAATGTCGTAAAGCACGTGAAATCGAATGCGATTGTAGTCGCTGAACAAGACATGACGATTGGTATTGGTGCCGGCCAAATGAATCGAGTAGGTGCAGCCAAAATAGCGCTTGAGCAGGCTGGAGCTAAGAGCGAGGGCGCCATAATGGCATCAGATGCGTTCTTCCCGATGGATGATACCGTTGAAGCGGCTGCCAAGGCAGGCATCACGGCAATCATTCAACCAGGTGGCTCAATCCGTGATGAAGATTCTATCAAGAAAGCGGATGAATACGGAATCGCAATGGTGTTTACAGGCGTCAGACATTTTAGACATTAAGCCCATTTTCTTCATTAGGCTATGTTAAAGCTCAGTATTGATTTTGGCCCTATATTGATGAGAGCGTAAATCAACAGCCAAGTTAAAGTCATAAAAAAATGGGAGGTAAACACGATGAACATATTGGTCATTGGTCGTGGTGGGCGAGAGCATGCGATTTGCCGAAAATTAAAGGAAAGCAAGTCAGTTCATGAGGTGTTTGCAGCCCCAGGCAATGATGGAATGAGTGAAGTTGCCATCAATATCGGCATCGCAGAAAACGAGCACGATAAACTGTTGGCATTTGCTAAAGAAAACCATGTCGGCCTAACCATCATTGGACCTGAAATGCCATTACTAGAGGGACTTGCCGACAAATTCCGTCTTGAGGGTCTAGATGTATTCGCACCTAATCAAGCGGCAGCCATGATTGAAGGAAGCAAAGCGTTTGCGAAGGATTTAATGAAGCGATATGACATCCCGACTGCCTCATACGATGTGTTCGATAATTTCGATGTGGCAAAGGAATATATTGAAACAATAGGGGCGCCGATTGTCATAAAAGCGGATGGTGTAGCGGCTGGCAAGGGCGTCGTGGTTGCTTTTAGCAAAAAAGAGGCAATAGAGAGTCTGGAAGATATGATGTTGAATAATAAGTTTGGAAATTCTGCTGACCGTGTTGTGATTGAAGAGTACCTTGAAGGCGAAGAGTTCTCCTTGATGGCATTCGTTAATGGGGATATCGTAATTCCCCTTGAGATTGCCCAGGATCATAAGAGGGCGTTTGATGGTGACCTTGGACCAAACACAGGGGGGATGGGCGCCTATTCACCTGTCCCTCAAATCGGTGCAGAAGCGGTGAAAGAATCTGTGCAAACTATTTTGCAGCCTCTTGCGTCTGCACTTGTAAAAGAAGGTAAGACCTTCTGTGGAGTCATTTTTGCAGGATTAATGAAGACGAATGAGGGTCCAAAGGTAATTGAATTTAATGCGCGTTTCGGTGATCCTGAGACACAAGTTGTCTTACCGAGGATGAAGTCAGACTTAGCTCAAGTGATTATAAGTCTTTTAAATGGAGACGTTCCTGAAATTGAGTGGCATAATGAAGCAACGCTCGGTGTCGTACTCGCAGCAGAAGGATATCCAGATTCTTATCAATCTGGTGATGTCATAAAAGGTTTGGCAGATATGAACAGTGAAACGTATGTATTCCATGCCGGCACACAGAAAAATAAGGAAGGCGATTTTGTAGCAAGTGGCGGACGGATTTTACTGATCGGAGCGAAAGGGAAATCCGTGAAAGAAGCTCAAGAAAAAGCCTATCTTGAAATAGCAAAAATTAAAGCAGACGGAATGTTTTATCGCAAGGATATTGGCTATCGTGCTATCGGGCGCGACGTCTCCGTGTTTTCCTAACAAACGCATACGATATGGCGATAATTCCACCTATAAGGGCAATTAATACAAAAAGCATATCGCTTAAATATTCTAAAAACACAGTGATCATCTCCTATTTAAAATGAAGCCAAACACGCAATGAATGCGCGTTTGGCTTTTTGCCGTTCTTTATTGTTGTCTAGTTTTGGAACCATAAAGGTGCGCTTTTCTTTAAGAAGGGTTATACGGCAGCATTTGCTCCATCATGTTTGCTGCTTCCTTAATCTCATCCACTTCCCCACCGTTGTTTTCGTGTTCACGACGCTCATGCATTTTTTCCTGTCCTCTTTCAAAAAGTTCAGTGATAGGGCAGAAGCGGAGAATTCCTTCTGCTATTTTCATGCCTGCTAGCATAGCCATAAAAATATAGGAATCACGCCACGGATGTTTCACTAGCTTAGCCGTACTCCAGGAAAGGACGGTGAATCCGATCGTAATGCGGATGAGCGCATTGATGATGCCAATATTCGGTCTGATTTTCATACAGAGACCCCCTTTTAGAATTTTGTAAATTCTTTAGTGCGTTAAACTGCGAATTATGTTAGTATAAAATCGACAGAAAATTGAAAGGGCTTTCACTCCCTTTGTTTTCCAAATATTATATGTCTAAAAGGAGAGGGAGCAAATGCCAGAACAACGTTATCGTTGGAAAAATAAGCAGTTGCGTGAGCACGTGGAAGTGTTGGACGGAAAAAAATCGCCGACCCTCCTACTAAAAAATGCACGTTATTTAAATCAATCATTAAAAAGATGGATGCAAGCAAATATATGGATTTATGAAGATCGCATTGTTTATGTTGGCGATCAACTACCCAAAAAGCTTAACGATTGTGAGGTTGTGGACTGCGAAGGTCAAACGCTCGTCCCAGGATATATTGAACCTCATTCCCATCCTTTTCAATTATATAATCCCCTTACCTTTGCTACGTATGCATCTCAATTTGGGACTACGACATTTATCAACGATAATATGGCGTTAATTTTGCAACTGAGTCAAAAGGAAACATTTTCACTGATACACGAACTAAATTCTTTGCCTGTGACAATGTATTGGTGGTGCCGTTTTGACGCTCAAACGGAAATTCAAAACGAAGAGGCGATTTTCTCAAACGCCAATATTAAGGCGTGGCTGGAGCATGACTGTGTCCTTCAGGGAGGCGAACTGACTGGTTGGCCAAAACTTCTTGCCGGCGACGATATGATGCTCCACTGGATGCAGGAAACAAAACGCTTAAGGAAGCAAATTGAAGGACATTTTCCAGGGGCATCTGAAAAAACACTCGCAAAAATGATGCTTCTTGGTGCGGATTGCGATCATGAAGCAATGACAGGTCAGGATGTTTTGAATCGATTGATGCAAGGATATATGGTATCACTCAGATATTCTTCCATAAGACCAGATCTGCCGAATCTTCTCGATGAAATGAACGAGCTTGGCATAGATGTTTATGATAAGCTGATTTTCACGACAGATGGCTCGTCTGCCGGCTTTTATGAACAAGGTGTCATTGATGCCATGATTCGTATTGCCATGGAAAAAGGAGTTCCGACAATTGATGCTTATAATATGGCAACGATCAACGTTGCTCGCTATTACCATATGGAGCATCTACTCGGGAATATTGCTACAGGCAGAATTGCCAATATTAACTTCTTAAGTGATGAAAATAATCCAACTCCTGTTTCCGTACTTTCAAAAGGTAAATGGTTAAAGCGAAATGGCGAAAATACAAATGTGTTTCCTGACATTGATTGGAGTAAGTATGGTTTAGGGGAAATGGAACTTAATTGGAATTTATCGATGGATGACCTTCAGTTTTCAATGCCGTTTGGGATGAAAATGGAGAATGCAGTTATTACGAAGCCATACTCCATTTCTATCGATGTCTCGGATGATGAATTATCCGAGAATCATGATGAAAGCTTTTTTATGCTCATTGACAGAAATGGAAAATGGAGAATCAATACTGTTATTAAAGGTTTTGCCAACAAGCTCTCAGGGATGGCAAGTTCATTTTCAAATACAGGGGATATCATTTTAATCGGAAAAAGAAAAAGCGATATGATGCTCGCCTTTAATAGAATGAAGGAAATGGGTGGGGGCATTGTCGTTACGGAAAATAATGAGGTTCTCCATGAGATTTCCTTAAGTCTCAACGGTGTAATGTCTCATTCTAATGTCGTGGAAATCATATCGGATGAAAAGAAATTGTTGGCTATTCTAAGCGAACGTGGCTATCATTTTTCAGATCCTATTTATAGTTTATTGTTCTTTTCATCGACGCATTTGCCATACATCCGGATTACACAACAAGGTATGTATGATGTCCTAAATAAAATGATACTCTTTCCATCGATAATGCGTTAAAATGGAAAAGAAATTGGCTTCAACCATCATGCAGAAGTACACACCAAATGAGCCTATAGGGGTGTTAAAATGAAAAAGTGGATAACTGTCGGATTGGCAGCTATGTTGCTGGTTGCAGGGTGCAGTAAAAAAGAGGAAACGACTAAAAAGGTTGATAAAGAGAAAAAACCTCCTGAAGTCGTAAAAGAAGTAGAAGCAACAGAAGAGTTCTCTTATTTTTTCCCGTTAACGGGCATAGGGACGAATGATGAAATCGAAGATCGGTCTGTAGCGGTGATGGTGAATAATCATCCTCAAGCGAGACCGCAATCCGGTTTGCATAAAGCAGATATCGTCTACGAAATTTTAGCAGAAGGTGATATCACTCGTTTTCTTGCCGTTTTCCAAAGTGAAAAGCCTGACAATATTGGGCCTGTTCGCAGTGCACGGGATTATTATATTAGATTAGCAAAGGGCTTGGATAGTCTGTTTGTAGCACACGGTTATAGCCCTGAAGCGAAAGAAATGCTCGAAAGTGGCTATATTGATGATTTGAATGGAATGGTTTATGATGGTACTTTGTTCAAAAGAGCTAGTTTCCGTAAAGCACCACACAATTCTTATATTTCGTTTGAAAATGTGTTAAAGGGTGCAGAACAGAATCACTTCAATATGAAGGAAGCGCCGAAACCATTTAAGTTTTTAACTGAAAAAGAAAGCAAGAGCATAACGGGTGAAGCGGCCACAAGGATTTCTGTATTATACTCATCCAAAGATCAGTTTAATGCTGAGTACGAGTACGACACAGATTTAGGGAAATACAAACGTTTCTCGGGTGATGAACAGACAATCGATCTTGAATCAAAAACCCCTGTTCTGCTTGATAATATCTTTATCATAGAAGCCAACCACCGTGTAATCGATGACTATGGACGAAAAGACATTGATTTTGAAGCTGGCGGAAGAGCGTATTTGCTTCAAAAAGGCACATGGAAAGAAATAGAGTGGGAAAATGTTGACGGTCGGATTGTACCGATGTTGAACGGCCAGGAAGTAGCGCTTTTACCAGGGAAAACGTGGGTGAATGTAGTACCATCCAGACCTGGTCTCGAACAAGTGGTTCAGTTTACAGACCAATGACGATTGGAAAGAATTCCCTTAAACTAAAGGAGATTAAGATATGCAAATTAATAAGCTACGTGGTAAAGAACTCGATCAGTTGTTTAATTCAGTGTTATCTTTAAAAGATTTAGAAGAGTGTTATCGTTTCTTCGATGACCTTTGTACAGTGAACGAAATACAATCACTTGCACAACGTTTAGAGGTAGCAAGGATGCTACGTGAAGGTAAAACTTACCATAAAATTGAGACTGAAACAGGTGCGAGCACGGCAACGATTTCTCGCGTCAAGCGCTGTCTGAATTACGGTAACGATGCTTACGAAATGGCTTTAGAAAGAATTAAAAGCGAAGACACGGCTCAAGTAGAAGAGTAGGCAATAAGAAGGAGAGATTGAATTCATACGTGGATTCGATCTCTTTTCTTTTTTGAAGTATTAGGTCTCTGAACGGAGACAACTGTCTAGCTCCAACGCCCAGCCCCTCGGGGTTGTTTCCAAAAGCCTAAACAACCTAGGTCATAAGCCAAATCACTTCAGAAATCAGGATTTCCTGCGTGATTCGTCTTATGCCTGTCGGGGCTAACACGGTCGCTTTCGCTTTTCTTTTGATTGAATTAAGCAAATGCTATAATGTTGTAATGTACTATCGAATGGGGGCTTTTTTGCATGTACGATTTTCGCGAGTGGCGCCATGCGTTTAAACTCGATCCAAATAAAGAAATATCTGATGAACAACTTGAACTCATATGTGAATCCGGCACGGACGCTGTACTTGTAGGAGGGTCCGACGGAGTGAATCTCGAAAACGTATTGGACTTGATGTCTCGGATACGTAGATATACGGTTCCATGTGTTCTTGAAGTTTCATCGATTGATGCTGTTACACCTGGCTATGATTTATATTTTATTCCTACTATCTTAAATAGCCAAAATCCAAAATGGATAACAGGCCTTCACCATGAAGCGGTAAAAGAGTTTGGTGAAATTATGGATTGGAATGAAATTACGATGGAAGGTTATTGCATCCTCAATCCTGATTGCAAGGCGGCCAAGCTAACATCGGCTACGGGAGAAATGACAAGAGATGATGTTGTTGCCTACGCAATGATGGCTGAGAAAATGTTTCAACTTCCCATCTTTTATATGGAATACAGTGGGATGTACGGAAATCCTAAATGGGTAGAAGAAGTGAAGAAGGTATTGGATAAAACTCGCCTTTTTTATGGTGGCGGCATTAAGAACGAAAAGCAGGCAGCAGAGATGGCTGCATTTGCTGATGTCATTGTCGTAGGAAATGCCATTTATGAGGATTTTGAAGAAGCTTTAAAGACAGTTAGAGCCGTTAAATCGGCTTGATAGATAAATAAAAAAAGTTTACAATCACAATAAGAACATACGTTTGATTGGTGGGTGAAAAGGATGCAATTTTTAACTGATAAGTTATTGAACGGACTTAATCCGCAACAGCAAGCTGCAGTTAAGGCTACGGACGGTCCTTTATTGATTATGGCAGGAGCGGGAAGCGGAAAGACGAGAGTGTTAACACACCGAATTGCTTATTTAATGGTAGAAAAAGGTGTTAATCCTTACAACATTCTCGCGATTACTTTTACAAATAAAGCTGCTAGGGAAATGCGCGAGCGTATTTTTAATATGATGGGCGGAGCTGCTGATCAAATTTGGATTTCTACATTCCACTCCATGTGCGTGAAAATTTTGCGACGTGATATTGACCGAATCGGTTTTAATCGTAACTTTACTATTCTTGATACAACTGACCAGCAATCCGTCATTAAGGGAATCCTAAAGGATAAGAATATTGATCCCAAGAAATATGACCCTCGTGCACTTTTAGGTGCGATAAGCTCGGCGAAGAACGAATTGATTGAACCTGAAGAATATGCGAAAAACTCTGTCGGCGATTATTTTGGGCAGATTGTGAGCGACGTTTACACAGAATACCAAAAGCGTCTCCGTAAAAATCAGGCACTTGATTTTGATGACTTGATTATGACGACGATTTTGTTGTTCAAGAGAGTGCCGGATGTTCTTGAATTCTATCAACGTAAATTTCAATATATCCATGTGGATGAGTATCAAGATACGAACAGGGCACAGTATTTGCTCGTCAAGTTATTGGCAAGTCGCTTTAGAAACTTGTGCGTAGTAGGTGACTCTGACCAATCCATTTATCGTTGGCGTGGAGCAGATATCGCAAATATCCTTTCATTTGAAAAAGATTATCCGAACGCGACAAGTATTTTCCTTGAGCAAAACTATCGTTCGACGAAACGGATTCTTTTAGCGGCAAATGAAGTAATCGCGAAGAATATGAACCGTAAGCCTAAAAATTTATGGACAGAAAATACCGAAGGAAACAAAATCGTTTACTATCGTGCTGACAGTGAACAGGGAGAAGCTCAATTCGTTGCAGGTAAGATTAAAAAAATGCTTGATAGTGGCGAACGTAAACCGTCTGAAATTGCCATTCTGTATCGCACAAATGCTCAATCGCGTGTAATGGAGGAAGTACTTCTTAAATCATCCATCGAGTATTCCATTGTCGGTGGAACAAAGTTCTATGATCGTAAAGAAATTAAAGACATGCTAGCTTATCTAAGATTGATTTCCAATCCGGATGATGATATCAGTTTGCAGCGTATCATCAATGTGCCAAAGCGTGCTATCGGATCTACTTCGGTTGACAAGATTGCTAATTTTGCAGCCATGCACGATATGTCCCTTATGCAGGCACTCGACTCTATCGAACTCGTTGGCTTGAGTCCGAAGACGACAAAGGCAGCGGCTGATTTCCGCAATCTTATCAAGAATTACACGCAACAACAGGAATATCTGTCTGTTACAGAATTGGTCGAAGAGATTCTAGAAAAATCAGGGTATCGTGACATGCTGAAAGCAGAAAAGTCGCTTGAGGCACAAAGTCGATTGGAAAACTTGGATGAATTATTATCCGTAACGAAAAACTTTGAAGAAGTAAATGAAGACAAAAGCCTTGTTGCCTTCTTGACCGATCTTGCACTTGTTGCCGACATTGATTCACTCGATGAAGAAGGGAACAAGACAGAAGGTGTTGTACTGATGACCCTTCACTCTGCAAAAGGTCTTGAGTTCCCAGTAGTCTTTTTAATTGGCTTAGAGGAAGGAGTCTTCCCGCATAGCCGTTCCTTAATGGAAGAAGCGGAGATGGAAGAGGAAAGACGTCTTGCATATGTGGGAATTACAAGAGCAGAGCAACACTTGTATATAACAAATGCGCAGATGCGGACATTATTTGGTCGTACGAATATGAATCCACCATCGCGTTTCATAAAAGAAATTCCAGAAGATTTGCTTGAAGGTGTGGAGCCTGCTGTAAATAGTCGTCCTTCTCCATTTGGCAGTTCAACTGGAAGTCGCTCAGGTTCATTTGGCGGAAGCAACAGACCAACCTCATTCAGTACTCCTGCTAGAACAGGAGCAAGACCAACACCTGTTACAAGAGCAAGCAATGCTTCAACTGGTGGTGATACAGAAGGCTGGAAGGTTGGAGATAAAGCTGCCCACGGTAAGTGGGGCACCGGCACAGTTGTAAGTGTTAAGGGAGAAGGAGAAGGAACTGAACTTGATATCGCATTCCCAAGTCCGACTGGAATCAAGCGATTGCTTGCAAAGTTCGCTCCGATCACAAAAGCTTAGGCTCTTTTCGTAAACTTTGTTGTTATCGAAACAAGAAAAAGCCGGCATTAGGGCTTTTTCTATACTGAAACCATAAGGAATTTAGCGTTTAGAATTTTGTATTGAGGAAAAGAGCACGAAATATGAATCAATACGTGTTGTTTCATTATTCGTAAAAGTAAATATCAGTGCGAAAATAGCAAAAGCTTAAGAGTGAACCTAAATTGTTTAGCAAAGAGCGCTAGCTCCTATTGAGGCTTATGAGGGTAAAGTAATGGTTCTACAAAGTCAGGGAATGCAGGCGCTCGCCGCTTTCTATGAAGGGATTGAATAGAATGGATAAGCAAGCTGCTGAAAAAAAGATTATCGAATTGCAGACAATTTTAAATCAATATAACTATGAGTATTACGTGTTGAATCATCCTTCGATTCCGGATGCAGAATATGACCGTCTAATGAGAGAACTCATTGAACTGGAAGAACAATTTCCAGAATTCAAGACTGCCGACTCACCATCTGAAAGGGTCGGAGGCGCGGTACTTGAAATGTTCGAAAAGGTGGAGCACCGTACGCCGATGCTTAGCCTAGGAAATGCTTTTAATGCGGATGATTTGCGTGATTTTGACCGACGTATTCGCCAAAGTGCAGACGAAGAGTATTCATATGTCTGCGAATTAAAAATTGACGGGCTTGCTGTTTCACTTAGATACGAAAACGGAAGGTTCGTTCAAGGTGCAACAAGAGGCGATGGTTCGATTGGGGAAGACATTACGGCAAACCTAAAGACAATCAAATCAATTCCATTAAAGCTAAAGCAGGATGTCTCCCTGGAAGTACGGGGCGAAGCCTTTATGCCGAAGAGTTCTTTTGAGGCTTTGAATAAAGCGCGTGAAGAACGTGGGGAAGAGCTTTTTGCCAATCCAAGGAACGCTGCTGCCGGGTCATTAAGGCAACTGGATACTAAAATGGCTGCATCACGAAGATTAGATGTTTTTCTATACGGGATTGCCAATGGCGTCGATTTGGGTATAGAGTCTCATAGCGGAGGCCTCGACTTCCTTGATGAACTTGGTTTTAAGACCAATAAGGAACGCAAGAAATGTGCAAATATTGATGAAGTCATCGCGTATGTGGAGAGTTGGGGCGAAAAAAGACCACACCTTGCTTACGACATTGATGGAATCGTGATTAAAGTCGACTCACTTTCACTTCAGCAAGAATTAGGAACGACTGCGAAAAGTCCACGCTGGGCGATTGCATATAAGTTCCCTGCCGAAGAAGTTGTTACAACGCTGAAAGATATCGAATTAAGTGTGGGCAGGACTGGTGTCGTCACACCAACGGCGATTCTTGAACCTGTTAGGGTGGCAGGAACTACCGTTCAACGCGCTTCCTTGCATAATGAGGATTTAATCAGGGAAAAGGATATTAAAATTGGCGATCAGGTTGTCGTCAAAAAAGCCGGCGATATCATTCCTGAAGTGGTGAATGTATTAGCTGATCTGCGTACCGGTGAGGAACGAGACTTCCACATGCCTACACACTGTCCAGAATGCGAAAGCGAGCTTGTCCGTTTGGAAGAAGAAGTTGCACTACGTTGCATCAATCCTAAATGTCCTGCGCAAATTCGCGAAGGCTTGATTCATTTTGTTTCACGTACCGCCATGAACATTGACGGTCTAGGCGAAAAAGTTGTCAGTCAGCTATTCGCTGAAAAACTGATTGAAGATGTAGCAGATTTATACAAGCTGACACGCGAGCAGCTCCTTGGCCTTGAGCGTATGGGTGAAAAGTCCGCCAACAACTTATTGACCGGGATTGAAGCTTCCAAAAATAATTCTCTAGAAAAGCTGTTATTTGGCCTCGGTATCCGACATGTGGGAGCAAAAGCTGCAAAGACGCTTGCCCAGCAATTTGAATCCATGGACCGTTTGGCTATGGCTGGTAAAGAAGAGCTGCAGTCTGTCAATGAAATCGGAGAAAAAATGGCTGACTCTGTAGTGGCATATTTTGATAATGAAGAAGTAAAAGCACTCATTGCTGAGCTAAGCGAAGCAGGAGTGAATATGCTCTATAAAGGTGCAAAGCCTGTTTCAGTGGAGTCTTCAGATTCGTTCTTTGCAGGAAAAACGGTCGTTCTGACAGGTAAACTTGAGCAAATGTCCCGTAATGAAGCCAAAGAGAAAATTGAATCACTCGGCGGAAATGTGGCCGGAAGCGTCAGTAAGAAAACACATCTTGTTGTAGCAGGTGAAGATGCAGGATCGAAGCTTTCAAAAGCAGAGGAATTGGGCATCGAAGTATGGGACGAGAACAGACTCCTTCAGGAATTGAATAAGTAAAATAGTAATAATCAAGGCAAAAAGAAAAGTAAGAGGTGTTAACGCCATGAGAAAAATCTCAATGGCCGCTCTTTCTCTGATGCTCTTGCTCAGTGGTTGTGCACCGAGCTTCCAAAAGGAAGAGGGAGTGGTTCAGACGAAGGAAAAATCGAAAGAAAAAGCAATCATTCCGAAATATAAGATTTCGGATAAGTATTATCAAACGATTTTACCTTTCGAACCTGGAGAAGCACGTGGGTTGGTCGTAAATAATTTGAATACAAGATTTGATATTAATGAATTCGAGACAGGGTTAATGCGAATTGCCCAAAATACATTCGATCCAGATAAATATGTTTTCCGTGAAGGTCAAGAACTAAAGCGAGATAAAGTGAAATTGTGGTTAAACCGTAAATTTACTCCTCAACAATTAGCTGAGGAAAAGCTAAAGGAAGAAGAGAATATTGGTTTGAATCCACTAGATGACGGTAAGGGAGATATTAAGGAGCGCAATATTAAAAATCCCATCTACCTTGCCCACATTTTAGAACACGATTACTTGATCAAAGGTGACAATAACACAGTTAGCTTAGGTGGCGTTGTCATCGGTTTGGCTTTGAATTCCGTCCATTATTACCAAACGGAAGCATTTGGGGATACTTTTGAGAAGAAGATTCCTAAGGATGAGATGGAACGTGAAGGGAAGAAGATTGCCCAAGAAGTCGTTAAAAGGCTACGTGGTATGAAAGAGTTTAATGGTATACCTATCATGGTGGGTTTGTTTGAACAGCAAAGTGCATCATCCGTTGTACCTGGAAACTTTTTCGCCTATACGAATGTTGGAAAAGATAGTTCAAATATTGATGGTTGGGAAACCGTCAATGAAAAGTATGTTCTATTCCCATCTACAGAGGCAACTGAGAAGCATCGTGACGATGCGACGGCATTCCTGAACTTTAAACAGGATGTGGAAGAATATTTCCCTAACTTCAATGGAGTAATTGGTAGAGCCTTTTACGTAGGGGACCAATTCCAAGAATTAAATGTGAGTATACCGATTCAGTTTTTTGGTAAAGCGGAAGCCATTGGGTTTACGCAATACGTGACTGGATTGGTGATGGAGCATTTCCCTGACTATCTTTCTGTTCAAGTAAGCATAACGTCAGTTAATGGACCGGAAGCTCTCATTGTAAGGAAAGCTCAGCAAAAAGAACCATTTGTCCATATCTATTAGTATTGAAGGCTAAATCCCTGAAAGGGGATTTAGCCTTTTTGTATTTTGAGTAGATGCACGGTGGGGTATTTTTAATCCTAGGGAGTGTCGAATTTTCGATAAGTGCTTCGTAAGCGCCGTTAAGCTTCCCACAACCGCCGTAACCAACTCCACAATCGCCGTTAAAAAAATGAACCGGCCTGTGATTAGAGGCTATACCCCCTACATTCCATTCAGCATAATAGACTCAATCCAGAGCATGTCACTCGATTGCTATATTTTCCTTATTTTCCAACGATTATTGTGCGTAGTGCAAAGATTGATAGAACCCCATAATCATGTTAGAATGTTCTTTGGGTGAAAACGTTTTACCTACTGATGTTATACATAGGAGGGGTTAAGTTGGTACAACCTTACAAACACGAACCGTTCACGGATTTTAATGTGGAAGGTGAACGTCAGGCTTACTTAAAAGCATTGGAAACAGTTAATGGTTACTTAGGTCAAGATTACGATTTAATCATTGGCGGAGAAAAGATTTCTACTGAAGAAAAAATTACTTCATACAATCCATCAAATAAAGAAGAAGTTATCGGCCGCGTTTCAAAAGCAAATCGCGACCTTGCAGAAAAAGCAATGCAGTCTGCTGTAGAAGCTTTCAAGACTTGGAAAAAGGTTAAGCCTGAAGTACGTGCAGATGTGCTATTCAAAGCAGCTGCGCTCATCCGTCGCCGCAAGCATGAGTTCTCTGCTCTTTTAACAAAAGAAGCTGGAAAGCCATGGAAAGAAGCTGATGCAGATACAGCTGAAGCAATCGATTTCTTAGAATTCTATGCACGACAAATGCTAATCCTTAAAGACGGTGTTAAGGTTGAAAGTCGTCCAAACGAATTCAATCGCTATGACTACATTCCATTAGGAGTAGGAATCATCATTTCTCCTTGGAACTTCCCGTTTGCAATTATGGCTGGTACAACAGTAGCAGCGATTGTAACAGGAAACACAGTTCTATTAAAGCCAGCTTCAACAACTCCGATTGTTGCAGCGAAATTCGTAGAAGTAATGGAAGAAGCAGGACTACCTAAAGGCGTTCTTAACTTCGTTCCAGGTAGCGGTGCTGAAGTGGGCGACTATTTAGTTGACCACAAAGACACTCGTTTCATCAGCTTCACAGGTTCACGTGATGTTGGTTTACGTATTTTTGAACGTTCTTCAAAATTAAACGAAGGTCAAATCTGGATGAAGCGTCTAATCGCTGAAATGGGCGGAAAAGACACAATCGTCGTTGATAGTGAAGCAGACCTTGAATTGGCAGCACAATCAATCGTGGCAGGAGCGTTCGGCTTCTCAGGACAAAAGTGTTCAGCATGTTCACGTGCGGTAATCGTTGAAGATGTGTATGACCAAGTGTTAAACCGAGTGGTTCAATTGACTAACGAATTAACAGTTGGAAATCCTGAAGAGCAAGGTACATTTGCTGGTCCAGTTATCGACCAAGCAGCTTTCAACAAGATCATGAGCTACGTCGAGATCGCAAAAGAAGAAGGCAAGATTGTTGCTGGTGGAGAGGGAGACGACTCAAAAGGTTACTTCATTAAGCCAACAATTGTTGCTGACCTTGATCCTAAAGCTCGTTTAATGCAGGAAGAAATCTTTGGACCAGTCGTTGGTTTCACAAAGGCTAAAGATTTCACGCATGCAATCGAAATTGCTAACAATACAGAGTATGGCTTAACTGGTGCTGTCATTACGAGAAATCGTGAAAAAATCCAGCAGGCACGCGAAGACTTCCACGTTGGAAATCTTTATTTCAACCGTAGCTGTACAGGCGCAATCGTTGGATACCAGCCATTCGGCGGATTCAACATGTCAGGTACAGATTCAAAAGCGGGCGGTCCAGACTACTTGCTTCTTCACATGCAAGCTAAGACTACTTCTGAAATGTTCTAATAAAGAGTATTTAAAAAACCTCCAATCCAATTGGAGGTTTTTTGTGTTCCTTTGAATTAGAGATGGTAATTGAGCTTTTTTAGTACCTTGCTTAAAGAATTCTCCGTGCGCACATTATTAAAATTAATTCCCAATTGAATGGCTGTTTGTGCTACTTCAGGGCGAATGCCGAGCAAGGTAGCTTCTACACCGATGAGACCTAGGGAATCGATAATCTTGAAAATCTGATGGGCAACCATTGTATCGACCATAACAACGCCTGAAACATCGATGATGAGATGGGAAAGCTTCAATTCCACACTTTGCTCAAGGGTTGATTCCAAAATATATTTGGCTCTGGTTGTATCGATATCCCCGATAATAGGCAGCAAACCAATTTCTTTGGAGAGTGGTATGACGGGAGTACTTAATTCCATGATCAAGGATGCTTGTGCATTCAAACGTGAAAGCAAGATCTCCATGAAATTAGCAGTGAATGTTTCCAATACATAATCCAACGTATAGTTGATTGTTTCTTCCCAAGCCAATATATCATCTACGTTAATTTCCAAATCCGTCTCTTTAATGAACTTCTTTATATATTCCCAATACACGCGGCGGAAGATGCCGGAGTTTTTAGCAACATCACTTAACGGTGTTTTAGAATTGACGCGGTGTGCTGCGGTTTGACTCGTCCAGTTTGAAATCGATTCCTTCATTTCGTTTTCTGTTTGCAAAAGAGACTTAGCCACAATCTTGACGTATAAAGTATTTTGTTCTGTTACTTGCTTTGCTCGTTCTATTGGAGCATCTGCAGAATAGTCCGATCCAGGTTTCAAATCTTGTCGTTTTTGCCAATCACCCGTGAAACTAACGGCGTTTTCAACTAAGTATTCATATAATGCTTTCGTTTTTTCGTTCATATTATCTCCTTCATTGCGGACAGGATTTCTTATACAAATTGTGTTGCAATAATAACCATTTGTCAAATGTAAGACTGCTGTTCACTGGAAATCAAAATGTGTACAAATCATCACAACAAAATGACAAAGATGTGAATTCATTCACATAGTTTGTTTTGGTGTGACGTACTTCACAAACACGAACGAATGTAGGGGATTACAATGTAAGCATATAGAAAACATATTTAAATAACGAGGTACGTGATGTGCTTTTTTTAAGACAATGATTGTGAAATATTGAGCAAACTAACACCTTTTAGGAGGATGAACAATGAACAAGCAAAAATTGGTCATGGTCGGAAATGGGATGGCAGGAGTACGGACGATTGAAGAACTAATCAAGAATGCTCCTGAGGCTTACGAGATAACGATATTTGGTAACGAACCTCACCCTAACTACAATCGCATCAAGTTGTCTAACGTTTTACAGGGTGAGGCTACATTTTCGGAAATTATCATGAACGAACTCGATTGGTATAAGAGAAATGATATTCAACTTTCAACTGGAGATGCTGTAAGTAAAATTGATCCAGAAAAGCAAGTAGTCTATACGGAAAATGGACAAATAGCTCCTTATGACAAGCTCATTTTGGCAACGGGTTCCAGCTCGTTTATTTTACCGGTACCTGGAGCTGCTAAAGAAGGAGTGACAGGTTTCCGAGATATTCTTGACACGGAAATGATGATCGAGGCGGCCAAGAAATATAAAAAAGCAGTGGTCATTGGTGGAGGCTTGTTGGGCCTTGAAGCAGCAAGAGGATTGCTGAATTTAGGGATGGAAGTGGATGTCGTTCACTTAATGCCTGACTTAATGGAGCGTCAGCTTGATCCTACTTCTTCCAATATGCTGAAAAAAGAATTGGCAGCACAGGGTATGAACTTTTTGATGGAAAAAGAAACGGTTGAAATCTTAGGAGAAAGCAGAGTCACAGGAGTTCGTTTTAAAGATGGATCCGAAACAAGTGCCGATCTTGTCGTAATGGCAATTGGCATCAAGCCTAACACGGTTCTTGCTAAAGATGCCGGCATCTATGTCAATCGAGGAATCGTGATCAATGATTTCATGGAAACAAGCATGAAAAATGTATACGCCGTTGGGGAGTGTGCGGAACACCGTGAAATCACCTACGGACTTGTTGCACCATTGTACGATCAAGCAAGAGTGCTTGCTGCCAAGTTAGCAGGTATTGATACAAAACCGTATGCAGGTTCTGTCACTGGAACTCAATTGAAGGTAGCAGGGGTAGATCTTTTCTCAGCAGGTGAAATATTGGACGATCCTTCAACAAAGGCAATCAAAATCCACAATGAGTTTGATGGAATTTATAAAAAAGTACTTATCCGCAATAATCAAATCGTAGGCATTGTACTTTATGGTGATACGAAGGACAGCACAAGGCTGTTCCGAATGCTTCAAGAAAAAGAAGATATCAGCGGTTTGACAAGCATGTCACTTTTGCCTCCGGCTGGTGGAGAAGGTGAAGCAATGAGTATTGCGGCGATGCCTGATAGCGAGCTTGTCTGCGGCTGTAATGGTGTGACAAAAGGAACGATCGTGGAAGCTATTCGTACAAACGAATTGACTACGGTTGAACAGGTTGGCGGCTGTACAAATGCAGGGCGTTCATGTGGACGTTGTAAGTCACTTATCTCTGATATTCTTGCACACACATTGGGCGAAGGATATGAAGCAGCTCCTCTCAAAACAGGAATTTGTGGCTGCACCGCCTTAAGTCGCGATGAAATTGTCGCTGAAATTCAGGAAAAGGGCTTAACGAGCATCAAGGAAGTCATGTACGTACTCGGATGGAAACAGGAAGAGGGATGCATAAAGTGCCGTCCAGCCATCAATTACTTCCTTGGAATGGTCAATATTGACTCCCATCGTGATGATCGCGATTCTCGCCTAGTAAATGAGAAAATGCATGCCAATATCCAAAAGGATGGAACCTACTCTGTTGTACCAAGGATGTATGGTGGCGTGACAAGTGCAGAAGATTTGAAAAAGATTGCCGCTGTAGCGGAGAAATATAATGTACCTCTAGTCAAACTGACTGGTGGACAGCGAATTGGCTTATTTGGAATCAAGAAAGAAAACTTACCTGACATCTGGAAAGATCTCGATATGCCTTCAGGTTATGCTTATGGCAAAACCTTACGAACGGTCAAAACTTGCGTGGGAGCCGAGTTCTGTCGCTATGGGACACAAAATTCGATGGCTCTTGGCATCGAGCTGGAAAAGAAATTCGAGCGTCTTGATACGCCGCACAAAGTGAAAATGGGTGTCTCAGCATGTCCGCGAAACTGTGCGGAAAGTGGCATTAAAGATATCGGCTTTATCGGTATCGACGGAGGCTGGGAAATTTATGTGGCAGGTAATGGAGGAATGGACCTTCGTGCCGGGGACTTGCTCATGACAGTGAAGACACAGGCAGAAGTGATGGAGATAACAGGTGCCTATTTACAATACTACCGTGAAACGGCCAATTACCTCGAAAGGACTTCTAAGTGGCTTGATCGTGTCGGTCTTGATCATGTAAAAGAAGTGCTTGCTGATGAAGCCAAGCGCAAAGCTTTAAACGAAAGGGTCGACAAAACACTTGAGCGCTATGAAGAGCCTTGGAGTGAAGCGGTCGAAAATCAAAACATTCAAGACAAATATTACACGACTCATAAACTATAAATCTAAGTCTAGGGAGTGAAAGTGATGTTAGGAACGATGACGAAAGTGGCTGCAACGACTTACTCTGAGATGCCATTTAGAACAGGAGTTGCCGTTCAGATTGGTAAGGAATCGATAGCTTTATTCAAGCTCACAAATGGCGAAGTGTGGGCGATAGAAAATCGCAGCCCCCATCCAAAAGGTGGGGTGCTGACAGAGGGACTTATCAGTGGCGAATATGTATTTTGTCCAGTCTATGATTGGAAAATCTCTCTAAGGGATGGGAAAGTGCAGGCACCCGATAAGGGACAGGCAAAAACGTACCCGGTATCAGTAGAAGAAGATACGGTTTATATATTGATAGAAAAGTAGAACCTGGAAGGATGAGGGCGAGATGAAGATGGGAAAAGTATTTCTTGTAGGAGCGGGTCCTGGTGATATAGGTTTGATGACGATAAAAGGGATGGAAGCAATGAAAGAAGCGGAGGTCATTTTATATGATCGCTTGGCTAACCCAAAATTGCTAGAGTTTGCCCCGGATGATTGCGAACTTATCTACTGTGGCAAGCTGCCAGACCGTCATACTCTCAGACAAGAAGCCATCAATGATCTCCTTGTAGAAAAGGCCCTATTAGGAAAAAAAGTTGTTCGTCTAAAAGGTGGCGACCCAGGCGTTTTCGGACGTGTCGGCGAAGAGGCCGCTGCTCTTGCTCAATACGATATCCCATTTGAAATTGTGCCTGGAATCTCTTCAGGCGTGGCAGCACCTCTCTATGCGGGCATTCCCGTTACCCATCGCGAGTACGCCGAATCATTTGCCGTTGTAACGGCGCATGACAAATCAGCGGAAGGAAAACCGCTGCTGGACTGGGAAGGTCTTGTTCGCGGAGTAGATACAATTGCTTTTTATATGGGAGTTGGAAACCTGCCTTTCATTTGTGAAAACCTTATCTCGCATGGGAAGTCTGCTTCCACTCCAGTCATTCTCATACAATGGGGGACATTTAGCCGTCAACAGACGCTGGAAGGAACATTGGAGGACATTGCTGCCGAAGCGGCTGCTGCCAATTTTCAAAACCCATCTATTATTCTAGTAGGTGAGGTCATCGCTTTGAGGGAAAAAATCAGCTGGTTTGAAAAGAAACCACTATACGGTCGTCAGATTCTATTGGCGCGTACTAGTACAGGACAAAGTGAACTCGCCAAAAAACTTGCACAAGATGGAGCTGATATCATTGAATTTCCGAAGTGGCGAAAAGAGATGGTACCCGTGAATCAAGATATTTTCAAGCGAATTCATCAATATGAGGGAATTCTGTTTACGTCGCCAGAAAGCGTGGAAGACTTTTTTAAAAGCATTTTTTCACTAGGATTAGATGTTCGTACGTTGAGAGCAAATTTTTACGGATCTTCTACTAAAAGTATTCGTGCATTAGGAGAGCGTGGATTTCTAGCTAAGCTAGTAAAGGAAATATCGGTGGAAGGTCAACTGTTAATCGTAGGTGACAGTGCTATATACTCTGCTGATCATGACGTATGGACGACCAGCATCAAAAAGTTGGACACTCAATACTTTGATATTTTTAAAAGAATGGTAGATGAAGCAGATTTGGATACAGTCATATTCCCGAGTTCTGCTGCTGTCACAGCATTCATGGAGGGATTAAGTGTTTGTGGAATGAACCGGGATGAGTTCTTGAATCTGAAAGTCGTTTGTATGGGAGAGAAGACGAAAAGGGCGGCAGCAACTTACGGCATTATTCCAAATGAGATGGCGATACAACCGACTAAACAAGGGGTAATGGAGGCGGTGTTGAATGGATGAAGGCGATTATTTATGTCGGGCATGGCAGCCGCTTAGCATCATCGAACGAAAAATTTAGAGATTTTATAAAAAAGGTAAAGATGAAAGTAGAATTCCCATTGCAGGAGCATGCGTTCCTTGAGAATGCTCGTCCTTCCATTGAGGAGGTAATTGACCGTTGTGTAAGAAAAGGAGCGACTAGCATCACCGTGATGCCTGTATTACTTATGCCTGGTGTTCATTCCAACGTTGATATACCATCCGAAATTGAAGCGGCTAAGGATACACATCCAAGGATTGAGTTCTGCTACGGGAGGCCTTTAGGGGCGGATTGGATAGTAGCTCAAATCATTAATGAACGATTGTTACAGTGTGGTTATGGTGAGAGAGAGAACGAATCAGTTTTACTTGTAGCTCATGGTAGTAGAGATTCGGAAGCAGCTGTTGAATTTGATAAATTGGCGGCGATGATTGATGGGGACGTTGTCACAGGGTATTTGAAGCAGTCTCCTTTATGGGAAATGAGGATAGCGGATTGCCGAAATAAAGTGTTTGTTTTTCCACATTTATTGTTCTTTCGAGAGTTAACGATCAAAAACAGTAGCGATCAAGTAGTGGTGATGTGCGATCCGCTTGGTTTGGATGAAAAATTGACCAATTTGGTTGTACAGAGAGTTTTCGAAGCAAGGGATGTTATCTAAAATAACAGGACATTGATCGAGTACTGTCACAAAAAGTACATTAACGTGAACGAATAATCTGCGCAGAAACGAGGTGCAATCGATGTATCCAATCATGCTCCAATTAAAAAATAAGAAAGTGGTCGTAATTGGAGGCGGAGCTATTGCCGAACGCAAAGTACTCGGTTTGCTTCCGGAAAAAGCAAAGATAACCGTCGTCAGCCCCACTGTAACAGCCGAATTATTGAAACTTGCGGAAGCCAAAAACATACAGTGGCATGAGAAAAGATTTCTCAAAGAGGACATTCAAGATGCCTTTCTCATTTTTGCTGCGACAGATGATCCAAGCCTAAATAGTGAAATCAAGCTTGCCGCAAAGGAGGGGCAACTTGTTTACATGGCGGACCATCCAGATGAAGCTGACTTCAAGAATCCATCACTATTAAAACGGGGTAGATTAACCATCACAGTTTCCACTGATGGTGCAAGTCCGATTTTAGCTAAAAAAATTAAGCAGCAACTGGAATCCCAGTTTGACGAACGGTACGAGAGCTATCTTGATTTTCTCTTTCAAAAACGCCAATGGATTTTGAAAGAGATTGAGAATCCTGCTTTAAAAAGAAAGCTTCTTATAGCAATTGCCCAACATGAATTTTTTCAGACAGACAATCGCGAAGCAGAATTTGAAGTTTTATATGGAGAGTTAAAGGATCATTTCCAGTAGAGAGATGGTCTTTTTATTTGAGTCGAAAATTTTTTGGATATTTTTATAATTTTCGGTTCACATTCCGAAAACTCTGTTATATAATACAAACATGTAAATTATAACTGTTTTATAACAAAGGCAACCGATTATATAAAACTTCTAAGTTGCTGTTATAAAACAGACCCACACATAGACCGGAATTTCATCTTCAAGAACAACAACGCTGCCAACATGATGTTGGGGCGAATCTGCCTGCGTCTTAAAATGTGATGACTATTTTAGGAGGAAAGAAGAATGAATGATGTTAGGGTAAAGCAGTTACAGGAAAGCTGGGAATTAGATTCACGTTGGAATGGGGTAAAGCGTCCATATACAGCAGAGGAAGTCATTAAATTAAGAGGATCAGTCGATATTGAGCAGACACTTGCTCGCAGGGGTGCAGAAAAGCTCTGGAAACTTGTGAATGAAGAGGATTTTGTCAATGCACTTGGTGCTTTAACAGGAAATCAAGCAGTACAACAAGTGAAAGCAGGATTGAAAGCCATTTACTTGAGCGGCTGGCAAGTTGCGGCAGATGCAAACCTTTCAGGAAATATGTATCCTGATCAAAGTCTTTACCCTGCAAACAGTGTTCCGAGTGTTGTAAAGCGCATCAATCAGGCGCTTCAACGTGCAGATCAGATCACACATTCTGAAGGAGATAATACAATCGATTGGTTCGCTCCGATTGTGGCAGATGCTGAAGCCGGGTTCGGTGGACAGTTAAACGTATTTGAATTGATGAAGGCAATGATTGAAGCAGGGGCAGCGGGTGTACATTTTGAAGACCAGCTATCATCTGAAAAAAAGTGCGGTCATCTTGGTGGAAAAGTGCTGTTGCCGACGCAAACAGCAGTCCGCAATTTAATTGCTGCTCGACTAGCAGCTGACGTGATGGGAGTCCCTACTCTAGTAGTTGCGCGTACAGATGCGAATGCGGCAGATTTGATTACGAGTGATGTCGATCCATACGATGCACCGTTTATCACTGGAGAACGGACTACAGAAGGATTTTTCCGTGTGAATGCAGGTCTTGATCAGGCTATCTCAAGAGGATTGGCATATGCACCTTATGCTGACCTTGTGTGGTGTGAAACTTCAGAGCCAGACTTGGAAGAGGCAAGACGATTTGCCGAAGCTATTCATGAGAAATATCCTGGCAAGTTGCTGGCCTATAACTGTTCGCCTTCTTTTAACTGGAAAAAGAAACTGGATGATGACACCATTGCAAAGTTCCAAGTGGAACTCGGTAAGATGGGCTACAAATTCCAGTTCGTTACATTAGCAGGCTTCCATGCTCTCAATCATAGTATGTTTGAATTGGCACGAGGCTATAAAGATCGCGGTATGGCTGCCTATTCTGAACTGCAGCAGGCAGAGTTTGCTAGTGAAGTAAATGGCTATACAGCTACTCGCCATCAGCGTGAAGTAGGAACAGGTTATTTCGATCAAGTATCCATGGTCATCACGGGTGGGACTTCATCTACAACTGCATTAAAAGGTTCCACGGAAGAAGCCCAATTCCACGAAAAATAATTCCGTAAAACAGTGTTGCTTCAATCAAAGAAGCAGCACTGTTTTTATTTATTGACATAGAATTTTCTTTATCACACAGTTTATTCTAAGTGGTACAATTTGGATAAGAGGTGAGAGGGTTTGAAAAAAATCATTCTAGGGATAGTCGGATTAGGATTCATCTATGTCGCTGTACTGCATTTTCAAATTGTGCAAGCTAGTAAGGGAGACGTTCCGGAAAATGCTGATTACATGATTGTTCTTGGGGCAAGAGTGAAGGGGACGGTTCCTTCTCTAGCTTTAAAATGCAGAATTGATGCTGCGGCTGAATATGCAAAGAAAAATAAGAAAACGATCGTGATTGCATCCGGAGGAAAAGGACCCGGGGAAGAAATCTCTGAGGCAGAATCAATCAGAAGAGAATTATTGAAACAAGGAATAGAGGAATCGCGAATTATTCTCGAAGATGAGTCGACTGATACATATGAAAACGTTGAAAACTCCAAGGCTTACATACCAGACGAAGCAAATAGCGGTATCTTAATTACAAATGACTTTCATATTTTTCGTGCAGTTGAAATTGCAAAAGACAAGAACCTAGAAGTGGTCGGATTACCGGCAGAAACCCCATTAGTGGCTGTTCCAAAATCGTACATTCGCGAATATATGGCGATCACTAAGTTCTATTTGAAGAAGTATTTCTTTTAAAGACACCCTTTTGGGGGAACTATCATACATAATAGTAGTTTTTTCGAAGGGAGTTTGCATGATGAACAAGCAGAATGTTGATGAAATCTTGCAGCAAGGTATACACGGACCTAAAGAAATCAATCCAGATGAGCGAAGAAAATACTTGGGGACTATTCGGGAACGGATTGTTGCTGTCCTAACAAAAGCTCAAGTTTATGAAAAGGGAACATATACTGAGATCGAAACGTTGATGAAAGAAAACGGTGGAGCCCAAGTCCTCTTAAATGGAAATATGGGCTACAACAACTTGGCAAAGTATGTGAAGCTCGCGAAGAAATATAAATTACCGTATAAAATGGTGACCAATCAAGAGCACGATAGTGACATAGGGCTAGTTCTGGCATATGATCATGCGATTGATAAAGAAAATATTGAAATTGTAAAAAAGACACTTGGAGAGCAGTCGATAAAAAAAACCGAAAATAAAAAAGGGTTATTCTCATTCCTTGGGAAGATGTTCCACCGATGATTTTGCAGAATGCTTCGGAGTGCCTTTTTTAATTAGATAAGAAAGAAATTTAACGGAGATAGCTTTCTAGCTACAGCGCCCAGCCCATTGGGGTTGTTTCCTAAAGCCGAAACAACCTTAATTGTTTTCTAAAGCCAAAACAATTTTGGTCATAAGCCAAATCACTTCAGAAATCAGGACAAGGAACGCTTCGGCAGCATCATCATCGCACGAAGAAAAGGCGATAGCCTTTTCGAGGATGAACTTCGTGATTCGGGGGCTTAACATAAAGGAAAGCTCCTTGGAAAAACATCGCAGGCACAAGTGTTTTTCACTTGTGCCGAGGGCGCTTGCGTTTTTCTTATAAGGGACTCCGTAGCAAACTTTTTTTCATTTTGTAGACATATATCTAAAAACTCTATTTTTTCCGAAAATAGAGTTGTATAATAGAAAAAATGTCTAAAAGAGGGATATAAAATGCGAAAAATTCAGTTTGCAGATGGAAGAGAAGTTGAAACAAAGTGTTTGAGTTGTTCTGTCGCCAATGGCTTAGTGGAAGCAACCGGAGGGGTCATCAAGGAGACGCCTTTTTTTCATGCCCATCAAGATATTGCCTATCCGATTCCAGGATTGGTTATTTTGGCCTCAAAACGACATTTCTACAGTATGGATGAATTGACCGACGAAGAAGCGGAAGATTATCTGCAACTGATTCGCAAAATTCGTTCTGCCCAAAGAAAAGAACTCGGGATTGAGCATGTTTACTATTTTTACAATGAAGACACGACCCATCATTTCCATCTTTGGATGGTGCCAAGATATGAATGGATGTACGAATTAGGGAGATCGGTGGAGAGTCTGAGGCCTGTCCTGATGTATGCACGTCAGCATCATGCGGATCCGGAAAATATTGAAAAAGTAAAGGCTGCAGTAGATGTACTAAGAGAGTCTCTTGATCGTTGATTTAAAGCGGAAAAGTTTGGTATGATCGTTATTAATATTTATAGTACTTGATGGAGGTGTACGCAATGTCGAGAATTTCACTGGAAGAAGTAAAACATGTAGCCAAGCTGGCTAGATTGGCTATTACAGATGAAGAAGCAGTAGAATTTACGAAGCAGTTAGATGCGATCATCTCTTTTGCTGATGAATTGAATGAGTTGGATACTGAGAATGTAGAACCAACTTCACACGTTCTGGATATGAAAAATGTCATGCGTGAGGACGTTCCGCAAAAAGGATTGCCGAGGGAAGAGGTACTGAGAAACGTACCTGAGCATCAGGATGGACAAATCAAAGTTCCGTCTATTTTAGGTGAATAAGGGGGAACGAAAGTGAGTTTATTTGACCATCGTGTATCTGAGTTGCACGAATTCATACATAAAAAAGAATTAAGTGTGAGTGACCTTGTTAATGAGTCATATAAGAGAATTAGTGAAGTAGATTCAAAGGTACAAGCGTTCTTGACGCTAGATGAAGAACGTGCCCGCCAAGCAGCTGCCAAAATGGATGGACAATCTGATATGGAAAGTCTTTTATTCGGTATGCCAATCGGATTAAAAGATAACCTCGTTACAAAGAACTTACGAACAACTTGTGCGAGTAAAATCCTTGGGAATTTTGATCCTATTTATGATGCAACCGTTGTAAACAAGTTGAATCAAGCTGGAACGATTACGATTGGAAAATTAAATATGGATGAGTTTGCGATGGGGTCTTCCAATGAGAACTCGGCATTTCAGCAAACGCGTAATCCTTGGAATTTAGAAACGGTTCCTGGTGGATCTTCAGGTGCATCAGCTGCGGCGGTTGCTGCAGGAGAAGTTCTTTTTTCATTAGGATCTGATACAGGAGGATCCATCCGCCAACCTGCATCTTTTTGTGGAGTGGTTGGTTTAAAGCCTACGTACGGACGAGTTTCCCGCTTTGGACTTGTGGCGTTTGCATCCTCGCTTGATCAAATTGGTCCGATTACTAGAACGGTAGAGGATAACGCATTTTTGCTAGAAGCGATTTCGGGTATTGATCCAATGGATTCAACTTCAGCAAATGTACCTGTACCCAAATACCGTGAAGCATTAACGGGGGATGTAAAAGGACTTCGTATTGCTGTACCAAAGGAATACCTCGGAGAAGGTGTAAATGAAGCTGTCAGACAGTCTGTATTAGAAGCATTAAAGGTTCTTGAGGGTCTTGGAGCGACTTGGGAAGAAGTTTCACTACCGCATTCTAAGTATGCGCTCGCAACGTATTATTTATTGTCTTCTTCGGAAGCTTCGGCAAACCTGGCGCGTTTTGACGGAGTTAGATTTGGCTATCGTACACAGAATGCCGAAAACTTGCTGGAATTGTACAGCAAAACACGCGCGGAAGGCTTTGGTGACGAAGTGAAACGCCGCATCATGCTTGGAACATTTGCTTTAAGTTCTGGTTATTACGATGCTTACTATAAAAAGGCTCAGAAAGTTAGAACTTTAATCAAGCAGGATTTTGAACAAGTATTTGAAAAATATGATGTCATCGTTGGACCGACAACACCAACGCCAGCCTTTAAGCTAGGTGAGAAAACGAGCGATCCTCTGACGATGTACGCAAACGATATCTTAACGATTCCAGTAAACCTTGCAGGTGTGCCTGGAATATCAGTGCCTTGCGGTTTTGAAAACGGGCTGCCACTAGGCTTGCAAATCATTGGTAAGCATTTCGATGAGAGTACGATTTATCGTGTCGCCCATGCTTATGAACAGGCAACTACATTCCATAAACAGAAACCGGCATTGTAAGGGGGGGAACAAGATGAAATATGAAACAGTCATCGGACTGGAAGTTCATGTGGAGTTAAAAACGGAATCTAAAATCTTTTCGGCGAGTCCTAACCACTTCGGAGCAGAACCGAATACGAATACAAGCGTCATCGAACTCGGTTACCCTGGAGTGTTGCCAGTATTGAACAAGAAGGTGGTAGATTATGCCATGAAAGCGTCAATGGCGCTTAATTGTGAAATCGCCACGCATACAAAGTTCGATCGCAAAAACTATTTTTATCCAGACAATCCAAAAGCCTATCAAATCTCGCAATTTGATAAACCGATTGGAGAAAATGGCTGGATTGAAATTGAAGTGGATGGCTATAAAAAGAAAATCGGCATCACCCGTGTACATATGGAAGAGGATGCAGGAAAGCTTAATCATGCTAAAGGCTACTCTCTTGTAGATTTAAACAGACAAGGTACACCATTGATCGAAATTGTTTCTGAACCTGATATTCGTACTCCGAATGAAGCGTACGCGTACTTGGAGAAGCTGAAATCTATTATTCAATACACAGAAGTGTCCGATTGCAAGATGGAGGAAGGTTCTCTTCGTTGTGATGCCAATATTTCTCTCCGCCCAGAAGGCCAAGAGGAATTCGGCACAAAAACGGAATTGAAGAACCTAAACTCATTCAACTTTGTCCGTAAAGGGCTTGAGTATGAGGAGAAGCGTCAAGAGGAAGTGTTGCGAGGCGGCGGAACTATTGGTCAGGAAACACTTCGTTATGATGAGGCGACCAATACAACGATTCTTATGAGGGTAAAAGAAGGTTCTGATGATTATCGCTATTTCCCTGAACCGGATTTGCTCGATCTTTATATTGATGAGGATTGGAAAGCACGCATTCGTGCTGAGATTCCCGAATTACCTGACCAACGTCAAAAACGCTACGTTGAAGAACTTGGACTTCCACCATATGATGCCGCTGTTTTGACAGCAACGAAGGAACTTTCCGATTTCTTTGAGGCAACCATAAAGGCTGGAGCTGAGGCGAAGCAAGCTTCAAACTGGATTATGGGAGAGGTTTCAGCTTACTTGAATGCTGAACAAAAGGAACTTGCAGATGTCGCTCTTACACCGGAAGGGTTAGCAGGAATAATTAAACTCATCGAGAATGGTACAATCTCAACGAAAATTGCTAAAACAGTCTTTAAAGAACTGATTGAAAATGGTGGCGACCCTGAGAAAATTGTCAAAGATAAAGGGTTGGTTCAGATTTCCGATGAGGGTGCATTATTGAAAATCGTTGCTGATGTGCTTGATGCAAACCCGCAATCAGTTGATGATTTCAAGAATGGAAAAGACAAGGCAATTGGATTCCTCGTTGGACAAATGATGAAGGCGACAAAAGGACAAGCGAATCCTGGCTTGGTAAATAAGTTGCTTATGCAGGAAATAAAGAAACGTTAAACCGAGTTGTAATGATAGGGAAAGCCGGCAAGATACGACATCTGCCGGCTTTTTTGTTGATGCGAGTGCGACAGATTTTTCGGTATTTCCCGGGAAAAAATCTAGTAATCTCAAGGATTTCATCTTACTTTATTCAAACGTTCGATTAAATTGGAGAATGTCGAAATATGTTATTTTTTAAGGAAGAATAAAGATAGAAAAAAGTTGAAATCGTTTTCAATAGCGAGTATTATACAAAGTAACAAGATATCCGAAACGTTTTGGAGGAATTTCTATATGAGTACAATTAAAGATATTGCCAAGGTGGCTGGGGTTTCTGTCACTACGGTTTCCAGAGCGTTGAATGGATACTCAGATGTAAATGAAAAAACTAGACAAAAAATTGTACGAGTGGCAAAAGAACTTAATTATAGTCCAAACACAATTGCAAGAAGTCTTGTAATGAACAAATCGAAAACGATTGGTTTGTTGGTTTCAGGATTGAATAAGGCCAGTGTGAAGGATAATATTACGTTCGAGGTACTCTCCGGTATCAATGTTTTTACTGGAGGTTCTGATTATGATTTGGTCTTATTTAGTACTACTTCAACTAAACAACGGGAAAAAACATATTCCCAACTCTGCAAGGATCGAATGGTCGATGGTGTGATTGTTCAAGGTATCCGGACAGATGATCCTTATTTAAAAGAAGTAATCGAAAGCAATATACCATGTGTACTAATCGATATCCCATTTGAATCCGACATGATTGGCTATGTAACCACAGATAATCTACTAGGTGCGAAAAAGGCTGTTAACCATTTAATTGACCTTGGGCATACGAAAATCGCCATGATGAATGGCCATGAATATGCATTTGTCAGCCAGCGCAGATTAGAAGGATACCGGCAGGCTTTAAAAGAGAATGGAATTGATGTCAAGTCAGAATGGATTGCAAATGGAGAGTTTAGCGAGGAAATTGCTGAAACGCAAGCAGAAGAATTATTTCGTACTCATCCAGAAATCTCCGCAATTTTCTGTGCAAGTGATCTTATGGCTCTCGGTGTCATGAACGCTGCAAAAAAGTTGGGATTAAATATCCCAGATCAACTTTCCATTGTTGGCTATGATGACATTATGCTAGCATCTTATGTTTCTCCTAAGCTTACAACGATTGCTCAGAATAAATTCGAAATGGGATATCAAGCTGCTAAACTTTTGGTCAATATGCTAGAAGGAAAAGAAGAAGGGCACTTAGTCAATTTGGACACGGAGTTAAAGGTCAGAGAAACTACGAAGTTACTGAAATAGTGGTCGAAATATCAGACTATTTCTTTTTCATCAAAAACCGAAACGTTTCGGAAAGGAGTTTTTCCTTTCCAGGAAGCTGTTATTTTTTTATGTTTTATCCGAAACGTTTCGGATAGGAGGTCATTATGGATTATAGAGTTATAAAGGAAAATGATTTGTTTCTTTTGACAGATTCGAAGGGAAATATATCAATGAACCATCCATATGGAATGGGGTTGTACAAAAAGGATACAAGATTCTTAAGTAAATTGGATGTCAAAATAAATAATGAAGAACCCATTTTACTCTCATCAGATGCGAATGAGAATTATGTGGCAAAAATCCTTTTAACCAATCCTCATATGGAAAAGGATGGCGAGCTCATCCTTTGGCGTGAATCAGTAGAAATTGAAAGAAAGAGATTCATTACCGAGGACATTTTATATGAAACTATTAAATTAAAGAATTATTTCCCTAAAGCTGTTTCCTTCGATGTGACTCTTGAAATGGAAGCTGATTTTGCAGACATGTTTATTGTTCGTGGCTTTCATAATGGAAAGATTGGCGAGCGAACAGGGCAAAAAGTAGAAGGAAATGGTATCACTTTTGAATATATGGGTGCTGATGATGTATATCGAGCGACCAAAATCAGTTGGAACCAAAATCCTAAAGAAGTAAAAGAACATGGTGAAATCACTTTTCATATTACGCTCGGACATCTTGAAGAGCATGAAATCACATTTACTATACAGCCTCAAGTAGGTAATGAAGAAATCCAAATTGCAGCTGATCCAAAAGAGGCGTTCGAACTGCTCAAACAATCTTATGAGAATTGGGAAAATAGCATTACAAAAGTAAGTACAGACTACACTCCTCTTCAAAAGTTGACGGATAGAGGGATTGGCGATTTACGTGTCCTGCTCACAGATTTAGGATATGGGCAATTTCCTGTCGCAGGTCTACCGTGGTTCGGCGTTCCATTTGGACGAGATAGTTTAATAGCTGCTATGCAAATGCTTGCATTCAAACCAGAAATCGCCAAAGGTACGCTACGGACAATGGCGAGTCACCAAGGAAGAAGCGTTAACCCTTGGAGAGATGAACAGCCAGGGAAAATCATGCATGAATTACGGTTTGGTGAACTTGCTAATACGAATCAAATTCCGTTTTCACCTTATTATGGAACCATTGATGCGACCCCGCTTTTCCTTGTATTGCTTGTAGAGTATGTGAAATGGACGGGTGATTTCAATATTGTTGATGAATTACATGAAAACATAGAGGCTGCTCTTAAGTGGATTGATCAATACGGCGACCGAGATAGCGATTTATTTGTTGAGTACCATCAGGAATCAAGTAAGGGAATTGCAAACCAGGGATGGAAGGACTCTGGTGACTCGATAGTTCATCGGAACGGAGAATATGCAAAGACTCCAATCGCACTAAGTGAAGTACAAGGATATGTTTATCAAGCAAAATATGGTTTGGCAGATATTTTTGAAGTAAAGGGTTCACTTGAAGCAGCTGAGAAGTTAAGGAATGAAGCGCAAAAGCTGAAAGTGAAATTTGAAGAAGAATTTTGGATGGAAGAGCAAAAGTTCTATGCAATTGCTCTTGACCAAGATAAGAAGCAAGTTGGTACAATAACTTCCAACCCGGGCCATGTACTGTTTTCCGGAATGTTGGATGCTAACAGAGTCGATGATGTTACGGATATGCTCATATCGCCTAAAATGTTTTCAGGTTATGGAATCCGGACAATGGGAGCAAACGAAGCTGGTTACAATCCAATGAGCTACCATGACGGCAGTATTTGGCCGCATGATAATAGCATGATTTTGCTCGGTATGAGCAAGCAGGGAAAGAAGGAAGCTGCTAATAAGGTAATTTCTGGTCTTATTCAGTCATCATTCTACTTCGAGTATGAACGACTACCAGAATTATTTTGTGGTTATGACAGCTCAATTGGGAAAGCCGTTAAATATCCGGTTGCATGCTCACCGCAGGCATGGGCAGCTGGAACTCCGCTTGTATTTATTCAGAGTTTGCTTGGGCTATTCCCTAACAGTCTGAAGAAAGAAATCACACTTTCACCTGTATTGCTTGAAGAAATGAATATGCTTTCTGTCCAAGATATTAAGATTGGTTCTGGGTATCTCTCAGTAACGATATCACGTACAACTAGTGGATTAAATGTTTCGATAGAGAAGAATACTTCTGGTTTTAAAGTTGTAACAAATTGAAATGATCTTCGGTGGATGAACTCCACATGAGATATAGAAGTCTGTGGCAACAGTTTCTAAGTTCCTTGAGATGATCAAAACTTTTTCAAAAAGAGAGGGGTAAATAATCATGGCAAGAAAGAAATGGCTCGCAACTCTGGGTTTGTCCACAATGATAATTGGAAGTATGCTAACAGGATGCAGCGGGGATGAAACATCCTCCAAGCCTACAGAAGGGAAAAAAGGTGAAAAGGTAGAAATTACACTTGCAGGTTGGGGTTCATCTCCAGAAGAAGCCGAATTGTTAAAACAAGTTCTCGCAGATTTTGAAACGAAATACCCAACCATTAAGGTAAAGCATGAAGTCATCGCGGATCAATATATGGATGTGTTGAAAACACGCTTGATTGGTGGAGAAGGCCCGGATGTTTTTTATCTGGATGCTTTTGAAGCACCAGGCATGATTGAAACAGGCGTATTGGAGCCTCTTGATGAATATGAAGATAAAAACTTTGATAAGGCTGATTTTGAAAAACCATTGTTAGAGGCTTTCCAAAAGGATGGTAAAACTTATGGATTCCCGAAAGGCTACTCAACATTAGCTTTATTTTATAACAAAAAAATGCTTGCTGATGCAGGGGTTGAAGTACCAAAAACTTGGGATGAGCTTCGTGAGGCTTCTAAGAAGCTGACTAAAGGTACAGAGGTCTATGGGTTTGGTCAAAATCCAGAACTTGCACGCACATATTTTATTGCTGAATCCAAGGGTGGTAAAGTCGTTAAAGATGATAAAGCAAATTTCACGGATCCAAAAGTGTTAGAAGGATTACAGCCATATGTTGATCAAGCGCTAATCGAAAAAACGGCTGCACAGCCAAACCAAGTAGGAGCAGGTTGGACAGGAGAAATGTTTGGACAAGGAAAAGCAGCTATGGTTATCGAAGGAAACTGGGCAATCCCTTTCCTTCAAAACACATTTAAAGACATTGATTTTGGAACAGCAGAAGTACCTACAATCGATGGTAAGAAGGGTACCATGGCATTCACAGTATCTTATTCTATGAATGTTGCATCTACAAAGAAGGAAGCTTCATGGAAACTGATTTCCTACCTGACTGGCAAAGAAGGTATGGAAAAATGGACAAGTAAAGGTTTTGAACTGCCTTCCCGTAAATCTGTTGCAGAAAAGCTTGGCTATGATAAAGATGAACTTCGCGGTGCGTTAGTTGCCGGAGCTCCTTATTCTACGGTTTGGTCACAAGGTGTGAATTTGCCGATCATTTTCACAAACTTTAATAACCAATTTACAAGCGCTTACCTTGGCGAACAATCGTTAAAGGATGCGTTAGAAAAGGCAGAGAAAACAGCGAATAAAGAAATCGAAAACAAGTAATAGAAAGGGGCTTTATGTACGATGGATCGTACGTAAAGCCCTATCCTAAACTTTGCAACTCTTTCTGGCGATGTTACGACGTCGCCAGAAAGAGTTACAGAAGAAGAGGGACAATCGTTTGAAATGAGAGGGAGTTGGTAGGTGTGAACAGAAAGGTTTCAAAAAAGGCATTACGAGAAACGGGACAGGGATATTTGTTTATGTCTCCAACATTGTTTGTACTATTGTTATTTGTAATTGGTCCCATATTTTATGCCATTTTTTTATCTTTTCATAAAGTTCAGCTGCTAGGCAACACGAGCTTTGAATTCGTCGGTCTTGATAATTTTAGTAAGATTGTCGATGACGAAAGAGCAAGAATTGCACTTTGGAATACAGCGAAGTATGTGTTGATTGTTGTTCCGCTTCAAACCTTTTTAGCCCTTGTACTAGCTGCATCTCTCAATGCAGGACTAAAAGGTGAAAAGTTCTTCCGGATCGTTTACTTTTTACCTACACTGACATCTTCAGCGGTGTTAACGCTAATTTTCATGTGGATGTACAATCAAAATGGTTTGATTAATAAGATTCTCGATGTGATTGGCTTACCAACCTACAACTGGCTTGGTGATCCGCAAGTGGCCCTGAATGCAATCATGTTCATGAATATTTGGTCGACCGCTCCGTTTTTCATGGTCATTTATTTGGCTGCATTGCAGGGAATACCAGATTCTTTGTATGAAGCAGCCGATTTGGATGGTGCCAATGCGATTCAGAAATTCTTTTATATTACGGTTCCGAATTTAAGACCTGTGACATCGTTCGTGGTAATCATGGGCATTATCGGCACCTTTCAGTTATTTGACCAATCCTATATTTTCTCGGCAGGTTCTGGTGGACCGAATAACTCTACCCTCACCGTTGTATTATTAGTCTATCAATATGCGTTTAAGAACTTGGGTACATTAGGTTACGCAGCAGCCTTAGCCTTCGCGCTCGCAATCGTCATTCTAATTGCGACATTATTGCAACGAAAATTCTCCAAAGAGGAATCTCTTTATTAGGAGGGGACAAGATGAAGAAAAGCATAGGTTTTGGAAAAGGATTGTTGTACACGATATTAATCGTTTATGCGGTTGTCACTCTTATACCTTTTTTATGGGCGATGTCCTCATCGTTTAAGACGTTAGAAGAAATTGTAAGTGGTACTATTAATTTTATTCCAAAGAATTTTACATTTGATAATTATAAAACCATTTTCTTAGAACAAGAGTTATTTCCGAGATGGCTTTTCAATAGTTTGTTTGTTGGGGTATCTGTGACACTATTAAACTTGTTGTTTAATTCGATGGCCGGTTATGCATTAGCACGCTTAACATTCCCAGGTAAGCAAACATTATTTATTGTAATCCTCGCTATCTTGATGATTCCTGGACAGGTAACGATGATTCCCAATTACTTGATACTAAAGGAAATCGGTTGGTTAAATTCTTATCAGGGTTTAATTATTCCTGGTATGATTAATGCCACATTTATTTTCATGATGCGTCAATTTTTTATCAATTTTCCAAAAGAATTGGAAGAAGCCGCTGCACTCGACGGTCTGGGGAGGTTCGGAACATTTTTCCGGATCGTTATGCCGATGGCTCGTCCGGCATTGGCAGCTCAAGCAATTTTCGTCTTTATGGGTTCCTGGAACAACTTTATGGGTCCTTTGATTATCATTTCCGATCCTGAGCTGTTCACACTCCCGATCGGCTTAAACACATTTAAGGGACAATATATCAGCTATTGGAACTATATCATGGCCGCCTCTATGGTATTCACCCTTCCAGTTCTTTTGCTATACGCCTTCTTTAATAAGTATTTCTTGAAGGGTGTCGCGTTTACAGGTGATAAATAGACACGAAAAAACCGCAGTTTTATTCTCTGCGGTTTTGTTTGTTTCTACTCTTCCTTCAATAAGCGTAAGCTTTCGTTGAAGTCTTTTTCAATGTCAGCATTTGGTTTGTAAGTGATAAGGCTGACAACAATGGATACGATTAAACTAAGCACGAATCCAGGAACGATTTCATATAAATCTTGTCCTAACAATGCTTTACCTAATTCGTAGTTTTTCCAAACAATGACCGTTACAGCTCCAACGATCATACCAGAAACAGCGCCCCAGTTTGTCATCTTTCTCCAGAACAAGCTTAGTAAGATGACTGGACCAAAAGAAGCACCAAAACCTGCCCAAGCATATGCAACAAGTTCAAGGATTGTGCTGTCTTGATCCATTGCAAGCAATCCAGCCACAACAGAAACAACTAATACAGCCATACGGCCAAGGAAAACGAGTTCTTTATCTTTTGCGTCTTTTCGAAGCAAGATTTTATATAGGTCCTCAATCAAAGCTGACGATGTTACGATAAGTTGTGAAGAAATTGTGCTCATGACAGCTGCCAGCACAGCTGCAAGTAAGAAACCAGCAAACAATGGATGAAATAGGATTTGTCCTAATTCAATGAAAATAGCTTCAGGGTTTTCTAACGTGTAATTCGTATGTTTAGCAAAGAAGGCAATACCGACTAACGCTGTAAAGATGGTCCCGAGCAATGAGAAAATCATCCAGCCCATACCAATTCGGCGTGCACTTTTTGTTTCTTTTACAGTATTGATCGCCATAAAGCGAACGATGATATGTGGTTGACCGAAATATCCAAGTCCCCAAGCCATCGCGGAAATGGTACCAATCAATGTTGTACCTTTAAAGAAGTCTAATAGAGTTGGGTCCACCATACGAATGGTATCAAACGTTTCAGCAGGACCTCCTGTTTTAAAGATGCCAATTGCAGGTACTAGCAATAGTGCCACTACCATCATCAAACCTTGAATGAAATCCGTATAACTTACGGCCAGGAACCCGCCGAAAAGGGTGTAGGCAACAACTACTCCAGAAACGATGAATAATCCTGTGTAATAGTTAGTCCCAAATGAGCTTTCGAAGAATACCGCTCCTGATACCATTCCGGAAGATACATAGAATGTAAAGAAAACGAGAATTACAATCCCCGAAACAATTCGAAGTAGTTTCGTATTGTCTTTAAAACGATTTTCCAAGTAACTTGGAATCGTGATGGAATCATTCGCCACTTGGGTGTAAGAACGAAGGCGAGGTGCTACTAAAAGCCAGTTTAAATATGCACCGATTGTCAAACCCACAGCAATCCAAGCATCCGCTAAACCGCTTACGTAAATTCCGCCAGGCAATCCCATTAACAGCCATCCGCTCATATCTGCAGCACCAGCACTAAGCGCTGTAACAGCAGGACCTAATGAACGTCCCCCTAGCATGTAGTCAGTGAGATTGCTTGTCTTCCGATAAGCGTACCAGCCGATCAGAAGCATTCCGACCATGTAAATGCCAATTGAAATAAGTTGATACATTTCGTTTGTCATTTATTTTCCCCCTTTGTCATGTTGAAAAGTAATTTAAGTAAAATTTAATAAATAAAAAATATTCTTTCTTCTTTATTTATAAACTAATTTTTATTTAGTAGTCAATATTGATATTCTACTAGAATAGCAATTCGCTATAGTAGAAAAGTATCAGGGGAATGTAAAGATAAAGGATTTAAAGAGTGCTATGTAGAAAAGATAAAGCAAGGAGCGTGAGGAAATGAAATTAAATGAATGGTTCGAAAAAGGAATGACTATTGAACAGTATGTGGAGTCCATGAAGGTGAATAAAGAAGAAATGCTCGGCATTTACGAGAATTTTACAGTGGATGAAGCTTTTTTGAACATGAATTTTAGCAACAAGCGTGTAATTGTCTTGACCGAAGATTGGTGTGGAGATGCAATGCTTAATAACGCCATTCTTATGAAAATTGCAAGCAGTATACGCTTGGATATGCGCTTTTTGGCAAGAGATGAAAATTTAGAATTAATGGATCAATATTTAACGAATGGCACTTCAAGAGCCATTCCTATCTATATTTTTATCAATGAAGATGGTAGTGAGTTTGGAGTGTGGGGTCCGCGAGCTGATAAAGTTCAAGCATTGGTAGAAGAAGGGCGTCTAACTTTGCCAGATAAGGAATCAGCCGAATTCCCTGAAAAGCAAAAAGAGTTCTACACAAATTTGATGTCCCTTTACAGAAATGACAGAGACATTTGGCGTGAAGTGGAGAAAAGTATCATGAGAGTATTGAATAAATAGTAAAAACCGACTAAATAGCCGGTCGATTAGATAGTTTATTTGCCGATCGTATTTCCTTTTGGGGGGATACGATCTTTTTTTAGGTTCTTATCATTGATTTTAGGTTCAATATCAAGGAAGAAATTACGGATATTGGAGCGATGAAGGACGATTAAGAAGATGCTAAAAATCGAAAATATCCATTCGTAATGCTGGTTATTCATAAATAATGAATAAGCAAGAAGCACAAGTCCCACTGAAATCGATCCAAAGAAAACATACTTGGTTAGATAGATAACCAGGAAGAAAGATAAGTAGGCCACCAGCAGCATCCAAATGTTTGCAACAAGTAGAGCACCAGCTGTAGTAGCAATGGCTTTGCCGCCCCTAAAGCCAGCGAAGATTGGAAAGCAATGGCCTACAACGGCAATCAATCCAAAATATAGCGGGTCAGCTTCAATTGCAAAGAATTGAGGAAGTAGTGCTGCCAACACGCCTTTGTCAACATCCACTATGAGTACGAAAATAGCAGCCTTCTTACCTAGGACCCTGAGAGTATTCGTAGCTCCAGGGTTGTGACTGCCGTGGTCACGAATATCAATATCAAAAACTAGTTTGCCAACAATAAGTGCGGTCGGGATGCTGCCTATCAAATAAGCGGCTAGCAGCAAAATCCAAATCATATAAATCCATCCTTTAGTTTTTTCTAGATTATATTCCTAGAGTGGAGGCTTGTATTCTAGGAATTAAATTAATTTTATCATGATAGAAACAACATTTGTTCGAATAATTAAAATATTTACATTTCAGTCTGAGTATGTACCAAATAAGGTAAAGTTCTGACATTCTCCTGACACAATCTTTTTTTATGATTAGCCTTAATCATAAGATAGAAGGAGAATGAGAGAAATGTTAACAAGAATAACAAAGATTAAGGCAGGATTGGACAGCTTGATGGCCATTACGTTTGTTCTATTATTTAATAAGATGGTTTTGGGAGGACTAGCCTTTCACGAAATAGCTGGATTAGTTATTGTTGCTCCTTTCATTGTGCATATCCTACTCAATGCGGAGTGGGTGAAAAAAGTGACGTATAAGCTTTTTGACCGCAAGCTGCCAGCCAAGACTCGTTTTGGCTATTTCTTAAACATATTGCTTTTAATAGCGATGATTTTTGTTATTGTCAGTGGAATTTTGATTTCCCATGTAGTGTTTCCAAACATAAATATCGCAAACGAACCTTGGTTTAAGGTATCCCATATATCGGTTTCGTTTTTAACTCTCTTATTGGTCGGTTTACATGTAGGGCTTCATTGGCAATGGGTTATGAATGTTTCAAATCCTAGTTATTCTCATCTTGCTATTTGGACTATATGAAATGTATGCCACTAATTTTGTTGGAAAAGTGGGTGGTTTAGGAATGACGTTTGATCTATCCTCTGCACCACAACCATTGGATGGCGAACATGATGATTTCGGCAAACGACCGATGATGGAAATGGGAGGGGGAAGTCTCGACGAAAGGTTTCATCACCCTGATGGAAGTCATGAAGGTGGTGGTAGAGGAGGTCAATTCGAAAGTGTCAATCCAATAGCTGTAATTATCGCCCATTTAGGTTTAATGTCTGTCTTCATAATAGGAATCTATTACATGGAAAAACTGATTATACGATGGAAAAGAAGAAAAAAGATCAGCAATGAGAAGATTGTAGGAACAGTAGAACCCACTCAAAGCTAAAGGTAGGTACGGCAAGAATCTATAACTGAAAAATCAAAAAGGTTCTAAAGAAGATCATAACTCGTCTGTTGGCGGGTTCTTTCTTTTTTCTTGGAAAAATGGTTCGATAGGTATATGATTATAGACGGCTGTAAATGGCATAATATATTTTATGCAATCATGACAATCTTGCAGGTGCAGTCAGCATGAGATATGATGGTAATGAATGGAATTCAAAATGTTTTATTGTATTTGAAAATGAGAATTACTTTACTAATAGGATGATGAATTATGAAGAGAGCTAGAATCATTTATAATCCAACTTCAGGTCGTGAGCTTTTTAAAAAGAATTTGGCAGATGTTTTGCAGAAGCTTGAAGAAGCAGGTTATGAAACAAGTTGCCATGCTACGACTGGATTGGGAGATGCTACAAAAGCAGCGAACCTGGCTGTTGAACGCCGTTATGACCTTGTCATTGCTGCCGGTGGTGATGGAACGATTCATGAAGTAGTGAACGGAATGGCTGAAAAGGAATATCGTCCAAAGCTCGGAATCATTCCGATGGGAACGACGAACGACTTTGCACGCGCACTTCATATTCCCCGTGATATTGAAGCAGCCACTAATATTATAATAAAAGGTGACACGATTCCGATTGATATTGGACGCATCAATGAGAAATACTTCATCAATATTGCCGGTGGTGGACGAATCACCGAACTTACTTATGAAGTTCCTAGCAAGTTAAAAACGATGTTAGGGCAACTAGCCTACTATTTAAAAGGTGTGGAAATGTTACCTTCTATCAAATCAACTGAAGTAAGCATTGAGTATGATGGAAAGTTGTTTGAAGGAGAAGCGATGCTGTTCCTTGTAGGTTTGACAAACTCCATTGGCGGTTTCGAGAAACTTGCTCCTGATGCATCCATAAACGATGGCCTGTTTTCATTGTTAATCTTGAAGAAAACCAATCTTGCTGATTTTATTAAGGTGGCAACGTTGGCGATTCGTGGTGAGCATGTAAAAGACCCGAACGTCATTTACACACAGGCAAATCATATTAAGGTGAAATCGACTGAAAAGGTTCAGTTGAACCTTGATGGCGAATTCGGAGGATTGCTTCCTGCTGAATTCGAAAATCTTTACCGTCACTTTGAAGTGTTTGTCCCAATCGATAACATTCGACCAGAAGACAAGCCGACTGATTGGACACCATCTAGATAAATGAAAAAATACGAACCGTTCCTTAAGGAACGGTTTTTTGTTTTTTCTGACAATAAACCATGTTAGTATGAAGAGGAGATTCTTGTTTTTCAGAATTGAAAGGTGTGGTGAAATATGGGGATGATGAAAAAATATTTCAAAAGAACAATTAAAAAAATATTGTTGAAGGGGATTAAAAAGTTTTTCAAATAATTTCCCTTAATAATGGAGGAATGAGAGTTGGAGAAAACAGCACTTCTAATCATTGATGCCCAAGTGGGGATTATCGAGGGAACCAAAAGCACCCCAGTTTATAGGAAAGAAAATCTTTTGAAAATCATGGGGGAAATCATTGGAACGGCAAGGTCACTTAATGTTCCGTTAGTCTATATTCAAGATTTGGATGTAGCCGATCCCAGTTGTGATGACTTTCAAATTCATTCTTACATTGCACCGATTGAATCAGACAAAATCATTACAAAAAAAGCAACGGATGCTTTCCATTTAACGGGATTAAATGAATATTTGATTGAAAAGGGAATTTTTCATCTGGTAGTGGTTGGCTGCAAAACCGAATATTGCGTGGATAGTACATGTAGACGCGCAACCACGTTAGGCTTTGATGTAACACTTGTGTCTGATGGACACTCTACAACAGACAATAAAGTCTTAAATGCTGAGAAAATCATTGCCCATCATAACTGCAATCTTCATGGCCTTGATAATGTTAACCATTTTATTATGGTGCGTTCTTCTGAGGAAAACGTGTTCGACCACAAGCACTTGGAATATAAATGAAAATATATAAGACCAATAGTCAGGTTCTCTGACTATTGGTCTTTATTTCTAGATAAGAAAGTATAAAAATTTAACGGAGATAGCTGTCTAGCTCCAGCGCCCAGCCAGTTTTCATCTAAGGATATGCTTCTCCGAATATCTTGCGGAGAGCATGACCTTTAGGTGATGCTTGGAGCAACTCGGGGTTGTTTCCTAAGGCCGAAACAACCTTAATTGTTTTCTAAAGCCAAAACAATTTTGGTCATAAGCCAAATCGCTCCAGAAATCAGGACAAGGAACGCTTCGGTAGCATCATCATCGCACGAAGAAAAGGCGATAGCACAAGGAAAGCTTCCATGAATTCACATCGCACGAAATGATGCGATAGCATCATGAGGATTTTCGAGGATGAACTGCGCGCTTCGTCTTATGCCTGTCGGGGCTGAACACAAAGGAAAGCTACTTGGAAATACATCGCAGGCACAAGTGTTCTTTACTTGTGCCGAGGGCGCTTTCGCTTTTCTTATTTTACATAATGGTTTTGAACCATGCTTCCATAACGTTTCGTTTCTTTTAGGTGAAGCTGGATTTCTGGATTGCCTTCTTTAAAAAGTGGGATGCCGTTTCCGAGAAGGACAGGGGCATGAGTGATGATGTATTCGTCTACAAGATCCTTTTTCATGAAGGCATCAAGCAGTTGGCTTCCTCCAATCAACCAAATGTTTTTCCCTTCTTCCTTTTTCAACCTTTTCGTAAAAGTAACGACATCCTCGTTTATAAATTCAATCGCTTCATGCATGGCAGATGTATCTGAGGTGAAAACATAACTCTTTCGATCGGCATGAGGGTATTTGTTTTCGGTCATTTCCATCAAATGATCATAGGTTGACTTCCCCATGATGAGGGCATCCGTGCTTTCGTAGAAATCAGCAAAACCATTATCGCCTTCTCCCTCTGCTTCAAATAGCCAATTTAAACTTCCTTCTGTTGTTGCAATGTAACCGTCGAGGCTTGTAGCGATGAATAGAACTATCTTTCTATCTGCCATGGGAAACTTTCCTCCTTTTTTCTGAAGAACTATCTTTCCATGATATACAATATCAAGATGCAGTAAAAGTCTGTTAAGTGTTATTTTCGTTTGCAGTAGTAGGGAAAAGACAAGTAGTGCGATGAAAAGGATATTTTGTAGTATTTAGAGAATACATATGTAAGGAATGACCAGAAAAGTAAAGGGGACAGTCATGAATAGGCCCTCATCCATTTGCCGAATCCTTAGATGTAGAAGTTTTATAAATATAGATTTGGCTATAATGGTTAAATAGTCGATAGAAAAAATGCCCGGAGGATTTTAGATGAAACATATTTATCAAGACGACAGCATGATGCTCCATACGGATTTATATCAAATTAACATGGTTGAAACATACTGGCGTGACGGTGTACATAACAAGAAAGCTGTATTTGAATTGTTTTTCCGTAAGCTTCCATTCGGAAATGGTTATGCGATTTTTGCTGGTCTAGAGCGAGTGATTCAATATATCAAAGATTTTCGTTTTTCAGAAGATGACCTTGATTATTTGAAAAATGAAGTCGGGTATTCAGACGATTATTTACAGTATTTAAGAGAGCTCAAATTCACAGGTGCGATTCGTGCAATGAAAGAAGGAGAACTTGTTTTTGCCAATGTACCGATGCTGAGAATTGATGCTCCGCTTGGTGAAGCTCAGCTTCTTGAGACTGCGCTCTTGAATATCATAAACTATCAAACGTTGATTGCGACAAAAGCTTCGAGAATGAAGCAGGTCGTTAAAGACGAAGTAGCCATGGAGTTTGGCACCCGTAGAGCACAGGAAATGGATGCAGCCCTTTGGGGAGCACGTGCTTCTTATTTGGCAGGATTTGACGCAACAAGTAATGTTCGCGCTGGAAAGCTATTTCATATACCTGTTTCAGGAACGCATGCCCATGCACTTGTACAAGCTTATAAAGATGAATACATGGCGTTCCGCAAATATGCGGAGACACATAAAGATTGCGTCTTTTTGGTAGATACATACGATACGCTGAGGTCTGGGGTGCCAAATGCGATTAGGGTTGCGAAAGAAATGGGAGATAAGATTCATTTTAAAGGCATCCGTCTTGATAGCGGTGACCTTGCCTATCTATCGAAAGAGGCACGCAAGCTGCTGGATGATGCTGGGTTCCCTGATGCAAAAATTGTGGCTTCAAGCGATTTGGACGAGTATACAATTCTGCATTTGAAGGCTCAAGGAGCAAGGATTGACAGCTGGGGAATTGGAACGAAACTAATTACAGCATTTGATCAGGCTGCACTAGGTGCGGTTTATAAGCTTGTCTCGATAGAGAATGAAAATGGTGAAATGGAAGATACCATCAAAATTTCTTCCAATCCTGAAAAAGTGACAACACCAGGCAAGAAGAAAGTGTATCGCATCATAAATAATGCTAATGGGCGTTCAGAGGGAGATTACATCTCTCTTGAAGATGAACAGCCGCAACAGGAGAAACGTCTAAAAATGTTCCATCCAACTCACACGTATATCAGCAAATTTGTTACTGATTTTACGGCGAAAGATTTGCACAGTGATATCTTTGTGAACGGTCAATATGTCTACGAAATTCCTTGTCTTGAGGAATCTAGAGGTTATGTGCAAGAAAATCTTGGTATGCTTTGGGAAGAGTACAAGCGCACGATGAATCCTGAAGAATACCCGGTAGATTTAAGTCAAAAATGTTGGGATAACAAGATGAAGAATATTGAAGAGGTAAAAGCGAAAGTGGATGCAATGAAAAACTAGATATGTTGAAGGGGAGAGATATATGAAAATATTTCGATTTGATCTAGGTGTCGGAAGAAAAATAGATAAATTCGACTCTAATTTTATTATGTCCCGTATTTCAGTTGTAGAGGGACGTGTCCATATCGGATGCATGCATCTTGAAGCAGAAGGATTGATTGGTAGGCATGAGGCACCCATTCCGCAATTACTGTTGATTATGAACGGAGCGGGCCAGGTAAGTGGTGAGGATGGAGAACGAGTAAATGTCCAGTCTGGAGATGCTGTTTTCTGGACACAAGGGGAAAGTCATGAAACGGTCAGTCAAAATGGATTGACTGCGATTGTAATCGAAGGAGAAAATTTAGATCCGGCGGCTTTCATGCCGGTGAAAGAATAGAAAAAAGCGTACGAACCATTTGTAAAATGGTTTCGTGCGCTTTTTCTGTTAACCAGTAATTTCGTTTATTTTTGTTTAAAAAAATCTACGAAAGCATGGTAAATCTCAATACCCTGATAGGTGAGCATACTGGTTGCAGTTAAAGAGAAAAGGCCAATAAACACAAAGCGGATCCACATATTATTTCCTCCCTTAATGAAAATGTTTAGATTTTCAAAGCGGGAGAGAATCTCACATAATTGGACTGATAAAAGACAGTCGTCAGAAAAGTAAGTTTAACTTTAATAGGTTTTCTACGGTTTGTGTTCAAGAGTTTGGGACCATTGGCAAAGAGCAGAACAACGGCGATGGCGACCAGATAAAAGAGATGCTTTTTTTCATCGTCTTTCCACTTGAGCTCTCCGGGACTTTCGTCAATAACGACAATGGCACCATTATTAATCTTGTGTTGAGCCTTCACAGCCACGTCTGATGCGGACATGAAAATGGTGAAGGCGTAAAAGGCCAGGAGCATGATGATGGAGAGCCAAAATGATTTCTTCATCCAAATCTCCCTCCTTTTATGAAGATTGTTATAATCATATACACTTTCTTTATGTTTGAAAACTGAAAGAATCTGACATGATTTTCAAAAATGTCGCATGAGCAGACCTGTCTTATGCGGCATCACTTCGCAATCATCACCGCTTTATGTTACAATCTTGCTAGTCAAAACGGACGGAATCCATCAGCAAAGGAAGATTAGAATGAGCAGAACTTTACCGGTTCAAAAGAACGATTATATAGAGGCTTTGGTTGAAGACTTGACCCACGACGGTGCAGGTGTGGCGAAAATTGACGGATATCCACTTTTTATCATGGGAGCTTTGCCCGGAGAAAAGGTGAATGTAAAAATCATTAAGACGAACAAGAGCTATGGTGTCGGAAAACTAATTGAAATTCACGAAGAAAGTCCATTTAGAGTTAAAGTCGTTGAGGCAGAAGCGCATAAGTATGGAGGCTGTCAGCTTCAACACATTAGCTATGAAGGTCAATTGAAGTTCAAAGAAAATCAAGTACGTCAAGTTATGGCACGAATTGGGAAACTTGAGAATGTGACCATCCATCCAATTCTAGGAATGGATAATCCTTGGCATTATCGAAACAAAGCGCAAGTTCCAGTCGGTGAAAAAGATGGAAAGTTGATTGCTGGCTTTTTTAAACCGCGCAGTCATGAAATAGTTGATACAAATGAAAGTCTCATTCAACTTCCAGAAGTAAATGAAGCCATTCAGGCAGCTAAGGAAATTTGCGGTGACCTTGGAATTCCTGCTTATAACGAAGAAACGCATAAAGGTGTGTTACGACACATCATGGCGCGTTTTGGTAATGAAACAGGAGAGTTGATGGTTGTATTAGTTACTAGAACAGCTGAACTTCCTCACCAAGAAAAAATAATTGAAGAACTTCAAACTCGTCTGCCTCATTTGAAATCGATTGTCCATAATGTTAATTCCAAACGGACGAATGTCATTTTAGGTGAAAAGACGAACGTCATCTGGGGCGACGAAGTAATTTACGATACGATTGGTGAAGTAAAGTTCGCGATATCTGCCCGATCTTTTTATCAAGTCAATCCAGTTCAAACAAAAGTGCTGTATGACAAAGCTTTGGAATATGCAGGCTTAACGGGCGGGGAAAATGTCATCGATGCATATTGTGGAATCGGTACTATTTCTTTATTTTTAGCTGAAAAAGCAAAGAAAGTATTTGGGGTGGAAATCGTTCCTGAAGCCATTGAGGATGCGAAGAGAAATGCCACATTGAACGGCATTGCAAATGCTGAATTTGCTGTTGGAGAAGCCGAAGTGGTTATCCCTTCTTGGTATAAAGAAGGGAACGAAGCGGATGTATTGGTGGTCGATCCGCCAAGAAAGGGCTGCGATGAGGCACTCCTGCAAACCATTATTTCCATGAAACCGAAGAAAGTCGTTTATGTGTCTTGTAACCCTGGAACATTGGCACGGGACTTAAGGATATTAGAAGACGGCGGTTATAAAACTGTTGAAATCCAGCCGGTTGATATGTTCCCACAGACCATGCATGTAGAGTGCTGTGCGCTGGTAGAATTGGCTGAATAAATAGCAGAAAGTTCGAGAGTGGCTTTAGAGGATTCTCGGACTTTTGTCTTCTTTGATGCCATTTCGTCATTTTTGAAATAGCTATACAAAAAAACAAATATTATAGGAGGTTTATGGATGGATAATAACGATATTTTAATTCGATTACGATATGCGCTTGAAATAAAAAATGCAGAAATAGCCAAGATTTTTAAACTTGGCGGTGTGGAAGTAACCGTGCCGGAAGTGGTAAAGATACTTACAAAGTCAAGTGACGGTTACGACGATGATGATTATGCAGAGGATGAAGAGAATATTAAATGCAATAATGTTATGTTGGATTCATTCTTAAATGGCTTAATCATTTATAAAAGAGGAAAGCAAGAGCCTAAGCCAGGACAACCTGAGACACCAGAACCGGCTCTTAGGAAAAGCGCAAACGTCAATAATCTCCTGTTAAAGAAAGTGAAAATTGCTCTGGCTTTAACAACTGAGGATATGCTTAATATATTTGCAGATGCAGGAATCGCGGTAACAAAAGGAGAACTTGGCGCTTTATTAAGAAAAGAAGGTCATAAGAATTATAAAGAGTGCGGAGATAAATTCGCGAGGAATTTCTTAAAGGGACTAGCTATTAAATATAGGGAATAGTGAATAGTGAATAGTGCTTGACCCTTGATGCATTAATGAGTTTATGCATTAAGGGTCATCTATTTTGAAGTGCATTTTCAAGTCTTTTCTTTCGAAAGTTTTTCCCGATCTAAATAATGTGGGGGCTGTTCCAACCACCCTCGTTCAATCATGATGTTTATTCCGTCTGCTCCATAAGCTAGGGCTTTTGCGATGAACTTTTCAAACATCAACCCAAGATCTCTTCTCATTGATACGGCAAGACTTGCTCCATAGGCTGCATTACCAATACTTGAAAGAGATCCCAATATGAAAAGCATCAGTTGATTGGAAAATGGAGCAGTCGTTGAATTCGTAACACTAGCATCCCAGTTGGTAGCAGGTGGTACATCACTTTCAAGCAAAATGTTATAAATATCACTTAAAATGTTGGAACACAAATGTTTGCCACGCAAAAAATGACTGCTAATCTCTTCGTCATCGGTAACCTGTGCAAATCCGATACAAACTTGATTGCCGATATGGTTGTGGAGTAGAGTGTGGAACAATTGTGATACTTCTATCCCCAGTAATGGTCTGGTGTGTCCGAGCCATCCATTTAAGAAAGACTTCTTTTCTACAAAATCTACTTGATCCGGGTATGTCATGTGGGGTGGGCGAATGTACACCCCTTTTTGGAGCATTACTTGGATAATATCGTCGTACATCTTCAGTGTATCCGCGAGAAAACGAGAATATAAATCGCGTATATCCTTACGGGATGCCATTGCGATATCACCTGCATGTGCAACCAATCCAAATTTATTCACATGTATCAAATACTGCAGATAAAATACATCCGAGAATAATTTGGGTGATTTCCTTATCACATGCTTTGCAACAGGGAAGCCTATAGGCTGTACAATTTCCTCTTTTTTAAATAATTCTTGAATATCATTAAGATGTTTCTGTGAAGCTTCTAAGTTTTGGTTTAGTAATTCCGCTACTTCTGGATCTGAAACTGTATCCACAAAATGTGTAAGGAGACAGGCTGACATACTGGCGTATATGTAGGTATTCCAAAGGCTTGCAATTTCAGTACTCGTCAATTTAATGAATCTATCCTTTTCAATAGTCATTAAGAACCTCCCATGAGTCCGACTAAAATAAAAGTAAATACTAAAAAAATTACAGGAGATACAACTTCAACATTCTTTCGGTAGTGTATCCCAATGCTGCTATTCTTATGATGCTACCTAAATAATTGGTGGCTCTTTTCTAATAGATTTTTGTTTTCTGAATATGTTTTATGAAAACAAACAATTAATAAAAATGTTGATTGGAGCGGTATGTACGAGATTTTTAGGAATCCTCCATTATGCTATCGCATCATTTCGTACGCTGAAAGCGAGCATCCTGCAGCTAAAATCAACCACTATTTTCTTTTTTTAAATTTTAAATAGCAACAAAGTTACAAAAACAAACAGCCTAATAAATAAACGATAATTTAGTAAGATTATAAGGTGATGACATGATACATACCTATGCAGGTGAGACAATACGTCTAGAGATAAAGTATAAGAATCGAACATCCTTCGGCATGACGATTGACCAATTTGGGAATGTTGAAGTCCAGGCCCCGAAAGGGACACCAAACGAAAAGGTAATTGAGCTGATAGAAGAAAAATGGGATTTGATTCAGCAAAAATTAAAAGAAATGAAGGTAAGGATGAGTGGGCCACAGGAGAAGGTCTATGATCATAGTGAGAGCTTTCTTTATCTAGGAAATACCTATCCTATTCAGATATTTCATGATCTAGATATCCAGCAAGATCATGTAGTTTTTAAAGGAAATCAGTTGCATATTTTTGTTAGGCAGCTCGAGGATGAAAAAGTCAAGCAAGCTTTAAAACGTTTTTATTATCAGCAGTGCAAGTCCCTAGTAGAGAAGAGTATCTCGTCCTTTCAAAGCAATTTTAAAACAAAACCACGTTCTATTCGTATTAATGATAGTAAGACTACTTGGGGAACTTGTGATTCAAGACTGCAGTTAACTTTTAATTGGAAGCTGGCAATGGCTCCACAGAAGGTCATCGACTACGTGGTCGTTCACGAAATGTGCCATATGGTCCATCTGAATCACGACCGTTCCTTCTGGCGTCTCGTGGGAAGTATCATGCCAGACTATAAAGAACAGGAAAACTGGTTAGCAGTTTCGAGTTGGAAAATGACTGTTTAAATGGGAACGTTACTTCCGTGTATTTGACACAGAAGTAACGTTTCTTTGTATTAGGCTCTGTTTTTAATATGTAAAATTATCCAAATTTATCATTTACAATAAAATGAAAAAATGAGATAATAAAGGAAATTCCGGAGGAGGGAAGTAAGTTTATGATGCCATCTAATTGCTAATATTAATTTATTTTAAAATTAATATGGATTTTGTAATGAGTGTAAATTCGCCTAATTATTTTAGGTTTATTTGTTATGCTCTTTATGAATCAGGCAATTAAGAAGGTAACTTACTTTACTGATATCGAGATTATAATTTATAGGATATTTCATGAGTTCTATGAGATATTCCGCCAGTTTTTTAGATATTGCTGGTGCGAAGTATATAGGCATTATAATGTGCTTTTTCAACATGTGCATTTTTTGTTTGATTTGCTTCCGTTAAATTATATTCACTGACTATTTAGACTGTAAGAAGATACCCTCTTCTTGTGGTCTTTTTTATTTTGGCTATTTGTTGTTTCGGAAATCAATGGGGAAGTTCAACAGAGCCGTACAAATAAATAGTATTGAAAGTCTTCTTTACCCTGTCCATAAGGTGCATAACTTTAGATTATGGATGAAAGAAGGAATTTTCATGTTAGAAATGAAACTAAACGGTATTAAGAAATTTAGGGAAGCCACGCTTGTGGTTAACAATATAACTTTTGAAGCTTATGAGGGAGAGAAGGTTGGCATCGTTGGTGCAAACGGAAGCGGCAAGAGCACGATTCTTAAACTAATTGCGGGAATTGAACCGATGAATTACTATCCAGGTTACCCGCAAACTTCCAGCCCTGGATATGATGAAGGTCTGATTCACTTGCCGAGAAATGCGACAAAGGCATATCTTGAACAATCACCTGTGTATCCAAAAGGTTTAAAGGTTCTAGATGTTTTAAATATGGCATTTGAAGAAATTGACAGTATCGAGAGTCAAATGCGCGATTTAGAGGAGCAAATGAAAATATTAGTAGATGCTGCACTGGAAAAAGCCTTGAAAAAATACAGTGATCTCGTTCAATTATTCGAAGTAAAGGGCGGATACGAACGTGAGGAAAAATTAAGCAAGGTTTGCACGGGGCTTAATTTTACCCAAAGCTTTTTAGACAAGGATTTTGATTTATTAAGCGGTGGTGAAAAAACCACGGTCGTACTCGGAAAGCTCTTAATTCATAATCCAGACATATTGTTATTGGATGAGCCAACGAATCATCTCGATATGAAGTCCATTGAATGGCTTGAAGGATATCTGAAGAACTATAAAGGGATTGTCATTATCGTGTCCCATGATCGATATTTTCTGGACAATGTAGTTTCGAAAGTCGTGGAGATAGAGGATATGGAATCAATAACATATAAAGGGAACTATTCTTCTTTTATTAGTCAAAAAGAAGAAAATATGCGAATTCAATATGAGCATTTTAGAGAGCAACAAAAAAGGGTCAATAACATGGAAAAGCAGGTTATGAGTCTGAGAGACTGGGCGATGAGGGCTGATAACAATAAGTTCTTCAGGAGAGCTGCTAGTATTCAAAAAAAGCTCGATAAAATGGCTCGGATCGATAAACCTATTTTTGAAAGACGAAACATGAGACTGGATTTCAAAGCTGCTGGGCGTTCCGGAAATGAAACCATCAAGGCAATCGGTCTCTCTAAAAGCTATGAAGATAAAGTAATTCTAAAAAATACAGATTTAATGATTCATTATGGTGAAAGAGTAGGTCTAATTGGTCCTAACGGTAGCGGTAAAACCACCTTCCTAAAGATGCTTTTAGGGGAAGAACAGCCGGATAAGGGAGTGGTGGAACTTGGAGCAAATGTAATGGCGGCTTATTTGCCACAGAAAATTACTTTTAATAATGAAGAGGATACGTTGCTGCAATGCTTCAGAGAAGATATTTCCATAGTGGAGGGGAAAGCGAGGGAATACCTCTCTAAATTCATGTTCTATAAAGGAAGTGTCTTCAAAAAAGTAAAGCATTTGTCAGGAGGAGAACGCATCAGGCTAAAGTTAGCGATGCTGCTATTTCAAGATATCAACTTATTGATACTCGATGAGCCGACAAACCACCTTGATATCGATTCCATTGAAACTCTTGAGGAAGCGCTAGAAGACTTTAAAGGTACGATATTCTTTATCTCCCATGACCGATATTTTATCAATAAAATTGGTGAAAGGATCATCGCTGTAGAGGATCATTCATTAAAAAGCTATCCTGGAAATTATGATGATTATAAAATCGAAAAAGAGAAGATGAGCCAACAGGATAGCAAAGCCCCAATTGTAAAAGCTGAAAAAGCAAAGAAACAAAAAAATAATTCAGACGTGATCAATCAGGAAGCAGCAAAGGTAAAGGCATTATCAAGGATTGAAAATCTTGAAAATGCAATAAAAGAGATAGATATAGCTATGGCAGCTAATCAAATGGATCATGAGGAGCTTAATAAGCTCTATGGAAGGAAACTTGGCTTAAGTGACGAATTGGATTCTGTTATGAATGATTGGTTGAATTTGGGGAGCTAAAACAGAAAGTATCGTGATTTTGGATGTCCCAATACAAAACAGGCTGCTTATTTAAGTAGCCTGTTTTTGTTTCTAGATAAGAAAGATTAAAATTTATCGAAGATAACTGTCTAGCTTCAGCGCCCAGCCCCTCGGGGTTGTTTCCTAAAGCCGAAACAACCTTGGTCATAAGCCAAATCGCTTCAGAAATCAGGACAAGGAACGCTTCGGCAGCATTAACATCGCACGAAGAAAAAGCGGTAGCTTTTTCGAGGATGACTGCGCGCTTCGTCTTATGCCTGTCGGGGCTGAACAGAGCGCTTGCGCTTTTCTTATTGGAAGCGTAGTTATTCCTTTTTCAACCTACCGTTTTCTTTTAGTGCTTTTTTCAATAGAAGCTCAATCTGGGCGTTTACGCTCCGGAAATCGTCTGCCGCCCACTTTTCAAGTGCCTCGTACGTCTTTTGGTCGATTCGCAGCAGGAATCTTTTCTTTTCTGACACACTATCACAACCTTAGTAAATCGTTCCTGTATTGACGACAGGCTGATTGCCTTTTTCAGATACTAAAGCCACCATTAAATTATTGACCATTTGTGCTTTCTTTTCTTCATCCAGGTCAACGACACCTTCACTGCTAAGCTGTTCAATAGCTGATTTCACCATGCCTACCGCACCGTCTACAATCACTTTACGTGCAGCAAGAACTGCTTTTGCCTGTTGTCTTTGGAGCATGGAGGACGCTATTTCGCTCGCATAAGCGAGATGCATAATACGTGCTTCGATAATCTCGACACCAGCGACTTTAAGTCTTGCTTGCAAATCCTTCGTTAGTTCTTCACCAATCTCATCTGAGTGCTGACGAAGCGAAATTTCATAATCATTGTTGAAATTATCATAAGGGTACTGGCTGGCAATATGTCTAAGTCCCGTTTCGCTCTGAGTGTGGACAAATCTCTTATAATCCTCTACATCAAAAACTGCCTTTGCAGAATCAAAGACTCTATATACTACAACCGCTGCGATTTCTATTGGATTTCCTTCTAGATCATTGACCTTCAGTTTATCACTGTTAAAGTTAATGACCCTGAGTGAAACTGTTTTCTTAACCGTCATAGGTACGGAGAGCCAAAATCCTTCTTGTCTGATTACGCCAAGATAACTGCCGAAAAGCGTCAACACTTTTGCTTGATTGGGCTGGATTACAGTAAAACCAGAAAGCAACAGGAAAGATAATATACCTAGCAACCCCCCAATTACCAACATGGCAGGATTTCCTTCACTGCTGAACTGGGTCAGAAAATAAGCTGTACCAGCAAGAAAAATAATCAGCAAGCCAACACCAGCGAAACCATTCATCTTAAACACCACTTTTTCTTTCATCCCATTCCCTCCAATTATTATTGATACTATTATGATATCACTTTGATGTCAGTTTGATAACAAATTTTGGAATTATTTATAAAATGTAGATTGCCAAACAGTAACTTTTTTGCAGGAATAAGATTGATTTCCAATTATCAAATTAGGAGCATGGGGCCCTCCCGTGTTCCTTTTGGGAGCACAAGAACTGTCGCTGTGTTTTAATACCCCGTATGTTATTGATTAAAATTTTATTATCATGTAGTATTAGGATACTAATTTACGGAAGGGTGACCAAAGGGCGATGATCAAATAATCCTTATTGAGAAAATCATTCGTAAAATGAATTTGATACGAGCATTTTCTGGATTGGATTAGTCTTTCCTTTTGAGAACAAAATTTTAATGATGGAGTTACCTTTAGCAGGGGATGTTCTGTACTTTTGTTATCAAGATGAAGCTTCCTGTCCAGAAATGGAATAGGAGGTTTTTTTATGTCAGAAATAACGAATGAACAAAAATTAGGCATGGGGGCAATGTTTCAGAATCAGGTAATCAGGACGATTTTGCTGTCCGTGTTATTTCTTCAGATTGGGATTTGGGTACGGAACTATTCAATTCTTTTATATGTAATTGAAAAAACAAATGAGAATCCGGTAGCGGTTTCGATGATTTCAGTAGCCGAATTCGCTCCGATCTTCCTGTTTTCTTTTATAGGTGGTACGTTTGCCGACAGGTGGCTGCCGAAGAAGACGATGATCTGGTGTGATCTGTTAAGTGCGGTATCTGTGTTTGTTGTACTTCTTACATTATTTTTTGGAAGCTGGAAGGTGATTTTTTTTGCGACGCTAGTGTCGTCGATCCTTTCACAGTTTTCACAGCCGGCAGGGATGAAGCTTTTTAAGCTTTATGTACCCGCTGAGCTTGTCCAGATGGGCATGTCTATGTACCAAACTGTTTTTGCACTATTTATGATCCTGGGTCCGATTATTGGAACCTTTGTCTACGAGCAATTTGGCATCATGGCTGCTGTAGCTGTCATGGGCATTGCGTTTCTCTGCTCGGCAGCTGTCTTGCTGATGCTTCCTGCAGACCCAAAAACGGTGCAAGAGAAGCGTGAAACATCCTTGATGCAGGAAATGAAGGATGGCTTCCGCTACGTACTGAACAGCAAGCACCTAACATTGCTGGGTGGTACGTTTGCTGCAGCAGGGCTCGCAATTGGATTGACGCAGCCCCTTGGTGTATTTTTGATTACAGAGAGACTTGGACTTCCTAAGGAAGATTTACAATGGTTGATGGCTGCATTCGGAGTCGGCATGATTCTCGGCGGTGGTATTACAGTAGGTATATCTAGAAAGGTGCCGCCGCAACTGCTTCTGGCGATTGGCTTGACAGCAAGCGCGATTGGATTTGTCGGAATGGGAATGTCAACAGCCTTCTGGCTGACCTTGACAGCACAATTTTTCTCAGGCTTGTTTATGCCTTGCATTCACATTGGAATCAATACTATGATCCTGCAAAACACAGAAGAGGCTTTCATCGGAAGAGTTAATGGCATTTTAAACCCGGTATTCATGGGAGCAATGGTCATCACCATGTCAGCGTCCGGGTGGCTAAAATCTCATCTATCTATTGTGTATATGTATGAAGCTTCTGCTCTTTTGCTGCTGGTTGGAATTGTAGTACTGTTGCCTTTGATGAAAAAAGAAGCATCAGCCAATCGTTTAAAGGGAGAAGTATAATAATGAGGCGTACAGAAAATCAGTCTGTACGTCTTTTTTTGGTCTAGGAAATTACAAAATAAATTAATGTGGATAACTTTCTACGATTTTCTAATAATCCAGCTCTAGCGCCCAGCCCCTCGGGGTTGTTTCCTAATGCCGAAACAACCCCGAGGGGCTAAACAGGGCGTTTGCGCCTTTTGTTCGTTATGGTCCGGATAATGGTAATTAGGTAGTTTTACTATTGTGCTTTTGACATTCATGCTCGAAAAATACTTTTAATATGAAGCTGAAACACATGGCATGAGGGAGCTGGAGTTGAGAAAAGCTGTAGTTTTTTATAAATAGTAGACATGAAAAATGGTCAGTCCCTTATAGGGGGGCTGACCATTTTTATTATACGAACAAGCTTAGCAATAGTATAAATCCTAATCCAGCTACAGAGATGATTGTTTCTAACAATGTCCATGTTGCGAAAGTTTCTTTCATGCTTAAACCAAAGTACTCTTTAAACATCCAGAAACCTGCATCGTTCACGTGGGATGCGATTAAGCTACCAGCTCCAGTTGCCAGTACCACGAGTGCAAGGTTTACGTCAGTTTGACCTAGCATCGGAATGACTAAACCAGCAGTGGTTAATGCTGAAACCGTTGCAGATCCTAATGAGATTCGTAGGATAGCTGCGATAATCCAAGCAAGCAAGATTGGAGATAAAGAAGTTCCTTTGAATAGTTCAGCTACGTAGGTACCTACACCGCCATCAATCAATACTTGCTTGAAAGCACCGCCTCCACCAATGATTAAGAGCATCATACCAATATGAGTAATGGCTGTTGTACAAGAATCCATAACCGTCTTAATTGGAATTTTACGTGCCAAGCCCATTGTGTAGACTGCTACCAATAGTGAAATTAGCATAGCAGTACCAGCTTCCCCTATGAAACGGATCGCAGCTAGTAAACTATTATCTTCAAATCCCATCGTTTTTTGCAACAAGTTAATAATCGTTGCAATTGACATTAAAATAACAGGTAGTAATGCGGTAAAAACACTAATTCCAAAACCAGGTGTTTCTTCAAGCTTGAATGATTTCTGTTCGCCTAGTGAAGCGATATTACCTGTTTTTGTAAATGATTCTGGAACTAGTTTTTTAGCAAGTTTTGTGAAAACAGGTCCAGCAAGTAAAACAGTAGGAATAGCTATGATAAAGCCGTAAAGTAATACTTCACCTAGATCCGCACCATATTCACCAGCAATGACTGTTGGTCCTGGATGAGGCGGTAAAAAACCGTGTGTAACAGATAAAGCTGCTGCCATAGGAATACCAAGATATAAAATACTAACCTTCAATTCTTTTGAAATCGCAAATACGATTGGAATTAATAGTACTAATCCTACCTCGAAGAATAAAGCAACACCAATGATGAAAGAAGCGACAACCACAGCCCACTGAATATTCTTTTCTCCGAATTTATTAACGAGGGTCATCGCAATACGTTGAGCGCCCCCTGAATCTGCTATTAATTTACCTAACATCGCACCAAGCCCGAAAATTAATGCTAAGTGACCAAGTGTCCCGCCCAAACCAGCTTCAATTGTTTTCACAATGTCACCTAATGGCATTCCAAGTGCTAATGCAACACCAAAAGAGACAATGATTAATGAAATAAACGTGTTTAACTTGAAGCCCATGATTAACAGAAGTAACGCTAAGATACCAATTGCTACAATAACCAATGGCATTGTAATTCCCCCTAATAATTTTTTTATTTATATATCCCATAAAGGGAAGAAAACCCTTACAAAACTACTTTTTAAAAATTCGTAGATTTAATTGAATCAAAGCTTGCCAGATTAGTTCCAAGAAGCATGAGCGGGGATAAAGAAAATCCCCACCAATTCTAGCTTCACTTTATTAAGCTTCTTTGATAGTTTGCAATTTGTGCATATTCGTTTTCTAATGCTCTAGCCAAATTGATGAAGATAGGCACTAGTTGTCTATACTCTTTTGCAGCATCTTCCTTAGGTGTATGTTTGTGAGTGCTTCCAATCATTTCAGAAACGACCTCGAAAGAGTCAATTTTACCTGTTGCATAAAGGCCTAGTATACAAGCCCCCAAACACGAACTTTCGTAGCTTTCGGGCACTACCACTTCGAGGTCGAAGATATCGGACATCATTTGTCGCCAAACATCTGACCTTGCGAAACCTCCAGTAGCTTGAATTCTTGCTACCGGACCTTCCATGCATTCGACTAGCGCTAAAAATACCGTATATAAGTTGAAAATGACGCCTTCTAAAGCGGCTCGAATCATGTGTTCTTTTTTGTGAGACATCGTTAGCCCGAAAAATGAACCACGTACATCAGGGTTCCATAATGGTGCCCTTTCACCTGCAAGGAATGGATGGAATAATAAACCATCAGAGCCCGGTCTTACGCGTTCAGCAATCTTGGTCAATACATCGTATGGATCAATTCCTAGTCTTTTGGCGGTTTCTACTTCAGATGCTGCAAGTTCATCCCTGATCCAGCGAAGGACCATTCCGCCATTATTGACAGGTCCACCGATTACCCAATGCTTTTCCGTTAAAGCGTAGCAAAAGATTCGGCCTTTTTCGTCTGTTTGTGGTTTGTCAATGATGGTTCGAATAGCACCACTTGTCCCAATCGTGACAGCAATTTCGCCTTTTCCAATGGCATTAACACCTAGATTAGAAAGTACTCCATCACTTGCACCAATAACGAAGGGAGTTTGTGGGTGAATTCCAATCTGTTTAGCTATTTCAGGATTACAGTTTGTGAATATCTCTGTTGTTGGAACGAGCTTTGATAATTGATCACCTGTAATGCCCGCAATCGATAAAGCTTCTTCATCCCAATCCAAGTTTTTGAGATTCATCATGCCCATCGCAGAAGCGAGGGAATGATCCACTACATATTGATCAAAGAACTTTTTAAAGATATATTCTTTAATTCCGATATATTTTTTCGCTTTTGAAGCAATTTCAGGACGATCATTTACGATCCATGCAATTTTGCTAAGTGGCGACATTGGATGAATTGGCGTTCCCGTTCTTTTGTAAATTTCATGGCCATTCAATTCGTTTTTTATCTTACGGGCCCAAGCTTCGCTTCTGTTATCTGCCCAAGTGATGCATGGCGTCAGGGGCTGATCGTTTTCATCCATGGCAATCACACTATGCATGGCGCTGCTAAATGAGATAAAAGCAATATTCATACTAGAATGTTGCTTTGTTATTTTAGAAATAGCAGTTATGACGGCAAAATATATCTCTTCCGGGTCCTGTTCTGCCGTTGAAATATCTGGCGTATAAAGCGGGTAGCCAATATTCTCTTGTTGGATGACTTCACCTTTTTCACTAAATAAAACAGCTTTCGTACTTGTCGTACCAATGTCTATCCCTAACATATAGCTAGTCATTTTCTTGCTCTACTCCTTTAGATAGCATTTGTTGCGACATCCAAAGGTCATCTACTTTACCTTGAACATCATCAAAATTTTGATGTAAAGATTGAATCATGAGGTCTCTATTCTTTGTTTTGATTGCTTCAATATAAAGTTCGTGGTTGTTGATTATACGTTCAAAGTCTTCGTATTTCTCCTCGAAGCGAACGCGCATTGATAAAAGGATAAAGGCTTCCATAACAGGTTTTGCATTATTCCATATCATCATGATGTATGAATGATTGATCGCACGAATGATGGTTTCATGGAATAGGACATCCTGATATGAAAATTCATCTGCATCCTTATATTTTATAGCGACCTTCATCATTTCAAGGATTTTACTTAGTTCTCGTACTAAATCTGAGGTATCTAATTTTACAAGTCGTTCAAATACAAATGTCTCTATAAGTAAACGAACATCATAAATTTCTTCTATTTCTTTCTCTGTTAAACCAATAACAACTGCGCCCATTCTTTCTAGTCGAATCATATTCTCAGATGCTAGTGTTTTTAAAGCTTCACGGATTGGTGAACGACTCACATCGAATTCTGCAGCTAATTGATTTTCAGACAACTTGGTACCGCTTTCAATCAGTCCCGAAATAATTTGCATTCTAAGTTCGGATGTTACACGGTCACCTGTCGATGCTTTTGTAAGCCATTTTTGAGGATATAGGAATTCCTTTTTATTCGGCATGATTTCACCTGCTTATTAATCAAGTATACTTGTATACAAGTATTATAATTCGTATTTTTAAAAATGCAAGCGTTTTAATTTTAGGATTTTAAAGGATTTCGTCTATGTATTCATTATTCTCTACTAATTTAGAAACAAATTCGTCCAACCTAAAAATAATCTCTACCAATTCAGAGATCATTTCGTCCAGTTGCCAATTAATTTCTACTTTGCTTGTTCTACAAGCAGATTAAATAGGACATGAGTGCGCAAACTCTTCCTACCGAACACTCATGATGCAAAAATGACCGCATATGATGGGAAGAGGGAGAGTGATTTAGATGGGATATTATGTGAGGGGGAAGAATAACGTCCGCTTGTTTGTTGAAGATATCGGAAAAGGAAAACCGGTCCTGATGCTTCATGGGTGGCCGATTAACCATAAAATGTATGAGTATCAACTCAATATTCTTCCTTCATATGGGATTAGAGTAATTGCTCCAGATCTCAGAGGGTTTGGAAAATCCGATCGGCCGTTCAAGGGTTATTCCTACCGTCATATGGCAGACGATATTAAAGCGATTGTGGACGCGTTGGGATTGCAAAGTTTTACCCTTCTTGGTTTTTCGATGGGCGGTGCTATTGCGATTAAGTATATGAGCAGGTACATGGGATATAAAGTGAACAAGCTGATTCTTGCCGGAGCAGCGGCGCCGTCTTTTTCACAAAGAACTGATTATCCTTTTGGGATGCCAGTAGAGGATATTAATCGTTTAATAAATTCGCTTTATCAAGATCGGCCAAAAGCACTGGATAATTTCGGAAAAGACTTTTTTGCGACTAAGGTCAGTGATGAATTCAGAGGTTGGTTCAATCAGTTGGGGTTAGAAGCATCGGGACACGGGACGATCCAAACAGCTAAATCATTGAGGGATGAGGATTTACGGAACGACTTACAAACCATCATAAGAGAAACCTATATATTACATGGCAAAAAAGATAAAATATGTCCATATGAATTTGCTCTAGAAATGAGGAAGAGAATTATGTATTCCAAACTTATTCCTTTTGAACAGAGTGGACACGGATTGTTTTACGATGAAATGGAGAAGTTTAATAGAGAGTTATTAGGCATTATATAGATTCAGCAGCATACCAACCCGCTTGAAATAATCAAGCGGGTTATAAATGTTCATTACTTTAAATTCTCAGGATTCAGCCCTGATAATTCTTGGAGGACAAATCTACCATCCTTGCTAATCAAAACATCATCAAAATAGATTTCTCCACCGCCAAATTCTTCTTTCAACATCAATACGATATCCCAATGGATAGACGATTTATTGCCATTATCAGCGACTTCGTATGCCTCGCCAAGTGCAAAGTGAATGCTGCCGTTTATCTTTTCATCAAAGCCGACATCATTCATGATCTTGTTGATGAAAGGATTGACGCCAATCGCAAATTCCCCAATATATCTTGCGCCTTCGTCCGTATCCAGCAGCTCTATCAACCTCTTGTTGTTATCACTCTTACAATCAATGATTTTCCCGTTTTCAAAATTAAATTCGATATCTTGGAAAGTTTGTCCGGTATAAATTGATTTTGTGTTAAAGGTGATTTTCCCATTTACTGAATTCTTGATAGGTGCGGTGAACACTTCACCGTCAGGAAGGTTGATTTTTCCGTCACACTTAATGGCAGGAATTCCTTTTATCGAAAAAGAAAGGTCCGTGTTCAGTGCGGCGATTCTGACCTTGTCGGTTTTATTCATGAGATCGACAAGGGCATCCATCGCTTTTGACATTTTGCTGTAATCCATTGTACATGTCTCGTATAGAAACTCTGTATAAGCCTCCGTACTCATGCCGGCAAGTTGGGCATAACCCTTTGTTGGACAATTTAAGACGATCCACTTTTTCTTCAATTGTTCATCACTAACGGGCTTGTATGCTTCTCAGAAAATATTTCTTTTCTCGCTAGGGACATCTGCATACTCAGAAACATTATCCTCGCCTAGAAGGGCGATGACGGCGTCCATTTCCCTCATTCTCGCGAGTTTTATTTTAGCATCAAGTTTGAATTGATCTTCTGAGCCTCTTAGCATCATTTTGCGGTTCGTGGCGTAATCACTCAACTCGAAAAATACTTGTCCGCCAGCATTATATATTTCGTCTATAAACGGAGTTAGAATATCAAAATTATTAATATCAAGTGCTTGTATCAAAACCCTTTCCCCAGGTTGAACAGAAATGGAATAATGTACAACAGTTTGAGCGAGTTTTTGTAAGCGAGAATCCATCATCTTACTGCCTCCAAATACATAAAGATTCTCCCTTCCGAAAATTAAGGTAAACATAAGGTTCGGAAAAAAGTGAGTTAAGGTTGCTTGCGTATACTTCAATTATAAATGATGACGGAGGTTTATGATGAACCAATATGTGATTGAAACAAAAGAAGTTGAAAAAAGATTCGGAAGCTTTTTGGCGGTAGACCATGTAAATTTGCAAGTACCTAAAGGAGGGATATATGGATTTCTTGGACCGAATGGTGCAGGTAAGTCGACGACGATCAGGATGTTGCTTGGATTAATTCAGCCGACATCAGGGAGAGTTGAGGTGTTTGGCAAGGATATCAGAAAAGAGCGGCTAGCAATCTTGAAAAAAGTGGGTTCAATGGTCGAATCACCCTCCTATTATGGCCATTTGACTGCCTATGAAAATCTTGAAATCACTCGCAAAATTTTAAAAGCAGATAAAAAGGAGATTGCCCGCGTCCTAGATATCGTTCGCCTGAACGATGTGAAAAATAAAGCTGTGAAAAAATTCTCACTTGGTATGAAGCAGAGGCTTGGAATAGCTCAGGCACTACTTGGAAAGCCTGAGCTATTGATTTTGGATGAACCGACGAATGGTCTAGATCCCGCCGGGATTTTGGAGATTAGAAGTTTGATAAAGAGTTTGCCAGAGCATTTTGGGATGACAGTGCTCATTTCAAGCCATATTTTAACGGAGATTGAACATATCGCCACGCATGTTGGCATCATCAATAAAGGGAAGTTAATGTTTCAAGGTAGTCTTGCCCAACTGCAAAATAGGCAGGTGGAAGAAATTAAGTTGGATGTCTCCGAGAAAGAAAAAGCCTTTCATTACTTATCAGATTTAGGCTACGGAGTCACTGTAAGTCAAGACCACTTGTTATTAAAAAAACCAGTCGATCATTCATCGGCAGAGATTAATCGGAAATTGGTCATGGAAGGTTTTGATGTGAATCAAATCATCATGGAAAAAAGTACGCTCGAAGACATTTTCCTGCAAATGACGGGGAAGGGGGCATAGGGAATGGAATTGATCTCACTACTAAAAACAGAGTGGTATAAACAAAAACGAGGATTGTTGTGGCTGTTTCTACTTATTATCCCATCAGGTACAACACTTGCCATGTACTTGGATATGAAAATTCGTTATGCGGACTATCTATTGTTTAGAGCAAAAGAAGAAGGAATCAATTCTTGGGAAATGCTACTCATGGAAAATCATCATGTTCTTGGCTGGGGTGTATTTCTTCCCCTTTTTGTTGGCATCATCTATACGCTCATTTATCAGATGGAGATAAACCAGAATTCATGGAAGCAGTATTTAAGTCTTCCTATTAAAAAGGAAAATGCATTTTTGAGTAAGTTCTTAATGGGTTTTTTCTTTAGTTTTCTCCTTGTTGCCCTTAATACAGCTGGTCTAGTTGTGGTCGGGAAAATCATTGGTTTCCCGGAAGCGATTGACTGGAGGGTTTATGGAGAATACATCTTCTATCAGACGATTGTCATAATGGGTGTGGCTTCCATTCAAAATTGGCTAAGTTCTTATTTGCTCAACCCTATCGTGCCAGTTGTTATCGCATTTATGGGGTTGATTATTTCGGTTATCCTATCTTCTCAGTTTGCGAAGTATTTTCCATACAGTCTCGTCACCCTTGTGGATAGCGTCAAAGGACATATAAATTTGCAAGTGGTGCTCACATCCTTGCTGTTCGCAATACTTGGTTTGGTTTTCGGTGTCTGGAATTTTAAGGAAAAGGATATTTTATAGGGGGAACGCTGATGTACACTTTATTTTATTCCGAGTGGCTTAAGTTAAAGAGAACGAAAATCATATGGATGGCGACAATCCTTCCGTTGTTCGCCATTTTCCAAGGATGGACTTTTGCGAATGGACAAAAAGGTCCAAACGTTTTTGAAGAATTTTTGATTACTGGAAGTCTATCATTTTATTGTTGGCTTGCTTTGCCCCTTCTGATTACTGTCGTCATAGCGATGATGGCGAGAATCGAGCATAGCAACAATGGATGGAAACAACTGCTTGCTATGCCGATTTCAAAAGGGCAGGTATACGGGGTAAAACTAGGAATTGCCCTATTGCTCATCTTCTATAGCATGATGGTTTTATTGGTTGTAATGATTCTAGCAGCCATAAATTTAGGGATCGATTATTCCTTGATATGGATCCTCAAAAAAACTTTCCTCATTTATGTAGCGAGTTTACCTATGATAGGGGTTATTTTTTATATAAGCTATCGCTTTCAGCATGTGGCCATACCTTTGGCTGTTGGTGCAGGGCTTAGCTTACCGTCTATGTTTGTAGCAAACTCAGAAAAATACTGGATCTTTTATCCGTGGGACTATCCGATCATGAGTTCTCTATCTCATATGTTTTCAATGGGGGATAAAGCATCCATTATGTATGCGATTTGCCTAGTCACATTTATTTTCTGCTTGTTAATAGGATTCCTACAATTTAAGTCGAAAGATATATTGTAGTTATTTGGTTGGAAAAGGAAGTTGAGAAATGCTTAAAAATGAAGCTGTATCAGGAAAGAAAATCTTACTGGTAGATGACGAAGCTGAAATCTTGGAATTGTTATCGACAGTCTTGAAAAAAGAAGGATTCGATCAAATTGTCTGTGCGTCCAAAGGGGCCGATGCAGTCTCCAAATGCGAACTTGAAAAACCAGATATCGTCGTTTTGGATATCATGCTGCCGGATATGGATGGCTACGAAGTGTGTAAGAAAATGAGAGAGTTTACGCTAATACCGATTATATTTCTTTCTGCAAAGACAGACGATATCGATAAACTTTTAGGATTAGGGATTGGTGGGGATGATTATGTGACAAAACCCTTTAGTCCAAAAGAAATTGCTTTTCGGATAAAAGCTCAATTTCGCAGAAACGAATATTTGAGCCAGTATAAAAAACGAGAAAATTCTACGATTGCCTTTGGGGAAGTGATCATTGACACTACAGCAGGTGAAGTAATAAAATCCGGCATACCTGTAATTCTGACTGCAAAGGAATACCAGTTGCTCGTCTATTTAGCCGAACATCCTAATCAAATTCTCAGTAAAAGCAAGATATGTGATGCGGTATGGGGTGAGGATTATATTGGCCATGACAATACCATTATGGTACACATTCGGCACTTAAGAGAGAAACTTGAAGAAAATCCAAGCAAGCCCAAGTGGATTTTAACCGTCAAGGGTTTAGGATATAAACTACAGACAAGGTCTCATTCAACATGAAATGGAAAATAACCGTACAATTCCTTGCTTTGCTCGTTATCACGATGGTCATTTCATTATGCTTATTCATGATTATGAATATCTTCCTGCTCTATAGTGGCCCGAAAAATCCCGAAAAAATCTTTTCTCCACATAGCAGAGCTGAAGCCTTTACTATCCGTTTGGCTGACGATATTACTTTGGATGGTAATAAAATCGCAATTAAAAAATCCGTCTTGAAAAGCCTTGAAGAAAATGGTTTGTGGATCCAAGTGCTCGATGAGGATGGATCAGAGATTTATGGGAGATTCACACCTAAAAATGCTCAGAAACACTATACAGCAGGTGAAATCATTTTTCTTCACAAATATACAGGTGGAGTTAAAGGGTATTCGGTCTATGGTGGAATTTTAAAAAGAGAAAACAGAAATTTGAGCTACTTAGTTGGATTTCCTGAAAATAAGGTAGCGAAATTCACCTTTAATTTTAGCCCAGATACGCTACTTCAGGACTTTCTTAAGTTCTTTGGATTGGCTGCTGCTATTTTTGTCCTTATCTCGCTAGGGGTAGGCTATTTATTCAGCAACCAGCTGGCAAAGCCTATACTGAAGGTTGTAAAGGGGATCCAGTTGCTTGCCAAAGGAGAATATGGTCAAGAAGTATCTCCTAAAGGTATATACAAATCTGTTTTGTCTAACCTTAATGAACTATCGCAGAGCTTAAACGAAAATGAGCGGGTAAGAAATGAGATGGAGGATATGCGTGAAGAGTGGATCACCAATATTACGCATGATCTCAAAACACCCCTTGCTTCTATTAAAGGTTATGCTGAAATTATTTCAGACAAGGAATACGACTTGTCCGATCAGGAAAAGAACCGCTACACACATATCATTTTGAATAAAGCAGAGTACATTGGAGAATTGGTCGAAGATCTTAATCTTACTTACCGTTTGAAGAACCCGTCTTTTCCTTTGGCTAAAAAACAAGAAAATCTAGTTGAACTTATAAGGGATAGTGTGATAGAAATACTAAATCACCCTTTGTACGAAGAGATTTCTATCGATTTTCAATCTAACACTGAAAATGTTAGCTTCCTCTGCGATAAATTACTTATGAAGAGAGCTTTCGCCAATCTTATTTACAATGCCATTGTGCATAATTCCTCTGATGTAGAAATAAAGGTAAGCATTATTCATTCTCATGAAGGCATGGAAGTGAAGATCGAAGATAACGGAAAGGGAATTCCTGAAAAAGATTTAGAGAAACTCTTTGAGCGATACTATCGTGGGACCAATACAGGCGAAGCACAGAAGGGGTCGGGACTCGGACTTGCCATTACCAAGCAAATTATTGAGGCACATGGAGGGGAAATAAAAGTAAGCAGTGAAATGAGTAAAGGGACTGCCTTTTTGATGCACTTTTCTCAAGAGTAGTTCATTTTATCCTTCCATAAAAATAGCAACTAGTATAAGGATTGAGACCATGACTAACCAACAATACGATCAATTACTGAATATCAAGACAGTCGGAAATCAAAAAGGATTCCATAAGTCTCTGCACTATCATCGCTATGAACCGACACCCTATCAAGGACTGGAACAACTCTTTCAGTCATACGAATTAAGGAGTGGCGACCGAGTGGTGGATTTCGGATGTGGAAAAGGGCGCTTGAACTTTTACATTTATCATTTGTTTAATGTCGATGTGGTGGGTATCGAAATGGACGAAATTTTCTATCAAGATGCAATGGAAAATCGCGGAGATTATATAAAAAAATATAAGAATGGGTCAGAAAAGATTCACTTTCAATGTTGCATGGCCCAAGATTATGAAATCAAGCCAAATGACAATCGTTTCTATTTTTTTAACCCATTCTCCTTGCAGGTGTTTATCCAAGTAGTGAATCGGATATTGTTATCGGTTGAAATAATGGAGCGCGAAGTTGATCTTATTTTATATTATCCATCAGAAGATTATATCTACTTTTTAGAAAACCAAACTGCTTTTGAAATGATTCAGGAAGTTAAACTCAAGGGCAAGTATGAGCATAACTCCAATGAGAGATTCTTGATCTATCGTCTTAGGCATTGGTAAAGAGTGAAGGGGCAGGGACTCAAAAGTTCCTGCTTTTTCTTAGTCTAGGTAATTATTAAATAAAACAATGTGGATAACTTTCTGCGATTTTCTAATAATCCAGATCCAGCGCCCAGCCCCTCGGGGTTGTTTTTAAAAGCTAAAACAACCTCGGTCATAAGCCAAATCACTCCAGAAATCAGGACAAGTAACACTTCGGCAGCATCAACATCGCACGAAGAAAAGGCGATAGCCTTTTCGAGGATGTACTGCGTGATTCGTCTTATGCCTGTCGGGGCTAAGCAGGGCGCTTGCGCCTTTTGTTCATTCATGAGGATGTTTAAGTCAGAAGACATATTTCCCAATAAGCCTATCATGTATTTGAAATCCAAAAATAACCTATCCTAATAAGAAGCGAGGTAAAGGAGACGATGGCATAGTGGTTGCGTTAGTATATTCAATTCTATGGATATTGGCAGCGTGGAAGTGGGGAGATTGGAAGAATTGGTCAAAGTATTATCCCACAATCCTCTTTGCTTCGATCGGGAACTTAATATATGAAGTGGTTTGTTCTGAGTATCCTATGTGGTTAATGGAGCCCAATGGTCTTCCTAATCGTACATTGCCCATTCTTTTACTTGTCATTGTGGGTATGCCTCTGTCCGTATTTCTCTATTTGTCCTATTATCCTTTTAAGAAGTCAAAAACAAAACAAGCCATGCACATCTTTCTTTTCGTTGCTATCTTTGTTGTGCTCGAGTATGCTTCTGTGAAGTTAGGGTCAATCACATATCACAACGGCTGGAATCTATACTGGTCCACTCTATTCAATATCGTCATGTTTAGTATTTTACGGCTTCATCACACCCATTATAGGTTTGCTCTAATTCTTTCAGCCATTTTCATAGGCATGTTGTCTATTATGTTTGATTTAACTTTAGGTAAAATGAGATAAAAACTTCAACAGAATTCACTAGAAAAGCCGAAATGATTAGCATGCTGATTATTTCGGTTTTTCTTGTTATGAGAGAATATTACATAAATCTGTAAAATTATAATATTTTTGGTAAAATTTTCATTCGACATCTTCATTTGACAACCTTCCCATATTTTCCCTTTTAAACTAAAAGGGTACAAGCCGGGGAGGGAATGTGAGATTGATTAAAGGAAGAAGCCTTGTTTGTTTTTTTCTGACGATGATGTTTGTTCTAGGGGGGACTACAGTCAGTATAGCTCAAGCCGATACAGAGAAAACGCTTGAGGAAGAGGTTAATAGTTATATAAAAGCATCGGGTGGAACGATTACAGTCAACTATCAAAGTTTAGAGACAGAAGATCATTACAAATTCAATGATCGAATGCTAGTAGCTGCAGCAAGCACGATAAAGCTACCATTAGCGCTGTTTGTAATGAAATTGGCTGATGAAGGAAAAATTGATTTAACTCAACAGTTGACGTATCAAAAGCGCCATTATTATGGTGGCAGTGGTGTCATACAATATGAGGCAGTTGGTTCACGCTATACAATAGAACAACTAATCGAGAAAGCCATGATTCACAGTGATAATATCGCATTCATCATGTTAAAAGAATACGTGGGTACTCAGGATTTTGTTGCTTTTATGAAGAAAATCGGTGGTCAATATACATATCCCGGAGGACGCAATGTGACGTCTGCCTACGATTTAAGTCTTTATGCTGCCGAGCTATATCATTTTTCAAAAAGTAGCCCTATTGGAGCAAGACTTGTCGGTTATTTAAAAAATACAGTTTACAATACGACGATTCCAAAAGGAATCAAAGATGTTGAAGTGGCCCACAAGGTTGGGATGATTCCGATGAATCTTATCTACAATGACATTGCCATCGTGTTTGACGATCAGCCGTATACGCTGGCCGTGACAACTAGTGGACTTCCTTATGAAAATTCACAGCAAGTCATTGCTGATATTGCAGCCATTGTTCATAAACACCATAAAGCGCAAACGAAACCATATTATGTCTTGTCAAAACTGACGGGTGGTCGACTTGAGAAAATCAAGGAGGACAGCCTTGTAAAGGATAGTCATTATGTGAAAAGTGGAGGACTTAAAACAGCCCTCATTTGGTACCGTGATATAAATCTTTTAAAAACGGCTTTTAGTGGAGTAGAAGCTAGTCCACCTATTATTGGCAAGGCTGTTTTCTTGTCCCTAAAAGGGAATGTGTATGGGGATGCAATCCTTAAACTGAAGAATATGTTTGCAGATAGGAAGAAGACGAAAAACACACTTCCTAAGACACATTATTTTCCTTCGACTGTGAAGCAGTTCATGACGACTGAGGACGTACCAGTCTATTCTGCTACGGGCGAGCTAGTCGAGATAGGAAAGTTAAGGGCGAATCAAGTTTGGGTGAGAACGGGTGAAGATCGGTTTTGGCATTTTGTTTCCTTTGGAATGCAAAGGGGCCAAGTATGGAAAAGCAATACCATCCCCGTTTATGGAAAGGTGAAAACCGTTGAACAGAAGGACTCGTACCTTAAGTATTTGAAACTACTTCCGAATGCATCTGTGTTTGAACAGCCATCGCTTTCTGCAGATTCGCTCGTTCTTTTTCAAAAAGAGGGAATCGTCCGTTTCTTAGAGGAGAGAGGTGAATGGTTCCGAGTCGCTGTTGGGGGTAAAGTGGGGTTTGTACATAAAGGTTTTGCTGAGGAGCCTGTTTCTGAGCCAATCAGACTAACTTTTGCCGGTGATGCAATGATGGATTGGTCGGTGAAGGAGACGGTACGGATAAAGGGAGCGGGATATCCTTTTGTTCATGTGAAGACAGAGTTGTCAGCTAGTGATCTAGGCATAGTGAACTTGGAGACGGCGGTAACGGATACAGCTGGAAAGTACACAAAGGAATATAATTTCAAGTCGGATAAGTTTTCTTTAGCTGGGTTAAAGGACGCTGGTTTTGGGCTAGTGTCGCTAGCAAATAATCATTCGTTTGATTACGGAATGACTGGTTTTCGAGATACAGTGGAAGCACTGGAAGATAGTCAGTTGGATTTCGTTGGCGGCGGTCTCACGAGTGAGCAAGCATATGCTGCGAAGTCCTATAATATCAAGGGGAAAAAGGTTAAGATTATGGCTTTTTCAAAAGTGCTGCCCGATTTCAGTTGGGTGGCCGGTGAGGCTAAACCAGGATTAGCGAATGGTTATGAATTAGAATTGATGAAACGCAACATAAGAAAAGAAAAACAGGATGCAGATTATGTGTTTGTTTACATTCACTGGGGTGTCGAGAAGAGCCGTAAGCCTGAGCCTTTTCAAAGGGACTGGGCTCGTCAGATGATTGATTCTGGTGCAGACGGAATTATCGGCAGTCATCCACATGTGCTACAAGGGTTTGAGTACTATAATGGAAAGCCGATTGCCTATTCAATCGGAAATTTCTTATTCCCAGATTACGTAAAAGGGGATAAGGCACAAACAGGACTGTTGCACTTGGATATTCAAGATGGGGATATCACCTTGAGTTTTTCGCCGTATCGAATTGTACGCGATCAAATCGTACCGCAAAGTGATCAGGAACGAGAGGTGGTTTGGAGAGAACTAGAAGGTCTATCTTATGGTGAGATTGAGATAAGTAACGGGCTCGTGCTAGGGACGAATTCTGTTATAGCGGGGAAATGATTGGAATCATATCCTTGTATCTGAAATGGAGCAACTAAAAGTATTAGAAAGCAGCAAATATTTGCTGCTTTCTTTAGTTAGTTTTTATACCTATACAGGTAATCTGGGAGTCGAAAACTGTCGGAAACTCGATAACTAGTATTTAACCGCCGTTAAAGTTCTCGAAACCGCCGTTAAATGGCCCACAACCACCGTTAGTTTATGTAGTTAAGGTAGTTCTTCCATTAAATACCCCTCTACCTCCAACGTTATTTTTGTTTCCTAAATAGACCTACGACAAGCAGTAAGAGTGGAAACGCAAGTCCAAAGGTAAGTGAAAAAGGAATCCATGTTTTTACATTCCATTCCATCATGTAGGGCGTATTGGGATAGATATTGATAGAAAGCGCTCCTAATAAGAATGTGAGCGGAGTACTGAGACTTTTAATATTCTTAATTTTAAAAGCATGGGAAAAGCCTTCGATAGCTGCATAATAGTACAAATGAGTTTTGTAGAAAATGGTAATAATCCATATAAATGCCAACACGACTTCAATACGTGTTAAAAAGGCCCCTATGTTAATCTTCTTAGCAACAATATAAGTAGGGAAAGTTTGATTTTGTGTCAAGTCTGCCCCTAAGATGGAAACCGTCATTAATGAAATCGTTAATAAGACAATTCCTCCCAACAGGTTTCCTAACCACATTCCTCTTTTGGCGCCCTTCAAGTCCTTAACATTTGGAAAAATAGTTAGCAGCAAAACAAGAGGAGATGAGACTACACTTATGTAGGATAAAGAAGCACTGATTGTAGGCGTCCAATTAAAATCCAAAAGAGGAAGTAGTTTTTTTCCCTCATATTGTGGTATTAGCGTGAAAATCATAAATGATAGCAGTAAAAGAACCCACGGTATGAAAATTTCCGAACTTCTTGCGACAGCTTGAATTCCGAAATTAATGGCAATCAATACGGTGATGGCAAATAATCCTTGAAGAAAAGCAGCAGGTGTTTCTGTATAAATTTGAGTCATCAGGAAGTTTCCTTGTATCCAGAGAAGAATGGAAGCTGTGATAAAGGCAAAGAAAGTATACAGCAACACGATGCACCTTCCTAACCATCGACCTAATACTTTTTCACAATATTCAAAGAAAGTAAGAGAGCCCATCTTTGACCCAATCAAATTATATAATAGGACCAGTGCGAATCCACCTGAAATACCTAATAGAGCTGGAACCCAGGCACTTTGTTGGGCTCCTTTTGCAAGTAGGGATGGTGTGATTAAAATGGAAGTTCCTACCGAGAAAAGAAAGACTAGAATTCCAAATTGAAAGGCAGTAATTTGGTTGTTTTTCATGACAATGATCATCCCTCATTTTCGAGTGATCGATTAATAAACTCTTTTACCATCCTTCCCTAATTAAGGGGATATTATTTAAGGACAATGTTGAATTTGCCTGTTGATTTCCAACTCGTGGCATTCAGCCTATTTGAAAAAATAAAAACACCACCCAGCCAAAAGTGGCATGGGAGGTGTTTTAAGTGTTGTATTTTAAGGCTCTTTTTAAAAATATTTTTTTGAAAAAATAAGTTTTGTGAAAGCAAGCCAATAATGAAGTTGATTGGAGTGGAAGGTGCGAGACTCCTCGAAAAGGCTACCGCCTTTCCTTCGTGCGTGGGTTTATTCGAGGAAGTCAACCAATGTCCTGCGGGATTAGCGGGTCAGGTGAGACCCCACAGGCGCAAATGCGCCGAGGAGGCTCACCGCACGCCCCGCGGAAAGCGAGCATCCTGGAGCGGAAATCAACCACTACAATCTAATAACAACAAAGTTTACGAAAACAGGCTAATTCAATTAACTAACTTTACTTTTTGCTACACGTTCTGCAGCGCTTCTTAGAGGAACTTCCTTAAGGAAAAACGTGAGAACAACTGCTACCAGCATTGTAAATGTCACAAAGATAAATACCCCAGAGAGAGCGAATGTTAATGCATCTTGTAAGAAAGCAAACATCTTATCGAATAATGGCACGATTTCGGCAGGAAGCGTAGCCTTAATTTCATGCAATTTTTCATGATTCAACAAGAGTTGCGGGTTCTTAAGTGCTTCTAATTTCCCAGCTACTTCAGGTGGAACAGCAGCGTTACTTGATTTTGCATGTTGTGTAAGCTCAATCATTTTTTCCTTCATTCGAGAATTAAGAACTGTGCCCATGATGGCAACACCTACGGTTCCACCGACAGAACGGAATAGTTGTGAAGAGGCAGTAGCTACTCCCAAGTATTTCTGATCTACAGCATTTTGAACAGTTAGTGTGAAAACAGTCATCCCAATTCCAAGACCAAAACCGACCAATACCATATAGAAAACAAGTAGGTATTGTGATGTTTCTTTATCCATCGTTGAAAGCAGGAATAATCCCAAGGTTGAGATACATAAACCAATGATAGCCTGAATCTTATACTTTCCTGTTTTTGTGATGATTTGACCGCCAATGGCACTAGCAAAAACGAGTCCTAATGTCATGGACATCGTTAGGAAGCTTGAGTGTGTTGCAGAGTAGCCAAGTACACCTTGGATAAAGTAAGGAACATACATAACACCACCGAACATGGATACACCAATGACGAATCCTATTACATTAGATATTGTAAAGATTCCATTTTTGAATAAGAAAAGTGGCAGTATTGGGCTTGTAGCTTTACGCTCCACAAAAATGAAAATCATGAGAGAAACGATAGCCGCTCCAAATAATCCGATGATTTGTGTTGAGTCCCAATCGTACTTTGTTCCAGCCCATGAGAAGCCGAGTAACGTGAAAACAATCGTGCTAGTTAAAAAGAGTGATCCAATGTAATCAACTTTTTCGCCTTGGCTCTTTTGTTTACTTGGATAAAGTTTTGAAATGAGCACAAGTGCAACGATTCCAAGGGGAAGGAACACCCAGAAAACCCATTTCCATTCAAGGTTATCAACGATGTATCCACCAAGGGTAGGACCGAATACACTGGATACGCCGAATACAGCACTCATGGCTCCTTGCCATTTTCCGCGTTCACGGGGTGCAAATAAATCGCCGACTGCTGTAAAAGCTGCAGACATGATTAAGCCAGCCCCTAATCCCTGAAAACCACGGTATGCAATTAATTGAAAAATATCTTTTGATGTACCAGCAAGTAGTGCACCGATTGAAAATATGATAATTCCGATGATGATGAATGGTTTCCGTCCGTAAATATCGGATAACTTTCCTGCTAGGATCGTTGTGATAGAACTGGTTAGCATATAAATCGTAAATACCCAACTATAATAATCAAGGCCACCTAATTCCGAAACGATTTTCGGCAAGGCGTTCCCTACGATTGTTTGGTTTACTGCCGCAAAAAACATTGCAGCAATAATGGCGATCATAATCGCAATTTTTTCTTTATGACTAAGGTGTTCCATTGAAGCCCTCCTAATTGATGCCTAATATTTTATTGAAAATTTGAATCCCTAAAAGGATTTCTTCATCTTTTAAGCCCTGCAACTTTCTTTTGAAGTATTCCTGAATGATGTTCTCCATTTTTTGCACAAGGTTTTTACCATCTTCAGTTATGGAAAGATAAACGATTCGACGATCCTGTTCACTTCTGGTGCGAACGATAAATCCTTTGTTAACAAGCTTTTCACTTGCTGCCGTTACATGACTGTTTGTGACCTCAAGTCTCTCGGCTATTTGAGAAACCATTGAGTGGTCTTGGTTAGCCAAGATTTTAAGAATTAAGAATTCGTTAAAAGGAATATACTGGTCGAGAATTTGTAAGAATTCTGATCGAGACATTTTTGTTAGTTTTCGAAAGCCAGTGGCAAACTGTTTTTCAAGCTCAAGTCTTTCCATGTTTCCTCCACTTAGTTAATTTGATAAATAGTTAACATACTTAACTTTTAACATTGTTTATTATAATGACCATATTAACAAGTTGTCAATTGTGAAAACGTGGAAACAATGGAATATGGTTAGAAATAAATACGAAAGAGATAGCTCATTATGATTAGGATGTTTAATGGTAAGGAAAATATGAAGTCTGAGTTAAGAAAGATGCAGGGGATAATGGAAAGAATTGAATTTATTAGAAAGAAAAAGGAATACGATTTAAATAAAAGGCTCTGTTAAACTTGCGTGTTGATCTCCAATGGCTTGCTTTCCAGGGGACGAATGATGAAGAAGCTTTTCAAAAATCAACCATGAGCTTTAACATAGCCAAATAAAAAAAGGCGTCCATAGAATGAACGCCTTCTAAGATGCTTTAGGGAATGAAAGGATGAATGTTGTACCTTCTCCAACTTGACTCTTCACGGTGATTTTTCCCTTCATTGATTGGACGATGCTGTAAACGACCATCATGCCAAGGCCGGTACCATTTTTTCCTCTAGTTGAGAAATATGGTTCTCCAAGGCGCTTGATCTGAGCATCTGTCATGCCAATGCCTGTATCGGAAATGAGAACATCAACTGAATAATCTTTTATGACTGTTTCAACCCTTAGAGTGCCGCCAGTAGAGTCCATGGCTTCTATGCCGTTTTTCAATATATTGAGTAGACATTGATGGAAAAGCTGCATTTCTCCAACAATCGTTTCTTCTTTTACATCAGTATGGATTGAAACGGAATTCATATTTGCTAAAGGACTGATAATTTCAATGACGTGATTAATTTCATTTTTTAATAGTAGCGGTTCCGTCTTATTAGAATACGGTTTTGCAAATGTTAAATAGTCTCTAATAATCGATTCAGCGCGATCAAGTTCTGACTTAGCAAGGGAGAAAAACTCCTTCTTTTTTTCTGGAGTAAAATCTTCTCTTTCAAGTATTTGCAAAAAACCTCTAGTAACGGTTAAAGGGTTGCGCACTTCATGCGAAATAGACGCTGCAAGGTGGCTAACCAGTTCGAGCTTTTCAGCACGTTGAACCCTTTCATGAATGGCATTGGAGTTTCGCACCCATTCGAGCATGAACACAATGCTCATGAGGCTGGCTGAATAAAAAGAAATGATCAGAAGGTCGTAGCCTGTGGTAAAGGAGAAGAAATATTCTACGGTCTTCATGATAAACAAGCCATTGATAAAGGTTGCAAGCCCAAGGCTTATCAGCTTTTTTCGCAATCTCCAGTTATGATAATATTTCGTCAAAAAAGCTATGGCCAATACTTCAACAATCATGGCCAACGCATTTGCATATGCTTCTAATGGATACATGATCCCTATATAAATAGTAAGTAAAATCAGCATGGGTGGAAGGCAGCGAACACCTCCGTATAATCCGGCTATAACCAATGCTGTATGGCGAAGGTCCACTTGAAACTCTTGGTTAATCCTCACGTAAAAAATCATATTAAGTAGAAGTGCGATTGAGTATGTTAAAGAATACACATACGTCCGCTTATTTTTTGAGAGGTTCTTTTTGTCCACGATGATTTCAGTAAATATGGAGACGACTAAGATAAAAAATAAATCTACAATCAACACTTTAAAAGTCTCAAGCATATATGTGACCTCAAATATGTATTTTTGATGCTCTTCTCATTATAATAGAAAAGGTCGAATATTGTAAAAATATTCGTTCTAGGTAATTAGTGGACGGTGCCTTGGTAGAGATTTTTATTCATGATGAGAAAAGGTAAGAAATATGCGAGCTGAAAAGAAAATTGACCATAAAAATACCCCCTGTATCTGGGGGGACAACCATGTATGCAGTTGTCAGAGCACGATTAAGCGGTTTCCTTTACCCATCTTCGCCACATTCGTGTTCTTTTTAAGCATTGATTTACGCTTTCAACTGTAAGGGCAGAAGCACCATAAGCAATGAGGTCGCTTTGAAAAGTTCCTAATCCGAAGTAAATGGCGCTTCCCCCGACGAGATCCCAAGCGACAAATTTCTTGATTTTCCTGACGTGAATGGCAATGAAAACGGGTTTTTGTTGTTCGAAAAGCACCAACCTCACCTCCTTTTAAACAAACTGTCTCTTATTTAGGCTCTTTTCGGTTGGAGGGCTTTGTCTTATGCTAAAACCATTAAGGAAATTAGCGTTTAAAATTTTATTGTGAGGAAAAGAGCACCAAATAAGAATCTAAACGTGTTGGTCTTTATACGTAAAAGCAACAATCAATGCGAAAACAGCTTTCATTTATGCATATGTACGACAATTTGTCCTTTTTCCTGTCGAAAGCAAGTTGTGCATTTAGTAGTTTTTTTGATATTGTAAAGATATAACAATTTTCTTAATATAAAGGCTTCTTGGGGGATACTGCCTGATGGTAAAATCAGATAATGTGTTTAAACGAAATAGGTCTGCTAATTATTGCTTTTATATTTATCGCCGAACTAATAGATGAAATTTTCTCTTTTCATTTCCTGCAAAGAGGAGTCATAGCTTTTACAGTAGATATTGTCATTATGCTGGTTACGGGTTTATTTATTTACAGGATGTTTAAAGGAATAAACCGAACTGCATATGAACTGCAAAAGAATCGAAAAAGGTTAAGGAATATCTTTGAAACGCTTGATGTGGCCATCTGGTCACACGATTTAAAGACGGATGTTTTGCTCATTACTCAAGGCATTGAAAAGTTGTATGGATATTCTTTAGGAGACTTTTATAGTGATAATACTCTTTGGAGAAAAGTGATTCATCCTGATGATGTACATGTCTTGGCTGAAAGGGAAGCGAATTTTGTAAAGGGTAATGCTGTAACGAGTGTATATCGGATTATCCGACCGGATGGTGAAGTGCGTTGGATTCAAGACCGCGGGATTCCCACACTTGATGAAAAAGGGGATCTTGTTGATTTCAGCAGCGTCCTTTTTGATATTACGGACCGTAAAGAAAGTGAAGATCGCTATCAAACACTTGTAGAAATGTCTCCGGACATTATAGCCGTGTATAGCAGAGGAAAGATTGACTACATAAATGAAACCGGCAGTAAGTTGTTTCGTGCAGAAAGCCCAGAGCAGCTGATCGGCCAGCCGATATCTAAATTGATTCCACCATCGGTTTTGACTGAAATTAAGAACCGTGAATTGACGATGGGCAATGACTATGAAGAGAAATTAAGGGTGGAATTTCAGACAGTAAGACTCGATGGTCAAAGAATGAATCTCGAGATGTCAGCAATGCCTATTCATTATGAAGGAAGGATGGCGAAACAAATTGTCGGCCGTGATATTTCTCAGCGTAAAAAGGCTGAAAAGACAATTAAATATATGGCGTATTATGACACCTTAACGGGTCTTCCGAATCGGAATATGTTTAGGAAACATTTAAATGATGCCTTGATGGATAATGTTGGATCTTCTCTAGCCGTGTTGTTCCTGGATCTTGATCGTTTTAAAATTATTAATGATACAAAAGGGCATACGACTGGAGACCATCTGCTGCACATTGTGGCAAAGCGTTTGAAAAATGCCGTTCAAGATGATGGTCTCGTTTCGCGTCAAGGTGGAGACGAATTTATCATTCTGTTGGAAGATGCGGATAAGACTAAAGCGTCAGAAGTGGCTGAGAGAATACTAAAAGAGTTTGTTAGCGGTTTTGAAGTGAATGAGGAAGAATTCTTCATTACAACGAGTATCGGTATCAGTCTCGCTCCATTTGATGGTCGGGATGAAGAAACCTTAATCAAACATGCAGATACGGCTATGTATTTAGCGAAAGAGCGTGGAAAGAACAATTATCAGTTCTATACGGAAAAACTCAAAGGGCTATCTTCGAAGAAAATGGAGTTAGAAAATGGCTTGAGAAAAGGTCTTGAGCAAAAGCAGTTTATCTTACATTATCAACCACAGGTAGAGTTGGAAACGGGGAAAATCACTGGAATGGAAGCCTTAATCCGTTGGAAACATCCTGAGCGTGGCTATATTTCACCTGGTGAATTTATTCCCCTGGCAGAGGAAACAGGACTTATTGTTCCAATTGGAAAATGGGTGTTGAAAGAAGCTTGTTCTCAAAACAAGGCATGGCAAGATCAGGGGCATCTGCCTGTTCCGATTGCCGTCAATATTTCGGTCCGACAGCTCCAGGAAGATTCGTTCGTTGATACCATAAAAGAAGTGTTAAGAGAAACCAAGCTTCCTCCTTGTTACCTCGAACTTGAAATCACGGAAAGTATTATGCAAAACATCGATCGTTCAGTGATTATCTTAAATGAATTGAAAGACATAGGCGTGAAATGGTCGATAGACGATTTTGGGACAGGGTATTCGTCACTCAGTTACTTGAAACACTTGCCAATTGATAATATAAAAATTGATAAGTCTTTTGTGGATGACATAACACAGCATTCTAGCAAAGGTGCGATGGTCAAGACGATCATTGATATGGGAAATAATCTGCAATTTAAAGTAATTGCAGAAGGAATTGAAAGTGAAGCACAAGTAGAATTCCTAAAAGAACATGGTTGTTGGGTTGGTCAAGGATACTATTATAGTAAGCCGGTGCCAGCTGATCAAATGGAGAAATTATTTCTTTCACCTAGGCTCTTTTCGTAAACTTTGTTTCGTTCACACTTATAAGTAAAAATCGGCTTCTGGATTTTTACGATTCTTTATGAATTCTTGGTTCAGGAACTTCTTGAAAAGAGCCACGAAGTCATAAAGAATGCGGTGTGAAAGTACCATATGAAAAGCAACTATCAATGCGAAAACAGCATTCTCCTAAAATGTGATGAAACGGTGCATAGGTTGATTCAGCCTTGCACCGTTTTTTTGTATCCAGCAGGTCTGTCTCCCAATATGTCGAAATAGTATAAGATAAATTGCTAATAAGGGAGACTTCTTTATGAAGGGGATTAAGGCTTTGATGGCCGTTGCTATTGTATTGATGTGTACATATTGGATCGTTCCGCTCATTTTATTGTCAATATCTTCACCTTCGCAAAAGGAAGAAGAAAACCTTCACTATCCAAAAACGTATGAACAATCTAAAAAGCGTTTTATGACGTATGAAGATGATTTTCAGAAGAGGTGGGAAACTGTTCATCATATGACTTATGAGATTGATAAGGGGGACTTAACGACTGATGTTTTGTGGTTGAATGCTAATGTGAGCAAGAAGAATTTGATTGTTATCACTTCAGGAGTCCATGGCATTGAAGGTTATGTTGGGTCAGCGATGATGGACTATTTTAAGGAGGAAATCTCCGATAGAATAAATCCGGATAACACTGGGGTTGTGCTCGTTCATGCCGTGAATCCATGGGGGATGGAGAAGCTCCGTAGGTATAATGAAAATAATGTAGATTTAAATAGGAATTTTATTACGGATTGGGGAGCATTTTCCCTTGAAGTGAATGAAGATTACAAGGAGCTTAATGGTTTTTTTGAAAAGGAAAAGCCATTGGGTAACATCACCTTACATGAACTAGGTTTTCTAGGGAGACTTGGCAAAGAGGCTTTTACATCAGGTACAGGTAAAATCGAGAATGCGTTGCTTGCTGGTCAGTTTACACATCCCGAAGGCGTTTATTATGGAGGTAATAAGGATGAGAAGTCTACGATAAAGCTAAAATCTATTTATGAAGATGTTCTAAACAGTGATTATGAAAATATCGTTCATATCGATCTTCATACGGGCTACGGACCTAAATATCAAATGAGTATCTTTTCATCAGCTAGTGAGAAAATGAGCGAAACAGAAGCGAAAAAGGCATTTGATTATCCGCTTGTTTTTACGCCTGATTCAGATGAATTTTACGTTACAAATGGTGATAATACAGAGTATTTGAATCAATTAGCCAAGTCTTCTGAAAAGAAATTGTACTCCACGACTTTTGAGTTTGGAACACTAGGAAATAGCACCCTCGCTTCCATTTTATCCTTAAAAAATACGATTGACGAAAACCGCCTCTTTTGGCAAGGTGCTTCCAGTAAAACAACGGAGAAAATCGTGAAAAACCGCTATCGAGAAATGTTTTATCCTTCGGAAGAAAAGTGGAGGGAAAAAGCCATCCAAGATTTTGAACAAGGGCTGGTAGGTGTCCTTGATAATCGTGGAATCGTACTTCAAAAGTAAAACCGTTGGCAGTCGCCAACGGTTATTTTATTCGTCATGTAGGATTAATTGATAAAAGTCTACACTTTGCCATTGGTCGAATTTAAAGCCGACGTCTTTAAATCTTCCGACGAACTCGAATCCGAACTTCTCATGAAGTTTCACGCTGCTATCGTTTCCAGTCGTAATGCCTGCAATGATGGCGTGATAGCCAATTTCGCGAGCCCGCTTCAAAATTTCTGTCATTAATGATTTTCCGATTCCTTTTCCTTGATGTTCTGGTGAAAGGTAAACGGAAATTTCCACCGTGCCATCGTAAGCAGCTTTTTCCCGGAACATGGAAAGGCAACTGTAGCCAACGACTTCTCCCTCTAATTCTGCGACGATAAGAGGACGTTTTCCGCCGTATTTATTAAACCAACTCGTGCGTTCTTCAAGCGTTTGCTCTACCAAATCGAATGTCGCGTTTAAATTTAAGATGGCGTAATTATAAATTTTCAGCATGGTGGGTAGATCGGTTATGACTGCTTCACGGATACGAATCATGGCTATTCTCCTTTAAATCAATGGGGTATTAGTATCATTATACAAATGTAGATTGGGTAAAGCTATGCTGATTTATAAAAGATTTGGACGTAAAAATAGGGCTAACCCATGTATAAGTCAGCCCTAATCTTATTACTCTACGACCTTTTCAAAATTAACGCGCTTGTTGATGGCATACATGAGCGGAGCTCCGACAGCTAGTACAACAAACTCGCCTATGGCAACTGTCAGCCACGTAAATAGGAAAGGAAGTCTAAACGCTAAATTCAATTCCCATGCGATTAAGAACATGGTGATGGTAAATACGCTTGTGTTAACAGCCATTCGTATCCAAATACTTTTGATGTAGCGGGCAGTTGTCATTGTGATCAGTAATGCAATCACAGATTGACCAACACCGAATACAAGATCGTAAGCGACTATCGGTGAGAAGAAGAGATTTGTTAAAAATACTCCAAGGATAATCCCGAAGAAATATTTCTTATTAAGAACAATCAAATGATTGAAAATCTCTGACACTCGGAACTGCACGTTTGTGAATCCAAACGGCTGAATTATTGCAGAGACTGCTATGTATAAAGCAGCCACGATACCGTTGACGGCAAGTGTTTTGACTTTCATATGAACCTCCTAGTTTTTTTGCGTGGGATGGTTACGAACCACGTTTTCTGTAGATAAGCATAGAACGATGGGACTAAATAGTCAATAAAGATTGAACTCGGCTTTATTATGATAAAAAAGTTGAATTTTGAATCCTTTAGGAATAGATTAACGTAGAATAATTACATAAATAGGAAAATTCAGTGGAGGTGTTTACGAAAGTACTTTTATAATTATAGGTAAACGTTTTTATTTAGGAGATATTGATTAGGGGTGGTTGAATGTTAGAAACTCAGGGAGATTTCATGTTTCAAGTAATGCCCATTTTGATGGGGATATTCTTTGTTGTATTTTTCGGAGTCATTATTACGCTGATTGTTAAAAGTATTTCTACGTGGAACCACAATAACACCCAACCTAGAATTAACACTGCAGCCAAGGTAGTAACAAAAAGAACAAGCATACATGGGGGCGGTGAAACAAATGCGCATAACTCTTATTATGTGACATTTGAATTTGAAAGTGGTGACCGATTGGAACTTCAAGTAAGAGGAGATGAATATGGGCAACTAGTAGAAGGAGACAAAGGTGATCTGCAATTCCAAGGAACAAGGTATTTGGGGTATACAAGAAAAAATCACTAAAAGCAATTACACATGAAAAGAGAGTCGCGGAAGAAGTGGTCTTTTTAAATTTTATGTGGAATTAATCTATTTTGGAGCCTCTGTTATGCTTGCCTGTTGATTTCCGTTCCAGTCTCTTGCTTCCCTGTAAATGGACAAATTCTTCTTGATTGAGTTCACCATGCCTTTATTTTAGGCTCTGTTAAACGAAACTGTTGATTATTTTATGGGAGGGAATCCGCGAGACTCCTGCGGAAAAACGGGCTGGAAAGACCCCGCAGTGAGGAACGAGCGAGGAGGCTTGCCAGTTCGTCCGCAGAAAAGGGAGTGGATTCCCCATACTCACTTATAAAAAAACAACACTAAACATTAACAGAGCCTTATTTTAAGAAAACCTGGCAGGTAATGGTGATATCTTTATAGAATGATAGACAGATTAAGGAATAAGGGAGTAGGGTATTATGCTATTTCAGTTAGTTTTCCATATCCCAAACTATACGAAGGATCATTCAAGTTTTCCGATGCCTATAGGTGGAGGTTATAGTTATTGGTTTCCGCTTTTAAGTTTCTTCTTGGATAAAGCGAATACATTAGAAATTCATTGTTGGAATGAGGAAATAGAAACAATTGAAGAAATGCAAACTCTTTATAAAGAATCATTTGAGATAGTTGCAGAAGAGAATCTTACTATATTTAAAGCCGTAAAGAGCGATGAACTAAAGTCTTACCTGTTGAATAACCATCTTAATGACGATGGAAAGTTAAAATGGTTCACTGTTAACTTGGATAAAGGGCTGACGCAAGTTTTTCATTCAGGACATTGGGGAACTGAATTCTTTGTCCCAACTGCATCGGAAGAAGATATTACTTTTATCGAAAGTGTAACCCCAATTGGAACGCAGATGCATCAATATCGATGATTTTTTGTGTTAATGGAAAATGGGTGAAAGGTGTAAATGACTAATTTCATTTGAAGAGAGGACTCAAAAAAATTGAGTCCTCTTATTACATAAAGATTCCTAATCATTCTTTACATTTCCTCTCATGAGTTCCTCGAAATCCTTCATTTCCGGATCTGTCTTAGGTGTGATTGGATAAGGGTTCTTCTCTTGAATCAATTCATCGGTCGGTCCTGAGATAACGCCCATTTGAGAACCTAAGTTGTCATTCATGAGTCCTTCCTTTAATCCATCAGGATGGGGAGTTGTTTCAACATTAACTCCTTGCTTATCGCGTGGCATTTCATCATCTCCTTTTTCCTTTTTAAGATGACAGTTTTTAGGGTATTCTATGCAAGGTATGCTGAAGGTATAGGCATTTAAATTGCCTTTTACATATTTGAGATATATCTTTAATTCAAAGTATTTGAAGAGTTGAAAGGGAGGCAAAATGATTATGATCGTATTACATGCATTTATAAAAGTAAATCCAAACCAGCGTCAACAATACCTTGAGCATGCAAGGGATGTCATGAAACATTCCAAAGCGGAAGAAGGAAACAATAGTTACCACCTTTACGAAGATACCTTAGAGGCGAACAAGTTTGTCATGGTAGAAGAGTGGAAAGACCTAGCGGCTCTTGAGTTTCACTTTAAAACTGCTCATTATGCGGATTTCAAGATCGCTACAAAAGATATGTTAGCAGATGAGGTTCGTGTTGAACGATACGATGTTAAGGGTAAATTATAAATATCGCCTAAGTATATGAAAAACGAAGGAGGAAATAAGATGAAGCAAAAATACAGCGCATTATTTGAACCGTTTCGCTTTGAAAAGGGTATCGAATTGAAAAATAGAATTGTCATGGCACCGATGACGAATTTTTCGTCAAATGAGGACGGGATGGTATCTGATTCTGAAGTCGAGTACTATGTGCGCCGTTCTAAAGGTGTTAGCATGGTGATTACAGCTTGTACATATGTTACTGCGAATGGTAAGGGATTCAAGGGGGAGTTTGCAGGGCATAAAGATGAAATGATTCCTAGTTTGCAAAAACTAGCTTCTTCTATTAAAAAGGAAGGCGCTAAGGCCATCCTTCAAATTTTCCACGGTGGTCGGGAATGTCCACCAGATTTAGTTGATGGTGATGTTGTCAGTGCAAGCGCCATTGCGTCAGAAAGAAAGGGTTCATCTGCACCGAGAGAACTGACAGCAGATGAAGTTCAATCAATTGTCCATGATTTTGGTAAAGCTACACGCCGCGCGATTGAAGCGGGATATGACGGCGTCGAAATTCATGGTGCCAACGGGTACTTGATTCAACAATTTTTCTCACCGCATTCAAACCGTCGGGAAGATAAGTGGGGCGGTAACTTGGAAAAAAGAATGGCATTTCCGCTAGCGATCATTGAAGAAGTACAAAAAGTCGTTGCGGAACATGCAAAAGATCCATTTATCGTAGGTTACCGATTTTCTCCTGAAGAACCAGAAACACCAGGAATCACAATGGCAGACACACTTGCACTAGTCGACGCTTTGGCAGGGAAAAATCTCGATTATTTACACGTTTCTCTAATGGATTTCTGGTCGAAACCGAAACGCGGAGTGGAAGATAAGCGTTCAAGAATTGAAATTCTTCGAGAACGTGTGGGCGATAAGGTGCCCATCATCGGAGTTGGCTCTATTTATACGGCAGATGATGCAGCGAAGGCTTTTGATTCGGGTGTACCTTTGTTGGCGCTTGGTCGAGAATTGATCATCGATCCAGATTGGGTACAAAAGATTGAAGAAGGAAATGAAAGTGAGATAGAAACGGTCATCGATAAGTCTGCGCAAGAACGACTTGTCGTCCCGACACCGCTTTGGAATGCCATCGTGAATACACCAGGATGGTTTCCAGGAGTTTAATCATATGTTTAACCTAGAGCCAAAAACGTACAATATTTTGGCTCTTTTTATATCAAAAATACACCAACGAAACGGTAAGTTTATCCAGTGTCATTTTTTTGTGGTTATATAAGTCTATTAAAGCTATTATTTTTCAAAAATAATAAAACTATCCTACCATTTATTCTTAACATTCTGAATTAACTCTCTTGTGCGTAATAAACTTGTAATCTATTTGAGATAGATTTGTAAGCGGAATCTATTATAGTAGGTTTAGCAAATCACGCCAGGGGGTAAAACAACTTGTTAAAGAAATTCACTGCAGTACTTTTACTAACTATGATTCTCGGCATTATGTTACCGACAATGGGTGAAGCAGCTACATATCATACAACTGCGATCAGCACCGCGAAAAAGAATATCGGTGTTAAATATACTTGGGGCGGTATGAGCCCGTCAACTGGATTCGATTGCTCAGGACTTGTGAAATATTCTTATTCTAGAGCAGGGAAGTATTTACCGCGTACTGCTGGGGAAATGTGGGGAGTAGGTACCCGCGTCTACACTTTAGTACCTGGAGATCTTGTTTTCTATAAAACTTACACATCTTCAAAACCAACTCATGTTGGTATTTATATCGGGAACGGTCAGTTTATACACTCCTCATCTTCTAAAGGAGTGACGATTTCATATTTAAGCAACACATATTGGAAACCGCGTTATGTAGGAGCAAAGCGTATATAAATATTGTGGGAGCCGCACTGGATGCGGGTCTCTTTTTTTATTCTATGAACTTCCCAAATGCTTTGAAAAACACTAAGCTATAGGAAAAAGAATGAAAGAGATGTGTAACTATGAAAATAGCAGAGACTGAGCGCCTCATTGTTCGCTTGTTAACGGAAAAGGATGCAGAGTTTATTTTAGAACTTTTAAATGAGCCTTCATGGATAAAGTATATTGGAGATAAAGGAGTTAGAAATATAGATGATGCCCGGAAATATATCGTTGAAGGGCCAATGGCGATGTATGGTCAATTCGGTTTTGGATTGTACTTAGTTGAAACGAAGGATGATGAGACTCCGGTCGGAATTTGTGGATTGATTAAAAGAGAGAGTTTGGAAAATGTAGATATCGGTTTTGCCTTTCTTGAAAGGTACGGTTCAAAAGGTTTTGCGTATGAGGCGGCTACTGCTGTCATGGAATATGGACGCAACCATCTGCATTTACATCGCATCGTTGCGATCACCACAGAAGACAATGAAAAGTCTGCAAAGCTATTGGAAAAGATTGGGTTAACTTTTGAAAAATTGATTCCTTCTCATGACGGTGAGGAAACTTTAAAGCTTTTTGCTGTGGAGTATTAATTCATTTCATTTTTTTGTCACATTTAAGACTCTAAACTAGCCCTTGTGAGTCATAGAAAAGTGGATGCCCCTATTGTACATTTATTTATAGTAAAAAAAGAATGTACAGGCGGGGGAACGTAAATGAAAGACAATAATACAAGTATTTACCGAAGGGTATGGAGATGGCATTTTTATGCCGGAGTGATTTTTGCTCCGATTTTGATCATGTTAGCGATAACAGGTGGAATCTATCTATTTAAACCAGAAATTCAAAATATCCTTTATAAAGACCTATATCAAGTAGAGCAAAAAGGCGCTCCCATTTCGGCAACTGAGCAAATAGCCATTGTTGAAAAAGAATATCCTGATGCAAAAATTTCGCGTTTCCGTAAAGGTGAAACGAAAGAAAGATCTACGGAAATTGAAGTGCTAAAAACGGCAGGAAGCTATATTGTGTATGTGAATCCTTACAATGGTGACATTCTTGGAGAATTGAAAAAAGATGAAATGTTCATGGAGTGGGTAGTAAAACTGCATGGAGAGCTCATGATTGGTACTATTGGTGATCGTATCGTCGAGCTGGCAGCATGTTGGGCTATCATTCTATTGATAACAGGGTTATATTTGTGGTTTCCGCGTGATGGAAAACTATATGGAATTTTTAAGATTAGATTCAAACAAGGAAAGCGGATTTTTTATCGAGACACGCACGTGATGCTTGGAACGTGGTTATCATTATTTATCCTGCTACTCGTATTGACAGGACTTCCTTGGGCAGGGTTCCTTGGGGATAAAATAAATCAAGTTGCCACTTCGACTCACACTGGTTATCCGATGCAGCTTTGGGATGAAGTACCTCAGTCTTCCGTTCCTACAAAAGAAGTTGCTGATGTTCCTTGGGCAGCCGAATCAATGCCGGTACCGAAATCCTATAATTTAAATTCGTTGCCGTCACTGCCTGTTGAAAACATTATTCAGATTGCAGAAGAAAAAAATGTGCATCCTGGCTTTAGTATTAATTTCCCTGAAGGAGAGACGGGGGTTTACACGATTTCTGTTTTCCCACAAAAGCCTAAGGATCAAGCGACATTGCATATCAATCAATATACAGGTGGAGTGCTCGCTGACTTGAGGTTTGCTGATTATGGCCCGATGGCAAAAGTGATTGAAATTGGTATTGCCTTGCATGAAGGCCGTTACTTTGGACTGCTGAATCAGTTGTTTGGATTATTAACGTGTCTTGGACTAGTTCTCATCGTATGGAGCGGTGTAGTGATGTGGTGGAAACGCCGTCCAGCTGGAAAGCTTGGCGCACCAACGAAACTAAAGAGTGATAAAATGTCGAGGAAGGTATTGGCGCTGACGATACTGCTCGGGATATTGTTGCCACTTGCAGGTATTTCAATCATCTTTGTACTCCTTATTGATTATTTTCTGATTAGAAGAATTCCTGCTGCGAAAGAATATTTTTCAGCCTAGAAGATGCAGCCGTATGGCTGTGTTTTTCTTTTGTTTTCGATACTTCATGGTGATAAGATGTTGGAAAGAGAAGGAGTGGTTTATTTTGTCCTACCGTTCGTTGAAAATCTTTACGATCTTAATTCCGACGATTTTGATTGGTGGATTCGAATTTTTGCGCCATTCAGTATTGCTGCATAACCTTTCAATGGATGTAGGTAATTATTTTATCACGATCTTAACGTTTATCGTCTCATTCGCCTTTTCAACTTGGATGTTCAAGGTGATAGAAGAAAAAAATCAGCGTATTGCTGCCGAGCGAGAATTAAGGGCCATCTATGAAGAGCGCGAAAGGCTTGCTAAGGAACTGCATGACAATATTGCCCAAACGTTATTTTTGCTAAATGTACATCTAAAGAAGGGGAAAATAACAGAGGCACAAGGGCTTGTGAACTCGATAGATACTCATGTAAGACAAGCGATCCATAATTTGCGCGTCAAACCTGAAGAGGCTGTTTCTTTTTCCAGTAAAACAGAAAAGTGGCTGAATGATTGGAGTGTTGTTTCAGGTATTGAAGTGCAATCCACTATTCGTGTGAATGAGGGGTACTTCACTCCTTCAGAAGAAATCCAAATATTTGGCATCATTCAAGAAGCTTTTATGAACATAAGAAAGCATAGTAAAGCAGAAGTGGCTTGTCTGGATTTAACGTCATCATCAAATGGTTGGCTCATGGTCATCCACGACAATGGGATAGGATTTACAGAGGAGACAGTTTCTCCTCAACAATACGGATTATCCATGTTGAAAGAACGTGCGGCAAAGGTAAATGCCTCTGTAGACATTTCTGCTGAATTGGGCAAGGGGACAAGTATAAGAATTCAAGGAAGTAGGAATAAATGATGAGTCCTTTCAGAATATTGATTGCAGACGATCACCCGCACGCAAGGGAAGCGATTATGACCATGCTTGAGGACGATGAAGATTTTACGGTGGTGGGACAAGCGACAAATGGGGAAGAAGCAGTTCGTCTTTGCGATAGTTTACTCCCTGACATCGTGCTTATTGATATCGAGATGCCGGTGTTAAATGGTTTGGAAGCGACAAAACTGATCAAGGGGAAATACCCATTGATAAAAGTCATCATTCTAAGTGTTTCAGATGACGTTGGAGATTTATTTACGGCCATTCAATATGGTGCCCAAGGCTACTTGCTGAAAAATATGGACCCGGATGATTGGATACAATACCTCAGATCGATAGTGGATGGATCGGATACAGCAACAAGAGACATGGCCAGTAAACTTCTCTATCAGTTTAGGGAAAGGGACATCCAGGATGTAGCATCGACCAATCTCTTAACACCAAGGGAAAGTGAGATCTTATTGCTCGTGTCAGACGGGTTAACCAACAAACAAATTGCCGAACGATTGTTTATTGCTGAAAATACGGTTAAAAATCATATCAAGAACCTTTTGGAAAAACTGAATCTCGAAAATCGAGTGCAACTTGCCTCATATGCTTTGAAGTATTTGAGGTTGTAATCATCAAAGAAGGGTCAGTTCTCGCAAATTGCGAAAGCTGGCCCTTCTTTGTTTATGAAGCTTTTACCTCAACTTCCTCGTAAGAATTTTCTTTTTTGCTATCAAATAAGCTCAACAACATTCCTAATCCAGTTCCAACTAGCGCCGGTACAACCCATTCCATACCTACAGAAGCGAATGGTAATGCTTCTCTCATTGTTTGAACAGGTCCTAGTTTGACTCCGAATACGCTCAACCCGCTTAAGGTAGCGAAAACTCCAGTAAATAACATCGCCGTCCCATAAACTTTACGTGTGTTTTTGAAGAAACGGTTAAAGAAAGTAAGAGCGACAAGGACGATTGTCAACGGATAAGCCGTTACAAGGAATGGTACAGAAACCTTCAAGATTTGTGCCAGACCCATGTTTGATAAAGTGAAACCTACAAGTGTAACAGCCGATACAACCATCTTATAGCTCACTTTTGGCAAAAGCTTAGAGAAATACTGTCCGCATGCAGTCGTTAATCCTACAACGGTAGTAAAACAAGCTAATGTGAAAATAACACCTAGCAATACGGTACCGCTTTTTCCGAATAAAAGCGTAGAAGTTGCTGCAAGGAGACTTGTGCCACTTTCGAAAGTACCGTTTGCAACCATCTTTCCGCCCATCAAACCAAGGAAGACATACACTAAAGCAAGTAATACGCCAGCAATCATAGAAGCTTTTAACGTGTACTTTGTTAGTTGCTTTTCATCGCGGACGCCTCTTTGGCTCACTGCTGATAAAATGACAATACCGAATGCAAGCGATGCAAGTGCATCCATTGTGTTGTAGCCTTCTAAAAATCCTTTGAAAAATGCGCCTGATTGATATGCCTCAGTTGGTGTCGAAAGCGGTGCATCGAGCTTGAAAAGTCCGACTGCACATAATACGACCATAGCCAATAATAAAGCGGGTGTAATCCAGCGGCCTAAATATTTTTCCATTGTGGCAGGATTCAAACTCACTGCGTAAACGAGTAAAAAGAAAACGAAAGAATATAAAAACAAAACAAGAGTGGAATTCATTGAACTGCTCATAAACGGCAGGACGCTCATTTCGAATGCTACGTTTGCGTTTCTTGGAATGGCCAAGAAAGGCCCAATCGATAGATAGATAACAACCATAAATACGGTACTGAAAATGGGGTGCACGCGATTACCGATTGTTTGTACGCCGCCTTTTACTAACGAGATTGCTAAAAGTACTGCAAGTGGTAAACCGACTCCTGTCAGAATAAAGCCTGCCATCGCAAACCAGAAGGAAGTTCCAGACTGAGCTCCTAAAACGGGTGGGAAAATGAGATTGCCAGCTCCAAAAAACATCGAAAATAACATTAACCCCATAAATAATGTGTCTCTCTTCTTCATCTTAACCTCTCCTTTTGTGTTGTTTGAGGTCGTTGTGCTGAAGATGGCTTCGCTTTTGAAAAAACAAAAAAACTCGCCCCTAAAACAGGGACGAGTTTGTGCTCGCGTTACCACCCTTATTCCGCAAAAATAATTTCACGGCGCTCAGTCAACGTACCAACATACGTGTTCCCTATAACGGAGGAAGAACCGTCAAAGCTTACTAACATTTCAGCTCTGCATCTCAGAGATGATTTTCGGATAAACCCTGTACATCGGCTTCCACCAAGTGCCGACTCTCTGGTGAACAGATACATTTATCGTACTCTTTCTCGTCAAAAACTTTATTAATTAATGAATAATTTAACAGACGTTTTTAAAGATGTCAATATTTTAAAATAATTTAAATTATTGGTTTTATAACTTTGCTAACTGCTCATAAACATCTCGCAATTGGTGAAATCCGGCGTCTGTAGCTTTCTTCAAATAAAAACTCCATATTTCGGCTGTCATCCTTGCATCCCATAGGGCGTGGTGACGATTCCGAATTTCCACTTCACACAGGGAGCAAGCCTCTTCGAGAGAGAGAGCTTTTACATTTGGATCGACAATGCGCATCAAAAAGGATGTATCAATCACTCGATGTTCGAATTTTGTCCTAAGCAAATCCAAAGTCATTCGTTGCATAAAAATCTGTTCATGCTTCGCGTGATGGGCAACAAGAATACTGCTATTAATAAACTTCAAAAAATTGATCAACACTTCAGAAGCTTCCGGAGCAATAAGTAAATCCTCATCTTGAATGTTCGTTAGCTTTGAAATCTCATAAGGCAAAGGAACGTGTGATTTGATTAGAGAGTAGAACGTATCTGACTCTATAATCTCTTCTCCTATCATTTTGATGGCTCCAATCGAAATGACATAGTCACCTTTTTCAGGGTGAAACCCAGTTGTTTCAATATCAAATACAACCACCGGCAAATCCTTCAGAGGTAAATCCAGCGTACTCTTTTCCTTCATCTCCCGCTGTAATTGCCGCATAAACGAAATATGCTGTGGACTCACCTGACCCTGTACACCAGCGTAAACATTCGAACCAAGCTTACCTGACATCTGTCTAAAAAACTGCAACATCTCATTTAGCCCCATGATGCCCATCCTTCAAGACCAACCGTCTCACAGTCTCGTAAAGGTGGATCCCGTTTTTCATGATTTCCTTTAACTCTTTCTTTTGAAATGTACTCAGTTTGTCAATCGCCAAGAAGTGCCCCGTATCGTAGTTATCATGATTCCCGTAAAGTAGTCTGAAGCCTAATATTTTAGCGAAGTTCTCTTCATACAATTTGCGTTCTCCAATAGGAAGTGTCTGCTCAGGGATTTCTTTAAGACGGGACAGGGTAGGGGATACATAAATTCTATCTTTTATCGATAACAATCTCACCGCGTTCACATATGGAAACAAAACCTTCTCTTTCATGTTTAAGGTTCCCGTATGTGTTCCATGTGTTTCGGTAAGGAATTGCCCAAGAATGCCAATTCCTTTTTTAAGATGCAAAGTGTTTTCTAGAATTCTAGATAGTAAGTGTTCCTTATGGATGTCGTCTATGGCCCTTTCTTTTAACAGGGTAACAAAATGATGTTCACCGTATAGGGAACGGGCATCCATAAAGATCAACAAGTGACGGATGTTTTCCCATGAAGAATCCATAACCCAATGCGATAGTTGTTTTTCCCAATCCATAAAGGATTTGCACCAGAGTGGATTGTCGGCCATCACCCCACCATCACAATAAGGGTAGCCGGCTTTGAAAAGACCTTTTGAAATCTCTTTGCCAAGCAAAAGGAAATAGGCTTTGTTACGATCATTATGTTCCCTGAAAATGATCCCATGATCCTGATCGCTCCAAATCACTTGTTCAAATCGCCCTCCGCTACCCATTGTAAAAAAAGTGAATGGGCAAGGGGGTTTCCCTATCCTTTGGAGTGCCACAACGATTACTTCTTGCATCAATTCGTCATGAAGGGCATTCAGTTTTAAATGTTCATATTGAATCAGGGGAATTTCGAGATTACGCTTTTTCCTAATGTCCGAGTAAGTGGTGGATGTCATCCTCATCGCCCATCCTTTAATAAGTTTGGTTATTTTAAAGTGCATTGTTGATTTTCTGCATTTGTTGATTGGAGTGGAGGGTGCTTGACTCCTAGGAAAGCAAGTGGCTGGAGTGGAAATCAACAGAGCCCATTTTTTGAGAAAATCGACGGGGATTTCTCTGATTTCGTGATTTTTCTAAAAGTCGAATATGAAATTAGCGAATAAATTTTTGAAAAAGTTGATTACCCTGAAAAAACAGGCGATAACATTTTTGAAAATGGCGATTACGACCAAAAAACAAGAGCATAAATAAGTTTCTAAACCTCACAAGGGTATAAAGTGATATTTTCATATCCATTTTAAGAGAGAAAATTACGCCATAATCCTCATATTTAAGCATGCAAATTTTCGTACAAGTAGACTTTTCGTGCCTTCTGCCAGTATTCCTGAAAAATAAAGGGGAATTAAGGTGAATTGTTGATTTTCTCCACTTTGTTGATTGGAGCGGCAATCCATAGGTAAGATTAACTGAACCAATAGTTTAAAAGACGGCCTTAGGTGTAGGCCGCCTGTGAAATTTGTTAGCTTGTTTGGGATTGCTGCTCGTCGTTTAAAGTATGAAGTTTGCGTTCGTTCTTGATTAATTCAGGGTACCCGTAGCTGCCGTGTTCACTCATGTCCAAGCCGATAATTTCTTCTTCCTCTGTAACACGCAATCCCTTCATGACTTTCTTCATGACATATAGAAGGGCAAAAGCAACTATAAAGGCATAGGCACCACATGCAATGACTCCTAAAGCTTGCACGACTAATTGATCTAATCCGCCGCCGTAAAACAAACCAGGCTTCCCTACTGATGCTAATTCCTTTGTTGTGAAAAGTCCTGTAGACAGTGTTCCCCACACACCGGCAGCGCCGTGAACGGATAATGCGTAGATAGGATCATCAATTTTGCGCTTTTCAAAGAATCTTGTGCTGTAAAAAACAAGGATGCCGGCAACGAACCCGATCAGAACGGCTGCCCAAGTATCAACGAATGCACAAGAAGCTGTGATGGCAACTAATCCTGCAAGAGCTCCGTTGAGCATGGTTGTAACGTCTGCTTTTCCCATGACAATCCAAGAAATGATTAAAGCTGCCACTGTTCCAGCTGCAGCGGCCAAGTTTGTGTTTAACGCAACAAATCCAAAGAAGGCGCCATCCACAGATAAAGTGCTACCTGCATTGAAACCGAACCATCCAACCCATAACAACAATACGCTTAGTGCTGTGAAAACTTGATTATGCCCTTCTAAATTATTAGCGGAACCGTCTTTATTGTATTTACCGATACGTGGTTTTAAGAGAATAGTAGCCGCAAGTGCTGCCATTGCACCAGTCAAGTGAACAACGGTAGAACCTGCAAAATCCTGTTTGCCGTGTTCGGCAAGCCAACCACCGCCCCAGATCCAATGCGCTATTGGAGGGTAAATAAATAACGAAAACAATAAGGCGAAGACGAGGTATACGGAAAGCTTTGCTCTTTCTGCAAATCCGCCGAACGCAATGGTAAGTGAAATGCCTGCGAAGGCCAATTGGAATAAGAAAAATACAGAACCCGAAAGGCTTAAGTTATCAATATCGTAACCTGAATACAAAAAATCGGAAAATCCGATTAATGCATTACCTTTTCCAAAAACAAAGCCAAAACCTACTGCCCAAAAGACGATGGAGGAAATCCCAAAAGTAAAGATGGTCTTCCCGGCAATATGCCCGGCGTTTTTCATTCTGGTCGAACCGGTTTCAAGTAAGATAAAGCCCCCGATCATCAAAATAACGAGTACTGCTGAAACCATCACCCACAAACTGTTTAATAAAAAAGCTGTATCCATTTTATCTCTCCTCCCGAAATATAATGCTTACTGTATTTTTGCATGAAGGGAGGAGGATATCTATGATTGTGTGAGGAAATCTAACATACAATTCTTTTGAGGTGGGATATGATTTCTTATTTATACTTCTGGATGCCGAAATGGGCATTGAGCTGTCCTTGAATCATTTTCTTTTGAAGGTCTTTTTCGTTTTGTTGTTTTTGCTTTCGAACCATTTCCTGTCGGATTTCATACGTTTGTACGCCATCCTCAATTTTGTTGGCTATTTCCATGAGTAGTTCAACATCGGCAAAGGAGTATTTCCGGCTACCGCCTGAAGTCCTTTCTGGGAAGATCAATTTTCTTTCTTCGTAATAACGTATCTGTCGCTCGGATAATCCCGTTAACTCCTTGACGATGCCGATTGTAATGACCTTTTTTTCTTTATAGTCTTCTTTTCCCATACATGGATTCACCACCTTTTTAAATAATATACATGAATTCGTGAACTTTGTGTTAGATAATCTAACACAAAGTTTTTAAATTGGTAGAAACTGTTTACAACCATTATCTATTAATCTCTGATATAATGATAAAATTGTAAATTCATTTATGGAAAGAGGCTTCCAGTTGAAAAACTTGCAGACGTACCTCATATTGATAGGTGTTATGGTTGCATGGGGCTTAAACGTTCCGACATTGAAGATACTTGTAAGTCATGTTATGCCAGTGACAATTACATCAGTACGCGTATTTTCTGCCGGATTATTTGTGTTTCTTGTACTCGCTATCATGAAGAAAGTTAGAATTCCAACGAAGAAAGAATGGAAATATATTATTTTTGGAGGCTTGTTGAACGTAGTGTGCCACCATTACTTTTTGTCTATCGGATTAAGAAACACCTCAGCGACAAATGGTGGACTAATTTTAGGGTCGGGTCCGATACTTACAGCCATCATGGCAACGATTATACTCCGCCAAAAGCCAACAAGAATGAAGGCGATTGGATTTATTTTAGGTGGGGTCGGAGTTTACTTAACCATCCTATCGAGTGGAAATGGATTTTCCGGTTTATCGATGGGCGACGTTTCCGTATTTTTATCGATCGTTACACAAGCTCTAAGTTTCATTATTATCAGTAAAGCGGCGAAAACATTAGATCCTCGTCTGTTAACGGGATATATGCTTGTTTTTGGTTCTATCATTTTATTCATCATCAGCCTTGTAAAAGAACCAGGTGCCTTGGCAACAATGAATGATTTACCTCCAAGTATTTGGGGTGCATTCTTTGCTTCTGGATTAATTGCAACGGCTCTTGGTCATATGATGTATAATTACTCGATTTCTATCGTAGGTGCTGCTGAAGCAGCTATCTTCTTAAACTTGAATACATTCTTTTCTCTAGTTGGATCAGCTCTTCTTTTAGGTGAAAGTATTACCGCGCATCATATTCTAGGCTTGGTCTTCATCGTTTCAGGTGTATTGTTTGGCTCCGGGACCCTGGAGGAATTGATCTATAGAAGAAGACGGACAGCAATTGGAAAATAGAAGATAAAGAAAAGTCCTGAACCAAGATTGGTTCAGGACTTTTCTATTTTATTTAATGGCTGTTTTCGTAAACGTTGTTGCTACTTAACAAGTTTGAAGTAGTGGTTGATTTCTGCTCCAGGATGCTCCCTTTCCGTGAGGCGGGCGGTGAGCCGCCTCGGCGGATTCACGCCTGCGGGGTCTCACCTGTCCCGCTGCTCCCACAGGTGTCTTGCACCTTCCGCTTCAATCAACTACTAGGCTTACATTCACTAAACTTATCCCAAAACAACAATCTTTTAGTTCTTAGTACCCACCTTCAAATGGAGTGAAAGGGATGTTCAGTCTGTTTTCGACTGCGCGAAGCCTTTGGTTGACGCGATTTAAGCGGCGATTCAATCGCTCGATTTCTTGGTTTTGCTGTTGGTTTTGATTGGTTAATCGCTCAATGGCACGTTGTTGTTGGTTGTTTTCTCTGTTAAGACGCTCAATTTCACGAGAGTTTTGTTCTTCTTTTCTTTCTAGGGCACTAACTCTTCTTTCTAGGTTAGGTTGACGGTCTGGATCGTGCTGTTCATCTTGAAGTTTCTCTGCTCCATAACCTTGTTGTTCTGTGTAATTCCACTGCGCTTGTTGTTGGTACTGATCCTGGAAGTCGCGGTACTGGTCTTGAGTCTGGTAGCCTGCAAACTGTTGTGGATTGTAATACTGCTGCTGTTGGTTTAAATATGGAACAGGATTGAAATTGCCTGCATCGTATTCGAAGTGATGTTGGCGAATATGTGGATGGAAAGCTTCGTGACTTATTTCAGCCTGCTGAAGTTGCTGCTGTGCCTCATTTTGCGGCGCATATAAGTCAAAGCCGAACTCATCCACCTGTCTTGCAAATGGGTAAGATCCAAATGGTGACTGTTGCTGTCCTTCCTGATTTTCAATGAAATAATTGTTTGGTTGAGGAAGATAACCTTGGAAAAATGAAAAAGGGTTCATGGGCGACTCTCCTTTATTTCTTTATATTTTAGTCCTTTATAATCTATGTAGGCATGAGTAGAGGGAAAGGGCGAATACCCAAAACATGGTAAAATTTATTCCTTCGCAAGGATTATGCCTTGCCTAAGACGAATGTAAGCCATTATAAAGACAAGGGGGCTTAAATATGGAGCATGTTTTAGCTGCTGAAAATGTTGAAGATTGGAAACGGGCTTACGGAGATTTAGTGATGGAAGTCGAACGGTTAATGAGAAGCAGGCAGGAAATGGAGTATTCACAGTTGATTCAGGAAGAACAGCAGGAAAATGATGATTTTTCTGCACGTTTGCAAGAGATTTTATCTAACAAATACTTGGAAAAGAATTTGAAAGAATGGAAGGAACGATTGTCAGAGCCTCTTTGGCAGAGGCGCTTAGAAATTTTTTTGAAACAAATGGAAATCGAACAACTAAATTGTCATTCATATGTAACTGATTTAGCTGAACCGCTTCAAGAACGACTTCTCAAAAAGAAATTTTTGATTGGAGAAGAGGAGTTTGATACAGGTGCGGTATTTTCGGTAATGATTGGTAATGAGAAAAGGGACTTGAGGAAGACCCTATTTTCTCTTTCCAATGAGTTTGGACATGAGAATGAGGAAATGCTGCGTCGCTTGATACGTGAGCGTAATCGAGTGGCACGCGATAAAGGTTATGAACACTTTTATGAGTATGCCTTTAAGCTAACGGGCAGTGACCTTGGTCAATATCACCGTGGGGTTTCAGGTTTGATAGAAACCATAAGGCCTGTCATGTACAACTGGGTCGCACGGGTGAAAGAGAAGTTTGGATGGGAAGACTTGTATTACTATGACTTAATGTATGTAGCATTTAACTTTTTTAAAGTGGATGAAAGGTTGTTTCCGGCAGCGAAGATGGAAGCTGCATTAGCGGACATGTTTGAAAGTTTAGGGCTAGAATCAAAAAAAATGGGCATTGATTTTGAGTTGAAATCAATCCCTTTTGGTGGTTATTGCACAGCGTTTTCAAAGGATAAGATTAAACTGATTGTCAATAAACGTGATGGATTTTCCGCTTTCTTGACTGGTACTCATGAAGCGGGTCACGCACTGTATGATCATTTTTCAAGTGATGAGTATCCAGAACTGTACCGAATGAAAAGTGTGGTTGGTCATGAGGGAATGGCGGAATTGTTTCAAGCTGTGTCGGTACAGGAAGATTTCTTAAGAAAGAATTTTGCGGTTGGGGAAGATGTTTGTCAGCAAATTCAAGAGATGAATAACTTATTTGATGTCATCATCATTTTGTATAACTATATGCTGAGTTTGATTGAATTCCGGATGTACGAGAATCCGGAGCAAGATTTTCAGGCGTTATCAAATGCGTGTTATCATGAAGTTTTCGGCTTGAAAGGAGAAGGTCCGCACCCCGCAAAAGAAATGTTTTTTGTGAGTTTTCCTGTTTATATTCAAGACTATATTTTTGCGTGTGGCATAAGGGATATGATTCACGAACATTTTGGGATTCGAGGAATGTACGGTCAGGCTGAAATATTTGAAAAGGTGAAGGAAGTATATATGCATCCTTCAGAAAGATACACTTGGCTCGAAAAAGTAGAGACATTATGTGGGAAAAAGTTTTCGTTCGAGTATTTAGAGAAACACTTGTGTAAAGGGAAGGAGCCGTCTATTGATATATGTAGCACTGTTAAGAGGGATTAACGTTGGTGGACATAACAAAATTAAAATGGCTGAGTTGAAAGATGCGATAGAGGCAGTAGGTTTAAACGGGGTTCAAACTTATATTCAAAGTGGCAATGTGATTTTTGAAACCTCGGATAGGGAACTGGTTTCTCTTAGGGTGCTTCTCGAACAAGTTATTCTGGAGAGGTTCGGCATGAATGTTCCCGTTGTGTTAAGGGAGGCACACGCTTTTACTAGATTGGTCCGTGATTGTCCTTTTAGGGTAAAGGATGTGAAAAATGACCTTGTTCATGTAGCGTTCTTGCAAAGTAAAGCTTCCGTAGAGGCGATGGCAAAACTGGAGCAGTTTGAAAGTGATGTAGATGAATACCGACTTGATGGCAAAGATATTTATTTGTTGCTAAGGGAAGGTGTGCGCAATTCAAAATTACTAAATCAGCTTTCGAAAATAGGTATTCCGGTGACAGTAAGGAACTGGAAGACGGTTAATAAGCTGGTGGATATGGTGGAAGGAAGAATTTCATAAAGAACATGTTGGCTGGCGGGAATCACAGTTCTCGCTGGCTTTTTTATGATCTAGGGAGTTTTGTTGAACTTTTAGTTAATATTGAGAAAACATTTTTGAAAACGTAGATTTGCTTCAAAAAACAGGCGATTACATTTTTGAAAATAGCGATAAGGGTCAAAAAAGAGGCTTAAAAAATTCGAAATGCTCCAGCTAGACTAAAGTTAAGAGTATTATTACCCTCTTGGAATTCCCTCTCTCCGTATATTTACCACTTAAAAGTGCCTCGAAGTGGAAGTCATCCTATCATTTCTCATATTTTTTTATGAATTTTTCGTTCAAAAGTCGTATCTGACCAACATTTAGACGATTATTCTATATCTCTTCGTAAAATTTTTTCAAAAAGTGCTTCCAATTTGGAAATGGATGCCATATAATCTAACTGTATTAAGAATAATAGTACACTTAGTACAGATAGGGGGTCATGATGTTTGAGCTTGATATGAGGAGCCGCAAGCCGATTTATGAGCAACTGGTTGATAAATTAAAAGAATTGATTATTAACGAAGTGCTCAAGGCTGATGAGCAATTGCCATCGGTCAGAACGCTGGCGCAACAGCTCACAATCAACCCGAATACGATTCAAAAAGCGTACAGGGAACTTGAAGTGCAAAGTTTCATTTATTCGATAAAAGGCAAGGGCAGCTTCGTAAATCCAAACAATCAAACAAAGGATAAGGAGAAAATAGAGGCAGTCATGAAAGAACTTGAAAAGCTTGTATTAGAAGTATTGTATCTTGGCGTTTCAGCTGAGGAATTGGTAAAGAAGATACATGATTTAGACGCTTCAAAAGGGGGAGGCGAAAGTAATGATTGAAATGAAAATGGTCAGTAAAAGGTTTGACCGATTCAAAGCGGTTGAAAACGTAAATCTGTCGATACAAAGAGGTTCGATTTACGGTTTGATTGGGTCTAATGGTGCTGGTAAAACAACCTTAATCAAGTTGTTGGCGGGAATCTATTTGCAGGACAATGGCGAAGTCACGATTGATAACGAACCTGTTTTTGAAAACGTCAGCCTGAAACAAAAGCTATTTTACATACCTGATCAGCCATTCTTTTTCTCCCATTACACAACGAAACAAATGGCGCGTTTTTATAAAAGTATCTATCCGAGCTGGAGTGAAGCGCGTTTCCTTAAGCTTGCTGAATCATTCGAGTTAAATGTAAATAAGAAGATTCATAGTTTTTCCAAAGGTTGGCAACGTCAGGCTGCTTTCATCCTCGCATTATCTGCAAAGCCTGAGATTCTGATTTTAGATGAGCCGCTTGATGGTCTAGATCCTGTTGTGCGAAGAAAAGTGAATAATTTACTGATTCAAGATGTAGCGGAACGTGAAATGACCATCTTGATTTCTTCACACAATCTACGTGAACTGGAAGATGTTTGTGATCATGTAGGGATTATCCATAAAGGAACGCTCCTTTTTGAAAAAGAACTGGATGAACTTAAATCCGATATTCATAAAGTGCAAATTGCTTATAAAGATGATTCTCCTGAACGGTTATTGAAGGAGCTTGATATCCTCCATGTGGAAAAGCGTGGAAGTGTGTACCTGTGTATCATTAGAGGGAATGAAGACGAAGTTACGAAACGAATTCGCGAGACCAAACCGGTCATTTTCGACTTGTTGCCGCTAACCTTAGAGGAAATTTTCATTTATGAAATGGGGGACAACGGCTATGCCATCGAAAACATCATTGTTGAATAAAGAATTGATTTTACAAACAATAAGAAGCGGCGGCTGGATATCCCTTATTTATTTCGCGGGTTTGTTCTTTGCTATCCCACTAAGGTTATTGATGATGTATGCAGAAGAAAACGAGGAATTGTATTTACGAAAGGTAGACAGTCTCTTTCAATACGATTATGAAATACAAATCTTCCTGATTGTCATTCTACCAGTTGCTTTGGCGGTCTTTCTATTCAGATACCTGCAAGTTAAACAGTCCGTAGACTTAATGCATAGTGTCCCTATTAGTAGAGACACGATCTTTCATCATTATGCCATAAGTGGAATGGCATTTCTTATCCTGCCAATCATCATCAATGCTGTAGTGGTTTTGATGCTCCATTCGATTCTTGGATTGGATAATGTCTTTCTAGTAAGGGATGTTTTAAGGTGGGCAGGCGTCACTATTGTGTTTAACTTGTTAATATTCCTTGCTGGTACATTCGTAGCCATGATGACAGGCATGTCCATTGTTCAAGCTGTAATATCATACATTTTTCTGTTATTTCCGGCAGGGATCATGGTGTTGTTATTGCTAAATTTTAAGGTTCTGCTATATGGTTTTCCGAGTGACTATTTTCTCAATCAAGAGATGGAAAAAATGTCACCGCTCACCTTTGCAACCATGCTCAATCAACGACCATTTCATTGGCAAGAAGCTATTACTTACATCTTCTTCATCATTCTATTTTATGCTTTGGCATTATTTTTATATAAAAGAAGGAAATTGGAAGCTGCATCCGAGGCTATTGCATTTCCTAAAATGCGTGCCATCTTCAAGTATGGGGTAACCTTCTGTACCATGCTCGCTGGAGGCATGTATTTTAGCTTAGTTCCCTACAGTAGCTTTGGATGGATTGTGTTTGGATACGTACTTGGAGCGATCATTGGTTACTATGTGGCGGAGATGATTCTTCGTAAAACGTGGCGAGTATTTGGAAATGTAAAGGGACTGGCGGTGTATGGGGTATTCATTGCCATACTCATTTCCGTCATTCAATTTCTTGGGATCTATGAAAATTATGTTCCCGCTCAAAATGAAATTGAAAGTGTCCGACTTGCCGACAATTCTCATATGTATATTTATCGCAATGAGGTTTACGAAGACTACTATATTCCAAAACCACTGAAGGAAAAAGTGAATATTGAGGCTGTCAGAAAGCTGCATAAACAAATCGTCGCTGATAAAAAAATGAATCAAGTAGAGGAAGATATACATCCTTTAGAAACAGCCTTTTTCCTCTATGAACTTAAGAATGGTGATCAGGTCATCCGTGAATATACGATAAACCGGGACATTTATTCTGAGTTGTTAAGCGCGGTATATGGATCTAAAGAATTCAAGATGATGACAAAAGAAATTTTTGAAATCAATGAAGATAAGATTGAAACCATTAAGGTTCGAGCAAACGGCTATGTTGATAAGGTTGCTACGATCTCTGAACCGGAAGATATCCAGGAAGCAATCGCTGCCTTAAGAGCCGATGAACTGGCTGAATCGTACGAAGACGGAGCCTATTTTCAAAATAGGGGGTCAAGTATTGAGATTCATCTAGGAAAAGATAAATTTTTGCATCTCGATTTCAAACCTTCCTATGTCCAGTTTACAAACTGGCTGAAGGAACACGACCTTCTCGATCGTGCCAAGGTCATGAGCGATGATATTTCACATGTGGTTGTCATGGAAAGAAAATATTCGGATTATGTTGATCCTGATGTAGTCATCAATGACATCAAAGCAAATGGAGATTTCTTAAAAATCACCGATAAAGAACAAATCGATCAGGCATTAAATAAGGCTGGATGGAATTTCTATAATTCAAATTATGCGGCCGTCTTTTACTATAAAGTTGGAAATATGAAGGAAGTATTATTTTTCGATGAAGAGCATGTTCCAGATTTTATTAAGAACCATTTTAAATAGAGGTTAGTAGTTTCAAATACGTAAAGAATGAACATACAAGAGGAGGTGGAGACATGGGGGCGATTGACTTTAATCAATTATACTCGTTGTACTCCCAACGATTGAATTATATTGCCTATTCATTTATGAAAGATCGTTTTCTAGCAGAAGATATCGTGCAGGAAGCGTTCATTAAAGCATACAAGAAAATCGACACAATCGAAGATGTAAATAAGGTAGGTGCATGGTTAGCAGCTATTACGGCACGTACGGCGATGGACTTTCTCCGCTCTGAAAAAAGAAAGAACTGGATGCTTGCCGATCCAACTATTATGGAGCAAGTAATCGGAGAAAGTATCACAGCTATCAACACGGAGAAGGAAGTAGAAATCCGCTTGCTTAAGGAAGACCTTGGCAAGCAGGTGAGAAATCTTTCGAAGGAGTCGCAAGTAGTGCTTATCCTCAAGCACCAACATGGATTAAAGGAAAATGAAATCGCCCACTTGCTCCATCTCAAGTCAGCGACAGTCAAAACTCGTTTGTACCGGGCAAGAAAGCAACTAAAGCAGGCTTATTTGGAGCGTGAAACTGCTTAGGGCGTATGGGGGTAATGGTTTTTGCTAGAATGTGGTTAGTTTTCGAAAGATTCCCGCTCAGTTTCGCAAGATTAGGATTACTTTTCGCAAGATTCCACGAGTTTTTCGCAAGATTGAAATAAATTTGGAATTAAATTTCCACAATAAAAACTGATTCCCCAAAAAAAGGAATCAGTTTTTATTTGGTTCTGCCAACCTCAGAACGGTGATAAACCCGTCCAAAATATCATGACTAACTGAGAACCCTTTACGTTGATAGAATTCTAGAGCCTCGTGATTGCCGTTTGAAACAAAGATAAAATAGTCCTCTACATCATCAAATTGCTTCAACCATTCCATAGACAATTTGAAGAGTTTAGAGCCAATTCCGTATTGTCTGTACTCTTCCTTAATATAAAACTGAGATAAACAACCTACATTTTGTTTACTTACTGATAAAAGATCAAAAAAAGTGGCGAAATCATTTGAATAGGTTTCTTTTGGAGAGATATTTGAATAAACATAGGCCACGATTTTTTCATCATCTTTCACTACGACCGTATAATTGTGAATGGCCTTTTTCACAGAAGGAATCATCCGTGTATCAAAATTCATATTGTCAAAAAGTTCCGGCGTTATGTGAGCTTTAGACTTTTGAAAAGCCATTAATTCATTGCAAAGATCTCTGCAATATTCAATTTTATCATCAGGAATCACTTCATATATCAAGTTCATACCTTCACTCTCCTTAATTTCATTTTAGTGGACAGCCCACCAATTTTCTAGCTGAAATCATTACGGAACTATTAATCAAACGTTTGATTAAACTTCCACCTTAAGTTGAATTGTTCATATAACGCATAGATTTGGGATAAGTAATATCACTAGATCTTTATCTTCCCAGACGTCTATAGTACAATTTTACATATTACGGTAATTGGGTAGGAGTATTTTTACTAATGTTATTTGAAAAGAAACTAATAGTTAATTCCGATAAAGGAAATTTACTTACGGAACTTGTGAAGTCGATGAACGAGTGTGTACGTTTTTATTTTAGTGTAGCTTTTGTGAATTTTAGTGGTCTTCAATTGCTGCTCGATCCACTAAAAGAAGCCGAGCAAAATGGGGTAAAAGGAAAGATTATTACTTCTACTTATCTTAACTTTACTGATGCGAAGGCGCTTGAAAAAATAAGAGAGTTTCAAAATGTTGACTTGAAGGTTTTTGTTACGGATAAAGAGATTGGTTTTCATACGAAGGCCTATATATTTGAGTATCAAGACAGTTATAAGGTGATTATTGGGTCATCCAATATAACTCAGAGTGCTCTTAAGAGTAATATTGAGTGGAATGTTGAGATTATCGCAAAAGAGGATGCGACTTTTATTAAAGAAGTGTTAAAAGAGTACGATCAGTTGTGGGAAAGCAGTGTGGTTGCTGATCAAGATTTTATTAATAGATACGAAGAGTTTCTAAAGAGTATGAAAAAGGTACAAGTGACTCAACAATTAATCTACGAGAATCGTGAGTATATCGTACCCAACCGGATGCAAAGAAGAGCGATGGAAAACCTTGAGCGACTGCGGAGCTTTGGTGAAAATAAAGCGTTGGTAATTGCGGCAACTGGTACGGGAAAGACATATATGTCGGCTTTTGATGTGAAGAACGTGATGCCCAAAAAGCTACTGTTTATTGTACATAGAGAAGAGATTTTGAAAAAGGCAAAAGAGACTTTTGAAAAACTCCTTCCTAATGATGGACTCACTTTCGGTTTGTTAACAGGTAATCATAAACAAAAGCACGTGGATTATGTGTTTGCGACTATTCAAACCATTTCGAAATGTTTTGATGAGTTTAATCGGGACGAGTTCGATTACTTGATTATTGATGAGGCGCATCACGCAACAAGTCCGTCTTATCAGGATGTACTTAATTATTTTGAACCTGAGTTTACTCTAGGGATGACTGCGACTCCTGAACGGAGTGACAGTCGCAATGTCTTTGACTTATTTGACAATAATGTTGCGCTTGAAGTACGTCTACACGAAGCCTTGGAAGATGAATTGGTCATTCCTTTTCATTATTTTGGGATCACGGATATTGATGGAATTGACTTAAGTGATGTCTCAATTGTAGACATAGATGAAATTACCAAGAGGTTAAAGGTAAATGAACGAGTTGATTTTATCATTGAAAAAATGAACTTCTATAGTCATGATGGTGAAAAAAGAAAGTGCCTAGGATTTTGTGCTGGGCGCGAACATGCTCAGTACATGGCTGCTGAATTTAATAAACGGGGCTATAAGAGCATGGTTTTACTCGGAGATGACGGGTCTGATAAGAGAGAATTATACATTAAGAGATTAGAAGATGATGCTGATGATCTGGAGTTTATTTTTACAGTCGATATTTTTAATGAAGGAGTCGATATCCCCTCTGTAAATACGGTACTGATGTTAAGACCAACGAACTCTCCAATCATTTTTATTCAACAGTTAGGTAGAGGATTGAGAAAGTACAAAGATAAGAGTTTCTTAACTGTTCTCGATTTTATCGGCAATCATAATAAAACGTTTTTGATTGCGTTGGCTTTAAACGGGAGCCGTTATTATGACAAAGAAAGTTTGAAGGTTGCGGTTGCTACTGGTTTTGCCAATATTCCAGGATGTACCCATATACAAATGGATCGAATCTCTCAAGAAAGAATACTTTCGCAGATTGATCAGGAAAATTTCAATAGTATGAAGTATTTAAGGGAAGAATATTTTGAGTTTAAGAAACTGAACCAAGGAAGAACTCCGTATTATTTAAGAGATTATCTCAAGTATGACGGTGCTCCTGATCCAATAAAGTTTGTTCAACGAGAAAAGACGTATTTGCAATTTGTTGCGAAAGCCGAGAAGGATGATAGCTTAAAAGCTTTGTTACAAGATGATGCCTTTGAGGGAGCAATGAAGGAACTATCGAGTAAGCTTCCTCTTAAGAGGGTATATGAATTTGTGATTATGAAGTATTTGTTAGACCATGAAGAAATTTCTCTCGAGACAGCCAAACATGAGATTTTGAAAATTGTTAAAGAAGTCGATGAGGATAGCGTTTTGCATGCATTAGAGGTTCTTAATCAAGATTATTATGACAGTGGCCAGAAAAAGAGTAATCGTAAGTTATTTGATTTTGCCAATGGGAGACTCTCGAAAACTTCATTATTCACAAGACTTCTAGCTAACCCTGATTACAATAAGTATATAGAGGACATTATGATGTATGGAATCTTTCGTTATGAGAAGGAATTTAAGGGTGAGTATTACGGGGTTCCGCATTTAAAGTTATATGAGCAATATCAGATGGTCGATGCGGCATTGCTCTCTAATTATCGTAAAAGTCATAGTGCTTTCCGTGGTTCTGGCTTGCTCGCTAATGGCAACGACTATTTCCTATTTATCGATTTACATAAAGAAGAGGACATTGATGAGCGCCTCAATTATCAGGACAAGTTCTTGGATGAACGGTATTTTCAGTGGCAATCGCCGAATAGCACTTCTCAGGGTTCTGAAAGAGGTCAAAATATTATTCATAATGATCGAAGGGGTATTAATCTACATTTGTTTGTGAGAAAGTATCGTGAGATAGACGGGAAGACCGAGCCTTATATTTATATTGGTAAGGGTGATACCGTCCACTACGAAGGCGAAAAGCCAATCACAGTAAAAATCAAACTAGATAATGAGATTCCGGCAAACTTATTTACTGAATTTACGATAAAAGTATAGTCTTCTCCTCGGAGAAGACTATTTTTCATTTATGAGTTGTTCAACTGCAGGGATGTCTGCTGGAGCCCAAACCAGGGAGGAAAGATTTTCTCTTTTTAGCCAGATGAGTTTTGAATGCTCACTTTTTTCAGGTGTTCCTTTGGCGATTTTACACTTAATCGCAATCAAATTAATAATGAACGTATCGTATTCATGGGTATGGTCATTAAAGATTTCGAATGTCTCGATTATACAACCTAGTTCTTCATGGATTTCTCTTTTTAGAGCAGAATAGAGATCTTCGTCTTTTTCGACTTTTCCACCTGGGAACTCCCACATATTCGGGATTGCCATATGTGGTGAGCGTAAGGCACAAAGAATTTCATCGTGTTCGTTTTCGATAATTGCTGCGACAACTTTAATATGCTTTTTCAAGGTAAGTCCTCCAGAGATGATATTCATCTAATCATATCATTTTTTCTGGAGGAGGATAAAACTAGATTCCAGCTTATAACCTTACAAAAACTTCAGTGCCGTCTTTCATTTTGACGTCGACGATGACAAGTCCTTTGTGATGACGTAACTCTCGAATCGTTTGTTTGATCATTTGTTTGCTAAGTTTACTGTTTAGTGGCATGAAAGATGCGGTGGACTTGTTATCTGAGTATTGAGTGGTCCATTTCGTCAGTTGGCGTAAGACCAGTTCAGAAGATAGAAGGGAACATCCAGCCTGGAGGATCGCGTAGGGGATAGGGATGTTCAGTTTCAAGTTTTGGTCTGTTTTGATTTTGACGTGAATCATCGGTGGCCTCTATTCAATGATGACGGCAACGGAATCACCGTTCGCTGATTTGATGTCGACGATTTGACCATCCAGTTCGTTTTCAATTGCTTCAATAAGAAGGTTAATATCAATATCTTTTACGTATTTTTCGGATTGTGGAATGCTTGCCGCAATGCTGTGACCCGTTTTTAAGACTGCTTTCACAAGCTTGATTGGCAAGTTCACATTTACGTTATCATTTTCCTTAGAGATTACGCGGATTTTAAGAGTTTTGTCTGTATAATGTGCAGGTTTTTGTGGTGAAATGGCTTCTTCTTTTTCTTTTAACACGTCAATAAGTTCCGCGGCTTTCTTGGAATCAATTTTTCCGTCCTGTACAAGCGTTAAGACTCTTGAAATTTCTTCTTTCATGATTTACTCCTCCTATTCACCTTTTAAAAGTTTAATGGCTTCTTCAGGGGTAATTTCTCCCTTTTCAAGCATGGTTACAACCTTTTTCTCATCTACTTCATTTTTCTTTTGTGGCTCATAACCGAGTGAGGTAATAATATCGGTCAATTTTCCGCGGACAGTCGGGTAGGAAATCCCAAGTTCTTTTTCAACTTCCTTGATATTTCCTCTGCATACAAGAAACGTTTCCACAAACTGAAGCTGTTCTTGTGAAAGTGATGCAAACTTAGAGAGTTCAAATTCATTTTCAATTGTCGTAGCGCAATGGTTACAATGTAATTTGGTGATTTTTAAAGTCTGGCTGCAAACGGGACAATTTGTGATGACAGGATAGCTCATAATCAAATCCTTTCCTTCGTTTGATTTGATTATATAACTTGGAATTAAAAAAGTAAATAATTTAATTAAAAAATATTTCAAAACTTAATACCTAAATTAATATTATTAATTTCAATGTTAATTTTATTGATTTGATCAAACGTTTGATTAAAATCCGAAAGAAATTGGAGTCTGGAATATGAAGTTCAAAAAAGCCAAAAGAATCAAGTGCGATTCATTTTGGCTTATTGAGGGCAAATTCTATCTACAAAGTGAAGAAAATCAACCATGTACCTTAACATTGCCTTAATTTAGTTCCTGTCTCAATTCATTCGTCATTTCTTCCACTAATTCTGGTCTTCCATGAAATGCAGCGGGCGTGTTTTGAAAGAGATCGGTTGACCACTTTTCATTATGTTGAACGGCTACTAGCGTGTGATGTGCATTTAGTTTTGACTCCAGATCCGACTGTCCGATCGGTATCATTCCGCCAATGGCACGAAGTACCGCTACAGTTGAACTTAAAAATCGGACATCCTTTATTTTACTTACATACGGAGCAGTTGGATGATTTTCAAAAATCAGCGCAAGGTGAGAAAATATTTCGTTACTCCCTTTGGCTGTACTTCCATCAAAGCCAATCAACTCGCCGCTTTCACCGAACAGATCAGCCATATCTCTGGCATTTCGTCTGTTCCAGGTGTCCATTAAGTTCTGATAAAGAGTATGTATATCGTTTGATGCTGAAGTCTCCATGCCCATGCCTCCCAATGATTAGTTTTTATTAATCGTATTATATCTAGTGGCTATATTCAAAAGATACGAAAAGAAACATGATATAATACGAGATGAGGGGATTCTATGAAAAGTAAAGATATAAAAATATATGAAGTCGATTTGTACGCGCCCATCCGTGATTTTTTTACAGAAGAAGGGTACGAAGTGCATGGTGAAGTAAAGCATTGTGATATCACGGCTGTTAAAGGAGAGGAGTTAATCATTGTTGAGTTAAAGAAAAGCTTAACGATTGATTTGCTTGTCCAAGCCACGAAACGACAGCGTCTAACCGATCAGGTTTATATTGCTATTCCTAAACCGAAATACAATCTTTTTTCAAAAAAGTGGAAAGATATTCTTCATTTAATCAAAAGGCTTGAACTTGGCCTAATTCTGGTTAACTTTTCTGATGAAAAGCCCACTATAAAAATCGTCTCTACCCCAACAACCTTCGACCGCTTAAAAACCATGCAGCGAAGTAAAAAGCAGAGAACGAAACTCTTCGAGGAAACAAAGGGGAGAAGCGGAGATCATAATATTGGTGGGAGCACGAAAACGAAAATCATAACAGCCTATAAAGAAAATTGTATTCATGTCGCTTGTCTTCTCAATCATCATGGTCCAATGTCACCAAAGAAACTACGGGAATTCGGTGCGGGTGATAAGGTATTGTCGATATTCCAAAGCAATTATTACGGCTGGTTTGAAAAGATTAGCAGAGGAATGTATGGGATAAGCGAAGTGGGGAAGGCAGAACTTGCTACTCTACCTGAACTGGTCCAGCATTATCAAAGAATGGTAGAAGAAAAAGAGTTAAGCGAAGAATAAGACCCACAGAGCAATCGATGCTTTGTGGGTCTTCATTTTTTAACAACTTCCCTCGTGACACTCAACACCGATTACACGATAGCCGTTTTCGTCGAGCTTTTCTTTGATTTTTTTCAAGGTTGCTTTTGATGTATCTTTTGGCAAGGTGAACAGCACTCTGCGGATGAGGCTCACGTGAAAATTCGAGGAATCCAGGCTGATGACACCTTGAATATCACTGTAATTGCTGATGAGGGCAGTCATTTTTGCAAGTGTACCTTGTGTCCCATAACTTCCGATTGTAAGGGTATAACTCCCGCGATCCAATCCCCAAGCTTCTTCCAAAAGCTTTAATACCGCGGCATGTGTCAGCAGACCAGCAAATTCCTCTTTATCATTGATAACAGGCAAATAAGGATACTGCTTCAGGTTCTTAAATGCATTCATGAAAGAGTCGTTTTCATTTATTGCTGTGTTTTGGTCGCTTGCGAGAATGGTGATGTTATCCTCAAGAGAATTCTCTTCTTTATGCTCCAAAACATGTACTTTATAAATGTTCCCGATAAATTTCGAATGCGTTTTATCCAATATTGGAACGCAGCGATATCCTGTTTCGTTAAGAAAATCCAGAGCTTGCTTTAGCGTGAACGTTTCATCACAATAGCGGACGGCATCCTTTGTAACCATTTGATGACGAATGAGCATTTTATCATCCTCCTTTAAAAAGGCTCTTCGCATTGTATGATGGAAAATGAAAAAAATTCCTTTTGTAGAGGAATTTTTTATGCGAGTTATGCTGGATTATGTACTTTTTGTGAAACTAGACGAATGTAGTGCCAAATTAGAAAGATTACTCTAGAAACTGGATGAATGTTCACCTAAATTAGAAAGATAATTCGCGAATCTGGAGGGATGTCCAAGCACTCCATACAAAAAAACGCAGAACCCCGGAAGGATTCTGCGTTATGCTTCCAAATAATCGTAATCCACTGTTGCTAGGCCATTTCCAAAGTATGTTTTGATTATTTCTTTATCAGAATGAGGAATTTTATTACCTTTTATCAACTGAGCACCATTGATACAGCCGCTAGTAAGTAAAATAAGGTCTTTTGCACTGCTCAATGACAGGGCGGTTAAAACACCTTCGCCTCGAGTAGGTGCGGTATGAATGTTCATCGCGAATCGGTTCTCGAATCCTTTAAGAACTTGTCCGATGATTTCGTGAGGATCGTTAAAACCTGGATGGTCTACAGAAACCACGATTTCGTCCGCTTGATTTTCAACTACTTCTGCCATTTTAGGCATTTTACTTTTATCACGGATCCCGATTCCAGTAATCATGACTATTAATCGGTTGTAGCTAAGCTTCTTTACTTCCGTTAAAAGATTTTGAAGTGCTGCTGGGGTGTGGGCATAGTCCAAAATGATTTTACGTCCTTCAAGTTCATGAATGATTTCAAAACGACCTTCGGGACCTTCAATATGTGGTAGAAACAGCAAGATGTCTTCAATGGCAAAACCTAAATGCAATGCCGTACATACGGCTGCTAGCAAGTTGGCAACATTGTAATTACCTAGCAATGGCGTCCTGACGATAAAGGATTTATTTTTCAAGATGAGTTCAAAGGATGTACCAGAGTTGTTGACTTTGATATTTGCTGCTTTCACATCAGCATTCGACGCTTTATTCAAACTATAAGAGAGTAGGGGACCCTGAAAAGCCTTGATAATGTCTGCACCCATTCCTTGATCATCCAAGTTAACAACGGCTCTTTTAGCCTGAGTAAATAATTTCAGTTTGGCAAGCTTATAGTTTTCAAAAGTATGATGGAATTCCAGGTGCTCTGGAGATAGGTTTGTGTGGATTGCCACATCGAAATCGATGCCTGCCACTCTCTTTTGTTCAATTGCCACTGAGGAGACTTCCATTACTGCTAACTTGTCACTTTGATTATGAAGTTCATTGAATATGTAATGTAAGTCGCACGCTTCCGGTGTAGTCGGAGTGGATTGTTCAAATTGAATTTTACCTTTTGAGGAATGAATTCCGGTAGTACCAATCGAACCAGCAGAAACTCCGAGCAAATTCATTAACGACCTAACGTATGCAGATACAGTTGTTTTACCGTTCGTTCCAGTAACTCCGACTGTAGTCAGTTCTTGATGAATATTTTTATAAAAAGAAATGGATAATTCTGCTAAAAATACACGCGCGTCTTTAACGAGAATAAAGGTGCGATCAGGATACTTAAGACTTGCGCTTTCAAGGGAAACTTCATTTTCGCCGGCTATGAGTGTAGCGCCGCGTTTGATAGCATCTTCCAGAAATACATGACCATCATGGTTTTCGCCGCTGACACAAATAAAGGCCGACCCTGGTTGCACCTTTCTAGAATCAAAGGTGATAGATGTATAGGATGGGAATTCTGTTCCCCATAATTTCACGAATTTTAGATGTTTGTATAATGACATGGTTGTCCTTGTCTCCTTTATGAGTGACCGAGAAAATTTCGATGGAATGGACATACTATCTTCTTTTACCCAGCGTGGAAGAAAATAATCCATTAAAATAGAATAAATACAGATTGTTTTTTGGTGGAGAATAATATAATGGAGTAATAAGGAATAAAGGGGTGAGATATTGGTAAAGCGCATAGTGAAAAATCACGAATTGCAGATTCTGAACCGTGAGTTTCGATACTTGGAACAAGCTGGTGTAATGACCCCGGAACAGAGATGTGAGTTAGAAGATTTATATGAAGTGGAAGAAGGCTTATCTTTTACTAAAACGTTATTATATGTAGGATCTATCTTAATAGGCGCCGGTATCCTAAGTTTTGTTGCAAGCAACTGGGAAGAAATTGGACGCGTAGCGAAGTTTTTAGTCATTATAGCTTTGTTTATTGCCAGTACTTTTGTTGGATTTAAAATGGAGGAAAGCTATCCGAAGACATCAAGAAGTTTCTACTATTTAGGTGTCCTAGTTTTTGGGGCAGGAATATTCCTAATCGGGCAAATGTTTCATTTCGGAGGAGATTTTCAAGGAGCCTTCCTTTGGTGGTCACTTGGGATATTACCGCTAGCTCTTGTATTAAGGGATAAGAATATATTGCTGGCGGCCGCGTTTTTTGTTCTTCTATATGTTAGCGATGATCTCTATTTAAGTGGGCAAATGATTCCGTTATGGACATTGCTATGGTTGGGAGCGATTTACTATTTAAATCGAAAAATTGGTTTCTCAAAGGCAACAGCTTTCATTACAGGAATTGCGGCTCTTGCTTTACTTGGAAGCGTCATTAGTTTCTTCTTAAACGGTCAACATGAATTTATTTATGGCATGGTATACCTCGTGATCGGAATCGCACTTGTCATCGCAAAAGAAAAATTAAAGGATGTTTATGTAATTCTAGGTTATTTGGTACATGGATTCGCTGGGTTTTTCTTAACATTCCAAGAGGCATGGCCGGTCGATTGGATCTACATTCCATTCTCCATCTTGTACATTCTTTTCTTGCTCACTTTAGTGAAAAAAGGTAGCTTGTTAAGCATTGTCATCTTATGTGTGATCATCTTTCGATTTTATATTGATATCTCTTTTGATTTTCTGCCAAAATCGCTCGTCTTCATTATCGGTGGGATCCTCCTGCTAGGCTTTGGTTTCTATTTTGAAAAACAAAGGAAAAAAGGAGGAGACGCACATGAATAAACGGACAAAACAATTGTTGCTTGCTTGTGCGTTGCCTGTCCTGATTCTACTTGGTATGACAGTGAAACCTATTTATACGGTGTTGAAAGGAGAAGAAATCAAGCTGCAGACTAAGCCGGTTGATCCATCGGATGTATTCCGTGGAGACTATGTGGCTCTTGGATACGAAGCAGAAGAAATCACAAAGAACTTGGTTGATGCTGATGTGATTAAAGAATTGAACAAGCGGAATACAGGTGTACGGGTGTATGTATCCTTGGTAGAAAAAGAAGGGATTCATGTTCCAGAACAAGTGAGTTTAAGGGAACCTAAAAGTGGAATCTATCTAAAAGGCACCCTGCAATATATCGGTCCTAACAATTTAGAAAAAGAAGTGGCCTATATTGAATATAGTTTAGACAAATACTTTATTGAGGATAATACAGGAACAGAACTGGAAAAAGCGGCTGCCAGAGGGGATATGCTTGCTATGGTAAAAGTGAAAAATGGCTACGCCATTCTAACGGATCTCACCGTAAAATAAGGGAAGAGAAATGGAGGAGCAATCAAGCTTCTCCATTTTCTGTATAAAACCCCTCCAACATACGCACCTTATTACCCAAGTGAATACTATGATTAAGGGTGATAATAATGGTGTGGTTTTTATTATTTATAGTGGCTATTTTAGGATTTGGGTTTATGGTGGACTTTATGTATAAGCAAATAGGCATTGAGCATGTCGATCCGAGAGAGAATGAAAAGCATGTCTCCGAATCAGAGAGAATCTATTTTGAATCACATATGCACAACTCAAAAAGTTATCACGATCATGGTGGAATGTTTTAGAGGAGAGGCGCTAAGCCTCTTTTTTTTGTGTTCCGTGAATGTATAATGGAAGTAATGAAACTTTTCTTGGAGCGTTTCGTATGTAAAACAAAAGGATGGTGGATGGTAAATGAAGAATTTTTTCTTGATTCTATTAGTGGGGTTAATAATAGCTTCCATTGCAGGAATCGTGCTTGGATACTATAAATTTGGCTTTGGCATAGGGGCTCTCGCTGCATTCCTTGCGATGTCGGTAGGTTTCCTTTTTTCAATGGACAACCATAACTACGTACATAAAAGCTACCATAATGATTATACAGATAGACTGAAAAAATAAAGCAGTAAGACATTTGTCTTACTGCTTGTTTTGTAATGTCTCATACCACTTCTGAGTTTCAGAAGCGTCATCAGAATTAATGAAAATATCTTTACCGTCCATTTTGATGTAAAGATATGGGGCATTACCTTTTTCGATAAATAACAAGCTGCTCCCGTAACCAGTCACTTTAAAATATCCTTTGGCAATGCCGGCAGTGCCAAAGCCGTTTTGCTTCCATGTTACTTCTGGCATCTTTTCCATTAACTCCACGTTCTGAATGTCATCGTAGTTCCATTCTTTTCCGTACATCCCTGTGATTTCAAAAGTGTTCTTTTTTGTAATAAGGTCAGATTTTTGATAGCCCTGATAAGAGAGAACCGTAATAAAAGCAATGACAGCCACAAAAATTAGTGAGCTGATCGTATAGTTAGACTTTCGTTTATGTGGAAGTTCATATTTGATCAGATAGATAAATCCTCCCATTAAAAAGACGATCAGAAAACCGAATTGGGCTTCCATCGCAAATTTAAAGGTTGTAAAAGTCAATGGGAGCATAAGGAGCATCCCAATAGCTGTGGCCATCAAAAGGGTGCCAGTTTTTTGAGGATAGCCGTTTGCAAGCAATTGCTGCTTTTCTACTTCAGGTCGTGAAGCAAAGTTGGAGATGAGCCAGTATGCCTTTCTGTAGCGAATGGCCCATCCAAGGATAAAAAAGAGTAAGATAATGAAAATTTGGACGCCGAACATAAACCACATAAGAATCCCTCATTCCTTCGGTTCGTTACATTATATACGTATGAAAATGGATGAGGTTTCGTTTAAGTAAAGTTCAAAAATACTCCTTATTTAAAAGAAAGGGAAAAAACAGGTGGAAGGAGAATATTTGGCTGAATCCATTTTAAGGAGTGTGGGAATATGATAGCAAAAGAACGGACCATTCCGTTGAAGATTCAAGTTGGAGAAGCACTGAAAAGAAGACTTCCAATCCGTAGTCTTTACAGAGATGAACTACAAGAAGAATTGAACAGAAGGTGGGCTGGATATTGGGGAGAGCAGGCTATCGACCATCACTTAACCCTTCTTGATGAAAAAAAGTACCTCATTTTCCACGATTTAAACCTTCCATGGCATGGTTATACCTTTCAAATTGACACCATTCTCCTTTCCACAAATTTTGCATGTATCCTCGAAGTGAAAAACATCGCTGGAACTTTATTCTTCGATCAAGTTTTCCATCAACTCATCAGAACCAATTTTGAAGGTGAGGAAGAGGGTTTTGCGGACCCTATTTGTCAGGCACAACACCACCAATTACAACTCAATCACTTTTGGAATAGCCATCGACTCGCCCAGTTGCCTATCGATTTTGGCGTTGTCATGTGCAACAAGCGAAGTATCTTAAGAACGAATCCAGGGAAAGAGAGCATCTTTGAAAAAGTGTTTAAGGCACATCACTTACTGAAATATGTTCAGGAGATGGAGAGGACATACACCGAGGAAGTTCTATCCCAGAAAGAATTAGCAAAAATAAGAAGAGTTTTAATCAAGAATAATACTCCGCCCAGAAGGCTGTTCATGGACAAATATCTTAGCTCGTTAAAGGATATAAGATCAGGTGTGCATTGCCCCAACTGTTTTACCATTCCAATGAAACGCGTTAATCGAAAATGGCACTGTACAAGCTGTGGCGTCTTTTCACGTGATGCGCATTTGGAAACGCTACGAGACTACTTTTTACTAGTTGATTCAAAAATCAGTAACAAGAGCTTTCGTGAATTTATGCACTTATCATCGTCATATGTAAGCTCAAGGATGTTGGCAGAAACCCAATTTCCGAGTTCAGGTGCAACCAAAGATCGTATTTACTATCCTCCTGTAGATTTGTATAAGGGGTAAATAGTGGTTTCGCAATATTCCCCCTAGTTTTTGCAAGAATATGAGGAAGTTTCGCAAGAATCACATAAACTTTCGCAAGATCGAAATAAAATAGGTGTTTTTTGGAAGTTCGAGCGTGTAACCAACGTGTTGAACTTCCATTTTTTGTGTGGTGGGATGTTGCGAAAAAGTGGTTTCGCAAGATTGGTCCGGAATTTCGAAAGATTTCACCTGGTTTTTGCAAGAATAAGAGGATGTTTCGCAAGATTCCAACAAATCTTCGCAAGATTGAAATATATTTGGTAATATAATGGTAATTGGAGTTTCCCATGAACCACCTAGTCCAGCATATTTGCACCATTCCTCCAAAAAATAAGCATTTACCCAAAGATATTCTTCATACAATTATATAGAGCTAATCAAACGTTTGTTTAAAGTCTGAATTTCCACGTATTGAACACAAAATTTAGGTGGTGATTGTATGTTTGGCAGGAGCTATCAAGATTATGATTTTGAAATGTTTTCAGTAAGTCATTTTGCAGTCATCACCATTTTGCTAGTTGTTAGCATCGCAATGTACTTTTTTCGAAATCGTCTTAAAGAAAAGAACTTGAGAAAGGCAGAGGTCGGTGTCGCACTATCGTTATTGGCTATGGAAGGAACCTACCACACCTGGATGTATGTGAATGGCAGTTGGAAGGCAAGTCATGCTATCCCTCTTGAGTTATGCAGCCTCAGTCTTTTTCTCACGGTCCTCTTATTGTTGACAGGGAAAAAGCTTGTTTATGAGATTCTATTATTTACGGCCTTATTGGGGGCATCACAAGCAATGCTAACGCCATTGCTTAATTACGATTTTCCACATTTTCGCTTTTTCCACTTTTTCTATTCGCATCTGATGATCATATGGGTACCGCTTTATTTTACCTGGATAAAAGGGTATAGGCCCACAATCTATTCTGTTCTAAAATTGTTCTGTTTCCTCAATATTCTTATGCCATTCATCATGCTGATCAATAAGCTCGTGGGTGGAAATTATATGTTCTTAAGCCACAAACCAGAGAGTGCAAGTTTATTAGATGTCCTTGGTCCTTACCCATGGTACATCTTATCGTTAGAAGGGTTGCTAATATTATTGAGCCTCATTGTCTGGTTAGCGTTGAGGGAGAAAGGCACGAAAGTGGAAATGCCAGTCGAGAAAGGATTCGGCGGTTAATGATAAGGAGAATGTTCATTTCGGCACAAACCAATTGACAGATTCATAGATATGTTGTAAGCTTATTTCAATCAGTTGAATAGTTTTCTCCTAAAGGGGAGTAGCTTTTACAACAGAGTCGTCATTACGGAGAGTAATCTCCCGGCTTTGTTGGCAACGAAATGACCGTTGTTAGCAAGACCTTTACCTAACTCATAGGTAAAGGTCTTTTGTTTTTTCTGAAACCTTTACCTGCATTCGGGTAAAGGTTTTTTCTTTGCCCTTTCCAGCTAACTATCCAAAAAGGGGAGATTTAAATGAAAAAGAGAAAAGTAACTTTCGCAGAGTTAATGAAGCAAAACAAGGAAGAACTTATGAAGGATCCTAAACAAATGGCCATGATTGAAAAACGCATTGAAGAAAAAAGAGTGAAGTCATCATAGTCGAAGCTTTATCATACTAAAATGAAATGGGAGGATTTACATTGTTGCTTAGAAAATACATGTCACTATTAGGAATTGGTTCAGCGAAAATTGATCTTATTTTAGAAAAAGAGTCGTATAGACCTGGAGAACCAGTTCATGGTTACTTTTTTATCCAAGGTGGTACGATCGAACAGCAAGTAAAGCGGATTGAGTGTGATCTAGTCATGTTAGATCAGATTTCTGGGGTCGAAACCATTGTTGATTCGGCTACCATCTTATCTGGGGCAAAAATTGAATCGGAAGAAATGAACAAAATCAACTTTTCGTTTCAGTTACCAGAGTCTGTAGCACTTACGGATGAAAATACTTCGTACTGTTTTCACACAAAACTCCATTTTAATGAAGGTGTGTTAAGCAGAGATGAAGACGTTATAAAAATTATTCACTAATAATAAACTGAAAGGGCGACTTGTCGTGTAAAAAAATCGGCTTCTTATCCAAGATTGAATCCAATTCATAAGGAGAATCGATTTTAATTGAAATTAAGCTTGTTTCGTCATTTGTTTTTAACCTTTACGTTTGTAACGGTATTGCATAACCAAGTAGCGGCGACCGCTACTCTGGAGGTGAAAAATCCTCCGCGTTTGCAAAGCAATATCGTTACGACGATTCAAGGGTTTTTCCAGTCATGTTCAAAAGAATAGAGGGTGAAGTAATGTTTAAAACTTTTAAAAGACTAAAATTCATATTGAAATTTAGAAAATCAATCCCGTTCGTAAAAGACTTTTTTACATCAGGGGAAGTGCCCTTAGAGAAAAAAGCATTAGGGATACTAATGGTTTCCACTTATGCTTTTTTCCCGTTTGATTTGATTCCAGATTTCCTCACTTTTTTCGGAATAATTGACGATGTCGTGATTGCAGGCTTTGTTCTTGAAAGAATGGTTAAAATGGCTCCTGCACCACTAAAGGAAAAATACGGGTTGCTCGATTATAGATAAGGAGGAATATAAATGGAAGTTTCTATCTTGCTAGAATACGGTTGGGTACTATTATTATTAATTGCTATTGAGGGTTTATTAGCAGCCGATAATGCACTTGTTTTGGCGATTATGGTCAAGCATCTGCCAGAAGATGATCGGAAACGTGCATTGTTTTATGGGCTTGCGGGTGCGTTTGTGTTCCGCTTTTTATCGCTCTTTGTTATCTCATTCCTTGTAGACGTTTGGCAAGTACAGGCGATTGGAGCGTTATATCTATTTTTCATCGCGATTAACCACATCGTGCGAAAAATAATCATTCATAAAAGTGGCGAAAAAGTTGTTGAGGAAACGGACAAGAAGGCATCAAGTTTTTGGGCAACTGTCCTAAAAGTCGAAGTGGCTGACATTGCGTTTGCCGTCGACTCCATCCTTGCAGCCGTTGCACTTGCTGTTGCGTTGCCAAATACAAACCTGCCACAGATTGGCGGTCTTGATGGAGGCAAGTTCCTTGTTATTTTTGCTGGTGGTATCATCGGAGTCATCATCATGCGTTTTGCAGCAAACTTCTTCGTAGATCTTTTGCAAAAGAAGCCTGGATTGGAAATCGCAGCCTTCCTAATTGTTGGTTGGGTAGGCGTAAAGCTGTCAGTGTATACTTTATCCCATCCTGAACTGGCCGTATTATCAGAGGGCTTTGCAAAATCGCCTGCTTGGAAAATCACGTTCTATACGGTTCTACTGCTGATTGCAGCAGGAGGCTGGTTTTTCTCAAAAGAAAAGAAGGAAGACCATGTCTCGGCAGCCTAAGTATAAGAAGAAGGGGGCACCACTTCATTTGAAGCGGTGCCCCCTTTGGTTTTACGCTGTTTTTTCAGCTACAGTCAGTCTGATTGTGTTCCAATCCTTGCGATAGAATCGGACTAATAACACTACCCCAAATAATCCTAGATACGTATACAGTGCAAGCCACGCACCGTAGCTTGAAAAATCAAATACAAACACCATCAAATAAGTCAGTGGAACGAAGAAACCCCAGGCAAGCAATAGTGATGTCCTTAGTAAGAAGGTTGTATCGCCAATTCCTCGTAATCCTCCACCGAAGAAATTAAAGAATCCATCTAAAATCTGCATAAATGCAGAAATCATGATCAACTTTGCGGTGAGTTGATAAACCAGTGGATCATCAGTGTATATTTTTGCGATTGACTCGGCAAAGAAGAACTCTACTGAACCAAGAATAAGCAAGAAGATACTACCCATGATGGCTGTTTCTGTTCCCATTTTTCTGGCTGTGGCGGGCTGATTCTTACCGATTTCTTGACCGACCAAGATCGTGGCCGTCGAGCCAAATGCAGCAGCAGGCATGAAGCCGAAGCTCATGATGCTTAAGGCGATTTCATTTGCGGCAAGCGCGTGCGTACCGAGGCGAGTGACAAACGCGGTAAAAACAAACATCGCCATGCTTTTGGAGAATTCCTGAGTTCCAAGCTTGAAGCTCTCTTTTAGCATCAGTTTTGCTTCTGAAAGGTGAAGCTTCAGCTTAGGGATAAATCCAAAGCGACTATTAAGTTCCCGTAAATAAGCCAAAGCAATTAAAGTTAAGACAGTTGCCTCCCCGATAAGCAGGGCAATGGCTGCACCTGTTAACCCTAATTTTGGGAAGCCAAAGTTTCCGTATGTGAGTGCATAGGTGAAAAAAATCATGACAGCGTTTCCGGTTAACGAGGTCATCATTGGTGTTTTCGTATTGCCGATACCTCGGAAAAATCCATGCAAGGTAAAGGTCATAATGGAAAATACCATCGCCATGAAACGAATTCTTAAATATCCTTCACCCTCCTGTATCATCTCTTGATGACTTCCAAGGATTTTCAGTATCCATTCAGAGCCGAATAAACCAACGAATAGTGTAAAGATTCCTGCCAACACACTGAGAATTAAAGCAATATAAGTTCGCTCGACACCTTTTTTTAAATCGTTGGAACCAAAACTTTGAGCAACAAGATAGTTAACTGTGTGGCCAATTCCCGAAAACAGTGCCCACGAGTTATACATAACTATATTTGATACGCCGACAATCGCGATGGAAAGGGCGCCTAATTTTCCTACCATGATGAGATTGATCATGCCCGTAACCGTCATCGATGCAAAAGAGGCAATCGAAGGAATGGCGAGCATTAAAATAGTCTTCCAGTTTCTTAACATATGATTCTCCTAACATTTTCAAATAATATCCAAATCCTTTTCCATGCTACTACAGCCGCTAAGTAAATGTCTATGAAAAGAATTTGGATATATGCTGATTTAGGTAGGTGTGAGGGAGTTAATGTAAAATCCTAAGCTTTTAACGATTTAGTAATTTTTTTACAAATAATCAAAACCTTTTAGTCGTTCAAAGGTCTAATATATAAATAGTAGCTGAAAGCAAGGGGGCAAGGTGATGCAAGAAGAGGAGAGATTAGCCGAGCAAGCAATCAATGGTGATGATGAAGCTTTTTTGAAACTAATCCATTTGTACAAAATTGATTTATATAAAACGGCGCTTTCTTATCTTAGGAACGAAGGAGAGGCGCTCGAAGCAATCCAGGAAGTGACGTACCGAGCTTATAAAAAAATTCATACGGTGAGAGATGCTTCTTTTATTAAGACTTGGTTAATTCGAATTATGATTAACTACTGTAACGATTTTCTGAAAAAGAAAAAGAGGCTTATGTTTGTGGAAGAAATGATTCAATCTCAGCCAGTATCAGAAACTCACATGGAAATGGAGATAAAGGATGCGATGCAAGGATTGGATGAAAGGTCACGCGAAATTCTGACGCTTAAATATTTTCATGATCTCAAGATAAAGGACATTGCCAAAACGTTAGATTGTCCTGAAGGTACTATCAAGACCTGGTTAAATAAAGCATTGAAATCACTGCGGGAAAAACTTGGTGAAAAAGGTGGGAATCTCAATGTATAGAAATGAGGAAGAAAAACTTAACGAATATAAGAATTCCTATGAGCATATTTCCATACCAGAAAGCGCATTGGACGATGCTATTTTTGCAGGTTTTCAAAAAGCAAAAGCAGAAAAAATAAAGAAACCTCGGGTGAAAAAATGGCTAGTATCCTTTACGGTGGCCGCATTGCTTCTCATAGGGTTTGCGTCATCTATTCGGATGTCACCTGCATTCGCTGGATATGTATCAACACTTCCGGGCATGGAAAAAATCGTCGAACTCATCTCAGATAATAAAGGACTTTTATCAGCGATTGAACATGATTATTATCAAAAGCTCGATATTTCTAAAGAGAAAAATGGAACCAAAGTAATCATTGATGGAGTCATTGCTGATGAGCAAGGTCTGGTTGTATTTTATACGCTCCATTCGAATGAAAGGAAAAAGGAGCTGCGTATTGAAAGTGCCAACATTATCAGCCTCGATGGTGAGCAACTGAACCCAGGAATCTTTTATGGAAACGATGACTACTCCGAAGAAGGGAAGACCTCTCACAGTGGCACATTAGAGTATTATTTTGAAAAGCCAATTGAGTCCCGACAATTCAAACTGGAATTAGAAGTAAAAGGAAGTGGTGAAGAAAAATTCAGCATCCCAATTCATTTAAAGAAAGTTCAAGTGACAAAAAACTACGATGTAAATAAGACTGTTGTAATAGAAAAACAAATAATAAAAATATCAGACGTAAAGATATCACCTTTAAGAGCAGCTATCCATGTAAAGATGGATGCTAAAAATACAAAAAAGATCTTGGAAATCGAAGACCTTCGCCTTGTCGATGAAAATGGTGAGACTTGGGGGAAAATCACCAACGGATTTAGTGCTTCTGAGATTTCTGCTGATGAAACAATCATTTACTTGCAAAGTAACTACTTCAGGGAACCAAAAGAATTATACCTCGTATTCAATAAGGTTCAGGCCGTTGATAAAGATCAATTATATGTCTCAGTCGATACAGTGAAGGAACAAATTCTCAAGCAACCTGATGGAAATCTTCTGAAGGAAGTAAGAGTAGATGGAAATAATGTGACCTTTGTGTTGGATTCTGGACAGGAACATAGTTATTTTCCTTTTGGAAAAATTTTAGATGGGAACGGAAATGAGATAAATTATAACGAATCATTTTCTAGCAACATGGGTGAAAAGGGGATGGAGGAAATGGGCGTTATCATTCCCAACTTGCCCAATCAAAAGAACCCTATATCCCTGGAGTTGAGATTTTTCCCGACTTGGATTGAAGGGAATGCCAAGGTTAAAATCGAATGATGTTAATGAAGGTGTGGAGTGAGCTGTCTAACGTTTAGGCGGCTCGTTTCCGCTAATACTTGAATATAAGAGGAATTGGTAAGGAGTTGTGAAGATGACTTTTGAGGAAATCATGAAGAACCTAGAGGAACTTGGAACCGAGCAAACGAAGAACACTTATTTGAACCATGGGGCGAAAGGCTCCTTCTATGGTGTGAAGATAGGAGATTTAAAAAAACTCGTCAAATTTGTGAAAAAGGATCATGATTTAGCGTTAAGACTTTATGATACCGGTAATCACGATGCCATGTATTTAGCGGGTTTGTCCATTAATCCAAAGCTCGTGGAAAAAGAAACGCTACAGGAATGGGTGAAAAGCGCCAATTGGTATATGCTTGCTGAATATACGGTTGCTGGGGTTGCGGCTGAAAGTAATCATGCTCTGGAACTTGCTAGGGAATGGATGAATTCAGAAAGTGAAATGATTGCTACTGCCGGCTGGAACACCTATGCGAATTACATCACGATCACTCCTGACGAAAAATTGGATTTGGCTGAAATCAAGGAATTATTGCAAAGAGTCGAAACTACGATTCATACGGGACAGAATCGGGTCCGCTATTCCATGAATACGTTCGTTATTTGTGTCGGAGGATACGTGGAAGCATTGCACGAAGAAGCCAAGAAAGTGGCAGCGGCGATTGGTAAAGTTCATGTCAATGTTGGCAATACAGCATGTAAAGTACCACTGGCGACCGAGTATATTCGTAAGATGGAAGAAAGGTCAAAGATAGGCGTTAAGAAGAAAACTTGTCTTTGTTAATAAAAAGGGTTCTGTCTCCATGTGAGAGTCAGAACCTTTATCAACTAAAATCAAGAATTTGTAAATGTAACATCAATTTGCAGGATCTCCGAACGGCTGCCAATCCTTAACGGTGGTCCCCAAAATCCGAAACCAGATGATACAAAAGCGTGAAGCTGTTCTTTTTTTAAATAACCCCAATCGAGTTCGTACATTTTTTTCGTGATGAAGTGGTTGGGAGCCATTTGTCCACGATGAGTGTGTCCGGATAGAAGAATATCAACACCACTTTCCTGAGCTTGTTTGAGCTCATATGGCTGATGGTCCATGGCAATGATAGGATAAGAAAGGTCTAATGATTCTATCAACTCACTGATTGGTTTTCTATACTTGTCCGTGCGGTCTTTTCTGCCAACAAGGTAGAAACTGTCTTCAATTTTTAAGATATCATCCATCATGATGTCTATATCAATCTTCTTCATTTCCTCAACGAATTGTGGAATCTTTCCTCCGTAATATTCATGGTTGCCGAGAACCCCGAAAATGCCTAATGGTGCCTCCAACTCGCCCATAAGAGCACCCATGTTTTTCTCAATGAAAGGCTCAGGTTCGTCATCAATAATATCACCTGGAAGAAGGATGAGATCAGGTTTGATGTCGTTCATCTTTCGGACTAACCTCCGCAAATGTGAACGACCGGATAATCTGCCAAAATGCATGTCGGAAGCGACGGCAATTCTAAGCTTATCCAAATTACCTTTCTTCTTTGGAACGGTGATCTCATGTTTTCTCACTACAGGCATATATGCGTTGAAAAGTCCGAATAGGTAAATTCCGATAAAAATCAGGCCAGTTACCGTACCAACCGAAAGAATCGCGGTTTCTTTTGGTATGGAAGTCAGCGTTAGCAAGAAGAAAATGATATTCGCTAATGGCAAGAGGATGAGACCATACTGAATGACGCCGAACCATAAATAACTGAGGCTTGTGAATACGGATAATCGTTTAGAAGCCCTGCCGATGATAAAGGCGTACGACAACACGGCAATCAATATACTGTATAACCAAAGCGTTTGAAAACCGAAGGCTGTGGAAAGAAACACCCAGCCATTCCAGCCGATATAAAATAATAAGCCGTTAAAGACGATGAATACGAGTGAAAATAAGAGTAGTTGCTTAAACTTTAGCATAGTAATCTCCTTTGTAAAAAGCTCCTTCACGATTTTAACATAGTAAAGGGATTGAGTGCTCGTTGATTGACTCGACTCTCAAGTGATTGTTCATAGCGGCTATGTTTAAGTACATTCATGATTTTTTCACATGGTTGATTGGAGCGGAAATCAATAGACAAGTTTATAGAGCTTTTCTAACGGCCAGCGACGGATGAAGTAAAATGAAATCGCTTTAATAATCGTTCGAAAATGTTCACAAGAAATCCTAAAGAGTTGAGGTACAATAAAAATAAAGTTGTATGTGAAAAAGTTCACATAAAAGGGAATAATTTTGAAAGGACTTGATCATCTTGGCCATTTACAATCCAGAGGAAATTTTGAGTATTACTATTCGGAATGGTGTGAAGAAAACGAAGTATCCAATCTTACAAACTCTCATATTAGGATTTCAAGCGGGTGCCTTTATCGCTTTAGGTTACCTGTTGTCCATAAGAGTCACAGCACCCTTATCAGATCAATTTGAAGGGTTCAGTAGTCTAATCGGGGCTTCTGTTTTTCCAATTGGCCTCATTCTGACATTGTTGGCTGGTGGAGAACTGCTGACCGGTAACATGATGGCTGTCCCACTAGCGAGAATTTCCAAGCAGATTAAGGTAGGTCAAATTTTGAAAAATTGGAGTTTAATTACCGTGAGCAATTTTGCGGGAGCTTTGTTCATCGCATATGTTTTTGGTCATCTTGTCGGATTAACCGAATCAGGTGATTTTTTGGAAAAAACCCTTAGCATCGCAGAACATAAATTAGAAGCAACGTTCCTTCAAGCGTTCTTATCAGGGATAGGTTGTAATTGGCTCGTTGCTGCAGCAGTTTGGTTATCATATGGATCTGAAGATATGGTTGGAAAGATTGCCGGCATTTGGTTTCCTACGATGACGTTTGTGGCAATAGGTTTTCAACACGTCGTTGCCAACATGTTTGTCATCCCAGCAGCAATCTTTGCGGGACATTTCACTTGGACGGAATACTTCTTAAATTTTGTTCCTGTCTTCTTAGGTAATGCCGTTGGAGGCAGTGTGTTTATTGCAATGGCATATTGGTACGCATATTTAAAAAAGATCGAGAAGGATGCAAAAATTCTCCCTTTGAAAAAAATAAGAGAAATGTAGAAAGAGCATGCCCGTAGTAGATATGGGCATGCTCAATTTTATATTTTACTACTAATCTAAGTCTGGCTGGAACCCGATAAGGTGTGCTTTCTTGTCTACTCCAAGCGTTGTTTCGTTTGGAAAAGTAATAACCGAACTGATATATTCCCATCGGATCAGCAAATTGGTTGTACAAGTTTTTTCTACTTGTTGTTCAGCAGGGATAGCCGTCCCATCCTCTTCTTCTACCATTGTCCTCTTATAACAAGGATTCTCTACCCAGATTCCCATGCTTTCATGGTGAATCAACTTCACTAAATACCATTGGTCTGGCTTGTAAATCCCGGTGATGGAGCCTGTTAGATCCTCAGGGAAATTTTTTAGCTTTACTTGGATTTTTTGGTTTACAAAACTATCAAGAAACATTCAGATTCCTCCTATTAAAGATAAATTCCTCTCTTCTTACTTGTTCCTTTCTAAAAACTTTTTAAACTTCCAAATATGTAAAGTAAATTAAAAGGTTAAATATTAAATCATACATGGAAAACTCTAGAAAATTTTATATAATAGATTAACAATATTTTCTAAAAAGTGGTGGAATGATGAAAGTAGAAGAGATTTATGCCGACTTGCCAACGCTCGAAACAGAGAGGCTTATTTTAAGAAAATTAACGATGGACGACTTAGAGGATATGTTTGCATATGCCTCCAAAGATGAAGTGACAAAATACGTTACATGGGAAACGCATCAAACTCTGGAAGATACAAAACGTTTCTTGGAGTTTGCCTTAAATCAATATGAACAGCAAAAAGTTGCACCATGGGGAATGGAAGAGAAAGAGACTGGTAAGATCATAGGAACCATCGATTTTGTATGGTGGCATCCTCAGCATCATTCCGCAGAGATTGGTTATGTTCTAAATCCTTCCTATTGGGGGAAAGGTATTACGACAGAAGCGGCTCGAGCCATCATCGATTTCGGATTTAAGAACATGGATCTTGTCCGAATCCAAGCTAGGTGTTTTGTAGAAAACATAGGATCTGAGAGAGTTATGGAGAAGACTGGAATGGAATATGAAGGGATTCTCAGAAAAGCGATGTTTGTAAAAGGCGTACATCATGATTTAAAAATGTACTCTATTATAAAGGCGTAACCTTGTGTCAAATGTTAGAGAGATAATGTTATTGTACAAATTTGGGTTTGATATCTAGAAGGGTGCTGTGGTAACTCTTATTCTTGTTCCAAAAACGGTCAGTTTTATGGAAGAAGGAGTTTGAGTATTATTTGTAGAAGTTTAAAATGCTACAAACGAATGGGTATGAGGAATTTCTCTGAATGACATAAATTTTTATTTTAGGAGGCCAACATGGAAGTTTTTGCAGAATATTTAGCGGCTATTGATAACCCGCAACATCGGGCCCGAACGGAAGAAGTTTTGGCTTGGGTAACTGAGAAATACCCGAATTTAATACCGAAAATTGCGTGGAATCAACCTATGTTTACCGATCACGGCACTTTTATTATTGGATTTAGCGTTGCCAAACATCATTTGGCTGTTGCCCCTGAAAGGGCAGGGATGATTCATTTTTCTGATGAAATTGTACAGGCTGGCCATGATCACACCAAGCAGTTGATACGTTTTAAATGGGGAAGTCCGGTTGATTTCTCCTTACTTGAGAAAATGATTGAGTATAATATTTTGGATAAGGCAGATTGTTCAACTTTTTGGCGGAAATAACTTTGGTTTGCTGATTCGATTTTAAATGTGTTCCCTTAGCAAATCAAATCGTGAACAGCAATGTGTGGCGTTTCATTTTCAAATAAGGACTGAAATAAAATCCCCCTGATTGTTAGTTGGATTAGCAATCAGGGGGATCTTTATAGGTACAGGATGTTTTTCACATTCCTTATTGATAAAAGAAGTTAGGCGTTACAATCTTGTTTTTATATCCTTTGTGGAAGATATGGGTGGCAGCAGGGGAAATCGGTGGAATGAGCCAGTCCCAATCGCCGGTGAGTTCGCGGCCACATGTTTGTTCACGTTGTTCAAAAAGTTTGAATTGCTGTGCGGCAGTGTGATGATCGACGATGCTAACTCCATGTTCCTTGTAGGAATGAAGAACGGCTGCATTCAATTCTACCAAAGCATAGTCCTTCCAAAGCGTGGAATTTCTGCTTGTGTCAAGACCAAGTCCCTCGCCGATCGTTGGGAGCATGTTGTATCGATAAACATCCGCAAAATTGCGTGCTCCAATTTCAGTGCCCATGTACCATCCGTTGAATGGAGCAGCCGTGTATTCGATTCCACCTATTTCAAGTTTCATATCTGAAATGATCGGAACAGCATACCACTTGAGATTCAATTCCTCGAACCAAGGATGACGGGGATGGGTAAGTGGAACTTCTAGGACAGAATCTTCTCCTAATTCGAAGAGATGAGCAGGGCCGTTGTCGATTTGGAAAACTACAGGCAACACGTCAAAGTTGCCGAAATTCCCTTTCCAACCTAGTTCGACACATTTCTTTGTAAAAGCGATCGAAGCAGGATCACCGATCGTTCCTTCCGCCGTCTCGTACCCAGCATATCGGATGAGTTGATGATTTAGAATGCGAATCTGATTCTCAGAAGAAAGTTTCGGTTTAAATATCGTAATCGTCGGACGAAGCTGCCCATTGTTCGTAGCGAATGCGACGTGGTCACGGAGTGCCGATTCGACTTCAGAAGTTTCCATTAAGTGACGCTTATCAAAAACAGTCAAGCTTTCCCAAAATAATCTTCCAATACAACGGTTACTGTTCCTCCAAGCCATTTTTGCGCCATGTTCAAGTTCTTCGAAAGTATGTTCATAAAAGCCTTTCGTGGCTATTTCGTCTGTAATTTCTATCATGCGGACATCAATGTCCTGTTGTGACTTGCCGAGCTCCTTATAGCACGTGTCAATAAACTGTTCAGCTTTTGTTAGCAAAGGAACCTCCTCCTTTGTCCTGATGTCATAGCTTCGATTATACGTTAATTCTTCTCCTAAATAAAATTAAATATGTTTTAATAATTATTAAGAGAATCTTAACTGAAGAGTGGTGTGGTAAGTGGATAAGGCAATGATGTACAAGCAAATTCTACAAAAGAATAAAGAGTATAATGGTAGATTTTACACCGCAGTAAAAACAACAAAGATATATTGCGTACCATCTTGTCCAGCTAGAATTCCTAACTTCGAGAACGTTGAATTTTTTGATAATCACAATGAAGCAGAAGCAGCTGGTTATAGACCGTGTAAAAAATGTTTTCCACAAACCATCCACATTCAGTGGAAGAATCTAAAAAATCATATTGAGATTTCCACAGCACCTGATTTTAATTTCGCAGAGTGTCTTGTTTATTTGAATCGCTCTGACCAAGAATGCCTTCATCAAGTAGTCGGAGAAAAAATATATAAACTTGTACAGATTGAGGATTACAACGTCCTGCTGAAAATAAATCATGTTTCTCATCATCTTCATGTTGAATTTGTTAATGATGTTCCTCCTAAATGGGGGAGAGCCCTCATTGCGAAATACGTTGTTGATATGTTTGACTTGCAAACTGATTTAAATCCTTTTTATGAGCTTGCCAACAATGATCCTATTCTTCATGCGCTCGTTGAAAAATATCGTGGTTTACGTATCATTAAAATTAATGATTTGTTTGAGTGTTTAACTTGGGCAGTTATTGGTCAACAGATTAATCTTAAGTTTGCTTATACTTTAAAAAGAAGACTTGTAGAATCGTACGGGGATAAGGTAAGTTATGAGGGAGTAGATTATTATTCATTTCCTCATCCACATGTCATTGCAGAACTTGAGATAGAAGATCTAAAGAAGCTCCAATTCACAACAAGAAAAGCAGAATATGTGATAGGAATTGCGAAGTTATTCGTAAGCGGAGAGTTAAATAAGAAAGAGCTTTTAACTGAAAAAGACTATCACGTGCTGTTAAATCACCTTGTATCAATTAGAGGAATCGGACACTGGACAGCAGACTATACAATCATGAAGAGCTTCAACCTAAACTGTGCCTTTCCAATTGCTGATGTTGGAATCCACAACGCATTAAAAGGAATCTTAGGACTCGATAAGAAACCTTCTATCCCTGAAATTCAGGTGTTAGCAAAGAACTGGACAGGCTGGGAATCCTATGCAGCATTTTACTTATGGAGGTGGCTTTATGACTGATCGATATTATGGTTATTATGATTCGCCGATTGGGTTATTAGAAATTATTTGCACAGATGAAGCACTTGTTTCAGCGTTGTTTGTGACAGAGAGACAATTTGAGGAAGATTCACACCCGCTTGTGGATAAAGCCTTGAAGCAATTTGACGATTACTTTAAAGGGGAAAGACGAGACTTCGATTTACCGTTATCGTTTGGTGGGACGATTTTTCAAAAGAGTGTTTGGGAAGGCTTAACCAAGATTCCCTATGGAGAGACATGGTCCTATAAACAATTGGCGACAGCATTAGGTAATGAAAAAGCGACACGTGCAGTCGGCAATGCCAATAGCAAAAATTTGATTAGCATTGTTGTTCCGTGCCATCGGGTGATTGGTGCAAACAAAACATTGACCGGCTACGCTGGCGGCCTTGACCGTAAGCAGTGGTTGTTAGACCATGAAAAAATTTAAACGATAAAAGGGTCAGCCGAAGCTGACCCTTATTTGTTATGCTCTTTCTTCAAACAACTGTACGACTTCAATAATGACGTTCGTAGCTTTAATCATGTTATCAACAGAGATAAATTCATATTTACCGTGATAGTTTTCTCCGCCAGTGAAAATATTCGGTGTAGGAAGTCCCATATAAGAAAGTTGGGAACCATCTGTACCACCGCGAATGGGTTTGATGATTGGCTTAATATCAAGCTTCTCCATTGCTTCATGTGCAATATCCACAATTTCCATCACAGGCTCAATTTTTTCACGCATGTTGTAGTACTGATCTTTCATCTCAAGTACGATGCGATCCTGACCATACTTCTCCTTTAGTTCCTCGACAAGACGTTCGAAAGTTGCTTTTCTTGCGGCAAAGCTTTCTTTATCAAAATCTCGGATGATGTATTGGAGAGTAGTTTTCTCAACATCTCCATTGATGGAGCTAAGGTGATAAAAACCTTCATAACCTTCTGTTGATTCAGGTGCTTCTTCAACAGGCAAACGACTGTTAAATTCCATAGCAATTTTCGCTGAATTCACCATTTTTCCTTTTGCAGTGCCGGGATGAATATTGGTTCCGTTGAATGTAAGCTTCGCTCCTGCAGCGTTGAAGCTTTCGTATTCAAGCTCACCAAGAGGACCTCCATCCATTGTATAGGCATACTTTGCATTAAAGGCTGCAACATCGAATTTGTGAGGGCCACGACCAATTTCTTCGTCAGGTGTAAAAGCAATGCGAATCTTGCCGTGCTTAATTTCTGGATGCTGAATCAAATAAGCCATTGCCGTCATGATTTCGGCGATGCCAGCTTTGTTATCTGCTCCGAGTAGGGTGGTACCATCTGTTGTAATCAATGTGTGACCCTTATAATTTGTCAATTGAGGAAAGTCATTCACGCTCATGACAATATGTAGGTTTTCATTTAAGACAATGTCTTTTCCATCATAGTTCTCAACGATTTGTGGTTTAACATTCGTACCAGTAAAATCAGTTGCTGTATCAACATGTGCTAAGAAACCAATTGTTGGAACATCCTTACCTGTATTGGAAGGTAATGTTGCCATCACGTAGCCATTTTCATCCATTGTCACTTCTGACATGCCAATGGACTTTAATTCTTCTACAAGGATATTAGCAAGAGTAAGCTGTCCTTTTGTTGATGGGCAGGTTTCACTGTTTTCATTGGACTGTGTATCAATCATTACATAGGAGGTAAGTCTATCAATAATCTCTTTCTTCAACCTTTTCAACTCCCTTTTATTAGTTGACTCTATTAATAAAAAATTGTGCAACTTAATAAATGACACTGTTAATATTGCCTGTTGATTTCCGCTCTAGTCGCTTGCTTTCCGGTACGAATAAGCAAATTCGTCTTGGGGGCGTTCGTCGAGCCTCCTCGTCGCTATCGCTCCTGCGGAGGGTCTCTTCTTAAACGCTAATCCCCCAGGACATTGATGATCTTCCTCGAAATAACCCACGCACGAAGAAAAGGCGGTAGCACAAGGAAAGCTTCCATGAATTCACATCGCACGAAATGATGCGATAGCATCATGAGGATTTTCGAGGAGTCAAGCGCCCTCCGCTCTAATCAACTTCTTTATTAATGGTTTGCCTTCACAACAATCTTTTAGAAAAGAGCTAGTATTTTCATATTACCATAAATAATCTGAATTTTTAGGGTGTAGATTTTTTTTTAGAGGGAACAAATAAGACGAGATTACATAGAAGGAAGGTGATGAAATGTTGATTCCATTAGGCGTTTCTAGTAGACACATTCATCTGAAAAGAGAACATGTAGATGTTTTGTTTGGTGGAGGTTATGAACTGACAAACATGAAGGATTTGTCTCAGCCAGGTGAATTTGCCGCCAATGAAACGGTTAGAGTTGTTGGACCAAAGGGGGAGTTTCCTAAAGTAAGGGTTCTTGGGCCGATGAGGAATTTCTCACAGTTGGAAATTTCACTGACAGATTCTTTTTCGATTGGTGTGAAAGCTCCACTAAGATCTTCGGGTAATATTGAAGGTACCCCTGGTATCAAATTGATTGGACCAAATGGTGAACTAGAATTGACAGAAGGTGTGATTGTTGCAGAACGACATATTCATATGACACCCTCTGATGCTGAAAAGTTTGGGGTAAAGAATGGCGAGTATGTAAGTGTAAAAACATCAGGACCACGCGGACTGATATTTGATAACGTGCTAATAAGAGTAAAAGAATCGTTCGCGCTAGATATGCACATCGATACAGATGAAGCAAATGCTGCCGGTGTAAAAACAGGGGATAAAGCTGAAATTTTATCGGAAAAATAAAGATGTAGAGTTCTTGTTGATGGCAGAGGGATTCCTCTGCTATTTTTCTTTTTAACATAATTAGCAATTAAACTTTGAAGGTTTCTTTTGAGAAAGTCTATAATAATCTAGCTCCAACGCCCAGGCCCTCGGGGTTGTTTCCTAAAACCGAAACAACCTTGTTCATAAGCCAAATCATTTCAGAAATCAGGACAAGGAACGCTTCGTCGGCGTAATCATCTCACGAAGAAAAAGCGATAGCACAAGGAAAGCTTCCATGAATTCACATCGCACGAAATGATGCGATAGCATCATGAGGATTTTCGAGGATGAACTGCGTGATTCGTCTTATGCTTGTGGGGCTTTCATGGGCGTTTCCGCTTTTTTCTTATATTTCAAAAATTATTGTTGTATTCTTGGTGAAAATAACGATACAATGCAAAAATATAGATTTTAGTAGTATCGATCATTTCTAAGGAGATGATTGGTTTAGGAGTGTGAATGAGAAATGGGGAAAAATAGTCGGGAAACCGAAGAACTGCAAAGAGGACTGAGCAATAGGCATATTCAGTTAATCGCTCTTGGAGGAGCGATTGGGGTCGGGCTTTTTTATGGTTCAAGTTCAACCATTCAGATGGCGGGGCCGTCGATTTTGATCGCCTACCTTATAGGCGGTATCGTTATTTTTACAATTATGAGGGCGTTAGGTGAAATGGCAGTGGCTGAGCCGGTTTCAGGTTCATTCAGTTCCTATGCCAACCGTTATTTAGGCCCATTTGCTGGTTACTTAACTGGCTGGACTTATTGGTTCATGTGGGTCGTTGTGGGTATGGCCGAGATTACGGTTGTCGGAGTTTATGTGAACTACTGGTATCCAGATATTCCTCAGTGGGTATCTGCTTTGGTGGCTTTAGTTATCATTACTGGCGTAAATCTGTTGAACGTAAAAGCCTTCGGAGAGTTTGAATTCTGGTTTGCGATGATTAAGGTGGTAGCTATCATCGGATTAATCATTGGCGGGCTAGGAATGATTTTCTTTGGTATTGGTAATGGTGGGGAAGCCATCGGATTTGAAAACCTTTGGATCCACGGTGGTTTCATGCCAAACGGAATAGAAGGTCTATTATTATCTCTTGTTATGGTCATGTTCTCTTTTGGCGGAGTTGAACTAATAGGAATCACTGCAGGGGAGGCAGAGAATCCGAAAAAATCGATTCCTTCGGCCATTAATAATGTAATTTGGCGTATCCTTATTTTTTATATAGGATCATTAGGCATCATGATGATTTTGTACCCGTGGAACAAAATTGGAACCGAAGGAAGTCCCTTTGTATTAGTATTCGATCAAATCGGTATCCCTGGGGCGGCTCATATTATCAATTTTGTTGTTCTTACAGCGGCGCTTTCTGCTTTTAATAGTGGTATGTTCAGTACAGGTAGGATGCTTTATAACTTAGCGCTTCAAAATAACGGTCCTAAGTATTTTGGCAAACTTAACAAAAATAACACTCCAAGTCGTGCCATCCTATTTTCTTCGATGTTTTTGCTAGTAGCGGTAGTGTTGAATTATTTTGTACCGGAAAAAGTATTCCTTTATATATCTTCGGTCGCAATAGTAGCGGTTGTTACAAGCTGGACAATCATCCTTCTGACTCAAATGAAGTTTAGGAAATCCAAGACAAGTGAGGAAAAGAAACAACTTTCATTCAGAATGCCATTTTTCCCGTACACATCTTATTTCGCCTTAGCTTTTCTTGCTTTAATCATTGTGTTGATGGCTTATATCGAAGGAATGAGGGCAGCAATATTCGTAGCACCCGTTTGGTTTGTCATTCTGTATATTGGATATCGTTTAAAACGAAAATAAATTAAAAGCCTTGGAGAGATTTCAAAATCATCCAAGGCTTTTTGCTATTTATAGAGATATCATTCTGTCGCTTCCTTTTTTGAAACGGGGAGTGTAATCAATACTTCAGTTCCTTCATCCATCTTACTTGAAAATTTCATCGTTCCATGATGGGCTTCGACGATTTTTTGGCTAACTGTTAGACCTAATCCTGTACCTTTTTCTTTGGAGGAATAGAATGGTTCACCAATTCGTTTTAAGAATTCTTCAGAAATCCCGTAGCCGCTGTCTTTGATCGTGATAGAAACCTCATCAGCGCTTGGTTTTTTAAGTGTAATGGCGACGTTTGAGCCACTTGGAGACGCTTCGATTGCATTCTTGATAATATTAATGAATAGTTGCTTAAGCTGGTTTGATTCGCATTCGATCCAAACATATTCTTCGGGATACTTGAAATCAATTTCAACATTATACAAAGTTGCTTCTGTTTTCAACAATGATATGACCGTATACAGGATGTTTTGAAGATCAGCTTTTGCATATTGAAGTTTCTGCGGTTTTGCCAAGAGCAATAATTCACTTACAATATGGTTAATGCGATCCAGTTCATCAAGCATGATTTGATAGTAGAACTGATGTCGCTCATCTTCGACACTTAAAATTTGAACAAAACCTTTTAATGATGTCAGAGGATTTCTGATTTCATGGGCAACACTTGCAGACAATTCCCCTACAACCGATAGTTTTTCAGTTCTTCTAAGGCGCTCTTCCGTTTGCCTTAAGAGAGTTAGGTCTTTGGCGTAACCAATGATGCCATTGACTTTACCGTCTGCAACGATAGGAAGAGAAATACACTCTACCATGATTGGTCGTCCACTTGCATGTTGGATTTCCATTTCAAAGTGTTGCGGTGCTTTCTTAGTTAGCACCTTTTGAAGATTCTCTATGAATGTTTCCTTATATGTGACAGGTAAAATATCATGGATATTCCTGCCCACGCAACCTTCTACTGTAAAACCTGTTACAAGTTCGAACTGAGGATTCAAGTTTGTGATATTTCCTTCCAAGTCGAGCATATAGACGACATCAGGCGTGTATTCAAACAATGAATTGTATTGATGTTTACTTTCTTCAAGCAATTTTTCAATTCTAATTCTTTCTGTGATATCACGTCCGATAATGACAAGTCCCTTCCTACTGCCATCTGGATGGAAAAGTGGAACCTTAATCGTGTCAAAGGTCTTTAACGTCCCATCGGGCAACGGAATACTTTCTTCTACTCTTGTTATTTCTCCGTTTTTCCAAGCAACTTCATCAGAAGTCTCACAGTATCTTAACGCTTCAGCGTAAAACTCTGAATATTCCGCTAGCTCCGAATCAGTTTTCCCACGATAGTCCACATTTTCGAGTTGAAACAATTTCAATCCAAATTCGTTCGCTTCAATCCAGCGGCCGTCACCGTCTTTAAAATTGACAAAGTCGACCATGGAATTGATAAGTGTCGACAATCGTTGCTCCTCTATTTTTGAAGCGTTTAACTCTTCTGTCTTTTTTAAAGAGTAGTAAATAAACCAACCAGTCAAAACGACGTAAAAAATTTCTTTAACACGGCTTATTAAATGAATGAATGGAGAAGGTGTAAATTGTTCAAGGAGGTAGTTTGTTCCTAAAATCCAAATTACACTCAAAATCACATATATTATTATAATATTCAATTTTTTCAATATTTAACTGACCTCTATTCAATATAGAAAAGATATTAAAACATTCCTATCATATCACAAATATTTGCAATGCGGAATGTGTCATAAATTATGAGTTTTTTGGAAAATAAATTAGTATTCATCTGGTAATCATAAAGAGATAGTTGGATTTATGATAAGGAGTAGGTGTATGCCAGAAATAATCATTGTTACATTAACGTTGCTATTGGCCACTTATTATTTTTCTATTCAAAAACATATCAATGCTCTGGAACAAATTTATATTGCCCTTATCTGTAGTTTCATTTTCTCCTGTTATATTTCAATTTTTTCTGATGATCTTCATTGGATGAAGGTGAATAAGCATCACCATAATGTTTTCAAAGTGGTGGAAATCATCGATAAGACGTTAGTTGCTTTGCTGTTTATTTCTTTCCTGGCTGGCAAGGCAAAGAGTACATCAAACTTTATATGGTCTTTTCTCGGTTATTTGTCGGTCTTAAATATGTTAGACGGCATGACGTTTTTTCTTCAGGTAGTTTCCTTTAAGAAGGGGTGGATTATATGGGCAAATTTATTACATGCAGCTACTTTTTTCTTTTTACTCTATGTGAAAAAGAAATACCGTCAAGTATTAATAAAAGAAGGAGTAGTGAAACATGAAAGCACTACCCCTACCTAAGTCATTCGATGAAAATGAATGGTTTTTTCTGATTCTCCTGGTTGTCTGCATTTTTTTGTATAAAATAATCCCGAAACGTTTTCCATTCAGCATCGCCATTTTACTATTTTTATTTCCAATTACGACAGCTCGGCTGACCGATAAGTTTCTGTCAGCACCAGATATAGATTTATATGATGTCTATGATTCAGAGGCTTTTGAGCTCTTTGATTTACTTTCTTATGCCATGTACGCTCCATTTGGATATTTCTTTATTTATCTATATGATATGTATAGATTTAAAGGATTTAAGCTGGTTGTGTATATCTTTGGATGTTCCGGCTTAGCTCTTGGTTTTGAATGGATAACGCATCAGTTTCATTTATTTAAATATAAGGAATTTACATTTCCCTTAGCTTTTACTTATTACATCGGCTCGCAAATTGCGACTATCTTGTATTATCATTTGATCTCATATCATAGAAAAAAAGCTATGCTGAATGACTAAATTGAATTAGACCATATTACTCGATTCATAAATTCTATTACTAGAGCCCTAGACCTTACAATATTAGTGAGGACTTGGGGCGTTTTTCATATAGATTATATATTTTCTATGTTAATCGGACGATTCTTGATTTAAGCAAATTTCCCCATTTTCTATATCAGAAAACATGTTAAACTGTTGAAAAGGTATTTTGAAAGAGCTTTCATAATATACTGATAGTGACTAAGGTTTGAAAAATCAAGAAAAGGTGTAAAGGAGGTAACGTTAAAGTTATATATCGATATAATTGTCTGAAAATTCACTAAAGTGTTCAACAGGGGGAAACAGGATGGAGAACAAATCAAACGCTAAAGAATTGCACCGCGGTTTGGAAGAAAGACATATTACCCTCATGTCATTAGGAGCAGCCATTGGGGTTGGATTGTTCCTTGGTTCAGCAACAGCCATTAAGATGGCTGGTCCAGGGATTTTGCTTGGGTACGCAGTGAGTGGTTTAATCATGTTCTTTATTATGAGAGCACTTGGAGAGATGGCGATTCAAAAGCCTGTCGCAGGTTCTTTCAGTAAGTATGCCCGCGATTACTTAGGTCCATTAGCAGGATACATAACAGGTTGGAATTATTGGTTTTTATGGGTTGTTACATGCATGGCGGAAATTACGGCAGTTGCTATTTACATGGAATATTGGTTCCCGGATGTTCCACGCTGGATTTGGGCATTGGCGGCTCTTGTCATCATGACAACCGTTAATTTCTTGGCAGTAAAAGCATATGGGTAGTTAGAGTTCTGGTTTGCACTTATTAAGATTGTTACCATTGTCCTGATGATTGTAGTCGGTTTGGGTATGATTATTTTTGGTATTGGAAATGGTGGAATTGCAACAGGAATCAGTAACCTTTGGAATAATGGAGGCTTCTTCCCGAATGGGATCAAGGGAGTGCTCTTATCTTTACAAATGGTCATGTTCGCCTACCTAGGCATTGAAATGATCGGTGTAACAGCCGGTGAAGTTAAGAATCCAGAAAAATCACTCTCAAAAGCGATTGATTCGGTTTTCTGGCGTATCCTTATTTTCTATGTTGGGGCATTGTTTGTCATCATGTCCATTTATCCGTGGGAAGAAATTGGGACAAAGGGAAGTCCATTTGTTTTGACATTCGAGCAAATTGGTATACCTGGAGCAGCTGGAATTATTAACTTTGTCGTTCTGACAGCCGCATTATCATCATGTAATAGTGGTATTTTCAGTACAGGCAGAATGTTGTTTAATCTAGCTGAACATAGAGAAGCACCAGATAAGTTCGGGAAGTTGACGAAAAATGGAGTTCCTGGCATGGCAGTATTAGCATCCGCAGGTGCACTTTTAGTTGGGGTTGTCTTAAATTATATCGTGCCAGCTAAGGTATTTACGTGGGTAACGAGCATTGCAACCTTCGGGGCTATCTGGACTTGGGGTGTTATCCTGCTATCACAAATCCGATTTAGAAAGAGTTTAAATACTGAGGAACAAAAACAGCTGAAATATAAAGTCCCATTTTTCCCAATGACTTCGTATGTTTCACTTGCTTTTCTAGCATTTGTCATCGGTTTAATGGCTTACAATCCTGATACAAGGATTGCTTTGGTGATTGGACCAATGTGGCTTGCTCTTCTTGTCATCGTTTTTTATATGAAGGGATTCCATAAGCGTCTAGTTTCAACTGGAGCGGCTGGGAAGAAAGTGAGTTAAAGTCTAAAGTTACAAAACGCCTTGGCAAATTGCCGAGGCGTTTTTCGTCAGTTTTTAAATCTCGTGGACTTTCAAGTTTTGTATTTTTACATTTTCGGCCCGATTTGGCCCTCCGAATACTTTTACAGCATCTGTGTTTGCATTTTTGAAGTCTCTAATACTGACATTGTTGAGTACTACGTTCTTGGCTCTATACTGAATCGCCACAATAGGGTTTTGCTGAAAGTCGTAATTCGGATCGCCGATAATCGTAAAGTTATTGATGGCTACATTTCGATAGCCCGATACGACCAGTGCCCGTGGTGTCGACTCTTTGTACAAATCAGTGAATATAGGTGCAATCGCAATTAGATTGGTTGCTTTAATGTTATACGCTGTTTTTGACTCGGGATCGGTATGGCTATGATGTCCGATATGACGAAAATTGTATGAGCGATTATCGTTTATAGAAAGATGTCCGATGATTTGGACGTTACATGCTGCTGATGAATTATAATGGGCTTTTATTTCGATTCCTCCAAAACATCTTGAAGAAGAGTTGTTTAGCAGCCAGACGTTCCTTGATCCGTCGTCAATTTCTATTCCGTTAGAGTTTGAAAAACCTTTTCTATGTGAGCGGCCACTCGGATCGCACATATGGCAATTCGAAATGAAAATATTATCACTATGGTGAGTTGTGATTCCATCGTCACCAAAACCAGAACCATTCAAGTTATCAAGCCAAATGAATCTACTTGGCCCACGAGCACGAAAGCCGTCACCAGAGTAATCATAATAGCTTGATGATACATCAAAACAGTGAAGACCGGGGTTAATCGCCTCGACATCCTTCACCCAGCCATACATGACATGGGCAAACGTCAGGCAACTTGAAAAATTGTTGCCAGAGCTTGTCTTTTCTACAATTCCAAGCCTTTCGATATTCCAATCCAAACTCATTCCTTGGATAAAAATATTTCGATTACCTCTCCAATGATGGGAATTGGTAAGAAGCCATGCTCTTTTTGGTGCATTATTATGGAGTTTTAGAACCGTCTTTCCTTTCCCGGCGCCGGTGAAACAGGTCCACGAAGGTAGCTTGATTCCTTTAGTAATAAAGACACCAGCAGGAATACATATCTTCACCCTTCCATTCCCAATGGCCCTTTTAAATGCTTCTGTATTGTCAGTTATCCCGTCGCCTACTGCACCAAAATCTGCTACATTCACCTCGCGCTCTATTTGATCAAGCAGATGAGTATACTCATTATCCAACTGTTCTTTCCAGCCAGGATAGACGAGTCCGGTTTCATTGACACATGTGTCGTAGCTCGCAATTGGTTCTGATATTTTTCGAGTTAAAAATAGTCGGGTGATCCCAACAAGAGGGTGTCCAAAGGGAAGAAGCCGATTCTTTTGCAAAATGCTCAAGTCAGAATTCAGCGCACAATCCTCAAATAGGCGATCGGTTTCTTGAAGGGCGTGTCGCATTTCTAGTCTTTTTTCGGCTAATCGAGAAATCAGTTTTGCATTCTTCTTCGGATGATGTTTGTTGTCTAAGTAAAGCATCCGTTTCACCTCACTGCCATCATTATTCCCCTTCATAGTAGATGTAATCTACTTTTCTAATGGGCTCTGTTGAATTTCAAAAATGTTTTATGGACATCTTGTAAATCCGAAAATCGGCCTTTGATTTAGTTTAACAAACTTCTATCATCCAATCGTAGTCGTAGTAAGTTCAGTAAATATCTCTACTAAAGAGGAGAAATTTTATATGAGTTTTAGGACTTAATCCTCGGATGAGGGGTAAATAAATTAGAAAGAAAAGAGGGTTTGTTACGAACAAGTCTTATAAATGAAACCCAAATGAAATCTTTTGTAAAAAAAGCTTTGTTAGAATAGTAATGATAAGGACTAAATTCTAAACATACTTTCGAATCCTATTTGGAATGTATATAAATCTTTCACATAAACTTGAACTTGGATGAATGAGTGGGGGGATAATCCATGAACTTAGATAAATGTTTAATTGAAAAAAATTATTATGAAACGCTATTGGAAGAACAACAGGGCACGCACCCTATGGCAGTGCTAGGAGAAGCTTATTTACAAGAACAATTGAAGGAAGTTTCAGACTTATCTGTTATACGATTTGCACAAGGTGAAGTGTATTTTCAATATAAGGATTACGAGGCGGCTATATTCAAGTGGGAAAATATTGTTGGAGAATTACAGCCTTGGGCCCAAAAAAATACGGCAGATGCTTATTGTGAGCTAGGACTATTATCCAATGCCGAAGATATTTATAAGGGAGTACTAACTGATAACCCAACACTTACGGCAGAGGTAGCTTTACAGTTGTTTTCTTTGTATATCGAAAGAGGAAAGATGGAGCTAGCAGACAAGGAAATTAAAAAGGTCGTCGAGTTACATCCAGATTATCCGAATGTTACCGATATTGCGAGATCTTTCTTTGAAGAGCAGAAGGATTGGGATAGTGCAGTGAAGCTTGCTGTCAAAGAAAGTGTTAGAACCGAATCCGTACAGTGGTTTGATATTTTAATTTCATATGTGAATAAAGGATATACCAATCATCAGGAGCCAGATTATTTCAGCGAGTCATTAATGACATTGAGTCAAGTTGACCAAAGCCGGTTCGAACAGTTGGTCGTAGCTTTGTGGAATCGTTACAGAAATACAGAAACATATTTCTCTTGGTTAAAAACGATAAATGGTGTCATGCTTATGCTTGAAGTGGATCGTGGAGAACATTGGAAGGAACTATCTGCTCAGTATCAAGCCACATATATTGACTTGCTAAATGGAAATTATCTGCTTTATAAAATTGAAAATATTATTCCTGATTTATTGACGAATTGGGTAAGAATCACAGATCAGGAACATGCTTTATTTGCTTCCACATCTGTACTAGCTTGGAATGAAATGTTCCCGAGTTCTATAAGTGGGCCAATTGTACTTGATTCTGAAAATCTTATCTATCATTCTAAAAATCAAACTGATGGGATGGAAGAAGCAATTCTTCTTTTTGAAACGATTGCCAACTGGGCTAAGGGTCATGAATTTGCCGTTGGCAACCGTCTTGAATGGATTGTTAACGAATTAGCAGATATGAATAAGAGACACGTAGTGGTTGCGGGTTCGAATACAAATGGAAAGTCTATGTTTGTGAATGCAATCCTTGGTGGGAAATTAGTAGAAGAATCATATTCCACATCCGTCATGTTTAAAGATTATCAGCGCTTCGAAATGCGTGAAATAGCAGATTCAGAGATTCGAGAAATAGCTGATTTAGCTGCTTATCGTGAAATGATGGAACGACGACGTCAAAGAGAAGGGAATATCATAGAGTTTCAAATGCCAAGTCCGTTCTTGTATGAAAATGCGATTGCGATTATGGATACGCCGAGTGTTAACGGAACGAGTCAATCAAGAAATGACCTTTTCAAGTATTTCCATCTAGCAGACAGTTTATTGTTCGTTCTAAATGCAAATCAGCCTTTTGATGAGAATGAGCATGAGTTACTCGTTCAATTAAGGGAACAGGCACCTGAAATTCCGATACATTTCATTCTTAATAATGTGGATGGCATGAACAGTGACAAAACGGTCAATCAAATGGTTGACCAGACTTGGTCAAGGATCAATTCTTACTTTCCAAATGCAAAAATCTATGCTTTCTCAGCGAATTACGAAAGCCAAGAACAGCTTGTTGACTTATCGGATTTTATTCAGTCAAGCTTTAGTGCAGGAGACTTAAAGGAAAATCGCACCGATAAAATGTTGGTGTTTATCAGAAAGACGATTTCGAACTTACTCCAAAACCGTATCGAATTAGAAAACAGCCTTGTAGATTCGATTCAGTGGCACGAGGAAATGACTGTCAAGCTTAATGGGGCCATTAACCAATTAGGCGATATTGAATCAGAAAAAGCTAAAGTTGTTAAAACCTCTTATCAAAAGATTAAGGAAGAAATCAAACAGGATCTGGAGGAAAGCATTCCGGCTCTGTTAAAAGATACATCCTCACAGATTAATGAAGACAGTGATTTTGGTAAAATTCATGTTGAGTTAAATAAAGAAATGAATAGACGGATTCATGATTACATCCACGAGACAGTATTACCTAAGTTCCATCAGCAACTTGAAGAGTGGATTGCGCGAACGCATGAAGAATTTTCCGAGAGCCAAAATTATTTGGATGAAATGTCGGATGGCTTTAATTCCATGTACGGAGAGGAAAGAATTCTTCTTGACTGCGACTTCCGGGTCCTTGAAGATTGGCGTCGTGACGCAGGTCGTATGACAACCGGTGTTCATATGGAGGATATAAATATCCTGATGAAATTCACACCTCAACAGTTTCTTCTAAAAAGTGCAGGAAAACTATTTGGGGCATTGCCGCAAAATAAATCGATGCTGCATCATAAATACAAAACGTATGTGGAAACGGAAGAATATCGAGAAACAACACAAATCGTCTTGAACAATTTCTTTAAGCAATTTGAACTGTTCGAAAAATCATTGGTGAGAGATGTAGCTCTTTTCTTCAAAAATCCGTTAATGGTTCTAAACGAAACTGTAATGGATGCTCAAAATGAAATCGAAGAAAGTAAGGAAGCGGTTGCCAAAATGCGTAAAAATCCTGAAGTGTATACCGATCCACTGACACTCTTTGAAGTAAGATTACGCCAGCAGGAATGGGGAACTATTGCAGGAAAGGGTATTCAAGCCGTACAACAGACAAGAGCATAACGATCATTAAAAGGGCAGATATCATGTGCATTTTTTGTACTTGGTATCGGCCCTTTTTTTGGATGATATTACGGTAATCTTACATATTATTTTGATGGTATTGTAGAAGAAGAATTCTAGAAGCAATTCTTAAGTAAACCTATTGATGCCAATGGCTTTGGAGCGTTATTAAAAAAACAAATTGTATAGACAGTCGTAGATTGCCGAATCATAAATTGGAAAAAGAGAACCAAATATATTTCTATCTTGCAATAGTAGGCTTAATCTTGCTAAAAACAGTAGCATTCTTGCGAAACCAGGAAAGAATCTTGCAAAATATCATATCACATAAAGAAACCCAGACAATGATGGCTGGGTTTTTCCTATTATGATTTCGTTTCATCTTCCTCGTCATCCAGAAAAGGTTTGTTTACATAGTAATACATGACTCCCATAAGAATTCCGCCACCGACAAGGTTGCCTAGGGTTACGGGGATGAGATTATGAATAACCCCATCAAAAGAAATGGTCCCTGGATGATTCAATACTAGTGCTATCGCAAATGTACACATGTTTGCAATACTATGTTCATACCCTGAGATGAAGAAACAGAATACGAATAACATCATTGTAAATAGTTTAGGCCCATCACCTTTTAGCCCCATTGGGATAAAAAAAGCAAGACAAACGAGCCAGTTACAAAGGACAGCCCTTGAAAACAGTTCCCATGTAGGCACATGCATTTTTTTCTCCACAACGCTAAGTAAGAAACTATTAACAGATGACTCTGTAAACAATCCGGTTGTGAAAATTAAGAACGCAAACGCTGCTGCACCAAGAATGTTTCCCGAATAACTTGCTATCCACAGTTTAACCACTTCACCCCATTGTATCTTTTTTCTTAAAGCCGCAAAGGTATAATAAAAAGTGTTTCCGGTAAACAAATCACCACCGCCGTATGCAATCAAGATAATGGCTGCACCGAATGTCAATGCTGCCATCGGATAAGTAAGTGGAGAATGTTCTAAATAAAAGTAGTTGCCTGTTTTAAAAGCAACAATGACTCCAAATCCGATAAACATACTAGCTAGCATAGACCTCAAAATATAACGAAGGGCACTTTGCCGGAAAATCTTCACTTTCTTCAATGCTAAATGTTCTACTTCCCTTAACGGTTTAACTTCCATTGTCATAACCCACCAATCAGTGATTATTGCTGTCCTAGTATATCCATTCCAATGAGCATTATCAATGTTAGCAAGAACTAGTTCATTCAAAAAAGCAGGAAAAAACATGAATGTTCAAGAAAATTTAAAAAATCATCCTATTAGAGAGGGGAAATACCTCATGAGTAAATTTGAAAAACTAAGTGAACGGATTTGGTTTATGCACGCTGAACACGAATCAGATCGTCCTATTTTGGCATATATAAAAGGAGAAAAGCGTTCTTTGTTAATCGACGCTGGCACCTCTAGTACACATGCTAAAATGTTTCAATCTCACCTTAACCAGCTTGGATTAGAAATGCCTGATTATCTTGTTTTTACTCATTGCCATTGGGATCATACATTTGCAAGCTCAAGTTGGAAGAGTATGTTTATCGCGCACGATAAAACGTCTCAGGCTATTTCAAAAATGATGGAATGTAATCTGGCTGATCCTTCTATAAAGGATTTGATAAGAATAGGGTTTGCAAATGAAGATACGATTGAACATATGAGCAAAGAATATGGAGAAAAGCGTGTCATTCAATTGGTGCAGCCTAACTTAACATTCAGCGAGAAGATATCTATTGACTTAGGTGGATTAACTTGTGAAGTTACGCATGTGGGTGGCGACCATGCTGAAGATTCATGCTTAATATACATAAAAGAAGAAAAAACGTTGTTCATTGGAGACGCACTTGGACCTGCGATATATGATGGCCCACGTTACTATCGTGCTGAAGGGTTTCTGGATTTGGTTGATAAGGTATTTGCATACGATGCAGAAACTTTTATTGAATCTCATGACAGACCATTAAATAAACAAGAATACAAGGACGATTTGGCTGACTGGATTCTTCTTGCACAACTTGTTAGGACTTATGGCGAACATCAACAAAAGGTGTTGAAAGAGTTTAGGAGACATCTCAAGATGGAGGAACTTACAACATATTGGCAAAAAGCTGTCGACTGGTTCTTAGAAGGCGAAAAAAGAAATGAGAAATGAGAAAAGGGACTCCAAGCCCATAGTTATGGGCTTGGAGTCTTTTTATGATTTTGTACATCAGAAAGATTAGTATAATAGAAATTCGTATTATTGTGTTGGGTCCTATCTATTAATCAAACGTTTGATTAAAGAAATTTTTACAAAAAAATAACAATATAGGTATCGAGACCTATATTGTTATGGTAAAATAGAACCAATTGAATAGATGAATTTGATAAAGGCAAAATCACTGAAAGGTGATGACGCAAAGCTACGGGTCTAAGGTTGAAAAACTATGATCGCCGGGTTGCCAATAATTAATAACAATTGGCTGCTCTTTATTAAGGGCAGTTTTTATTTTGACCTAATGCCGAATATTCAGGCAATTTTGGAGGAAGCGAGAGCACCGATGGGGAAATTGAGGTTTAAACAAAGGGCTGCACTAACATTTATTGGCTTATATATCATGTTTTATTATGGATGGATTGTATGGTGGGAGGACGATCATCAAGTACAGATCTTAGGTGGAAATGTATTATCGAGTGCAGCTGCATTCTTTGCTGCTTTATCATTGGTATTCGCCAGTCATAAAAGTGATAAGGGGCATAAGATTTTTTGGTTGATGTTGTCTCTCGGAAGTCTAAGTTATTTCATTGCAGAGGTTTCTTGGATTTATTATGAAAATATTATGATAATGGAAGTTCCTTTCCCAGGTATAACGGATGTATTTTATTTCTTGCAGATTATATTCTATCTTGCTGGATTCACCTATAAAATCATTATGGAAAGCAAACGTCTTGAAATTGCGAGATTCCTAATTGATGTTTCGATATTAATGGTAGTTGCAGCAACGTTCAGTATGCAGTTTTTAATTAAACCAATTCTTGCCGACACGAATGTACCAAACTTGTTTCTAATTGTTTCATTAGGATATCCAGTAGGGGATTTAATGCTATTGCTTAGTGCCTTGACGATTTCCCACCTTTGGAAAGATGTGAAACTAAAGATTGGATTTATCTTTATTTTTGCCGGTTTGTTGGTTCTAATTCTTGCAGATTCAATTTACTCATATTTAGTTGCAATAAATTCCTATGTATCTGGCAGTTTTATAGATCCGCTTTATGCTTTAGGGCTTCTCTTAATAGGATATGCGGGCGTCTTTTATCCAGTGATCGGGAAAAAAATAGTAGCAACTCAAGAATTTGATAATTTGAAATCTAGCAGTATATATCGCCAAATGTTTCCGTATATTAGTGTCTTAATCTTATTTTTGTTTTTGTTTTTTTACAAAAGTGATGATAGAACGCTAAATATCGGATCCGGGATCGCTATATTGCTTATTATATACAGGCAATTGGCTATGATTATGGAAAATAGATTGTTACTGAAAGGATTTCATGAACGGACATTGGAGTTGGCGATTAATAAACAAAGATATAAATCTTTGTTTGAATATCACCCTGACGGTGTTTTCTCTATAAATCTGGAAGGTGTTTTCGTCACTGCCAATGATGCTTGCAGTGGGATAATAGGTTATACGAAAGAAGAGTTAATTGGAAAATCGGCATTTTCGTTTATTAGTGAACGGAATAGGCCAAAGATGACAAATTATTTCTTGAAGGCTAAAGAAGGAACGCCACAAAATTTCGAACTTTCGATAAAAAATAGAGCAGGAAAAGAATTGTTTGTAGCCTTCACTGTTGTACCAATTATCATTGATAACTCTATAGCTGGTATTTTTGGGATCGCGAAAGATATTACGGAAAATAAGAATAATGAAGAGAAAATAAGTTATATGGCATATCACGATTTACTTACAAACTTGCCCAACAGAAGGCTTTTTGAAAGAATCTTGAATCAATCCATACTAGATGCCAAAAGAAGCGGAAGTATGTTAGCGATTATGTTTATCGATCTGGATCGTTTTAAGTATGTAAATGATACGTTTGGTCATAATGCTGGAGATCAGTTATTGCTTCAAGTTGCTCAAAGGCTAGAGGGTTGCCTGCGATCGAACGATGTGGTTGCAAGACAGGGGGGCGACGAGTTTACGCTTTTAGCTAAAGGGATTAAAGAAATTGAAGATGCAGGATTGATTGCGGAAAAGATTTTGGAATCCTTAAATGAGGCCTTTTATATTGACGGACGTGAAATTCGATGTACGCCTAGTATTGGAATTTCAATTTATCATCGCGATGGAAATACAACGGCTGATTTGATGAAAGCGGCTGATCGTGCGATGTATAAAGCAAAAGAGAACGGAAAGAATGGATATTTCATTTATACCTCTGATATAACAGAGCAACCATCAAGAAAGATTCTGCTCGAAACGGCTCTGCATAAAGCAATCGATAACAATGAGTTAAGTCTTCACTATCAGCCTCAAGTGAATGCGGAAACAGGAGAAATTAGCGGTGTCGAAGCCTTGGTGCGCTGGAATCATCCTGAGATGGGCTTTATTCCTGTTTCAGAGTTTATTCCTATAGCGGAAGAAACGGGATTAATAGTTCCGATTGGAGAATGGATCATCAGAAAAGCCTGTGAACAAGCGCAAAAGTGGAATGAGGTAGGTTTTCCATTAAAGTTGGCTGTAAACGTTTCTCCGCGTCAGTTCCATCAAAAGGATTTTGTGGACATGCTATCGAAAATACTGATAGAAACTGGAATGTCTTTTAAACAGCTTGATCTTGAAATTACCGAAGGAATCGCCATGGGCGACCATCATATTATTACTACGAAGTTACTGGAACTGCGTAACTTGAACATTCAAGTATCGGTGGACGATTTTGGAACAGGTTATTCTTCACTAGCGTATTTAACAAATTTTCCGATCGAAACTTTGAAAATTGCTAGAGAGTTCGTTGAAAAAATTGGCATAGACAAAGGAAATGAAGCCATCATCGCTTCAATCATCACGATGGCCAATAATCTAGGGCTTAAGGTGATAGCAGAGGGAGTCGAAACTGAAGAGCAATCAAATTTCTTGCAAGCGCTCGGATGTAAACAAATGCAAGGATACTATTACTCAAAGCCATTGCCAGCGAGAGAGTTTGAAAAACTTTTAAAAACTGAAAGCTTTGTTTAGGAGAATCTTTAGAAATATACCTGTAGAGTAGACGCTTATAAAAAGTCTACTCTACAGGTTTTTTATTTTCATTTAAAAATTATCTGTTTTATCTAAGATTCCAGCCAAGAAAGGAATAGTAAACAAGGAACACCTGCATCCTAATGATATGAAATAACTTCAGCATGAAGGAGGTTTTTTATGTCCGGAATACTTCTCGCCCTTGTTGCAGCCGTCACATGGGGAAGCATCGTATTGGTAAGTAATAAACTTGGCGGTGATGCGTCGAGCCAAACTGTGGGTACCACCATCGGAGCCCTCTTTTTCGCAGTTGTGGTCTACTTTATTGTTGCACCGGAATTGACAACTAGGGTCTGGGTTGTTGGGATCATATCAGGCTTGTTTTGGTCGGTGGGTCAAAAAAATCAGTTTGGTGCAGTGGAATTTTTAGGTGTGGCTAAGACCGCGCCACTGTCTACAGGATTGCAACTAATTGGAACGACATTTTTTGGTGTTTTTATCTTCAAAGAGTGGGATACATTATCAAGCATCATGATCGGTTCTGCTGGATTAATTTGTATCATTGCAGGTGCGGTTTTAACTTCCCTTAATCAAAAGGGAGAAAAAGAAAAATCTAAGAGCTTAAAGAAAGGGTTGTTCGTGCTCCTTCTTTCGACGGCAGGCTTTGTCAGTTATGTCATTATCATCAGGTGGTTTGACATTGACGGTTGGGCAGCTATCTTGCCACAATCGATCGGTATGGTTATCGGTGGGCTTCTACTGACGTTTCGACATCACCCTTTCAACAAATATGCTGTTCGAAACATTATCACTGGACTTATTTGGAGTACTGGTAATCTTGGATTATTGCTGGCGCTTCCGAAAACCGGCGTAGCCACGAGCTTCTCACTTTCTCAAACGGGCATCGTCATTTCCACACTAGGTGGTCTATTTCTTCTTAATGAACGAAAGTCAAAAAAAGGCGTTATAAAAGTCGTGTTAGGATGTGCGCTAATCATAGCAGGCGGGGTATTACTAGGTATTACTAAAAAATAAGAAATGAAGGAGAGTTAATATGTATCCAAATCTCGAAGGTAAAGTTGTGGTCATTACCGGCGGAAACTCTGGTCTTGGAAAAGCGATGGCAGAACGTTTTGGAGCGGAAAAAGCGAAAGTAGTAATCAATTATTTTAAAGAAGATGTTAATACAAATAGTATCATTGATTCGATAGAAAAAGCCGGGGGACAGGCAACGTCAGTTCAAGGGGACGTAACAAAAGAAGAAGACGTAAAAAACATTATTGACCACGCCGTGAAAACATTCGGCACCTTGGATATCATGATTAACAATGCCGGTATTGAAAATGAAGTACCATCAGAAAATCTTACTCTTGAAGATTGGAATAGAGTCATAGGAACAAATTTGACTGGACAATTCCTCGGTTGCAGGGAAGCTATTAGTTATATGTTGGACAATGGCATTAAAGGATCGATCATTAATATGTCCTCCGTTCACCAAGAGATTCCGTGGCCGCACTTTGTCCATTATGCTGCTAGTAAAGGTGGAGTGAAGCTCATGACCGAAACTCTGGCTCTTGAATTTGCTCCAAAAGGCATTAGGGTCAATTGCATTGCACCGGGAGCTATCGATACACCTATTAACGCAGAGAAGTTAAAGGATCCCGAAAAGAAAAAAGGTGTTATCGAGCTAATTCCTATGGGGTATATTGGAAAACCAGAAGAAATTGCCGCTTGCGCAGTCTGGCTCGCTTCTAGTGAGGCTAGCTATGTTACCGGGTTAACACTTTTCGCGGATGGCGGAATGACTCAATATCCTGGGTTCCAAGCGGGGAAAGGGTAATAAATATTAAAGTAACGGAAAAGAAAAAGATGATCCCTGTTTGAAAACAGGAATCATCTTTTTGTGTTGTCAAATCGGGATTAAGCACTAGCAGCATCTAGAAACTTTTCCACCTTTGCCACAGTATCTTGCTTCTTGGGCCTCGCAAAAGAATTCTTTCCGCGATTTAACTTTTTCGTTAGGATGTTGGGTGCGCATATGTTCTACGTATTTTTCGTAACTAGGAACTCCAACTAGCAAGCTGATAAATTGTTGTCTGTATTGTAAGATTTCCTTTACTTTTTTAAGCATACTTCTTTAAGTCTTCCTCACTGCGAGGTACGTATGGTTCCTCGTGAAGTGTGTATGATTGATTCGTTAAGACCTTTCTCCAAAGACGAAGAGCGGATAAGAAGACCGTGATGACGACAATCATGAAGAAGGCACATAACGCTGCATCTACGTAATCATTGATTAGTACTTGTTGCATTTGGTCTGATGTTTTCGCCGGAGCAAGTACTTTTCCATCATCAACGGCTTGTTTGAATACTTTGGCATGAGATAAGAATCCGATTCTTGGATTTTCGTGGAACAGTTTTTGCCATCCAGCTGTCATGGTCACGATCAAAATCCATGTTGTCGGGATAAGTGTGATCCAAACATATGATTTCTTGCCCATTTTAAAGAGGAAGGTTGTCCCAAGCAAAAGGGCGATTGCTGCAAGCATCTGATTGGCAATTCCAAATAGCGGCCAAAGGGTATTAATTCCACCAAGCGGGTCAATTACACCTTGGTAAAGGAAGTAACCCCAACCGAAAACACAAAGTGTTGTTGCAATGATATTTGGAATCAAGGATTCAGTTTTTGCAAGTGGCTTGTAGATAGAACCTAGTAAATCTTGAATCATAAAGCGACCAACGCGTGTACCAGCGTCAATCGTCGTTAATATGAAGAGTGCTTCAAATAAAATCGCAAAGTGATACCAGAAGGCCATTAGTGCCTTTCCGCCGATTACTTTCGAGAAAATAACTGCCATACCGATTGCAAGAGTAGGCGCGCCTCCTGTACGAGAAATGACGCTTTGTTCTCCTACATCTTTAGCGAGAGTGGTCAGCATTTCTGGCGTAATTGTATAACCCCAGTTTGAAACCGTTTTTGCTGCTTGGACAACATCAGCTCCGATAACAGCAGGTGGACTATTGATGGCAAAGTAAATTCCAGGTGTCAGAACACAAGCTGCAATCATAGCCATTACAGCTACAAAGGATTCAGTTAGCATTGCACCGTAACCGATTGGCTGGGCATGTGATTCACGTTCAATCATTTTAGGCGTAGTACCAGATGAAACGAGTGCGTGGAAACCTGAAACAGATCCACATGCGATTGTGATAAATAAGAAAGGAAATAGATTTCCTGCAAACACCGGTCCGCTTCCATCGATGAAAGGTGTGACCCCTGGCATCTGCAAGTCTGGTGCAACGAGAACAATACCTAATGCAAGTCCGATAATGGTACCTACTTTTAAGAAAGTACTTAAATAATCACGTGGTGCAAGCAACATCCACACTGGTAAAACTGAAGCCACAAAACCATAAATGATCATCATGATAGCAATAGTTTCACCAGTAAAAGTGAACATAGAAGCCCATTCTGGATTTTCTGCAACTTTTTGACCTAGAAAAATGGATAATAGCAATAAAACCACACCGATAATGGAACCTTCTCCTACACGACCAGGTCTGATATAGCGCATATATACACCCATGAAAATCGCAATCGGAATGGTGGCAGCGATGGTGAACATACCCCAAGGACTTCCTGTTAAAGCTTTTACAACAACGAGTGCTAGAACAGCTAATAAAATAATCATGATTCCTAAAATACCAACCATGGCAATAATCCCTGTGACAGGACCGATTTCTTCCTTAATCATTTCACCGAGAGACTTTCCATTCCTGCGCATGGAGCCGAAGAGGATAATGAAGTCTTGGACCGCTCCTGCTAGTACTACCCCCACAACAATCCAGATTGTTCCGGGCAGATAGCCCATTTGTGCAGCCAAGATTGGGCCTACTAACGGTCCCGCACCAGCAATTGCAGCAAAGTGATGACCAAACAAAACCCATTTGTTTGTTGGGACATAATCTTTACCGTCATTATTTATTTCAGCAGGTGTCTTACGAGAATCATCCAATTGAAATACTTTCTGCGCCATAAACCTACTATAAAAGCGATAAGCAATAGCATACGTACAAACGGCTGCTGTTAATAGCCAGATGGAGTTAACGCTTTCACCGCTGTTAAGCGCCATCACGGCAAATCCAGCTGCACCAACTGCTGCAACAAGACCCCATATGATTATAGATTTAACTGCCTTCAATTTTTATCTCCCCCTCAATCTTTATAAACTCAAGATTAATTATATTTTATTATTCTGAATTTTTGTACAAATTTTAACGATTTGAGGGATTTTTTTGTCAAAATATTACTTTCAGACTAGGGATAATATGGTCGGAGGAGTTATTTTAGGTTAGTTGGCATTTGAATTTGTAGTTTTTTTCTTCAAAAGGGAAAATGTTTCAAACTTACGGGAAAATAATTTTTGAAAAGGAAAAAAATCGAAATATGAGGGAATAAAATTCTCTAGTACGGAAAAATATCTGCTCAAAAGGGGAATTAATATTTGTGATTATTTTCAGGGATTAAATTACTTAAGTTTCGCCCTAGCTTGTTAACTGCTTGATTCATTCAAATAGAAAAAGCGAGGATTTTCCTCGCTTTTTTAATAAGTTTGAAGCGTTTTACGGCGGTTTCTCATCTTGATGTTCCTAAGTCGATTTTTGCCCTCAACAATCGTAAAGGCTTTGATTTTCCAAAGGCCTTTGAAATGGGCAACCGTTCTTTTCGCTTCAAGTATAGTCGAATTTACTGCAGCTTTCTTATATTGGATATCTGCAAGCAATTGTTCTTTGTGAAGAGTTAAATCATTCGTCTGCTTCTTCATTTTATCGGTTTGACGCTGAACATTCGCGACTGTGTGGGAAAGCCTGTTCAGAGCTGGCTTTGCTCTCTTGAAGGTCTTAAACGCAAAGTATCCTAAATAAACTAGAGAAGCAAGAATCGCGGCAATGCTAATATAAACAATGATCATTTACGTCACCTCCTTCTTCTACTAATAAGTTTTACTCTATTTAGTATGTACCCCGATTTTCTTGAGAATTAACAATTTGCGTGGAAATCTCTTATTTTCATGCTTAGAAGAGTGCAGAGCGGGTATATAACCTAAGAAGAATTAAAACTTGAGGAGGAATTAAAATGGATAAGCGAATCGTAGGAGTTTATGATCACGGAGATGAAGCGGTCCGTGCAATTGAAGAATTGAAAGCTCAAGGTTATGAACGAGATGATATCTCAGTAGTAGCACGTGACAAAGATGAAGTCGAAGCAATCCATACAGAAACAGGTACTAAAGCTGACGAAGGTCTTGCAACAGGCGCTGCAACAGGTGGTGTTCTTGGTGGCTTAGCTGGATTCCTTGCAGGTGTTGGTGCTTTAGCAATCCCAGGCGTAGGTCCAATCATTGCTGCAGGTCCGATTGCTGCTACATTAACGGGAGCTGCTGTTGGTGCAGGTGCAGGTGGACTAGCTGGTGCATTAATCGGCATGGGTATTCCGGAAGACGAAGCGAACCGTTATGAAAGCGACGTTAAATCAGGGAAAATCCTTGTATTAGTTGATCGTGATGCAAAGACACGCACAACGATGAGTGATGTTGTGGGAATGACAGGCACAACTGAAACGCATACTCTGGATGACGTTGAACAAAATCGAAATGGTTTAGTCGACCCTTATACAGGGGCAGGTAATTTCGGTGATACTTCTTTAGATAGAAGTGCCAACAAATATAACGGACGCTAAATTTTAGACAGAAAAGCAGGGGCCTTAGCCTCTGTTTTTTTGTGTGTTACAAAAGGCTGTTTTCGCATTGATTGTTGCTTTTACGAAACATGAAACTACACGTATAGATTCTTATTTCGTGTTCTTTTCCTCAATATAAAATTCAAAACTCTAAAATTCTAATGGTTTCCGTATAGAAAAAGCCCTACAGCCGGCTTTTTCTTGTTCCAATAACAACATTGTTTATGAAAAGAGCCTTACAAAAAGAAGGAAATATTTCTGAATATTTAGTATAATAATAAATGAATCGCAATTCACTTTAATAGGGAGTTCTTATTTTTCTATATAAAGATTAAGAATAACAATGGAAGCTGGTTTTAAGTTCAACATCTACATACACTTCATGTTCAGTCATCTTGCTATTTTAAAAATTTGCAGGAGGTAATTCTATGAACATTCAAGATTGTAAGGCGGTTGTTACGGGCGGAGCATCCGGATTAGGGGAAGCCACTGTTAGGCATATCGTTGCCAATGGCGGTAAGGCAGTCATTCTTGACTTATCTGTAGAGATTGGTGAAAGGCTGAAAGCAGAACTAGGTGAGAATGTCCTCTTTGTAAAAACGGATGTTACCAATGAGGCTGAAGTTCTAAGTGCTTTGAATTTAGCAGAAGAAACGTTCGGTAGCATCAATACCGTTGTAAACTGTGCAGGAATCGGAATCGCTCAAAAGCTGTTAAGTAGGAAAGGTGTCCACGAGTTGGAGACGTTCAGTAAAGTAATCTCTATTAATCTCATTGGTTCGTTTAATGTCATTCGATTGGCTACGGAGAAGATGGTGAAAAACACTGAAAATGAGTTTCTGGAAAGAGGAGTTATCATCAATACTGCATCTGTAGCGGCTTTCGAAGGTCAAATTGGCCAGGTCGCATACAGCGCTTCAAAGGGAGGAATCGTTGGAATGATGCTGCCGCTTGCCCGCGAACTGGCGTCTAGCGGAATTCGTGTGATGACAATTGCTCCAGGACTGTTTCACACTCCTATGTTTGATTCCTTGCCAAAAGAAGCTCGTGATTCACTCGGGAAAATGGTTCCATTCCCATCACGTCTTGGTTTTCCAGAAGAATATGCAAAGCTAGTGGAAAGCATTTTGGAAAATCCGATGCTAAATGGTGAGACGATTCGCTTGGACGGAGCAATCAGAATGCAGCCTAAGTAGAATCATAGAAAAAGAGAGCGCGAACAGACTCTCATTTTAATAGTACGCTATGGTTTTTAATGCTGATATCTAATGAAATTGAATGAATCATGGAATGGACAGTTACACGTTTAATTATTTTAATTTTCTAAAAATTTATTTATAATGAACTGAAACAGGACTATTTTCACTTTTAGTTGTCATAAAACGTAAGCGGTTACAGTAAGGTGAAATCATATCGAGAATTTGGGAGGGAAATCAGTGAAGCATCCTTATTTAAAGGACGAGCACGATATTTTTCGGAAATCGCTTCGGAAGTTCCTTGAAAAAGAGGCATATCCATTTTATGACCAATGGGAAGAAGATCGCATAATCCCCCGTGAATTTTGGCTGAAGATGGGTGCTCAAGGATACTTGTGTCCTGATTTATCAGAGGATTACGGTGGAAGTGAAGTCGATTGGGGCTATGCTGTTGTCATCAATGAAGAACTCGAACGTGTTGGTTCAGGATTGGTTGGCATCGGACTTCATAATGACATTGTTGTGCCCTACATTAATTCGTACGGTACTAAGGAACAAAAACAGCGATGGCTTCCACGTTGTGTAACCGGCGAGTATATAACGGCAATTGCCATGACAGAGCCTGGCACAGGTTCAGATTTGGCCAATATTCAAACTACAGCCACACTAGATGGTGATCATTACATAATAAATGGGTCTAAAACCTTCATTACGAATGGGATTCAATCGGATCTAATCCTTGTGGCATGTAAAACAGATCCAAAAGCTGTGCCGAAGCATAAAGGTGTCAGTCTTATTCTCGTTGAAAGAGATTCTCCAGGATTTTCGCGTGGAAGGAAACTGAACAAAGTCGGCTTGCATTGTCAGGATACCGCAGAATTGATTTTTGAAGACTGCAGGGTTCCTAAAGAGAATCTTATTGGTGAGGCAGGTAAGGGATTCCTTTACTTAATGGAAAAATTACAGCAGGAACGTCTATTAGTGGCGATTGCTGCTCAAACGGCAGCCGAAGAGATGCTTCGCCAAACGATAGAGTATGTGAAAACGCGACAAGCGTTCGGGAAATCGATCAGCAGTTTTCAAAATACCCAATTCAAAATCGCTGAAATGGCTACGGACGTTGAGATGGGGCGGTCATTTCTTGACCAACTGATTGCCGAGCATATCAACGGACAGAACATTGTCACGAAAGTTTCAATGGCAAAATGGAAGCTGACCGATACGGCAAAGAAAATCGCAGCTGAATGCATGCAGCTTCATGGCGGTTATGGATATATGGAAGAATACGAGATTGCGAGAAGGTTCCGTGATATACCCGTTGCAAGTATTTATGCAGGTACGAACGAAATCATGAAGACGATCATTGCTAAAAACCTAGGTTTATAGAGTGGAATTCTAACGGAGAGAGGAAGTTGCGGATATGCGTGAAGTAGTAATCGTTGAAGGTGTAAGAACACCGGTCGGCAGGAGGAATGGTCTTTTAAAAGATATTCGTCCTGATGATTTAGCAGGTGAAACCCTAAAGGAGCTCGTCAAGCGTGCTGGAATTGACCCGGCTATCATTGATGATGTCATTCTCGGATGTGTGACGCAAGCGGGAGAACAAGCGGGTGATATTGCCAGAGTAGCTGCACTAATCGCAGGTCTACCCATTACCGTTCCGGGTGTTACGATTGACCGTCAATGTGGATCCAGTCAACAAGCTGTTCATTTTGCTTCACAAGCAATCTTGTCTGGAGACATGGATGTCGTGATAGCAGGTGGGGTTGAGAGTATGTCACGTGTCCCGATTGCCTCTAATTATCAAGGTGCACCATTCAGTGATCGATTGAAGGCACAACATGAAATCATCCACCAAGGATTATCCGCAGAAAGAATTGCCGAGCAATACGGCTTCACACGTGAGCAACTAGATCAATATTCGGTTGATAGTCATCAAAAAGCACTGCGTGCACAAGCGGAAGGTTATTTTAAAAAAGAAATATTCCAGGTTGAAGTCACGCAAGCTGATGGACAAACAGCTGTTGTGGATGAGGACTCTGGTCCACGTAAGGAAACCTCATTAGAGGCATTGGCGAAATTAAAGACAGTATTTAAAGAAGATGGTGTCATTCATGCTGGAAACGCGAGTCAAATTAGTGACGGTGCTGCCGCATTATTGCTGATGTCACGCGAAAAAGCGGAAGAACTTGGCTTAAAGCCTAGATTTAAAGTGCATACGCGTGTTGTGGTAGGTTCTGATCCAACGTTGATGTTGACAGGACCGATCCCGGCAACGAAGAAAGCTTTGGAGAAATCCGGTCTTTCCATCGACGATATCGATGTATTCGAAGTGAATGAAGCGTTCGCTCCGGTGCCGATGGCATGGCTTGAAGATCTGGGTGCAGATCCTAAGAAGCTTAATCCAAATGGCGGGGCGATTGCCCTTGGACATCCGCTAGGTGGAAGCGGTGCACGCCTCATGGTTAGCATGATGCACGAGCTTGAACGTACAGGAGGCAGATTTGGACTACAGACGATGTGCGAAGGCCACGGAATGGCCAACGCCACGATTATTGAGCGTTTAGAAAACTAAAAAAATATCTTCCGTGATTCACTCTTAAAATTAAGCAAAGGCCATTTTGAAGGAGGAATTGACAATGTCAACAACGCTTGGGAAGTTATTTGATTTAACGGTGTTAAAGTACCCCAACAAGGAAGCCCTCTACGATGTCAGAAAGAATGTCCGCTTTACGTACAAAGAATGGAGTCTTGAAGTGAATCGATTGGCAAATGCGCTTTTAAACGACGGGGTGAAAAAAGGGGACCGTGTTTCAACGTTCCTTTTCAATACGGAAGAATTGGCAACAGCTTACTTTGCATGTGCAAAAATTGGTGCGGTATTTAATCCAATCAATTTCCGTCTTCAACCAGAGGAAGTCGCTTATATTTTGAATGACGCCATGCCTAAGGTTGTGTTGTTTGAGAAGGTTTTAGAACCGGTTATCACAGCCATAGAAAAGCGTTTCTCTCCAGTGAGTTTCTGGTTTATTGATGAGGGAGCACCAGAATACGCCGCTAGCTACCGTGAAAAAGTAGATGCTGCAATTCCTGCTGATGTGGCAGTTGATATGGTTGAAAATGATTTGTATGCCATCATGTATACAAGCGGAACGACGGGAAGGCCAAAAGGTGTCATGCATCGTCACCGTGAGATGGTTGAGCAAAGCCTAGTTACGATTAATTGTACAAAATTACAGGTGCATGATGTCGGCCTTGTTACAGCCCCGATGTTCCATTGTGCAGAACTTCATTGCGCATTCCTTCCGCGTGTTCATGTCGGTGCAAAGAATGTGATTATGCATCATTTTGAACCAAAGAAGGTTCTTGAGTTGATTGAAAGCGAGAAGATTACAAAATTCTTTGCGGCTCCAACGATGTGGAACATGCTTCTGCAGGAGGAATTGCCAAGTTACAATCTAGAGTCTCTTAAGTTGGGCCTTTATGGTGCTGCACCAATGGCTCCAACACTTGTTCATGCATGTCATGACCAATTGGGAATAGGCCTCGTTCAAGCATATGGAATGACAGAAATGGGTCCAGCGATTACTTTCCTTTCCGAAGAAGATCAGTTGAATAAGGCGGGATCAGCTGGTCAGGCTGCACTCAATCATGAAATTCGCATCGTACGTCCAAATGAAAATGGACCTTCCGATCCGGACGATATGGTACCGGCTGGAGAGACAGGAGAAATCATCGTGCAGGGACCATGTGTGATGAGCGGTTATTTTCAACTCGACGAAGCGACTGAAAAGGCATTGTACAAAGGTTGGTATCATTCAGGGGACATTGGCTATCTCGATGAGGAAGGGTACCTATTTGTAAAAGATCGTGTGGACGACATGATTATCAGTGGGGGAGAAAACGTATATCCTCGTGAGGTAGAAGACGTTTTATACGAAAACAAGGGCGTTCTCGATGTCGCAGTGATCGGGCAGCCTGACGACAGGTGGGGAGAAACGGTCACCGCTTTTGTCGTGAAGAAGGATAACAACTTAACGGAAGAGGAACTTGATGAGTGGTGCAAAAATAGCGAAAAACTCGCCAACTATAAACGTCCGCGCAAGTATATCTTCTGTGAAGTTTTACCGCGAAACGCAAGTGGGAAAATACTGAAATTCATGCTCCGAAAGCAGATGGAAGAGTTATTCGCCCAAGGTGGAACTACGACAACAACGACGTAAGGTAAGGTTGTTTCCTACTAAGAATGATATTTTTACGAAAAGCCTGAAAGAAAGGACGTCTCACATGCTAAATGGAATCACTATTATTGATTTTACCAATTACCTGCCCGGTCCATTTGCAACGCTGAGACTAGCTGAGTTTGGTGCTTCCGTCATAAAAGTAGAAGCACCTGAAGGCGATCCGGCAAGAAGCATGGCCATTAAACAAAAAGGGGAAGGTATTGTTTTTACGGCAAATAATCGCGAAAAGAGGAGTATTGTCCTCAATCTGAAAGAACAGGATGGTCGTGAAGCAGCACTGAAGCTTATTTCACAAGCTGATGCGATCATAGAAAGCTTTCGGCCAGGTGTGATGCAGAAACTAGGAATGGATTACGAAAGCGTGCGAGACCTAAATCCCGCGATTGTGTATTGTTCTCTAACCGGTTACGGTGATCGGAGTTCAATGAGCCGTTTGGGCAGTCATGACTTGAACTATATGGCGCTTAGTGGTGCTCTTTCACAACTTAAGGATTCTGGCCATGGCAGACCGGTCCATCCCACCATCACTTTTGCGGATTATCTCGGAGGAATGGCAGCAAGTGAAAGAATCCTCGCTGCTTTACTCTTAAAGGAACGAACAGGGAAAGGTAGTTATCACTGTATATCCATTGCAGAGACAATGACCTCCATCATGGGCGTTCATATGCTTGCAGAAAAAGAAACAGGTTATGGACAAGGTTTAACGGAGTTAAATGGAGATTTCATTTCGTATGCCATCTATGAAACACAGGATGGTCGTTATGTGAGTCTTGCCGCATTGGAACCGAAGTTCTGGGAGAATTTCTGTGTTGCCCTGCAAAAACCAGATTGGCTGGATGCTCATTTTTCGAAAACACATCATCTCAATCCTGTTTATGAAGAGATGAAATCTGAGTTTTGTAGTCGAACGCTTAATGAGTGGACGAAGTTTTCACTTGCAATCGATTGCTGTCTCACACCGGTTTTAGAAGTAGGAGAACTGAAAAACTTCCCATTATTTCAAGGTAGTATCTTGGATAGTCAGGTAAGAATGCATCCGGATTTAGCCGTAAATCTAGGTGAACGATCGCCTTTAAAAGGTGAACATACAGATGAAATTCTATGTGAACTAAAGACTTCTGAAAAAATGAACTAAATATTTTTTCATCAGGGAAATGCAGAGAATCGAATTCAAGAAATAGTGCGCATTGAACTACTCACCACTTAACACTCTTTCGCATTTTTTGAAGTGGGAGTCGTCTGTCGGAAAACGATAAATTCAAGATTAAAAGGAAAAGAGGAATCCGCTTTATGATGAATGTGCCGCTTACTGTTGGATCAATGATTGAAAGAGCTGAAAAGTTTTTCCCGAAAAAAGAAGTCGTATCCAGAACGCTATCGGGTGTCCAGCGTTTGACTTATCGTGAAATTGGAACAAGAACGCGCAGATTGGCCAGTTCCCTTGAAAAACTCGGAATCAAACAAGGTGACAAGGTTGGTACATTTGCTTGGAATCATCATCGTCACCTTGAGATTTATTTTGCCGCGCCAGGAATGGGTGCAGTCCTGCACACAATCAACATCCGCTTATCTAGTGAGCATATTTCGTATATCGTCAACCATGCTGAAGACCAGGTCATTTTTGTGGATGAGGACTTATTGCCTTTATTGGAGCGAGCGAAAGATGATTTGAAATCGGTGAAAGCCTTCATTATTATGACTGACAAAGATGAACTACCAGAAACGAGTTTGCAGCCTACCTATTCTTATGAAAAGCTTTTGGCCGAAGGGAATCCAAACTTCGCCTTTAAAAAAGATATCGATGAAAATGAACCAGCTGGCATGTGCTACACTTCTGCCACAACAGGTAATCCAAAGGGTGTCGTGTATTCGCACCGTGCCATTGTGCTGCACAGTTTTGCTCTCGGTTTGGCGGATACTGCAGGCATTTCCGAATCGGATACGTGCATGCCGGTTGTGCCAATGTTCCATGCTAACGCATGGGGACTTCCGTTTGCTTGTACTTGGTTTGGAACAACGCAAGTTCTGCCGGGACCGCAATTCACACCGAAATTGATTGCCGATTTTATAGAAAGTGAAAAGGTAACATTGGCGGCGGGTGTTCCGACCATTTGGCTCGGACTATTGAATGAATTGGAAAAAGGGACTTATGATACTTCGTCTTTAAGGTCAATTCTCTGTGGTGGCGCGGCTGCACCAAGGGGGATGATCAAAGCCTTTGAAACGAAGTTCAAGATTCCATTCTTGCATGCTTATGGCATGACGGAGACAACTCCTCTCGTTACTGTTTCAAGATTAAAGAGCTATCAAACGGAATTGGATGAAGAAGCCATCCTTGATATTCGTGCTAAGCAGGGTCTTCTGGTGCCAGGTCTTGAAATGAAAGTCATCGGTGGAAACGGCGAAGTGCAATGGGATGGGCAGGACATGGGTGAGTTGTTGATTCGAGGACCATGGATTGCGGATGAATATTACAAAGATGAGCGTTCAAAAGAAGCATTCAAAGATGGTTGGCTATATACAGGGGATGTCGCTACTGTTGATGAAGAAGGTGTTGTAAAACTTGTAGACCGAACAAAGGATTTAATTAAAAGCGGTGGGGAATGGATTTCTTCCGTTGATCTTGAAAACGCACTTATGGCACATGATGCTGTTTTTGAAGCAAGTGTCATCGCTGTTCCTCATCCAGAGTGGCAGGAACGTCCGGTTGCATGTGTGGTATTGAAGGAACCATACAAAGGTAAAACAGATAAACAGGAGCTAAACGACTTTTTAGCGCCGCAGTTTGCAAAATGGTGGTTGCCAGATGACATCATCTTCATGGATGAAATTCCGAAAACATCGGTAGGTAAGTTCCTAAAAAGGGCTTTAAGAGAGAAACTAAAAAATCATTTAGTTAAAAATTAGTAAATAATAATAAAATTGGATGTGTGGGTATTTTTTCCTGAGTGAAATATCCTGAGTTCGTAAACAATAGAGAGAAAAGAATTTTAATTGGGGTGAAATTTGATGCAAAATAAGCCTTTGCATTTCGATGGCAGTTTTCAAATGGGTTCTGAAAGTGATGCGGGTGTAACGGAGCCATTTGTATTAACAGATGAAATGAGAAAAAACCTAGCCGCCAATCCATACGGTGCGGTTGAAGAAGAATAAGGGTGAAAGAGGGATTTGTCTAATGGCAGATCCTTCTTCTTTTTTTAGTAGATAAGAATGTATAAAATTTGTCCTTGATATTGGATATTGTGATATTTTTACTAAAACTTATTTTTTGGTAGTTTTTGTGTCTGAAAGAGGCATTCACAAAAGAAACCGGGTTTTACACAAATAAAACTCTAATTTACACAAATAAAGTGTACAGTTTCACAAAAAGAAATTCTTCTACAAATCACCTTCTGCATTAAATGGTGAAAATAGATCCTAAATATTACTTCTTACATCCATATTTTGACGATTTTTCGAACAGTCTTAAATTAAGAAAGTAATCTAATTTCGCAGTCATCCTAAAAGTCAAAAATATTGCCATAAAGCTTACATTTTTGCTCTAATCGAAAAAGCTAGCGACTGGAGCGGAAATCAACAGGCAAGATTAACGGAGCTTTTTTAAGAAACAAATTACTTGCTAAGTTAGATATTTTGAGTTACTATTATCTCGAATTAAATATATTTTAATTAAAAATATATTGATTCAAAAGAATTTTATCATTTCGAAATACCAATAATAAACTGATTTTCAATTTAGGAGGAAGATATAACATGGCAAAAGTTTTGTACATTACTGCACACCCACATGATGAAGCAGCGTCTTTCAGTATGGCAGCAGGTAAAGCATTCATTGATACTTACAAAGAAGTTAATACTAACGATGAAATCGTTCATATCGATTTATACAAGGAAAATATTCCACAAATCGATGTTGATGTTTTCAGTGGTTGGGGCAAACTTCAATCAGGCAAAGGTTTCGACGAACTTTCAGTTGATGAAAAAGCGAAGGTTGGCCGTTTGGGTGAACTAAGCGATCAATTCGTTTCAGCTGACAAGTATGTTTTTGTAACACCTCTTTGGAACTTCTCATTCCCTCCAGTGATGAAAGCATACCTAGACTCTGTTTCGGTTGCAGGTAAGTCTTTCAAGTATACGGCTGAAGGTCCAGTTGGTTTGTTAACAGATAAAAAAGCACTTCATATCCAAGCTCGTGGCGGAATCTATTCTGAAGGTCCAGCTGCAGCAATGGAGATGGGTCACCGTTACTTAACAGTCCTAATGCAATTCTTCGGCGTTCCTTCACTAGAAGGATTGTTCATTGAAGGTCATGCAGCAATGCCTGATAAAGCACAGGAAATCAAAGAAAACGGAATTGCGCGTGCAAAGGATCTTGCTCATACATTCTAATACCTTGAAGAGTCAGCAAATTGCTGGCTCTTTTTTTGTGTTCATTTCTGGTCCTATGTTTACTGCTTTTATTTTTTTGCTAGTCATTAATTCCCGCTATTTGAGAAAAATAAACACGAGCTGCAGCGAATATATTTTCATTATTTAGAAAAAAGAGCTATAGTATTAACTAAAGTATTTCGCCTTACTAAATTTATAGATGTTTTTGCTAGAGAGGAGATTTGGTGTTGCAGAAATTTATCCCCTTCTTAAAGCCTTATAGACTCCACATTGGAATTGCTCTTTTTCTGATGTTGGCGGAATTGACTGTAGAGTTGGTTCAGCCTCTTTTAATGGCTAAGATCATTGACGAAGGAATCATGAAAAAGGATCTTTCAGTTGTAATGTATTGGGGAGGAATCCTACTGGGGATTTCGCTGCTTGCGTTCATTGGTGGAATTTTAAGTTCCTTTTTTGCAGGTCACACGAGTCAAGGTTTTGGGTATGAAGTTAGGAAAAGTCTATTCGAAAAGGTTCAATCCTTTTCTTTTTCAAACTTCAATCGTTTCCCAACGTCATCACTTATTACTAGGCTAACTAATGATGTGACGCAAGTCCAAAATACAGTATTTATGAGTCTTAGAGTGATGATGCGCGCACCCCTGCTAGTATTAGGTGGTCTCGTAATGGCGTTAGCTTTAAATTTGAAGCTAGGAAGCATACTCGTCGCTACTGTGCCATTTTTGATCCTTTTCCTTATTTGGTCTATGGGAAGGGCCATCAAACTTTTTAGCTCCATTCAAAATAAGTTGGATAAGGTCAATGTGGTGATGAGGGAAAATCTTTCTGGAATGAGACTTGTAAAAGCGTATATGAGAGGCTCCCATGAAAATAAGCGTTTTCGTGGTGCTAATGAACAACTCATGGATAGGACGATTTCTTCCTTCTGGCTAATTGAATCGACTACCCCCCTTTTGTTACTGGTAATGAACGGGAGCTTGATTGCATTATTATGGTTTGGGAGTGTTCATGTAAATACTGGGGAAGTAAAGGTTGGAGAAGTGGTGGCTCTCATAAATTATGCGACTAGAATGACATCTGCACTGTCTGTTTTCTCTATGATAGTCATGGTATTTTCACGTGCCAAGTCTTCTGGGCAACGAATCATGGAAGTGATGGATACAGAAGTGGATATGAAAAATAGAGAGTATGGCCCATCTGAGGATCATGTTATAAGAGCAGGTAAGGTTGAATTCAGAAATGTCTCATTCCAGTATCCCGAATCAGAAGAACGGGTGCTTTCAGACATTTCTTTTACCGTTCACGCCGGTCAATCGGTAGCTGTTTTGGGTGCGACTGGTTCAGGGAAAACAACGCTATTCCAACTGATTCCAAGACTCTATGATGTCTGTGATGGTCAAATCTTGATTGATGATCAAGATATCACTGCCTATAAGCAAGAAATACTTAGAAAATCAATGGGATTTGTACCACAAGAGTCACTTCTATTTACAGGGAGTATCGCTGGAAACATCGCGTGGGGAAAAGAAGCAGCGACCGAATCGGAAGTTATCGAGGCGGCAAAAGATGCTCAAATTCATGAAACAATCATCAAACTGCCAAAGAAATACGAGACAAGAGTAGGACAAAAAGGTGTTAACTTGTCAGGTGGACAAAAGCAAAGGATTGCAATTGCCCGTGCATTAATAAGGAAGCCTGCCATTCTGTTACTAGACGATAGTACCAGTGCTCTAGATATGAAAACAGAAGCGGAGCTACTGAAAGCTCTAAACAAATATGCTTGTACGACGTTTATGATTACGCAAAAAATGAGCACGGCTATGAATGCCGATGTTATTCTCCTGTTAGAGGGCGGGAAATTGCTGGCAAAAGGAAGTCATCAAGAGCTATTAGACGAAGTTCAGCTCTACCAGGACATCTTCCATTCTCAATTTGGAGAGGAGGGAATGAAGAGTGTTCAAGGAATTAAGTAAACCCTTTCGATACAAACGAACGTATCCGAATGTAAATCCTGTACTTCCTGCACAAAAAGCAAAAGCGAAGAACTGGAAAAACACTTTGAGACGTTTATGGCGCTACCTCGCTGAACATAAGCTTAAGCTCTATCTTGTATTATTCATGGTCATCGCCAGTTCCGTATTTGGACTATTAGGGCCGTATCTCATTGGGAAAGCTGTCGATGATTATATCGTTACAAAGGATAACCAAGGTATTGTCACACTGATCATCTGGCTCGCATTGGTTTATCTCTTTCAATCATTGGCTATTTTTTTGCAGAACTACTGGATGATAACCGTTTCTCAAAAGACGGTCTTTACGCTAAGAACAGATTTGTTTCATCAACTTCATCACTTGCCGATTTCTTATTTTGACCAACGCCAGCACGGAGAAGTGATGAGCAGAGTCACGAATGACATCGAGAATATTAGTACGACTCTTAATAGTTCTTTTATCCAAATCATATCAAGTCTCTTGACCTTAATAGGCACACTCGGAGTCATGCTTTGGCTGAGTCCGATTTTGACATTCTTGACGATCATGATTGTACCTTTAATGTTCTTCGGCTTGAAATGGATTACGAAAAGGACAGGCGTCCTATTTAAGGAACAGCAGAAAAACCTGGGAGAGATGAACGGTTTTATTGAAGAAACGATTTCAGGACAAAAAGTTGTGAAGATGTTTTCGCAAGAAGATCAAGTCATTGCCGATTTCCGTGAGAAGAACGAGAAGCTAAGAGATTCTGGATTTTGGGCACAAGCATTCTCAGGCTTCATTCCAAAACTCATGAACGTTCTAAATAACGCCAGTTTTGCGGTCATTGCAGGTGTAGGTGGTCTACTGGCACTAAAAGGCATAATTACTGTTGGTGTTATTATCGTCTTTACGGAGTATTCAAGACAATTCACCAGACCTCTCAATGACCTTGCCAACCAGTTCAATACATTATTATCTGCTGTTGCTGGTGCCGAGCGTGTATTTGAAGTTTTAGATGAAGAAAAAGAGCTTGACGAAGGTGAAAGCGATCTGAAAATGAATGAAGTAAAAGGTAAGGTGGAATTTCGGGACGTTTCTTTTTCATATGAAAAAGGAGGAGATACAGTCTCGAATATCAGTTTCACGGCTTTACCGGGTGAGATGGTGGCCTTAGTTGGACCCACTGGGGCCGGTAAATCCACGATTATGAATTTACTTTCTCGTTTTTATGATGCCACTCAGGGTGCTATTTTTATTGATGGTCATGACATTACGAAAGTAAAGCGAGCAAGTCTTCGCCGCCATATGGCATTTGTACTTCAGGACTCATTTCTTTTTGAAGGAACCATTCGTGAAAACATCCGTTATGGAAGACTCGCTGCAACGGACCTTGAAATAGAAGAAGCAGCTAAAAAGGCCAACGCACATTCATTCATTACGAAGACAAAAGATGGATATGACACAGTACTGAAGCAGGATGGTAGCGGAATTAGTCAAGGACAGAAGCAACTTCTCTCTATTGCCAGAGCCATTCTTGCAAATCCGGCTATCTTGATTTTGGATGAAGCGACAAGCAGCATCGATACTGTGACGGAACTGAAGATACAGGAGGCGCTCCAAGTTTTAATGGAGGGCAGAACTAGCTTCGTGATTGCCCATCGTCTCAATACAATCCAAAAAGCGGATCAAATCATTGTGCTCGAGCAGGGCCAAATTATTGAACGAGGTAACCATGAAGAATTGCTTGATAGAAAAGGATTTTATTATCAGCTGGCATCTTCGGGTAATCGGGGCCTTGGGTGATTGGGTAGGATTTTGGTATCGAGATCCTACCTATGGGGAGTAGTGGGTGTGTCGAAAGATGTCGCCATATCGATATCCTTTAAAAAGACATCGATATATCGTCATTTCATATTGATATATTGGGTTTTCATTTCGATATATCGAGAAATCTCATCGATAAAAGTTCTCAATTACCACAAAAGCTCTCATTTACCCCCATGAAATATTAGATTGCGAACTCAAAATGATTTTTCAGGGGAGATGCTTAAGCGGCATCTTCCTTTTTTTAATGCTCAACTAATAAAAATAGATTGAACAAGAGCATTTTAAGGGGTAAAATTATTAGATAATTTTTAATAATAAGATTCAGTATTATCTGTAAAAATGCTGATGATTCATAAAGGATGAGCATGGGGGGAATAGACAAATGACAGTTTTTACAAGCGAATATTTTACGATGAAAGAAGAGCATGCTGTGGAGTATGCAAAAACAAAGCTCGACTACTTTACTTCAGATGCAGTGCTTACTTGTAAGGAAATTGGTGATGGAAATCTGAACTATGTGTTTAGAATCGTTGATGAAAAAAGTGGCAAGTCAATTATCATCAAGCAAGCGGGTCCAGTTGCAAGGATATCTGACGAGTTTAAGCTGTCAACGGATCGAAATCGCATTGAAAGTGAAATCCTGAAGCTTCAGGCTCAACTAGCACCAGGATTTGTTCCGAAGATGTATCACTATGATCCGATCATGAACTGTTGTGTCATGGAAGATTTGTCCCAATATGAAATCATGAGAACGGCGCTCATGAAGCATAAGAAGTTCCCTTTATTTGCCGATCATATTTCAAGTTTTATGGTACAGACATTACTGCTCACATCGGATGTCGTGATGGGGCATAAAGAAAAGAAAGAGCTCGTTAAGTCATTCACGAATCCAGAGCTTTGTGAAATTACCGAAGATCTTGTATATACAGAACCGTTTTACGATTGCCCACGAAACGATGTTTTTGAAGCTTCCCTCGATTTTGTAAAAGAACATATTTGGGGAGATGAAAAGCTGGCATTAGAGACGGCTAAACTGAAATTCGAGTTTATGACTAATGCTCAATCTCTTTTACATGGTGATTTACACACTGGTTCTATTTTTATAAAAGAAGATGCCACTAAAGTAATTGATCCTGAATTTGCGTTCTATGGTCCAGCTGGCTATGATGTCGGGAACGTGATTGCCAACCTGATTTTTGCTTATGTAAATGCAAAGTACACATTAGAGAATCCGGAAGCTAAAGCAGAACAGTTGGGATATCTTGAGAACACAATTGTCGATACGATTGACCTTTTCGCGGACAAGTTCCTAAAAGCATGGGATGAAAATGTGACTGATCATGCTGCGAAATATCCAGGATTCAAGGAATATTACTTGAATACGATTTTAAGAGATACAGCGGCGGTAACAGGACTCGAGCTATGCAGACGAATTATTGGTCTAGCTCACGTGAAGGACGTTACGGCTATTGAAGACCGTGCCAGCAGGGCTGCTGCTGAAAAAATCTGTTTATCAGCTGGAAAAGCTTTTATAATGGGGAGAGAAAATATCAAAACGGGTGATGACTTCCTAAAAATCGTCCAAACATACGCACAGAACAACTAGGAGGCAATAACAATGGGGAAACCGGTAGATGTAATTCAATCTGTAAGACTAGATGATGAAAACGATGCATTAATTCTTTTAGACCAAACGGTTCTACCGAATGAGAAGGTCTTCCTGGAATTGAAGGAAATGAAAGATGTTTGGGAAGCGATCTATCATTTAAAGGTACGCGGAGCACCGGCAATCGGGATTGCAGCAGCTTACGGGATCTACTTAGGTACAAAGCAATCTGAAGCTACAACATATTCTGAGCTCTATGCTGATTTTAAAAAAGTGAAAGAATATTTGGCTTCATCAAGGCCGACCGCTGTGAATCTTTTCTGGGCTCTTAACAGAATGGAAAGCCGATTTGTAAAAGAAGAAGGCAAAACTGTCGCTGAAGTAAAGTCGGCATTATTAGAAGAATCTGAGCTTATTAGAGCAGAAGATGAGAAGGTTTGTGAATCTATCGGACAGTATGCTCTATCTTTGCTTGAACCAGGGTGGGGTATCCTCACGCACTGTAACGCAGGTACGATTGCTACAGCGAAATACGGAACAGCCCTTGCACCTATTTATTTGGGACAAGAAAAAGGATACGACTTCAAAGTATTTGCAGATGAAACAAGACCATTGCTACAAGGCGCACGTTTGACTGCTTGGGAACTACAGGAAGCTGGTGTGGATGTCACACTTATCTGTGATAATATGGCTTCCATTGTCATGAAAGAAGGGAAAATTCAAGCAGTTCTGGTCGGATGTGATCGTGTCGCTGCAAATGGTGATGCAGCTAACAAAATTGGTACATCAGGTGTAGCAATTCTTGCGAAGCACTATAACATTCCATTCTATGTTTGTGCGCCGCTTTCTACGGTAGATTTGGAATGTAAGACTGGTGAGGATATTCATATTGAACTTCGTCCGTCAGAAGAAATTACTTCTAAATGGTACGAAACATCAATGGCTCCAGATGAAGTCAAAACATATAATCCTGCCTTCGATGTAACAGATCATGAATTGATTACAGGAATTATCACAGAAAACGGCATTGCGTATGCACCATATACAGAATCACTGCCACTTATGTTTAAAGGGGAAAAATAAGACGTTATGCCTCCGGGTCCAATAGGATTCCGGAGGTTTTTAAATGGAAAAAATGATAGAATAGCAATGTTAACATCTAGGTAATAACAAAAATTCAGTCCGAGAATCATAAGGAGCTGTAAATATGTCTGAACAACAACATTACTATTCTGATAAAGAAGCAAAAGAACTTATCTGTGAAATTGGCAGGAGAGTTTATCATAAAAATTTTGTAGCCGCTAATGACGGCAACATTTCTGTAAAAGTTGGATCTAATACGATTTGGACCACTCCGACTGGTGTCAGTAAGGGATTCATGACGCCTGAAATGATGGTCAAAATGGATTTATCGGGAAATGTGCTCGAGGGAACCATGAAGCCTTCATCTGAAGTGAAAATGCACTTGCGTGTATATAAGGAAAATCAGGAAGTCAACGCAGTTGTTCACGCCCATCCTCCTGTTGCCACGTCATTTGCCATTGCTGGTATCAGTTTGGATCAACCTATTTCTCCTGAAGCCATTGTTTTACTTGGAAGGGTTCCTGTTGCGACTTATGCAACACCTGGGACACAGGAAGTTCCAGATTCAATTGCGCCATATTGCAAGGATCATAATGCCGTATTGCTTGCCAATCATGGGGCATTGACTTGGGGTAGAGAGTTAATGGAAGCCTACTTCCGAATGGAATCACTCGAGCATTACGCTTTGATGACGATGTATTCTAACCACATTATTAAAAAGGCAAACGAACTTAGTCCTGCACAAATCTCTGATTTGATTGATATCCGCGGTAAAATGGGGATTAAGACAGGAGGCGTTCCGGTTAACACTACTCAAGAAAATACTGAAATATCGGAAGAGTTGATTGCGAGCATTGTCAAAAATGTCGTCCATGAACTGAACTTAAAGGAACTTAAATAGATGGATAGTATTACACACACATTATTTGGGATTGGCATTTACAAAGCGATCAACAAAGAAAATCTTAGTAAAAAAGAAAAGCGGGCGCTTCTTTTTACGGCGATTGGTGCGAGTCAAATCCCTGATATTGATGTCATCTCCCAGCTTTGGGATACGACAGGGCAATATCAGATGTGGCATAGGGGAATTACGCATTCGATTTTCCTCGTACCTGTTTGGGCACTAATGTTTTCGTTATTAAACCGTTTTCTCTTCGGAACGAGCATGTTTCGTTTTTTCCTTGTAGCCCTGCTTGCTGTTTTCATCCATGATACAAGCGATATTTTTAATGCATGGGGAACGGGATATCTGGAACCTTTTACGTCCAAGCGTCTTTCTCTTGGTACCGTATCGATCATTGACTTTGTGATTTGGTTCATTTTTCTGTTATCGTTTATTATGGCAAAGAAGCGACCAAACCTTAAGGAATTCAAAGTATTCCGGATTGCATGGCTGCTGATTGGTCTTCATATTCTAATTCAAAGCATCCAAGGCTATGTCGTATATCAAAAATATGAAAATCAGTATGATCAAGTGGCTTTATCAGCAAGTTTTGTTCCATGGAAGTTTACCGTTATTGGAAAGAGCGAGGGTGCGGTCGAAATTTTCAATGACTCATTGTTAACGGAAGCTGAATTTGTTACAAGACTGGAATCAAGTGATCAATCGAATCTCGATGATTTGTTCGAAAAAAATCCAAAAGCGAAAACATTGTATCAATGGTCGCCATTCGTCGTAGTAGTGAATAATGATGAGCAACTTGGAGTATATGACCCTCGCTTTTACCGTAACGGGCAATCTTTTTTATTCGAGTATATTGAAAAACAGAATGAGAAATAAATTTAGGAGGCTGTTCCATCATGGGGCAGCCTTTTCATATTTCTCCGAATTAGTTGATATCACCAAGGTAAACCGGAGACTTTTCCTGGTTACTGTACTTGATTATATATTCTCTAAGGTGTTTAGGATAAAGTCTAAACTCCATTAAATCCTTAATACTTACCCATTCTATCCCGATTTGAAGATTGTCAGGATTAGAAGGTTCAGCTGGATCGTCCAGTTCATTTTTCAAAGTACAAAGAAAATAATATTCAATTTGATGCACACCTAAGTCACTTGCTGAATATTCGTGGTTTTTTCCGATATATTCTCTAATGTGCAGGAGTTCACCTACTTCTACTTGGTACCCTATTTCCTCCAAGCACTCCCTATTTAGTGTTGAATGAAATGTTTCACCATGTTCCTGACCACCACCAGGACAAAGGTAAAAGTACCCTTCGTCATCTTGGTTTTTTGTAAGTAGAATGTTATTCCCATTTATAATAATTGCTTTTGCTGAATTCCTAATGTGCACTGTCTTAAACCTCCCTATGTATGACTTCATTGCTATATTTCCAATTATTTCATCTGATTTTATTATAATTGAGCATACAGCTTGAAACATTCTCTTCTTTCAAACGTCTATTCATTAAACGTCTGTTCAAGCGCACAATCTTTCAAAGAGGCCAAGTCATAGAGGCTTTCTCGGTCAAGGTTGTTTGTACTACTATTACTAGGAGGGAGAAGAGTGAAGATTTCTAGTTTAAGCCTGCTTTATATGGCAATTTGTTGTTTGTTCTTAATTAGTTGTCAGGGAAAAGATACCGCGTCGATTAAAATGTCCGGGACTACGGGTGGAAGTGATGAAATTGTTGAGAGGCACGGCGGATTGGAAAACATCGAAAGACTTGATAAATTCATCACAAATGTTGAAAAAGGGTTAAAGGATAAGGTCCGTTTAGTACGTTATACGATTGAAGGGGATCCTATTTATCACAACATTGACTATGATGGGGAGAATCTTGATTATACAGTTGATAACTCTGAAGATGAATATGGAGCTGGTGAAGTAGAGAATTATATTTGTAAAAAGATAGAGATGCAAGAGACAAGTACGCAGATGACATATTCATTAAATGGTTGTCCAGATTCAATGGAAATACTGACGATTTCGTATGATGTAGACGAGCAGGATTTATTTGCATTCCGTTTGAAATATGGAGTGGGTCAGAAGAATCTGATTGACACGAAGAAGGAAAAACTGGTAAAAGATCTGCAGAATGGTGAAATGGCGGCAGTAAGTGATTTTCAATTTTCTAAAGATGAATTGAACAAAATTTATAAACTGATGATATTTGCTAATTATCTCGAGGATAAAAATCTGAACAACCAGTGTAACCAAAAGCCTCATGAGTCCTATGACTTACACGTATGGATCAATGGAGCTGAGAGGCAGTTTGGTTGGACGGAATGTGATGATGGTCAAGATGGAAAAGTAATGTCACAGCTTGTAAAAGGTATTCTAAAGGTGTTGGAAGAAAACCCTACATATCAAACGTTACCGGAAGCGAGTGGTTCTTACGAGTAAGAATAATGGCATTTGCCTTAGATAGTTTGTCCAAACCATCCTCTCTTTTATTACATAAAATAGTGTATCTATTGTATGGAAACGAGGGGATGATTTGGCGAAGGGACATCACCATGGAAAAAATGAAAAGCAGAAGAGATCAACTAAGAGGGATGGATATCGCTACAGGTATTCGCAAGATAAACCAGCATCAATAAAGCTTGTCATATATATTCTTCCCGGTACAGTTAGGACTGTTCCTGGAACTTCTGTGAATCGAATTGTCGAAGATTTAAAAAGAGCCATAGGAATATGGAGATTGCCAATTGAAGTGGTGAAGTTGATTGAGACGAGCACGGATTTTGGACTAGCTCACGGCAAATTACAGTGCAACGAACGTTTTGCTCAATCCAGTGTTTTTAGAGCAATGGAAAATAGAAGGGAAGCTGATGGATATCCTTCAGAATGGATTACCGTTTGGTATGTTCCGAATTTTCGTTTTAGTGATAACAACACAATTGCCTGTGCTTATTCCAATCGAATTGTTGGAAACAGATTGTACCAGCACATCATTATGAGCGGTCGTACTGCTGCGCAAGAAAATCGAAGCACATTGGCCCACGAATTGGGACATATTTTTTTCGCTACTGCGCCAGGCGAGAACAATAGTGATCCTACCTCCAGAAATAGCCCCCATTCCCCGATATCTTCCAACTTCATGTCCACACCGGCAGGCAATAAAACGGGAATTGATATTCGTCAAATTCAAAAAGCATGCAGAAGTGCCCTCGTTCCTGAATGTGAAAGAGGGATTTATGAGAGGTTTAAAAATTGATGATGTAAAGGGAAAGGACACTAAAATTTTTAGTGTCTATTTTTCTTCTGAAATTCTGTATAGAAGTTAGAAAAGGTTAGAGTTATATTATGAATAGAAGATAATGGAAGGAAGTGTTTGTTTTGAAGTAAGTATTCGTTTTTACGTAGAAGTTTTAATTTTCCTTATTTCTAGCATCGAAGGGTTGTTAATAGATTAAGAACTTGTTGCTTTTGTTAATGAAGATAGTCGTAATATAGAAAGACTTCTATGAAATACATAAGTGTTTTAAAAAATCTATTTGATTCAATAACTATATAAAGTATAAAGACGGAATTTATTTTGTATCGGTGAAGAATGGGGGAGTCAAGAAAATGATTTGGTTATGGACTGCAGTAATCCTAATACTCTCAGCATGTGTGTTACTCCTGTTAATGGGATTGACATACAGATTCGTCAAACAAATAGAAATTAAAAAAAGAGCAAAGAAACTTGTAGATAACGGTGGAATCAGTGAAGTAGTAAAATTAAAAGTTAGAGGTGAGGATCAATACCTATTGATTGAAGGGGAAGAAGCCAACCAACCCATTATGCTTTTTTTACATGGTGGACCTGGACAACCATTTCCTTTTGGTGTAAGTTCCCGAGGACAGTTTCCACAACTAAACCGGAAGTTTACAACGGTTTTTTACGACCAAAGGGGAGCGGGTAAAAGTTATCATAAACATATTTCTAAGGAATCCATGACGGTAGAACGTTTTATTGATGATACGGAACAAGTAATAGATTACTTAAGAGATAGATTCAAGGTGGATAAAATTTATCTCGTTGGTATGTCATGGGGGACTATAATAGGGATGAAATTGGCTCATAAGAGTCCGAACAAATTTCATGCCTATGTTGGTTTCGATCAAGTCACAAACATGACAGATAACCAAAGATTAGGGATGAAAGCACTGAGGGCAAGAGCTGAGGAATCAGGTGACCAAAAGATGCTTGCGCAATTAATTGAACTTGGTGAACCACCTTTCTTCGAAAAAAAAGAAGGGAAGTACAGTGATTTCATCCAAGGGGTAAAAGGGTATATTTATAAGGATGATCAAATAAAAGGACCCAATGTGCTAGCCTTAATAAAGAGTGCGCTCCTATCTCCCGACTATAACCTCAAAGATATTTTCAATAGTCTTGTATCTGCTCCTAAATTCAATATTTTTGAGTGTACTGCCTTACAGGAAGCGTTAATCCGCACCGATTTGACTACGATTACAAGATTGGATATCCCATTTACGATTGTACAAGGACGTCATGATCTCACCACGAATTTTCATGCAGCAAAACTATTTTATGAAAAAATAGACGCTCCTTCTGGTAAACACTTTTATATCCTTGAACAATCTGCTCATATTCCCAATGAACATGATTTTAAGAAATTTATTGGTTTATTACAAAATGAAAAAATAGGATAAAGAAAAACAAGGGCAAATCCGTAGTTTTGTCCTTGTTTTTTCCATTTACTTTCATTAATATAGTAATTTATTATTAGAAGAAAAACAATTGTCCCTCTGGAAAACTACACTTATGATATGTAATATCCTTTTATATCCAGTTCCTTCAATTGGAATAATTTAAATTATGAAAAAATTATTGCTTTTTTAATAGAATGATTATATTATTCTTGTATAGAAAAACAATGTTCAATTAAATCTGAATATTTAAAAGATTTTACTTCTTGGAGGTTACTTTATGGATTTATTCAGAAAGAAATCAATAGATTCTTTATTGAGAGAATCGGGTGCCAGAGGCGCTTCTCTTAAAAAAGATTTAGGAGCTTTTGACCTAACGATGCTAGGGGTTGGGGCCATTATCGGTACGGGAATTTTCGTACTGACAGGCGTGGCTGCGGCTGAGCATGCTGGACCAGCACTCATTTTATCTTTTATCTTATCGGGACTTGCATGCGTATTTGCGGCCCTTTGTTATGCAGAGTTTGCTTCCACGGTTCCAGTAGCAGGAAGTGCATATACTTACAGCTATGCTACATTCGGTGAATTAATCGCTTGGATATTAGGTTGGGACTTGATACTTGAATACGGATTGGCCTCATCGGCAGTAGCCAGTGGGTGGTCAGGATACTTTCAAGGTCTATTAGCCGGTTTTGGTCTTGAATTGCCGAAAGCATTATCAAGTGCTTATGATCCTGCGAAAGGAACGTTTATCGATGTACCTGCTGTAATGATTGTGTTACTTATTACTTTGCTTTTAACACAAGGTGTGAAAAAGTCAGCGAAGTTCAATACAATTATGGTTATTATCAAAGTAGCGGTCGTATTATTGTTTATCGGGGTTGGCGTATGGTATGTCGAACCAGCGAACTGGACACCATTCATGCCTTACGGTTTCTCTGGTGTAACAGCAGGGGCTGCGACAGTTTTCTTTGCTTATATCGGATTTGATGCAGTATCAACTGCTGCAGAAGAAGTGAAAAATCCACAACGTAATATGCCAATTGGAATCATCGCTTCTTTAGCCGTTTGTACAATTTTGTATATCATTGTGTCGGCAATCTTAACAGGTATTGTTCCTTACGATCAGCTAGGTGTAAAAAATCCAGTTGCATTTGCGTTAAACTATATCCATCAAGATTGGATCGCAGGTTTCATCTCATTAGGTGCCATTGCGGGTATTACAACAGTATTGCTCGTGATGATGTACGGTCAAACGCGTTTGTTCTATGCAATCAGCCGTGATGGATTGCTTCCGAAAGTATTTTCAAAAGTTGACTCTAAAAAGCAAAATCCTGTTATTAACTCTTGGATCACTTGTCTTATAGTAGCTTTTTTCGCAGGTGTAGTACCATTAAGCAAACTGGCAGAATTGACGAACATTGGTACATTGTTTGCCTTCATGACTGTTTCTGTTGGGATTTTATACCTTCGTAAAAATACGAGTGCTAGTTCAGCAGGCTTTAAAGTACCGTTTGTTCCATACATTCCAATCCTTGCATTCCTGTTCTGTGGATATTTAGCATTGCAGCTTCCTTCAACAACTTGGATCAGCTTTGGAATTTGGATTACAATCGGGTTAGTAATCTACTTCCTATACGGAAGAAGAAATAGTAATCTCAACAATAATCCTGCAGATTTAAGAAAAATCAGCTAAGTCAAAGGGCAGCTTCCATTCATTGGGCTGCCCTTATTTGTTGTCATTGGACATCAATAAATGGTAAAAAGAGATAAAGAAATGTCGAATTTTCCTTGGTATTTGTCAAATTTAAATAAGCTGAAGGAGTTCATCTCAGCAAGGGGAGACAGTAGTGTTGATAAGGGAGAAAAAACTATGATAGATAATCTAAGAGATTCAAAGCTTATATCTGAGGAAATTAAAGCTACTAAGCTTTTCATTGGGATTTTTTATCTTGTATTCCTCTCCTATGATTTATTGTATTACTTCATCGTCCCGAGATATAACGAAAGATCCATAGGGTTGCCAGAAGGCGGTCTAGGATTAGTGATTTATTTGCTTGTCGGGTTACTCTTGCCCGTGACCTTTTATGTAATGAGAAAAAAAGATCCGTTCTGGATAAAGTATATAATCTACTTTGGATTTAACTTGATAGACATCATTAATAATTTTCTCATTTATTTTGGGACAGATTTAACTTTTAGAAGCGGGAATATCGTTGAAATCATGTTTATCATATTCGCCCCGCTATTTGTAGATAAGAAGTTCTTTTGGATTGTATTTACTGGATTGGTTGTAAAATATGTATTGTTTGGACTGGCTTTCCACGATTCAAGTGTAATTGTTGCGATTGGAATGTTGATCATCATAACGTTCGTGGCATACATCCTGTTGGTGAGGTTTACTTCATATGTAAAGGCCATCAGGTTAGCAAATGAAAGTGCTCGTCAAAAGGAAAATCTCGTCCTTATGGGGCAAATGGCTACAGCGATTGGGCATGAAATTAGAAATCCATTAGCTTCGCTAAGGGGATTTGCGCAATTACAGCAAGAAAATTATCCTAATCAAAATGAGTACTATCCAATTATGATACAAGAAATTGATCGAATTGATTCCATTGTAAGTGACTTAATGATGATAGGGAAGCCAAGAGTATCCCATTTTGAAAAGCATAGTTTGGAAGAAGTTATTGAGTATGTTGGTTCCATTGTCACTCAACAAGCAATGGAAAAAGGCATTATGATGAAGACGGAAATCAGTGAAAAGGTTGGCTATCTCGAATGTGATGACAAACAGATAAAGCAGGTTTTGATTAATCTCTTGAAGAATGCCATTGAGTCGATGGATAACGGGGGTACAATCCGAACAAAGTCTGAAATAGTAGACAAGAATGCAGTGTTGATTTCGATTAAGGATCAGGGCTGTGGCATTTCAAAAGAAGAACTGAAGCGGATAGGGGAGCCGTTTTTTACAACGAAGGATGATGGAAACGGCCTAGGACTGATGATTTCGAAGCTCCTTATAAAGGATCATGGAGGAGATTTAAGCATTGACAGTATCCTTGGAGAGGGCACCGAAATGAAAATCAGATTGCCTATTGTTCAATCTTAAGTGTTTGTGTCAGAGATGTGGCGAAATTGAATAAACTAAGGGATTTTTCCCCCGAGGATGGGGGAGTTCCCTTATATAAGGTACACTGACGAATTTCTTACAATTAGGGTAAGAAATTCGTCAGTGTATTTTTTTAGATAAGGAAGTCAATATTTTATCGAAGAAAACTGTCTAGCTCCAGCTCCCAGCCCCTCGGGGTTGTTTCCTAAAGCCGAAACAACCAAAATTGTTTTCTAAAGCCAAAACAATTTTGGTCATAAGCCAAATCACTCCAGAAATCAGGATTTCTTCTGTGATTCGTCTTATGCCTGTCGGGGCTAAGCAGGGCGCTTGCGCTTTTCTTATTAGGAGGAATAACTATGCAGGCAAGTACGAAAACAGCTAATCCTGATCATTCTTTTAACCGTGCTTTTGCTTCTCATTTTGCTAAATCAATGTTTTTAACGGTCAGTGGGCTCGTTATTTTAAGTTTTATCGGCACAAGAATGTTTACCCATGTCGATTTGAATCTATACGGATATATGGTTGGAACGCTTGTGTTTATAGGTGGTTTTTTCTACCGCTTCATTGCATGGGGAGAACGTCCACCTACGAAAATTTTCATTAAAAAAGGGATAAAACTTCTTTTCAGGAAGTCTACTCCGAAAACGACAACAGAACAATTGGTCACTTATAAGTTTATCTGGAACCGTGGTATTTACCGCTGGACACAGCATTTACTGATGGGTTGGGGCTGTGTGCTTTCTTGCTTTGTGACTTTCCCTCTCGTATTTGGCTGGATGTATTTCACAATGGATGACAATGGCTATTACACAGTCATTGGTATGGGCGTCGATTTAATGAAGGTAAGAGCTGACGGCATCATTGCTTTCTTTTTCTATAATGCTCTGAATTTTACAGCCATCATGGTGATTGCTGGCGTATGTATGGCGCTTTACCGCCGCTTGAAAAATATGCAGGCAAGAGCGGAGCAAAAATTCATCTATGACTTCTTACCGCTCTACTTACTTCTTTTCATTTCAATAACCGGTTTGTTGTTAACGTTTATGAACGTATTCTTACATGGTGCAGGGCAGCCAATCATGTCGATGATTCATCAATTCTCAGTCATTGTGACTTTAATCTACCTGCCGTTTGGAAAGCTTGCGCACATTCCATTCCGTCCTCTGAGTGTCTTTGCAAGAAACTATCGTGAACATTACAGTGAACAGGCAGAAAAGGAATGTAAGGTTTGTGGTACTCACTTCGTATCAGTTGAACAATCTAACGATGTAATAGACGTTTTAGGTATGAATAATCTTGAGTTTGCTAAAAAAGAAGGCTTCCATCTTGCAGAGCTTTGCTTACCATGCCGCAGGAAATACCGTATTGCACAATTCTCAGGCATCGCTACTCATGAAATAAAGGTCAAGGAGGCAAATCAAAATGCAAAGGGATAAATTTTTTAAAGAAATAGAAAACCTGAACCACCCTAATGAAAAATTAATTAAGACGCACTGCAGCTATTGTGGGATGCAGTGCGGTATGAATTTAAGAGTAAATACACAAACAAATAAGATTATCGGCGTTGAGCCTCGCTATGACTGGCCCGTTACGGTCGGGAAAATGTGTCCTAAAGGTGTAACGGCTTATCAACAGACCAATCACACTGATCGTCTTTTGAAACCGCTGATTCGTGATGATGCTTCTCTAAAAGGAACAAAAGAAGGTTTTCGTGAAGCTAGTTGGGAAGAAGCGTACGACCTCATTGTTAAGAAGTTTGAAGGACTTCAAGAAAACCATGGAAAAGACAGTTTGTCCGTTTTCAGTGGTGTATCAATGACGAATGAAAAATGTTACCTCACTGGTAAGTTTGCCCGTGTAGGTTTGCAAACACGGTATATCGATTACAACGGACGTTTTTGTATGGCAAGTGCAGCCGGTGGATTCATGCGCTCATTCGGAGTAGATAGAGGTTCGACGGTACCATGGACGGATCTACATGAGACAGATTGCCTGTTTATCGCAGGAAGCAATACAGCCGAATGTCATCCGACTTCTATGTTCCGTGTTTGGGCTGTACAGGAAAGAGGAGGCTATCTGATCGTAGCGGATCCTCGTGAAACGCCGATTGCGAGAAGAGCCGACGTTCATCTTGATTTACGACCAGGTACAGACCTAGCGCTTGCCAATGGAATTCTCAACCTCCTAATTCAAAACGGTGCTGCGGATGAAGATTTCGTTAATCATCATACAAATGGTTTTGAGGAAACAAAAGAGCTTGTAAAGCAATTTACTCCAGAATACACAAGTGAGATTACAGGTGTGGCGCCTGAAAAAATTATCAAAGCTGCTGAGATATATGGGAAAGCACCGAATGCGATCGTCATGTTTGCGCGCGGAATAGAGCAGCAGCATAAAGGCGTTGATAATGTATCTGCATACGTAAATATGGCTTTAGTTACGGGGAAAATTGGTCGTCCTAAATCTGGAGTCGCAACTTTTACCGGTCAAGGAAATGGTCAAGGTGGACGTGAGCACGGTCAAAAGGCTGACGCACTCCCTGGTTATCGAAAAATTACAAACCCGAAACACGTGGAAGAAGTTTCTAAAGTATGGGGAATTAAGCCGGAAGAAATGCCGCAAGCGGGTGTGTCGGCTTACGAAATGTTTGAGTTGATGGATCAAAAAACAATCCGTGGTTTATATCTGCTTTGCTCCAATCCAGCCGTCTCAGCACCAAACTTGAATTTTGTCAGAAAGGCTTTGAAAGGCTTAGATTTCATGGTTTGTGTAGACTTCTACCTTTCCGAATCAGCAGAATTTGCTGACGTAGTTCTACCAACTACTACTTGGTCAGAGGACGAAGGAACGGTTACGAACCTAGAAGGCCGTATCATCAAAATTAATAAGGCGCAGGAACCGATTGGTGAATCAAAGACAGATTGGCAGATTCAAGTTGAGTTGGCCGAACGTCTTGGACGCGGAAAGTACTTTTCACATTTAAAAACAGCTAGAGATGTTGCAGATGAATTCCGCCTTGCCTCTAAGGGTGGCTACGCAGATTACTTCGGAGCAACATGGGAGAAAATTGATGCTCAAGACGGAGTGTTTTGGCCTTGTAGGGACGAAAACGATAAAGGAACACCACATATGTTCCTAGATAAGAAATTTTATCACGATGATGGGAAAGCCAAAATCTGTGCGCTTCCATATCGTCCGCCTGCAGAAGAACCGGATGAAAAATATCCGCTTCGTTTAACGACAGGTCGAGTGGTATATCACTACTTATCAGGCAACCAAACAAGGAGAATTCAATTCTTACGCGATATGTGTCCAGATCCATACGTTGAAATACATCCGGAAACAGCTGCGAAATACAATATTGAACACGAAGAAAACATCCGCCTTTTTACTCGTAGAGGTGAAGCTGAATATAAAGTGAAAATCACGGAAGCGATTCGTAAAGATACCGTTTTTGTCCCTTATCATTTCGGCCATGATCAGTCTATCAATCTTCTAACAAATGCGGCACTTGATCCGATGTCACGCATGCCGGAGTTTAAAGCTTGCGCAGCCGAGATTCAAAAACTAGAAACTAAGAAGGTGTAATCATGAAAAAGAGGCTTTATATAGAACTAGAAAACTGTATAGGTTGCCGTTCTTGTCTGGCTGCCTGCACGCAGTGCGGAGGACATGAGGAACGTAATCGGAATTATGTTTATGATGTAAACCCGCTTGTAAACAGGCAGACGATGCCTCTTATGTGCCTTCATTGCGTGAATCCGGCATGTGCGAGAAGTTGTCCGGCCCAAGCGATTCAAATCCACGAAACAGGTGCTGTCCTTTCAGCGCTGGTCGAAAAGTGTATCGGTTGTCAAAACTGTACGATTGCTTGTCCATACGGCATTCCAAAGTTTGATACGGAACAGAACTTAATGTATAAGTGCGACCTCTGTATCGACCGAACAAAAGACGGTATCCCACCTATGTGTGCGAGTGTTTGTCCGGCCAATACCCTTCAATGGCTAACAGAAGAAGAAATCGATGCAAAACGAAATCAATTCAATCTTGATAACGATAAATGGGTTACAAGCATGCCTTTCTTAGAAGGCGAAACGAATGTAAAAGTAAATCTTCCTGGGATACTGCAAGGTGTCACCAAACTGTTTTAAGGAGGGATTGGCATGTCAGACAAAAATAAAAAAATCCCGTTTCATGAAGACAATTACACTCATAATATTGACCGGAATAATGAGCGTAAACTCGATCGACGCGGCTTTATGAAAACGCTCGTTGGGGCTGCAGGAGTCTTTGCTGTTTCATCTCTACCGTGGGGAGCAATGGCGGCAAAGGAACTGGCAGGACTAGGAGAGAAGGAATATCCTCATAAGAAAATTGCCGATGTAAATGCGGTCGGAATCGGGGATGCAGTTGACTTCGCTTTTCCTGGCGAGCATGACAGCGCGATTTTAATCAGAATTTCGGATGAAAAATATGTAGCATACCAAAATGCCTGTACGCATTTGCGCTGCCCTGTATTTTGGGTGAAAGAGGACGGAGAAATGGTTTGTCCGTGTCACCATGGAAAATTTGACGTGGCAACAGGTGAACCGACTGCTGGTCCACCGCGACGTCCATTGCCAGAAATTCAAGTGAAAGTAGAGAATGGATCAATCTACGCAGTAAGGGTGAAACGTTATGAAGCATAATTATGTGAGTGTCGCCATCCTCTGTGTCATCTTGATGCTGAACATTGTGTTCACGCAATATATGGTTCATCAATATTTTTATGAAAACTATGTAAATACGATTATATTTGGAACATTGAATATCTTGCTCTTCCCAGTGGCCATTTACGTATATGAGAAAGACAACAAACAAAAGGCGTGAGTCGTATGAATAATGAAGCATATATTGATTTTTGTTTTATCAGAGAAGACTTGGGCGGATTCTCTTCTGTGATAGATAGCTTGCTGAAATCGATGTTTGTGAACCATCGCTTGAGCTGGTATCTTGATGAAAAGAAGATAGATGGCGGTGAGATGGTGGTTGCCGAAATCAAAGGAATGAGCACTTGGAAGTCAGAGGAAGAAGCGATCGTATTCTTTGAAGAAAACGCAGATGAACTTTTTTGGGAATACCTCCAAGGTTATAAAATGTTCATTTATCCGGCTTCTACTCCTGGTATGCACGCGAAAACATCCTGTTCGAGTAAAAAGTCGCCGTTACTTAAGAAGGAATCAACGGCAGGAGGAGGCTGTGCCTGTGCAGGACATTGAATGGAAAGAGTTACAGATCTTAGTCAGTTCAAGAGTTGAAATATCAATTCATGATGCCCAAAACGAGGATCAGGCTCCTATTATCACAAAAATTATCTATAAAGTGGAATTGTGTCCAGATGGTACACATGTGAGAATCCATTTTGACAAAAAGAATTTCTTTGCAGTGCCATTGACTAGTAACTTCACTCAGACAGATCGGGAATGGAGAGCTACGGACACGCAGAGTGGACTAAGCTATGTCATTAGGGAAATCTAATGAAAGAAGGCTGAAGGAGGGGAACAATGGGACAATCGCCGGCTCACAAAGATGTCAGCAAGTATATTATTCAGTCGCAGGAAGAAGAGATTAAACGGATTGCATTAGAGCTTCACGAGGGAGTGGGGCAGAACCTGTATAGCCTTTATAATGGCTTACAGTTCATTGAGTCAGCCGTCGAAAAGCCCGAAGTGAAAAGCTACTTGAAGGAAATGGTGCAGACAATGGAAAGGACCATCCAGGAAATACGTCTTCTATCTGTCGAACTGCATCCGCCGTCCTTGCCTATACTTGGATTAGTGCCTGCTTTAAAAAGTTATATCAAACTGTATTCCTCAACATATGGAATTGAAGTTGAACTTCTTTCCTCAGGAAAAGAAAAGCCTATTTCTGAGCACAGTAAAATTTCTGTTTTCCGCGTGTGCCAAGAAGCGCTTGCCAATATTGCTAAATTTGCTGATACATCCCATGTGAAGATTTCACTTCAATGGGATGATGACAGCTTGTGTCTGTTTATTAACGACTTTGGCAGCGGTTTTGATGTCAGTCTAGAAGAATCATATGGGTTAGCCGCCATGAAAGAAAGAATGCGTCTCTGTAGCGGAGAATGCAACATTTCATCTAAAATAGGAGAAGGAACATCCATTGAAGTATTCTTGCCTTTATAGAAACGGTATACTGCCCAAGAGGGTAAATGGACCGAATACCAATCTCCATCTGAAAAGTCCTTTTGACTTTTACGGTGGGGATTATTTACCCTATATAGTAAGAAGTAAGGGGAAATAAAGACGCTTGCGCTTTTCTAAGGAGGGGTAATGTGATCAAGATTCTGCTAGTAGATGATCATGCGGTAGTGAGGATGGGTCTTACAATGCTTTTGAACGGACATCCCGATATGAGGGTTGTGGGGGAAGCATCCGAAGGGAATGAAGGAATCAACAAGGCGATTGAGCTTAAGCCGGATGTGGTGGTGATGGATTTGAGTATGCCACACGGTAAGGATGGCCTATCAGCAACAGCTGAATTAAAGAAAGTGATGCCTCAAGTCAATATTCTCATTCTAACGATGCATGATGATGAGGAATATTTGTTTAGAGCCATCCAAGCAGGGGCATCCGGATGCATTTTGAAAAGCGCCCCTCACGATGAACTGTTAAACGCCATTCAGACGGTTTCTAATGGGAACGCTTACCTTCATCCTTCAGCAACGAAGAGGCTGATGGAGGAATATATCGGTAATTTAAAAGAGGGTGCGGCAGATTCATTCAATCTTTTATCAGATCGAGAGAAAGAAGTACTTACCTTAATTGCAAAAGGATTTTCTAATAAGGAAATGGCTGAAAGATTAATGATTAGTGTTAAGACTGTTGAGACTCACAAAGGTAACTTGATGGAAAAGCTGCAAATGAAAACAAGGCCAGAATTGGTTGAATATGCATTGAAAAAGGGGCTGCTTGGTTATGGGCTTTAAAGGGAAACTTTATCCATGGTTTTGCTAGAAGAATTGGAACCTGTTGTGGAAGCTTGCAGTCAACTTAAGAGAGAAATAGGCTGTGATTTTGTCGGTCTCGCTCTCCAAAACGAATCAGGATTAGATGTTCGCTGGCACTTTGCCATCGGGAATCTAAATGACAAATATAAACGAATTACGGTTCGTTTTGGAAAGGGAATAGCCGGAAAGGTGATTATGACCGGCAGCCCTATGATGATAGAGGATTTCCCAAATGGTATTCAGGGCAAACCAACGGAACATCCAATCATGTTAGCGGAAAAGCTTATTTCTTCTTATGCATCTCCAATATTTTTGAGTGGTGCTTCAAAGGGAGTACTTTTTATTGGAGAAAGATCTAAGCGTTCATTTAACGAAATGGAACAGCAGCAAGTGAGAAAGACGGCTCTTCTTCTGGAAGAAATCCTGAAGGTACGTTTAGCACTTTAAGGCAGGAGGCTTCATATGGAAAGAGAAGGTAACAATCACTACGAAAATCCACATTTGAAAAAGGAATTTTCACAGTCATTAAATGAGCTTTTCGATCTGAAATTTGCTCTTGATGAATCCAATATTGTTGCGATAACAGATGCCAAGGGCAAAATTACATATGTAAATGAAAAGTTTTGTGAGATCTCGAAATATCGGGAGAATGAACTGATAGGCAAGGATCACCGCATAATCAATTCAGGCCACCATTCCAAAGAATTCATGAAAGATTTATGGAACACGATATCGCGAGGAGAAGTTTGGCGTGGTGAAATAAAAAATGTAGCCAAAGACGGTAGTTATTATTGGGTAGATACTACCATCGTTCCTTTTCTTGATGGAGAAGGGAAGCCATATCAATACATGGCAATCCGTCATGAAATCACGAAGCGTAAGCAAATTGAAGAAGAATTGAAAAGGTTGACAACAAGATTGATCGATGTACAGGAAGAAGAACGGAAACGGCTATCGCGAAACCTGCATGATGGTATTGGACAAAACCTTTACAGCCATCTCATTACAATCAATCGTTTGATGTCTGAGGTCAATCATCCTCTCATTGAGCAAATGCAGCAGGAAGCTACTCAATTGATTGAAGAAGTCCGTGAGATTTCGTGGGAGTTGCGCCCGTCCGTTCTGGATGACCTCGGACTTGTGCCAGCCATTCGTTCATTTTTGACTCGTTTCTCAGAGCATTATCGAATAGATGTGTACTTTGAATGCGTTTTGACTGAGAGGTTAGATTTCCATACCGAAACAACCATTTATCGTATTATCCAGGAATCACTCACCAATATCCGCAAGTACGCGGAAGTGCAGAAAGCAACGGTGACCATTCGTGAGACAGAAGAAATGATTCGAGTCATGGTTGAAGATCAGGGAAAAGGATTTGCCAAATCAGGTACGCCGCGTGGGGTTGGGTTGTTCAGTATGGAGGAAAGAGCCCGTTCAGTCGGAGGAGAATTGCAAATCATCTCGAGCCCCGATAAAGGAACGAAAGTTATATTAGAAGTTCCAAAATAGAAAAGACCTAATCTTCTTTAGGAGATTAGGTCTTTTTCATAGGCTCTTTTCGTAAACTTTGTTGTTTTCACAAGCAAAAGTAAAAATCGACTTTTGGATTTTTACGATTTTTTATGAATTCTTGATTCAGTAACTTCTCGAAAAGAGCCCCGAAGCCATCAAGAATGCGGTATGAAAGTAGCATGCGAAAAGCAACAATCAGTGCGAAAACGGCCTTTTTATGAATATTAAATTTTAAATGAACTCTTTAACGAAACGATGCGGTTGAAAACAATGCGATCGCCGCTTGTATACTTTGGATCAACATTGAAGTAACCATGTCTAAAGAATTGGAACTTGTCTTGAGGCTGAACATCTTTCATTTTCGGCTCAACAAAACCATGAACAATTTCAAGAGAATTAGGATTTACATGATCAAGGAAAGTTGTACCTTCTTCCTTAATTTCATCGTCCTTAATCAATGGCTCATAAAGGCGGAATTCTGCAGGAACAGCATTTTTTGCATCCACCCAGTGGATCGTTCCTTTTACTTTTCTTCCAGTGAAACCAGTGCCGCTCTTTGTTTCAGGGTCGTAGGTACAATGTAGCTCGACCACATTGCCTTCAGCATCCTTAATCACATCTTCACATTTAATAAAATATGCATTTTTTAAGCGAACTTCATTGCCAGGGAACAAGCGGAAATACTTGTTTGGCGGGTTCTCCATAAAATCATCTTGCTCGATATAAATTTCTCTTGAGAAAGAGATTTCATGCTTGCCCATTTCAGGGTTCTCAGGGTTAACCTCTGCTTCGAGCATCTCCACTTGATCCTCAGGATAGTTTGTGATGACAACCTTAAGTGGCTTTAAGATACCCATCGTTCGTGGTGCTTTCAATTTAAGGTCTTCACGTACAAAGTGCTCAAGCATTTGCTCATCAACAGCACCAGAACCTTTTGAAACGCCTGTTTCACGGACGAAGGCACGAATGGATTCAGGCGTGAAGCCTTTACGTCTCATACCAGAAATCGTAGGCATGCGTGGATCATCCCAACCATCCACAAATCCTTCATCTACAAGTTGTTTTAATTTTCTTTTGCTCATTACCGTGTTGGTAACGTTCAAACGACCGAACTCGATTTGTTGTGGAGTTGCGTTCATTTCACATTTTTCAACAATCCAGTCATAAAGTGGACGTTGATCTTCAAACTCAACCGTACAGATCGAATGTGTCACGCCTTCGATGGCATCTTCAAGCGGGTGCGCAAATGCGTACATCGGATAGATGCACCACTTGTCACCTGTGTTATGGTGCGTTGCATGTGCGATACGGTAGATAACTGGATCGCGTAAGTTGATGTTAGGTGATTTCATATCAATCTTGGCACGAAGGACGCGCTCACCATTTCCAAACTCACCATTCTTCATTTTTTCAAAAAGCTCAAGGTTTTCTTCAATGGAACGATCGCGGTAAGGACTCTCTTTACCTGGTTCCGTCAATGTTCCACGGTACTCACGGATTTCATCTGCAGAAAGATCATCGACATAAGCTAATCCCTTTTTAATAAGAAGCACAGCGCGCTCGTACATCTCTTCGAAATAATCAGAAGCGAAATAGAGGTTATCCCAATCGTAACCAAGCCATTTTACATCTTCCTTAATGGAGTTTACATACTCGATATCTTCCTTTAAAGGATTTGTATCATCGAATCTTAGATTCGTTTTACCTTTAAACTCATCTGCTAATTCAAAATTTATCAGAATCGATTTAGCATGACCGATATGTAAGTATCCATTTGGCTCTGGAGGAAAGCGGGTAATCACATGATCGCGTTTACCAGTTTCAAGATCTTTGATGACAATATCCCGTATAAAATTAGACACGTTATGGTCCACGATATTCAACCTCTTTCATTAATGAACTACTGTTAAGTTAATTGTATATATAACATAAATAAAGATATTTTTCCATCTATCCCGCTGAATTAACCTGTATGAAAGAAGAATGAAGACATTTGATGTTGGTTTTGGGGAGTGTTTTGTGTATGAGATGTGACAGATAAAAAGAGAATCGGAAATCCCACAAATAGAAGTTAGATTTACACAAATAAACCAGACAGTTACACAAATAGAGAATTCAAATATCTTTTATAATAGCTTAACTTAGTAACGGTTTACTCTTAAAGGGTAAATTCACCCTGTGTATTAGCACCCTCAATCGCAAAATCCCTACTTTGAGTATGAAAATTATTAATGGATATCCATTACCTCTTTCTAATAAAATTTACCAAATTATTATTTACAATTATTTCATTCATAGGTATAATTTGAGAGGAATACATTAAAGGAGGCTCGCAAAAATGATTGTTAATACTTTTTCAGCAACCAATTTAATAGATCGTTTTGAAGGCCTGCTTATTCTTGTGTAGTTGTATGAACTTTTTGTTGATAAAACAAACCACAGAGCAGCTGTCTGTGGTTTTTTTGTGCGCAAAAATCGAATATATGTTCGGAGAGGAGTTATTATTTTGATTACAGTTGAGAATTTAAAAAAGGAATATAAGCTTGTTAAACGTGATCCTGGTTTAAAAGGTGCGATCAAGTCATTATTCGTTAGGAAGTATGAAACAAAAGAAGCTGTAAAAGGCGTTAGCTTTACGATTAAACAAGGTGAGACAGTAGGTTATATCGGTGCAAACGGGGCTGGTAAATCCACAACGATTAAAATGCTGACGGGTATCTTAACGCCATCAGAGGGAAAAGTGACGGTCAATGGTCTTGTGCCTTATGAAAACCGTCAGAAAAATGCTAAAAATATTGGGGCTGTTTTTGGACAAAGAACGCAATTATTCTGGGATATTCCAGTTAGGGAATCTTTTCATTTGCTCAAGCACATTTACGAAATCCCAGAAGAACAATACCAAGAAACCCTCGCAAAGTTCACAGAAGTGTTAAACCTTGAACCATTGCTGGGAGTGCCAGTAAGGCAACTGTCACTTGGGCAAAAAATGCGCTGTGAGCTTGCGGCAGCCTTTTTCCACCGTCCATCCATTGTCTATTTGGATGAGCCAACAATCGGACTAGATATTGCTGTGAAGGTAAAGATTCGTAAGTTCATTAAAGAAATGAACGAAGAATGGGGAACGACGGTCCTTCTGACAACTCATGATATGCAGGATATTGAAGAGATTTGCGATCGCATCATCATCATTGATGACGGAAACATTCTTTACGATGGTGGTCTTGAAGAAATCAAGCGTAGATTTGGCCAGAAGCGTGTCATTCATTTTGAAATGGAAAAAATGGAAACGTTCGAACTGCCGCAAGGACTTCATGGCAAAGTAGCGGTATTGGAAAGTTCAGAGGAAGAAAACAAAGTCAGTTTATCTTTCGATCATGAAGAGATTTCAAGCTCATTTGTCATTTCAGAAATGATGGCAAACTATGAAATTCAGGATCTATCGATATCAGATCCGAAAATCGAAACAATCGTGGAACAATTATATACAAAGCAGGAGAAGGTGGGGGAAGATGAGAAAGTACTTGCAAATGGCTAAGATAAAAATGCAGGAAGGCGCAGCCTATTCTGCATGGTATTGGGCGGGAACGGCCTCGGCGGTCATGAGGCTATTAATCATTTATTATTTTTGGCAGGCTGTTTATGCCAAACAATCAACAATAGAGAATATCAATCTATCAACGATGCTCACCTATATCGTGATCGCGATGATCCTCCAAGGTTATGTGGGTGGGGTTGGTAATGAGTTATCACAAAATATTAAGAACGGAAATGTTTCCATAGAGTTGATGAGACCTTATGACATGATTTTTAAGTTGTTCGCCATGGATATCGGTTCAAAAATCATGTATTTTTTCCAAGGCACTATTCCCATTGTCGTCATCGCCTATTTCTTTCTTGATTTGAATGCTCCACCATCAGTAGGAACGATTCTGCTGTTCATTGTTAGTGGCATTTGTGGAATCTGGATTGGTACGTTTTTTGATTTTCTTGTTGGTGTGCTTGCCTTTTGGACAGTCAATGTTTGGGGAGTACGGGTCTTAAAGGAATCACTTATCGTGTTCTTTTCGGGTGCGCTTGTTCCAATTACACTGTTTCCGGATTGGTTACAGACCATTACAGAGTTCCTGCCTTTTCAGGCAATGGTGTTCTTACCGGTCTCCATCTATTCTGGATTGATAACGGGAACGGATGCTTATATGGCTATCGGCATTCAACTGTTTTGGCTCGTCTTCCTTTACGTCCTGGTTCGCGTGATTTGGACTCAGGCGCTGAAACAGATTACGATTTTTGGAGGATAGGAGGGAAAATTTTTGAAACGTTATAGCAGATTATATTGGGAGTTTGCGAAGAGCCATATGAAAGTCATGATGGAATATCGCATCGATTTTCTCATTGGTATCTTTTCTGTCATGCTGGAGCAATTTGCATCCATCTTTTTTGTAAAAGTTGTCTTTGATCACATCGAGCAAATTAACGGATGGAGTTTCTATGAAATTCTTTTTATCTATGGAATTGCGGCAACGGGTCGCTCGATTCACCAGATATTCTTTGATAATTTATGGACGCTTGGCTGGCAATATATCCGACCGGGACAATTAGATCGTCTATTAATCAGACCGGTGAATCCATTATTTCACTTATTGGCAGACCGTCTGCATCAGGATGGCTTTGGCCAACTATTTATTGGATTAATCATTTTAGGTACATCGATTCCGCATCTGGATATTGCGTGGGGAGCAATGGAAATCCTTTTCTTGATCATTATGATCATTTCATCCGGAATGATTTTTGTGGCGATTAATTTGTTCTTTGCTACATTTTCGTTCTGGATGGTTGATAGTTTGCCGATCGTGTGGGCAGTGTTCAACTTGAGTGATTTTGCCCGATATCCTTTAACTATTTACCACAAGGGCATCCGAACATTCTTAACTTGGATCATTCCATATGGGTTTACGGCATTTTATCCGGCTGCCTATTTTATCGGTAAATCAGGCTACAAGGAATTTGCCCTATGGACGCCAGTTGTGGCACTCGTTTGTTGTTTCATCGCCTACTCATTTTGGAATCGCGGATTGAAGGCATTTGCTAGCACGGGGAGCTAAGCCTATCGGCGAAAACCTCATCTATTTTTTAGGGAGTATCCGAATCATTTGGTTCGGATACTTTTTTCGTTTAAGATAGAAATATTACGAAGGGAGATTGATACATATGAATTTAGGTACAGTTGGAACAAGTTGGATTACATCTAGTTTTTTAGAGGCTGTTAAGCTCAGTGGAAAGCTTAATGTAACGGGCGTTTTTTCGCGTTCACTTGAGAAAGGGAAAGAAATTGCAGCCCCATTTCACTCGGCACGTGTATTTACAAACTTAGATGAAATGGCACAAAGTCCTGAAATCGATGTTGTTTATATAGCTTCACCGAATTCTCTTCACTTTGAACAGGCTCTTACTTTTTTGAAAAATAAGAAGCACGTGATTTGTGAGAAACCTATCTTTTCTAACTCTGCACAATTAGAAGCCGCATTTAAAACAGCTGAAGAAAATGGCGTTTTTGTTTTTGAAGCAATCCGAAATCTTCATGCTCCAAACCTTCAAATACTGAAAGATAACCTGAATCGAGCGGGTAAAATTTCAGGGGGTCTCTTTCAATACATAAGCTACTCGTCGCGCTATGATTTGTTTTTAAAGGGAGAAGACCCCAATATTTTCACAGCTGAATTTTCAGGTGGGGCCCTCGTTGATTTAGGGGTATATCCAATTTATGTGGTCGTCGCATTGTTTGGTGAACCAAAAGATGTTTCTTATCACCCGATGATGTTGAGGACGGGAGTAGATGGCAGTGGTACACTCCTGCTGCATTACGAGGATTTTAGCATTACCATTCTTTGTTCAAAAATCTCTGATTCCACGCTTCCTTGTGAAATTCATGGTGAAAAGGGCATATTTATCCTTGAGGATGCTGCGCCTATTACGAGCATTCAATTCCATGACAATCATTCTAAAACGAAGGAATCACTAGGCGTCGAGCAATCTGAGCAAGATATGGTCTATGAAGTAGAAGAGTTTGTGAAGATTATTGAATCAGGAAATACTTCTGAATATCTTCGCCTAAAAGAACTCAGCCAGGTTGTGCTGAATATTACGGAAAAGGCTAGAAAACAAAATGGAATTGTTTTTGGCTGCGAAAAATAAAAGCTTTTCTCTAAAACACTTGAATCTAGTATTCAGGTGTTTTTTCTGTGGAAATGGGGCGGAGCTGCGCAACCTAAAAGGGAATTGAAACTCATTGAACAGAATAGGAATTTTTATTCATAAAACGAGTCTAGTTCTAGCTCTGCTCACACCGCCATATTCTGTTTGTTCCTGCAAAGACAAATCCATTTCCATACTTGGGTTGGGAGGAATTTCTTTATAAAGAAAGTAGAAAAAAGTCGAAGCAGACACTGTGCTGGTTCGACTTTTTATTATTTCTTTCGACACATAGATTGAGATCGGAGCAGAAACCTAACTTGGCCGCATCCTTCTCTCCCTGAGGTCGGGTAACATGTTAAAAGCCCTCCCATATATATGTAAGGGATGAAATATTTCAATGTGCATGAAAACGGAACAAATGTTAGGAGTAATAGGAATGTACGATAAAGAAAATATGATAGACAGAATTAAGAATCTGTTGCCAATTGGAGCAAAGTTGTATTTAACCGATCTTTATTTAGATAAGAAGTATGAGGTTTCCAAATCACTTTACAGTGATAAGTACGGTGTATATACAATCGAGGACAAATATTATTTGTTTGTGCTGCAAGGTACTGAAACGGATTTTAGTCTTAGAGTGATTGCAGAACTAGAAGAACTCTCGGAGTTTGAAAAAATCCGAAAAGGAAATATTCTTCACCGTGCTTCCGTCAGAAAAGTTGGAGGTACAAAGTGGGGATTTATTAATAATAAAGGTGACTTTATCCTGCCTCCAATTTATGATGGAGCCCAAAACTTTCAAGAAAATGGCCTAGCGGTTGTAGAGTTGATGAACGAGGCGGGACTTATAAATGGAAAAGGTTATTTCATTGTTAAGCCTAAATATGATACGATCAATCCATTTTTTGAAGGGCGGGCAACGGTCATTACGTCTAAAGGGTTCAAAGTCATCGATGAGAGTGGCAAGGAGACAACTGAATCAGTTTATAGTTTTATAGGTGATTTTCATGACGGAAGGGCCGTCTTTGCAAATACAAATGCAGAAGGAAAATACTTATACGGTTATCTGAATCGACAAGGCCGCGAAGTGATTCCCCTTCAATTTGAAACAGCCTATGATTTTAAAAATCAGAAGGCTCTTGTCAAACGCCAGGATGGAAAATACGCACTAATTGGTTTGACAGGCAAAGAATTGGCCGTTTACGACTATGAGTATGTCGGGAATTTAGGTGATGGCCTCCTTGCTTTTCAAAAGAAAGCAGGAGAAAAATTCGGGTATATGGATGAACAGGGAATGGTGGTTATCCAGCCGCAATTTACAGGAGCGCAGCCGTTTTCAAAAGGTAGGGCGGTTGTAAATACAGCAGAGGATTATCAAAACATGTATGGGCTCATCAACAGGGAGGGAAAATTTGTTTTCCATCCAAAATACAATGAAATTGACAATTTAGGTGAAGGTAGATATTCAATCGGAAAAGCTCGAGATGCAGAAAAGCCCTATATGGGTTCAACTTACGCCCTTGGCGACGATAAAGGTCATATGTTGACAGGATTTTTATTCAATCGCATCTATGACTTTAAGAACGGTGTCGCTTCCGTTTTCAATGACCAATATACCTTTTTCATAGACCGTAGTGGAAAGAGAAATGAAAGATTACCGATGGTCAGTGGCAGCGGTATATTGGAGATTCAAGGATATCTAATTGAAGGGAATATTGATTATCGTCTTTACTATTTTGACAAAAATGGCAGTGTTGTGTGGAAGCAAAATACTGTCATTGAACTAAACAATCAATATTCCGTTCATGAAAGAAAGTTCAAACCCAATCGTGATTATTTAGTCTACTACCCTCAAATTGAGGGCTACTCTGATAAAGATATTCAAGTAAAGGTAAATCGAAAGCTAGCTGACATGTCAGGTGTGAAAAAGATAGACGAAAATGCCCAGCTCGAATCGAATTATGTCGGTGACTTTGAAGTGCCTTTTTATAAAAATATCCTCGTTCAACTAAAGTTAAGCGCTTATAATTATCCATTTGGCGCTGCACATGGGATGCCAACGAAGATTTATGCACATATCAATCTGAAGACGGGAACTTTCTATCAGTTAAAGGACTTATTTAAACCTGGAAGTGATTATGTCAAGGTGCTAAGTGATATCATTGCCCTTCAAATTAAATACGATGAACAATACAGTTATGTGTTTCCTGATACTTATAAAGGCATCAGTGCTGATCAGCCGTATTTTATTACAGAAAATGATTTAAACATTTACTTCGCTCCATACGAAATTGCTCCCTACGCAGCAGGCTTTCCAACGTTTAAAATTCCTTTTACAAGAATCATGGATATCATTGATACGCAATCGTCTTTCTGGAGGGCGTTTCATTAATAAAGAAATATTCTGCAGAAACCTCTTGGTGTTAAGAAAAAAGCCGCAATCGGAATTCAATCCATTGCGGCTTTCAATTATTTCATGCTTCTTTTACGAAATATAAACCAATAACTTCCCATTAAAAGAATGCTAATTATACCAATCGAACCTGGTAAAACGTATGCAGGAAAAGGGATATTAGCTGTATGATCATTATCGGGATTGATGGATGCAGCAACGGCTGGTCTTGCTGCGTCATCATGATTGGCAGAGGCATTAGAATGACTGTCTGTTTCTCCTGAAGCATAGGATACCGTATAGGAAAATAAGGTGGTACCTACAACATTAGAGAAGATGGGTGATGATAGTAGGCAAAGGATCATGGAAGAAAATAAGAAGACTTTTTTAATCATCTTTTCAACTCCGATATAGTGTTATCATCTCGTTTATTATTTTATCATCAATACCTACTGCTTTAATCGTCTGAACGTGGATGTTCACAATACTGTCATAATTGACTTCACAAATCCTTCAAAAAGACAAAATAAGATTTTTCATCTCTATTCATTTGGATTTGTTAACGGAACACTTTTGGAAGAGCAAAAGAATTACTTTTTTGCTTGTTTGCGTTGCATTGAAAAAGTTATCCGCAAATAGTAAAAAGGAATATTTATCCAGTAAAAAATAGGAAGAAATTTGTTGCGTAAATACACATAATTTGTTACTTTAACACCTATTTACACTAGTTTTGTAGGTTAGTAGTTTTAATATTTACAATATTTAATCAATTTGATAGGATGATTATCAGATTGGAAACACAATAATATTACATCTATTAATCTATCAAAACGGGGGGTATTCGATTGGGTAAGAAGCAAAACAAGTCACTAAAAGTTTTCTCAAGCATCACAGCAAGCACAATCATGGCTTCAACTTTATTCGCAGGGTCGTTTGTCGGTTCTACTGCAACGCCAAAATCGGTTTCAGCAGCTACATCTGTTGAATCGGCACCGATAGATATGAATGTAGTTGACCAAGATCGTCTAGCAAAAGCACTAAAGGATCGTGGTCTAGTTGCCAAAAATGCAACTAATGCCCAGGTTCAAAAGGCAGTTCAGACATATATTGAAAAGAAGCAAGGGGAAAAGAGTGAGCAAGCCCATGCTGAAAAAACCGTTACAAACGAACAACAAGCTTTTGACAAGAAAGCAAAGGACTTTGTAGCTAAGCAAAAGCAACAGCTAACAAAGCAGCTTCAAAAAGGCAATGGAACGTCTACGGCAGCAACTTCATTTAACGGTTTAGTAAAAGTTGATCCTGCTAAGCAAGCTACATACAGTGGTAGTGTGCGTAAAGACAAGGTCCTTGTACTATTAGTAGAGTACGCCGATTTTAAGCATAATAACATTGTCCAGGAACCAGGTTATATGTATGCAACTGACTTTAACCGTGAACATTATCAAAAAATGTTGTTTGGTGACAAAGACTTCACGTTATTTGATGGAAGTAAGGTAAAGACATTCAAACAATATTATGAAGAACAATCAGGTGGTAGCTATACAGTTGAAGGACAAGTATCTGATTGGTTAACTGTTCCAGGAAATGCTAAAGAGTACGGCGATGATAATCCTGCAGGAGGTCATGATAATTTAGCTCCTAAAGGACCCCGTGATCTTGTTAAGGATGCATTGAATGCAGCTGTAACAAAAGGCATCAATTTGGCTGATTATGATGAGTTTGACCAATATGATTTAGATGGTGACGGAAATCGTAATGAGCCAGACGGTCTAGTCGATCACTTAATGGTTCTTCATGCTGGAGTTGGTCAGGAAGCTGGCGGTGGTAAATTAGGTGACGATGCAATTTGGTCTCATCGCTGGACACTAAACGGAGTATATCCAGTTGCAAACACAACAGCAAAAGTAGGTTATTGGGGCGGGAAAATGGCCGCTTATGATTACACTATCGAGCCTGAAGATGGAGCTGTTGGTGTTTTTGCTCACGAATTCGGTCATGATTTAGGTTTACCAGATGAGTATGACACGCAATACTCTGGTCAAGGTGAGCCAGTAGCTTCATGGTCTATCATGTCGGGTGGAAGCTGGAACGGGAAGATTGCTGGTACTGCAGCACCAAGCTTCTCTCCACAAAATAAGGATTTCTTCCAAAAGACAATTGGCGGTAACTGGGCTAATATTACTGAAATTGATTATAAAGACATCAACAAAAAAGGTTATTTTGCAACAATTGACCAAAGTGTCACGAAGTCAAAAAATCCTGGTATTGTGAAAGTCAACCTTCCTAAGAAGGCTGTAAAAGGCATCCAGCCAGCATTTGGTGCAAAGTACTACTACAGTACAAAAGGCGATGACCTTCATACTACTTTAACAACTCCAGAAATCGATTTAACGAATGCTACAAATGCAAAGGTTGATTTCAAAGCTTTATACGATATCGAATTTGATTATGATTATGCATATGTAAAAGCTGTCACAAGCGATGGAACAATTATTCTTGATACTTTTGGTGACACTGATACAGATGGCGATGCTCGTGCTGAATCAACAAAAGGTCAATGGGTTGACAAGTCTTATGACTTAAGCCAATTCAAAGGTAAGAAAGTGAAATTAGTATTTGAATATGTTACGGACGGCGGTCTAGCATTAGATGGATTTGCAATGGATAATCTTACTGTAACAGTAGATGGCCAAGTAGTATTATCGGATGATGCAGAAGGCACTGCCAAAGTTACCATGGACGGATTTGTTGCATCAAATGGATTTGATTACAAAGATCACTACTACTACCTAGAGTGGAGAAACTGGGCTGGTTCTGACAAAGCACTTGAATTCTCACGTGGAGTAAAATACAATACTGGATTGGTTGTATGGTACGCTGACGACAGTTATTTAGATAACTGGGTTGGACTTCACCCAGGTGAAGGGTTCCTTGGAGTAGTTGACTCACATCCACAAGCGATTATTGGTACTCTAAACGGAAAACCTTCTGTAGCTCAAAGTACTAGATACCAAGTGGCAGATGCGGCGTTCTCATTAGATAAGACACCGAAGTGGTATATTAATAACGCTGCTCGTGGCATCTTTGATTACAAAGGGCTTCCTGGCGTATCTGGATTCGACGATTCTAAAACTTATATGAATACTGCAATTCCTGACGCAGGACGTAAAGTTCCAAACTTAGGATTGAAATTCCAAGTTCTTGGCGAAGCAAACGACAACTCTGCTGGGGTTGTTTGGATCCACAAGTAAGACAATTGAAGGCATCGGGCTGAATTTTAGATTCAGCTCGATGTCTTTTTTCATTGTCCATATGAAATTCAGCGTGTATTCTTTACCTATTGGGTAGACATTGACACTTCCATACGTTAGTATCAAAAACGACGCAAAGTGGATGAACGACTTGAAATAGCACTATAATAGAAAGAAACACCTAAAGGAGATCATGATGTTTAATATAGAAACTTTAAAGCCATTTATACAAAATGTGTGGAAAAAGTCTGAATTCAATCAACCGACGACGATTCAGACAAATGCAATTCCGCATGCAATTGAAGGAAGAGACTTAATTGCTGAATCCCCGACAGGGACAGGAAAGACACTTGCTTACCTTTTACCAGTATTAGAAAAAATTAATCCTGAACAAGGCGGAGTGCAGGCAGTAGTATTAGCTTCCTCACAAGAACTTGTCATGCAAGTGTATCAGGAATTCCAAAAGTGGTCGGAAGGTAGTGGGATTCGAGGTGCTACTTTCATTGGTGGTGCCAATGTGAAGAGACAGCTTGAAAAACTGAAGAAGCGCCCACAAGTTGTTTTCGGAACTCCAGGCAGAATGCTTGAGCTCATCAAACAAAAGAAATTAAAAATGCACGAAGTCAAGATTGTTGTCCTTGATGAAGGCGATCAATTGCTTGTTCCTGAACATTATGCGACTGTGCAAAACATCGTGAAGTCAACGCTCGCTGCTCGTCAAGTGTTGTTATTTTCAGCGACACTGCCTGCTCAAACGGAACAAAAAGCGAAAGAACTGACGAAGGACGCTGAAATTATTCGCGTTAAAAAGGATGAAACCATTACAGAAGGTAAAGTTGAACATATCTTCTTCAGTTGTGAGCCTCGCGACAAGATGAAAATGCTTGAAAAGATTATTCGTTTAGAGAATATAAAGGCCTTAGCTTTCATTAACGATATTGCCGAGATTACAGTCATGTCTGAAAAGCTGAACTTTAAAGATTTATCTGTGAAAGTTCTTCACAGTGACATGAATAAAGTGGAGCGTCAAAATGCATTGAACAGTTTCCGAGATGGAAAGGTGAACATGATGATTGCAACAGATGTAGCGGCACGTGGTCTCGACATTAAAGGTGTTACCCATGTTGTCCACTTCGACTTCCCGCAGGATATCAAGCAGTACGTTCACCGTTCTGGAAGAACAGGACGTTTCGGAGCGGATGGCACAGTCATCTCTCTAGTAACGGATCGTGAGGAACGCGAATTGCGCCAGTTTGCCCGTGAATTGAACGTTCCGGTTAATCGTAAAGTTTTTTATATGGGTAAAATTGCAGACGGAAAGCACGCAAAAAAATACTAATCCAAAGGCTGTATCAGACATAATCTGGTGCAGCTTTTTCTTTTTTTGAAAAGGATTCATCCAATGAATAAGAATATATTCTCCAAGATCTTCCAAGGGTCTCTAAGCCATTATTTTCCTGGCTGACAATGGGAAGCAGGCGGTTTTAATCGAGTGTGCCTATGGTCTTAAATAGTCGACCAAATATCGTATACCTCCCATTTTATAGTGCGAATAATAATTCTGACAGGCATCCATACTACGAAGGAAAGTGGGAAAAGGAGGCGAGTCAGATGGGAAAAACGAAGTTAGGTAACAAAAATGCGCAAGCGAACAACAATGTGAAAAAAGGCAAAACAAGTTCCGAATTAGTGGAGTTCACAACGGGACAGGAAAATGTAAAAAGAAATCGTCCTAATGACTAAAAGTGAGAAGAAGCCTGAAGTAATGGGCTTCTTTTTTTTAGGTTATGCTAGTTGGATTTTCAGACAGGCGTAATACTCGAGGATTTGCGCGGGATTTTTCTGAAATCAAGTGGGATTTCTGTATAAACTCGCGGGATTCAACTGAGAGGTGTAAAAGCCTCACTTCTTTATTTCAGTTTTTACAAAAAAAGTAAATTCCGCCCGCGCTATCTTCCATATTATCCCTGAAATATTTCAATCTTGCGAAACGAACCTGGATTCTTGCGAAAACCGCTAGGAATCTTGCAAAAAATGAGTGGAATCTTGCGGAAATCCTCCCAAATCTTGCGAAATCAAATTTTCAGCCTCCCAAATCAAATTGAAGCCCACACATCTGGTCTGTGTGGGCTTATTTCTATCAGTCGCTAATCTTTTTCAGAGGTTTCTTGGCAGGTCCTTCGACTACTTCGCCTGAATAAGCAAATCTTGAACCGTGACACGAGCAATCCCATGTCTTTTCGGCATGATTCCATTCACACTCGCATCCCAGATGTGTGCAGGTCGTATCGACGATAAATAACTCGCCGTTTTTATCCTTATAAGCGCCTGCTCTCTTACCATTTACAATGACAACAGAACCTTGGTCATTTTCTAAATCTCTAGTACTCTTAGGAACGAATTCGAGCTTCCCTTTCAATAAGTGGGCTGCTACATCAAGGTTTTGAGTGATTAGATTTTTTAAGCTTGGGTCGGCATTGAAGCGCGATGGTGTATAAACATCAACGTATGAATTCTCACGAGCCGTAATCAAATCAGTCATAAGCTGAGCGGCTACCGTACCGCTTGTCATGCCCCATTTTTTATAGCCGGTTGCAACTAAGATATTCTTTTTGTCCGATTTGATTGGACCGATATATGGCACCTTATCGAGGGAGACTAAATCTTGTGCTGACCAGCGGTAGATATACTCACTTTGTCCAAACACTTCTCCCGAAAATTCCTGCAATGCCTCATAGTATCTTAATGTATCCTTGCCTTGTCCGGTTTTATGGCTTTCCCCGCCGATTAAAATAAGTTGACCGTCATCGAGCGGAGTGCTTCGGATCGAACGTGTTGGACTATCAGCGCTAATGTACATGCCGCCTGGAAATTCTTCCTTCGTCTTAATTCCAATGACATAGGATCTTTCAGCATGCATTCGCGCAAAATAGAATCCCATTCCATCATAGAATGGAAAGTGTGATGCGACGACAAGATGTTTGCACGTCACTTTGTTACCGGATTTTGTAGAGATGATAGGAGAGTCACCGTCCTCGACATCGATTGCCGTTGTATTTTCATAAAATTCACAACCATTCGCTGTTGCCTCTTTCACAAGGTGAGTCAAATACTTCAAGGGGTGAAATTGAGCCTGTCCTTTCATGGATAGGGCATTTTTAATACTTATATTAAAAGGAATGCTGTCTGACAGTTCACCGGGGATTCCAAGTCTTTGGTATGCCTCATACTCCTTTTCAAGCTTTGATTGATATTCTTCGGTTGTGGAATAAATAAAGGCATCCTGCTCACTAAAATCGCAATCTATTCCATGCTCTTGAATCACATTCCTTATGAAATCAAGCGCCTGTTTATTAGATTCATAATAAAGTTTCGCTTTTTCTTCTCCGAAGTGGCTAATCAATTCATCGTATATCAGACCGTGCTGAGCTGTAATCTTGGCAGTTGTATGGCCGGTCGTTCCATTTAGGATGCTGCCGGCTTCCATGACCCCGACCTTTAAACCTGCTTTACTTAGTAAGTAGGCAGTAGTAATCCCCGTAATTCCTGCTCCTACAATCGCTACATCAACGTGTAGATCAGTCTCTAGTTTAGCGAATTGTGGAAGATTGGTTTCTCTCCAATACGTTTTAGGAAATTGAGGCATTTCGTTTGTGATATCCATCTATAAATCCTCCTTTTAAAAAAATCACTAGACTTAACTTTTCCAAAAATCTACATTTCATGTGCTGAACTTGATAACTATGGACATATTCCCTTTGCTTTGAAAAATAGCAATTATTTTGAAGATGTTAAACGAAGAGATAAAATAATAAAAAAGATATTCATTTACAAAGGAGGAATAAAGATGCCACAGCCTTGGACAGCAGAAATTGTTTTGACCGAGAAAGAGGCAGAAGGGCTTATCCTCTCACAATTTCCACAATTATCTCCGATTACAATAAAATTAATCGGAAAAGGTTTTGATAATACTGTTTTTAAGGTAAATAACCAATACGTATTTCGTTTTCCGCGTAGGGAAGTTGGACACGAATTATTGGAGATAGAGAATATGCTCCTACCTGCAATCGTAGCAACAGCTAGCATGGCCATTCCCAAACCAATCTTTTTCGGTCATCCATCTGAAAATTATCCTTGGTCCTTTACAGGTTATCGTTTAGTCGAGGGAATCACCCCTTCTACAGTCAACCACGATGATCGTCTGAAATCAGTTGAACGACTTGCAGAATTCTTAAAAGTGTTGCATAGCATTCCAATTAATCTCGCTGAAGGTCTGGGTGTACCGTATGACACACTTGAACGTCTCAGCATTAAAAAAAGGAAGGAACAACTCAAGAATTATGTGCAAAAGGCTGTTGGCAATCAACTGATAGCACAGGTAGAATTGCTCACGAAGTATGTGGATTCGTTAGAGCAGATAGAAACGGCAGGACCTCTAGTGCTAGTCCATGGGGATTTACATATTCGTAACCTGTTACTTAATAGCCAAAATGAAGTATCAGGGATTATTGATTGGGGCGACACGCATATTGGAAATCCGGCGGTAGACCTTTCAATCGCGTATAGTTTTATACCCAATAGCGGAAGGGGATTATTTTTCGAAAAATATGGACAAGTAAAAGGAGAGACAAAAAAGCTGGCAAGATTTAAAGCCATCTATACGGCTGTCTTGCTACTCGTATATGGACATGATCTGCAAGATGGAGAAATAGTAAAAGCAGCGCAGGAAAGTATTCATACAGCCCTTGAAGGGTGGGAATCATCATTATCATAAGTAGGTGATAGGTATGTTAGAATCCACTGAATCAGTAAAAGAGATTCAAAAGCAACGGGAAAAGTCAGAGAGGTTCGAAATTGCATTCAATCAAATTCATACCGAACTTCGCAAACTTGTAAAACTTGAGGACAGTGACCACTTCCTAGATTTATTGCATAAAGCAAAGAATAGACATGCTTCCATCCGAAATTTCTTTGATGATTTGAAAAGCTATGCACGGTTAAGAAATGCCTTGGTACACGAAAAAAGCCGAGAGAATTTCTATATTGCAGAACCTCATCTTGAGGTAGTAGAAAGAATCGAAAACATTTCGCAGTTTCTGCAAAGTCCACCCTCGGTATTGTCGATTGCATCAGGTCGAGTAAAAACATACGATGCTTTTGAAGAAGTGAAGGACTTTCTTGAGGACACGAAGGATGATCCGTATTCACAATTTCCCATCTATAGAGGTAATAAATTTGTATTCCTATTAACAGAAGGCGGGTTACGCAGCTTTTTCGCTGAGAAGATAAATGGACATACCATTGACCTTAAAGGAATAAAGGTTTTCGACCTTCAATCGTATGAAAAGGAGAGAAACGTTCAATTCATTACACCTAATCAAAACGTATTTGATCTTGAGGATTTGTTTGAAGGACGAGTTCAGGACGGCAATAAACTTGAAGCAGTTATTGTCACACCTAATGGTTCAAAGGAAGAAAAGCCTGTGGGGATTATTACTCCTTGGGATTTGATAAAAATGGATACATGATGACACAAGAAAAGAACCAGGCATCATCCTAGTTCTTTTTTTCTTGTTCATGTTGTTGATGGGCTAGGTAGCTGACTCTCTTTATGTTAACTCCTACAAAGGATTCAAGAATTGATTGTCCGCCAGCAATGGAAAGGATAAGAATGATGACAAAGGTTACTTTGGGGATGAGAAGGTATGCTGTGCCGAGGAAAATGGCACTCCAAATTCCTGTACACCAATAACAATTGAGTAGATAACCGAACATCGACTTCGGTACATTCTTTGTTTCTGTTCCGTGGTCGGTTTGAATTTCAATTTTTTTCATAAATGGCTTTCTGATAAATTCCGTTATCTTATCAAATACAACTAAGTGAGTTAGCCTGTAACTTGCCAGTATGAGCATCAAATATGTCATCCAAGTTAGTTCCTTCAAACAAATTCCTCCCTATTTTCATTTTTTTATTATCAGCGCTGACTTTCAAAATATACAAAAGCTCTCCTGAAGATGCCTTTCCCTTCCATCACATGGATGAATCCTCATTTCAAAAATAAGTCATGCAGGCAGTCTTGAAGTGAATATTTTTATCGGTAACTCACATCCTATTATCGGAGGTGCAAGTTAAAGATGAAAAAGGTATTAATAGCAGGCTTTATGTTTCTTATGGCACTCGTTTGTGTGCCAGCCATTTCCTTTGCGCAGCAGGTTTACACAGTTCAACCTGGTGATTCCCTTTGGAAAATTGCGGTGAAATATCAGGTAGGCATATCTGAAATTATTGAAGCAAACCCGCAATTTCCAAATCCGAACTTAATCTATCCAGGACAAAAGGTTAACATTCCGAATTACGATGCTGTAAAAAGTGTCGAACATCAAGTCATTCAATTAACAAACCAAGAACGTGCGAAATACGGTTTGAAACCACTCGTGGCTGATTGGGAGCTTTCAAGGGTGGCACGTTACAAATCCAATGATATGAGAGACAAAAACTATTTCTCTCACACAAGCCCAACATACGGTGATCCATTTACGATGATGAAGAACTTTGGTATTCACTATAATGCTGCTGGTGAAAATATTGCAGCAGGACAAACGACTGCAGCCTCAGTTGTTCAAGCTTGGATGAACAGCCCAGGTCACCGTAAGAATATCCTTAGCCAGAGCTACACTCATATTGGAGTTGGTTATGCGCAAGGCGGTTCACAACGTTACTATTGGACGCAAATGTTTATTTCTAAATAGAAATCTATATTTTTCAAAGAAGGGTCAGTCTGTTTAGCGGGCTGACTCTTTCTACGTCTCGGGACCTATATGAAAATCAAGCTCAAGCTCGTTATGAGAAATTCGCCAGAGAGGTAAGATGAATACATGAAAGAGAGGAGGAAACGTAAATGAAGAAATTTGGTTTACTTTTAGCAGGAGGTTTAGCGGCCATGGTGTTGTTAGCAACAGTTGGCCCGATGATCGGAATGGTGATCAGTCTTGCGATAATGTATTTCGTTTTCAAAAAGTTCATGAAGTCTGAGTCAACTGGAAGCAAGATTGGATGGGGCTTTGCCGGTTTCATTGCCTTAATGGCAGCAGCTCACAATGCTCCAGCCATCCTAGGTGTTGTAGCGCTATATGTTTTATACGTTGTCTACAAGAAATGGAATAGAAGCGAGTCACCATTAAAAGAAGAAAGCGATCCGTTCATGAATTTTGAAAAGCAATGGAACGAATTGAAACAAAATTAACCTAAAGGAGAGATGGAAAAATGACAAACTTATTTACTCGCATTAAAAACACGATCTCAGCTGATTTGCACGAAGTACTTGATACGAAGGAACGTAAAAATCCGATTGCATTATTGAACCAATATTTACGCCAAAGCGAACAGGAAACTGAAAAAGTAAGAAAGCTTTTGGAACGTCAATCTACATTGAAAGAAGAATTTACTCGTGAACTTCAGTTTGCTACAGACCTTGCAGCTAAACGAAAGTATCAAGCAGAAGTTGCCTCTAAAGATGGTGAATCGAATCTTTATGAATTCGCCTTACAAGAACACGCTCAATATGCAGAACGTGCAGAAAGATTGAAAGTTTCCTTGCAAAATACAATTGATGAATTGCAAGGGTTAGAGCGTAAATATGAAGAAATGAAGCACAAGTTGAAAGATATGCATATCCGCCGCATGGAATTAATGGGCAAGGAAAACATCACGCGTGCCAACCTTCGGGCTAACACAGTTCTTGATGAAAATGGTAACGGAGACAAAGCCTTTGCAAAGTTTCAGGATATTGAGAACTACCTAGAAAAGCTGGAGCACCAAGTGAATAGTTCTTACTATCGCAGCACCATAGATGCACGCATTGCACAATTAGAAAAAGAAATGAAAAAAGAGGAAATCTCGTCCATTTCTTAATCCAAACATGGTATTCTAAAAAGGCGTGGGAATCTGCGCCTTTTGAAGCTTTTTTCTGAAGTGGCACATCTTAAAAGGGTCTAGGAGATGAAGGAAATGCTAAACAATATTAAAAATAATTACTTGAGCTGGGTCATCTTCATAGGCAGTGTCGTTCTTTTGCTCGAAATCATCTTTTTTAACAGTGGCGTGATATTTTCGCTATTCGTATCGTCACTCATGATCTATTATGGGAAGAAGTCTCTTGAAAAAAGGAAAGGGAAATTCCTTTTCTGGGGCGGACTCATCTTTCTATGTGCTAGCGTATTTTCCATGATTACCTTTAAGTTTTTAATGTTAGCACTTTTGCTGTATTTCGTAATTAAATTTGTTTCCTCGAAAAAGGAACCTAAACATATTCTCCCCGTAATTAAATTGCCTGAACAAGAAACAAAGGACACTATTTGTATTACGAAGCCTTTCTTCGAAAATACCTTACTCGGACAACAGCGGACACCAGATGATGTTTACGAATGGAACGATATTAATATCCAGGCGGCTGTTGGAGATACAGTGATTGACCTAAGTTACACGGTCCTGCCAAAAGGTGAAACGGTGATTGCCATTCGTAATGTGATTGGAAAGGTTCAAGTTCTTGTACCATATGAACTGGAAGTGAATGTTTCCCATTCAAGCATAGTCGGGACAGTATCAGTATTTAATCATGCCGAGACCAAAGTATTCAATCAGGTGATGCAATATCAAACACCAGACTTCCTACAATCCGAGCAAAGAGTGAAAATCATTACATCCCTTTTCATAGGAGATTTAGAGGTGAAGCGCATATGAGTGCCGTACTTCGCCAAGTTATCTGGTCTTCGCTCTTTGTATTTTTCATTGTCATTACGATTTTAGTAGGCATGTTCATTGCGATTCCTGACCTTATTTGGCAGGATTTATGGAATGAAGAATTGATGGACATACCTGTAGGTGTGTTTATTCCTGCTTTTAGTATCGCCGTTGCCATAGTATTCGGCCTGGTTTCAGGCTTTTATTGGCGTAACCAATTTGCTGCTATCGATAAAGCCGTACATTCCCTTGAAGAAGGAAGACAGCTTGAGTTCAAGGCTGATGCCAATTTTTCCGAAGTTCAATCCATTCAAAGAAGAATAAGTAAAATTTACAAGCAAATGACTGAACAAACTATACTTTCCCAAAGGTTAGCAACTGAGAAGGTAGAAGACATTGAGGGAAGGATTCAAGAAATTATCTCCCAGGAACGAAACCGTTTGGCGAGGGAATTGCATGATTCAGTCAGTCAACAGCTTTTTGCGGCTTCCATGATGATGTCGGCGATAACGGAACCATTGAGTGAAAAGGAAGACCGCCAATCAAAGCAACTGAAAATGGTTGAAGAAATGATTCATCAATCACAATTAGAGATGCGAGCACTACTACTTCACCTCCGACCTGTAGCTTTAAAAGACAAGACGCTACAAGAAGGAATTGAAGAGCTATTAATCGAATTATCACAGAAGGTCACCATGAACATACACTGGAAGGTTGAAGCGTTCCCGTTGGATAAGGGATTAGAAGATCATCTTTTTCGGATTCTTCAAGAGTCTGTATCTAACACTCTCAGACATTCTAAAGCCACCAAACTGGAAGTTTTGCTTATTAAACGCGATGACTTGATTATCTTAAGGGTTGCGGATGATGGAATCGGTTTTGAAGATGGTTCCAAAGCAGGCTCCTACGGCTTGCAGAATATGCATGAACGTGCTTTGGAAGTTGGCGGCACGTTAAAGGTTGTTAGTCTTAAAGATAAAGGAACACGTCTTGAAGTAAAAGTTCCAATGATATTGAATGAGGGTGCTGCAAATGATTAAAGTGGTGTTCGTTGATGACCATGAAATGGTGAGGATCGGAGTTTCCTCGTATTTATCTGCACAAGAGGATATTGAAGTCATTGGAGAAGCGGATAACGGAAGAACAGGTGTTGAGTTGGCGCTAGAATTAAGACCTGATATTATCCTGATGGATCTTGTCATGAAGGAAATGGACGGAATTGAAGCGACCAGACAGATTATTGAAAAATGGCCAGAAGCAAAGGTTATTATTGTCACGAGTTTCCTTGATGACGAGAAAGTATATCCGGCACTTGAAGCAGGTGCTTCTAGCTACATGCTAAAAACTTCAAAGGCAAGTGAGATTGCGAATGCGGTGAGGGCTACATACCATGGTCAATCTGTTCTTGAGCCAGAAGTGACAGGCAAAATGATGATGAAAATGCGTCAGAAAAATGAGCATTTTCCACATGAGGACTTAACAAGCCGAGAGCTTGAAATCCTCATGCTTATGACGGAAGGGAAGACAAATCAGGAAATTGCAGACGAGCTTTTTATCGCCTTAAAAACAGTGAAAACGCATGTAAGCAATATCTTGAGCAAATTAGGTGTTCAAGACCGTACGCAAGCAGTCATTTATGCCTTTAAACATTCTCTTGTCGGTTAAATAAACAAAAAGATCGTCTACATGGTAGGCGATCTTTTTGTTTATTCCATTTTTAGAGTTGTCTCAACTCGAGAAAAAATGAAGTGTGTGACAGTCTGGGCATATGGATTGATCACATTTATAAATTCCTCTGCTTTCGCAAAAGTTTCGAATTGCATTTTAAGCATGTAACAGGCATTGCCTGCAATTCGATAACAAAATTCCAAGTTTGGCAAACTCTCGATAACACTTTTGAATGCTTTATAATCACCGTTTTTGACCGTTGCTTCGATTAAGCATTGTATAGGATAGCCAAGCTTTTCATAATCAACTTCCAATGTGTATTTCTTGATGATTCCATAAGACTCCATTTGTCTGACGCGTTCTGTCACGGATGGAGAGGAAAGATTGATTCTCCTTCCTAATTCGCTCATCGATAGTCGACTATTTTTCGATAATTCATCAATGATTTTTTTATCAATCGCATCTATTTTCAAATTTAATGTCGACCTTTCACTATTTGTTTATTTCTAAAAAGAAATTAGGTAAACAGGTTTCGAATTTAATGTAAAAAAGATTAATGGTTTATTATCATTAATTTAACAAGGAGGAGATGGAAATGGCAAGAATTAAAGAATCAGAATATGGAAAGACCCCGTTTCAAAAGTTGTTAGGACATAACAAAAAAGTGATGGAAGCTTGGACTGTTTTAGGAGAAAGTTTAGAAGGTGACGAACTGCTTTCCTCCATATTAAAGGAGCAAGTAAGGAGGACATTGGCTCAAAGTAATGGCTGTGAATATTGCAAAGCAAAAGGAAAACCTGATCCTCATTTATATGATGAGAAAACTTCCCTAGCCGTAGGATTTGCAGAAGTGTTCTTAAAGCAAAAGGGAGATATATCTGAAGAGACTTTTAAGATATTAAAAGAGGAATTTTCTGAAGGAGAAATCAGCGAACTTTGTGCCTTCATTTGCTTCACTACAGCTCAGCAGTATTATGGGGCGATGATGAAGCTAGAAGAAGTTCAATCAGGGGAGTAAAGTGGCTGACTTGTGTCTGAATTTCGACAGGCGCGAGTAGAATCGAGATTTGCGCGAGTAAAAGTGAGAATTACCCAAGTAAATCGAACAATTACACAAATAGAATGGGAAGAAGGATTAACACAGAGTGTAATAATTCTCTAAAAGTGAAATATTATTTTTTATCATCTGTATAAAGCTGCGTATTATAAGAAACTTAAACATAAGTAAAAACACCGGGTATAGTCCCGGTGTTTTGCCAATTTAGAATGGTTTTACTGACATAAGTACGATCAAGATAACTGCTGCAGCGTGAATCGCACCATTAAACGGTTTAAGTTCGGCATTCAATTTGTTATATGAATCAGGTAGTGTATCTCCCTTATACTCCTTAAGAATAAGGTCCATTTGCTTCATTTTCTTAGGCATGATGCCAGCAACAATTGGCTGTACAAGAACGTAGATTAACAATGATGCGATGTACCATCCTTGTGAAAATAATCCTGTATTTATGAATCCTAAAATTAGCCCGGTAGCCAAAAGTATAATACTACCGACTTTCGCAAATATCTCAATTTTGGTGTTTAGTTCTAATGAAAATCTTGCTTGTGTTGCGTTTTTTGCACTTTTCATGACCACTGGCATTGCAAAGCTCGCGCCAAGTCCTGTTACCGCAGCAATGACATGAATAAGTACGATAAAACTGTAAAGCGTCATTTGTGTTCCCCCTTAGAAAGAATAGAATAATTTTCCTTTTCTATTCTAATGGGTATTTTGCACTATGGCCATAGTAGAAATGGATATTTTTATTAAAAAAATCTTTCAGATTCTTGCATTGAAGAATTACTCATCAGATTCAGCCTTTTCAATTTCTTCTTCAAATTTATCTTTCATTAATTCCTTATCTCCATAAAGGACGATTTTATCTCCTGCCTGAAGTTTTGTATTCAGCCTTTTCTTGCGAATGACGATATCTCCACGTTTAATAAACATGATATTTATATCTTCGTTATCTGTAATCTTATCCACCAATGTCTGTCCGATCATATGTGAGGTTTGATGGATAGGAACTTCTAAAAAATTGTCTTCTTCATTGGTCATTAATACGTCTCGAATGGGCAGGTCTTTCAGGTCAAAATTTTTCTTTAGTTCACCTTTGAAAAAGCGAGCTATTTTTTTCTGCAACGGTGGTATTTTTAATATGATTAACGCTAGTAATAAAAACCCAGCAATAGATGCAATTTCCTTTGTTCTGAAATTATCCGATAGAATGCTACTTATCGCTGAAATCACAACTGCCAAAGAGAAGGCGCCAAATAATATGAGAAATGCTCCTACCCGACGACGAATCGGATGTCCAATGATTAGTTCGGATTCGCCGGTTGTAAATCCAGTACCTGTGAGCATAGAAATGACCTGGAATCTTGCAATATGCTTTTCCAGGCCTGTCAGGGTAAAGATAATGACATTTATTTCAATCACGGCTAAAACAATCGCCAAATACACCAATATGAATATAAAACCCATTCTTTGCCTCCTATTAAGATAGAAAAATTGGTCCTTTTAATATTTAGAAAAAAGAACAATAAACAGAGGAGCAAAAGCGCCTCTGTTTATTGTTCTTTTTCATTGTAATAATTTACAGAATACATAGCCCCTTCACTTACCATTTTGTTGTCATCGATATCATGGGGGTCAGGGTGTCCAGCTTTTTCAATAGGTGGTGTAGCAAGAGAAGTTGAAGGGAAAAACCTATTTTTCACAGTAGAATAGAGATTTTGCATTTTTGTATTACCGGGTCTTAAAGCTAACCAAACCGCAGTACCTATGCCTACGCCTGCTAGTACGAACGAACCTACTTGACGTGAGTTTCTCATATTCCATCATTCCTCCTTGAATAAGGTATTTCTTAACCTTTGTTCTTATATTTACCCACTCCAAAATATATAAAACCACATGATAATTGGAGAATGTTCCATTTATAGGAAATGTTTTTTTGAAGATGATTTGGGGAATCTAAATCTATATATTATGGACGGATACCAGATGGGTCTTGCAGGAGATGAGAAGATGGAGCACAAGTTTCATGATGAGGAATGGAAATGGTATCAGTTAGATGATACTGAAACTACAAAGATTGTTGAGTTAGCAAAACAGTATTCGTCTCTTTCCTTAGAAGAATGGAAAAAGGATATAGATAGACGCAATACTAATTTTCTAAAAGTGGATACTTCGGTTAGGGAAGAAGAAAAAGTGTCCGGTGCACTTGTTTATCAGCAGAACCTTGGAAAAAAAGATGATTTTGAGATTTTTAATTTTTTCATTACAAAAACATTCTTTGTAACTACTGGACTTAATTTTTCAAATGAGGGTATGCCCGTACACTCAACGTTGCTAAAACATATGGAGTATGCAGACAATGCAATTGAAGGATTTGCAATCTTATTGGGAGAAATTATGAAGCGAAACCTAATAAAGATTGACCAATTTGAATTAAGACTGAACGATTTGTTCTGGAAGGTCAAAGAACAAAATAGTACAACCATTCTCGAGGAAATCTATCAATGCCGACATGAATTATTGGTCGCCAAGCATTTGATGATGCCAATAAGAGAAATAAAAATGAGCCTAGACGAAGCCTTCGGAGACTCGATAGTGGAAACAATGGAATATCAGCGAACATGCAAAAGGATCGATCGGGGTCTCATGTTAATTGAAGGCTATGAACAAGAGATGGACACGTTGATTAACCTTGAAGAAGTGGTCTCTTCCCATCGAGGAAATGAAATCATGAAGACGCTAACAGTGATGACGACACTATTTACACCAGTAATGGCTTGGGGAGCATTATGGGGGATGAATTTCGACCATATGCCAGAATTAAAGTGGAAGTTTGGTTATTTAATTTCTCTTATTCTGATTGGTGGAACAACTATAGCTTTGTATATGTTGCTCAAGAAAAAGGGCTGGTTTGGAGATATTCTAAAGGGAAAGAAACGGAATACATTTTTTAAATAAACCAAGGCAGGGCCTCATAGGGTTCTGCCTTGGTTTTTTATGTGATGAATGACGTCATCTATGCTAGCATGATTTTCAGGAGATGAGTCTATATGGTGCCACAACAATTTTCCTTCAGAGGAGAATAGCCAGGTTCCGCCCTGAATAAAAACATCCTGAGTCTTCATTGATTTCTTAACAAATTCTTTCTGTCGGCTATCTTCAGGGAAGAAGTTCTTCACCTTACCTGTGATAAAACCTAATCCGGCTTTCAAGAGCAGTTTCCACTTTAGCATCGTAACATGTCCCATTCCTCTGTATGCCGCCCGTGATGGGTCACCAAATATCGGAAAAGGATAGGGTCCGAAGTGATCTAGAAACTGGTTAATAAAACTAGCCTTTGAAGGAACAATAACAATAACTTGGTAACCTTTTTCAGTAATTTCATTTATTCGCTCACGCAACTGCGTAAGATATTCACGGCAGACTGGTCAACCAAGGTGGCGGACGAAAACAACAACAGATCTTTTTCCGTTGATGAGTTCACTCAATAATACAGGAGTTTCTGACGAAGTGCTTTCTAATTGATAATTCATTCAATAACCTCCATTCATGGAAAGTGTACACCCATCTTAACATAGTAAAAGGCTCTGAATGGCAAGTGCCGCTCAGAGCCTTTGATCTCCACCATGGGAGAATTTTTAATCGTCGCTTCCTAGAATTCCGAAAATACGAAGAATGCTTAAGAACAAGTTAATGAAATCAAGATACAGGTTCAATGCCATCAAAGGAACATGTTCAGCACTAATGCCATAGTGCTTCATACGGTTGAAATCGAAAAGTACATAACCACTGAATACCAGAACGCCGATGAAAGAAAATGCAAGCATTCCAGTAGAACTTAACGGCCAGATAAAGCTAAAGATTGAAATGGCGATTAAAGCTAGCAATGCTGCCATCAGCATGCCGCCTAGGAAAGATAAATCACGTTTCGTTTTTGTTGCGTAAATCGCTAGACCAGTGAAAACAGTTGTTGTTGTAGCTAGGGCCATGAAAACAACGTTAGCACCTGCCAAAGCTGTGTAATGGGCTACAATTGGATAAGTAGTGATTCCCGAAATCGTCGTGAATACATATAGGAATGTGTATGAGATCGCTTTTTTGCGTCGTAAAAAGAATGCGAATACGAGCATTCCAATTTCAATGATTGCAAGTGGCAGGAATAATCCTGTCGGTACAAACACACCAGCGAAAGCACCTAGAATAGCAAAGGCCAGTGATAGTGCGAAAGTCCTCAATATAGAAGGCATAAATTGATTTCTTGTTTGTGCGTACATTTTTTTCTTCACCTCATAGTATTTTGCTTATTATGTTATACGAATCACGGACAAAGAAGATTCATTTTTTCTAAAAATTATTTTCACGTTGTTGTTTTAATAAATCGCGAATCTCCATTAAAAGTTCTTCTTTTTTATCAACAACCGCTTTTTCGTTTTTAGCTTCCTCTTTTTTCTTAAAACGGTTGATCAATCTTACAAATAAGAAAATCGAGAAGGAAATAATCAAGAAATCAGTGACACTCTGCAGAAATAGTCCGTATTTTACATCTGCTTCACCAAGCGTAAATTGAAGCTTGGAAAAATCGATCCCGCCCATTAATAATCCAATCAGCGGCGTTATTATGTCTGCAACAAGAGAACTAACGATTTTACCAAAAGCTGCCCCAATGATAACACCGACTGCCAGGTCGATGACGTTACCTTTTATCGCAAACTTTTTGAATTCATTAAACATAAATCAACCTCCTAACATTCAATCATTATACACGAAAAATATGCTGAACATAAAATAGCTTTTTTGAGTGGCTACCAAATATCACTTGTTGACAATAGAACGCTTTTTTCCTATAGTTACAATGTTACTAAAATACGAATACCCCGTTGCAGACGGGAGAGGTTCATAGCGGATACCCTCTGAAAAAAACTATGGATGATTTCAATTATCTATCGTTGCCTCTCTGTATGTTACGGACATATTAGGAGGCATTTTTTATGGCTGGAAGAAAAGATGAAGAACTAGAAGGCGTTACGTTATTAGGCAATCAAGGGACAAATTATATTTTTCAATATGCTCCAGAGATTCTAGAAGCATTTGATAATAAGCATGCTTACCGCGATTATTTTGTAAAATTGAACTTCCCGGAGTTTACAAGCCTTTGCCCGAAAACAGGACAGCCTGATTTCGCCACTATTTATATCAGCTACATTCCTGGTGAAAAGATGGTTGAAAGTAAGTCGCTTAAATTATATTTGTTCAGCTTCCGTAACCATGGAGATTTCCATGAGGACTGTATGAATATTATCATGAACGACCTTATCAAGTTAATGGATCCTCGTTATATTGAGGTTTGGGGTAAATTTACGCCACGTGGCGGGATTTCAATCGACCCATACACAAACTATGGCAAGCCTGGAACAAAGTATGAAGAAATGGCTAATTATCGCATGATGAACCACGACATGTATCCAGAAAAAATTGACAACCGATAAAAAGATAGAAAAAGCAGGAAACCATATATCGGTTTCCTGCTTTTTTGTTCTACACGAACAGAGGGCTTAATCAAAGGCTGTTTTCGCATAGATTGTTGCTTTTACGATTAGAGCAAAAACGTATAGATTCTTATTTCGTGCTCTTTTCCTCAATATAAAATTCTAAACGCAAAATCACTTCTGACTAATTCAATAACAACAATTTTTTCGAAAAGAGCCTAATCAAACGTTTGATTAAACGCGCTGAATCCTTGCAGGAACTAGCTTTCCCTTAAATCGCCCAATTCCCAGCACGGAAAACAGGAACCGTTTTGCCGTCTGCTGTAATACCGTCAATATCCATTTTATCAGAGCCAATCATGAAATCGACGTGTGTGAGACTCTCGTTTAGCCCATTTGCTTCCAGCTCTTCAGAAGACATTTTCTTCCCGCCTTCGATACAGAAAGCATAGGCACTTCCGATTGCCAAATGGTTTGAAGCATTTTCATCAAACAATGTGTTATAAAAAAGAATATTGGACTGCGAGATTGGTGAATGGAATGGTACGAGTGCCACTTCACCTAGATAGTGTGAGCCTTCATCTGTATTCACTAGTCGTTTCAGAATTTCTTCGCCTTCCTCGGCTTTGAAATCAACGATTCTTCCGTTTTCGAAAGTTAGTGTGAAGTTATCAATGATATTTCCGCCATAGCTAAGAGGCTTCGTACTTGATACCGTTCCATTTACACCCGTTTTTACAGGTACAGTGAAAACTTCCTCTGTCGGCATATTCGCCATGAATTCGATTCCTTGCTCATTCACGCTACCTGCGCCAACCCAGAGGTGCGATTCAGGTAATTGAATCGTTAAGTCTGTACCTGGAGCTTTGTAATGTAATTTTTGAAAATGGTTTTCGTTTAGAATTTTGACCTTTTCATGGAGGGTAGCATCATGCTCTTTCCAAGCAGAAACAGGATCCCCTAAATCAGAACGAGTTGCTTTAAAAATGGCATCCCATAAGAGTCCGACTTGCTCTTCTTTTGCCGCTTCAGGAAACACTTTTGCTGCCCAATCAGGAGAAGCAGCAGCAACAACTGTCCAACTCACTTTATCTGTTTGAACGAACTTTCTATATTTAGAAAGAGCTTTTCCAGCCGCTTTTTGAAAATTTGAGATGCGTTCTGGATTTACACCCTTCAATAGATCAGGGCTTGCGGAAACAACAGACATGAATGCTGCACCGTTTTCGGCTAATTCTTCGATTTCCTTCGCTCTCCATTGTGGATATTCGTTGAAAGCATCATCTGGAGCAAGGTCATATTTCAGCCTTGATACTGTATCATCACTCCAATTAACCACGACGTTATCTGCACCAGTTTCATAAGCTTTTTTGGTAACAAGTCGTACGAATTCAGCTGCATCAAGTGTTGCATTTACAACTAGAGTTTGACCCTTTTGAATATTTACACCAACCTTAACAGCTAGTTCTGCATATTTCTCAAGAGTATTCTGAAAGTTAGTCATATGTATTCTCCTTTTCTCAAAGCACCTCGAAGGTACAATTGTTTTTATAGAATTCTCTGTCTTTTATAATTGTAGCCGTTTACATGGAAAAAAGAAAGGTTGTGAAATCTAGTGGATAGTCACAGAACTTAATAGCCTTTTTAGTAACCACTATTTATAATTAAAAACGGATAAGAATAAAGGGGAACAAGGGGGACGTAATGAAATATCAAGTTTTGCTATTAAGATTCTCTGCCATCTATGCTTTTGCAGGAGCATTTTTAGGTTCACACATGGCTGGTGCTGGTGGTTATAGCTTCAGGGCAATCCATGCACATATTCTCGTAGTAGGATGGCTAAGCTTATTTGCTTTTTCAACATATTATCGCCTATATAAAGTACCGGCAGATTCGAAGCTAGCTTTCCTTCATGTATGGACTGCTATCATTGGGAGTTTCGGATTAACTTCGGGTATGTGGCTTTATACTTTAAAACCATTCGCTTTACCTGAAACATTCACCATGATCTTCTACATCGTAGGAGGATCCACTTTATTGCTGAGTTTTCTTTTATTCGTCATCATGACATTTAAATACAGTAGCAACAGAGATTAATTAAATTCATAGAACAATAGAGAATACAAAGACGACGCTCAGAGAATAATCTCTGAGCGTCGCCTTTGTTAAATACTAATTCTATTGTAATGTAAAAATCCATTTAAAAATCCTATTTTCATTGCTGGCTAGTTTAACTAAGTCCCGCTAATTGGTGAGACACTTTTTGTGGAATCCTCTAACTTTCTAAACATAAGCCAATACAAAACACCCGTTAGGATAGATAGTAAACATAGGATTCCGAATGTCCAATCATATCCCAACCAAACTGTAAGAGGGATAGAGAGAGGAGCGAGAGTTCGACCGAGCGTATAACGTAAGCTAGCGGCAGCGAAGTACTGTCCTCTCATGTGTTCCGGGGCAATTTTAGTAATAAAGCTTTGTTGAATTCCTGCAACCATCAATTCCCCTAATGTGTATATGGCCATTGCCAAAATAAGTCCCCAAATCCAACTTGATTGTCCAAATACAATCATGGAAACAGCATATAAAAGGGAAGAGATGATAAATACATTCTTCTCCTTAAAATGCTCCATCCATCTCGTCACTAAAACCGTAAAAAGTGCTACAAGAAGTCCATTTTCAGCTAGAACTAGTCCAAAAGCCTGTTCACCTTTCACCACAAAGGACCAATCTCCAAATGAAAGAAGTGTTTGATTATCAATGACATCTTTAATATAAACAGGGAAAAGCATATCCAACTGCATGAACGTTTGTGCACCTATTACGCCAGCGATGATAAACATAAGAAACGTCTTATCTTTGGCAATAATACCGTATTCTTTTATCTGATTTTGTAGGAAAGCGTACCATTTTTCATTGTGGTCTTTTACATGTATGTTTGAAACAGGTACAGTTTCACGAATGTATTTTATGAGAACAAAACCAAGGACTATACAAATGACTCCCGCTACCAAAAGCAATTCAAAACGATAATACGTATAAAAAATAGCTCCAAGAAGTGGTCCAACTACAACAGCAATATTAATCATTGTATAGAAAATAGCGAAAACATGATTACGATCCTTCTCATCAACAACATCGGCAACCATCGCCTGACTCGCTGGCCAGTAAAACGAACCGAAAACTCCTGCTAATGCATAGCACATAAAACTCAGCCACGGCGCATCGAGCCATGGAGAATTGGCAAAAGCAAAAATTAGGAAGGATATTCCTTGTCCGATAGAGCCGATTACCATCATTGTCTTTCTGCCGTAGCGGTCAGCGCAGTAACCACCCATTAAATTGGCGAGCACTGAAAATATCTGCGAGAAAACAAGTAAAAATCCAGCCGTGCCCTTTCCAAATTCCTCAGCAAAATATATCGTTAAGAACGGAAAGAACATCCAAAACGTAATATTGATTAATGCTTCTCCAAATAAACGTACTTTTAAGTTAAAATCCCAATCTCTAATTCTCATATAAATTCCTCATTTCTTCCGGGCAACCATTCCATCATACTAAAAAGACAAAAGGGAAAACAAGGAAAAAACACGACATTATTAACTCCACACTTCAATTAAAGTGTCTCTAAAAAGCTGATCGAGTTTCCTCGTGGGGTCTTTTACCTCAACACGTAAACCTTTTGCAAATGCCTCTAGTCTTTCTAGTTCATCGTGGACAAATTGGTGAATGCAATCGATTCTTGGTTCAAAGTCCAACTCGTCGCCTGCCATTTTTCGTTCTAACAAAGTCATGATTTCTTTTTTTAATAATGAGCCAGTTGGTATTAAATCTTCTACTAATGTTTGAAACAGCATAGGTGGAAATGAATTGTATTTTTCGACCCAGCCTGAAGCAAGAATGGGTCGAAGGATGTAAAAGTATTTTTTGATCTTCACTTCCGAACCCTTTAGATAATCACGGTAATTCCCTTTCGCCATATTCAAATAATGATGTACAGAGGAAACGGGCGAAAAGATTTCTGTTGCGATGTCTTTCATTTTATCAACGGTTGTAAATGCTTCATGATAAACGATGCTTGAATTGAGCCATTCCAATAATGGGGGATTGGATTTTCTGAATAATTTCAGTGCTTTCGTCAATTCCCAACCGCTTGCATCTATTAATTCATGTACGGGTATCGAGATAGTATCATGCTTTGGAACTTCCAAGACATCTCTTTTTTGATCAATGGAGAGATACCAGTCCAGTTTATGAACATAAATAAATCTAACATCATAATCGCTATCCTTTGAAGGAAATCCCCATGCGCGGCTTCCTGATTCACAAGCATAAAGGATCTTAACGTCATACTCTTGTTCGATTTTCAAAAGTACTTCTTTTATATGAATTTGCACATCCGTCAGCCTCCTTGTAGTTAGATATCTTTCTCTTCTAGCAAAGTATTTCTTTTTCCTGCAAAAAATACTACTAATAATCGGGATAGTGTATGCGTAGAAGCTTGTTACGAGATGATAATAATAAGAGAAAGAGGGGTTTTATGGGAAGGACAGGTATATGTGAATTATGCAAAAGGGAAGATGTCGAGATCACAGAACATCATTTAATACCAAGAGAAGAAAATGGTGCTTACTTGGACAAAGCTGAGCTATGCATTCCTTGCCATAAACAAATACATGCACTATTTACGAATAAAGAATTAGCGATTCGCTTAAATACGATACAAGCCCTCCAGCAAGACGAGGAAGTTGGGAAGTATCTTAAATGGATCAAGAAGCAGCCATCTAGTGGCATGATTAAAACGAAACGCTCAAAGAAAAATCCAAGAAGATGAGAACGGCTGCATAAAAACGAGGAGGGATGCTTTTGTTTTATTTTTTTCAATTTTTATCAATGCTATTAACACCAGGAAGCACAATGCCGCTTGATACGGAAAGGATAGACAAACATATCAGTGAACTAAGAAAATATGATTGGTTTGAAGAACTTTATCAAAGAACGGAGTATCACAGGTTATTCTTTGTGAGAAAAAGACTGCGCCTATACCTGCAGAGTGCTTGGCGTACTCGTCAGCTGAAAAATAGTATAAGAGCTCAGGAGAAATTTATTGAGTTTCTAAATAAGGAATTGAAGCGTTCGTCTCAAGAGAAATAAGTGAATGAGGGAAAAATATGTACGAATTCGGACACGAACATCGCAAAAAGGAAAAGAAAAACAAAATATATTTTGTTTTATACATATTTATCGCTATCTCAGGTGTGTTTGCTTTATATTTCGAGTACGGAAGCGGATTGGAATTTCTAATCCGAACCTTAGTTAGCCTATTTTTCACATTAACGGTTCTCTATTACTATCGTCGTAATAAGTCTTGGGCTAAGTTTGCAGTCAAGTGGATGGTATGGCTTTATGGGTTGATGATCATCTTCATGCTGATTACGTATTTAGTGAATAGATAAAGAAATGGGAGATGCCTGAGGCATCTCCCATTTTTAATCTTTATCTTTTAGGGCTGCTTTTAGTAAATCTCCAAGGCTTGTGCCGAAATCTTCATTTTGTGAGTATTTTTGCACGAGCTTTCGTTCGTCTCTTTTACTTACAGCCTTTTTCTTTTCCTCTGCTTTTTCTACGACATTGCAGCGTCGACATTGGAAGTAAAGTCCTGCTTTGCCTTCATGCATTTCCATTTTCTTTTTACATTGTGGGCATCTGCGATTGGAAAGTTTCGGGTCTTTCCGTTTGCGATAGCCGCAATCAAGACTTGAGCAAACGAGCACTTTACCTTCTTTCGTACTTCTTTCTTTCAAGAATGAATCACATTCAGGACACTTGGAACCTGTGAGGTTGTGAGCGCGATAGTTTTTATCGCTAGCTTTAATTTCTGAAACAAGCTGTTCCGTTTGCTTGCGAATTTTTTGAGAAAAGGCTTTTGGATCGGCTTTGCCTTTAGAAATCAGCTCTAGTTCCTGCTCCCAACGTGCAGTCAGTTCAGGTGATTTTAATTCTTCATTGACTAGTTCAATGAGCTGTTTTCCTTTTTTCGTAGATTGGAAACGACCGTTCTGACGCTCTACGACTTCTGATGTTACCAGGCGTTCAATGATTTCCGCACGGGTAGCAGGCGTACCTAGTCCAAACTTCTCCATCTGTGCAAGAATGTCTGCTTCAGAATAGCGAAGTGGCGGCTCAGTGAATTTTTGTTTTAAGATGACATTCTTGATTGGAAAAGCTTGACCTTTACTTAAATTTCCAGCAGTTTTATTAACTGATGCTTCTTCATCTTTGCCTGTGATCTTCTTGAAGCCAGCATCGATTACCAATGTTTCTTTGGAAGTGAAAGTTTCGCCGGCAACTTCGAAAATCGTGCTTACTGATTCGTACTTATATTCTGGATAAAAAAGCGTCAGAAATCGCCTTACGATTAAATCATAAAGCTTTCTTTCATCTGAATCCAAATCGCTGAGATGTAACCTTTCTTCGGTAGGAATGATGGCATGGTGGTCCGTCACTTTGCTATTGTTGAATACTCTTTTGGCAACAACTTTACCTTTGGTAGCAAGAAGAGGACGTACTTCATCCTTATAACCGGAAGCAATGCCTTGAAGTCTATCGAGCATGGTTGCTTCCATATCTGTCGTCAAGTAGCGTGAATCTGTCCTAGGATAGGTGACGAGCTTATATTGTTCATAAAGGCGCTGCAAAACATTAGATGTTTTCTTTGCTGAAAAACCAAATCTTTTATTTGCATCCCGTTGTAATTCTGTCAGGTCATAAGGAAGTGGCTGTTGTTCAGTTTTTGCTTTGCGATCAATTGCCTTAAGAGTCGCCGTAGCAGCTGTGACTTTCGTTTTCGTCTTTTCTGCAGTCTCTTTGTTGAAGATTCTTTTCTCACCATTCTTTTCCCAATCTGCAGATAGGGAGGCGATATCAGCAGATAGAGTCCAATATTCCTGAGGCACAAACTTTTGAATGGTTTGCTCTCGTTCCAAGACCATTGAAAGCGTAGGTGTCTGAACACGACCGGCAGACAATGGATCTTTATATTTGGTCGTCAATGCTCTTGTCACATTGAGTCCGATTAACCAATCCGCTTCAGCACGGCATACAGCTGAATCATATAAAGCATCATATACCTTACCTGGCTTTAGTTGCTGAAAACCTTCGCGGATTGCTTTATCAGTTTGAGATGAAATCCAGAGACGTTTCAGTGGTTTATTCCATTTGACTTTTTCAAGAATCCAGCGAGCGACAAGTTCCCCTTCACGACCTGCATCCGTTGCAATAATACACTCTTTTATATCTTGGCGTTTCGCCAACCCTTCAATCGCACGGAATTGATGATTGGTTTGTTTGATGACTTTTAAGCCCATCTTTTGAGGGATAATGGGTAAGTCTTCAAGAGTCCAGTTTTTATATTTATTATCGTAATGCTCTGGCATTTTAAGTTCAATTAAATGACCTAGCGCCCAAGTGACGATATAACGGTCACCTTCCATATAACTTTTATGTGATTGTTTGCAACCAAGAACACGTGCAAGTTCACGGGCTACACTCGGTTTTTCTGCAAGTACAAGAGATTTCATAAGTGCTGCTCCTTTCAAAACAAGGGTTTCCTTTTCATTCATTTAGTATAACGGAAAACAGGTTTGTTTTGTAAAAGTAGGTAGTCGTAATATGAAATCTATACAGAAACCGAAAGCTCGTCAAATTGTTTTGCTTTTTCCATTCCTGACTTAAAGATAAAAACTGCTATAGATTTTCCTTCCATCATAAGAAACGAATTAAGTCTTGATTTTGGTCTTTCTTCAAACGGAGAAGATGAAAATTTCAAATGATGAAGCCAACGAAGAATTAGATTTACTTTTATAAAACGTTTCACTAGATTAAGTCCATCAACATGAGAGAGGCTGACCTGAGCGGATTTGATCAATCCATTTAGGTCAGCCTTTTTTGTTTCTCATATAAATTTATTATGAAAATTACGTTTCCTTCACAAATACAGCTGTTCCAGTTTCTACGCACATCATCATGCCTTCACGCAGCGTTTCAAAATCGAGGTCGACGCCAATCACGGCATTTGCACCTAAACGACGTGCCTTATCTTCCATTTCGCGCAGCGCAATTTCACGCCCTTCAGAAAGCTTGTTTTCGTAGGCACCACTTCTTCCACCAATAATATCCGTCACACTTGCCAAGAAGTCTCTTACAACGTTTGCCCCCATGATGGCTTCACCAGATACAATTCCTAAATATCGATCAATTTCTTTCCCTTGCAGTGTTGGAGTAGTTGTTACAATCATCATTGTTCCTCCTTATTTTGGATAACTCTAATACGAATCAGCATCGTTTAGGTTTCACTTGAGATCATCATTATATGAAGAATTATTTTTTGGCTCCATTGACAGATGGATTCAAAAAAACATACACTTATAATAGTTGGTAAATTTAGAAAATTGACTCATTAAGGATGTTCTTTATGAAAAAACTTAGCCTTAACAAAATAATAACCTTATCAGAAGGATGCTTTCCTGCAAATCAGAAGTGATTTGAAGGTCGGCATCCTTCTTTATTTTGGTAGAGTGGTAGAGGTGGAAACGATGGTCATATTAACTGGAAAATCACTGACATTAGCAGAAGTCAAAAAAGTTATTTTTGAAAATCAAAAAGTTGTGGCATTTGAAGAAAGTATGGATGTAGTACAAAAAAGCAGAAATGCTGTGGAACGTATTGTAAAAGATGGCAAAGTTGTATATGGCATTAATACAGGCTTTGGGAAATTTAGTGATGTGCTAATTGATCAAGAACATGTAAGAGACTTGCAACTAAACTTAATAAGATCACATGCATGTGGAATGGGAGAGCCATTCCCGGAAACGGTCGCCAAAGCGATGATTTTATTACGGGCAAATGCTTTGCTTAAGGGATATTCAGGTGTAAGACCAGAATTGATAGAAGCATTATTATCTTTACTGAATGCAAACATTATCCCGGTCATCCCCCAGCAAGGTTCATTGGGGGCAAGTGGTGACCTTGCTCCGTTATCCCACTTGGCACTCGTTTTAATTGGTGAAGGAGAAGTTTTTTATAAAGGTTCAAGGATGGAAAGCCAACAAGCTTTACAACAGGAAGGAATATTTCCTATTACACTCGAAGCTAAAGAAGGTCTTGCCTTGATTAATGGAACACAGGCCATGACGGGAATGGGAGTTGTCGCCTATTTAGAGGCCGAGCAATTGGCATTTCAAAGCGAATGGATTGCAGCAATGACGATGGAAGGGCTTAACGGAATTACAGATGCATTTGCAGAGGAAATCCATATTGCCAGAGGTTACCGTCAACAAATCGAAACAGCTGAAAGAATGCGTGGATATCTAAAGGACAGTCGTTTAACGACCGTGCAAGGAGAAGTTAGAGTACAAGATGCTTACTCACTACGATGTATTCCACAAGTGCATGGGGCTTCTTGGCAGGCTCTCGATTATGTAAAAGAAAAGCTTGAAATTGAGATGAATGCAGCAACGGATAATCCACTTATTTTTGACGATGGGGAAAAGATCATTTCCGGAGGGAATTTTCATGGACAGCCGATTGCGTTTGCGATGGACTTCATGAAGATTGCGGTAGCGGAACTCGCAAATATCTCAGAGCGAAGAATTGAACGTCTTGTAAATCCTCAGTTAAATGACCTACCAGCCTTTTTGAGTCCTGAACCAGGACTTCAATCAGGTGCGATGATCATGCAATATGCAGCTGCATCACTCGTATCCGAGAACAAAACGCTCGCCCATCCAGCTAGTGTCGACTCCATTCCTTCTTCGGCCAATCAAGAAGATCATGTGAGCATGGGGACGATCGCTGCTAGACATGCCTATCAAATCATTCAGAATGCAAGACGAGTGATAGCCATTGAACTCATATGTGCCCTTCAGGCCGTGGAATATCGTGGAGTAGAAAAAATGGCTAGAAGAACGCGGTTATTTTTTGATGAAGGACGAAAGAGAATTCCATCTATAACCAAAGACCGCATTTTCTCAAAGGATATTGAGACAGCCGCAGATTGGTTATCACAATTAGAACCTTTACATGAAAAGGAGCCTTGCTGAATTTAGCAAGGCTTCATTTTAACTTCTGTCTTCATTAAGTGTTTCTACACGATTTTTAAAAGCTTCCTGGGTGACGATAAATTCTTCATCACCGATTGCATCTTTCGAGTGTCTTTCTACTTGGTTATTAGCAGGAAGATCACCGGGATGTCCTTTTTTCTTATGGTTGAAATGTTCTCCACGACTCATAAAATAACACTCCTTTCGTCTTCCCGTGTAGCATGCCCACATTTTGTGCAAATATGAATCGTCAAACATAGTATTTCCGCATATGCATAATACGTGGAGTTTGAAGCGGAAAGGATGTGAATCGAATGTCCAATGAGTTATATGCGAGTGATTTAGCCGCATGTCCATCAGTATTTTGTGCCACAAGGGATGATTATGCTCCGTTGTTTTCGGCTGATGCGATGGTAAATGGAGAAATCAAGAAAGTGCACTTTAATGATTATAAAGGCAAATGGGTGCTGCTATTTTTTTATCCAAGCGACTTTACCTTCGTTTGACCGACAGAATTGGCGGCGGTCGCCGCTATTTATCGCGATTTAGAAGCAATGAATGTAGAAGTTCTGGCATTAAGTACAGATAGTGTCTATTCTCATAAAGTCTTCCTGGAGACGTCGCCTTCTTTAAAAAACGTCGGCTATCCATTGCTCAGTGACAGAACTCAAGAAATTAGCCGTGCCTATCGGGTCCTCGATGAAAACTCTGGTGCTGCCTTTCGAGCATCGTTTTTTATTAATCCTGAGCAAATAATTGTAGCTAAACTCGTTTATCCACGGGAGATAGGGCGGAATATAGATGAGCATGTGCGTCTTTTTGAAGCCTTGCAATATTCGAAGGTGACGGGGAAAGGGACTCCAGCAAATTGGAAACATGGTGATTCGGGAGTTTCAAAGAATCCGAAAAATGTTGGACGGATGTAATAGAAATGGAAACACGGCTGAGATCTATAAAAAGAACTCAGTCTATTTCCAATTATTTTCTAAATAATCGAAGTACATATATAATAGAATTATTCATACTCGAAGGGTGGAATAGTTGGTGGATTTTTCGTTTATTATGAGTGAGGATCGCATCAAACGCGCTTACAAAGAGGGGGAATTCGATAATCTCCCTGGTTACGGAAAACCGTTGGATTTAGAAGACTTATCGGGAGTACCGGAAGAGTTGAGGATGGCACATAGGCTAATGAAAAATGCGGGTTATTCACCTGAGGAAAACAAAATGAGACAGGAAGTTATGACCATTGAAGATCTAATCAGAAAATGCGAAGACCCTGACGAAAAAGAAGAACTCAAAAGAACATTGAATGAAAAAATGATTCGTTTCAATAGTGCCGTTGCAAAACGGGGAGGAACGACCAATTCCTCGCTATTTAAAAACTATGAGCAAAAAATTTCAAAGAAGCTTAATTTCTAAAGATAAGGCTTTGTTAAAGTGCATGGTTGATTTTCAGCATTTTCTTGATTAGAGCGGAGGGTGCTAACATTTGGGAAGCAAGCGACTGGAGCAGCAATCAACAGAGCATATTTTTAGGGGAATTGACGGGGATTTCTCTGATTTCGTGATTTTTCTAAAAGCCGATATGAACTGAGCGAATAAATTTTGAAAACGTTGATTACCATGAAAAAACAGGCGATAACATTTTTGAAATTGGCGATTACGTTTAAAAAACAAGAGTATAAAAAAAGGGTGTAAACCACACGAGGGTATAATGAAATGTTTTTATATCATCTTTAAAAGTGATAATTACGCCAGAATCTCCAATTTTCGTAGAAGTAGACTTTTCGTGCCTTCTGCCAGTATTCTTGAAAAATAAAGGTAAATTAAAGTGATTTGTTGATTTTCTTCACTTTGTTGATTGGGGAGGAAATGGATAGGCAAGGTACCAGAGCCAAACATAAAGAGCCAGATTCCTAAAAGACAATATCAGGTCTCGTTGAGGAAATCTGGCTATACTTCATTACAGTTTTTTCAGTTCATCAGCAAGAAATTCGACATCTGTACCTACCACAACTTGCAAGTCATTATCGCTCAGTCTGATGATTCCTTTAGCCCCGACATTTTTCAGCTCCTCCTCATTGACCAAATCTGGATCTTCAATTTGAAGACGGAGCCTTGTCACACAATTGTCAATGAAAATGAGATTGTCACTGCCTCCTAGCGCTTTCAAGTACTTTTTTGCCAGGCTTTTGTAGTCACTGTTATTCGCTGCCGTGTTTTCAGTGAACTCACCCTCCATTTCATCTTCACGTCCAGGTGTTTTCAAATCTAGTTTTACGATAAGGAAGTAGAAGATGAAGAAATAAAGTACCGCATATACCAAACCCAATCCTGCAAGTAGTAGCGGTTTTTGAGCGATATTATAGTTCAAGAAATAATCAATGGCTCCTGCTGAAAAACCAAAACCGTGGTGGATATCCAACAATGTGGCAACAGATAAAGATAGACCTGTTAAAAGCGCATGCACGAAATAAAGCACAGGCGATAAGAACATGAATAAGAACTCGATTGGTTCCGTAATACCTGTTAGGAAGGAAGTAAACGCTACACCAACTAGCATCCCGGTAACGATTTTTCGTCGTTCTTTTTTAGCGGCAGCTATCATCGCAAAGCAGGCCGCTGGTAGCCCGAACATCATGACAGGATAGAAACCGGCCATAAAGATTCCTGCCGATGGATCTTTGGCAAAGAAACGATGTAAATCACCGGTAGCTCCGTTATATTCTCCAAAAACAAACCAGACTAAACTGTTTAGGACGTGATGAAGTCCAAGTGGAATAAGCAAACGGTTCAAGAATCCGAATACCCCAACCCCGAATGCACCTGCCCCTACAATCCATTCTCCAACTGAATTGATGAGATCTTGTATAGATGGCCAAATGAATCCAAAAATGCCTGCTAACAGTATCATGACAAAAGAAGTAATAATGGGAACGAAGCGTCTTCCTCCGAAAAATCCGAGCCAATCTGGAAATTTGACATTATGATAGCGGTTGTATAAAAGACCTGCGATAACCCCCGATAATATACCCCCTAGCACAGCCATATTATTATCTTCGTTAATGGCAACTGTACCTTTGGTCAAAACAAGGTATCCGATGGCACCGGCCAAACCTGCAGCACCGTTTCCATCTTTTGAAATCCCGACTGCGACACCAATCGCGAATAATAGTGCCAAGTTCGCAAAAACGGCGTCTCCTGAAGCAGCGATAAACTTAATTCCTAACAAATCATCCTGGCCAAGACGGAGCAACAGAGCGGCAGCGGGAAGAACGGCAACGGGTAACATCAGTGCCTTCCCAATTCTTTGCAGAAAACCTAACATGCCTAAAACCCCCTTGAGATGAATGCATGTGTTCTACCGTGAAATGATTGGTATTATTAACAATCTATTGGCCAACCGTTGGGAATAGAACGAGGTGATAATTTTTAGGTGCAAAGGCGGATGATGGTATTTTTCAGAATGATGGATATGAGTTTGTAACGATTCAAAACAAACGATCATGCTTGTAAGCTATGAAAATTCTTAATTACCCTAAATAAATTATGAATCTTGTCGAAATAAAGAATAAGGAATATATGTAAGAAGGGCGTCCACCTTGTGACGAATATTATGAACTAAGATAGGTGAGAAGATCATGGATAAAACATCATTAATAGGCCTCATACTTGGGGTAGTCGCAATTCTTGTCGGAATGATCTTTAAAGGAGTAGCTGTCAGTGCGTTATTGAATCCAGCAGCATTTCTAATCATCATTGCCGGTACAATAGCAGCAGTTGTTACGGCTTTTCCTTCAGATGAGATCAAGAAGGTGCCAAAACTTTTTGGAGTTATTTTTAAAGAACAAAAAATCCTCCCTCCTTCTGATTTAATCAAAATGTTTTCAGATTGGGCTCAACTAGCTCGTAAAGAGGGTTTGTTAGCACTCGAAGCGAAAACGGGTGAGGTTAACGATCCTTTTTTGAAGAACGGTCTGACATTGGCAGTAGACGGTCAAAGTGCAGATTATATCCGTGATGTCTTGTCCGAAGAAATTGAGGCAATGGAAGAACGCCATCTTGCAGGGGCAGCAATTTTTACACAGGCGGGGACTTATGCGCCGACGCTTGGAGTACTTGGAGCCGTTATTGGATTAATTGCTGCACTTGGGAACATGGACAACACCGATGAACTTGGTCATGCTATTTCAGCAGCATTCATTGCAACATTGCTTGGTATTTATACGGGTTACGTTTTGTGGCATCCGTTTGCCAACAAATTGAAGAGGAAATCTAAGCAAGAAGTGAAGTTGAAGCAAATGATGATTGAAGGAATTCTGTCGATTCTGGAAGGTGAAGCGCCAAGAGTAATTGAGCAGAAGCTTGCATCTTATTTGCCTGCCGGGGATCGTAAGAAATTCCTTGAAGAAAGCGTTGTGAAGGCGGATGAGTAAACGAAAGAAAAAGCATCATCATGAGGAACATATGGATGAATCATGGTTAATCCCCTATGCGGATTTATTGACGCTTCTTTTAGCTTTATTTATCGTTTTATTTGCAATGAGTTCTGTAGATGCACAAAAATTTCAACTCATGTCCAAAGCTTTTAATGAAGTATTTTCAGGCGGGACGGGAGTAATGGATTTCAACAGTCCTACACCAGACGGTGCTTCTGATGCTCCAGTCGATAAAAAGAAAGAGAAAGACGATAATGAACATGATCCGAAGTCTAGTGTTGCTCAAGATCGTCAAGAATTGGAAGAATTGCAGCAAAAGGTAAATTCATATATCGAAAAAAAGAACCTTACAGATAAACTGGATACGTCACTAACAGACGAAGGTCTGCTTATTTCCATTCGTGACAATGTTTTATTTGACTCAGGTAGTGCGGAAATAAAAGGTAACGATTTAAAAACGGCAACAGAGATTGCAGACTTATTCATTATGGATCCACCTCGAAACATTATCATAAGCGGACATACGGATAATGTGCCAATCTCAACAGCACGATATGATTCTAACTGGGAATTGAGTGTTATGCGTGCGGTCAATTTCATGAAGATTATTCTTGATAATAATCAGTTAGACCCACGTTGGTTTAGTGCCAAAGGATTCGGTGAATTTCAACCTGTTGCATCCAATGATACTGCTGAAGGCAAGGCAAGAAACAGACGTGTGGAAATTTTAATTTTACCAAGGGGCTAAATCTAAATGGTTTAGCTTTTTGTTTTGCCCTTTTCTTGATGGTGCTTATCAAACGAATCTACTTTACACATTTTGTCGAGTAAAAAGCCAAAGAAAGCCATAAATCCAATTGGAATTGAGTAATTAAGAACATGGATAATAGTCATGATTCTACCTCCACTTTATTTATTTTGAATATTATGAATATTATATCCCCCACCCTTTTCTTTACCAACTTTTCTTTGCAAAATGAATCAACTTTTTCAGTAATGAGAATAGGATATGATGTAATGCCCAGAAAAAATGAGTATTTTGGGGAGGAACAGTAATGCTGAAAGAAGAAATTCAACACTTGCTGAATCAGTTAATTCAAGTTGAAAATAACTCATCGTATTTATACACTGCCATGTCAAACCATTTGGCCCGCTTAAACTATACAGGGATGGCAAACTGGTTGAAGCTGCAAGCTGCTGAAGAGAAAACTCATGCTGATAAACTCATGACCTATGTAATCGATCGTGGAGGAAAAGTTCAATTGATGGCTCTGCCGGAACAGTCCGCAGATTTTGGTAGCCCTTTAGAGACCTTTCAAAAAGTACTTGAACATGAACGATTTGTAACCAACTCTTATCAGAAATCATTTGATTATTTAGCAGGGCAGAATGACCAACAAACATCCTTGATTGTCCAGGATATTTTACGTGAGCAGATTGATGAAACGGCTCAGGCGGAGGTTATTATTGGCCGACTGAAGATTGCTGCAGATAATCCATCGGCCATATTGATCCTCGATCAGGAACTAGGGCAAAGAAAATAATTGTGAATATGAAAAGTGCGATACTATCGCACTTTTCGTATTCACAATTTACTATTTGAATGATCGTATTCTTTCGACTTTATACTCGGTTTTTTTACAAATAATGTATCTTACATACGCTACTTTATGTTTAATTAACTGAAAATTAGGATAAACAACCTACGAAGTGTAGAGTTTTGGTAAACCATGTATAAAAAATATTTATTATTATTAGAAATTCCTGACAAAAAACAACACCTTACTGCAAAAGAACTATCTATAATAAAACTATAGTTAGGAAATGAGTCAGTACATAATTACAGAAAAAGGCAAACCTTTTGAAAAATAGGGACGCAAAGTTTCGGGTCTAAAGTATGGTAAATGCCTGCTATGACGGCTGGGCTGCCTGGAATACGATACGTATTTTAGGGGTGGGAAAATGGTTATGAAAGAAGTAATGGTCGAAGGTGTCGATGTTGAATGGGTAGCACTAATTTTGGAAGCGAAAAAGATAGGTATTGCTCAAGAAACGATCAGAGAATTTCTTAGCCAAAATGGGGCAAGGGAGCTATTAGTAGAAAAATAAATCCAGTGCCAAACTGCTTCTAAAGACAAAGTAGGGAAATTAAAAGGCATGCCTTGAGCATGCCTATTTTTGTGTTTATATCCAATTCTATCTATTGTTTTAAGCTTCATTCACCAGAAGGGTTATCTTTTTTGACTCGCCACTTATTAAATTCCAGGAACTCACGGAATTGATCTTTAGAAACACCAGATTCCATTGCATCCTTAACAAGATTCATCCAATCAGTATCTAAATCTTCCTTATTGGTTTGTTCATATATCAAATGGTCTACTGGCACATTTAGGACAGCAGATATTTTCTCAAGGAACTGGATAGATGGATTCGTCTGCAAGTTTCTTTCGAGAGAACTCAAATAGGACTTAGCGACTCCAGCTTGGTCAGCAAGCTCAGACAAAGACATTCTTTTTTCTAAACGGAGCTTTTTAACACGTTCACCGATCATGATGCTTCACACACCTTACACTTATTTATATTTTTATCATATCAAATCGAAATGGAAAGTTCCATATAAAGAACGATTATTTATGACAGAATTTTTGATTTTTATTGGGAAAACTTTATTTTTTGACAACTTTTTGCTCTGTCAAATTACAAGGTGACTATTCACTAGAATACGCCTCCTTTTATCTGGAAAATTTATAAGTTTACGCCTCTCAGTTAAGGGAATACCAACATAATGAATAATACCTCAGAAAGAAGGAGTGAATGTAATGAGCAAGAAAATTGCCTGTTTGGTTACAAACATGTTTGAGGACTCAGAGTATTCGGAGCCTGCGAAAGCCTTTCAAGAGGCCGGACATCAGGTAGTTACTATTGAAAAAGAAAAAGGTAAGACGGTTACCGGAAAACAAAACGAGGTTTCAGTCGTCATCGATGAAAATATCGATAAGGTTAATCCAGAGCAATTTGACGCCTTATTTTTACCAGGAGGATTCTCACCTGATCAACTCCGAGCAGATGAACGCTTCGTCTCGTTCGCTAAAACGTTTATGAATGCGAAAAAGCCGGTATTTGCAATTTGTCATGGACCACAATTGTTAATTACAGCGAAAACGCTGGACGGTCGTGACGCAACAGGTTATACATCTATTAAAGTTGATATGGAAAATGCCGGTGCCAAGTTTCGGGATGAAGAGGTAGTCGTATGTCAGAACCAATTGGTAACTAGTCGACAACCAGATGATATACCAGCCTTCACTAGAGAGGCCTTAAAGCTTCTCTCATAAGTGAAAAGTGTTTTCGTATTGATTATTGCCTTTCGGATGCTACCCTCATCCCGCATTCTTTATGGCTTCGGGGCTCTTTTCGAGAAGTTCCTGAACCAAGAATCCATAAAAAATCGTAAAAATCCAGAAACCTATTGTTACTTTTACGTGTGAAAGCAACAAAGTTTACGAAAAGAGCCTAAGTTAAAAACAATCCCTTCCTAAAAAAACGGAAGGGATTGTTTTTTGAAAAAATATCTTGTAAAAGCTAATATAAGAAAGACACTATCATAAAATGAACGATAAAATGAAAGTGATATATAGATGAAGGTTAAGGAAGGTTGGGAAAATATGATTGTACTGAAATCTCAGCGAGAAATAGAGAATATGAAAAAAGCTGGTGAATTACTGGCTGCTTGCCATAGAGAAATTGCAAAACTAATCAAACCAGGTATCACAACGATCGAAATTGATGAATTCGTTGAAGAATTTCTAAAGAAACATGGTGCGGCTCCTGAACAAAAAGGGTATAAAGGATACAAATATGCAACTTGTGCAAGTATCAATGATGAAATTTGCCATGGCTTTCCTAGAAAAGAATCTTTACAAGAAGGCGATATAGTAACAATCGATATGGTCGTCAATCTGAATGGGGCACTTGCAGATTCTGCATGGAGCTATCCTGTCGGTCAGGTTTCAGAAGAGACAGAACGATTATTAAACGTAACAAAGCAAGCATTGTATAAGGGGATTGAGCAAGCAGTGCCAGGAAACAGAATTGGTGATATCGGCCATGCGATTCAATCGTATGTCGAAAGTGAAGGCTTTTCGGTTGTCCGTAATTTTATCGGTCACGGAATTGGAGCAGTCATTCACGAAAAACCCGATGTACCTCACTTTGGGTTGCCAGGTAAAGGCGGTCGAATTAAAGAAGGAATGGTATTCACAATCGAGCCAATGGTAAACGTCGGAGCCTATGAAACAAAGATGGATGACAACGGCTGGACAGCCAGAACAATCGATGGCAAGTATTCTGCACAATACGAACATACTATTGCTGTTACAAAAGAGGGAACAATTATTTTGACTGAACAATAATTTCGTCATAAAGCAAAGGGAGCGGATCATGAGATTAATAAGCATAGATGAATATCGAATGAAAACGATGCAGCTTGCAAGACCTGTGGTCGATAAGCAGAGGAGAGTTTTGCTGGCAGCAGGACGAAGTATCCATCCGGCCTACTTAAAGCGACTTGAGCAAATGGGCATCCGCTACCTTTTTGTAGAAGATGCTGTTTCTTTTGGTATTAGTCTAGAGGAAATGGTGGATATGCCTACATGGATAGATGCCATACAAACAGTTCAGGCTGCCTATCAGACAGTCATGACGGCCAAAACAGAGTTTCCGCTCCGTGAACTTCAAAGATTGGTTGTTAAGCTTCTGGATGAAGTGTCCAAGCGAAAAGCGATTGTCTTAATTCCGGCATCTTCATTAGCAGAAGAACTAAGAGAAGCTGCCCATTGTGTAAATGTAACCTTGCTAAGCTTACAGTTAGCAAAAAAGATGAATTTACCACAATTGCAAGTAAAAGATTTGGCATTAGGGACGTTGGTACATGATATCGGTAGGATTATCGTGGGCAATGGTGAAGATCACCCGCAAGCTGGTTTTGATTTTTTAAGGAGACAGAGAGAATTGAGTTTGCTCTCTGCACACGTGGCATTCCAGCATCATGAAAGGGCAGACGGAAGTGGGTACCCAAGAGGATTAGATCAAAGTCAGATTCATGAATTTGCACAAATTTGCGCCATTAGTAATACTTTTGATCAGCTGCTTTCCGATGAAAATATGCCACCACATGAAGCAATGGAATGGATCATGACTCAAAGCGGAAAGATGTTTACTACGGATCTTGTCCAACTATTTGTGCAAGAAGTGCCGCCCTATACACCGGGGACAAAAGTGATGATTAATAATGGTCGAATGGCGATTGTGACAAAAATTAAATCGAATGTACAAAGGCCATACATTCGCTATCTGGACACAAATGAAGAAATTTCGCTCGCTGAGAATCATACAATGCTTATCACAAGTGTATTGGTCGAAGAAAAAGAAAAAACAGATCAGTAATGACCTGTTTACCTATACTAGAGAAGAAAGTATAAAAATTTAACGGAGATAGCTGTCTAGCTCCAGCGCCCAGCCCCTCGGGGTTGTTTCCAGAAGCCGAAACAACCTCGGTCATAAGCCAAATCGCTCCAGAAATCAGGACAAGGAACGCTTCGGCAGCATCATCATCGCACGAAGAAAAGGCGATAGCCTTTTCGAGGATGTACTGCGCGCTTCGTCTTATGCCTGTCGGGGCTAAACAGGGCGCTTGCGCTTTTCTTAAAATAACTTATTGTTTACGCAGGTTGCCGAGTTCTTCTGCCAATGCCTGCATTTCACTTGGGCTAAAGGAATTTTTTCTCATAACCATTTCATATATATCCTTTAGTTCTTCATACATATCTCCATCAAAATGAGAAGGCTTAATAGCTCCAAAGTTAAGTACTCTTAGTTTTTCTTTAATTTTCTCGATCATATATTCTACATTTTCAGTGGATTTTTCGGAAAGATTCAAGATATTCATCCTTTCATACGTCATAATCTCATCTTTCCACGATTAGGTTTAAAAGTCAATGAAAGTATAGATTCGAGTTCGGATTCGTCATCACAAGTTAGTGAGCATGTTTCGCTGTTCTTAAAATCGGGAAGATTAATAGCAAACATTTAGGATTTAGACGCAAATAATTCATTATATAAAAGGAGAGAGAAAAATGGCTGGTACAAGCAAGTTTTGGAAAGGTGTCCTTTATGGAGCAATTGCAGGAGGGGCAGTCACATTATTAGACAAGCAAACGAGGCAATCCGTCACAGAAAGCTGCCGAAAAGCAGGAACTAATATTTCCTATATGATGAAGCATCCGGATGAAGTGACAGAACAAGTGAAAGATGTAACCGGAAAAATCAAATCAACGATTCAAAATGTAACAGAAGAATTTAATTACGTGACAAGTAAAATCGAAGAGATTCGCGAAATGGCTCCGCAAGTAGCTGAAATTGTCAAAGAAACGAAGGATGCATTTATTCTTCCAGATAAGACACCCAGTGAGCCAAGCGGAAATGTCATTGAATATCCAAATGGCAAAGCAAATGAACGAACCAACGGACGAGTACTTGACCACCAAATGGAAACAGAAAGTCTTTATGGAAAAAGAAATCTTCAATAGTGAGCACACAAGAGGTGATAGGATGAGAAAAATGGACAAATCTCTTTTAAAAGAGTTGTGGGCAAGGATTCAAGGAGATGATTTGCCAGGGTTAGCAGCACAATTGGCCTATTTTTTCTTGCTCTCTTTGTTTCCGCTTCTCATTTTCCTATTTACTTTGTTGCCATATTTACCAATCCCTCAAAGGGATATACTTGGTATTTTGAGTGACTTTGCTCCAGGAGAAGCAATGGATTTAATCGAAAAAAACCTGAAAGATGTCATGGACAATCGAAGTGGCGGTTTACTTTCTTTTGGTATCATCGGTACGATATGGTCCGCATCTAATGGTATTAATGCGATTGTCAGGGCATTCAACAAAGCCTATGATGTTGAAGAAAGTCGTTCGTTCATCGTTGCAAGAGGAACCGCAATCTTACTTACATTCGGCATGATATTGGTGTTTATTGTTGCATTAGTACTTCCTGTGTTTGGGAAAGAAATAGGCTTGTTTCTATTTTCGCAGTTTGGTTTTTCTGACCAATTCCTGACAATTTGGGGATTATTAAGATGGCTTGTGAGTGCCATCATTCTTTTCTTAATCTTTACGGGGCTTTATTGGATAGCTCCAAACGTCAAGATGCGCTGTCGTAGTGCTTTTCCAGGAGCGCTGTTTGCAACAATTGGTTGGATCGTCGTATCTTTAGGATTCTCTTTTTACGTCGGGAGCTTTGGAAATTACTCTGCAACATACGGTGGGGTAGGGGGAATTATCGTACTGATGGTTTGGCTTTACTTATCAGGATTCATCATTGTCCTCGGCGGAGAAATTAATGCTTTTTATAGTGATCATAAAAAGGATGGCTGTTAATCGGCCTTCCTTTTTTTACCCTTCATGAAATGTGGAGAAAGGTTAAAACTAATGAGGGAAACACCTCTCTGAGCACATATGCTTGGAGTGTTTCTCTAAAATAAATTCTCCCAAAGTGAGGTACATTCGAATGACTAAACATACGAAAAAAGATGGCGGCACAAAGCAAAAGGGTAAGAACAAGCCAACACAAAAAACATCCGGCTCAGCTAACGGACAGAACGGATATCATTAAGTAGAAAAGCGGAAGCGCCCTTGTTAGCCCCGACAGGCATAAGCCAAATCACGCAGGAAATCCTGATTTCTGGAGTGATTGGGCTTATGACCGAGGTTGTTTCGGCTTCTGGAAACAACCCCGAGGAGCTGGGCGCTGGAGCTAGACAGTTGTCTTCGTTTAGATTTAATATCATTTTGTAAGTAAGGCGCTCCTCTTAATGAGGAGCGCCTTACTTATTTATGACCGCAGCAATCTTAAGCTATTCAAGATGACAAGTATTGTACTACCCTCATGGCCGATGACGCCATATGGCAAGTCGAGGACTTGCAAGAAGTTTGAAGAAATCAAAAGCATGATAACCGAGATGGAGAAAATGACATTCTGCTTGATGATACGGTTCATTCGTTTTGAAAGATCGATCGCTTCAGCAATTCTTGGTAGATCATTTTTCATGAGGACGACATCTGCCGTTTCAAGTGCAACATCCGTGCCTTCTCCCATCGCGATTCCGACATTCGCTAGCGCTAAGGCAGGAGCGTCATTGATTCCATCCCCGACCATTGCAACTGTTTTGTATTCTTCTTTTAACTTTCTTAGTTGGTCCACTTTTTGATCTGGGAGACATTCTGCATAATAACGATCCACATGACTTTGGCTCGCAATAGCTTTGGCAGTCTTTTCACTGTCTCCAGTCAGCATCACTGTGTAAATTCCTTGATTTCTAAGGTGTTCAATCGCCATTTGGGTTTCTTCACGAACGTTATCTTTAAGGGCGATCATAGCAACGACTTTTTCTTGGTTGCTCACATACACGACAGTGTTTCCTTCGGAAGCAAATGTTACTTCTTTACCGTTTGCGAACGTGGCTGCTTCTTCTAAACCAACAAAATCGGCTTTCCCTATTTTCCACGCTTCACCATCGATTTGTGCGCGTACACCCCATCCGGCCACGTCTTCAATCTGATCGGGTTGAACGAGTTCTTGATCGAAATGATTTCTGGCATATTTGACGATGGATTGTGCAAGAGGGTGGTTGGATTGATTTTCTATACAGGCAATTTTCCAAAATAACGTATTGCTTTCGAAATGTTGGTGTAAAACGACTTCGGTCACTTCAGGTTTCCCTTTTGTTAGTGTTCCTGTTTTATCGAAGGCAATAGCCTTGAGGTTACTTAAGTTTTCTAAATGTACGCCGCCTTTGAACAAGATTCCGTGACGAGCCCCATTCGAGATTGCCGATAATGTTGCAGGCATGATGGAGGCTACGAGGGCACATGGGGATGCGACTACAAGTAAAATCATCGCTCGGTATAATGTTTCATTCCAGTTCCATCCCAAAAGGAAGTGGGGGAGAAACATCATCAATAAAACCAATAAGAGGACGATTTTTACATACGTACCTTCAAATTTTTCAATAAATAATTGCGATGGGGACCGCTCGCTTTGGGCAGATTGCACGAGCGTTATTATTTTTTGAAAAAGAGTTTCACTACTCGGCTTGCTGATACGGACTGTTATTGACCCGGTAAGATTAACCGTTCCTGCAAAAACTTCGTCCTGAATGCTTTTATCAACTGGCATGGATTCACCAGTGATAGCGGCTTCGTCAATATTTGTGGAGCCGTTTATGATGATCCCGTCCGAAGGTACTCTCTCTCCCGCCTTAACAAGAATCTGATCACCAATCTTAAGGTCTCTAACAGATACTTTTCTTTCTTCACCATTCAAAAGTAATAAAGCTTCTTCAGGCTGCAAATCCATGAGGGCCGAAATTTCTTTATGGCTTTTGTTCATGGTGTAAGTTTCAAGAGCACCGCTGACCGCGAATATGAAAATAAGAATGGCACCCTCGGTCCAGTATCCGATAATAGCTGAACCGATTGCAGCAAATATCATCAGCATTTCAACGTTCAGTTCTCTATTTTCAATGGTCTCTTCAATACCTTCTTTTGCTTTGGCAAAACCACCAATAACAAATGCCAGAATATAAGCAATGACGGCTGATGTTTCTGTACCGTTTTTATCCAAGAACCAACCAATTACGATTAAAATTCCACATGCAATAGCTGCAATTAATTCGGCATGTAGCTTCAATTTTTCAAGAAAGCTGGTATCTAATGTGTTTTTGGTTAATTCCTTTGCTTCCGCACTCATATTTCTCCCTCCATTACTTAAAGTTTTCCCTAAATGAGAAAAAGAATCAGAATCAATACCCCTAAAAAATGACGAAAGCTGCCACCTATGGTGACAGCAAAAACATTCATTGATAAAGTGTGACTTTAGTTAAGTTCATCATACCACGGTTACCTTTTTTTAGAAACTAGGAATTCACTTAAAAAGCTTCTTTCTTCCCCGATGTGGAATGCACTGGCTTAAATGTGACGAGCGCGATAAAAATCGCAAACATGATCATGCTAATTACATAGAAAAAGCTGCCGCCTTGAAAATATTGTATGACCAATCCGCCAATAAAGGGACCGGTAATACTTCCAAAGCTAAAGAAAATACCGCACATCAAATTACCTGCTGGCAAAAGTTGTTTTGGCAGTAAGTCTGCCATATAACTGATACCTAATGAAAAAGTGGACCCCACAAGCATGCCAGCAATAAAGAAGCAAATGAACAACCCGAGAACTGATTGCTCCAGCATCCCGGCAGCAGTAAAGGCAATAAAACCTGATAACATGACTGCCATTAAAACAGGTTTCCTTCCGAAGCGATCACTCATGATCCCGAGTGGGAGCTGGAAAATGATCGCTCCTCCAGCAAAAGCGGGCAATAGAATAGAAACCGCGCTAATATCAATGCCTGAACGTAAAGCGTATACTGGGAAGTTTCCATTTAAGCTTGTTTCTAAGAATCCATACCCAAAAGGAGGTAGTAATGAAACCCATGCGTATTTCCAAACTTGTCCAAAGCGCTGGAATGTGCCAAGGAAGGAACTTGTCTGGATGAATTGTTCTGGCTTTTCGTTTTGCAAGAACCAGATAGCTCCCCAAGCTACAAGGCTGATAGCAGCAGAAATCATGAAGGGGAGAGATTCGCTTACAGAGACAAGACTCGTTAAGATTGGTCCGGCTGCAAAACCGATACCAAAAAATAGTCCATATAAAGAAATATTGCGACCTCTTTTGTCTCCGGGTGAAAAGGACGTAATCCAGGTTTGCGTACCGAAGTGCAGCATATGATCGCCAATTCCAATGATTAAACGCAGTAGAAACCAAAACCAAAATGATTTCCAAAGTGGAAAGAGGGCGAGTGATAAGGCAACGGCAAGTCCACCCCAAAGAATGATAGGCTTATAGCCAAAGCGGCGCAATGGCGCTTCCATAAGAGGTGATACAAGAAGAATTCCTAAGTAAAGGCCTGTGGCATGAAATCCGTTCATAGAAGAGGAAAGACCGTCTTGTTCAAAAATTATAGCAATGAGCGGGAGAAGCATTCCTTGCGAAAATCCAGAAATGGCGACAATCCCTACTAGTATCCAAAACCTTAAAGATGACTGTTTATTCATGGCATCAATCTCCGAGTGAAATAATATACTCTCATGATGTTATAGGCTAAATAAAGCTTTTGCAAGGAATAAAATATCCAAATGCTTTTAACTACGAAAAAAATAGTGTAACCTCATAAACAGGGAAGAGTAAGTTATGAAGAAAGGTGTGAAAATAGATGGAGTTTAAGATGAAAGACGGCGGTTTTTACAGTGAATTACCATATGGAAAGTTAGAGGTTTCAGGAAATGATGAGTACGGGTTCAGACCTTATCAACTGATGATTTCTTCAATTGCTGTTTGTAGCGGGGGAGTTCTTAGAACCATTTTACAAAAAATGAGATTATCTTTTGAGGATATCCATATCACGGCAGATTATGAGCGAAATGAAAAAGAGGCTAACCGTATTGAAAAGATTCACTTGCACTTCCGCATAACCGGAAAAGGTTTAAGTGAAGAAAAAGTACATAAAGCAATGGATCTGACAAAGAAAAACTGTTCAATGGTACAGTCTGTGATTGGAAGTATACATATTGAAGAGACTTTCGAAATTATTTAGCAAGAATGGGAAAGAATAAGAAGAAGGTTCATATTCTTTCAGAGGAATGAATTATTTGAATTTTGGTAAATACTGCTTAGCGCATTTGTAAATGGGTATAAGTGTTAGAAATATTAAAGATAGAGAGGGAATGTCTGTGACGAATAAGATTTTCATGGCATTGGCATTTATCGGTGTGCCGGTTTCCGTAATTGGTTCACTGATGCACTGGCCAAGTACGGTATTGTTTATTATTTACTGTTTAACAATTATTGCGTTAGCAAGTTTTATGGGCAGAGCCACAGAGAGTTTAGCAATTGTGACGGGACCAAGAATTGGGGGTCTCTTAAACGCTACATTTGGAAATGCAGTTGAACTAATCATTTCTATTTTTGCTTTAAAGGCAGGTCTGGTTGGGGTAGTATTAGCATCACTAACTGGTTCGGTGCTTGGTAATCTCTTGCTTGTAGCGGGACTTTCCTTCTTTGTAGGCGGTCTAAAGTTTAAGCGCCAACTTTACAATGTTTACGATGCAAGACATAATTCTGGATTGCTCATGTTTGCAGTTGTCGTTGCTTTCGTCATTCCAGAAGTTTTTTCCATGAAGATGGAAGCACCTAAGACGCTGTCCCTTAGTGTTGGTATTTCCATTATTTTAATTGCACTTTATTTAGCTGCTTTGTTCTTCAAGCTTGTCACACACCGAGGTGTATACCAGCATGAAACAGAAGGTGGAGAAGCGCACCATGAAGAAGAGCCTGAATGGGGAAAGGGCAAAGCACTAACTATCCTTTTAGTAGCAACACTTGCTGTTGCTTATGTCTCTGAAAAGCTTGTTCATACGCTTTCTGTCGTAGCAGAATCTTTCGGCTGGACAGAGTTGTTCATCGGGGTCATTATCGTAGCGATTGTTGGTAATGCTGCAGAGCATGCATCAGCAATTATTATGGCATACAAGAATAAAATGGATATTGCTGTTGAGATTGCTGTCGGTTCAACATTGCAAATCGCCATGTTTGTTGCTCCGTTATTGGTGCTCATTTCATTGTTTTTTGAGAAATCAATGCCACTTGTATTCAGTATGCCTGAACTCGTTGCGATGGTTTCCGCCGTCCTTCTGACCATAGTGATCTCTAATGATGGTGAATCGAACTGGTTCGAAGGTTTAACGATGCTAGCCGCTTACATTATCATTGGAATTGGGTTTTTCTTGTTATAATGAAAGAAATATATGCTAAAATAAAGACTCTGTGCAAAATCGCACAGAGTCTTTATTTGCTGCTATTAAGTATTTCTTTTGATTAATGGTAAATATGTGTTGAGGGTACTAAAATCAATCGCTAATATTTGGGAGAACGATCACCAACCTTCATGTTATTTTTTATACAAAAAACACGAGTGTTGAATAGATAAAATCGTGAAGTCCCAGCCTCCTTACGTTATAGTGGTTGCGGATTGATTGCGGCCCTCCTTTTGATTAGGTTATTAACATCATAAAGTATTATTTGATTTTTGTAAATGTTCAGAAATTTACAATTTTATTACAATCTTATTGCATGACGTGAGCACAATGCTTTAAGGGAGAAGGAGACAAACGTGGCTTTATTTTATCGCTTTTTATTTTTCCTAATCGGTCTCATTATACTTACTTTTGGCGTTTCCTTAAGTATCAAAGCGGATTTAGGTGCAGGTGCATGGGATGCTTTGAACGTGGGATTATCACAAACAATTGGTTTAACGATCGGGAGCTGGGTGATTATTGTCGGGATCATCTTAATGCTCATTAACGCTCTCCTGCATAAGAAAAGACCTGAAATCTTGGCAATCTTCACGGTTTTCTTAACCGGTTTTATGGTCGACTTTTGGATGCTTGTCGTCCTGGAGGCTTGGGAACTTGAAACGCTTGCTTTAAGGTCTATTGTTTTTATAATAGGTGTAGCTATCATAGGGATTGGTGCTGCAATTTATCTACAAGCTAAATTTCCACTCATTCCGATTGATAACTTTATGATGGGAATCAAGCTTCGCCTGGGTGTGAACCTTATGGTAGCTAAAACAATCGGAGAATTAATTGCCTTGGTGTTTGCGCTAATGGTTAAGGGACCGGTCGGTTTAGGAACTCTCGTGATTACCTTTGCCATCGGACCATTCATCCAAGTTTTCTTTCCGATTTTTGAAAAGCTTTACGTAAAATGGACAGGTTCTTACACAAAATAATGTTCGTAATGGATAATATCAGCGAACTCCGAAAAAACTATGAGCAGACATAAAAAGTTTGCATGATAGGAAAGGAGTTATACCTTTTGAAAAAGCTGACATATTCCATTGTTACTTCTTTATTTGTTTTGCAGTTCATGCTGCCTTCGGCTCTAGCTGAAAAACCGACAAATAAGCCGGCTCCAAAAGTTGAGGCAACAAAATATCAGATTCCTTCTTCTGTGAAAAACATTACGAAGGAAAACACCTACCCAAATCCAACACAGGATTTGCCTAAGCTTCAGCCGAGTGAATTGTCACAAGAACTGATCGATTCCTCGAAGGAGAAAATTGAAAATCCCGATCTCATTCGTATGCTGAATGAAAGCTCTGTAAACAGTACTCCATTTGCGATAGGTTACCGAGCTATTGTATATCTGGGGAAATGGCCTTTGAATTATGTTTCTTCTGAAACGGCTTCAAATTGGGAATATCAAAAAATCAATACAAATTATTATGACAATCGTGGTGGGCAAAAACCATATCAATTCCACTACGTTCAAGAAGCACAAAAGTTAGTAAAAGGCGGTTTGACGGCCAAAGTACCTCATGCTGAAGACGTAAAGAAAATGATGTTGCTAAAAGCAATGAAGAAAACGAATTTGCCGCTTTCTTTTGAAACGGTAGTCGGTGCAGGAACGAAAAACAATCAAGTCTATAATATTCCACCCAAACGCTTAGGTTATTTGTATGCATTCGCGCCGGCAGTGAACGAAAAAGGAACAGTCACCTATGGTGAAGTATATTTGATGCTCAAAGGCAATAAGAAAATGATTCTCGTCAAGAATGTCACTTCTCAAGGGATTGGAGCATGGATTCCGGTTCAAGACCATGTGTCATTCGGATTTGCTGCTTCTGAAAAACCGCGTTGAGCGAAAGCGCCAGGACGATTCCTGGCGTTTTTTGATGTGGAAATTGTGAATTTGGTGTAAATTTGTTAATTTACGATTAATTTTATAGAAAATTCTAAAATTTATGTTGTAGATAGTCGAATATACTTGTAAAATTATTCCTATAGCCCATTTTAGTAGGTGAGAAGTTTGGAAATTACGAAGCATTTCTTCTTTAATCTATCACTGCTTATCATTTTGCTTTTTTTCGGGCTGCTTTGGTTTGAAAAAAGTAAAAATGTTAAGATATCGAAGCTATCATACATACTCTTTTTTATCTTGTTGCTTTGGACTTGTATTCAGTTCTCTTATCACCCTCTTGGGACTCCAGAGGCACGATACGATTTGAGGATCATTCCACTCGTTATTGGTGGTTTATATTTAGGGATTGGTCCGATCTTAACAATCTCCACAATAATCATTAGGTCCTTTTATGGAATTGATATCGGTTTTTACGAGACCCTTGTTTTATGTGTTCCATTAACTTTTATTCTCTGGGGAATGTACCCTTGGTTTTGGAAGCAATATCCGAAACGCAGGATATCTTTTTCTGTTTTTATGGGGATGGGATTAGGTGTGGCCACCGCAACGGGTATGGAAATGAATGATGTTCCGCACGTTTGGTACGATTCGTGGTTTGCATACCTAATAGTCCCACCACTTGGTATTGGTATTCTCGCATTTTGTATTGAATTTCTAAAAAGTAATATTGAAATGAAACTAGAACTAATTAAAGCTGAAAAACTACAGGCTGTGGAGCAAATGGGTGCTGCGATTTCTCATGAAATTCGAAATCCATTGACGGCCGCAATCGGTTTTGTTCAATTACTTCAGGATGGATATCTTCCAAAAAACAAAGTGAACGAGTATCTGACGATTATTAAAGAAGAGCTAAGAGCTGCTGAAAGGGTCATACAAGATTACCTCACTTTTGCGAAACCTTCTTTGATTAAGGTTGAAGAATTGAATGTTAAAAAAGAATTGAAACAGGTTATTAATATTTTACAACCTCTGGCAAACCAAAATTCTGTTCATATCACCACCGAGTTTGCCTTAATGGGAGTCACACATGGTGATCAGCAAAAGTTCAGGCAGATTTTTATCAATGTGATAAAAAATGCAATTGAATCCATGCCTACAGGCGGTTATTTAATGATAAAGATGGATTATAACCGATCATATGTATCCGTTGAGGTCCGCGATACGGGTGTAGGGATGTCAAAAGATCAGCTCGAGAGATTAGGGGAACCATACTATTCAACAAAAGGATCTAAGGGAACCGGACTTGGTATGATGGTTGTATATAGCATTGTTAGGGCCATGAACGGGACGATAAATGTCGAAAGTGAATTAGGAGTGGGCACCACTTTTCACTTCAAATTCCCTACATATCGCCACGATCAAAATGAATTAGAAGAAGAAAAACAATAATATTGCCCTTTCAAACTCGTCGATTGACGAGTATTTTTTTTGTTTGGAATTAAATTCCACGTGTGAATTAGGTGTTGTTTTGCTTTTGCATAGTTTACATCTAACGGTAAGCGGGAAATAGAAGGACATGCTCAACAAAATATTTAACAATTTAGAGGAGGAAATAACTATGGATCAGTACAAGACAACAGCTACTTACATGTCAGAAAGCGAAAAGAATAGCAAGCTACTAAAAGGTATTGTTCTTGGAGGCATTATCGGAGGTGTCGTATCTCTTATGGACTCCAATACTCGAAATTCAGTGAAAGAAGCAGCAAAAGGTTTAAAATCATCTTCACAAACTTTGTTAACGGAAGTGAAAGAGAATCCAGAAGACTTAAAGGAGCAGATGATCAATCAATTCCGCGAAGCTTCTAATATTCTAAAAGATGCAATCGGCGACGCCCAAACTCTTTACGAGCGTGTAAACACTGATCTATTCAGTAAAGTTGGCGATGTAAAGGAATTAACAAACACTGCGATGACGACTGTGAGAGATGCAAAAGGCGAAATCGCTCAAATCGGTTCTAAAGTTGCTGATGCAGGTGCAGAATTGAAGGGTGTAACTTCTCCAACAACTTCATCGACATCTACATTAGACACAACAAACTCTGCTACAAGTTCTTCTTCGTATGACACAACTAATACTTCTTCTTATGGTACTGTAACAGGTTCATATGGAAGTACTTCTGACACAACTGGAACGGACACAACTTTTGCGAACAGTTCCGAAACCATTGACGACATGAATGATGCCTTTGGTGTGTCAACTGACAAAACGAGCGATACAACAACGGGATTTAGCGCTACTTCAGGCGATAGTGCAGCAGGTAGCACAAGTTCAACAACGTCTGATTACTCTAACTCAACAGATGATGTGACTGGTTCATACACTTCATCTGACAGCTCAAAATCTAAAAACTTAACATCAAACTATTCATCTAATAACAAGTCGAACAAGAAGAAATAATCTTGTATGATGGAAAGACCGGCCTTTTGGCTGGTCTTTTTTGCGTGAAAAAGATTCGAAATTGAGTAACCCCACATTTCCCCAGTTTGTAAAAAATCCGAAAGGGGTACTCAATAAAAAAAGAGAGAGTGGGGATTTCGAATGGATTTCATTACACGTTCAAAAAGATGTTCAATTGAACGCGAAACGGATAAAGGTACGACAGGAATGGTCGTCACTGCCCATCCGTTAGCGTCTGAAATAGGTAAACAGGTATTAGAAAATGGCGGAAATGCGATTGACGCTGTCGTGGCAATCCAATTCGCACTAAATGTAGTAGAACCAATGAATACGGGAATAGGTGGCAGCGGCTTTCTGATGGTTCATCATGCAGCCACTAAAACAACGAAAATATTTGATGGTCACACACAAGCACCAAAAGGCGCCTATCCTGAGATGTTCCTTAATGATGACGGGGAAGTAATCCCGTTTAAAGAGCGTTCTACGAAAGGTTCAGCCGTGGGGATTCCTGGCATTTTAAAAGCGATGGATGCCGCTCTCAATGAGTATGGATCGAAGACACTTGCTGAACTAATTGAACCAGCAGCAGTTGCGGCTGAGTCAGGAGTTGAAGTCAATTGGGTCATGAATGATACGCTTGAAATATTTCACTACAGGCTCGGTGATGAGGCGAAAAAATTATTTTCACCTGAAGGAAAAGGGCTAAAAGAAGGAGACAAATTATTCAAAGAGCATCTCGCAAAAGCTTTCCGCGTTTTGCAAAAAGAAGGCATCAAAGCGTTCTATGAAGGAGAAATTGCCGAAGCAATCGTAAGCACCTTAAAGGAACAAGGTGGCTTCATGACGATTGATGACTTGAAAAATTACAAACACACCGAGGATGAGCCAGTATGGGGAGAATATCGCGGTTATCAGATTGCGTCTTCAGCACCACCAAGTGCTGGGGGTCCAATTTTACTTCATATTCTCAAGATTTTAGAAGGCTATAATCTTCGTCAATACGGCCCTAAGTCCTGGCAAAAGTATTACTTGTTCACAGAAGCCATGAGGCTCGCCTTTTCTGATAAAATTGCCTTCCTTGGTGATCCTCATTTTCTGGAAATGCCATTGAAAGGGATGCTGGATGAGAGTTATATCAATGAAAGACGAGGGTTTATCAATTTTCAGCATCGAAATAATGAAATAGATTTCGGCAATCCGTGGAAGTACGAAGGCAAGGAACAAGTTAATGTCGTGCGCCAACCATTTGAGAAGCATCATGGTGAAACGACTCACTTTACCGTAACAGACCGTTGGGGCAATATTGCTGCGTGTACTTCAACTGTTGAGCATCCATTCGGCTCAGGCATCATGGTACCTGGATATGGAATCTTGTTAAACAATGAGTTAACTGATTTTGATGCCGTTCCTGGCGGAGTGAATGAACCAGGTCCAGATAAGCGACCGTTAAGTTGTAAGACACCGACGATCTTGTTTAAGGATGGCACGCCAGTTTTGACATTAGGTTCTCCTGGAGGGCCAACGATTATTGCGTCGGTTTTCCAAACGCTTGTAAATCTCATTGATTTTGATATGGATCTTAAAGAGGCAATCGAAGAGCCGCGAATCTTCGCGACACCTGGACCATTAATTTCATGGGAATTAGGAATGGATATGCACAGCAAAGGAAAACTAGAATCAATGGGGTTTCAATTTGCCGAAATCAACCATGTTATCGGGAATGTACAAGCAATTGAAATCGGGGAAAAAGAGCTCTATGGTGCAGCGGATTCAAGCCGGGAAGGCACAGCGCTTGGATTAAGGGGTTAAATCGGCTGCTAATGTGTTGCTCATTATTTCCTAGCATTGCGTAATTTTGCGCTTTTCGGTAGGATAGTATCGATAAGCGAAAGGAGAGATGGACATGGGCAGCCCGCTTAATGATAAAAATGCACAAATGACCTTCTTAAAACAAAGATTAAATATGTTCCTTGATGTAATTGAGGCAATCGATCCGGAGGATACGGACTTAGAAGATATTGATCGCTTAATTTCAATGGTAGACGAGCTGGAATCAAAGTGCAAAGAATTCAATCATCGCGAAAAATAGAACCTGTATGTGCAGGTTCTATTTTTTTGTGCTTGGATATGATGTTTTTCTGAATAATCAGAAGTCAGCATAAATCCTACTGAACATAACAAATAATTTCAAAACACCGCATAAAATGCATCGAGCATAACAAAAATTCTCGGGAACATACCAAATATCATAAAGAGAAAAATTACGAAGAGCTGTGTCGTGAAAAAGGTGCAGAAAGTTTTGAGAATGGCGATAAAAGTGATCGTGAAATTTTCAGAAAATTAAGTTCCAATCACAAGTTACGGAAATCCCGTCAAATATTGAAAAATCCCGTCAAATATTCCGAATTCGCCTCATAAATTTCGAAAATCCCGTCAAAAGATCCAAACCAAACATTTTACCAATACCAATAACCTCTTGAAATCGGTTACACCTTCCACTTTCCAACCCAAACGGATAGGAGTATAATAAAAATCGTCAAATAATTGTAAAATTCATGAATGAAATATTAAGCACGGACATGGGGAAGGGGAATGCAGTTATGAATATAGAGAAATTCCAGGAAAGCATGTACAAGCTGATTGTTGAAACATCAACAAAGCTTCCAAAAGATGTGCGTCGTGCCATTAAAGCAGCGAAAGAGCGCGAAAATGAAGGCACAAGATCGGCGATGAGCCTTGCAACGATAACAAACAATATTAAGATGGCGGACGATCAAGTATCGCCAATTTGCCAAGATACAGGACTACCAACTTTTAAAATCAAGACGCCCGTTGGAGCGAATCAAATAGAAATGAAAAAAGCCATCTATTCTGCGATTGCCCAAGCAACGAAGGATGGAAAGCTTCGTCCGAACTCTGTTGATTCACTAACTGGAGATAATAGCGGCGACAATCTTGGCGATGGTACGCCTGTAATTAAATTCGAGCAATGGGAAAAAGATTATATTGATGCGCGCCTAATTTTAAAAGGTGGCGGTTGTGAAAATAAGAATATCCAGTACAGCTTACCATGTGAACTTGATGGACTTGGCCGTGCGGGCCGTGACTTGGATGGAATCCGTAAATGTGTAATGCATTCCGTTTACCAAGCTCAAGGACAAGGCTGCAGTGCCGGCTTTATCGGAGTTGGTATTGGAGGCGACCGTTCTTCTGGATACGACCTTGCAAAAGAACAACTTTTCCGTTCAGTTGACGACGTAAATCCGAATGCGGATCTTCAAAAACTTGAAGACTACATTATGGACAATGCGAACGAGCTTGGCATTGGAACAATGGGATTTGGTGGTGAAACAACCTTACTAGGATGTAAAGTTGGGGTCATGAACCGTATTCCAGCAAGTTTCTTCGTTTCAGTCGCTTACAATTGTTGGGCATTCCGCCGTCTAGGTGTTGCCGTGAATCCAGAAACAGGCGATATCAATGATTGGATGTATCAAGAAGGTGAAATGATCGATTTCGCTCAAACTGAAGCTGAACGAGAAACGGCTGCAGCAGTAGAAGAAATGATCACACTTCAAGCTCCTATTACCGAAGAAAAAATTCGCAGTCTAAAAGTCGGTGATGTCGTTCGAATCAATGGAATGATGTACACAGGTCGTGACGCGATTCATAAATATTTATCCGACCATGATTCACCGGTAGACCTAAACGGACAAGTGATTTACCATTGCGGACCGGTAATGTTGAAAGACGAAGCAGGTCAATGGCATGTGAAAGCTGCTGGACCGACTACGAGTATTCGTGAGGAGCCTTACCAAGGTGACATCATGAAGCGTTTCGGCATTCGTGCGGTTATCGGAAAAGGCGGAATGGGACCAAAAACGCTAGCTGCTCTTCAAGAACATGGTGGAGTATATTTAAATGCCATTGGTGGAGCTGCACAGTACTATGCCGACTGTATCAAATCCGTTGAAGGCGTAGACTTGATGCAGTTTGGTATCCCAGAAGCAATGTGGCACTTAAAGGTTGAAGGATTTACGGCGGTTGTTACAATGGATTCTCATGGAAACAGCTTACATGCTGACGTTGATAAATCTTCGCTTGAAAAATTAGCCCAGTTCAAAGAAAAAGTTTTTAACTAAGACGAAAGAAGCTGATACGCTTAGGCCTATCAGCTTTTTCATTTTTTACCAAAATTAAATTTCCTTTCTTAACAAACACTAACAAAAACTTTGTAAGGAGGAAATGTAGTGAAAAAAGGGCTTTTACACGTGCTGATGCTGCTATTAATAGTATTCCCTATCCACGCAGCAGCTGCACCGAATGCTCCCATCCATTGGGGACTTAAAAAAGCGACGAACGAGCAGCCTGCAGAAGCTGGTGCGCAGCTTGATGCTGTGATTGCTAAATACGGCGCTTTTTACAAAGGTGATCCTGCCAAAAAGGATGTCTATTTGACGTTTGATAATGGCTATGAAAATGGATATACACCCAAAATTCTTGATGTACTGAAAAAAGAAAAGGTACCGGCGACTTTTTTCGTGACCGGTCACTATTTAGAAAGCTCGCCGCACCTGGTGCAACGAATGGTAAAAGAAGGTCATATCATCGGTAATCATTCGTACTATCACCCTGATTTAACGCAAGTGGATGATGAGCGTTTAAGAAGAGAGCTCCAAAAGGTGAAGGCAGAAACAGCTAATATCACTAAACAAAAGCAGATGAAATACTTGCGCCCACCACGCGGAGTATTCAGTGAACGTACGATGGAACTGGCCAAACAAGAAGGATATACCCATGTATTCTGGTCAGTGGCGTTTGTCGATTGGCACGTTAATCAACAACGAGGTTGGGAGTATTCGTACAATAACATCATGTCGCAAATCCATCCAGGTGCTATCATCCTTTTGCATACTGTATCTAAAGACAATGCAGATGCTCTTGAAAAAGCGATTAGGGATTTAAAAAAGAAGGGCTACAAGTTCAAAAGCCTTGATGATTATCCTCAGAAAAAATAATCTTTATGTCGAGCCGGATTTCCAAAAGGAATCCGGTTTGTTTTTCGTCTGATGATGGTCAAGTAGAAATTGTTTTAGAAGTGAAGAAAAAAATCCGAAACGGTAGAAATTAAATTAGATTTAGTAGAAAAAAATCAACGAAGAGGGAAGATTAATTTTAGAATAGACGAAATTCGCCTAACATGATCAACTCCTTTAGATTCATCACGAACAAACATGCTATAATACGGGAAAATGCTTTTTAAAAGGATGGATTTGTTCGTGTGGCATGAATCGATAAAAATCGAAGGTCCATATAATTTTGACCGTGTACTTGAGCGTTTATCGCTTGATCCTTTAAATGTGTTGAATCGGGAAGAACGCAGTGTCAAGGTACCGATATTGGTGGAAGATAAGCCTTTTGTTGTAACGATTACAGCAGCTGGGAGTGTGGAGGAACCGGGTTTTGAGTTGAGCGGAACAGATGAATCTTATAGACAAGCGGTTATCGAGAGTGTATCAGAAATTTTTCAATGGCATGTTCCTTTGAGAAATATTCATGATCATTTTCAGCAAACTGATTTAAATGAGATTTTTCAAGAGCATATCGGAACGCCAATCGTGCTTGATGTGGATCCATTTGGATGTTTACTAAAATGTATCATCCATCAACAACTGAATTTATCATTTGCCCATAAGCTAACCGAACGATTTGTAAAAACATTTGGTTATGAAATAGAAGGAGTATTATTTTATCCGAAGCCTAAAACGGTTGCAGAGTTAACCGTTGAACGGCTACGCGAAATGCAATTCAGCGGTCGTAAAGCGGAATACACAATTGGGATTGCTCAAGCGATTGTAAATGGAGAGTTAGATTTAGAGGCTTTGAAGCATGCAGACGAAACGGAGATTTTTAATAAACTCATCAAAATTCGTGGTATTGGTCCGTGGACTGTCCAAAATTTCATGATGTTTGGTCTTGGCCGGGCGAATCTTTTTCCAACAGCGGATATTGGCCTGCAGAATGCATTGAAAAAGTTATATAAATTAGACGTGAAACCAACAGTAGCCGAAATGGAACGCTACATGGAAAGTTGGAATCCGTACTTAAGCTATGCTTCGCTATATTTGTGGAGAAGCATTGAATAATTTGGAGTGGAAAATCAGATGAACAATCAGCAAACAGTGAAAATACAGCCAAAACAAACCTTTCCTTTAACGATTAAAAGACTTGGGATCAACGGCGAAGGAGTCGGTTATTTTAAGAGGCAGGTTGTGTTCGTACCAGGTGCACTTCCGGGTGAAGAAGTGGTCGTGGAGGTTACGAACGTTAATCCGAGATTTGCCGAAGCGAAAATCAAGAAGATACGTATTGCTTCAAAAGAACGCGTACAGCCGCCTTGTCCGGTTTACGATCAGTGTGGGGGTTGTCAGCTCCAACATTTGAGCTATGCTGGTCAGCTAAGAGAGAAACGCGATATCGTCATTCAATCGCTGGAAAGACACACAAAACTAAACTTGTTTGCGATGGATATCCGTCCGACCATTGGAATGGAAGATCCTTGGGGTTATCGTAACAAGAGCAGTTTCCAAGTTCGTCAAAAGGCTGGAAAAGTACTTGCGGGATTGTATGGCTTGAACTCTCATCAACTCATCAATATTGAACACTGTGCTGTTCAGCATTCGCAAACAAACGAAGCAACATTGGCGGTCAGAAGCATTCTAGAAGAATTGAAGATACCTATTTATAATGAAAAAATGCAAAAAGGCCTCGTGAGGACGATTGTGGCAAGAGTAGGTGTACAGACGAACGAGCTTCAAGTTGTACTCATCACAACACAAAAAGAAATCCCGAACCGCGACTTGTTGATCGAGAAAATCCAAAGCAAGCTTCCGAACCTAAAATCGATCGTGCAAAACATTAACGGTGAGAAAACATCGCTCATTTTCGGAGATGAGACAGAAGTAATGGCAGGTGAAGAGTTTATCCAAGAAACATTGGGAGACCTCCAGTTCGAACTATCTGCTCGCACCTTCTTCCAACTGAACCCGACTCAAACCGTCAACTTATACAATGAAGTGAAAAAGGCTGCTGCTTTGACAGGTGTGGAAAAAGTAGTCGATGCTTACTGCGGTGTCGGAACAATTGGCTTATGGCTCGCTGACAAAGCAGCCGAAGTACGCGGAATGGACATCATTCCTGAATCGATTGATGATGCCAAGAAAAACGCTAAACGCCACGGCTTCACTCATACAAAATACGTGCCAGGCAAAGCAGAAGAAGTCCTGCCAAAATGGGTCAAAAAAGGCTGGAAACCAGACGTCATCGTCGTCGATCCACCAAGAACAGGACTGGACGCACAATTGTTGCAGACCATCTTAAACGTAAAACCGCAGAAGGTTGTATATGTATCTTGCAACCCATCGACATTGGCAAAGGACATACAGACGCTAAGTAAGAGCTATAATGTTGATTATATCCAGCCGGTTGATATGTTCCCGCAGACGAGTCATGTTGAGTGTGTGGCAAAACTCATCATAAAATAAATTATATAGAAAGTGCCTGACCCACCCCATGCTTTGATGAACTATTTCATGAATATACGGGGCGTGACAGGCACTTTTTAAGGTTTAGAAGGAAGAAAAATTTATTCTCATCATGGAAATACCTTACTTTATGTCCATTTGCCAAAGTTGATTTGAGCCTGTTAGATCTCTATTAACGGCTATAGCTCTTTTTACCTTAGCTTTAACAAACTCTTTGATCTTTCGGTATGTCAATCTTTTTGCAAAGCCTATATACCTTCTGATGGCTGATCATTAAGGGCTATTGAGAATGACTTTTCTAGTCTGCGTCTGCCGTTATCGCTGAAAAGCCACATCCCTTGAGGGCGTTGCTCCGAATAAGCGTTTATACTCTCTGCTAAACTGAGAAGGACTTTCATATCCAACTCTGAAAGCGGCTGAATTTGCATTTAATCCGTCCTGAATCATAAGTGTACGAGCCTTGTGAAGGCGGACGTTTTTAATATACTGGAGTGGCGATGTATTTGTTACTGACTTAAAGCTGCTGTGAAATGTAGAGTTGCTCATTTCCAAATCTTCAGCCATTTTGTCTATGTCAAATTTATCGCTGTAGGACTCATTAATTTTCTGAATCACCTTTGCTATCTGAAAGAAACGCCTGTTGCGGTGTAAAAGTGACTGAAGTATCTCCCCGTTTTCACCCTGTAACACACGATAGATTATTTCTCTTTTAATCATCGGAGCCAACACCCTTTTATCCTGAGGGTCAGTAATTGCCTTTAAAAGTCTAGTTGTCGCATCGTAAATTGCATCATTCATTGGAGAACTATAAATACCCTTTGGCAAAGCTTTAACTCCTTTTTTGTTATCCTCCATTGCCAACAGTATTTCCCCGACTTCAATAGGATCAATGTCAATACTTAATCCCAAAATCGGCTTATCCATCTTTACTCGCCCTTCACATTCAGCCGGCAAAGGAACAGGTAGAACTAGGTAGTGTGACGAATCATAAGTATATATGTCATCCCCCAGATAGACCACTTTTTCTCCTTGTGCAAGAATAATTATCTCAGAACTATATGAATATGGTGTTCTGGAAAAAGAATCTTCGATTCTAAATAAAGAGAGCCCCGTTACTGCTGTAGTTAAAACAGTTTCTTTTGGAATAATTTGATTAAACAATGATATCATTTGATTTTGTTTCTCTGTCATTGAATCCTCCGATTATGCAAGATTTTGTAATATTGTATCATGATATTGTTGTTATCACGAAGATATTTTTTTTGTTTTGGAGTATTAGGCAACAAAGCGTAGGATTATGTATTGTTAATGCCTACAATGTTTATTATTCTTAAACTAACCTCAGTGCCATGAGAACTATAATTGGATTGGCTAATTTGTACTGTTAATTCTGATATAAGGAGAAAAATAATGTCATCAATTGAAACACAATTTCTTAATTTGAAGTCCCATCACTCAACTTATTCTGGCATAGATCCAGAGACTGCCTTAAAAGGAAGCGCTTCGGGCAAAACTATTTTTATTTCTGGTGCATCACAAGGCATCGGTCAGGCAACAGCTATAGCCTTTGCACATGCAGGAGCAAAAGCAGTTTATATTGTTTCCAGATCGGAAAGTCAACTTATAAAGACTAAGGCTAAAGTAATGGAAGCAAACCCTGAAACCCGGTGTTCTTATATGGTTTGCGATGTAACAAACCCAGAGCAGGTTAAAGCAGCTGTTGATGATTGTATCGCCCAGTTCGGAAGCATTGATGTGGCAGACGCCAATGCGGGTTACCTTGGCAAATGGAGTAAAATCGGAGAATCAGATATAGACAGTTGGTGGATGTCGTGGGAGGTCAATGTAAAAGGGACATATTATGTTGCCCGCTATTGCATCCCGCATCTTATAGAATCTGCACGTAAGCACTCCGCAAAAGGTGGAACTGGAGGACACTTGATACTTATTTCATCAGTCGGTGCTCAACTGTTGACTCCGGAAGCATCGGATTATCAGACTTCGAAACATGCAATCAACCGCCTTTGTGAGTTTATAAATGTCGATCATAGCGAAGATGGCATCAAGTCATTTGCTATCCATCCAGGTGGTGTAGCAACAGACCTTGCAAAAAATATGCCAAAGAATATGCATCCTTATCTAGTGGACAAACCAGAATTGGCTGCCGGGTTCATCGTTTGGCTGTGTTCCGGGCAAGCCGATTGGGCTACAGGACGTTATCTAAGCAGCAACTGGGACGTGGAAGAATTATTGGCAATGAAAGATCAGATACTCAAAGACGATTTATTGGTGAATCGTCTGAGAACAAAAGCTTAATCAATTAAACAAAATAAATATATTTAGTAAGGAGATTCATTATGGAATTATCAAAATTGACCCGAAAAAACGAATTAGGTATGCCTCTTGTTGGCTTTGGAACTTACCAGTTGTCTGCAGCTCAGGCAGAAACAAGTGTAAAAGAGGCTTTAAAAGCAGGTTTCAGACATATTGACGCAGCAGAAGGCTACAATAATGAAGAAGGAACCGGAAGAGGTATAAAAGAATCCGGAGTTCCCAGAAGTGAAATTTTTGTAACTTCTAAACTTTTCCCAGGTTATAAGCCATGGGGAGCACCAGAAAAAACTTACGAGCAAACCATTGAAACACTGAAGAATCAGCTTAAACAATTGCAGCTTGACTATGTAGACCTTTACCTTATCCATGCCCCTTTGGCAGAGCTGAGGCTTGAGCAGTGGAGGGCACTGATGGAACTGAAGAGGCTAGGGCTTACTAGACATATTGGAGTATCAAACTATAATGAAGAAAAAATCAAAGAAATATTGAACGCCGGATTAGCAAAACCAGAGGCAAACCAGGTTGAGTTTCACCCTATGAATACTCAAATTGAGCTGACCAAGTATATGAAAGAAAATTCAATCGTTCCAATTGCGTATAGCTCCCTTGCTCCACTTTCCAACTGGCGTTCAGTAGAAGGCCAAGGTGGGGAAGTTCTTGCTGATCTGAAGAAAGAAGGCCAATTTTTCATCAAAGATATTGCAGCAAAACTAAATGTATCAGAAGCTAAACTGTTGTTGCGTTGGGGATTGCAGCATGGTTATAGTGTATTGACCAGAAGTACTAAGCCTGAACGTATAAAAGAAAACTTAAATCTATTTGACTTTGAAATTCCTAATAGCGACATGGAACTTCTCAATAAGCTTAACAAAAACCAACCTTTCGCTTGGGCAGCAAATGGTCTAAATCCAATGGAAGCAGCTCCATTACTAAAATAAAGGAACTGTACACTTCATTAGGGGAAACTTCTTAGAATATATTAATACCTCCTATAGATAATCGTATCAATATCATGATGACATTTGGAAATATTTAGATTACTTTTTTTCAAAAAGGTATAAACAATATCACTTTTCTTATTTTTGCAGTATCCCAGGGGATAGTATACGTAAAATTGTTGTTTTGATTTGTAAAATTGCTAAATTGTATAATGAAAAAATAATGACACACGTCGAGTGTGTGGCACAACTCGTGTTAACCGTGTAACCCCCAACAAACTTTTGCTAGTACGACCCTGATTTCGTAAAAAACTTTTGCGATTTCGGGGTCTTTTTCCTATTAAACATTTGGCAATCCAGTGTTCTTTCAATTTTCTCTTCAGTCTTTTTTAGTAAGACTTAATTTTTACTCGGATTGATGAATCCTGTTTGAAGGGGAGGATTATAGCAAGAGGTATTTTGGTTATACGGAGATTCTGAAGTTAAAATAAACATTTCCGACCAGTTTGATTAAAAGTACTTAAGCATGGTATAAGTGTAAAAGAAGCAGGGAGATTCTGCTTTTTAATTTTGGGATAAGGGGTTGTCATGTTATCCCATAATGAGAGGATTGGAATGAATTATGAAAGAAAATTTTTGGCGTGATTTACCACGACCTTTTTTTATACTGGCACCAATGGAAGAAGTAACGGATGTTGTTTTTCGTCATGTGGTGAGTGAGGCTGCCAGACCTGATGTGTTTTTTACCGAGTTTACAAACTCGGATAGTTATTGTCACCCAGAGGGGATCAATAGTGTGCGTGGCCGTTTGACTTTTACAGAGGATGAACAGCCAATTGTAGCCCATATTTGGGGAGATAAGCCTGAATACTTCCGGCAAATGAGTATTGGGATGGCGGAACGGGGCTTTAAGGGTGTGGATATCAATATGGGCTGTCCGGTACCAAATGTGGCACAACACGGGAAGGGAAGTGGCCTGATTCGTCGCCCGGATGTTGCAGCCGATTTAATACAGGCAGCAAAAGCAGGTGGGTTGCCTGTTAGTGTAAAGACAAGGCTTGGTTTTTCCGAAGTAGACGAATGGAAGGTCTGGCTGAAACACATTTTGGAACAAGACATTGCGAATCTTTCCATTCATCTGCGTACAAGGGATGAAATGAGCAAAGTGCCTGCACATTGGGAGCTGATCCCGGAAATCAAAAAACTTCGCGATGAGGTTGCACCGGATACCCTTTTGACGATTAATGGAGATATTCCTGACCGTCAGACTGGCTTAAAGCTTGCTGACCAATATGGTGTTGATGGGGTGATGATTGGGCGTGGTATTTTCCATAATCCATTTGCCTTTGAAAAAGAGCACAAAGAACATAGCAGTGAGGAATTGCTCAATCTCTTAAGCTTGCATATGGATCTCCATGATAAATATTCGCATTTAGAGCTGCGAAAGTTCACGGCTCTTCATCGCTTTTTTAAGATCTATGTCAAAGGATTTCGAGGGGCGAGTGAATTAAGAAATCAGTTAATGAATACAAAGTCAACAGATGAAGTGCGTGCATTGCTTGATAACTTTGAAAAGTAATTTTGTTGGGACGGGGACAGTGAAACGATGTAACTCTCAAAAAGTTAGAAGGAAAATGAATCAAATCAACTCATGTGTACTTATTTTATTCAGTTTCAAGTTCCTTTGTAGCCGGCAACTTTTGTTTTGATAAAGTCTGTTTTCTGAAAAAAAGGTCTTGAAAATGTAATACCAGCACCTCCTGGGTGTTGCCACATGCACTTTGGACATGTGGAGTGTGTAACACAATTAGTGTTGAAGTAGTTCAAAATACTCCATCCAGTTGGATTAGGACTACAAGATATTCTAAACAGAAGCAGGTCCTCAATAGAGGACCTGCTTCTGTTATGTTGTAGAGGAGACTTGATTAAGGTACCTGACCCTCAGTACACTCAAGCATTAGAGTACCGGGGGCCAGGCACCTTTTTTTAATAGTTACTTCATCTAAGTTCATAAAAAGCTGAAAAGTCCTATTCTAAGTGTATTGCCAATAACTTCCTCTACTTATATCATTAGGTAAAAAGAGAATGTTAAAGGGGGGGAACACATTTATGATCCCAGCAAAAATAGAAGCCAATTCAATCACTACCATAAAAGTCAAAGGCTTGGAATCCATCGCCGATTGGTTCGATCAGCATAAACAATCGTTTTATATTCTCGGTTGGTCTTATCTTAGGAGTCAGAGGCAAATGGAAGAGCTTTTTTACAGATCCATTATAAAAGTTCATAAGGAGCTGCTATTTGAAAGAGATACATCATTTGAAACGAAGGTCACTTCTATTTTTATACAAATCTGCCGGGAGCTTTCGAACGATAAAAGTTTACAAGTTTCAGAGGAAATTGAACAACATAAGGAATTATTTAAAGCACTTGATCGGTTAAAAGAAAATGAGAAAGAAGCGGTGGTCCTTACATATATAAAAGGACTATCTCAGGAGGATGCGTCTCATCTTCTCCAGGTTTCAGTGGAAAAGATGAAAGAGCAATTGTTATCCGGAATCCAGTCACTTAGAAATGGAATGGGATTTGGGTCAAGCTTCAATGGCTGTATTGAGTATCATGAGAATTACATAGATTTCTTAGAAAGAACCCTGGAACGGCCGAAAAAGATTGATTTTGAGAAACATATTTATCATTGCCAAGACTGTCAGCAGGATTTGGCTTCCTTTCAGGATGCTAGGTTAGCCCTATCAAATCTTACTGAAAAAATGGAAGATTTCCATGTGCCATCAGATTTCATGGAGAACGTCAAAGAAAGGCTGGCTGATAAGGAAAAGCACCGACAACTGAAGAACAAGAAACGTTTAAGACTGGGACTTGTTTTTGCTAGTGTGTTCTTATTATTAATGGGTTTAGAAGTTTTTACTAGGTCGTTTTCCAACCTCTACTATACCTGGACCGAAGAAGATCAACAATTGCGTGCCTTTCTAAAACATGACTTGGGTGAAGTGCTGAACTTGGAAGCTGAAAGCGACGGGGTCAAAATTAAGATTAAGAGCGCGATTGCTGATGATGTTCAGACTATTGTTTTTTATGAAATAGAAGATACAGAAGAAGACAATCAATATGTGATGAATTATGATGATGGGGTTTCTGTGGAGAACGAATATGAAATCATGAAACAGGATGTCTATCCAAGATTCTACCCTCCAGATCTTGAATCGGATATAAATAACAAGGAAAAGAACGTGTATCATGGAAGGATTAGTCTACGGCCTCTTGATAAGGATAACGGAACCATTAAACTTAAAATCACAAAGCTTTATAAATTGATTCGTGATTCCTCTGACCGGAATAAATTTAATGGTTTCGAGATGGAATTTGCAACAGGGGAGTGGGACTTCGAGATACCTGTAACAAAACAGCCTTCCATCGAATATGCATTGGATGAAGAAACAGAAGTAGAGGGGATTCCGGTTCGATTTGATAAACTAACGATTGCTCCAACAGCGACGGTTCTGCAATATGCTATACATAATGCTCAACAAAAGAAACGTACCGAAGTTCTTAATTTTGACGATCTAGAAGTCAACAATAAAAAAGTGAAAGCTGATATGTATGGTAGCTCTTTTGTAAATTCACAACAAGACATAAATTGGACTACTTTTCAAACACATTATGAGCCTCTTTATGGAGAAAAACCAAAAGAGGTCAATGTGCAATTCAAATCAGTACAACTAATGATTGAAGACCAAAAAACCATCGAACTAGATGCTTCTAGAGAATATCCTCAGACCTTTGAATATGCAGGCAGTACAATCTCCATCGATAAGGTTGAAGTCGGACAACCTACCAAAGTGGTCTTAAGCAATCATGAAATAAAGAATCGCGCATATGAGTCGCTTCACTTCAATATTGTGGGTGAGGATGAAAATGAACTGAATTCAATGGAGATAAATTCTGAAGGAGTGATCGTTGATAAAAACGGGGTTGAATACGACATGAATAAAAACCCTGTCGCATATGAAGAAATCGAGCAGCCTCGTTATTTCTTTACTGTTCATAGTATGGCGTTACACAATGACTCCGGAAAAAAAGTGATTCCTAAGAGGCTGGAGATTTATGGATATAATTCAACGGTATATTTGGATGATGTTGTTAAGATTTTGGTGGATTGAAAGGTAAAGGAGAGCGGTACTTCAGCAAGCATAATAAATATTTCGGTTAAAGTGATGAGCGAACTGAGATAGCTACTGTTCGCTTTACTTTTGTTAAGTCAGTAAAAATCTTATTAGCGTGCCTGACCCCCAGTACACTAAAGTATTAGCGTATCGGGGGGGAGGCCCTTTTTTGTATTTATGCTTTTATTTTTATTTTTTTCATTATGGTAATTTTCAGATAAACAATCTCTTTAACGGAAAAATAAGGTATATTTAAAGTAAATCTTACCAGTAAAAAGGAGAAGAGATGGAGTTTAATCAGTTTCTATTATCATTAAAAAATGATATTGCTCATAATCACTTTCGCGTTTTTTATGATCCTAAAAAAGATACAGCAAACATAAAGGAAATTCTAATCGGAATCGGAAATCAGGAATCTGGCGGTATGGTAATAAGTAATAAATGGAACCGTTCTAAAGGTAATTCTGTTTCGCAAATCCTTTATCAGGACAGCGACGAAATCGTGGCAGCGATTAGTCAGCAAATAAACGATACAGACCTACAGACGCTCCATTTTTTCATTGAAGATTTATCGCCAGATACGTGTTTTTCTTTTGTTCTTTTATTTGCCTTCATTCGGGGCGTGAGAAAGGAAACACTGCCGTTGCGCTGGCTGGAATATGTGAATAAGTGGGAGCTTGGAGATGTAAAAACAACCGGAGAACCGGTTAAATCATGGGGATGCTTACTGAATGCACTTTCTCATGAGTATTTTGAATACAAAAATGAACAATATGATCAGCATAAAATTCAGCATGGGTTCAACATGTGTTTAAAGTTCACTCTAGAAGCCTTACTATCTGGACAGGACCCTGCAAATCTTACTTACCTTCCTCATTCTGAAGGGTTTCTAAAAGCTACTTCGGCTCTTCAAGTTGAAAAACTTGAATATCAGCAGCTCGTGATGAATTCTGAAAAGGTACAGCTCCTGTTGCCGATAAAAGACTCGACAAAGAAGGTATTAGTTGATGCTTTGATTACGACCGAATTAAATGTTCTAGGTACGTTGAAAAATTTTGCCAGAAACGACAGGGACACTCCTTCCATGGGAAACGGTTTTGGATTATTGGCACTTCATCGCCCTAGCTTGAAAGGAACAGGGGATGATGTGGTCATTTCGGTCGATCCAGCCGCAAGCACCCACTTAACGAAGCTTTGGGATTCGTTAGAAAGTCTAGAGGATGAAAAATGGCAAAGTGCCAGACCGAATGATCGTCCTAGAGAAGGTTATACCGTAAATCAGCCATGGTTCAATGGAAATGGCTCTTATACGCTACTTGCAGCACCAAGGAAAATTTATGGGGCGAGTTCGGAACAATTTGGTTCAAAACTGAGCTGGAAGGATGTCCTTGATAAACTTTGGGAAAATTATCATCCATTAAAAAATCTAAAAGTACACGATTATTTAAGTGATGGAAGCTGGAGTGCACCGTCCAATTTGATCGATTGTACACCAGTAAACTCGCAGAGCGCCAAAAGATTCATGGGGATCAAATGGTCCGATTCTAATCAAGAGCTTTCCCTAACGATCACACCCACAATGAAGAGGTATTTGGTTGCCTGTTTACAAGGTAATGGAAAAGCACCAGGCATTTTAGACCTTCCGAATGAAAAAACGTTTGATTATGTTGAATTACCTGGAGGCTTCGCTCTTGTTCATTTGAATGGAATTGTATTCTTTGATGATTGGTCAAAACAACATTCGGAGATTCAGCTCTACAAAAATGAATTTGATCATCTACTTAAACGATATGAAGCCATTGATGAATATCAATCGTATATCCAGACTGAGATGCAGGAAATATTGGATTTATTTAAGGATAGAAGGATGTTGCGTAAAAAATTAGTAAGCCTTAGTGAAAGGCTGGCCAAAATCAAAATCGAGTTAAGGCAGAACCTTTTTGCTACCATGCCAGCTTCAAAGGAGTATTACATTCAATTTTTTAGAGAAACCGTAGAAAAACGTTGGGGATTAAATACACAATTGAACGAACTTTATGAAACGGTGAATGAAGTAGAGAATACGATTAATAGTATTGTAGAAACGAGATCCAATCGAGTTCTGCGTGGAATTTCGATATACGGTTTTCCCATTGCATTATTCTCTTCTTTGTTTCAAGGGCCGCTACAGGATTTGTTTATTCATTCAAAGTTTAATTGGCAAGCATTACTATCTTTTGCTATCTTTACGCCAATATCCATCTGGATTTTAAGCAAATTAGTCGATCGAGAATAACCATAATATGAACAAAGGGGTAGTTATTTGTGGAACAGCAGTTGAGAGAAACCAAAAGTGTTCTTGGGGAAGAGGCGTCTTTATCCAAGATTGATAGATTATTTAAAGAGGAAAAGACATTCCTGGTTAATTTATACGGGGAAGAAGGAGCCGGAAAAACTTTTGTTCTGAACTACCTAGGGGGTCAGTACGAGAATGTGACGAAGGTTATTTCAGATATTACTGACCTAGAATATATCGAGTTTGATCAACAACAAATTTACGTGATGGATGATGTAGATCATTTTTATTCACGTGATCATTTTAAGGATTTTATCATGAAGATTTACCTTCACCAATCTTTTCCAAAAATCGTTTTTACAAGTAAGAACAAGTTTTTTTTAGAATCAATTCCTGGTGTAAATTTTTATCATTTTGAAATGGGTAACCGACGATTTACCTATCAGCAATTTCGGGAATTATTTGAATTGGTAATGAATCAGAATGCCGTTGAAATGAGCATGGTTCCTGATTTTGTCATAAAAAATACCTATCTTCTGTCCACCTATTGCAAAAATTTCAATTTGGTCAATCAAATTTCACAACACATAGCAGATTTTATTAAAACTAGAAGGAAAATCAAACCGAACGATTACATATCTTTCTTGAACAAATCGAACATCCTTTCAAAAATAGAAAAGGAACTTATCATTGACACGAAAGGTATGAAAGATGACGATTACTTTTTCTCAATAAGATCAAAGGATAAGATCGAAAAGCTTTGCGACTTGATTCTTAAGTATTATCCTGATGAGAAAATCATGGTTGAAGTGATGAAAAATCAGTTTCAATCAGGGTTTGTCGTAGACACCTTCCGGATGGATATGTCCTATAAAGATAAAATTTTGAATATTTGCCTAACCTTCGATCCAATTGAATTGTTAATCAAGCTTCTGGGACCTAGAGATATTATCCTTGAGCTTGCAGAAAGAAACATTGGCGAAGCAAGCTTCACCTATACAATTGAGGAAAAAGCAAAACTTATCCTCAAAAATATTGGAATGAACATCCTCGATGAACCAAAAGGAATTGAGTATTTCCGAAATCGTTTCTTGACCAATCAAACTCTGATTAAAAAAGAAAAGCTTAACAAGGAATATATCATCGGGCTTGGAATATCTACTTTTCAAGAGCTTGAGCACATCTTTTATGAAATGATTAATTTTTATGGCGCTTATATTTTCGAATCGGTTTCAAAAATGTTCAAGGAATACAATGACCATAATCCAAAAAACCCTATTCAGTATAGAAGAATTACTTTTGGTCAATATATTAGCATTTTTCAATTTTTAAATAAAATTAAAAAGGATGATTTATATCAATTGAAGTTTTACCAGCTTAATATGGACACGATTATCACACCGTCAATTATAAAGATGATAGAGGGAATCTCTGGTTTAAGATCATTCTTCTCCCATAATCAGCGAGTCCATAACTTTGAGATACCATATGATTCATATATTAATCGAATCGATAAGCTTTATTCGGCGGTAATTTCGTTAATGGACGAAATCATTAGCAAGAATATCTTTCCGGAAATCATTAAGATTAAAGAAGTCATCTTTGATGAATTTGACCGTAGACTGTTTGTTGCGATGGATTGGAAAAAGGCTGAAATCCGCTTTAGTTTATCGAGCGCCTATAAGAACATTGATATTTATTCCCAGTATTATATTCTTAGGGAAAAGCAACGAGTGGCAATAAACCCAATCTTAATTCCAAGGAACATGGATGCAAACCAAGAAAAATTCGAAGGGGAAGATTACGACAAATCCTCTCAAACCCAATTTAAGCAAGGAAATTCATTGATTGAGAAAATTAGCCTTAAGGACAACATGAAAGTCTTAGATATTGGATGTGGAAATGGACGGACGACCATTGAATTATGGAAGAAAAACCCATCAATTCGAGTAGATGCTTTCGATTTATCAGAAAGCATGGTGGAAAGAGCCATTCAAACTAGGGATGATCTCCAAATAAATGCAGAAAAACTTCAATTTTTCACCCTTAGTGCCTTGGATCTAGATGTTCGTGATCAGTATGATTTAATATTTAGTAATGCTTCCCTGCACTGGATTGTTGAAAGTCAAACCATGTATCAAAAAATCTTCCATGCGTTAAGATCCGGCGGGGAAATTGCCATTCAACAAGGCGGAAAGAATTGTTATATGGGTCTTCATGATAGAGTAAAAGAAGCCATTGTTCAATTGGACTATCAAATGTATTATGCAAATTGGACGTATCCTATCTATTATCCTGCTAAAAATGATTATGAGCAGCTTCTCCATTCATGTGGATTTAAGAACATTCATGTGGAGAGTGTTGAAACCGATGGTGAGGAATTCGCCAACCTGGAAGATAACTTTGCAAATGCTGGCATGCTTCCATATATACACCGCCTGCCGGACCCAAATATGAAAAATAAATTAAAGAATACTTTCTTAGAATTATGTGCGAGGAATAAAACGGATAAATACACACATCGACTTTACGCTTTTGCGAGCAAGGAGTGACATTAAATGGGTTTTCAGTTTCAGTTCTATGAAGGTTTGAAGGACCCTTCTTTAAAAGAAGAGGTATGGGAAATACTTTGTGAGTGTGATAAAGAATTCATTCCACATTTATCTTCGCGGGAAAGCTCTGTTCAAAGTATGTTGACAGTGAACAAAACAACAGAACAAAAGCCAAAGCTGTATTTTAATGAAATGCTCCAGCAACACTTTATTCTTTGCCAAGATGAGGAGAGCGGCCGTGTGGTTGCTTTCTTATCCTATCGTAATCAATATGATGCGGACGAACTTAAGGACCACAACCCTAGCAATTATATTACAACAATTTGTACGACAAAGTCTTATCGCAATAAAGGGATTACAAGGACTTTTTATGAAATCATTTTCTCGGATCAGCTCCCAGAACAGTTGAGAATGCCTTACGTCACAACCAGAACATGGTCAACGAATGATTCGCATATTCATATTCTAAATTCGTTAGACTTTGATAAAGTTCGAATTTTAAAAAATCATCGTGGAGAAAATGTAGATACGATTTATTTTTCGAAAAAGAGTATTTATTAAGAACTCTGGAATCTTAGATTCAGGTCACAAATCTGCCTAAACTGAAGACGTAGACTATATGAGAATCCTGCTTTGATAATTAAAACAGAGGAGACGATTAAATTGACACTTAAGAAGATTTCAGCAGAAGAATTATTTCTGAGAATCGAAAATCAAGAACAACTAGTGCTCTTAGATGTAAGAGCAGAGGAAAAGTACAACGACTATCATATAGAAGATTCAAGTATAGAGAATATAAATATTCCTAAAACAGAAATTCTCGAAGGAAAGGAAGATGTCCTTCATTCTTTACCCAATGGAAAAGAAATGATTGTTACTTGCACAACAGGGAATTCAGCTACAAGGTGTGCAACGATTCTTAGTGATAAGGAATATGATGTTGTCGTTTTAGATGGTGGAATTACTGCTTGGAAGAAGTATCTAGAAACAAAGTAGTTAAACTTTAGCAAACAAAGATTGTTTTAGAGGAAGCAGGAATCAAACAAGGTTCCTGTTTTTTTGTACACTTGAATTTAGACCAACAAAAACCTCTCCATAATATCAATAGAAAAGAAAGGCCCTAAAGTAAGTGTTTTCGAGCGGACCTTAGAAATTAGGAAGAGATGGGGCAATTGCTAACATTTACTCATCAATTACTTGATGGACTTGATTTAGTCGTTAGCAATGCGGGCATTAAATAAACCCTAAAGAGCAGACTGGTTTATATCAAGTCTACTATTAGGGTTCATTTTTAGTGTTTTCAAGAAAAATGATCAAGCAATAATGAAGCTAACAAACCAAGTGCAGCAATTAATCCTGTCGTCGGTCCACTGTCTTCATAGGCCTCAGGCATCATTGTCGAAGCAATCATCGCAATAATTCCTCCACCTGCAAAAGCTGCGATTCCAGACATAAAGGCATCAGAAGCACCATCGAGGAAAAAATATCCTGCCCACGAGGCAAAAGAGGAAATGAGCAAAACAGAAATCCATAAAAATAAAATCTTTGCTTTGGAATAGCCACTGTTTTTCATCCCGACTGTACTGGAGAGTCCTTCTGGAATATTACTGATAAAGATAGCGATCACTAAAAGAAAGCTTACCGATTGATTTCCCAGAAGACTTGACCCAATCATGATGGACTCAGGTATGGCATCTATTAAGGTTCCAATGAATATAGCGATACCGGCACTTTCTACAGCCTTTTTTTCGGAGCGCTTTCGATGGGAAGCACCTCTTTTGGAAACGAGATAATCAAAAAGGGTAAAGACGGCAGCGCCCGTAACAAACCCAATGCTAGTTGAGGTGATTCCTCCATTATGAACCGCGTCGCCAAGTAGTTCATAAGAAGCTGCCCCAATTAATACACCGGTACCAAATGCCATAATATAACCGATAATTTTCTTAGGGATAGATAAGAACAAGGCGGCTATCGCACCGACCAATACTGCCGAACCTGAGATACCGCCCCACATTGCTGCATTCCACATTTAAAAGGCTCCTTTCATCAATATAAGTACAACTACCCATTATGATTTGGAACAAACTTTAAAATATGACAGGAATTTAAGGGCGAACCTAAAAAAAGCCCTGCGAGATGAATAAAAATCTGACAGGGCTTAACTTTTTAGTTTGCTTCAATTTCCTTACGGTTTTTCTTAAACATCTTAGATAATACTTCATAAACGATTGGAACAATAATCTATTAGCGTACGGGGGTCAGGCCCCTTTTTTAAACAGGCATTTTTTAATTAATTGTAAATGTTGATATTCCCCCAATTTGTATGTGTGGGAAAAAAGATATGAATGGGTTTAAAGGAGAAATGATTTATGGAATTTGATTGGCAGCTGTTTAGGTATTTAGCTTTAAGTAAAGAATGCAGTTTAATATTAAACCAATCCAAATGAACTGTTTTTGTAAAATTTACAATTTCAATATATTTCGACAACTTTTTTACATTATGATTATCTTGGATTTATATTTGAGGGGGTAGTCAAGTTGAAGAAGTTGATTTCTGTTTTTCCGGCTTTAATTCTATTGTCTTCTATTCTTTTTCCGTCAATGCTGAACACTGTTCCAAACGCAGAAGCGGCTGGAACAGAGAAGTTGGTAATTAATGAAATAGCCTGGATGGGAACATCCACAGATTACAATGATGAATGGATTGAGCTATACAATCATTCCGCTTCTCCGGTAGTACTAGATGGCTGGAAGTTAAGTGCTGCGGATGGGACACCTGCCATTTCTCTCAAAGGAACGATACCGGCATATGGCTATTTCTTATTGGAAAGAACCGATGACCAAACTGTATCTGATGTTGCAGCAGATCTTACATACAGCGGAGCGTTGGGAAATAGTGCAGAACATCTTAAACTCATTGATCAAGCAGGAACGACAGTAGATGAAGTCGACACATGGTATGCCGGAGATAATTCATCAAAAGCAACAATGGAGCGTATTGATCCAAATGCTGGAGGAATTTCCGCTTCTAATTGGGCGACTGCTAACAAGAGCTATGCGGCTGGATTTGGGACACCGAAAGCTCTTAATTCTACAGGTACAGATGGAAGTGGAGCTATAGATGAAGGCGGTAGTTCAACAACGTCTTCACCAACATCTAATGTTTGTAATGATAGGAGCCAACATATAAATAGCGTATCCGAAGCTGAAGGAGCAATGAATGTCTATTTTAACAAATGTGCATTTCCTCAATATTCATCAGCTGGAAACGAAGCAAACTATAACGTGAATTTTGAAGATGTATTAATAAAGCGCCTTAATTCAGCAACGAAAAGCATCGATTTTGCAACATATGAAATTAACCTCCCTCGCGTGGTAGATACACTAATTACGAAAGCAGCAGAAGGTGTTGATGTTCGTGTCATTGCTGATTCCAAAGATTCAGCGGATCCTCATTATGCAGAGCGATTCGAAACTATGCGTCTGTATTTGGAAAAAATGGTTCGCGGAAAAGATCTAACAATCGGGACTGCAGATGATATCGTGATTTTGTCTGATTCACCAATGTTCGCGGTAGAAGATAGTACAAAAAGAACAAGCAAAGGGCTTCCCTCATCTGCAAATGATATCAATCAAGTTTCAGTGACAGTTGGAAGCACTGCTGTAACTGGACGACTATTTGTAGATGCAGAATCTAAATCCGCAGGAAGCTACTACGGTCCTGGGAACCAGATGCATAATAAAATTGCAATTATTGATGATCGCTGGGTATTTACGGGGACATGGAATTTTACTGTGACTGGGCTCTATGGATCTGATGAAAACATGCAACAAGGTATTCTAGATGGGAACCAAAATCAGATTGTTGAAATTAACTGGCCGCAACTTGCAGGTATTTACGAAACTGAATTCAATGAAATGTGGGGTACTGCTACATTGAATCCTGATCCTGTTGCATCAAACTTTAGCAGCCGCAAGACGGATAACACGACACATGTGATTAATATTAATGGCAAAAAAGTTGAGATATACTTCTCTGCTGGTGACAATGCTGTTGGCAAAATGGCTGAACTTATTCGGAATGAGGCACAATTCAATACGTACTTCTCTATTTTTGCTTGGAGTGATCAAGCAATAGCCGATGAGCTGAAAAACAAGTGGGAAGGGTCATACAATGACCTTGAAGGAACGCTTACGGGATTTGATGTGAAGGGACTGTTTGACTCAGATTTCTGGAATCAATGGTGGTCAGCTAGTGTTGATATGACGGGAAGAACTGCCTCCCAAACGAGTGTTAATAATCCTAATACCCGCTGGAAAAATCCAGCGCCTGTTTATGCGGATGCAGAAGTGCGAAAGCTGCACAGCAAGACGATGTTGATTGATGCGGATACAACTAGTGACCCAACCGTTATTGTTGGATCTACAAACTGGAGCAACAACGGCAATAATGTAAATGACGAAAATATGTTGATAATCCATGATTCAGCTATCACTAATCAATTTGTTCAGGAATTTAACGCGCGCTACGTCCAAGCTGGTGGGACAATCCAATAAAATTAAATGTGCCTGTCCCTTGCGAGGACAGGCACATTTAATTATTGAGAACCGTTAGTTTGCTTCAATTTCCTTACGGTTCTTCTTAAACATCTTAGATAATACTTCATAAACGATTGGAACAATAATCAATGTTAACAACGTTGAACTTGTTAAGCCGCCGATTACGGTGATGCCAAGACCTTTGGAGATTAAACCGCCTCCCCCAGATCCAATCGCTAACGGAATCAACGCACCGATCGTTGCGATGGCTGTCATAAGGATTGGACGTAGACGTGTTGCTCCAGCTTCGAGGATTGCCTCACGCATGTTCATGCCATCACGTTCCATATGAATAATCCGGTCGACAAGTACGATTGCGTTCGTGACAACAATCCCGATTAACATCAATAGACCCATCATGACGGATACCGAGATGGTTTCACCGCCGATCAATAACCCGACAAATGCTCCGATTACCGCAAATGGTAATGAGAATAGGATGGAGAATGGTGCGACGCCTTCACCAAATGTTACAACTAGGATGAAGTAAACGATGGCGATGGCTGCCAGCATGGCTAAACCAAGCTGTGTAAATGTTTCAGTCATATCCGCCGCGACACCACCGACATCAACTGAAACACCTTTAGGTAAGTCTAGTTTTTTAATATCTTTATCAGCTTCAGATGTTGCCTTGGAAATATCTTTACCAATGATAGTACCTGAAACGGTTGCGTGATATTCCCCGTGACTACGTGCAAGCGTATTTAACGTTGTTCCTTTTTCAACTTTTACAAGTTCAGAAAGTGGCATCGTTGTTCCAAGAGCAGTAGGGACTTTTGTGGCTAAAATATCATCGATAGATTTCGGTTGTGCCTTTTGTTCTTGCTGTACAATCACATCAAGTGTGTCACCGTCTTTTTCAACGGTCGTTAAGACCTCTTGTTTGGATGGACTTAACATCATCACGATTTGACCAGTCGTTAATCCGTACTTCAACAGTTCATCTTGTTCTACTTTAAAAGTATGCTCAACGTAAGCATCCTCTGTACTTGAAGTAACGTCTTTTAAGCCTTTATTTTTGCTCAAGATTTTTTCTGCTTTTTTAACCGTATCATTCAGTTTGTCTAAATTTTCACCATAAAAAGAATAGCTGACTTCATTGTTAGACATAGAAGAAGCAGAGAAGTTCTGACTCTTCCATTCACCTGATTGACCAATGTTCTTTACATACTCTTCAATTTCCTCACGAACTTCTGGAAAATCTTTCATTTCAGGATCAAAGATGAGGTACATTAATGCACCGCTTCCGCCTCCCGACATAGCTAACATCGGATCAACTTCGTCTGATACTGAAATTTGGACGATATCAATATCGTCTCGTTTCATCATTTTTTCTTCCACCAATTCAATGTTCTTCAACGTATCTTCCTTTAGCTCACCGGCTTCAGGAGTATATGTTAAGTACATTACTTTGTCTTCTTCACTTCCCATAAAGCTAAAACCGATCAATGGAGTTAAAGCCAAACTGCCAACTAATAGAATGACAGAAATGATGGATGTAATGATTTTGTGGTTAAGTGTCCAATTAAGAATTCCTTTGTACCAGTTAGATAATTTACCAGCTTCTTTATGACTGCTTTCCGCCTTTTCGACATATAACTTTTTCTTGAATAGGAAGTGGGAAAGAGCAGGGACGACTGTAATGGCAACAATTAACGAAGCACCAAGTGAAAACGTCATAGTTAATGCGAACGGTGTAAACAATTCGCCGACCATACCGCCAACAAAGATGAGTGGTGCAAATATTGCAACTGTTACTAAAGTTGAAGATAGGATAGGTTTGAACATTTCAATTGTGGCTTCGCGTACTAATGCCATACCTGTTAATTTCTCTTCTTTTAAGTGCAGGCGACGATAGATATTTTCCACAACTACAATCGAGTCATCTATGACACGACCGATGGCAACCGTAATAGCGCCTAGCGTCATAATATTAAGTGTAATATCCATCCAATTTAATAATAGTAAAGCCATGAAAATAGAGACTGGAATGGATACGATAGAAATGATGGTTGACTTGAAATCGCGTAAGAATAGAAGGATGATTAATACAGCGATCAAACCACCAAATAAAGCTTTTTCAGCCATAGTAGAAACTGATTGTTCAATAGGTTTACCTTGGTCTAGTGATACATCGATAACAAGACCATCAATTTTCTTCTCTTCTTCTTTAATCAGTTTCTTTACTGCGTTAACAACAGTAACCGTGTTTGCTTCTTGCCCTTTGACGATTTGAATGGCAATCGCATCTTTACCATTCGTACGTGAAACGGACTGAACTCTACCTTCTTCTGAGATGGTAGCAATATCACTAAGTTTCACAAATGGAGAAGGTTTAGTGGCTGTTGGTGTCACCGGGATAAGCATTTCTTTTAATTCGTCTGTGGTCATGAACTTACCGTCAACTGCTACAGCTTGTTCACCTTCTTCAAACTCGTAAAGACCTAATGAAACAGCCAGATTACTCGCTTGTATCATTTGCTTTACTTTATCCTCTGTTAAACCAAGTTCGTTCATTTTTGCATCGTCATATGTGAGTTTTACTTCTTCAATGTGCTGACCTGTAATCTTTGCAGAGGCAACACCATCGATTTTCTCAATTTTAGGTAGTAAAACGTCCTCAACTGTTGATGTTAATTCAACAATATCTTCCGATGTGCTACTAACACTTAGAGCCGCAACAGGCATCATGTTCATACTGATAGCTGTAACCGTTGGCGCTTGTGCGTTTTCGGGTAATTTAACTGCCTCTAGTGCAGATTTTAATTCACGTTTTGCCTCGGCCATATCCACACCATACTCATATTCCACTTGAATACTTGACATGTTAGAATATGAATTTGAGTATACAGACTTAACGCCTTCAAGGTTTTCGGCAGCTTTCTCTAAAGGCCTGGACACTTCTTCCATTACTTTTTCAGGAGTAGCACCAGGGTAAACGTCCATTACCATTAAGTAAGGAATTGAGATATTTGGAATCGTCTCCATATTCATTCTTGTACCTGAATAAATACCAGATACCGTTATGATAATCGTAAGCAACCAAACTGCAAGTTTATTTCTTAAAACAAAATTAACTAAACCTTTCACTATTACACCTACCCATAATTGACTTAACATGCTCAATTTCTTATACTAATGACTGAGTGGTCATTTGTCAATCATCTGACATAGGAGCGATAAAAAATTATGATCAAAAAACAATTAATTATGGAAAAAGCGTTGGAGCTTTTTGCGAGTAAAGGTATTGAATCAACTTCTATACAACAAATAACTGAGCACTGCGGTATCTCAAAAGGTGCTTTTTATCTATCCTTCAAGTCAAAGGATGAGCTGGTCTTAGCGTTGATTGACCATTTTATGATGGAAATCACTTATGATATTGACCGTGTAGTCAAAGAGGCCGAGAAAGAGGAACTCTTAAGTCAATTTTACTTCGTGACTTTCGATACGTTTCATAAGCATTCTGATTTTGCTAAGGTGCTAATCAAAGAACAAGCACAATCCTTTAATGAGGAATTCATTCTAAAAACTCGTTACTATGATGGATTAATGGAACAAATAATCTTATCCATGATCGAGCGTTTATATGGTGATGAGGTCAAACGCATAAAATATGATTTGATTTATTGTATTAAAGGATTCATGAGAATTTATTCTGAGCTGTTTTTATTCTATAACGTAGACTTAGATTTGAATTTGCTGTCAAAGTCATTAGTGGAAAAAACAAATCTTTTGGCAAGACATACTACCATTCCATTTATTTCAGAAGAACTGATCCAAATGTTTAACCAACCTATGAATGAAGAAGTAACGAAGGAGCAAATCCTTGAAACCGTTGACCAGAAAATAGAAGAATTAGAAGAGTCTATTGAAAAGGAATCGTTAATCCTGCTATCACAACAGCTGAATGAACCGACTTTGAATAGAGCGATTGTAAAAGGATTGATAGAAAATATCCGAAATCATCCGCATTGTAAGTGGGTTTCCTATTTACTTCGGACGTACTTTGGATTCTGAAGAGTGCCTGTCACCACCCGAAGATTGTCGAATGTTGGCGATTTTCTGGGCGTGACAGGCATTTTTTTAGAACATTGAAAAATGAAAAGATACTTGTTCTTCTATATAATGAAGTTAAAATCACATCTAGATTGAGGAGTAGTTCTATGACCCTAGCAGTTAGCTACAATAAAAGTACACAAGTATTAGAATCGAATGCTGTCTTATCGGCACTTGAATCTAATTTAGCGATGGTAGAATTCAATTTGAAAAAGGAAGTTATCTGGGCGAACGAGAACTTTGCTAAAACCTTAGGATATCAAACACAGGAACTTGAAAAGATGTCCCATATGAAGTTCTGTGCGGAAGAGTTTAGGAACAGTCGCGAATATGAAGAATTATGGGCTGATCTAGGTAAGGGTAAAAAGTTTCAAGAAAAAATAGAACGTATCGGCAAAAAAGGAAATAAATTATGGCTTGAGGCTACCTATATCCCAATCAAAAACGATGATGGTATGGTCGAGGCAGTTCTTAAAATTGCGACTGATATTACAGAGAGAGAAAATAAGACTATAGAAATTATTTCTCAATTGAAAGCTATGCCATCGGAACTAGTGGGAATTGTCGTAGATAATTCCAAAGAGAAGTTGGAAGCTTTACAATCTCTGAAAAAACAGACGGACTTAATCGGTGAGTTATCTAAATTGATTCGTAACATTTCTGCACAAACAAACATGCTTGCATTAAATGCTGCGATTGAAGCAGCACGTGCAGGAGAACATGGTAGAGGTTTCAAAGTGGTTGCTGACGAAGTACGAAAATTAGCTGGTAACGTTGCAGAATCGATTAACCAAGTGAATAGTAATGTTGATAATATTTCAAAAGAAGTCGTCAAAGTGAGTAAAATTACGGATAATCTTCAGGATGCTGTAATAAAAACTCAAACAGAATTCGAGAAAACGATTAAAGAATTTGAAGACTTAAAGTTAGGAAATTAACTATTAGTCTGTGTGCTTGTCACCTGTCATCACCTGAAATATTCAGGGAGAGACAGGTGTTTTTTTGTTTTACGTAATTGTGTGCAGGGGTAAAGCAGGAGAAAAAAGGATGATACCATGCCATTTGACTATTCATTGGATTTTGACAACATAGATTTCCGAGAAAAACCAGAATTGTATTGCGTTGGCCGGGGAGAACAAGGCGTATTACTAGTAGAGCCCTATAAAAGCGAAATACTTCCGTACTGGCGGTTTAAGACACCAGAAATCGCAAAGGAATCTTCTGAAAAGATTTATCAAATGTTTCTAGATTATAAGGCTAGTAGAGACTTTGTTGGAATGGATATGGCTAGAAAGTTCCTTCAAATAGGTTATACAAGAGCCCGGCGGTACACCAATTATAAAGGTGGGAGAAAATACGAAAAAGATGGCAGCCTTAAAGAACGACAAAATGATCCTATAAAAGCGAGGTCAGCGATTATCTTCAAGGAAAAATGGAAGCTTGCCAGAGAGGATGAGGGTTATCTCGTCATGAAAAAGAAGCACCAGAAAAAATATGGATAGAGCTTTTTGGTTGTAGTTCCTCTTTTATAATTGATTAATATTGTAAAGGGCATTAACACAATTTTAAAGTTGCGGTATTGGTAATTTTACATTGGGATACTTTAATAGAGAGTGAAAGACAAAGTAGTAAATAGGAGGATCCAAAATGAAGAAAAGGCGTATGGGCAAAAAAGGAGTTACGGCAGCACTTACTCTGGCATTGACGTTACCGGCTTTAACATCAGCGTGTGCAGAGCCTTCACAGCAGGTCAAGATTGACTCTGTTAAATTTAATGGAATGAAAGCACCAACTACAATTGACGAAATGGTAAAAACGTATACAAATGCATCTGTTAATGTAAAATACAGCAATGGTAAGGTGAGGAATTTCCCATTATCATACAAACAGCTGTTTAAGTCTGAAGATAAAGTAGCAACAGTTAAAGGTGAAAAAATTCCAGCAGGGACACCGATTGATGTTAACGGCAATCCTATTATTGATAAAAGTGTTCCTGGAGATAAAACTTATTATGTTTCCGATGCTCCCGATTCAAATAGTTTGCTGAATCCTATTGACGGTAAGCTATTTATGGTCACACATTATGAATACGATACGATTGATGCGGCAGGAAAGTCTGCTTATGGACTTGTGCCAGCTTCCATGTCCTTAACGACTTTGGATCAAGATGAAAAAACAGGGGAACTGAAGCCTGCTGAAGTGAAAAAAATTGATTTTTCTGCGGTAAACGGTCTCTGGATTCCATGTAATGGTTCTACATCGCCTTGGAATACACATTTAGGATCGGAAGAGTATGAGCCAGATGCACGCAATTTTGAATTTGACGCATCATCTACTGCAAGAACATGGACTGAAAGCTTTGCCCAGCTCTATTTCGGGGATAAATCAAAAGCTAACCCATATTTCTATGGATATATTCCAGAAATTACAGTGCAAAAGAACGGTAATACAAAAGTAGAGAAACATTATAGTGCGGGCCGTTTCTCACATGAAGTCATGAAAATGATGCCTGACAACCGCACTGCGTTTTATGGTGATGATGGCAATTATACAACCATGTTCATGTATGTTGCTGATAAAGCGAAAGACTTATCTGCTGGTACGTTATATGCAGCAAAATTTAATCAGACAGGTACAGAAAATGGCGGTTCAGGGAACCTAGAGTGGGTTAAACTTGGACATGCCAAGGATAAGGAAATTAAAAAGATCATTGACAGTGGAATTAAGTTCAGTGACATTTTTGAAACATCCACTGCTCCTGCAGAAGGATTTAAAGCAATTAAGCAGTATTCATATGGAAAAACAGAATATCTGAAACTAAAGCCTGGTAAGGAAAAAGCAGCAGCATTTCTTGAGTCACGCCGTTATGCCGCTTATTTAGGGGCAACGTCTGAATTCAACAAGATGGAAGGCATCACACTGAATGCGAAAGATAATAAAGTATATGTTGCTGTTTCTGACCAAAGTGGTGGAATGGAAAAAGATTCGGCTGGTAAAGACCCAGTTGACCATATTCAATTACCTAAGAAGAAATCCGGTGTGTCATATCAATTAGATTTAAAGAGTGGACAAAAAGATAGTAACGGAAATGTGATTCTCAGCAAATACGTAGCTTCAACAATGTCGGGGTTACTCATCGGGGAAGACCTTCCGAAAGCAGACGCGTATGGGAACACGGCCAATGTTGATATGGTAGCAGGTCCCGATAACTTAAGTTACTCTGACGCCATGAGAACATTATTTATCGGCGAAGACAGTAGTATGCATACGAATAATTTCGTATGGGCGTATAACATTGATACAAAATCATTGCAAAGGATTTTATCAGTCCCAGCAGGATCTGAATCAACTGGTTTGTTTGCTGCTGACGACCGTAATGGCTTCTCTTATATCATGAGTAATTTTCAGCATCCAGGTGATGAAGTAGATAAGAAGGATATTACGGCCGTCAATAAAGAAGAATTATTGAAAGCAGTCGATGAACAAATTGGAATTAATAAAACAGGCGGAGTCGGCTATATCTCAGGACTTCCATCCTTGACTAAAATGCCGGATTTCACTGCTCAATCTAATAAATAATCATTCAATATTACTAGTGTGAATAAAATAATACTCGAACCGCCATTGAACCCGGAATCTCTCACATGAGTCCGGGTTCTTTTCTTAATCATATTTGATTTTCCTTCATCTTCTATGTAGGACTTTCGGAAAGCAGAAACGAATACAATTCTATAGAAAAAATAAATGATGGAAGTTGATAAGATGAGAATCGGCAAATTTGCGAAACATAATAGCTTAACGATTGATACGCTCAGGCATTACATGGATTTAGGATTGATTGTTCCAGAAAAGAATGGCAGCCATTATTTTTTTGACGAACGTTGTCAAAAGGACTTGGAGTTAATATTGGAATATAAAGGTATGGGCTTTAGCCTCAATGAAATAAAAACCATTTTCCTCTATAAAAATCTCGGAGAATTTACAGCCTATGAAGACGATGCTTACTATCAATCTCTATACAAAAATAAGTTTAAACAGCTTGAAAATGAGATTGAGAATCTAATTGAAGTGAAGAGTAAACTTGAGAAGAAGATGGATCAAATAAACAAGAGAACTACTGGATTCAACTCTGTTATGGGAGTGGATTTAAGTGTGCTCGATAAACTTCGGTGCGTAACCTGTAAGGGAATTCTCACGTTGGAAGACGGGATGATCAATCGAAATCAAATTCTAGAGGGGAAATTGTCATGTAGCTGTGGCAGCGATTATAAAATCGAAGAAGGAATCATGATCGTTGGGGAACCAATTCTTCAACCTGTAGAAAATCCTCTAAATCATTTTGTTTTTGACTATTTACATATGACAGACCCAGTCTATCTTGAAAATGTTCAAAAAGGTGGGCAATGGACGAAAAGGAAACTTGCCCAATGCGATTTATCTAACAAAGTAATATTAGAACCTGGGTCTGGTGTTGGTTTTTTACTTCGTTCCATCTATCAGGATTTACCGGAGAACTGCTTATATATAGCGGTCGATCGTAATCTTGATCGTCAACGTTTTTTGAAAAATGTGTTGGAAAGGACCGGTCTGAAAAGGAACATTCTTTTCATATGCTCGGATTTTTTGAGTACTCCTATCCAGGATAGAAGTGTGGATATCGTAATGGATCATGCTGGAACGAGTAATTACAGCTTTGAACATGAAACGTTCTTACTGAAAGACATTGATTATCTTATCAAACAGGACGCTCTCTTATTGGCTTCCTATATCGTTTTTAAAAACTTTGATAAGAATAGTAAAATAGAGGCTTGCTATAGAAATCACTTTAAGATGGACGTAATAAATGAGGAGCTATATAAGCTTGGCTATCGAGCACTAGAGGAAAGAATTTCAGATTCTGTAGATAAAGGCGGGAAATATGAGGATTATTTTGTAGAAGGAGAAGAGGTCTTCTGCAATTCCTTTTTTGGGAAAAGGTAGGGTTAGCCCTATCTTTTTACTTTTTTTAAGTGGAAATTTGTGTTTTTTCACTATTGATGTGGGGTCGTGACGACCGCTTAAAATTCACTTATAACGAATTTTAGGAGGCCGTGATGGAAGCTTTAAAATTTGAACGAAGTGAAACCAATAGCTACAAAGAAATGAAGAATCTATATTTATATGCAACAGGAAAATCGATTAGTTTGTTTGGAACAGCCATATATAGTTTTGCCATAGGACTATTTGTATTAAAGATGACGGGATCTGCACTCAGCTTTGCTGTAACTCTTATCCTAGGAATCCTGCCAATGGTCATTTTAAATCCATTTGCAGGGGTAATCGCGGATAAGTTTGATAAGAAAAAGATGGTTGTATGGATGGATCTATTAAATGGGACATTGTTGATATCGGTCTATTTGATCAGCCTCATGACAGGGTTGAATTTGACCCTAATCTACACTGCGACACTACTTCTGACGGTCTTTACTACTTTTTTCGGTGTTGGGCTCGAGGCGGCGAAGCCGAACCTGGTATCAGATCATAAGCTCATGAATTTGAATTCTACAAGTAAAATCATTGATTCATTATCCATGATTACAGGACCGATGTTAGGGGGAGTGGTGTTTGCCTTTTTTGACATTCGAGCCTTCATCATTTTCAATGGCGTTTCTTTTATTGTGTCAGGATTAATGATGCTTTTCATGGATTTCAAACTTTATTGCACCAGCGAAATGGGGAAAACTGAACCAACGAAACTCAACTTTATAAGGGATATCAAAGAAGGATTCCACTATTTGCTTGGAAGAAATAGTATTATGAGTTTATTTGTCATCCTCATTTCCCTGAATTTCTTTCTGGGCTTTTCTGTGACCGTTCCGCTTCCATATATGATCAATAATGTTCTTGGTCTAAGTTCCAAAGAGTTTGGTATCATTCAAGCAGCCTTTCCACTTGGGATGATTATCGGTGCTTTATTAGTAAAAAAAATCATGAACCGCATGCCATACCAAAGTCTATTGAAAATGTTATGTTATTCGCTATCCCTATTCATGGTGCTATCAGGCATGCCCGTTTTGCTAAAAGGTCTTGAATGGGGGGGCCACTCCTACGTCATCTATTACGGAGTGGTGATGTTTAGCCTTGGAGTGATCATCGCTTGGATTGACATCCCTCTTGCCTATTTCATGCAGACAGCAATTTCCGATGAATACAGAGGAAGAGTTTTGAGCATCGGGATTAGCATTGCAAAGACAATGCTTCCACTTGCCATGTTAGCATCAGGTTCATTACTCAGCTCAGTACCATCCTTTATCATGCCTATTGTAGGGGGAATTTTATTTTTATTGTTTAATATGTTGACCTTGGCAAAAATGAAATTTGATATTTCGACGGGGGAAGTTTAGGGCTGTAAATAAATGGAGTGTGAAAAAATTAAGAATCCATGGAGAAAGGGAGTTACCACACTCCATGGATTCCAATTGGTTACCGTCAGTATGGAAGTAGTCCTGCAATTTCTAATAGTGTCAGCATGATCTCAATAAGGATGAGAATGACAACAATCCATTCAACGAAAAGCCCTCTAATTGAATGACTAATCGTGGAAAAGCCATTCAAGATGTTATATAAAATGTCAGTTTTGCTCTTCAGTATTTTAAAGCGGTCATTCAGCTCGAAAAATTCCACCATCATATCGTAAAAATCTCCAGCGGTGCTAGACGTCCAAGTTATTTCAGGTTTGTCTAGAATCATAATGTAAGCAAGCGTGTTATATTCGTGACGCACAATTTGTGCGGTTGTTCGCGCCAACTCTTTATTCCCAATTCTGAGTTTGCCTTTCTCTAATCGTTCTATCATCGTTTCGAGATTATCATGAATTTTTCCAAGTTGTTCCTCTGTTTTCTCTAAAGCAACTGACTTTGCAAGCACCGTTGATATCAATTCAGGGTAGAAGGTTTCATATTCCGGTACCATCACATACTCGTCGGTAAGTTCTATGTTTTCGGATTCTTTGATATGAAGTCTATAGTCGTCGAAATATCTTTCAGCATTTTTCATATCAATATCCTGCTCAAAGGATTGAATAAAATTGAAAAATTTTTTAGTCTCATTGGAATCTGAGAGGTTTATGAAAACGATACTGCCGAAAGAAAAAACCATCACCATTTGCGTGTCGGTCACATCTTTCTCGATGATCGAATTTAAAATATCGCCTTTTAAGATTAATGGTTGTTCCCACGTGAATTTCTTAGGAATGCCACAATGAATGGCGATTTTATTCAAATCAATTTCATTTGTAATAGCAAAAGCTTTAAAAGTAATAGCCTTCATTTTCCCCGACCCTTTCAGCAGATTAGTCTTCGATTACCTTCCATTCTTTCCAAAATAGTGCATGAACAATCCTTTTGTTTAATAAAGTAGGAGAAGAAGTACTTGGCACACTCTCAATTTTTCGTCTGTTAGTCATATTAGCTACGGGTGCATTCCTGAGCTTGGGGCGATGCCACCATATGAATACTGCTGGTAAAGCCGTTTTTTACTAAATATCGTGACGACAAAGGCTAAGGAGAAAACGAAATAACGGAAGGAGGGAGAGGATTTGGTTGAAGATTCTTTTTCTTATTTTAGGTGAGAAAGTGTATTTTTAGACTATGACTTAGGATTTGATTTAGAAACAAAGGTAGCCAATACTAATTCATTATTTATGAAAGGAAAATATATTGAAAATCTGTAGTTACTCATTTACTTAAATTTTATTATCAGGTAAAATTAACTTCCGTAAAACATATAAGAATAGTAGGGATTTGTTGTTATTAATAAAATTTCCAGCTATCATTCTATGAATTTGCTTAAAAAATATTACATAGGGGGAAAAAAAGTGAATCGAAAAAATTTCAATGTTTTTGTAGCTATATTACTAAGTATCTCTTTTGTACTGGCTGGCTGTTCTTCAACAACTAAAGAAAATGCTACCTCAAAAGATAAAAGTGGAGATACAAATAAACCAGATACCTTTATTTATGGAATTGATGGTGATCCAGGGAATGCAGTAAACGTAATTACAACTGGTGATCGTTACGGATTGATGGAAATCAAAACTTTATTTTCTCCGTTGTATATGTATAACGGAAAAGATGACATTAAATACTTTTTAGCGGAAAGCATGACTCCATCAGAAGATTTCTTAACGTACACTGCGAAATTAAGAAAAGACGTCAAGTGGCATGACGGTCAAGCATTTACTGCGGATGATGTCGTATTTACTTATAATGAAATGTTAAAAGAAGAAAACGGAGGTTGGGCACGAAGCCAGTTAGTATTTAACAACCAACCCGTTAAAGTTGAAAAAGTAGATGACTATACAGTTAAATTCACACTTCCAACAGTGAGCATGGGTGGTATGGAAGCTCTTGGTAACATTTTTATTATGCCTAAGCATGTTTACGATGGCGAAACAAATATTGCAAACAGCCCTAAAAATGCTACTCCAGTAGGAACTGGTCCTTATAAGTTTAAGGAATATAAAGCTGGGGAAAGCGTAACTTTTGAAAAGAACGATGACTATTTCCTTGGCGCACCAAAGATTTCTAAAGTTGTTTATCGTATTATCATGGATGCAAACACGGCAACAATGGCATTGCAAAAAGGAGAAATTAATGCCCTTGCCATTCAGCCTTCAGATTCAAGCAAATTTAAAGATAGCAAAAATGTCACTCTTAAACCTTATGATGAAGGAAGAATCGGTTACTTGGCCTTCAATTTAAGCTCAAAGGCAGTTCAAGCAAAAGAGGTAAGACAGGCAATCGCTTTCGGATTAAACCGTGATGAAATTAACACTGCAAGCTATATCTCAACGGATTATTCAACACCTGCTTATTCATTCTTACCGAAAAAAGCAACCTACTTTACAGATAAAGTGGAAAAACATAAATTTGACACCAAAAAATCAAAAGACCTACTGTCAAAAGCAGGAGCTTCGGATCTTAAATTAAAGCTTGCCTTTATTGCAAATAATCCAATTCAACAAAAACAAGCAGCTGTTATTCAACAAAACTTAAAAGCTGCAGGCATAAGCGTCGAGCTAGTGGGTATGGATGGAACAGCATTAAGCAAGAAAATGCAAAGTGAACACTCTGACTTTGATATGTATCTTGGTGGATACATCATGGGTATTGACCCAGACACATTTAACTCATTATTCGTAACGAATGGTGAAGCTAACTATATGCATTACAGCAATCCAAGAGTGGATGAATTATTTAATCAAGGCCGTGTAGAGAAAGATGACGCAAAACGTAAAGCGATCTATGAGGAGATTCAAAAACTCATTATCGAAGATGCTGCTTTCTACCCTCTTACAGAGAACAAACGAATTCTTGCGATTGATTCTAGAATTAAAGGAATTGACGAAGCTGCTTTAGTACCAGTGTATACGTTTGAAGATATGTCAAAGCTCTCTTATTAAGAAAATAGAACCATTAGTAAATAAAGATAAACAGTTTAACTGTTTATCTTTATTTATTAATATATGAAATTATAGAATGATAGTGAGTTCTTAATATGGAGAAATAAGGAGTGGGATTCTACTTGTTAAAGTACATATTTAAAAGGGTTATGCAAGCAGTTCCTTTATTAATCATTATATCGGTTATTTGCTTTACGCTTATCCAACTAGCTCCATACGATGCAGTGGATGCGATGACCACACCGAATATGACAAAGAGTACGATAGAATTAATCAAAGCTAGATACGGGCTGGATCAGCCTGCATACATGCAGTATTTTTACTGGGTAAAAGGAATTGTAAGCGGAGAGTGGGGTTACTCCATTGTCACTCATGAAAGTATTGCGAAGGACCTTTCAGTAAGAATCCCGAATACGCTCATTCTTGTCCTCCCAGCATATATTCTAGCGTTATTTCTATCTATTATTCTTGGTCTTATAGCTGGAGCAAAAAAGGGTAAATTAGCAGATAAAATCATAGATGGATTAAGTTCTTTTGGGATTGCCATTCCAAGCTTTTGGATGGCCATGATTTTAGTATTTATCTTTGGATATCGATTAAATATGTTTCCGATTCTCGGTATGAACACAATTGGAGCCGAAGAATCGCTGTCCGATCTGATTAGCCACATGGTGTTGCCATGTACGGTTTTGACTCTTTCTTTTATGCCGGAGTTTGTTCGCTATGTCCGTTCATCTACAATCGGACAGCTTTCCGAAGATTACGTCATGGTACAACAAGCATATGGTGCAGGTTCTGCAGAAGTTCTGTTTAAACATGTTCTTAGAAACGTTTTACTGCCAATTATAACGATTGTTGGGATGAGCCTTCCTATGTTAGTAACGGGTGCAGTAGTAACGGAGACGGTATTTGGTTGGCCTGGAATCGGGACTTATTTTGTTAAAGCCATTCAAGGTTTTGATTATCCGATTGTGATGGCAATCATGCTTCTATCATCATGTCTTGTGATTATTGGGAACTTGGCTTCTGATATTTTGTATAGCATTATTGATCCGAGAATCAAGGGAACGGGGGAATAGAAGTTGGCCATAAATAAAAATAGAAGAATAGAAAAGTTTAAGAGCGAACTTAGAAATAATAAGACGGCCTCTGCTTCATTACTTTTCCTATTCCTAATCGTTATACTATCAACTTTCGCATTTTTATCACCATTTCCTCCTAATCAGGTTGATGTTACAAATGTTCTGCAACAGCCAAACTCAAAGCACTTATTTGGTACAGACGAGCTTGGAAGGGATTATCTAACGAGAGCATTATATGGAGGGCGAATCTCCCTTATGGTTGGGATATTAGCAATGCTCATTTCTACAGGCATCGGTGTTTTTGTTGGGACGGTAAGTGGTTATTTCGGAGGTTGGATCGATAACCTTTTGATGAGAATGGTAGATGTTATCTCTTCCATTCCATGGATGATTCTTGTAACAGTAGTTAGCATTTATCTAACACCGGGTTTAAAAGCTATTATTCTTGTAATTGGACTATTTACATGGATGAGCACAGCAAGGCTGGTACGTGCTGAAACCCTTTCGATTAAAGAAAGAGAATATGTTCTATATGCAAAATCCTCGGGACAATCGTTCAAGAAAATGATTTTGAAACATATTATCCCGGCGGTTTTCCCCACTTTCATTGTTGCTTCGACTGTTAGTATAGCAAATGCTATTTTAATGGAATCGGCCTTAAGTTTTCTTGGTCTTGGAATTCAACAGCCGTTATCTTCTTGGGGGAGCATGCTCCAAAATGCACAAGGAAATCTAGGGAATGCACCATACATGGCGATTTTGCCTGGCCTATTAATAGTGTTAACCGTTTACTCCTTTAATAAGTTGGGTGACGTTCTTAGAACCGTTGTTGAACCGAAGACAGGTGGAAAATAGAGAGGAGGTTTCAAATGGTGGATAACATAAAAGATAAAAGTAATTTGCTTGAAGTAAAAGATCTTCGTACTTCCTTTTATGACGGAAACTCTAAAATGGAAGCAGTTCGTGGGATTGACTTCACCGTCCAAAAAGGTGAAATACTGGGGATTGTTGGCGAATCAGGAAGCGGTAAAAGTGTAATGGTGAAATCGATTCTTGGAATTATCCCTGCTCATGCGAAAGTGGATGCAGGTGAGATTATTTTGGATGGGAAGCGGATCGATGCCCTATCACCAAAACAAAAAAGGTCCATCAGAGGACGCGAAATTGCTATGATCTTTCAAGATCCGATGACAGCTCTTAATCCTTTAAAAAAAGCTGGAGACCATCTTGTTGATTTATTAATAAGAGTAAGAGGGATGAAAAAGAAGGAAGCCAAACTTGAAGCAATCGAGTTATTAAAAATGGTTGGCATTCCGTCTCCGGAAAAAAGAGTTGACCAATACCCTCATGAGTTTAGCGGCGGTATGAGACAGAGGGTTCTAATTGCCATGGCGCTCGCATGCAATCCGAAGCTTTTAATTGCGGATGAACCAACGACTGCCCTTGATGTTACCATTCAGGCGCAAATACTCGAATTATTAAATAAGCTTCAAAACGAAAAAGACATGTCCGTTGTGCTCATCACTCATGATCTGGGTGTCGTAGCGACGATTTGCAGTCGGATTTTAGTCATGTACGCTGGAATGGTGATGGAAGAAGGACTGACCCACGAAATCTTTTATTCACCAAAGCATCCATATACGAAGGCTTTATTGAACTCGATTCCAAGGGTCGATGGGGAAAAAACAAGATTAAAGCCGATTAAAGGCTCCGCGCCATCGCTCAAAGGCACTGCACAAGGATGTCCTTTTGCTGAACGATGTGAATTTGCATTTGATAAATGCTTAAATGAAGTTCCTGAATACCATCACTTCTCGTCCACACAGAGATCTATGTGCTTTCTAACAGAGAAAGGAGAAGAGATAAATGAATGAATCACGTGAAAAACTCCTGGAAGTTAAAAATCTAAAGAAATACTTTCCATTAAAATCATCGCTCTTCAAGAAGAGCAATCAAGCCGTCAAAGCAGTTGACGATGTATCTTTCCACATTTACAAAGGGGAAACCTTTGGACTTGTAGGCGAATCTGGCTGCGGAAAATCGACATTAGGGCGGACGCTTAATCGTTTGTACGATCCAACCGCGGGAGAGGTTATTTTTGATGGGATGGACATTGCCAATCTTAACTCAAGAGAGCTACAGCCCTATAGGAAAAGAATGCAAATGATTTTTCAGGATCCCTATTCATCCCTGAATCCTTATATGAATGTCGGAGAAATTATTGATGAGCCGCTTGAGATTCACACTAAATTAACAAAAGATGAAAGAAAAGAAATCATCATTAATATTCTTGAAAAAGTAGGATTAAAGAAAGAGGATATGGAAAAATTCCCGCACGAATTTAGTGGGGGGCAACGACAAAGAATTGGAATTGCACGTACCCTTTCAATAAATCCTGAATTCATTATTTGTGATGAGGCAATCTCTGCTCTGGACGTGTCTATACAAGCTCAAGTGATTAATATGTTGGAAGATTTACAAAGTGAAATGAACCTTACTTATTTGTTCGTGGCTCACGATTTATCCATGGTCCGTCATATCTCAGATCGGATTGGTGTGATGTATCTTGGGAAAATGGTGGAGATATCCAAGAGTGATGAATTATATGAGAAACCATTGCATCCATATACACAAGCATTGCTGTCAGCCATACCTATTCCAGATCCGATTAAAGCCCAAAATAGTAAGCGAGAAATTATTACAGGAGAGCTTCCAAGCCCTATTGAAATGGAAATGGGCTGCAGATTTAGATCGAGGTGTCCGTTTGCGATGCCTATCTGTTCAGAAGCCGACCCACTACTAAAGGAAGTGGATGGCGAACATCTTGTCGCTTGCCACTTATATTAACTAATTTTTTGCGTGAAGTGGTGTCTTTCTCCCCGCCCAAGTGGAATTAGCCACTTGGTGTTTTCTTTATTTTGAGTGGTGCAAAACTGGCGCTTCCTCTTTTCATACTTAATGGCTAAAAGGAGATTGAAGATAATGGAAAAGATGAAATTAGCTCTAAATTATGCTCTTATGATTGAAATGATTAAGGCAAAGGGTTACAGTCCCAGAGAAGTGATTCTATTCCTAGAAGAAGGAAATGAAACGGCATTGGAGAGTCTAGGAGAAGGAATCCCAACTTGGAAAACGCTCTTGGAGTTTTATCAAAACAATAAACAAAAATGTCAGAGAGCGATCGAAGAAGGTTATGAAATTACCTTCCTAACGAAAGGAGCCCTTAAATCACTGCTGACTATTAAGTTTCAAATGAAGGAAGGCGAGGATTTCGTTGACACTGGAGAATTTCTAAATGAAGTCAAAATCACTCGTGAAAATCTTCAAGCTTTAAAAGAAGTTATCTCTAAAAACTGGACGATAATTTTACCAGAAGAAAATATCGCTGAAGATTTCTATATGCTGAAAATTGAACTTACGCATAAACCTTTATTTAATTTTTAACCTGATTCACAGAAGAACATTCGGCTATGGCATTGATTATGCACAAAAGTATCGGAATTCACCTTGCATCACCACTGTGTAGTATTAAAGCGGACAGTTGCTCATGAAAAATACGCCATAAAAATAGATTTGAAGAGCCTTCCATTTAGGAAGGCTCTTGTTATTTTGTGGGGAAATTTGAAACCGAACTAAACTTCGTAAAACTGCGCTAGGTACTAGTATCCCCAGAACACATGTCAATCCGTCAAGGAACGTAAAAGAACAATCTTCTCTTCTGGGTTAAAAACACTGCCTGTGCATTTTAATCGAAAATGTCTTAAAAGTTCAATGATTAATAGGTTCGGATAAAAAGCCATAGGCATGAAAACATAAATAGTACATTTTTATGTATAACACTTTTAGAATCCTTCATGGTAAATGAAAGAATGTACAAGTTGTAAAAAATATGTGAAAGTCTATCGACATCAGTCCATTCAGATAACAGCTCTGAAGCATATAAAATATAGTAAGTCAAAAGAATAAGAGAAATGAACTGATAACGGATATTTCTGTTGTTTCTTTTGATAAAATTATTAAGGAGTGAATTGAATGAAAAAAAATACTGGATGTGGCTGTAACTCACATGATAAATGCCCGCCTATGCTATCTTGCGATACTGCAAAAACTCATGACCATTTTTGTACGCTAGGAACTCTTCAAAATGTTAACGATTTTGAACGTACAGTCATTCTCGCTGATGTTCCTATCACAGCAAATGTAGAAGCAGATATTCGTCTTCCGTCGTTTGCTAACGATATTAAATCTATTAGGAAAAATGTACATTTAACACAGTGTAAGGCAATCCCTGTGCCAGACCCGGCAGCTCCAGGTTTTGCACAATCTTTAAATTTGTTTATTGAAGGATTTGTGCACAAAAATATTCAATATTCAGAGGGTTGTAGCGGCAATATAAAAGATTTTAGTGTAAATGTTCCGTTTAAATGTTTCCAACCAATCCCTCCAGGTTTATTATTTCACTTTCCTTTCTTCACTAGCCAAAAAAGTAATCAGATTTCTGAGATCAGAGAACTTGCAAAAGATGGAATGGGTTCAGATCGCTGCAGTTTTGGATCTGTAACATTCGAAAATTTGAACGAACCGATTGAGTGTAAATTGCTTAGAGCGAGAGTAAGTCAGATGGACTTTCCGAAACACTTCGATAATTGGGGACGCTTCAACAAAATTACTGAAAAAGTGACAATTGATCTCGTAGTTAGATTGACTCAACTACAACGTCGTGAAAATGCTGGTGGATCCGTAGGAGAAATATTTTTCACCTAATTGAATAGAAGGGTGTCTCCTAAACTAAGGCACCCTTTTTAAAGTGATGTTAAAAAGGGATGACTCATTTTTTGAGACACCCTTTTTTATTTATCATTGAATAGACCATAGACCTATTTTGATAGATAGATAGATAGATAGATAAACCTAATAGAAATATTATTTTAGAACTTATATACATAGTTTTACTGTTTTACATATTGTTGAATTCTACATACTGAGATTGTAAAAGGCTAATAGTCAATGTACCTTTACCTTGAATATCAAGTTTCGGTTTACCGTTCTTTGATATTAACTCGTCATGCCAGATTGAATGTGTACCATGCAATTCGCAGTAAACTGGTTCCGCATATCGTTGAGTAAATTCGCGGTGATACTGAACATCCTGGCGATCAGGTGATATGAACATATACTCAGCCTCGTGGGTGCTAGGTAAGTTAGGAGAATGAAGCCATTCAGCTACAATCACCTTTTTGTATGGAACAATAATTTTGATTGAATGTAGAGTACTTTCCACATTATCTTTTACATATTCAATATCTGCAATTAACTCACCTTTTAAGAACACATTTGAGGATGGGAGAAGGACCTTACAATCTAAAGAATTTATACTCCAGTTTACCTTTATTACGCTTGATACTGGGACGAAGAGATTAAAAGAATCATAAATATCAATGTCAACCTTTAACAATGACAGTAAAACGGGTATCTTTACGATCGGATGGTGAACTTGAACTTTACCTTTGTCCAGATAGCATACCAATGATGAGGATTCCTCTGATGACTCATCATTAATGAAGGTAGAAGATTCCTTATCACTTGACGAGGATTCATCAAGAGAAGAAGACTCATCAGCTTGGGATGAAGA
>NZ_FOYF01000004.1:0-86346 GCF_900115925.1 Bacillus sp. cl95 | reverse complement strand
GAGAAGAAGACTCATCAGCTTGGGATGAAGATTCCTCAGGAGAAGAAGACTCATCAGCCTGGGATGAAGATTCCTCAAGGGAAGAAGACTCATCGAAACTGGAAGAGGACTCCTTAAGAGAAGAAGACTCGTCTAAACCGGTAGAGGATTCCTCAAGAGAAGAAGACTCAGCAAAACTGGAAGAGGACTCTTCACGAGAAGAAGACTCATCAGAGTAGGATGAAGATTCCTCCAGCATAGAAGTGAATTGTTTTACTAAGTCTTCATTGAGAATGGAACCATTCTCAATGGAAGAAGACTCATCTTGGATAGTAATCGAATGACGGTGATCCTTGCTTTCTTCCTCACCTATTCCATCTGCAGATGAATATTTTTCTGTATTGTCTTCATCGGAAGGAGGATTCATTTTCACCATTTCTTTCGTCTGGCTGCCTTCTTGTTCTGATAATTGCATGAGGAACTGGGTTTCCAATTCACTTGAATGTATTTCTTCAGTTTCATCTGATAGGTAATCCTCTGATTCCTCATAATCCATAATTTGCTTATACTTTATTTGTCGGTCAGGAACCTTTGGGGGAGTGAATATTAAAGGATGAGATGCCTTAGGTTTGTATGGGTTATTATTTTTGGGGATCTGTTCTTTTTTTTCGGCTTCAGGAATCTCATTCTGTATAAAAGGTCCATTTGTAAAACTATTATTTTCACCTTTGTTAATTCTATCATTTGTTATACTGTTACCTGGTGGGAGTGCATATTGCTGTGCCTGGTAGTACGTGACAGGCATTTTACTTTGAAAATAATTCATTTCATGAAAAACATTCCTCTCATTATTCATTTCGTAAAGGAAGGACCGCTTTAATAAGATCCGTTCCTGTCCCCTCCTTGTAACTTTCTTCAATAAGATTTTCCACCAATAATTAGGAAGGGGATTATACCCGAAAGAGAGTATATCCCCTAATTCATTTCATTGTTTCTGAAATCAATCAATCAATCACAATCAGAGTCCCAATCATGATCATTGGTTGTGGAAGAAATGCGTACTTGCTGATTTTGAAGAACCTTCAAAGTAAAATCTACTACCATTTTTTCTTCTATTTTTGTAAAAACCCCTTCATCTAATGGAGAAGAAACAGGCAGAGGCTCTCTGTCAATAGCTTCATCCCACTCAATAATTTTGCTTGAAATCAATTCGCAGAATGGCAGTTCATTGTAAAATTGCTTGCTTTCCTGATGGAATTGGGAAAGGTCACTTGTTAACAGTTCATCTTTTTCAGGAAACCCTGATGGCAATGGTTTTGACACGAAAAAATCAAATTCTCTACGATCGTTCGTTTCAGGCATGACTGGATTTGATAAAAACTTTTTGATTTCAGTTACACACTGGAATGGAATATCCACAGTTAATGAATGTAAATCTGAGGCCACGGATGTGGGATTGCTTTCTGATATATCTTTGCACGGGCTTGCATATTGAATATTTTTACGTACAAATCCTTTTACAAACAATTTATTTGTCGGCAGTAGAAGACGGCACTGAGTGATTTTTAATCGCTTCTTGATATCTTTAATTTCTAATACCAGCTCAGGAAAAGTAATAATAGTATCCACATTCACCTGCAATGTAACTTCTGCTAAAACTACGGGTACTTTTGTAATAAGTTTTCCAATGGAAACATGTGGATGGTGGTTATGAATCGACTCACACTCGCAATGATCATCACATTTATGATGATGTTTTTTATTTTTTTTCTCAGACATATTTTCTCCTCCTAGATGACTCAGAATAGTTTTATCGTATGCGGTACAAATGACTATGTATGGGTATTGGCCCATGGACATTTAAGTAAAGGGAAATTTAAAATCTCAAAAAGAAATCAATAAGATATTTTCTGGATTCCCAATTTTAAGAAAAATGAATATATATCTGATGTGAGCATTTTTATTTTTTATTGCAAAGAAAATCTCGGCATTACCATCTCTTTAAACAGAGGATTCATGATAATGACGAGATTTATTTTTATTTAGGAATTGTAGTGAATTCCTTTTCTAAATTACTATGGTAGAGCAGTTACTCTAACTTGCTGATTTTGCAATACTTTAATAGTAAAACGTAAGATCATTTTTTCCACGATACGTTGGAAAGTTCCCTCTTCAAATGGTGCATTTCCAGGCAGAGGTTGACGGTCTACCGCTTCATCCCATTCAAGTATATTATGTGAGATGATCTCACAAGTTGGAAATTGATTGTAAAAGCCAGTGCTCGATTGATGGAACTGGGAAAGATCGCTTGATAGGAGATGGTCCTTTTCAGGGAAGCCCATTCCTAAATTCTGTGATCTGAAGAAGTCAAATTCCGCACGTGAATTCAGTTGTGGACGTTGTGGTGGAGAAAGAAATTCATCTTGTGGAATTGTTGTTACACATTCAAATGGTACATCTACAGTAAGTGATTTTAGGTTTGAAGACACACAAGAGCCTGAAGAATCGCGAATAGGTGTTGCATATTGAATGTTTTTTCTTACAAAACCTCTGAGAATTAAAGTTCCTGGTGAAAGGTCAAAAGGGTTTTGAGTACCAACAACTGGATCTAGCAATAAACTACATTGAACAATTTTCACCCGCTTTTTTATATCCTTAATTTCCAAAACAGGGTCTGGGAAATTAATATTAGCTGAAAGATTAGTAGTGACTGTTCTTTCTGCAAGTGTAACAGGTACTCTTAGAGTCACTGTACCAGCGGGTGTAGTGACTGGAGTGACTTCAACACTATCACATTCACCTAACCCGGCAGTCTTATTAAAATCGATACAATCATTATGATGATTTTCACACATTTATTTTCCTCCTTTTTAATTTAAGGTTCTATTTATGGTATGCAATCAAATAGAGTTCGCATAGTTAAATGAATCAGTATAAACGCGGAAAAATTATTAGAATTTATATTTTTAAAATTAGGTACTTGCACATTGAAACTCCTACTTTGCATAAGATTCAAAAGGAGGTAGATACGATGAATAGACATAATTTTCTTGCTGTTGACATAGGAAACAGCTGGTATAAGGCATTGGCTTCTGATAAAGGAATCGTTAACGAATATCAAATTCCAAACGCCATTTCATTTTTTGATGAAGAGTTTTTCGAAAAACCATATGATGATGATGATGTAGTTTTGGAAGAAAATCTTATTGTTGAAATAAAAAGCAAGGCAATTTCTGATAAAAGGGAAATATATTATATGGGGAAAGCTGCTGCGAAACAAAGGGATGTCAGTTTAACAGCTTTCAATAATCAGAAAGTTGATGAGGATCGTACCTATGTGCTGTTATTTGGCCTTGCAGCTTATCATGCTGTTTTATCAAACCCTGACGAAACGGACATTCAATATCATATAGATCAATTGTCTGTATCATTGCCAACGACTCAATACAAGGAAAAGAAGGACATATTTAAACAACGTTTACTTGGTACGCATACAGTTATTTTTCATAAGATACCACAATTGCCTGAGCCAAAAGAGTTAGTGGTCAAACTTCATGTGAAAGATGTAATCGTTGGTGCAGAAGGGGCGTGCGCTTACCTTGGTTTGACGCGAGACCTCGATACGTTAGGGATTAAAGATGATGCACTAATTAAAGAAACACGTAAAGGAATAATAATTGGTGACCTTGGAGGAGATTCTGTAGATTTCGTTGGAATCAAGAACAATAAACCTGTCGCGTCTGTAGAGGGAGAACCTTTCGGGATTAATCAGTTCCTGGACGGTATCATTCAAAAAGTTAGTAAATATGAACTTTATAGATTCGATTCACGTTCAGAGCTGGAGGAAAAATTAGCCGCAGGCCAATCGGAGTGGTATGTGGAACCATTTGCAGGAGTAAAAAAAGATATTAGTAAGTATATTATCCCTCAGTTAAAATCAATGGCAGTCAAATACCTTGAACACTTCGACCGTGTTAGAAGCAGATCAAATGAAATAAAAGGTGCAACTAGATATATTGCTGTAGGTGGAGCGGCAAAATTAGCCAAAAGGCAAATTCAAGAATCTGCTGTCAGATGGACCGAAAGAGGTCGACCGATTGAATTATTTTTCCCGGAAGATATGGAAAAACTCAATGTTAATGGATTAATGATCCTGGCAAAAATGAATCAAATAAAGAGGGATCAAGAGAGTGAAGTTGATTTTGCTAGTATTAAAGGCTAGAAGGTGATAGATATGTCTAGAATTTTTACTGATTACCACAATAAGACAGCAATTACTCTCCCTGATGAATTCATCGATGTGAAAACAGGTGACACTCATATTGTTTCTTCCAAAATTCAGGACCAAATTGAATATCATGCGAAAAACAATACTCTTATCCATCTTGTCTTATCTGCACTAAATAGTTACCTTCATCCAAGATTGCCTAATGGTAATCTTGAAGAAGTATTATTGGAGTTATCAGAAATAAAAAAAATGCTGCAATATGGCACCTCCCCAAAAAAACATTCTCCATATGTCACACAATTAGGTGATTTGCAAAAGGAGTCCAAAGACTTGAATTTAGAAGATATCGAGGAAGTGCTAAATGCTTTTGGAGGATAGAAGTTATCAAAAAGGTCATCACTTAAATTTAAGTTTACCTTTTAGATAAAGTAGTTTAAACCCAGTTAATTAACTGGGCTTAAACTACTTTTTCATTTATTTTAAGCAAACTGCAGGCAAGCATGTAATAGCGCAGAAGCAGGAAAGGTCAACTGTAATGCAAATCCCTGTTTTTTCTAAATCGTCTACATCTTTACCATCGATTTGACAACATGGAGAACAAACATCTTTAGATTTGCAATTTTTACTATCTGAAGAGTGCTCCTTTTCAGATTTGATTTTTAAAAGCTCAAGAACGGCGCAATTATTTTCAATTGCCTTTATTCTGAATATGAATGAAGTGATACAAGCGAACTTTTCCTTTTTCGAATAACTTGAATAAGTAGTTACTCCAGTAGCTTTAAAAGGTTCACAATCACCGCAATAAAGAATGAAAGGAATTGTGTTTTTCTTAGGTTTCTTCGACTCACCTAATAATTGCTGAATGGATTCCTTGCAGGAAGTATCGCACTCTTTTTCCTTTTTGACCTTCTTCTGTGCATGTAATATCGCTTTTAGAACATCTTCTATACAATGTTCTTGATGTCCAGGAGGATTCCAAGGGTGGCTACTACTACTGCTGCTACTGCTGCTACTGCTGCTACTGCTGCTACTGCTGCTACTGCTGCTACTACTGCTGCTACTGCTACTTTCATCAGAATGATGATCACAGCTGCTTTCATGTTTCTTTTCAAGATGCCAATGGACCTTCTTATCAAACTCCTTTTTCTTGACATGAATCAAACCCATGTTATTCCACTCTCCTTTAAAAATTTTGTTCAAATTAGCATACGGAAATAATCGATTTTTGAGTGAGAATCCGGCCTATAAATTGGAATTATTTTATGGACAAGGGGAATGATTTTTCATTTAATGAAAAGTGGTACTATAATAAATGGGTAAAATATACATAATAGGATAATTTATATTGATAAGTTAAATTTCTTGCGGGGCCATTGGGACAATGCCTATGCCTAAACAAATGAGATTCTATTGGACGAGCCTGAAAGAAGAAAAGGAGAATTGCTTTTTGGCTTTATGATAGTTAGAGGTAATAAGAGTGTCACTGTCACATTACATAATGAATCCTTAGAGGGGACCAGAGGAAAAACACATTGTATGTAGGATAGATGATCTTTATTATATGAGGGGGTTTTTTGAAGAGACAAGAGTATATTCTTTAACTGAAATGAGGTTTGATCGCTATGAAGTGTTAGTAGCTATACTGGTATTAGAATAAAGCAAGTGATAACAAAATTGGTGTCAGGCGCGGAAAACGAAACATTTCCATTGCCTGACACCAATCAACCCTTACTTGTTTCAATATTCCGGAGTTCATACTCACATTCAGGACAATGGAAGATTACATTTTGATTTGATTGAGCGGTTAGAACCATATCAATTTCGTGTTGGGCGTTGCAGTTCGGACATATGACTTTAGGAAAATTAGTGTTCATCTACATCCCTCCGTTTGTATGTTGTGGTGTTTTGGAAGATTGTATACATAACTCATTTTTGAGAGGTGCCAAGGTAGGAAATTTTCTAAAGATGTATGCTATTATAGAAAGAATTAATGAATGCAGGAGGTCCATTATGGCTATCATCGATATTACTGTAATCCCAGTAGGGACGGAAACACCAAGTGTGAGCGAGTATGTGGCTGAAATACATAAAGTTCTCCAAAAACATGAAGGGGAAATCAAATTCCAATTAACTCCAATGAGTACGTTGATTGAGGGTGACCTAAAGAAGTTGCTTGAAGTGGTTCAGGAAATTCATGAAGTTCCTTTTCAAAAAGGTTTGCAGCGAGTGTGCACGAATATTCGCATTGATGACCGACGCGACAAGAAACATTCAATGGAGAGCAAGCTACAGGCAGTTCAAGCGAAATTATAAGGTAGTGCTGATTTTGGTGCCTGTCACTCCCCGAAGTTTGTCGAATGTTTTTGACATTTTTCGGTTGGTGACAGGCACTTTTTAAGTAAATAAGAAAGTTTAAAATTCTTACGGAGACCACTGTCTAGCTCCAGCGCCCAGCCCCTCGGGGTCATAAGCCAAATCGCTCCAGAAATCAGGATTTCCTGCGCGCTTCGTCTTATGCCTGTCGGGGCTGATCAGGGCGCTTCCGCTTTTCTAACACAACACAATAATTTTATAGGGTGTAGTTTGGGCAGGTATGCTTTTTGTGGAAGCGCCATAGATCACAATCAGATTACGGTTAGCTGGGGGGCTCGTAAATGCTTGCCCGTTTTGTAATATGATTTGTGTGTATGGGGAAACGTTTAATCTTAACTGACCATCACTGCTCACTAATTGGTTGTTAAAGTAGCTTACTTTTACATTTTGATAGGGTGTTTCTTTTACCATGACAAGTGCTCGGTATTGTGGAGGGTATATCATTGGCACGGGTGCATTGGCATCATAGTATCCTGTTACTCTGTCTCCTACTCCCACCATTAAGTGATCTACAAAATAAGTAGTAGGCTCCACTACGAAATTAACTGAATTACCGAATCCGTTATCGACTGAGAATAGTTTATAACAACCGGCTGCTGGATCATTTTCTGATACTGAAAAGTCACTAATCATGGTTACGGTTCCACTAAAAGGCTGGAAATTAATCATTTTTATCCTCCTATCGCTCATTAAACTTCTGCCTATATATTATGTAGGGTGAGAAGATTTGTGCCTGTCACTCCCCGAAGTTTGTCGATTGCTTTCGACACATTTCGGGCGGTGACAGGCACTTTTTTTACAATTCAGCAGGAAATCATAATGGCTCAATCAAACTATTAGAAGATGAGGAATACAGGAGGATAATAGAAATGGGAAAATTATATATAGTTGAGGGAATTCCCGGATCAGGAAAGACGACAACTGCTACTTGGCTGGCTGATATATTACAAGATCAGGGAAACGACGTGAAGATTTATTTAGAAGGTAATAGTGAGAACCCGGCTGATTATGAATCGATCTCTTGTCTCTCAGCATTACAGCTCAAAGAGTTGGAAAAAGATTTTCCTGATATCCGTTCATATGCAACTCAAAAACAGAATAGGTTCTTCATTCCATACGGGAATTTATATGAGAAGAACCCCCACCTACATCATGCTCTTAAAGCTTATGATGTCTACGGATTGCCCATCGAAGATTTTTGTGAAGTTACTTTAGCTAAGTGGAAAGAATTTGTGGAAATGGCGCGTTCTGATAATGATGTTTATGTCCTTGAATGCTGCTTCCTACAGAATCCATATACTTTTTTACTTGCAAAGCATGATGTTCCCAAAGAGCAGATATTCAATCACATAGATAAAATAACGGGAATCATTGCGGAGTTAGACCCAGTCATTCTTTACTTTGAACAAGACAATATAGAGGAAAGTTTAAACAGTGTTCGGAAAGACCGTTCAAAGGAATGGTTTGAATTTCTTACTTGGTATTATACAGAACAATCTTATGGGCAAGCACGAAACTTACAAGGCGAAGCGGGTGTTATCCAGTTCTTAAAAGAACGTAAAGAATTAGAAAAAGAAACGCTTGCCCAGCTGCGCATTAAAAGTTTGCTGCTGAATAATAGCGAGTACGATTGGGAGAAGCGAAAGGAAGAAATATTAGCCTTTATTCGATAATAGAGGAACACAATCATATATGATTATAGGAGATTAAGATGATTCATAAACTAGAAGCGAAAAACGAGAACTTGCATGCATCTTTCAGCAAAGACTATGAACCTATTCTTACGATCAACTCGGGAGATTCTATACGGATGAATTCAATCGATATTGGTTGGGGGTTCACACCTAAAGATGGTGAGAGAATCCGTTATCAATCCAGAGAAAAGGAAAAGGAGTGGGGACACCCAGTTATCGGTCCTATTGCCATAAATGGTGCGAAACCAGGAATGACGTTAGAAGTTAAGATCAATGATATCATACCGAGTTGGTATGGTTGGAATTGTGCTGGTGGGTCAAAAAACTGGCATAACATAGCACTAGGCTTATCAGAAGAAAATGAAATTGTTTTTGATTGGGATTTAGATAGCGAGAGGGCACTTGGGTCATGTCATTATAAAAATCACCATTTCACAGTGCCACTTAAACCATTTATGGGTGTCATGAGCACAGCACCAAGCGAACGAGGAATACATTCTACTATTCCTCCAAGGTATTGTGGCGGAAATATTGACTGCAAAGAGCTTGTAAAAGGGAGTACCTTATTCTTACCAATTGCAGTTGAAGGTGGATTATTCTCCGTAGGGGATGGTCATGCAGCACAAGGCGACGGAGAAGTTTCAGGGCAAGCAATCGAATGTCCGATGGATCTAGTCGATCTTTCATTTGTCTTAAAAGAAGATATTTCTTTAAAAATGCCTATGGCACATACACCTTCAGGGTGGATTACTTTCGGTTTTCATGAAGATTTGAACAAGGCAACTATTATGGCCCTTGAGGGGATGCTTGAATTCTTACAAGAGTCATATACTTTAAGTAAGGTAGAGGCTACAGCTCTTGCAAGTGTGGCTGTAGATTTGAAAATCACTCAAATTGTAAATAGGGTTAAAGGGGTTCATGCGGTATTACCTGATGGTGCCATTGGGCATTTTCATAGATAAGCCATGACATTTTATAGGTATGGTAAGGAAAGAGAATTCGCAATTGGAAAGGAAGTATTGCACATGAAAGCGATGATTACCGGTATGAATGGAGCAGTTGCCCCGTTTGTTTATAAGGAATTGCTAAAGCGCGGAATAGAGGTTATTGTTTGGGACCGTTCTAAGGTTCCAACAGATGATGCTCAAGTTGTATACGATTATATTAAAGAAACGAATCCGGATGTATTTTTCCAGATTGCTACCGGTCCGGTTGAATGGCTTCAATACATAGCGAAAGCAACGAATGAGCTTGGAATTAAACTTTTGTTTACGAGCACGGTCTCTGTTTTTTCCGAAAAAGGAACGGGACCATACACAGTGGAAAGTACTCCGAATGCAGAAGAAGATTACGGACGATATAAAATAGAATGCGAGGAAACGGTTCGTAAATACCATCAGAATGCTGTCATATTAAGACTAGGCTGGCAGATTGGTACTGAGGCAGGCTCCAATAACATGATTGACTTTTTAGAACGCAGCTTTAAAGAACATGGTGCGATTGAGGCGAGTTCAAAATGGTATCCTTCTACAAGCTTCTTGCCCGAAACTGCCCGTATAATTGTAGAGGCTGCGCTTGAATATAGTCCAGACACTTATCTCGTTAATTCTAATCAAAAGTTTCACTTTTATGAAATCGTCAATTATTTAATGGAAAAACACAAGGCTAATTGGGAAATTAAAGAGGTCACTCATTTTCAACGTGATGATCGGATGTTTGATCAGCGTATAAATATTGCGGAATTATTTTAATAGGTGCCTGTCACTCACCGATATTTGTCGATAGATTTTCGACGCATTTCGGGCGGTGACAGGCACTCTTTTGTTGGGAAAATTTCTGTTTTAGGTTTTCTTCACATTCCGTCAACATTCCTGTGTTAATTTAGAGAGGAATACAACAAAAAGGAGTGAAAAGAATGGTTCGTAAAAAGTTATCGCTTTTCGCATTATTGCTTTTGCTTGTATCTCCAATCTCTTATTGTTTTAACGAATTTGTTGCAGCAGAAAATGCCCTTGATCCTGCACCGCAGCTGCAACCAATCGGAACTGCGAATGGTAAGAAGGTCTTATTTGATAATACACATGGACAAACAGCGGGAGCAGCGGACTGGGTTTTGGATGGGGGATTCTCAGATTTTGCGAATGCTTTAGCCAACAAAGGTTACTATGCAAAAGAGTTGCGAAAAACCACTCCAATCACTTATCAAGATTTACAAGGCTACAATGTGTTCGTCATTGGGGAAGCGAATATTCCCTATAAAACATCAGAACAAGACGCCATGATTCAATATGTTCAAAATGGAGGAAGTATCTTTTTTATAGGAGACCATTATAATGCTGATCGTAATAAAAATCGTTGGGATGCCTCAGAGGTCTTTAATGGTTATCGCAGGGGAGCCTACTCAAATCCCACTAAAGGAATGGGAACAGAGGAAGCCTCGTCAACAGCGATGCAAGGAGTAACAGGATCCGACTGGTTAGCAACCAACTTTGGTATCAGGTTCCGTTTTAATGCGATTGGAGATGTAACTGCCAACGATATTGTAGCTCCAAGTCAAGCTTTCGGGATAACGACGGGAGTCTCGACGGTTGCTATGCATGCAGGATCTACATTAGCTATCACAGATCCAAATAAAGCAAAAGGTATTGTTTATCTTCCGCCAACATCTGCAGCCTGGGGTTCAGCTGTCGACCAAGGTGTTTATAATGGCGGGGGAAGAGCGGAGGGGCCGTACGCTGCAGTTTCCAAACTAGGATTAGGTAAGGCAGCGTTCATTGGGGATTCTTCTCCAGTGGAAGATGCCTCTCCTAAATATTTGCGTGAGGAAACTGGTTCTAAAAAAACAACGTATGATGGTTTTAAGGAACAAAACGATAGTACCCTGCTTGTGAATTTGATAGATTGGTTGTCACTACAGGAAAGCTACACGGCCCTGTCACAAGTAAGTGGATTACAGCTTGATCAGCCAACTGACTTGTTATCGATGGAAAATCCACAAACTTCAACAGAACCAGTAGCCGAACCATGGTCTGCACCTGCTGCAGGTTACAAATGGTACGATCCATCAACGTTTAAGTCTGGTTCATACGGATACGGTTCTAGTGGAAGTGGCGGAACGGTAATGGTGAATGAGAAATTCGAGTCAGGTTCAAAGACGGCCTATACCTCAGGAAATGTTACACTCGCGAGCGGTTCATGGTATTTTGATAATGCCCTTATCGGCAATTTGTCTGGAGATAAGAAAAATGGTATACAGTCCGCTCGTGTACGTGCAAGTGGAGCACTGACAATGAACTTCGATGTGAGCGGGGCAAAAAGCGTTCAGATTTCACATGGTAACTTTAGTACGGATACTGGGGCGGTTTGGCAGTTACAAATGTCCTCAAATGGTGGCTCGACATGGACAAACGTTGGCAGCTCTAACACTAGTTCCTCCACATTAACAGTCAAAACGTTTACCCTCACCCAGACAGTTCCTGTTAGATTCCGAATTGTCGTTACAGGAACCTCAGGCATGAGGCTAAACTTTGATGATATTGTCATAAGTAATTAATGCTTTTTTAGAACATACAGCATCCATTTTGGGGGTGTTGTATGTTTTTTTATTTAGGCTCTGTTAAAGTACATTGTTGATTTTTTGCACTTGTTGATTGGAGTGGAAGGCGCTTGACTCCTCGAAATTCCTCAATGATGCTACCGCATCATTTCGTGCGATGTAAATTCAAGGATGCTTTCCTTGTGCTATCGCATTTTCTTCGTGCGTGGGTTATTTCGAGGAAGATTATCAATGTCCTGGGGGATTAGCGTTACAGGCGAGACCCCGCAGGAGCGATAGTGACGAGGAGGCTTGGCGCGAACGCCCCCAAGACGAATTTGCTCTTGAAAAAGCCGGCATTAGGGCTTTTTCGAAAATTCGTACCGGAAAGCAAGCGACTGGAACGGAAATCAACAGGCAAGTATAACAGAGCCTTTATTTAATACTCATAAATAAGGATATGGTAAAATTAGGATGTTGGCTTGAGTGAGAACTACAGTCGGGAGTTGTTGATAAAGATGAATCAATTATCAGAACGTTTTCTTCAGTTTGCAAAGAAAGAGTGCAGAGGGTCTAGTGAGTTGTATGAGTATTTGTCTATGCAAATTGCTCAGGATGACGAAGTGCTTTATTTATGTGAACATGTACAAAAAGGGCAGCCTGTACCCAACTTGTTATTCGGTGCGGTTCATTATCTTTTGCTAAAAGGCAAAGATCATACTTTAAAAGAATATTATCAAAGTCTAGTCAAGGAACCAAAATCGATAGAATGTTCTTTTCCTATTTTCAAAGAATTCTGTATGACATTCAAAGAAGAAGTCATTTCAATTCTTCAAACCAAGTTAGTACAGACGAATGAAGTGAGACGTTGCGCTTACCTCTATCCTGCCTTTTGTTATATATACGAAAGAATGAAAAAACCATTAGCATTGGTTGAGATAGGAACAAGTGCGGGTTTACAGTTGCTTTGGGATCAATATAGTTACTCATATGGTACGGGAACTACTTACGGAAATAGATCCTCGAATGTACATATTACCTCTGAAATCAGATCCAGTTATGATCCTTTACTATTTCTCACCGCCCCCCCTGTCACACAAAGAATCGGACTTGATTTACATGTTAACGATGTTTCTAATGAAGAGAATTTCCTATGGTTAAAAGCATTGATTTGGCCTGAACATAACGAAAGAAGAGAATTATTTGATAAGGCTGCTCAATATGTTAAGGATTTTCCTATCAAATTTATTGAAGGTGATGGGGTAAAATTAATTCTTAATATTTCGAGTCAAATTCCAAGTGATTCTGTTCTATGTATTTTTCACACACATGTTGCTAATCAAATTCCCTTGGAAGGGAAAAAGGACTTATTTGAGAATATTAGAGTCATAGGGGAAAATCGAGACGTAGTGCATCTATATAATAATATGACAGACGGAGATCTCCATTTAGATTATTTCATGAATGGTATCAAGTACACGCATAATGTTGGAAAAACAGACGGCCATGGTAGATGGTTTGAGTGGAGGTTAGAATAACTCGTTTTTCATATTTTATAAGGGTTGTACATATATTACACTAATACATTTTCGAAGGTGGTTTCTGGTGGAAGCTCATTTAGGAATATTTATTAGTGCTTTATGTACTGCATTAGGAGCATTACCTGCTCTATTATTGAATAATGTGTCCCATCGCCTCAAGGACAATCTTTTGGCATATAGTGCAGGAATTATGGTGGCGGCTTCCACTTATGCACTTATTCCCTCGACTTTAAAGCTGTCGAATATGTTTGTCTTAACGGTTGGAATTCTTCTTGGAACCTTAACCTTAACTTTATTGGAAACCTACTTGCCACACGTAGAGTTGGAGCATGCAAATCATCCTGGTCAACAAGCAAATCCTCTTTTGTTGATAGCTGCCATGGCCATACATAACATCCCAGAAGGAATATCTGTAGGAGTGAGTTATGCGAGCCATTACGAGGAATTAGGTTCGCTGGTGTCGTTTTCAATAGGTTTACAGAATTTTCCCGAAGGCTTTTTAGTTTGTCTATTTCTAATTACCAATAGGGTGTCTAAACTAAGGGCTTTTTTGTATACAGCTTTTACAGGGGCCATAGAATTTGTTTCATCGCTGATCGGATTGCAATTAACAGATCAGTTTCTTGGGGTAGTGCCGTATGGGTTGGCTTTCGCAGCAGGCTCAATGCTGTTTGTTGTATACAAAGAGTTAATCCCAGAAAGCCATGGGGATGGAAACGAAAAATCTGCCACATTTTCATTTGTTATCGGTTTATTAACGATGATTATCATTACTGATATGTCATAGCCCTGCTCACTACCTAAGTTGAGTCGATATTATTTTCGACAAATTTCGGGTGGTGACAGGCACTTTTTTAAATCCCCAACGGCTTCAAACTAAAATAATACAACGCTTGATTGACCTCTTCTATCTTAAAAATCTTTTTCTCTATACAAAATTGAATGACAAGGTCAGATGTATCACTTTGCGATAAGGAATAACCGGCGGAATCTAAAAAATCGTCGGTTTCTTCACTGTTTAGTTCTAGTGCCAACGCCAGTGCGATTACGGTATTTTTTTTAGGCTGGTAGTTTGGATTAGAACGTAATTTTGAAAAATGTTTACGATCCATTCCCGCTTTTTTGTATATCTCTGGATCACTGACACCTTTTTGATCAATATAAGTAAACAATAACTGTGTCAGTGTAGGTTTATGATTATTCTTAATAAAGTCGTCAAGTTCATCCAACCATACTTCTTGGCTGCACTTTTCTAGTGAATCGGAGAATATCATATGACTCATCTCAGGAACATTTAAATGGAAATCAATGAATTCCTGTAATTCGTCAAATAGCTTTTTATCAAGCAAGTGGTCTACCTCCCTAAATGTCGCTTAGCAGGCGACCAAATTATGGATATGATTAGCTACAATTATATCATGAAAGAATTTAAGGGAGATGATCATAATGAATAAGGATTTAACAGAAATTATTTTCCTGCTTGATAGAAGTGGATCAATGGCAGGCCTTGAAAGTGATACGGTTGGGGGATTTAACGCATTTGTTAAGAGGCAATGTCAGTTAGAAGGAAAAACGATTCTTACAACGGTTTTGTTTGATGATGAATATGAGGTCTTATGGAATGGTATTGAAGCTAAAAATGCAGTATTAACCGAAGCTGAGTACTATGTTAGAGGGTGTACAGCTCTTCTTGACGCTATTGGGAAAACGATTTTGGATGTGGGCAGAAGGTTGTCGCAAACTGAGGCTGAAAATAGATCGGGAAAAGTCATTTTTGTCATAACAACCGATGGGATGGAAAATGCGAGCAGTGAGTTCACTTATGGAAAAATAAAAAAACTAATCAATCATCAGCAGGAGAAATATAATTGGGAATTTATTTTCATGGGCGCAAACATTGATGCAGCTAGTGAGGCAGAGAGCATTGGGATTGCAAGAAATCATGCCTATAAGTTTGAGGCTTCAGACAAAGGTGTGGAGTGCATGTATGAAATGATTTCAGAAGTAGTATCAGAAAAAAGGCAGAAATGAGCTCTTAACATGCAAAAAGCATAAGACATCTATCCTAATCTAGAGGCTTAGCCCTCTAGATTTTTTATTTACTGCTGGGCTTCTAATTATATAAAAATACTTTAAGGTTATTTCCTTTATCTAGGGTTGCTAGTAATACCTCGTTTACAGTAACGCCATAAGTTTCTTTGATGCTGTCTTTAAGCCATTGTTCGTCTTTTCCAAGCTGCTGTAATTCATTGTTATCAATCGTTCTTTCCTTAATAACTGTTTTTGGAAAATCAAAAGATTTTATCGGTAAATTTAGATCGGCAGTAGTAACGGGCTGATGTTGAGGAGCTAAAAATATCGATATCGTTCCTCCTGGTTCCCAAAGTGCAAGCGCTACTTTTTGAATATCATCTGTTTTTTCTTTTCGTAATTCAGATAGTAGAAATTCAATCGTTATCTTTGCTTTAAATAAGTTCTTATATAGAATTTGTCCATTTTCAATAAGAGGCATCGGTGAAGGGTTAAAGAACGTTCTAATTCGATTCGATTTCAAGCTCAAAAGAATTCCTGATAGATAGAGAATAACTAATACACTTATCGAAATCATGGAACCTTTAAGCCCTAAACCCTCGTCAGATAACGGGTGGGCAAGAATATTTCCTAACAGTAGTAGTATCACGAAATCCAAAAATCTCAACTTTGAGATGGATCGTTGTCCCATTATTTTTGCTACAAAGACCAAAAAAAAGAAACTAACGATTGCTCTCATACTCCACTCGACTGCTGTAAGAGATTCTTGACTGCTAAAAAAATCCATTGGTGCTCACCCCATAATAACAAATCCTTCATATTAGATTGTTCAATTTAGTATGTTTTATCCACTAATATATAATAAGTTGGTTATGATTAGAGCGAATATGTATAAGGATGTTAAACTAAGTAGTAGCTAAATAAGTGATAACTACTGGACAACGAAAATTAAAATGACATTAGCTTAATTTCCAACCCCAAGAAGGAGCAAGGCATATGAATATCAAACTCAATCATAAAATCATCATTGATCTGTGCGGGCCAGTCTCTTTCAAACGAGGGGATGCTTTTTTTCGTTCCCATAAAGTGAAATTTGAACACTTTGAAGCGGATCGATGTGAAGCTACGGTTATTGGAGCCGAGGATTTCCATGTCATTATTGAAAAAGATGATATGGGTGGATTTCGAACAGAGTGCAGCTGCCCATCGCTTGCTTCCTTTCAAAAGGATTGTCAGCATATAGCAGCAGTGTTAATGGCTATAAATGAGCAACAGCGCCTTGAAACGACTGAAGAACATTCAAGCAAACCAAAAGACGATTCAATGGACATCAATTTTTCAGAAGGATTACTGAGCATTTTCCAAAGCAAGCCCAGAAAAAAAAGTGGGCAACAACTTCATTTTGAAAAAAGAAAAACGATTGATGCAGAATTTATCTTGAGCCCTATTAACATAGATAATGGACAGTTTTTATTGGGGATCGAAATAAAAATCGAAGCCGAGAATGTTGAAGACATAAGAGGTTTCTTTAAGAATGTGAAAGAAGGAAAGGTCACAAATTTATCACCGTCCTTCACTTACGATCCTAGCCAACATTGCTTTTCACATGAAACCAATGTTGTTTTGCAGCAACTTATCCAAATTGTTGATGATGAAAAGATATTTATAGATAACAAGTCGGAGTACCATGAAGAAAAAAGGGGGAAGCATCAATTGATAATCCCCCCATCTTCATGGGATAGCCTTTTTTCTCAATTAAGAGTGGATCCAAAGGTAAAGTTAGAGGTAGAAGGCGAAATGTATGAGGGCCTTCACTTATCGACTGAACGGCTTCCCCTTCGATTCGATTTTTCTGAAATCGAAGGCAAAGGCTATCAATTGAAGATGCGCGGATTCAATAAGCTAATCATATTGGGTTCATATAGCTTGGTATTGACTGATGGAACATTTGTAGAGCTGAAAGATGAAGATTGCCAGCGCCTTACAGATATGAAACGGATGCTGGATTCTACAGGGAAGAACGCTATACCCATTGCCGAAAAACAAGTGGGTTTTTTTCTAGAAAAAGTCGTGCCAGGTTTGAAGAAGTTAGGCGAGGTTCATCTATCAAAAGAGATATCTTCCCAACTAGTGAAGACGCCTCTGAGTGCCAAACTATTCTTGGATCGAGTGAAGAACCGGCTGCTCGTCGGGCTTGAGTTCCACTATGAAAATGTTGTCATTAATCCTTTAGAGGATAAGGTAAACAAGCTCCTCATCAGGGACGTAGCAAAGGAGAATACCATCCTCGAGTTGATGGAAGATAGTTCTTTTGCCAAGACAGATGGTGGATATTTTCTCCATAATGAAGATTTAGAATATGAATTTCTATATTATGTGGTCCCAAAGCTGCAAAAACTTGTACAAATTTATGCGACGACTGCAGTCAGGAACAGAATTTTCAGGGAGAGCGCTCCACCAAAAATTAGGGTGAAAGTCAAAAGAGAGCGGACCAATTGGCTTGAGTTCAAATTTGAAATGGACGGTATTCCAGATAGTCAAATACGTGAATTGCTTTCAGCGCTAGAGGAAAAACGAAAGTATTATCGATTAAGAAACGGCTCGCTTCTTTCGTTAGAGACGAGGGAATTTAAAGAAATTCAACGATTTCTCAATGCACTTCCTGTTCAAAATGAGGATCTTGAAAGTGGGTTAAATGTTCCAATTGTTCAAGGACTTCGACTGATGAATAGTGTCGAAGAAGATCAAACGTTCACCTATGAAGAATCGTTCCGCAGATTCCTAGAAACGATTGAAAACCCCAGTCTCATGAATTTCAAAGTGCCAGAAAACTTGCAAAAGCTTCTTCGAGACTATCAAACGCACGGGTACAAATGGATGAAAACCTTAGCCGGCTATGGATTTGGTGGTATCCTGGCTGATGATATGGGGTTAGGGAAAACACTGCAAAGCATTGCGTACATCGCTTCGGAACTTCCTGATATCCGAAAGAGAAACCTTCCTGTTTTGGTTGTCTGTCCATCTTCACTGACGTATAACTGGCTAAGTGAACTGTTGAAATTCACTCCTGATATACAAGCCATTATTGTGGATGGAAAACAATCAGAAAGGTTAAGGATACTTAAGGAGGTTTCAAAAGCTGATGTCGTCATCACTTCTTATCCATTGTTACGTAAAGACATCAAGACCTATGAAAATCAAAAATTTCATACAGTATTTTTTGATGAGGCACAGGCTTTTAAGAATCCTATCACACAGACAGCTAGAGCAGTAAAGAAGATAAAAGCCGTACATCGCTTTGCTCTAACCGGTACGCCCGTGGAGAATTCACTTGAAGAGCTGTGGTCTATTTTCCACGTCGTTTTCCCAGAATTGTTCATGGGGTTACGAGAATACAGTCATCTCTCCAAAAAGAAAATCGCTCGCAGGATTCGTCCATTCTTGCTGCGTAGACTAAAGGAAGATGTACTAGGAGAGCTTCCAGAAAAAATTGAGTCGTTGGAGTCCATGGAATTGCTTCCTGAACAAAAGAAATTGTATGCTACTTATCTAGCGAAGCTACGACACGATACATTGAAACATCTTGATAAGGATACTTTGAGGAAAAATAAAATAAGAATTCTCGCAGGATTAACTCGGTTAAGGCAAATATGCTGCCATCCTGCCCTTTTTGTAGATGGATACAAAGGAAGTTCAGCGAAATTTGAACAACTTCTCAAGATTGTAGAGGAGGCCCAACTTTCAGGAAGAAGAGTTTTGATTTTTTCCCAGTTTACAAAGATGTTGAATTTGATTGGCAAGGAGTTAACAGAACAAGGACTGGCTTTCTTCTATCTTGATGGTCAAACTCCATCGGAAGAACGAGTGGAAGTTTGCCATCGTTTCAACGAGGGTGAACGTGATCTTTTCCTGATCTCATTGAAAGCCGGAGGCACAGGTCTTAATTTAACTGGCGCAGATACAGTGATCCTCTATGACCTATGGTGGAATCCAGCCGTAGAGGAGCAGGCAGCTGACCGAGCCCATCGAATGGGGCAGAAGAATGTTGTTCAGGTCATTAAGCTAGTTTCCCGAGGAACGATTGAGGAAAAGATGAATGAATTGCAGGAGAAAAAGAGAAATCTCATTGAAGAGATTATTGATCCAGAACAGAAAGAGAATTTCTCTCTGACGGAAGAGGATATAAGGGAAATATTGATGATTTAGACAGGTGACAAAAATCTATTTCCTTTTGTTTTAAAGATTTTCTCTCCTAAATGGCTGTTTTTTTCGTCTACCCTAAGATTAATCTCTACAGAAGTCCAATTATTTTCGTCCAAATCGAAATCAATTTCTACTTTCTATATAAACACGCCTTATTTTTAATATCTGACTCCCAATTATAAGAAAAGGAACCGTTTCAACCGGTTCCTTTTCTTATTACAAAAAATTGTCAGAGGTAGATGCTGTTTAATAACAGAATTCTTGAAAAAATCCCACTCTTTGGCATATAATCACTAGATAAACATGAAGGAGAAACCATCTATGATACGACGCTTTTTTACGTATTACCGTCCGCATCGAAAGTTATTCATCATTGATTTTAGCAGTGCTGTGATTGTGGCGTTGCTTGAGTTGGCGTTTCCGCTGGCTGTTCAATGGTTTATTGATAAACTTTTGCCAAGCGGTAACTGGAATACCATAGTAGGAGTTAGCATCGGGCTGCTTCTATTGTACGTAATCAGTACTTTTCTGCAGTTCATCGTTAATTACTGGGGACATAAGCTTGGGATCAATATTGAAACCGACATGAGGCAGCAGCTTTTTCAACACGTTCAGAAACAGTCATTCAGGTTCTTTGATAATACAAAGACGGGACACATTATGAGCCGCATCACAAACGACTTATTTGATTTAGGTGAACTCGCCCATCATGGACCAGAGGATTTGTTTATTGCTGTTATGACGTTTGTCGGCGCGTTCTGGATTATGCTAACAATTAACGTAAAGCTGGCGCTTATAACGATGATCATCGTTCCATTTTTGATATGGTTAATCACTTATTCCAATGTAAAAATGAACGCTGCATGGAAGAATATGTACAGTGACATTGCAGATGTAAATGCAAGGGTAGAGGATAGCGTTGCTGGTATCCGAGTCGTTCAGTCTTTTACAAATGAAGATTTTGAGATTGAGAGATTTACAGTTAACAATCGGAAGTTCCGTTCTGCAAAATTGGCTGCTTACAAAGTCATGTCATTTAGTTCTTCGAGTATCTATATGCTGACTCGGCTTATTGTTTTGATTGTCCTTGTTTATGGGGCGTGGCTCAGTTTTCGCGGAAGCCTCAGCTATGGAGAATTGGTCGGTTTCTTGCTTTATGTGAATGTATTATTCAAACCTATTGATAAAATTAGCGCGATTCTCGAACTATACCCAAAAGGAATGGCCGGCTTTAAGCGTTTTACAGAATTAATGGACCAAAATCCAGATGTGGTAGATCAGGAGAATGCCCTAGAGATTTCTCGTTTAAAAGGAGACATTGTCTTTCAAAATGTAACCTTTGGATATGAGAATCATAAGCCCGTCCTTGAAAAAATTGATTTGGAAATTAAAAGCGGGGAAACGATTGCCTTTGTTGGTCCTTCAGGCGCAGGTAAAACGACTATCTGCACTCTAATTCCGCGCTTTTACGATGTCAATGAAGGTTCAATCCAAATCGATGGCATCGATATCCGCAAAATGACAAAGAAATCGTTGCGCTCACAGATTGGAATCGTCCAGCAGGATGTTTTTCTCTTTACAGGAACGCTTCGTGAAAACATTGCATATGGTTCACTTGGAGCAAACCATGAGGATATTGTAAAAGCTGCCAAAAGAGCTCATCTAGAAGATTTTATCGCCTCCTTGCCAGCAGGATATGAGACACAAATAGGAGAACGAGGTCTAAAGTTATCGGGAGGACAAAAACAAAGAATCGCTATTGCAAGGATGTTTCTTAAAAACCCGCCGATTCTTATTTTGGACGAAGCCACATCTGCACTTGATACGGAAACGGAAAGAATTATCCAGAAGGCTTTAACTGAACTCTCCCAAAATCGTACGACACTCGTAATCGCTCATAGACTTGCGACGATAAGGAATGCAGACAAGATCGTGGTTGTTACAGAGGCCGGCATTGCCGAGCAAGGAACACATGACGAATTGATCAGACAAGACGGAATATTTGCCAACCTTCATAAAGTACAGTTTGAAACAACTTTACAACCGAATTAACTATAGCGTAAAGATTGTATAAAAAAAGAGGTTCCCACATGATATTTAAAAAATCAGCAGTGGAACCTCTTTTTTTCATTTACTTATCTTAATCGAATTAACTTATGTCGTAAGAAGGATAGCGTAAACGCTAAAGAAAAAGTAGTTAAAGTAATTGGAATGAAGTAATATATGATTTGCTGCTGGGTATCAAAAAGGTTTTTCAAGACGTACTCATATACAAATCTATCTGTGATATTCGAGGCTAGATAAATATCAAGAGATAATAAAGAAACTAGTGTTATGGCCTTTGAAATGAAATTAACCTTAATGTTCATATCATAAAAGATAAGGAAAAAAATCAACGAATGAATCGCAATAAGTAGTGAGGAGTAATATCCTGACATTCCCTTAAATATTCCGCCCATTGCATAATGAACTTCGATAAACGTTTCGAAAAGGATGACTGTGAAGAGCGCAATCAATCCCCACACTTTGTTAAGTTTAATTTGATATTCTCTAATGTAACACCCGATTAGATAATAAGTTATAGGATAAATTGTTACCCAAAAGTCTGGGAAGAAAAGGATTCCTCTTAACTTGTGATTCAAAAAGTCAGGAACGCCAGTAATAAAAAATAAAATTGCAATCAATATTATTTTTTGCTTCCTCGTATTTATATTTTTATATAGGATATTGATGTACGGGCTAAGTAAGAATAACCCAATATACATATTCACATACCATGAGTAACTGTCAGCCTTGAAACTTAAAATCATCGCAAACCATTCTAATGCAGAATTATTTTCTTTAAAATAATACTCTCGTACCAAGATTGCGATAATTGAATAAATGAGATACACGACGAGGATAGGTATGATTTTTTTGAAATAGCTTTTTGTTGGTGTTTTCTCAATTTGTAGATAGCCTGTAAGGATGATGAACAGGGGGACACAAATTAAAAAACTCATCCTCATGGAAACTTGAAGATACATGTTTTTTCCTAACAGTGATGTCGAATAAAACTCAGTTTTGAGAAAGAAATGCACACATATTACAAATAGGATGGCAAATGCCCTTACTAGGTCGAGCCCTGTTTTTCTGTTTGTTTTCATGGTGGAAAGCCTTCCTTCTAGATTAACTCTTACTATATTCAAATAACTTTACAATATTAATTCTTTTTTATACATGATGCAATAAAAAGAGGGAGGATTGCTTCTTATGGGGTATGAGTGAAGGCGTAAAGTATAAGTGTAGGAATGAAACCTAGTAATTTTGGCTGAAGGAAAGGGTTTTGATATTCGAAATAATAGAGGAATTCACGAAGCTCATAGAGAAATATCCATAGGATTAAAAAGGTTTGAATGAGTGATTATTCAAGCCTTTTTTTATGTAGTAGTGTTATTTAACGGAATTCCTTCAGAATATGATAGATATGGGGTGCGTAATTGTTAAAGTATACTCGGTTAGTCATGTTCGTGCTTTTAAGCACGGTTTGTTATTTGAGGCTGCCTGACAATCATTACTTACTAAAGGGATTTGTCATTTTGGCTGCTATTATTTTTGCTTTCAATCATTTTGTCATCTTTACTAGCAAAAATCAAAAGACCGTAAATATCGTTATTTTAACGGATGCCTTTCTAAGCTTTACCTATGGCTTCTTATTTCCTGGTTCGACTTTATACTTAATATTATTAGGGATCGTTTCTGTTACTTTGTTTTTACATAATGATAATAAAAAGTTCTTTAAAGCCTGTGCAATCATATTTCTTATAATGTGGATCTCTGTCATGTATTATTGGAAAAAGGAAACGGGGTATCTAGATTTTTCTGATAACCTCATTAGTACTATGTTTGTGTTTTATGGTGCGGTTGTCGGAGATTTGATTCGGAAATTACTGAGTGCGCGGGAGACAATGAATGAACAATACACCCAATTAAATGATTCTCATGACGCGCTTTCGGATGCTCATCAGCAACTGAAAGTGTATTCAAAGCAAGTGGAAGAACTCACTTCCATTCATGAGAGAAATCGGATCGCAAGGGAAATTCATGATACGGTTGGACATAAAATGACTGCCTTGCTTGTGCAATTAGAGTTGGGGCGTGAATTAATCAAACTTAATCCTGATAAAGCAGGAGAAACGCTGTCGGTTTGCGATGAACTTGCTAGAGGAGCTCTTGACGAAATCCGATTTTCTGTAAGGACTATTCATCCTCAAGAGAGTGAACACCTTTCCTTTATTCCATTGATTCGTAAACTACTAGGAGACTTCTATAAAACGACAAGTTTGGAAACGGTTTTTGAGTTAAGCGGAGATCCAGTCATGATTCCTGTTTCGTTGCAACCGACATTGATAAGACTCATTCAGGAGGCAATGACCAATGCAAAAAGACATGGAGATGCAAGATCCTTTTGGTTAAGCATCGATTGTTCTTCTGACGAAATCATCGTTACGACGAAGGACAATGGGAAAGGGGTTCCTTCGATTCATCCAGGTTTTGGACTTATCAATATGAAAGAGCGCGTTGAAGAACATGGGGGATCAGTTTTATGTCAAAGTAAGGAGGGCGAAGGTTTCCACATGAAAATGAACTTTCCTCTTCTGCAAAAAAAATGGGTCGCAGGGGGAAGTAAATGATAAAAGTAATCATAGTGGACGATCAGCCATTGATTCGGGAGGGGTTAGCCAGTCTGCTCGGTTTGAGACCAGAACTATCGGTAATCGGGACAGCTGCTGACGGACAGGAGGCTTTTCAAAAAGTATTAGAGTTGGCCCCTGATATTGTTCTAATGGATATACGCATGCCGGGAACGAGCGGTGTGGAAGGGACGAGACTAATCACAAAAAATACATCTGGAACAAAGGTGTTGATGCTGACAACTTTCAAGGACAGTGATCTCATCTTTCAAGCCTTGGAAGAAGGGGCGAGCGGTTATTTGCTGAAGGATATGTCGACTGATACCATTGTGAAAGCCATCCAAACCGTTCATTCGGGTGGAGTCGTCCTGCCGCCAGACATTACCGCTCAAATGCTCAGCGAATTAAAGAAGACGCGTACCATTGAGAATGTAAATGACAAAGTAGAGTTTCCGAAAGAATTGGAAGAACTGACCGAGCGGGAGACGGATGTTCTTCAACAACTTGGATTTGGATTGAGTAATAAAGAGATAGCAAACTTATTGTTCATTACAGAAGGAACTGTGAAGAATCATGTCTCTAATTTGATTAATAAACTTGGGTTGCGAGACCGTACACAAGCGGCCATCTTTGCAGTAAGATATGGCATCACGATTTTTGAGTAATGTATAGGTACATGACTTTTAGCATAGAGAAAACGAAAGTAGGCCTGATAAGGGCCTTTTTTTATGGAAAAGTTCTATCTTGCGCTACATGGAAAAAATTTCTTTTATTAATAAAATAAGAGTATAAATTGGAACAGGGGAGTGACCAGCAATGTTAGTTGTGGAGGATATCAAAAAATCGTTTAATCATAAAGAAGTTGTGCGAGGAGTTTCGTTTCAAGTCAATAAAGGTGAGGCTTTTGGTTTATTAGGTCCTAACGGGGCCGGAAAGTCTACAACCATCAGCATGATTTGTGGACTGCTTTCTTACGATGCAGGTGAAATAACTGTTGGTGGAAGTTCAGTCAAAAAGAACACGATGGACGTTAAAAAGAAAATAGGGGTTGTGCCTCAGGAAATAGCACTTTATCCAACGATGTCAGCTAAAGACAACTTGCTTTTCTGGGGAAAGATGTACGGATTGTCCGGTTCACAAGCGAAAAAGAGGGCAGAGGAAGTACTTGAGTATGTGGGATTGAGCGAGCGCGCTAAGGATAAAATTGAGACATTTTCAGGTGGGATGAAACGCCGGATAAATATCGGTGCTGCCTTGATGCATGATCCTGAACTATTAATCATGGATGAGCCAACAGTAGGAATTGATCCACAATCTAGAAATCACATTTTAGAAACGGTAAAAAAGTTGAATGAAAACGGCATGACAGTTATTTACACAAGTCATTACATGGAAGAAGTTGAATACCTTTGTAACCGAATCGGTATCGTCGATCAAGGAAAAATGATTGCGCTTGGAACGAAGAGCGATTTATGCAATCGTCTTGCAGGCGGAACAGTTATTAAAATGATCGTCAATCATCTAAATGAAGAGTTTGTTACATGTATAAAGGAAATGGAGCATGTTGAGCGGATCGTTACCGATACGGAAGCACTTTCACTTGATATTTTTGTTAGTAGCCATCAGCTTGTAGTAGGGGAAATCATGGCGTGCGCTGTAAAACATCATGTTCACGTGCAGTCTTTTGAAGTGAAGGAGCCCAATTTGGAGAGTTTGTTTTTATCATTAACCGGCAGATCATTGCGCGACTAAGGGGGAGAGAAAATGAAAAGCTTAACAATTGCTTGGAAGGACTTTATGATCCGTTTCACTGACAGAAAAGGATTCTTGACGATGATCTTAATGCCTCTTGTACTGACGGCGATACTAGGTTCTGCATTGAATTCGGTCATGGGAGGCGACGGAGGATTCGCGGAAACAAAAGTGGGATTGGTATTAAATGATCAAGATCCACTGGCTGTAACGTTTAAAGAAGAGGTTTTACCAGAACTTTCTTTTATTAAAGTAAAAAAAGTGAAGGATGACAAAGAGTTAAAAGATTTGATTAAGGATGAAAAAATAGATGTAGGCCTTTCCTTTCCTCAAGGATGGAGCAGAGATTTAGAGCAAGGTGAATTGAAAGAAGTCAGTATTTTATCATTATCAGAACAACCATTAAAGGCATCAGTCGTAGAATCCGTACTCAAGTCTTTCAGTGAGCGTGCCAAGATGCTTTCGGTCACGGCTAAAATCGTCATAAGTGATTTGACACAATCAGAAGCTGTTACGACAGGAAAAGTGAACATGAATGAAGCGGCTACTGAAATCGTGCAAGAATTGAAGGAAGCTGGAAAGGATGGAATACCGCTTATGGAGGAATCAGTTGGGAAGAAATTTGTTTCATCCATGCAATATTACGCAGCAGGGATGGCTGTCATGTTCTTACTCTTTAATGCAACGGTCGGTGCCAAATCCATTATTGAGGAGCGTTCAACCGAAACATTGGCGCGCTTAATGATTACGCCAACCAGCCACACCTCCATTCTTATCGGCAAGTTCTTAGGGACATTGTTGTTTGCACTCATCCAATTAGTGATCTTTTTTACGGCAACTACTTTATTCTTTGATGTCAGTTGGGGAGAAAATGTTTTGCAGGTATTTTCGATTGGCTTAGCTTATTCAGTAGCTGTATCTGGTTTGTCAATGGCGTTAGCCGCAGTCGTTTCAGATGCGAAAACCACCGACGTGGTAAGTGGTGTAGGGGTGCAGATTTTCGCAATCTTAGGAGGTTCCATGCTTCCAATCTACTTGTTCCCCGATACATTGCAGATGGTTGCCAGCGTTACACCTAATAAATGGGCGCTAACGAGCTTTTTGGATATTATGTCCGGCACAGAGTGGAACGAGTTGTATGTGCCAATCGTTGTATTACTATTTATGGGGCTTGCGTCGTTAAGCATTGGTACTTGGCGACTGCGAGCGAATTAAGGAGGGGATAGCATGAGAAAAGCATGGACAATTTGTGGTATGGAGCTACAGAGGATTTTGAAAAAAAGACAAAGTTATCTCTTGATGTTTGCAATGCCATTGTTGTTCACACTTATATTCGGATCCTTGTTAGGAGAGCATTCAGAGGATAAGATGACAATCCTATGGGTTGATCAGGACCAATCTGATTTATCGAAACAATTATATAAAAGTTTAAAAGAAAATCAGTCTGTATTTGAGGTAAAGAAAAGTACACAGAAGAATGCAGAACGCCTTCTAGATAACAAAGATTTTCCTGGAGCAATCATTCTTTCGAAAGGTTTTGAAGGAAGCTTATTAGCAAGTGAACAACCAGAAATCAAATTTCAAAAAATTCCGGAGTTCACTTCAAGTTCTACGATTACACAAATCGTGTCTGATAGGTTGGCAAAATTGCTACTCAGTGTTACGGCCTCTAAAAAATGGAGTGATTATAGCGGTGAAGCTTGGCAGGTAATGTACGAAAAAGTCGGAGCCGATTCAGATATTTCTTCAATGCCGATTCAAAAATTGAATCTCGACGCAAAAAAGTCCAATCCTGAATTGAATGAAATGTCAGGGAGGGCCGCTGGATTTTCTATCATGTTTGTGATGATTATGATGATGAGTGTAACAGGTACCATTTTGGAAGCAAGAAAGAATGGCGTTTGGTACCGTATGTTGACGATGCCAGCTAGCAAACTTGAAATCGCAAGCGGTTATTTATTATCCTTCTTCCTTATCGGATGGATCCAGTTCGGTGTCTTGATATTGGCGACTCATTTCATTTTCGATGTGAATTGGGGAGACCCGTTGGCAATTGTAGTATTGGTATCTGCGTTGTTGCTTGCCATCGTTGGCCTTGGATTATTTATTGCGGGTATAGTAAAAACAGCCGAACAGCAAGCTTCTATTGGGAACTTGGTCGTTGTCGCAACTTGTATGGTGAGCGGAGTCTACTGGCCAATCGAAATTGAACCCGATTTCATGCAAAAAATTGCAGGATTCTTGCCTCAAAGATGGGCGATGAGCGGCTTTGCTGATTTGTTGGCAAATGGGGGGACATTGGTAGACATTCTAGATAATGTGGCGATATTGATGGGATTCGCATTGCTGTTTTTGATTGTTGGTATGCGCAGGATTAGATTCGAGTGAACATAGTCGGAACAATTTTTTCTAACGCTCTTTTAAGTGATGCCGTTGATGAAATTAAGGAAGGAAGGGAATCCATTCTCTTTCCAGTTCGTCTACGGAAAGAGAGGGATTCCCGACTTCTACTTAAAAAATTAACACTAAACATTAAAAGAACTTTTCCAAATAGAAATTCATTAAATTTGGCTCAGTCTTCGTACTGGCCATTTTTTTGTTGTCTAAAAAGTAACGTGTAGAAACCTCTAGCTTTTACTTTCTTGTAATCTAGTATGGGACTTATCTTTACCTGAGTGAAAAAGGAAATTAATAAACTACTGCTAACTTTGAGATGTAGTTAATTAATAGATAGGGAGATGAGCAGATGAAAAGAAAGTGGATGTCCGCATTAGGTACGCTTGTGATTGGATTTGGTATTATTTCAGGAAATGGAGCGGCTATGGCGGAGGAAAAACATAAAGACGTTGTAAATGTATCCCACCGTGGCGCTTCTGGCTATGCTCCTGAACATACAATTACTTCTTATCAAATGGGCGAGAAAATGCATGGAGATTATATAGAAATTGATTTACAGATGACAAAAGATGGCCAATTAATTGCGATGCACGATGAGACATTAGACAGAACAACAAATGGATCGGGCAAGGTAAAAGATTATACTCTCAATGAAATCAAACAGTTGGATGCTGGTAGCTGGTTCAATGAAAAGTACCCGCAATACGCTAATCAGGAATATGTAGGTTTGAAAGTGCCAACACTCGAAGAGGTATTTTCAAGATTCGGTAAGAACGCTCATTATTATATCGAAACAAAATCCCCTGATGTTTATCCGGGTATGGAAGAGGAACTTTTGCGCCTTGTAAATAAATACGGTATTAATAAGGATACACTCCTTGTTCAGTCATTCAGTTCTCTCAGTCTGTTAAAAATAAAGGACCTTGACCCATCCGTAAAACTGATTCAACTGCTCTCTTATAAAGCACATGCAGTTATTACAGATTCTGAAATTGAATCTATTAAAAAATATGCAATCGGAGTGGGACCCAACCATAACTATCTAGACAAGGAATACGTACAGAAGGTTGTTAATAGTGGTCTCCAACTTCATCCTTACACAGTTAATGATAAGGAAAGAATGAAACAACTTATAGACTGGGGAGTTACAGGCATGTTTACAAACTTTCCAGACCTACTTCGTGGAGTATTGAAAGGCAGATAAGTTTTAATTTGAAAGATGACAATGCCTAGCGTTGTCCTCTTAGAAAAAATAAGGCCCCAATGAGATTTGATTCAATCTTCCTCATTGGGGCCTTATTATGTCCGATTCCACAGCAGAGAGAATACTAAAGAAAAATAAAGCTGTCTATGCATATTCAAATTCGATAAAAAAACGTCAGAATTTGTAAATAGAAATTATGGATAATGTTCATAAGATTAATCAAATTTTTTGAATGTGTGGCATTTTTGCATTATGAGCCATTTGTGAAAGAAATCGGACATATGTCCTTTCTCATACACCGTTTTTTGTATTTTAATAAGTTCAAGAGTTTCAGAGAGGGGGATTACGTTGAAAGGAATGATCTTTTCAATTATTGCAGGAGCATTTATTTCATTACACGGGGTTTTCAATTCGAGAATGAGCGAGGAGCTGAGTCCTTGGCACACAATCTCGATTGTGCATCTTGTTGGATTTATTGTAGCGATTATTATATATATGTTCGTTCGAGATGGAAGAGTAAAGGGCTTTGGTGAGGTTCCTTTTTTATACGTTCTAGGAGGTACGTTCGGAGTTGTCATTGTATTGGGGGAAATGACAGCTATTCGTCTTTTAGGTATGTCGTTTGCGATCGTGATACTTTTAATCTCCCAGTTGCTTTTCGCTTTCATAGTTGATTCGAATGGACTTTTTGGGATGAGCAGGCTAAAAGTGACATTCCAACACGTAATAGGGATGGTCATGATGATAGCTGGTGTGGTTATATTTAAGTTATAAAATTTTAAAAGGTGATAAGAGATGAAAGAAGTGAATGAGGTTTCTAAGATTCAGGGATATCTCGATCAATTTGATCTAAATTCTATTTTTTCGAGAGAAGTGAAACAGAAATTATCTCTCTATCAATTTCAACAGGGAGACATTCTGTGTTCAAAAGGTGATGAAATTCAACATATGTACTTCCTTGTAAAGGGAAAGGTGAAAATATCGACTACCTCTCCTGAAGGAAAGACTTTGATTGTCCGGTTCAAAACCCCTTTAGCCGTCTTAGGAGATATTGAATACGTAAAAGGAATGCATATTTTTAATACGGTCGAAGCCGTTACGGAAGGGTTTACCCTTGGCGTGCATTTTAATGATTTGAAATCCATGAAATCGAACCAACTCGAATTCTCACAATTTTTATTAGAAATTATTACACAAAAATTTTACACAGAGTCTCATGCAGCAAGTTTTAACATGCTATATCCTGTTGAAACAAGATTAGCTAGCTACTTGCTGTCCCTTTCTTCAGACGGAGAGGGCTCAATGTTTCATGAAGAAATGCAGACGTCAAACTTAACAGAGATAGCCGACGTATTGGGGACAAGCTATCGCCATCTCAATCGAGTAGTCCATAAATTAAACGAAGAAGGAATTATCCGACGGAAGAGAGGTGCCCTTTATATTGCCGATTTACCCAGGCTTCGAGAAAGGGCTGAAGGAAATATATATGAGTAAGAAAAGGAGCGCGGTACAATGGAAGGAATGCTATTTGCTATTTTAGCTGGTGTATTCATCAGTTTACAAACCGTTTTTAATGCAAAAGTGAGCGGAAAAGTGGGAGCATGGGCAACAACCGTACTAGTTCTCGGACTAGGTTTTATTGCGTCTCTCCCGATGTTTATTGCTATGGATGATAGGAGTTTGTTTGATATTGGAGGGATCAACAAGCTATATCTATTAAGTGGTGCGATCGGAGTTGGAATTGTATTTTGTATCACGCAGGCAATAAGACTCCTTGGACCTGCTTATGCCATCTCACTTGTTTTGGTCTCTCAGCTTACAATGGCTGTAATAATAGATACCTTCGGTTGGTTTGGTTTTGCGACAAATCCGTTGACTATGAATAACGTAATTGGTCTAGGATTGATGATGATGGGCATAGTTGTGATTAAAATGAAGGCAAGGTCATGGAAAAGAACACAAAAACAGGGGTCTTTGTGCGAATAGGTAGATTCAAAGATTCATACAAAAAAGTAAGACCTCTTAGGATGTGACCTAAGGGGCAGTTTCCGTTCACGCATTTTCATAAGCCCATTTTGGATAACATATTAAACTTCTTAATATGTTTATAATATAACGTACAGGTCAAAATCGAAGATAAAGCTGCCACAATCATTAGAGTGAATATAATGAAAATTTGATATTTAACTGACTCAAAAGGATTTCCCCCGGCTAAAATCATTCCTGTCATAGTCCCAGGTATTTGAACTAATCCTACAGTCTTTAAACCATCAATTGTTGGAATCATAGCGATTCTTAGCACTTTTCTTTTTAAATCTATTTCATTAAGTTCTTCTTTTTCTTTATTCATAGCTTCTAACACGACAGCACAAGCTACCATAGCATTTCCTATTAGCATTCCACTTACTGGAATTAAATATTGTGCCTTTAAAGGAATAATAGAAAAAGAAACCCAAAGTGAAACGGTAAAGATTACAGTAAATGAAATCGAAGCAAAGACGATAATAAATGATTTTCCTCTTACATCTCCTCTTTTTGATGCATTTAAAGAAGCGATTATGATCATCAAAATGATATATATAAAGATGAAATATAAATGATCTATGGAAAAAATATAAGTCACGAAGATTCCTAATAGCATGAGTTGTCCAAAGCCTTTTAAGGAGGATAAAAGAATGTCTTTTTCCATGTCTAATTTTTGATGGTATGAAATGAGTATTGGAATTATAATCAGTAGAAATATCATGATAAAAGCCATGTTATTTATGTGCTGCATGAATATTCCTTCTTTCAAAAGATTTATCTTAGATATGGTTAACCAGTTGAAAACAAATATTTATAACTAGTAATCAAGTATTTCATCTAAGTATATTCAAATAATTGATAATCATTATCAAATAAATTAGCAAGAATAACTCTTAGAACATACAGAAAAAGCAAATTTTAGTACTCTTAAAAATTTTCTCTTTTTGAGGCGGAAAAGGAGCCAACCAAGCCGTTGCAGCAGCTAAAATGGGTGCAAAAGTTATGATGGTTACAAAAGTAGGAGACGATCTTTTTGCCGATAATACAATTCGTAATCTAGAAAGCTATGGAATTGACACAGAGTTTACAAGTAAGGTGCCGGGAACTTCAAGCGGAGTAGCACCGATTTTTGTGGACCAAGAGTCAAAAAATCGCATTCTGATTATCAAGGGAGCGAATCAGCATTTACTCCCCGAAGATGTTGATCGTGCAACCGAGAAGTTAAAAAAATGCTCCCTGATCGTTTTGCAACTTGAAATTCCGCTTCAGACCATTTACCGTGCGATTGATTTTGGAAACGAGCATGGCATACCTGTCATTTTGAATCCTGCACCTGCATCAAAGGACTTGGATTTTGATTTTGTATGTAAAAGTGATTATTTTATTCCTAACGAAAGCGAACTAGAAATCTTAACAGGTTTGCCTGTTGAGAATGAAGCACAGATTGAAGCAGCAGCGTCTACTTTGATTGAAAAAGGATTAAAGAACGTGATTGTCACAATGGGTAGTCGCGGGGTGATGTGGGTAACGAAGGACAACACACAAATGGTTGACTCACACAAAGTCAACGCTATTGATACAACGGGAGCCGGAGATGCGTTCATTGGATGCTTCGCGCATTATTTCGTGAATAATGGGGATGTGCTACATGCTATAAATATGGCTACAGCTTTTGCAGCATTAAGTGTAACAAAGCGAGGCACTCAAACATCCTATCCAAATAAAGAGGAAGTTGAGCAGTTTTTGAAGGTTCTCGCTTAATTAGTTTCTGAGAATGATAACATAAAGCTTATTGGTGTCAGACACCCTAGGTGGACATTGTCCAACTGGGGAACCTGACACCATTTTTGTTTATTGATAAGATTGCTCTAATTGATTGATAAGCGACCCTACATAAGAAACAGCTTTTTTGATTGGATCCGGTTTGGACATATCAATACCAGCATGCTTTAGTAGTTCAAGAGGTTTCATGGTCCCGCCAGCACGAAGTACCTCCAACCAACGGTCGACGGCAGGTTGCCCCTCCTTTTGGATTAATTCTGCCACTGCAGTAGAGGCAGTTAAACCGGCTGAATAGGTGTAAGGATATAAACCCATGTAATAATGAGGCTGACGCATCCAAGTCAATTTTGCACCCTCGTCGATTTCCACTGTATCTCCCCAGAACTCAGAAAGTACTGCTCCAGTGATCTCAGACAGTTTATTCGCAGTCAGTGCTTCTCCTTTCTCAGCAAGATCGTATACTCTTCGCTGAAATTCCGCTTCGAGTAAATGAGTAACAAAGTTATGATAATACGTGCCTAGCAACTGTAGAATTACCCATCGTTTCATTTGGTTATCCGCTGTTCCAGCCAACAAATGCTGAGCTAGGAGAAGTTCATTTAAAGTAGAAGGAGCTTCGATAAAATACATGGATGGACGTGTATTCATGATTCTTTGATGTTGATGGGCTAAATAAAAGTGACCTGCATGACCGAATTCATGAGCTAAAGTAAAAGTGCCTCTCATGTTATTCTGCCAAGTTATCAGTATATAAGGATGTACTCCATATGGACTCGAGCAGAACGCCCCTGTTGATTTTCCAACATTGTCTGCAAGGTCGACCCATCGTTCGTTAAATCCTTTTTCCATCATAGCGCTGTATTCAGGTCCTAGCACTTTAAGAGAATCAAAGATTAATTGACTAGCTTCCTCATAAGTCGTTTCAGGATTGAAATCCGGATCTAATGGTGCCTTTAAATCACAAAACATCATTTTATCGAGACCTAATTCTTTTTTCTTCAAAAGGGCAAAGCGGCGCATATGTGGTGCAAGTTCTTTAAAGATAATATCAATTTGATTATGATACATTTCTAGTGAAATTTGATGAGGCTCTAATAGCATGTGTGTAATGGTTTCATATTTTCGCAAGCGGGCAAAAGCCCTTTGCTTATTCACTTCAGTTGCATAAGCTGTTGCAATGGTATTTCTATATTTCTTAAGCGTATCGACAAAGGATGCGTAAGATTCTCTGCGTAAATCTGTATCAGATGAAAACTCATAACGGCTCTCGAATAAGGCAAACGAAACTGGAAGTTCATTTCCTTCCTGATCGTGAATCGGTGCAAATTGCATATCAGCCGATTTCGCTATTTCGTATAAATGATATGGGGAACCATAAACTTCCCCTAGAGCAGCAAGTGCTGCTTCTGTTTCTGAGGAAAGTTTATGTTTTTTTGTTTCAAGCAGTTCGAGAAGATTCTTTCGGAAAGGCTGAAGACCTGCTTCTTCTTGCAAATATCTTTCAACTGTTCCCTCAGCCAACGAAAGAACTTCGGAGTTGATGAAAGAGAGGGAAGCATTTATTTTCGTTCTTAATGCTGAAAATTTTGCGGAATTTTCTTGATTAGCAGGATCCGTTCCATCTGTAGCTTGATTGAGACTTGCATAAGTCCAAGTCTTGCTTAGTCTCATTGTCAACTGTTCCTGAGCGCTTAAGCACTCAAGCAATACCTTAGCTCCTGTATGTAGTTGTCCTTTGTATGTATCAAATTTTGTTAAGTCTTCATTTATTTCTTTTAATTCAGCTTCCCATGCTTCTTTAGATGTAAAGAGATCGTCTAAGTTCCAAGTCAACTCCATAGGTACTTCTAAACGGTAAAGTCGTTTTTCCATCGTCTTTGTCATCTTCATCTCCTCCTAAAATATTTCGTCTAACTAAGTTTTATTTTATATTATTAGAAAATTTCGTCAACATAACTATTTTTTGAAAAAGCAATGTTTTGTCATAAAATGAATTGACATGGTGGTGCACCACACAGTTTATGATAAATAGGCGGAGGGATGTTGTGTATAAAGTAAAAGAGTTTTCTGAAATGACAGGATTAAGTAAGGAAACACTCCGTTATTATGCCGAAATGGAACTTCTCGAGCCAGCCTATATTGACCCAAAAAATAACTATCGGTATTATGACAATGGTTCTTATTTGATTGCCATGCTACTGGGGCAACTAAGAAGTTTTGACTTCACCATCCAAGAAATGTTCACTGTCATGAAAGACGAATCATTCAGCAATCTGGAAAATATTTTGCTAGAAAAGAAAAACAATATAGAACAAAAGGTTAAAGACTTAAATAATAAAATTGCTGAAATCGATGAATTTTTGAAATTGGGAAAAGAGGAGGATGAGATATGATTACTTGGAAAAAGGAAACGATGATACCAGTAAATATCGAAAAAGTATGGGAGTTATTTTCACTTGAGAACATTCAACGAATCATGCCGAATGTTATTGAAAATAAAGTATTAGAGCGAAAAGAAGGCATTGTAGGATCAACCTATCAGCAGAAGTATAGGGAAGGTAAGCGTGTAGAAACATATATCGTTGAGGATCTCGAATACGAAAATACAGAAACCAAAAAGCATAATAAAATTGGATTTACATTAGCAAAAGCATTTGAGATTGAAGCAGCCTTTACATTACATAAATTAGACGAGCAGCATACAAAGTTTATCTATCATGGCCAAAACAAAGGAATCAATTTTCTAGGTAAAGCATTATTAAAAATAGGCGGCACGAAGAATAACGAGAAAGTCGTACAAGATTTTATGGACTTAGTAGAGAAAGAAGCATTGAAGCAATAATATAGAGAATACACTACCAAACCTAGTTCAAATGGGAACTAGGTATTTTTTATACAAAATTTTTTTTATGGAAATGATTGACTTTAATGATCATTCATCATATTATATCGTCATACGATATATCGTTAATCATAATAACGCGTAGCGATATAATATGGAGGTCTCAACATGAAAAACGCAACAGAGAAGTTTCTGCCACTAACACATACAACTTACTACATATTAATATCACTTCTAGATCCTTTGCATGGATATGGAATCATGCAGAAAGTAGAAGAAATGAGTCAAGGGGAAGTGAAACTAGGACCTGGAACACTCTATGGTGCCTTAAGCAAATTAGAGAAGCAAAAGTTGATAGCGAAAATGGAAGATCTGGATGAGGAACGCAGAAAGTATTATGTTTTAACAGCCTTAGGAAAAGATGTCGTGAAGTTAGAGTACAAGAGGCTGACAAATTTGATTGCAGCAAGTAAAAATTTGATCGAGGGTATGGGGGAGTTAAAATGAAAAAGACAAAGAAAGTATTTAAGATATTCTTTGCGTGGCAAGACAACAAGGAAGAAGAATGGTTGAATGATATGGCAGTACAAGGCTGGGGGCTAAAGAAGTATGCGCTGTATTATGAGTTTGAAAAAATTGAGCCGACAAACTATGTCTATAAACTGGATTTCAAAGCCGGAAATCATGACATGGATGAATACAAGGCTATTTTTGAGGATGCTGGTTGGGAACATGTAGCACAATATGGAGGTTGGCATTATTTCCGTACTGTTGGAGTTCAAATGGCATCCCCGGATATTTATTCTGATTCAGAATCGAAAATACAAAAATATAAATCTTTAAATAAAAGTCTTGTATTGGGGTTAATCTCTTTGTTCTTTTTAACAGGTGGCTTTTTCTTTGATTTACATTCAAGGTTCTCTGATTTTTCAAAAGTTGCAATGGCTGCTTTCATGATGACGGTTGTGTTTGGGATCTGGAAGGTAAATCAGAAGATTCGAACGTTAAAAGGATAGTTCCGAAGAAAATGAGATGGCGATACTTTAGCATCGCCATCTCGTATCATTAATACTTCTCAATTTGTTTCGCAAGGTAAATACTTAATTTCCTGCGGTCTTTTCGTAGCTTTGTTCGTTCTGGTGCAGAGTCGAATAAGTATTGTTCTTCTTCAGTTTCAGGAAATACTTCAGGAACTTTTTTGGGTTTTCCTTGTTCGTCCAATGATACAAAGGTAATAAAGCTCGTAGCCGCTACTCTTGTATCCCCACTCAATAAGTCCTCTGCGATAACTTTTACAAATACCTCCATAGAACTGCTTCCCGTATACGTTACAAATGATTCGAGGTGAACAGCATCACTCGGTCGGATAGGATGAAGAAAATCAACCGAATCCATTGAAGCTGTGACGCATTCAGATCGGCAATGTTTGGCTGCTGAAATGGAAGCAACTACATCAATATCTGCCATTAACTTGCCGCCAAACAAAGTTTGGTGGTTATTTGTATCTGGTGGAAGAACCCTGTTCGTTTGTAAAACTCTCGATGCCGCACATGGTTTTGCTTCTTCTTTCTGTGTCATATCTGTCTGCCTCTTTTCTGCCTATTCTCTTAATGTGTTTATTATATAGGTTTCCAACAAAAGTTACATAATATAAAAGTCTTTTATAAGTGATGTGCGTGTTGTTGCATTTTTGTAAAAGCAACAATTAATGCGAAAACAGCCTTCAGTAATAAGGAAAAACCCCTGATTTGTTGAATCAGGGGTTAGTGAATTGGGATCAATCTATTTTTTGAAGATGCCAAAAGGCTTGCCGATTGGCAGTACTACTTGTCCAAAGTGAGTGTTTAAGACAATTGCTGCAGAACCATAGAATGAGAGAAGTGCAATGATCATCTCTGATACGGCTGCGAGCATATGTGTCGCTTCGTGCATGATGTCAAATGAGCTAAGTGATAGCCCGATGAATAAGAAATCGATGAATACAAAGATCATGAAAAGCACTTTGTGTGTTTCCATTGCTCCAATAGTCATATAAAGACTGAATATCAAATATCCTATAAATGCGACTCCTAGCTGTTTTGAATCCACATTGGCAGCCAATTCTTCTCCAAAAGCCCCAAGTTGAATCAACCAAGAAAATCCAACCCCAAACCAAAATAAGCCGAATGCACCAAAAGCTGTTGTTCCAAAAATATTATTGTGTTTTGCATCTTGGACACAAGCAAACAACTGAGCAATTCCTCCTAGGAAAAAGGCCCAAGGCAATATAAATGAGAGTCCCTCTGTTAAACCTAATTTTTGTGATGACGCGACAAGAGTAACCATTGCTAGACCAAAAAGCCCGAGTGCGGACGGATCTGCTGTTGTCATTTTAACGTGATGTGTATTCTGATTATCCATACTTTCCTCCTAGTAAAAACATACTTATCTAAAATACAGATATAAAAGAGGGGTGTCAATATCATTTATTGGAAGTACTGAAATACATAGCAGGAACCAAAAAGCGTCTATTTTTTGGGCGTTTAGCCAAAAAGATATGAAATTTTCCTTGCCTACTTAGTATTCTAAAAAATTATTTAAAAATTCATTAGAAAAAACGATGTTTTATTATTTCCTATTCACATTTCAATATTTCAATTGAATGTAAAGCGACTCTTTATCCTCTTGAATTCAATGATACAAAGACTTTGATACTTCGGTTTTCGAATAAAAAACAGAGAAAAATATTTTTAAAATTTTTAAAATTGTTTGACAAATTACGACAAAATAAGGTCTAATAGATATGTCATAATAGTCATTAAATTCAGTTTTAAATAATAATTTATACGGTTCACTAGAAAAGAAATGGCAGGCAGGTGGAAACGTGAGTAAAGAACCTATTCTAAAAATAAAAGATTTGAAGGTTTCATTTCAGTCCGGAAAAAAATTGGTTCCAGCTGTAGATGGAATATCTTTTGAATTAAGAGACGGAGAGATACTAGGAATTGTTGGTGAATCCGGAAGTGGGAAATCTGTAACTTCATTAGCGACAATGGGGTTAATTCCTTCACCTCCTGGGACAATTGAACAAGGGGAAATCCTCTTTAACGGCAAAGACCTTACGAAGCTTTCCGAGAAAGAATTTAGAAAGATACGTGGGAACCAAATATCGATGATATTTCAGGAACCTATGACATCTCTTAACCCGTTGTTTACAATCGGCAATCAAATTATGGAAGCAATCAAATTACATACGGATTTATCTAAGGCAGACGCAAGGGCGAGAAGTATTGATTTACTTAAGCTCGTAGGGATACCAAGAGCCGAAGGAATCCTAAAGGAATATCCACATCAGCTTTCAGGAGGAATGAGGCAGCGTGTCATGATTGCCATGGCTATGGCATGCAATCCGAAGGTTCTGATTGCGGACGAGCCGACTACAGCACTTGATGTGACCATTCAAGCTCAAATCCTTGCATTGATGAAGAACTTAAATAAGAAAACAGATACTTCTATTATTCTCATCACTCACGATTTAGGTGTAGTAGCGGAAATCTGTGAAAGAGTCATTGTTATGTATTGTGGGCAGATTGTAGAGCAAGGCGATGTAAGAACAATCCTAAAAAATCCACAACACCCTTATACAAAGGGTCTTCTAAAGTCAGTTCCTGATTTAAGAGGAAAGAAAGATAGGCTTTATAGCATTCCGGGTAGTGTACCGACACCTGGAACGATTCATGGAGGCTGCCGATTTGCGGCTAGATGTTCAGAAGTATTCGGTCAGTGCCTAGAAGGTAAACCAGATTTATACAAAACAGAAAAAGATGGACATGAAGTGCGATGCTTCCTTCATACAGTAAAAGAAAGGAGTGACGAACATGTCAGAGTTACTTCTTGAGGTTTCAGGTCTTAAAAAGTACTTTCCAATCACAGGAGGACTTTTTGGAGGTAAAAAAGGAGAAGTCAAAGCCGTCGATGATGTTTCTTTTTATGTGAAAAAAGGAGAGACGTTAGGCATTGTAGGTGAGAGTGGATGTGGTAAGTCAACGACTGGTCGCTTGTTGATGCGCCTGTTTGAAGCGAGTGACGGCAAAATTGTTTTTGAAGATAAAGAGATTACGAGTATGTCAAAAACAGAGTTGCGAAAAACACGCCGAGACATTCAAATGGTATTTCAGGATCCCTATGCATCATTGAACCCAAGACATTCCATCCAACAAATTTTGGAGGAACCTTTAATTGTCCATGGTATTGGCACAAAAGAGGAGCGCAGGAAACGGGTTCAAGAAATGCTTGAGGTCGTTGGATTGAGTAGTTATCACGCAAAGAGATATCCTCATCAATTCAGCGGTGGACAACGCCAGCGAATTGGGATTGCCAAAGCGTTGATGACAAAACCAAAGCTTATCATTGCTGATGAACCAGTTTCAGCACTAGACGTCTCCATTCAAGCACAAGTTCTTAACTTGATGAAAGACATACAAAAGGAATTCGGTTTAACTTACATATTTATCGCCCATGACTTAGGAGTTGTTCGCCATATTAGCGATCGCGTCGGAGTAATGTATTTAGGAAGATTGATAGAGTTATCCGATAGCGAGACGCTTTATGAAGATCCAAAACATCCTTACACAAAGGCGCTCCTGTCTGCCGTACCGATTCCAGATCCTGATATTAAAAGGGATACAATTTTAATAGAAGGAGATTTGCCAAGCCCGGCCAATCCACCGTCAGGATGTGCGTTCCACACAAGATGTGTAGAATGTATGGATGTTTGCAAAACCGTAAGGCCAGAAGGCCGAGTTATCGATGGTCATTATGTGGCGTGTCACTTGTATAACAAGTAGAATGTCATGTTTATGATAAAAAAACACAAAAGAATACGGGGGTTAGAAAGCAAATGAAGAAGACATTTAAAATGATGTTGATTTCTCTTCTTGCTATTAGTTTGTTCTTAGTTGGCTGTAACAGCAAATCAGAACAAACTTCTGGTGAAAAAGAACCAGCTAAAAATGAAGGTTCTAAGAAATCTGAATTAATCTATGCGCGTGGCACGGATTCTACATCTCTAGATCCAATCACAACAACTGAAGGAGATACTTTCAAAGTAACAGACAGTATCTTTGATACACTTCTTACTTATGGCGAGCAAGATACTGAAGTTAAACCTGGTCTTGCTGAGAAATGGGAAGTAAGCCCTGATGGCTTAACTTATACTTTCCACCTTGTAAAAGGCGTAAAATTCCATGATGGTACAGACTTCAATGCTGAAGCAGTTGTTTTCAACTTTGAACGCTGGATGAACGGTAATGCTGACAGCTTCCCTTACTACTCAATGTTTGGTGGATATAAAGGTGATGAAGGTCACGTTATCTCTGAAGTGACAGCTGTAGATGATAGCACAGTTAAATTTGTATTAAAAAGACCACAAGCTCCATTCTTAAAGAACCTTGCTATGTCACCATTCGGTATTGCGAGCCCAACAGCTGTTAAAGAATCAGGCGATAAGTTCCGTGAAAAGCCAGTTGGAACTGGAGCATTCAAGTTTGTTGAGTGGAAGCAAAATGATCGTATCGTACTTGAAAAGAATGCGGATTACTGGCAAAAAGGTTATCCGAAGCTAGACAAGATTATTTTCCGAGTTATTCCTGAAAACACTGCTCGTCTAAACGCTCTAGTTAACGGCGAGATCGACATGATGGATGGTTTAAATAACTCTGACGAAGGCACAGTTACAAGCAATGCAAATCTTCAATTAATCGAACGTCCTTCTATGAACGTTGGTTACCTTGGCTTCACCCTTACTCGTAAGCCTTTTGACAACAAACTTGTACGTCAAGCTTTGAACCACGCTATCGATAAGAAAGCAATCATTGAAGCATTCTATGCTGGCCAAGCAGAGCCTGCAAAGAACCCAATGCCTCCTTCAATCGAAGGTTATAACGATGAAGTAGAAGAATACCCGTTTGATCTTGAAAAGGCTAAAGCTCTTCTTGCTGAAGCTGGCTATCCAGATGGATTTGAAATGGATCTTTGGGCTATGCCTGTAGCACGTCTATACATGCCTGAAGGAATGAAAGTTGCAGAAGTTATCCAAGAAAACTTCAGTAAAATCGGCGTTAAAGCAAAGATTCAATCTGTTGACTGGGCAACTTACCTAGATAAAGCAGCGAAAGGTGAATTTGATGCCTTCATGCTTGGTTGGACTGGTGACAACGGAGATGCTGATAACTTCCTTTACACATTGCTTGATAAGGATAGCATCGGAGCTAACAACTACTCTTACTACAGCAATGATGAGTTACATGACATCTTAATCAAAGCTCAAACAGAAAACGATAAAGATAAGCGTAACGAACTTTACAAGCAAGCTCAAGTAATCATTCATGATGATGCTCCATGGGTACCACTTGTTCACTCAAGACCACTTATGGCTGCTTCAAAGGATGTTACGGGCTACCTGCCACATCCAACAGGATCAGAATCTTTCTACAAAGTTGAATTCAAATAAGAATGGCTGAAAGGGGAGGGAGGTTTTCCTCCCCTTTTGCTAAGCAAGATGTTTCTCCTTCCTATAGCAGTCATTAACGTTTTCAAAAACTCGCTATAGCATCCAGAACTGGCTGTACTTTTTTTACAAAGAAATAAGAGGTGAGAAGGTTGTTAACTTATACAGTCCGCCGTGTGCTTTCTCTTATACCTGTTCTATTTGGAATGACGCTCGTCGTTTTCGCCATTATTCACGCTATTCCAGGTGATCCCGCACAGGTAATCCTTGGACAAAGAGCAACTAAAGAAGCGATTGCTACTTTAACAAGGGAATTAGGTTTAGATAGAGCATGGTACATACAATATGGAGATTATATAAAGTCGTTGCTACAAGGAGATTTAGGTACGTCATTGCGTACAAGAGGTCCCATTAATGCGGAGGTTTGGCCGTATTTAGCAGCAACTATCGAATTGACGTTAGTAGCCATGATCGTTGCTATCGTTATCGGTGTAAATGCTGGAATCATCAGTGCATGGTTTTCCAACTCATGGTTTGACTATGTAGCGATGGTTTTGGCACTTGTGGGCGTATCCATTCCTATTTTCTGGCTTGGATTAATGGGACAATGGGCGTTTTCAATTGAGCTTGGCTGGCTTCCGACAACCGGTCGTGAAAATGTCCGGGATCCTGTAACAGCGATTACAAACTTATATCTAGTAGATACGTTGCTACAAGGAAGAATGGATCAATTTGGTGAAGTGATCAAACACTTAATTTTGCCGAGTCTATCTCTTGCAACGATTCCGATGGCGATTATCGCCAGAATGACTCGCTCAGCAATGCTAGAAGTAATGAAATCCGATTATATCCGTACGGCTCGTGCAAAAGGGTTAAGAATGTTCTGGGTTGTGTACAAGCACTCATTAAAAAATGCAGTCATTCCTGTTCTTACGATTATTGGTCTTCAAATGGGATTATTGCTCGGAGGGGCAATTTTAACAGAAACGATCTTTGGTTGGCCTGGATTAGGCAGATACTTATACGATGCCATCGGTTATCGTGATTATCCTGTCATTCAATCCGGAATCCTGATCATTGCTGCCATTTTTGTATTGATTAACTTGATCGTTGACCTTCTATATGCTTTTGTCGACCCAAGAATCAAATACAACCAATAATAAGGAGGGAATTAACAGTGGCTGAACTAGCGAAAAATACAGTGAATATTACTACCGTCACCGCAGAAGAAAAGCTGACACCTCCTTGGAAGGAAGCCTGGCAGGCATTCTGCAAAAACCGTTTAGCATTAGTTGGCATGGGGATTGTCATTTTCTTTATCATTCTTGCCTTTATTGCGCCTATGATTGCTCCATACAGCTTTAAGGAGCAGGTTTTAACGGAAAGGCTTCAAGCTCCATCCGAAAAACACTGGTTCGGAACAGACGATTTTGGCCGAGATATATTCTCGCGAATCCTTTATGGAGCGAGAATTTCCCTATGGGTAGGCTTCTTTTCTGTACTAGGATCTGTAATCGTAGGTACTTTCCTTGGAATTGTTGCTGGATATTATGGAAGATGGATTGATTCCATCATTTCTCGTTTTTTTGATATTATGCTAGCTTTCCCAAGTATTTTGCTTGCCATTGCAGTTGTGGCAATTCTCGGTCCTTCGTTGCAAAACGCATTAATTGCAATTGCAGTCATTAATATTCCTAACTTCGGACGACTTGTTCGATCCAAAGTTTTAAGTGTCAAGCAAGAAGAATATATTATGGCTGCAAAAGCTGTTGGGATGAAGGATTCACGGATCTTGTTTAGACATATTCTACCAAACAGTGTCTCTCCAGTAATTGTACAAGCCACTCTAGCGATCGCAACGGCAATCATTGAAGCGGCAGCATTAGGATTCCTTGGTCTAGGTGCACAAGCGCCAACACCGGAATGGGGGAAAATGCTTGCTGATTCTAAACAATATCTCGTGCAGGCCCCTTGGACATTATTCTTCCCAGGTGTAGCAATCATGCTGACGGTTTTAGGTTTCAACCTAATGGGAGATGGATTACGGGACGTACTAGATCCGAAAATGAAACAATAATAGTAGAGACTCCATTGAGAGTCTCTTATTTTTTTGCTTGTTTTACTCACTGTTAATCTTAAATTCAAGCAACACAGTTAACAGAGGTTTGAAAAGTATTGTTCAAACGTTTGATTAAGCTGTATGTTCGTATTTTTCTATTCATCAAACGTTTGATGAATGCTTATTATTAGTCACTTCTTTAAAATCCCCTTCCTTTCTAAGTAAGAACCTACTCCCTAAACCGAAAATCCTAGTTTATAAGGTCTTTTCGAGTGGTATACCTCGAAATAGGCATGCCGATAAAAGTAGAAAAAGTGCTTGAGAGAATGGGCAGAAAAATACATACGAATATCAACTCATCAGGCTCAGAACCAACAAATCAGGAGGGATTCAATCTTGACAAAAAATGATGACATCAATGAACAGAATAAGGAAAAGCAATTAGAAGTGTATACAGTAGATAATAACGGTCAAAGATTGACTACGAACCAAGGGCTTCGGGTTTCTGATGACGAGCATTCATTGAAAGCTGGAGTAAGAGGTCCAACTTTAATGGAAGACTTCCATTTTAGAGAGAAGATGACGCATTTTGACCACGAGCGTATTCCTGAACGCGTCGTTCATGCACGTGGTTATGCGGCACATGGTTTCTTCCAAGTGTATGAATCGATGGCAGATTACACTAAAGCAAAGTTTCTTCAGGATCCCAATACTAAAACCCCAGTATTTGTCCGTTTTTCAACAGTTGCTGGCTCCCGTGGGTCTGGGGATACGGTTCGTGATGTTCGAGGCTTTGCTACGAAGTTTTACACAGAAGAAGGAAATTATGACCTTGTTGGAAATAACATTCCTGTTTTCTTCATTCAGGACGCCATAAAATTCCCGGATTTGGTTCATTCCTTTAAACCCGAACCGCACAATGAGATGCCACAAGCCTCAACGGCACACGATACATTTTGGGATTTTGTCGCAAATAACACTGAATCTGCACACATGGTGATGTGGGCGATGTCTGACCGCGCCATTCCAAGAAGTTTTAGGATGATGGAGGGCTTTGGCGTTCATACGTTCAGGTTTGTGAATGACGAAGGTAAAGCACGATTCGTAAAATTCCATTGGAAGCCTGTACTAGGGGTGCATTCACTCGTATGGGATGAGGCTCAGAAGATTGCAGGGAAAGATCCTGATTTCCACCGTCGTGACTTATACGAATCTATCGAAATGGGAAACTTCCCAGAATACGAGCTTGGTGTCCAAATGATTGATGAGGCAGATGAATTCAATTTCGATTTTGATATTCTTGATCCTACAAAACTTTGGCCAGAAGAAATCGTTCCGGTAAAAATAGTAGGGAAGATGACTCTCAACCGAAATGTAAATAATGTTTTTGCTGAAACGGAGCAGGTGGCTTTCCATCCAGGACATGTCGTTCCTGGAATCGATTTCTCAAATGATCCCTTGCTTCAAGGTCGTTTATTCTCTTATACAGATACACAGCTTACCCGTCTTGGCGGGCCAAATTTTCATGAAATACCGATTAATCGTCCGGTTTGTCCGTTTCACAATAACCAGCTTGACGGAATGCACCGCATGACAATCAACAAGGGACCAGTTGCTTACCATAAGAACTCCTTGCAAGGAAATGATCCACAGACATCTTCTGCGGCAGAGGGCGGTTATGAGCATTATCAGGAAAAGATTGATGGGAAAAAAGTACGACAGCGCAGTGAAAGCTTTAAGGATCACTACTCGCAGGCAAAAATGTTCTTTAACAGCATGTCCCAAGTAGAAAAACAGCACATTACGCAAGCTTTTCTTTTTGAAGTTGGAAAGGTTCGAAGTAAAGATGTTCAGCAACAAGTAGTTGACATGCTAAACAATATCGACTTGAATCTGGCACAACAAGTTGCAGAAGGAGTCGGGGCTTTGCCTCCTAATGGTGGTGAAAGCAGTGCAAGTTCACAAGCATCTCCTGCATTAAGTCAGGAGAATACGGTGAAGTTGCCGTATACTAGAAAAGTGGCTTTACTAGCAGCGAACGGCTTCAATGGTAAGGAAGTGGAAACTGTCATCGAGTCATTAAGGGCAAGTGGTATTATGACTGAAGTAATCAGTAAGAATCTGGGGATGATTACAAGTGACGAAGGCCAGCCTTTAAAAGTGGATAAAACATTGCTTACGAGTGATTCGGTTTTCTATGATGCTGTTTACGTTCCTGGGGGAAGCCAAAGTGTTGGAGCATTAAAGACCCAGAAGGAAGCACTTCAATTTGTCGATGATGCGTTTAGCCATTTTAAAGCGATTGCGCTTGGCAGGAGTGCTGATGAATTGTTTGCAGCAGCTGGGCTCAACAAAGGTGAGGAGACACAACCTGGTGTGGTTTCGTTACCTCAAGAAGGAACGCAATCTTTTGGAGAGAACTTTATCAACGCTATTGTTCAGCATCGTCACTGGAACCGAATTGTATAATTTTTAAGAAGAAAGCTGTACCGTCATTCGGTACAGCTTTCTTCCGTATTTCAACTATATGGTTCGGTGTGTTTGGAATGAGCTCTCTTCCGTATTCCAGATCTGAAAAACTCCTGTTTGCTGGAGCACGTGTTTTTGTTTCATGACTGTATTTTAACTTGCTGGCATTCTCAGGTTGTATGCCTACTTGATTTGAATTCTGATATTCATATGTTTGAAGTAGCTTTTCATCTCGAATAATCCATTTTAAAGGAACATACTTACATTGGCGACAGTAGTAAGACTTTGATAATATAAATGAAGATGTTTTTTTATAAAAATAAGAATCTAGCATTCTTACAATATTTGACGATTATTACTTTTTGATGGTATTATCACTTACATAAAGTAAGTGACCATTAAAAAGTAAGTAAATGAGTTTAGTAGCAAAAAAAGAGGAGCGTTACTATGATTACAACACAACTTGATCGCAAAGTTCTTTCTATTTTAGAAGAAAAAATACAATCCATAAAGACAGAGATGGGAGCCATTTATTTAGTGGGGCCGATTAACCTCCCTGTAAATCTTGACGGAGAAACTGTCACTTTCAAATGGTATTCTTGGCTGCAAAGCACTGAATTAACTACAGACTATAGTCAAATTATTGAAAAGCTTTCTTCTTCAAATCTTGCAGAATATCAACAATCAAGCGTTTTGGTTTATGGAGACTTCGAATTCAACGAAGACGCTTTAATACGTATGCATTCCATTTGCCATACTGGTGATATTTTCGGAAGTAAGCGTTGTGACTGTGGTTATCAATTGAAACAATCGATGAGAATGATGATTGAACACGGTACAGGAGCACTCTTTTATTTAGCGAACCATGAGGGAAGAGGAATTGGCTTATTTAGTAAGGCAATGGCGTACGTATTACAGGAAAATGGCTATGATACGGTTGAAGCCAACTTAAATTTAGGCTTTGTTGATGATTCACGCAATTATTCCGATGCCATTCATGTGTTAAAAGCATTGAGAACAAAACCTGTAACATTGATTACGAACAATCCAAAGAAAATGGAAGCTCTGAAAAATGCAGGGATGAGTGTAACGGGAAGAACTCCGCTTTGGGGAGACATTTCCGAATTTAACGAAAAGTATTTGCAAACGAAAATCAAGAGATCTGGGCATTTAGAAGAAGGAGGCCCTTTACTAAATGACTAACCATGAATTTTATATGGATTTGGCACTTGCAAATGCCCGTGCAACAAAAGGACAAACAGACCCCAATCCACTTGTTGGTTCCGTCCTTGTCAACGACAATCGTATTGTTGGTATTGGTACACATCTTAAAGCGGGTGAACCACATGCCGAAGTTCATGCAATCCGGATGGCTGGTGATTTGGCAAAAGGCGGTACGATTTATGTAACGCTTGAACCTTGTTCACACCATGGCAGGACAGGTCCTTGTGCGGAGGCAATTGTTGCTGCGGGCATAAAGACAGTGGTTGTAGCAGCTAATGACCCAAATCCGCTTGTATCTGGAAGAGGCATCTCTATCTTGAAGGATGCGGGGATTGAAGTCATTACGGGTGTGAGGGAAAAAGAAGCGACCAAGATGAATGAAGTGTTCAACAAGTTCATCGTTGAAAAGAAACCATTTGTCACATTGAAATCAGGTATTACACTGGATGGGAAGATTGCGTCAGCATCTAATGACAGCAAGTGGATTACGTCTGCTGAAGCAAGGCATGATGTCCATGTGCTTAGAAACGAAAACATGGCCATACTTGTAGGAGCGAACACGGTCTTAAAAGACAATCCAGAACTGACAACGAGAATTCCAAACGGTCGAAATCCAATCAGAGTGATTATGGATTCTACCTTAAGATTGCCTTTAGATTCAAAGGTCATAACCGATGGATTGGCTCCAACATGGATATTCACCAGCCAGAAGCATGATTCAGCCAAACGAAATGCACTTATCGATGCTGGAATTAAAGTTTTTGTCACCGGAGGAATAGACAGTGTTGATCCCCAAGACGTCCTCGACATTTTGGGAGAAGAAAATGTTTCCTCTTTGTTAATCGAAGGCGGAGGCAATATTAATGGATCATTCCTGACGAAGAGATTGGTAGATAAAGTGGTTTTATATATTGCCCCAAAACTGATAGGCGGACAGCATGCTCCAACTTTCTTTGAAGGAACAGGGATAGATAAAATGGCTCAAGCGATAGAGCTAAAAGATGTAAACGTGGCGCCTGTAGGCAAGGATTATAAGTTCTCGGGTTATCCGGTTTATGTATAAAAACTTAAAGAGGTTAATGATGAAATTCGGATTTGATATTGATGATACGCTCATAAATTTACGTGAACACGCTTTTGATTTGTACAATAAAAAGTTGCAACAGAATATTTCTCTAGAAATCTATCACTCGTTAGATAAAGTAGAAATTCATGAACCATTCGGTTTATCAGCCGAAGAGGGCGGAAAGATGTGGAATAGTTCCCTTGAAGAGATTTACTATACCTCGTGTCCCCCATTCGCTGGAGCTGTGGAGTTTTTACAGGAATTAATCGCTGACGGGCATGAAATTTATTATATTACTGCAAGACCAAAAGAACACGGTGAACGGACGAAAGAATGGATGAAAGCAGCAGGCTTCCCAGTTAGAGATGATAGATTTTACTGTGGGATGAAGGATGGAGAAAAGGTCCAAATCATTGAAGAGCTTGAATTGGACTATTACTTCGATGACAAGCCTGCAATTTTAGAAACGCTTGCCCATCTACCGGTAAAGCCCTATGTCATTCATCAGTCTTACAATCGTGATTTTGCAGTCGTCCCTAGAATTAAGGATTGGCAAGAATTCTCACACCAACTGAAGATTAAGCAACGATGAAGTTAACCCAAATTCATCACATTGCCATTATCTGTTCTGATTACGAAAAATCGAAAGACTTCTATGTAAATATATTAGGGTTGCCGATGTTAAGAGAAACTTACAGAGAACAGAGACAGTCGTATAAACTAGATTTGATGGTTGGTGACACCTATCAAATTGAACTGTTCTCGTTCCCTGATCCACCCGTTCGTCCAAGTTTCCCAGAAGCTGCTGGACTAAGACACCTTGCCTTCAAAATAGATAACATCGAAGCAGCTGTTGCAGAACTAAAGGAACGCGGGATTGCAGTAGAAGATATCAGGATTGATGAATTCACTGAAAAGAAATTTACTTTTTTCGCAGATCCAGACGGTTTGCCAATCGAATTATATGAAAGCTAAGAGCGTGTCCCAAAAGTTATACTTTTGGGACACGCTCTTTTGTTTTGAAAATGTGATAATGTGCAAATCCTTAGTGAATGGGGGATTTTTTTAGGGAATAGAAGAACAAATTTGTGAGGGCTTTGGAGATAAGTCCTTCATATGTAAGATGAACAACAAATCTCGATTATGTTTTGTGTGAAAAGTACTTCATAAGCGAGAAAAAGCATATTGTAACGGGTAATCCCCTTTGCATTTACTTCTAATACTCCCAAAAACGCCTAAAATGAGTTCTCAAAAAAACTGACTGTTGAGATCGTTATAAAACGACCTTTTGAGTCAGCCTCTTTTTTCTAAGGAAAGTTGAAGGAGGTTTCCACTTTTTTGTTGAAGTTTACGTTAACGTCAATGTTATCATACACATATCGATTATTTAGAAAAGGGTGGTATCAATGTATAGTATCTCTGATTTAGCGAATGAATTTAAGGTTACCACTCGTACCATTCGCTATTATGAAGAACTAGGTTTATTAAAACCGAAGCGAACAGAGACAAACGGCAGGGTTTATACAAAAAAGCAATATGCTCAACTTAAACTGATATTGCGTGGAAAGAAGTATGGATTTTCTCTAGAGGAAATCAAAGAAATGGTTTTGCTTTTCGACAAGGATAGGACTGGAAAAAAACAGCTGAAAAGGACAATGGAGTATGGCAAGCAAAAACTAGAGGAGGTGAATGAACGAATTCGAGAGTTAGAAGAAACGAAAAGAGAGATTGAATCGTTGTTACATGACTTTACTATAAAACTTGATTCTATTGGGGGCGAAAAAGGATGAATGTTTCAGAGTTATTGTCCAGAAATGCCAGGAAATACCCTTTCCAGGAAGCGGTAGTAACTGAGAGTGATAGAGTTACTTACAAAGAATTAAACGAATTTGTGAATAGGTTCGCGCAATCCTTGAAGGATCAAGGTGTCAGTCCTTCAGACAAGGTGGTTCTCTTTTTGCCAAATACTCTTGAATTCGTGATTTCTTATTTCGCGATTCAAAGACTAGGTGCGATTGTCGTACCTGTGAATGCAAAACTTAGTCAAGGAGAGCTTGCCTATATCGTCGAGCATTGTGATGCGAAAGCGATGATTACCCATGATTTATTGTTTGAAACGGCAAAACTATTACCTAACTTGCCAACTATATGTATCAAGACAGGCGAAGATTCTGGTGTATGGCGATCATTTTCTAAACTGCTCGAATCTGGAGCTGACGGCGAGATTCTTTGCCAATTGAAGGAAGATGACGAGTCAACCGTCCTCTACACTTCGGGTACAACAGGCAAGCCAAAGGGAGTTCTATTCACTTATCGCAATATCTTGACTGTTGCCACGATGATGAGTGTAGAAATGGAAATGAAACCTGAGAGCCGAATCCTACATATGATGCCGTTAAGCCATTCTGCTCCGTTGCATCTATTTTTGGTGGCCGGCACATTTGTGGGCGCTACCCATGTTCTATCAGAAACTTTTACACCGGAAAGACTCCTTCAACTCGTTCATACAGAAAAAACAACTCACTTCTTTGGTGCACCTGTAGCTTATTTGTTTACAGCGAAACAACCAAACCTTCCCTCTTATGATCTCTCTTCTATGAAATATTGGGTTTACGGCGGAGCGCCGCTCTCAAAGGGCGAAGTCGAATTTGTTGAAAACAGCTTCCAGACAAAATCTTTGTATTGTGTTTATGGTCTAACCGAATCAGGCCCGAGTGGTACCTTGTTAATGCCGGAGGAACATGGTGAAAAAGCAGGAAGCATCGGACGCAGAGGCGCACTTGGTACAGAACTTCGTATCGTAGATAGCGAGGGTAATGACGTGAAAACCGGCGAAATAGGTGAAATACTTCTTTTCGGAGAAGGGATTATGAAAGGGTACTACAAGAATCCGGAAGAAACGAAAGCCGTTTTCTTAGGTGAATGGGTGCGGACTGGTGACCTTGGTAAAAGAGATGCAGAAGGATTTCTTTGGATCGTGGATAGGAAGAAGGATTTGATAATCTCGGGCGGGGTCAATATTTATCCGAAGGAAATAGAGGAAGAACTTATCAAACATTCTCTTATTTCTGAGGTTGCGGTCATCGGTGTCCCACATCCTGAGTGGGGTGAAACAGTCAAAGCTTTTGTAGTTTGTAGAGATGAACTTCAAGATATTGGTAAAGAATGCCATGCTTTTCTCGCTGGTAAAATTGCTTCTTATAAAATACCGCGACTTTACGAACAAGTAGCAGTACTTCCTAGAAATGCTACGGGCAAAATTTTGAAGCAAGTCCTTAGAAAAACGCATCAGGAGGTGTAATTCCATGAACTTTTATACTGAAGATGAATCATTTCGTTCCTTATTGAAAGAACTTCTGGAACCAGATTTTTTTGAATTTGCCGATCAGGAATTGAGTTCATTCGGAGAGAAATGTGCCAATGAAATAGATGAAAGAGCTAGATTTACCGATCGGGAAGGACAACCTCGCCTAATCAAATATGATAAATATGGTGATGATATTTCCGAGGTTTGGGTGAATGAAGGGTATCTAAGGACCGTTAGTGATACGTACAATAGCGGGATTGTCGGCTTCGTACACAAAGAGATACCAGAGTTAAAAAGGAAGGGCAATTATATTTATTCTTATGCTCAGGGGTATGTATTGTCACAGACGGAAGCAGGCTTTTATTGTCCTGTCACTCTTACGATGGCAACCGCTTATTTATTGGATCACTATGCTTCATCTGAAATAAAGGATCGGTTTTTACCCCACGTCCTTTCGACAGGGGAAACCGACCTTTATGAGGGAGCAACCTTTCTAACCGAAAGACAAGGCGGTTCGGATGTAGGGGCGAACGAAACCAAGGCGGTTAACAATGGAGATAGCTATAAGCTTTATGGTGAGAAATATTTTGCTTCCAATGCAGGCATGTGTGGAGTCGCTATGGTTCTAGCACGAATCGAAGGGGCCCCAAAAGGATCAAAAGGTCTGACTCTCTTTGCTGTCCCTTGGCGTAAAGAAGATGGTTCACAGAATGGAATCAAAATTCGCCGATTGAAGGATAAGTTGGGTGTGAAGGCTGTTCCATCTGCAGAGGTAGAGTTTGATGGGGCAGAAGCTTTTGTAGTGGGTGATCCCGAAAAAGGAATTTATTATATGATGGAGGCTCTCAATTTATCGAGGGTATGTAATACGATAGCATCGTTAGGGATAATGAGAAGAGCTTACTATGAAGCAAGGAAATACGCCTTAAGACGAGATGCTTTTGGTAAGAAGTTGGTCGAGTTTCCGATGGTCAAAGATACGCTGACAAAGCTTGCAACAAAGCTGGAAATTGAAACTCGAACCGTGTTTGAATACTTGCCGCTCTTTGATAAGGTAATGAATTCTAGAGAAGCGATACAACCTCAAGAGGAAATATTGAACAGACTTTATATTGCATTGTTGAAAAAAGAAACTGCCGAACAAGCCATTCATTTTTCGCATGAAGCGATTGAAATGCACGGTGGCAATGGGTTCATTGAGGATTTTGTTACACCGAGATTATTACGGGATGCGCAAGTTTTGACAGTTTGGGAAGGGACGGCAAACATTTTAGGTTTGGAAGTTCTCCGTCTCATGCATAAATACCGTGTTCACGAATTATTTATTGCTGAGATGCGCAACAGATTGGAAAAGGTCGCTAATTTAAGTAGGAAGTGGCTTGCACCCGTTGAAAAAGGGTTACTACTGCTAGAGCACTTAACATCTTCTTTAGTGGCGGCTTCAGATCATCATCAAACATTCCACTCCAAAAAAGTGGCTAAATTGATGACAGTCATCCTTGAAAGTGTAGTAGCACTGGAGTACGCAGCAAAAGGCAGTGAGAAAGCTCAGAAGTTAATGGAAATCTTTCTTGAAGATACTTGGAACGATCGGTATGAGTTCAATGAGGAATTAAAAACGGTTAAGTATTTTGAGGACATCGTATTGTCTGAAGTCCAAAAGTCGGTTACTTCATAAACCAAGAAGAGGTGTGCGAGGATTCATCCATGATAGGGATAATACCTTGCACATCTTTTCTTTTGCGGATACTCTATTAAATGCAAAAAGAAGCAGGCTTGTCTCAAAAAAATATCTATTAGGATCATATTTTTTTGCTTTTTTTGAAATATTTTCAGATGTGGTTTCGTGTATAATAGGGGCAAATCTATGAAAAAAATGGAATCGGGGTGTAATAATGGATATAGCTTTGACCATATCGATTATTTCTTTTGTTCTTTCCCTTGTGACGGTGTACATCACTTATCGCTTTAACAAAATTACGATTAGGAATACGGCTAAACTGGAGCATAATAAGCTTCTGCTAGAAATTGATAAACTGCTTATTGATGACCCGGAATTGTGGGGGATATATGATAATCATCCTCTTTCAAAAAAAGAAGATCAAAGTGATTTAAAATTGCAGGCTAAACAAGAAGCATTTATTTACTATTACCTAAATTTATTTGATGTAATATATGAATTCTATGCACGTCAAATCGTAAAGAATAAGAATGATAAGAAATTGTGGAAAGCCTGGGTTCAATTTCTTGAACACTTCCTATCTGGATGCTCTCAGGCGAGAGCTACCGTCAAAAAATCATATCATCTATATGACGAGGATCAAGCTGAATTTTTTAAAGAAATTATTCACAAAATTGAATCCGAAGGGAGACTATTATGAATAGTGAACAGTCGGACAGCATGAGCCATTCTTTTCATGTTACAAAGGCCGAAAGAGAAGATATAAAAGGAATGCTGGATCTGAATTATAAAATTTATCCAGAGGAATGGCACGTTTCTGAAGATTATGTGGCTGAGATTATGGATAAAAATCCGGAAGTTTACAATGTCGTAAAAGTAAACGATGAGATAAAAGGAATTTATAGTTTGTTTCCTTTGAATCAACATACATATGAAGGAATTCTAAATGGTACTTTAGAAGAAGGTAATTTAAGTGAGCATTTATTAGATTATGATAGCCCGAAGGAAGTCTATATTTATTTTATTTCCCTGATAGTAGATATTCACGATCCAATGCGGAAGGAATTCGCAAAAAAAATCATCCGTGACATTCCAAAAGAACTTCAACGTCTTAAAGAAAAAGGTATTGAGATTAAAGAAATCGGCGCGATTGCCATTACTGAAGAAGGAGAAAATGTTCTTACCCGAATCGGCTTTAGAAAAATGAAGAAGCCATTAGATATGTACAATAACTCCTATCCCGTATTAAGAGCATCTGTTGACGACATCATAAAAAACATTACGTGAAAAAAAAGACCCCAAAAACTACCGGGTTCGGTTGAGAGGAAGAAAACATTGATTAAAGATTTTAGTTGGGTCGGTAGCCAAGAAAACTTCGTCGATAAACCGAATATTCTTCAGCTCAACCATATTGTAGTTGGTCGTTATGGTGGTAATTCAAATGCAGGACAATATAAAAATGAAGATGGATGTTTAGTATGGACAAACGTTAATGAAGATTGGGAGTTCGCCATTATTCTGGATGCACATAACACATCCGAAAGCGCAAAAATCATTTTAGACCTTTTTGGAAGTGAGAAATCTGAAATAAAACAATTACTATCCCTACCCACAAATCACTGTACTTTTAAACAACTTGAAGAAAAGATTTTAAATATGTTTCAAGGTGAAACGTTCCTATCTGATTGTCGAAAGGTTACAGGTGAAACAGCTTGTTTAATTGTGGTAAGAAAAGATAAGTATGTATGGTGGTTTTCGGTTGGGGACTGTGTTCTTTATTTATTTCACCCAGAACTTGCTGCTTTTGGTCAGTATCAGTTAAATCAAAGACAATTTTACGAATGGATAGGACAAGTAAATACTTTTGAAGAGGAAGTACCTTGTTATAGCGTTGGTGTAAAGGAACTAAGAAAAGGTAAAAATCATATATTTTTAACTACGGATGGTTTAATTGAATGCCCAAATGAACCATTTTTAAACCCACATGACATTTTCAAAGCTTTTTCTAACTCTCATGAAGATAGTATTCAGTCAATCCTAAAGAATATCCGAGATAATGATGTCAGAGATAGCACTACAATTGTTTCCTGGAAAGTAAATATTTCAAAGGAAGCAAGTAGAGCAAGTAATCAGTAAGCAATTTCTTACTGATTGGTAAGTAATTTAGAAGTTAATTACAATATAAAAGAGGTGCGAATTGCACCTCTTTTTCTACTGCATTTTTAATTTTTCTCCCTGTGAATCGACCTCGTTTCCCAAAGCGGAATCTTTTTTCGTAATGAAAAGACTGTTATTTTAAGCTTGAGGCCAGTTCTATGAGGATGTTCTCATATATGTAGACAGAATCGATCCATACATATTCTTCATCACCATGCCAGTTTGCTCCGCTTGGTCCAAACTCGATGGCTGGTATGCCCTTTTTAGAAAAGAATACAGTATCAGCTGTTCCATGTTGTCCAAAAAAGACAGGATCTCTATTTGTAAGTTTTTTAAGAATAGGAGAAAGTTGAGTAAGAACAGAATGGTCCTTACTTGTTTCAATTGGGGGAGCAAACATGTTTACAAGAACTGATCCATCAGTTACTCCTTTAATTTGTTTCAAAATGTCCTCCATCCTCTGAGTAGGTAAGTAACGAATATCCAAAGAGACGGTGCACTCATCGGGAACTTTATTATAAACATCACCCGCATGAATTTTTGCCAAGTTTAACGATGGGAAAGAGTAATATTCCGAGCTTTCAGTAGTGAAGGGAAGCGTACGGATTTTTTGATACGTATTGTATGCTTTTTCAATTGCGTTCTCACCTTGCCAAGGTCGACTTCCATGGGCTGATACACCATATTCTTTAATGTCCAGCTGTAATACCCCTTTAGCTTGCAATGCCACGTCTAGTTGAGTCGGTTCTGAACAAATGACAAAATCACCAACATAACCTTGTTCAACAAGATAGCCACTGCAATTAAAACCGCCAATTTCTTCGTCAGAGACGATTTGAAGTTGAATCTTAATATCTAAATGCTTTTCACTTAATTGATAGAGAGCGCACATCATGGCGGCAACACCTGCTTTCATATCGGCAGAACCTCTACCATAAAGCTTTCCCTCTTTTTCAAACGGCATAAATTGACCAACTTGTCCGCTTACCACATCAACGTGACCATTGAAAATGATTGTTTTGTCTCCTGAACCAATTTCACAAATAAGCATCTTATAACCGTTATTTTCTAAAAGCTTAGGGGAAAGACCATGGCGAGTCAACCAGCCTGCGCAAAAATCAACAGCCGTGTTCGCTCCATCCTTGTTTGAACTTTCGATGGATATCAGTTCTTTTAGCAATTCGATAACCATTTATTAAACCTCCAATCATGTGACTATGTATCTATTCCCTCATTTCGACGAAATATCCTTCCTTTTTGTAAGAGAAAAGAAAGCGTTATCAACAGAAGTTAAAGGTTTTCCACAGGTAAATCGTTGAAAATAGAGTATTCCACAGACTTATACACATTATCAACAGGTAAAAGGAGGGTTATGCACAGAAGGATATGCACAATTCAATGATACAACAAACCTTAATACGACAACGATTCGACAAATTTGTCCACATTATAAACAGTTTCCACAATTTCCGACGTTAGGGGAAGGAGGACTATTTTCCTGCAACTTGATACCATTATTTTTGAATGTTCACATTGTTTTCATATTTCCAATCTGGATATGTTAACAATCTGTGAAAGCCGTTGTCACTTTGACGGTTCAGGAGTATATTGATAGTGAAGAGAGGGAAATAGAAAAAACCTCATCTTCAAACGAAACGCTAGCCGGCTGATTGTTAAAAAAGAATTGTTTTTCTGTGAGGTACCACATGTAATTGTGAAAAGCTTCACAATAATACTAGGAGATGATTGTAATGAGATGGTGGAAAACTCCTCAAGCAGCTATGGTATGGACCGTATTAAGAATATGGCTTGGTATTCAATGGATTGAAGCTGGATGGCATAAGATCACAGGTGGTTTCGAAGCGAGTGGTTTCTTACAAGGAGCAATAGCTAAAGCGACCGGGGAACACCCAGCAGTACAAACATGGTATGCAGCCTTCTTAGAGAATTTTGCAGTTCCGAACGCAGGGTTATTTAATATCTTAATTCCATGGGGAGAATTCCTCGTTGGATTAGGTCTAATCATCGGATTGGCAACAATTCCAGCTTTAATAGCCGGTGCATTCATGAACTTGAACTTCTTACTAGCAGGTACAACAAGCACAAACCCAACTCTTTATACAATAGCAATCATTCTATTATTCGTAGGTAGCGGGGCATATTACTGGGGCGTTGACAGATTTGCAATTCCTTATGTTAAAAACTACTTTGCTAAAGGCAAAAACGCAACTACTCCAAATAACGTGACTCATTAATAACTTAAATTCAAAGAGAAGAAGCAGGGATCTCGTCCCTGCTTCTTTTAACGTTTACTTTTTACTACGCTTTTGCTGCACACGCTGGTTAGCAGCGTTGGCACGTGCAAGGGCTTCTAAATCACCTTGGTCAGCCGTCTCGCGTGAAAATTCAACGTCTTGTCCGTCAGATTTTAAATTCTTAGGGACTTGTGGAAGTGACCCTTTATTCTTATCACGAGCTTTGTGCTTGTTGGAACGACCCACTGCAAAAACCCCTTTCAAAGATAAAAGTACGGAAAACAGATGTCATCCGTACTTTTATTTTCTGCAAATCGCTCTCAGATATGCTTGGAAATATATCCTGATATTTAGATGTTTCCGCCGCGTTTCCCGGATGTACCAAAGCCTGCTGCACGGTCAGCTTTCCTAAATTCATGCGCATACAAAACTTCCTGCATGCTTGATAATGTACTTTTCGTTTTTTCTTTTTTCTTCTTTTCCATTGTAAAAATCATCCCTTCTGGAAATAGATTTCTTTCATAGTCCATTTTTACCTTACAGAAAAGGATTGATACGATTTTAAGAAAAAATATTTTTTAGTGCTGGAGGAAGAGTTGGATATTCAAATCGAAAGTCATGAAGGAGCAGTTTTTCAGGCAGCACTTCTTGTCCTTCCAATACCAATAAACTCATCTCTCCAAGCAGTAATTTAAGAGCGAATCCTGGGGCAGGTATCCAGTGAGGACGGTTTAGAACCTTTCCTAGAATTCTGCCAAATTCCTTCATCCGAACTGGTTGAGGGGCTGTGAAATTTACAGGCCCATGTAATTCATTTTTCTCTATGGCATATTGGATGCCACGAAGGACATCTTTAAGATGAATCCACGATAGCCATTGTTGTCCATTTCCTACAGTACCTCCGGCAAATAATCTATAAGGAAGAGCAATTCTAGGTAAAGCTCCTTCCGTACTATCTAAGATGATTCCAAATCGACACAAAACCACTCTAACACCATGATGTTTTGCTTCAAGTGCCGAGGATTCCCATGCAGCCACAGTGCTTGCCAAGAAATCTTGCCCATATGAAATGTCATTTTCAGTAAAGGTTTTAGACAGAGAAGTACCATATATACCGATTGCACTAGCATTTATTAACACGGAAGGTTTATGATTTAGCCTATCTATAATCCGAAGAGCTTCCTGTGTTGCCTCAAGTCGGCTTTTTAGGATTCGTTCCTTACGACTCTCTGTCCATCTACCGCTATTTATGGATTCTCCTGCCAGATTGATAAAAGCATCAAGTCCATCCAAGTCTTTCTCCGGCATCGATTGTGAAGAGAGCCATTGAACATAATGGAGCATTTCTTGAGAGGTTTTTTTTACAGTTCTTGTTAAGACAAAAACTTCATGACCCTTATTTAACAACTCTTCAGTAAGAGCCCTTCCAACAAACCCCGTACCTCCTGCAATCGCTATTTTCATCCTCTGTCCTCCTCTTTCCATTCTTTTCTTTTTATTTTACACCGTACCAAAAGAAAAACCCCCTTTGAATGTGTTAAATTAATAACGAGGTGAAACGGATGGCTATCATTACGAAGATTTCCATACAGCAAAAAAATAAAGATCGTTATAATATTTTTATGGATTCAGGACGTGGAGAAGAATACGCATTTAGTGTAGATGAATCAGTTCTGATAAAATATGGGTTGAAAAAGGGGATGGAAGTAGATCAGTTAGCACTAACTGAAATCGCCTATGCTGATGATATAAGGAAATCATATAATCTTTCCATTCATTATCTCTCCATGAGAATGCGTTCCGAAAAAGAAGTACGGGATTATTTGAAACAAAAGGACATGGAACCATCTGCTATAGATGAGGTAATACACAAACTAACTGAACAAAAATATTTGGATGACGAACAGTTTGCCATCGCATTTGTGAGAACTCAAATCAATACAACGGATAAAGGTATTAATGTCATTCGAAACGAGTTAAAGGAAAAAGGCATTTCTGAAACACTTATTCAGTTATCTCTTAAGGAATTTAAGACTGACTTGCAAGTGAGTAAAGCAGTTAAATTATGTGAAAAGGGCATTAAGAAACATCAAAAGGATTCTGAAAGGATTCTGAAGCAAAAACTTGAGCAAATGCTCGTGCGTAAAGGTTATCCTTTTGATATCATTTCAATCGCCATGGAAGAGGTAGAATTTAAAGGAGATGATGAGCACGAAATGGATGCAGTCAGATTCCAAGGAGAGAAGGCACATCGTAAGTTCGAAAGCTTAAGTGGATTCGAGTATGAGCAAAAAATGAAGCAATTTCTTTTTAGAAAAGGTTTTAATTTGGATGTAATCGAAAAATTCATCGAGGAAAAAGAAAAATAAAAAATCATGACATGAAAGATGTCATGATTTTTTATTTTCAATGATAATCTCGTGCTTTTCCAAATTGTTTATGATTATTTCTGCAATTTCGCAAGGAGCACGTAATCTTGAAGGATCTGCAATATGATCACTGTTTTCCCAAAAAGGTGTGTCCATGCCACCCATGTACACAGATGTAAAATGGATGCCTGTATTTTCGTACTCTTTTTGCAAGCTTTCTGTAAAGCCTCTCACCGCAAATTTACTCGCAACATAGACCGCTTCATTCACTTTTCCCCGTAAACCAGCCGTTGAAATGATATTGATGATATGTCCTCTCCCTTTTGAAGTTAAAAAAGGAAGGATAGCTTTTGTTGTATAGATGGTTCCTAAAACATTGGTTTCGATCATGTTTGTAATTTGATTATTAGCTATATCTGTGAACGGACCAAAGTAGCCAACACCGGCGTTATTAACAATCCCTTGGATATCATAGAGACTGCTTGCGGATGCCAGTAGAGACTGTACATTTTGAGGATCTGTCACATCGAGCTGACTTACATCTGCCTTTCCGCCAAAGTTTTCGATATCTTTTTGCGTAGCACTTAATTTTTCAAGATTTCTGCCGGTCAAGAGAACATGGTAGTCCTGTTTAGCAAGTAAAAAAGCAATCTCTTTACCAAGACCGGAGCCTCCACCGGTAATAATCATTGTTTTCATCATTTGAGTTCCTTTCTTCATTGCTTTTACTTTTCTAATCATACAGGATTGCCTATACTAGAGGAAAGTGAACGTTATTAGAACATCTAAGAAAGGTGAAATCATTCATGAATCAAGAAAAAAGATATAGTGAAATGAGCGAGTATGAACTTAAACAGGAAATAGCCCAACTTCATGAAAAAGCAAGAAAGGCTGAGCAAATGGGGATGGTCAATGAATTCGCCGTACTAGAACGAAAAGCAGTAATGGCAAAAGCGTATCTTTTGAACCCTGAAATCTTTATTCCAGGCGAAACATATGAAATTGAAGGAGATCCAGGATCTTATTTTAAAATCGACTATCTTAACGGTATTTTTGCGTGGGGCCAACGTGTAAACAGCCCTGAACAGGAAGATGCCTTGCCTATTTCTATGTTAAAGCTAAAAGAATAAAGCCAGAGCGAGATTCTCTGACTTCATTGGGACAATTATACTCTAAATGATCCTTCTAGAATAATTCGTTTGTATCCACATCTCGATTGGATGAAGCATGCATTCTTTCTTGCGGATGGGTGTTGATTGTCCCATTTGCGCGTTTTGACGCGTATTCCGCTTTAGCACGAGGTTCTCCCTCAAACTTGTTGTTGTTCTGATTTGGGAAATTAGTTGCGTTATTTCTCATACGAATAACCTCCTGTGTAAGGTTTGAGAAGCGTGAAAAGCAAAGCGTCATCAGTGCTATCCACGTAAGTATAGTATTTGACTAATCGAGGGCTTGTATGAAAAAAACAATCGCTAAATATTGGAGGAGATCTTAATGCATGAATATCATGAAAAACTTGCGAATCTCTTGTTAGAAAAGAATGATAAGCTATCCTACAATCAGGCAAGGACTTGGGTGGAGCTGCTTTGGGACGATTTTGAAACGACTTACGCAAAGGCGGGCAGGTCATACAAAGGAAGTGAAATGACAGAGAAGATTGTAAGGGAATGGATTGAAAGCTATGGAGAAAAACTTCATGAATTTGCGGCGAAAAATCCTAAATACAAACAATATCTTGATCAGGATAAGAATACATTAAATTAAAAGCGGTGACACATGTCACCGCTTTTAACTTGGTAGGATATCTAATTTCTTTCTTAACTTTTCTTCACTAAAAATCCAGCCTGTATATGAATTGATGATCTCCAATTCCCTATTTAGCTTCACGACTGCCACGAATGGATAATATCCATTGCTTCGGTAGCGCAGGTCGATAAATCTTACTTCGAAATGCTCATCAAATTCATCTACCTCCCACCGATATACAGGTGAGAAGGATAAAAAAGCAGACAGGTTTTTATCTTTCTTGGCAGCCTCTATAACCGCTGTTTTTGGCACCGCCACTCGATTAAATTGATCCAAAATCATTACTTTGTTCTTTTCGGCACGCCCCACAAAAAATTGTTTTTCTGACATGACGGCAATTCGCCAAATATGAAACTTCATGGTCGGAGCAATGATAATTTCAGTTGCATCAGGTATCATTTTTCTTACTTCACGGTGAACCCTCATCTTGGCTATAAAGCGAACGACATAATAGGCCACAATAATAGCGTAAATAGCAATAAAAGTGTATCCAGGGTGAACACCAGTGGCCCAAATAAATAAACCAATCACGTGAATGGCAAAAATGAATGGATCAAAGGTGTTAATTACTCCTAAAGCGACCCACTTCGACGAAAAAGGCCTTAGCGCTTGTGTTCCATATGCATTAAAAATGTCGACGAAAACATGAAGGAAAACGGCCACAAATGTCCAAATCCATAGGTGTAATAGATTGGCTGTAGGAAAAAATGGATAGACGACGGCAATAATAATGAGCGGCCATAATAAAACGGCTGGTATAGAATGGGTTACACCTCGATGATTACGTATATAAACGGCATTACTTTTTAACTTTAAAACTGTATCTATGTCAGGGATTTGCGATCCTACAATTGTACCAATCAGAACACTACTTGCTGTTACAGAACTTTCTGCTACAACAGGATCCAATGTGGCCAAACCGCCTAATGCTAAACCCATGACAACGTGAGTTCCAGTGTCCAAAAGGAAGTGTCCTCCTTTTCAGCCAAAATTTGTTCACCGATATTGGGAACAAGGCGTCACAAATGACTTGTCAAATACGCATAAAATGTTTTACGGTAAAGGAGTTGCAAATGTGGAAAACCAATTTCAAGTTTTTTTTCAATATGAAATAAAAAAGACGATGTTCCATCATTACAAACAAGAATTGCCTTACACTTTAAAAAAGTTGAAGGAATTTGGAGCCAAAAATATTCAATGTCGTCAATCCACAACCAATCCGTATGAAATAGTCGAATCATTTCGTCTACCGACAGAAGCCCATTATTTTTCCTTAAAAAAAATGAGGCAATCTAAATCGCATAGAGTGTTTGGAAATCTTGACTGCCTAATAGAAGGCGGGCTAAAAGAAATAGAGTGCTTTGCAATCAAAAAAACAGCATCTACTTTTTAGCCTTTCAAAAGGGCGTTACTATTATATTCCCAACTTTGAGCATTGTTTAACACCTTGGAGGATGAAAATTGACAATAAATCATTTGGAAAATTTAGAGAAGATGGATATTAAAGCCTATCAAGAAGATTTAATTTCTTGGTTTACTGAGGAACAACGTGATTTACCCTGGAGAAAAGATCGAGATCCTTATAAAGTATGGGTATCAGAAATCATGTTGCAGCAAACAAGAGTTGATACGGTCATCCCATATTTTAATCGCTTCGTTGAGCAATTTCCGACTGTAGCCGATTTGGCAATTGCGGATGAAGATAAGGTACTAAAAGCATGGGAAGGACTAGGTTATTATTCTCGTGTAAGAAATCTTCAATCTGCTGTCCGTGAAGTGAATGAAAAGTATCAAGGAAAAGTCCCAAATACCCCAAAAGGAATCTCATCTCTAAAGGGAGTAGGTCCTTATACGGCAGGTGCAATTTTGAGTATTGCATACGGTATTCCTGAACCTGCAGTAGATGGCAATGTTATGAGGGTACTATCACGAATCCTTTCAATATGGGAGGATATAGCCAAGCCTTCTACGCGCAAAATCTTTGAAGAAGCTGTAAGAAAGCTAATTTCTCATGAAAATCCATCTTATTTTAATCAAGCTTTAATGGAACTTGGGGCACTAATTTGCACACCTACTTCACCATCATGCTTGTTGTGTCCTGTTCGTGAGCATTGCCAGGCCTTTCATGATGGAAACCAAAATGAATTGCCTGTGAAAACAAAAAAGTCAAAGCAGCGCGATGTACAATTGGTAGCCGCAATATTGATGGATGCAGAGGGAAGAATATTAATTCACAAACGGCCTAGTGAAGGGCTTCTTGCAAACCTATGGGAGTTTCCTAACTTGGAAATCCATCTTCCAATCGAACCGGATAAAGTTCAACTTATGAAATTTATGGAAGATACTTATCAAATAATGATTGAGCCACAAGAAATGATTGGGCAAATTGAGCATGTTTTTACCCATCTAAAATGGAATATCCGTGTTTACACCGGGAAAATTTTATCAACCGTAGAAGAGAGCAGTAACTTAAAGTTGGTGGCGCAAGATGAAATAGAACATTTTGCATTCCCCGTATCGCATCAAAAAATGAGGAAGCTTGCATTCACATAAACAGGAACGCCTTTTGCGCTCCTGTTTTTTATCGGGAAATTAATCATAACTAATCCTAGTACCATGTGTGTAATCGGCTTCATGGCGTTGCAAGCCGCCTCGTTGTTCAATTTCCTTAATGATTTCGGTGTGAATAGATTGACCTTCACTATTTAGGTAAGGAGTCATTTGTTGTAAAGAATGATGAAAAAATGAGAGTTCGCTGTCTTTCCAATCTGATTTTGATATCATCGATAATTCCGTCATGTCGCGTCCGACGTACATTAAAATTCCACCTTTCGTATGATTGCTAAACGTTATTGTTCGATTGTTAATTGTTTTCTATTCATTTTGAAGTTAAAATGAAATCAAAATTCAGACAGGGAAGGAAAGTATATATGACACAAAAAATTGCACTCGTTACAGGAAGCAGTAGAGGGATTGGAAAAGCCACGGCTATTCGTCTGGCACAACAAGGTTATGATATCGTCGTTAACTATGCGAGAAGCAAATCATCTGCACTTGATACTGTAAAAGAAATTGAAGCGCTTGGCAGAAAAGCATTTTTGGTAAAAGCAAACGTTGGTGACGTTGATAAGATCAAAGATATGTTTGAGCAAATCAAAAATGAATTTGGCAGACTTGATGTATTTGTAAATAATGCAGCGTCAGGTGTACTAAGACCAGTTATGGAATTAGAGGAGTCACATTGGGATTGGACAATGAATATTAACAGCAAAGCATTATTGTTTTGTGCCCAAGAAGCAGCTAAATTGATGGAACAAAATGGTGGCGGGAAGATCGTAAGTATCAGTTCACTTGGGTCCATCCGTTATTTAGAAAATTACACAACAGTTGGAGTGTCCAAAGCAGCGGTTGAAGCACTAACTCGTTATCTTGCAGTGGAGTTGGCATCGAAAAATATCGTTGTCAATGCAGTGTCAGGTGGTGCGGTTGATACTGATGCATTAAAGCACTTTCCAAATCGAGAGGAATTGCTTGAGGGAGCAAGACAAAAAACTCCTGCAGGAAGAATGGTTGAAATAGAAGATATCGTTAACAGTGTTATGTTCTTACTTACAGATGAAGCAAGCATGATCCGAGGACAGACAATTATTGTAGACGGTGGAATTTCCCTTTTAGTATAAGGCTCTTTTCGTAAACTTTGTTGTTATTGGAATATGAAAAAGTCGGCTGTAGGGCTTTTCTATACTGAAACCAGTAGGACTTTAGCGTGTAGAATTTCATATTGAGGAAGAGTACGAAATATGTATCCATACGTGTTGTTGCCTTTTTCGCTATATAAGAAAGTTTAAGAATTTTACGGAGACTACTGTCTAGCTTCAGCGCCCAGCCCCTCGGGGTTGTTTCCTAAAGCCCAAACAACCTTGGTCATAAGCCAAATCGCTCCAGAAATAGGATTTCCTACGCGCTTCGTCTTATGCCTGTCGGGGCTGAACAGGGCGCTTGCGCTTTTCTTATAAAAGCTACAATCTATGCGAAATCAGCTTAGTAGAAAAATATTCACTTTAAATTATCTTTTTTTCCGAATATCTCCCCCCTTGCTCGGTTAAATTAATGAGCGTGGAGGTGATATCAATGGCAAATTTCAATCAACAACCAAACAAAAGTGCAGCTGGAACTAGCATCCAGCATGTAAAGCAACAAAATGCTCAAGCAGGTCAAGCTGCTGGACAAGGTCAATTCGGCACTGAGTTCGCTAGCGAAACTAACGCTGCTGAAGTGAGACAACAAAATGCTCAATCCCAAGCTAACAAAGCTAAAGCTTCTGGTAGCTACGGACAAAATCAACAAAGCTAATTGAAAAGAAGGTACTCTTTCATAACGAGAGAGTGCCTTCTTTGTGTTTTTTGGATGAAATGCATAAAGATGCTTTCGACAAAACCTCTTAGGTGTCTACAGAAGTAGTCAAAGGTAAATGGGCATTTCTAAAGAATATGTACATAGAAGATACGGAAGCTCCTTAATAATGTAATTTCAACAAATATATAGGGCGGTGATGGAGAATGAATAACTTTAACCGTTTAGTTTCGGAACAGATGAAGACAATGGAGAAGTTACTATTTTTGCAAGCGGAACTTGAGCGTTGCAAAGAAATTGAAGAAGAGTTGATCAGTTTACAAAATGAAACTGAGCTGGAAGGCTTGCAATATGAAATTGTAAGAATGAAAACAGAATTACGTGAAATTCAACAAATTTTTGAAAATCAGACAGAAGAGGTCATTCGCTCTTATCGTGATATCAATGCGACAACAGTGAACTAAGAAGAGAGAAATTTAACTAAAATAACAAAAAAATATGAAATTTTGTAAAGAGTCATTGATTTTCAATGGCTCTTTTGTTTTAAAATCTCGGTGCAACCGTTATAATAATAGAAAATAGGAAAAGTACTTTGTTGCCTTTTGTCGTTTTTAGATGATTTTTATTGGTATAGATAGGTTGCAAAGCGTTTGGAGAATGAAAGTAGGGGAGATTCATGGGCGTACCCATAGAAGGAGAGCCAGTACAAATACACAGTTATAAACATAATGGGCACATCCATCGCGTCTGGGAAGAAACGACTGTACTAAAAGGAACGCAAAATCTTGTTATCGGTGGAAATGATCGTACCATTGTTACCGAATCCGATGGACGAACTTGGATTACCAGGGAACCGGCTATTTGTTATTTTCATTCACAGCACTGGTTTAATGTTATAGGAATGATACGTGAAGATGGTGTATATTACTATTGCAATCTCAGTTCTCCGTTTATCTTCGATGGAGAAGCGCTGAAATACATTGATTACGATCTTGATATCAAAGTATTTCCTGATATGACATTCAATCTATTGGATGAAGATGAGTATGAAAGGCACCGTCGGGAGATGAAATATCCAGAAGCCATTGATCACATTCTTAAGCGCAACGTGGAAACCCTCATTCAATGGATTCGTCAACGTAAAGGACCTTTTTCCGCGGATTTCATTGATATTTGGTATGAACGTTATCTTACATACAGACGCTAAGATTCGAGGAACAATTTGCCCGAATGGCTGCCTGTTGATTTCCGATCAACAGGTTTTTGTTTGTTTTAAACACCTCTCGAAGAATGGTTTTCACATTTGAGTAGGCATGTCGCATATGCTTTTCTATTGTCTAGCTTCAGGCACCATCGGCTCGAGGTTGTTTCCTAAAGCCGAAACAACCTTGGTCATAAGCCAATGGCTTCGGAAGGTAAAGGACGCCTTCTGCCAGCGATTGGCTTATGCTGGTCGCCGATAAGCAGGCGCCTTACGCTTTTCTATAAAGGAGGATTATTTTGGGTAGTATCCGCAGGTATTTGCAATTTGTGAAGCCTTATCGATTGCAGATAATAGGAACCATCATTATAGGGATTATAAAATTCGCAATACCGCTTATCATCCCGATGCTCATTAAATATGTTATTGATGACATCATTGGCAATGACGCTTTATCGAAACAGGTTCGGACGGAGAAGCTTTTCACTGTTATGGCGATTATGATTGTCATCTTTGTGATCCTACGGCCTCCAATTGAATATTATCGTCAATATTTTGCGCAATGGACATCAAGTAAAATTTTATACGATATCAGGGACAAGTTATATACTCACATACAGAAACTTAGTTTTAAATACTACGCGAATACAAGAACTGGAGAAGTCATTTCACGTGTTATTAATGATGTAGAGCAAACTAAGACATTTGTGATGACTGGGTTAATGAACCTATGGCTGGATATTGCAACAATCTTTATTGCCATTGGCATCATGTCGACCATGAATCTTAAACTTACGATCACTTCGCTCGTTCTGTTTCCATTTTACGCGATCTCAGTCCGATATTTTTTCGGAAACTTACGAAAGCTTACAAGGGTAAGATCACAAGCTCTAGCAGAGGTGCAAAGTTATTTGCATGAACGCGTTCAGGGGATGTCGGTAATCAAGAGTTTTGCAATTGAAGATTATGAACAAAAACAGTTTGATAAGCAGAATAAGAACTTTCTGGTCAAGGCGCTCGAGCATACAAGTTGGAATGCAAAAGCATTTGCAGTCGTAAATACAATCACCGATATTGCACCATTATTGGTCATTGGTTATTCAGGATATCTGGTTATTCAGCAAAACCTTTCACTCGGCACAATGATTGCTTTCATAGCTTATATTGACAGGCTATATAATCCGTTAAGAAGGCTTGTGAATTCATCGACGACATTGACACAGTCACTAGCTTCAATGGATCGTGTCTTTGAATTCTTAGATGAAAAGTACGATATTCTAGATGGACCAAATGCAATACATTGTGAAAATGTTAAAGGTGATATTTCATTCGAAAAAGTTAGTTTTGCTTATGCTGAAAATGAGGACTTAGTATTAAAAAAGATTGATTTGCATGTGAAAAAGGGTGAGACCATCGCGTTTGTAGGGATGAGCGGTGGCGGTAAGTCGTCACTTGTCAGTTTAATTCCGCGTTTCTACGATGTGTCGGAAGGTACCATTTTGCTTGATGGAACAGATATCCGTTCTTTTCAAGTACAAACGCTCAGGGATCAAATCGGAGTGGTCTTTCAAGATAATATCTTGTTTAGTGAATCTGTTAAGTCTAATATCCTTATTGGGAAGCCAGAGGCTACGGATGAAGAGGTCATTGCAGCTGCCAAAGCAGCAAATGCCCATGATTTTATTATGAATCTGCCAGAAGGATATGAAACAAAGGTGGGAGAGCGAGGCGTGAAACTTTCGGGCGGTCAAAAGCAAAGGGTGGCTATTGCACGCGTCTTCTTAAAAAATCCGCCAATCTTAATCTTGGATGAAGCAACTTCCGCACTGGATCTTGAAAGTGAACAATCGATTCAGGAATCACTAGAGGAACTTGCTAAAGAAAGAACTACATTTGTCGTCGCACATCGACTTTCGACTATCACTCATGCTGACAGAATCGTACTAATTGAACACGGTCAAATTGAGGAAGTGGGTAAGCATGAAGAACTGATGGCACTAAAAGGACATTATTATAAGTTGTTTCAAGTCCAACAGCTTGAACAACCTAAGGATACGGATACACAGTAAAAGCAGCTGAATGATTCAGCTGCTTTTTACGTTTATTCGTTCATTTCTTCAATTTTAAGCTCATTTTCATCCTGATGATACGATTGGAAACTTGTTATTAACGTTTCTAAATGTTCCACTTGTTCGCCATAATCTAGGATTGCTGAAACAATTTGCATGGAGTGGTATAGCTTACTATCGTCTTTATTCGCCATATCCGTACTCTGAGCAAGAAAAAGGGAGAATAGATCCTTTTTATTAAGACATACAGTAGGATCATCATTTGGGTCAGGCTGACGTAACTTTCCGATAAAACGCAGCATTAATTCCTCATGATGGTAGATAAGACAATCGAGTTGTTCTTGAATGGATTGTTGAAAATGCTCTGGCATTTGCTGTAACTCGTTTTCAAAGCGATGAAGCCTTTTTAATGTTTCAAGTCCCTTTTTTGTTACAGAAACCATTTGCCTGAAGACAACGAGCTTTCTTGATTTAACTAAATCGTTTTTCTTAAAATAGTTCCGTTCTTCTTGATACATAATGTAAAGTTGTTCAATATTAAGCAGGTTTGTTCGAAGTCTTTCGATATCTTGTTTTAATAAGGTATGTTCTGCGGAATGTCGAGTGCTTAATCTAATCCATTTTATTAATTCTTCAACTGTGTTGGAGATTTTGAAGTATAGCTTGTTTTCGTATTTTGGAGGCAGGAATACAAGGTTCACTATAAACGCTGAAAATACACCAAGCATGATGGTGGAAAAACGAATGAACGCAAATTCGATAAAGTTTTCACCGGTATTTTCCATGATAGCAATCAAGGTTACGAGTGATAACGCTATCGTATTGTCAATTTTCAGCTTAAGATTGATGATTATCACGATAATCGCAGCTAAGCCTACAATGATAATGTTATTTCCAAGGATTAATACAAAAATAATTGCTACTAATGCACCAACCAAATTTCCTTGTAGTTGTTCCATGATGGAAAGGAAAGAGCGGTAAATAGTCGGTTGAACAGCGAATATCGCTGCAATTCCAGCGAATAAGGGAGCTGGAGAATCTACAATTTGAGCTAAAAATAAGGACAAAATAATTGCAATTCCCGTTTTTAGGATGCGGGCGCCTAACTTCATTCTAAGAAAATCCTCTCATTTTTAAAGATTAGTTATACTATAAACCACTTTATTCATTATTAAACAATAATGTACTATACATGGCTTCTGATTGAATATCAAGAGATAATTGGTATTAGGTAAAAAGGGACTGAGTGTAGGATATAAAAGGAAAGTATTTTGATGGAAATAAGTAGCTGTTAAACGTGTCTGTTGATTTCCACTCTAGGATGCTCGCTTTCCGCGTTACGAATTATGAAAAAGCCCTAATGCCGGCTTTTTCATGGACAAATTCGTCTTGGGCGTGCGGTAAGCCTCCTCGGCGCACGTCGCCTGTGGGGTCTCACCTGTCCCGCTAATCCCGCAGGACATTGTTTTTCTTCCTCGAATGGAACCCACGCACGAAGAAAAGGCGGTAGCAAAAGGAAAGCTTCTAGGAATTCACATCGCACGAAATGATGCGATAGCATCATGAGGATTTTCGAGGAGTCTCGCACCTTCCGCTCCAATCAACTGCATTATCAATGGCTTGCTATCACAAACCTAACTTTCAAAAACAACAATACTTTAGAAAAGAACTAAAATAAAGAAAGGAGCTAGCTTCAATAGCTTGCTCCCATCTTACTGTTATTCCGTAGATACTGCAGGGTCTGCCTGTTCTTTGGCAGGAAGAACCATAAGAAAGTTTTGTACTGGATTTTTTAAAAGGTTCTTCAAATTTTCTGCTTCTTCCTTTTGTTCATTTTCTTCAAGTAGGTTAATATATTTTCCCAGAAGTTCGCTAACATCACTTACACCGTTTTGATTAAGTGGTGAGATAGAAACTTTAGCACCTTTAGCGATACGTCTCTTAATAGCAGATTCTGTCAGACCCATTTCTGGTTGATGACGTAAATAAATGACGCCGCCTGTCATACCAGCACAGATCCATGGTCCAGGATCGCCTAACACAAGCCCTCTGCCATTTGTCATATATTCAAAAGCGAATCCTTTAATATTGGCATTCGTGCCAATATTGCCAGCTTCGTTTTCAGGAAGAGGCTTTGTCATTTGTCCGCCAATAATCATATCTGCTCCAGAAAGACGGATACCGGCACGCGCATCGGCATTGCCTTGGGCAATTAATAGGCCTTTTTGTGCGCCATAACCGAAACCTTTTCCAACAGACCCGTTATAAAAACGTCCGTCTTTTCCCTTGGATTTAAGAATTTGGATACTTCCACCAAAAGCAGCCTTACCGATGCCGTCCTGTGCACCACCATTAACCGTAATTGTAAGTCCCTCACTGTTATAAGCACCAAGGCCGTTTCCAGGAATGGAACCATCCTTATACTTCAGATGAACAGGGGCTAGTTGACGATACGACCCATCCAGACGACCGCGGACTCTATGGCATGAAACACGACTACCAAGGACTCTTTGCTCTGAAGTAACGCTTGTAAATTCACGGGAGGAATGTAAATGCTCAACTGCTGCATCCAGGTATTCTGCTCCTGCAGCAACCTGAAGTTGAGTCTCCAACAGATTAGTTGTCATTTCTTCATGTTGATGAGTAAATTGACTTATTTCGAGCGGCTTCAATAAGGTTGAAAGATCCAACCGCTCCTGTCCATCCAACTGTTCCAGTAAATCAGATCTTCCTACTGCATCTTGCAAATTCCTTATCCCCGCAGAAGCAGCCAATTCTTTTAATTCATTCCCAAAAGCGGTATATAAATTCATGATACCTTGAACAGCTAAATCAAATTGACGAGGAACAAATCTTCTTAAACCATGTTCCTTTGCTTGGGCTTCGGAGTCAATTTGTGTGGCAATACCAACATGACATGTATCAAGGTGACAGCCTCTGCATGTTGTACAGCCAATAGCCAGCATGGATAATGTACCGAAGCCAACGCGGTTGGCACCAAGTAACATAACCTTTAAGACATCTTGTGCACTCTTAATGCCGCCGTCTGCCCATAGTTCAACTTGATGTCGCATGCCACATTCAAGCAATGCGTTGTGAGCAGCTTTTACTCCGATTTCTACCGGTAAACCCACATGCTGGAGGGCGTGGATTCTTGCAGCTCCGGTACCTCCATCAAAGCCACTCAGGGTGATGATATCTGCACCAGCTTTCGCAATTCCTACTGCGATGGTTCCGATGTTAGGAACAACAGGAACCTTAACTGCGACCTTAGCCTTGTCATTCGCTGTTTTTAACTCATGTATCATTTGTGCCAAGTCTTCGATTGAGTAGATGTCATGATTATTAGAAGGTGAAATCAAGTCTGATCCAATCGTGGCATTTCTTGCTTCTGCAATCTTTGCCGTAACCTTTGAGCCAGGAAGATGTCCACCTTCACCAGGCTTCGCGCCTTGCCCGATTTTGATCTCAAGTAAATTAGAAGAGTTTAATAGTTCGGCATTTACCCCAAAACGTCCAGAAGCTACTTGTTGTCCACGTGTCCGTGGATATTTACCAAGCATATCCTTAATTTCGCCACCTTCACCATTCATACTAATCATGTTAAGGCGATCTGCACCTTCCGCATATGCTCGGAACGCGATTTCATTTTGTGATCCAAATGACATAGAAGCAATCACAAATGGCAAACTGTGTTCACCAACACTTATATCAACTTCGCCAGAAGATAGAGGCTGGTTGCTTTTCTTTATACTAGTTAAGTGGCGGATCGTAGTTGGGTGCTCGACTTCTTGTTCCGTGATTTTTTCACCATACGCTTTGTAATCACCGGAAGATGCCACTTCACCGATTGATTTCCAAATACGAGGGAAGAGATTAAAGGATTTCCCAATGCGCTCTTGTTCATTTTGGTAATCTGCAGCACGCTGAATGGCATCTTTCTCCATAGCTTCAAAATCGTAAGAAAGGGTAGATGCTCCAAAGAAATTCACAATGTTTAACTCTTTGGATATCTCCTCATTCAAGCCAATGGATGAGAAAAGTCTGCCATAGCCACGCAATTCGTGAATGCCAATTGTCGAAATAACCTTTTCGATACCTTTAGTAAGTGCTTGATATAGATTGACTAATGGTTGCAGTGACTGATCATTTACAGTCGTAAACATGTAATAAGGACTAACCAAGTCTGCTCCAAGTCCGATTGTAACGATAATATCATGTAGTGAGCGCATAGCAGCAGAGCGGATTAGAATAGAACACTCTCTGCGCAACTGAGCCTTTACAAGGGCTTGATGCACGGCTGATGTGACAAGCAAGGGGTCAATCCAATATTCATCATTTTGATGTGACATTGCATCATTCAAAACGAGGAGTGACTTTCCTTCTTCTACAGCAGCTACCGCATCTTCAGAAATCCTTGTTAGTGCGGATGAAAGTTTTTCTGATGTCGTAAAAGTTGCTGAGAGATAGGCTGAAAGTTTCTTAGATTGAAAGAATTCAACAGTTTGATCAAAGCTAGGCTGCTTTAGTTGCCCAGAAAGCTCGAATCCTGTTCTTCCTTCAATAAGAATTGGGGTAAGCAACTCTAAAGTAGCCTCCGTCTTTTCCTTCTTAAATAAAGAAGGCCTTGCTCCTACAATAACTCTTGTTGAAAAATGCTCCATTTCACGGTCACGATCGATTGCTGGGTTTGTTACGACTGCAACACTTTCTTTTATAAAATCAGCAAGGTTTTTTCTATCAGGGTTTAAGGCGGCGAGTGGTGAATCGTGTCCGAGTGATCGGATTGGTTCCGCTCCTTTTGCGGCCATTTGTTCTACTAGTTGAACATGGTCACGCTCCCAACCGAAAGCCTTATATTGGCCGTTATGAACCTTTTCGGGATAGTTCATTGTCACCGTCTTTTCAAAGGTCGGAGTGCTTAATCGAGTTCTTGCATTCTCGAAGTCTACCCGTTTTGCGAAACGATTGAACACTTCCTGCTGAAAGCCTTCGTATTCAAAAACTTCCAAACGATTCCCTTTCCATTTCACCCCTACTTTTTCACCAGGTGCCAAAGGTTTCGGATCATTCACATACTCACTAGAAGGTATGATGCCAGGTTCAGAAGAGAAGAGGTAAGAGCTTTCAGTTTCTAACATCCAAACAGGACGTAGGCCTAACGAATCTACACTAAATACCGCTTCATCATCGAATCTAGAAATGATGCCGGCTGGACCTTGAGCAAAGTGTCCCCATGCTTCTCTCATATAGGTGTACATATCTTGTAAATTTGGAGAATATGATTTTATTTCATTAATAATAGGTGGAAATAACAAATCTACAGCTTCAAATAATGAATAGCCTTCTCGACAGATGAGGGTTTCCATCGTTCTGCTTAAGTCTTGAGAATCGCTTCCATCTTTCACAAGTGGAACACCAATCATTTTTGCTTCGTCACGTAATTTTGCAATTGTATTGATTTCTCCATTATGTCCTAACACACTGAAAGGCTGGACGCGGAAGAAGCTGGATAATGTATTTGTTGAATATCGATTGTGCCCGAGAGTCATCGTTGAAGCAACTAATGGGTCAGCTAAGTCCGTATAGAATTTTGGCAGAATATCACCAGCTCCCATTACTTTATAAACCGCGTGGTATTGGCTTAATGAAGCAACATGGACAAAATCATCTTTTTCGAATTCAACAATTGTTTGGAATAATGTACTCGATAAATTTTTTACAGAGATATTTGGTAAGCATGCAAATTGCCAGAATATTGGGTTTTCTTGAACCGCAATTGGACCTAATGCCGAAGAATTCGTCACTTCTTCGGATTCAAAAATAAGAGTGAGTCCCCGTTCTTTTAATATTTGAATCAACTTACTATGAAGAGTTGCCCAATCTGATTTTCTACTGACAAAAACATGACCGACAACAAAATCTTCTTGATCAGGGAGGGAAGGGTTAAGTCCGGCATCCGCTAATTTAGATTTCCATAGCTGCCGTGGGATATCGATATGAATACCCACTCCATCACCTTCACCGTTGATAAATCCTGCACGATGATTCATTTTGACAAGGGCATCAATACAACTGTAAATGTTTGCTCGAGTCGGAACTTTTGTTTTCTCTATACAGGAAACGATGCCACATGCATCGTGTTCGTTTCTGAAGAAATCTTTAAAAAGAGAAGGACTCCAATTTTCCATTATTGAACGACTTTTGTAGACGATTCTACAAAGTCATTTCACCTCCTATGAAGAATTAGCTTAATTGTGAAAAGTAGTGGTATACAGTGGATTAACGTATTACAGGGGTACATAAATAAAGTGAAAAATGAAAATAATATTTTTATATTATCATAGGAATATTCAGAAATCAATTTTTTATACAGTATGTTGGATGGTTGTAATTGGATATTGTCTAAAACAAGCCTTCTTGTAAACGGTTTCATAAAGTTAGGGGGAATAAAAAAAGGAGATTTGTTAATCTCCTTTTTGCATAAATATTCAATTTATAAGTTTGAAAATGCGTTTCTTACTGCTGAAAGTGTGGCTTCGATATCCTCTTCTGTATGGGCGATTGTTAAAAACCACGCTTCATATTTCGAAGGAGCAAGATTAATTCCTTGGTGAAGCATCAATTTAAAGAACTTCGCAAAAACCTGACCGTTTGTGTTTTCTGCTTGCTCATAGTTTTCGATTTTTTCATCTGTAAAATAGATAGTAAGTGCGCCTTTAAGTCTGTTAATGGTAATCGGAACATTGTACTCTTTTGCGGCTTCAAGAATACCTTCTTCAAGAATGGCGCCAAGGCGATCAAGGTGTTCATAAACGCCTTTCTGCTGCAATACTTCAAGACAGGCAATGCCCGAAAGAATGGAAGCGGGATTTCCGGCCATGGTTCCGGCTTGATAAGCAGGGCCCAGTGGTGCGACTTTTTCCATAATTTCTTGTCGTCCGCCATAAGCGCCAATTGGTAGACCGCCGCCGATGATTTTTCCTAGAACAGTGAGATCGGGTTTTACTCCAAGCAAATCTTGTGCACCACCGTACATGAAACGGAAAGCAGTTATCACTTCATCATAGATCACCAGGGCACCAGCCGCATGTGTAATGTCGTTTACTTCTTGCAAGAACCCAGGTTTCGGTTCTACAATTCCGAAGTTCCCAACGATTGGTTCCACAAGAACTGCAGCAATTTGATCTCCCCATTTTTGAATTGCTTCCTTAAATGGTTCGATATCATTGAATGGTACCGTGATGACTTCTTGTGCAATGCTCTTAGGCACACCCGCAGAGTCTGGAGTACCAAGTGTTGATGGACCGGAACCAGCGGCTACAAGCACAAGGTCAGAGTGACCATGGTAACAGCCAGCAAACTTGATGATTTTATCCCGTCCTGTGTAAGCTCTTGCTACACGAATCGTCGTCATAACTGCTTCGGTTCCTGAATTAACAAAGCGGACTTTATCCATTGAAGGAATCGCTTCTCGAAGCATTTTGGCAAATTTGACTTCATGAGGAGTTGGAGTTCCGTATAGTACTCCGCTTTCTGCTGCTTTTTTGATGGCTTCTGTAATATGTGGGTGTGCGTGTCCTGTAATGATAGGGCCATATGCAGCCAAGTAATCAATGTATTGATTACCGTCAACGTCCCAGAAATATGCTCCTTGTGCTCGCTCCATTACAACGGGTGCGCCACCGCCAACTGCTTTGTAAGAACGAGATGGGCTGTTAACTCCACCAACAATATGTTCCAGTGCTTCGCTATGTAATCTTTCTGAATTTGTAAATTGCATGCTGCTCCTCCTTGTTTAGCCCATGTTTCTCTCTTTCCAAAAGAAACGGGCTTGTACTCTTCTAATTTATCCACCTGATTATTCTAGCATGTTTTTTCTAGCTTTAATCGTAAAAAGAATATGATTTTATGAACATGTGCAGGATAGTTGTTTTGTCATAGGACATTGGATAAACTAATTCTTCGAGGGAAAGTTCAGGAGGAGACTAAAACCAATGGAAAATATGATAGAAGTAAAGGGTTTGCGTAAAGAATTTAAATCCTATTCAAGCAGGGCAGGATTAAAAGGTGCATTTAGGGATTTATTTACCCGTAATTACAAAATTGTTCCTGCTGTAAATGATATTAGTTTTTCGATTAAGCAAGGAGAAATGGTCGGGTATATCGGAGAGAACGGTGCGGGTAAATCAACGACGATAAAAATGCTAACAGGGATTCTAACACCAACAAGTGGGAACATCATGGTAAATGGGATGGTTCCATTTAAAGAACGTGAAAAATTCGTGCAAACAATTGGTGTTGTTTTTGGACAGCGGTCTCAGCTTTGGTGGGATATTGCAGTTCAGGAGTCATTTAGGCTTCTGAAAAAAGTATATAAAGTGTCGGATGCCCAATATAACGAGCATATGGATCACGTTATTCGTACGCTGGATTTAGAACCATTATTGGATAAACCGGTAAGGAAATTATCGCTGGGTCAAAGAATGAGATGTGAATTAGCCGCAGCTCTCATTCATAATCCTCCATTGTTATTCTTGGATGAACCCACAATTGGGTTGGATGTTCTTGTGAAATTAAAAATCCGTGAGTTTTTGAAGGAAATCAATGAAAAGTACAATACAACGATTTTATTGACGACCCATGATTTATCGGACATTGAAGCACTTTGCGAGCGTGTCGTGATGCTTGATGAGGGAAAAATCATTTATGATGGCGAATTAAGAAGCCTGAAAGAAACATGGGGAGAAGGAAAAGAACTTCAATTTCAATTTTTAGAAAAAGTAGAATTGGATACTTTACAAGCGGTAACGAGTGGACTTCCTGTAAAATGGGAATGTGAAGAAAAGAGCCAGGTCTTTACAGCCGTTACAGATGATCTTGATGAAGTCATTTCACAAGTCATGGCAAAAGTAGCTTCCGCATTTAAGATTAAAGATGTCAAAATCAATGAGACTTCAACAGAAGAAATCATTAGAAATATATATGAAAAAGGAACTGTGTAAGAGAAGGGAGTGAAGAGGATTGGATAAATACTTAGAGATGATCCGCATCAGATTTCTGATGATGCTCGCGTACCGGACGAATTACTACACAGGAATCCTAATTTATAGTATCAACATCGGTGCTTATTATTTCTTGTGGACGGCCATTTATGGAGGGAAACCGGAGATTCAAGGATTGTCGGTTTTGCAGATGACGACGTATGTAGCGGTCGCATGGATGGCACGAGCTTTTTATTTTAACAATATCGACCGAGAAATGGCGCAAGAAATAATGGAAGGTAAAGTAGCGGTTGAATTGATTCGTCCCTATAGTTACTTAGGAATGAAAACGATGCAGGGATTAGGAGAGGGTATATTTAGGTTGCTTTTCTTTTCGGTCCCAGGAATGTTCATCGTGTCTCTTATTTTTCCGCTTCAATTTACTTGGGACTTAACGATTTGGGGAATGTTTGCTATTTCCATAACATTAAGCTTTCTTATTAATACTCAAATTAACTTGTTAACCGGAATTACCACTTTCTTCTTATATAATAATAGTGGACTTATCAGGGCCAAACGCGTGGTAATTGATCTCTTCTCGGGACTACTACTGCCAATGAGCTTTTTCCCGTTGTGGGCGCAAGAGGTTATGAAGTACTTGCCTTTCCAAGGGATTAGTTATATACCAAGCATGATATTCACAAACGGCTTCTCTCATGCAGAAGCAGTGAATGCATTGATTACCCAGGTGGTGTGGGTAGCTATTCTGATTTTCCCGATTCAAATCCTATGGCATTTAGCTAAAAAACAGCTCATTGTGCAGGGAGGTTAATATGTTTTATCTTTCTATGCTTTTTCAATATGTATCTCAATATATAAAAACCAGGCTCGAATATCGTGCTAACCTTTTTGTGGAGATCTTCTCCGATCTTTTGTTTCAAGCAGTCAATTTGGTTTTCATCGTAGTGGTCTTTGGTCATACAAATCTCCTCAGCGGCTGGACAAGAGATGAAATTATCTTTATTTATGGTTTCTTTATGGTTCCGTTTGCGGTATTCGGTTCATTCTTTAATATCTGGGACTTTAACGAAAGGTATATCGTGAAAGGTGAGTTAGACCGTATCTTGACCCGCCCCATCCACAGTCTATTTCAAGTGATTTTGGAACGTATGGAACTTGAATCCCTATTTGGTGCCCTTACAGGGATTGCGGTCATGGTTTATGCAGGAATCAACTTAAAGCTAACGCTAAGTTGGTACGATCCATTTCTTTTCATTGTTTTGGTATTGGGTGGTGCACTCGTCTATGCAGGAGTTTTCATCATGTTAGCATGTATCAGTTTCTGGGCTGATGCTAAAACTTCCATTATGCCAATGATGTATAATATCGGGAACTATGGGCGTTATCCAGTGGATATCTATAATAAAATCATCAAATTCGTTCTGACTTGGATCCTTCCATTTGCATTTGTTGGGGTTTACCCTGCAGCCTATTTTCTTGAAAAAGAAGAATGGTATTTTTATGCTTTTATGACACCTGTGATGGGAATCTTATTCTTCGGAATGTCTATCTTCGTTTGGAATCAAGGGGTGAAAAAGTATCGCGGAGCCGGAAATTAGATACTAGAAATTGTGTTTGATATGAAAGCTGACAAGCCTGCATACACATAAACTAACCAGTTATTTGGAGGCGGGTTAGTTGGGGCTATATCTCTTTTTCATATTTGTAACTATCATTATCATTATGAGTTTGCGTTCGCTTTTTCTTCCTCACAAAATAAAGGGAAAGGCAGTTTCCTTTGAAAATTTTCTGATGTTGGGTTGTATCTATGCAAACGTAATGATTGGTTTTGGGCTTTTCTATTTATTGCTTGAATTGAACGGTATGACTGTTTTGCTAGATACAGGGGAGAGGCTTAGTGGTCATTTTTATCATAAATTTGAGGCTAGCTTCTATTTTAGTGCAATGACTTTGTTTTCTGTTGGGTATGGGGATGTCGTTCCGATAGGAATTGGTAGAATGATTGCTATCGTGGAAGCCTTGATAGGTTACACGATTCCTGCGGCTTTTGTTGCAAGAGCAGTTAGAGACTTAGAACATTAATGAAGGAAAAGGAGAATGACAATGATAAATGTAGGGGAATCTGCTCCTGATTTTGAACTTTTGGCAAATAACGAAAAAACGGTAAAGCTCTCTGATTTTCATGGTAAAAATGTTGTTCTATATTTTTATCCGAAAGATATGACGCCAGGATGTACGACTCAAGCATGTGATTTTCGTGACCGTTTTGAAGACTTTTCCAGTGCAGATACAGTTGTGTTAGGTGTAAGTCCGGACCCTATTAGCCGCCATCAAAAGTTTGTGGATACACATGGATTGCCATTTCTGTTATTGGTGGATGAAAATCATGAAGTCGCAGAGAAATATGGCGTCTGGACCCTCAAAAAGAATTTCGGTAAAGAATATATGGGAATTGAAAGATCAACATTTGTCATTGGTAAAGAAGGTAAGATTGTGAAGGAATGGAGAAAGGTAAAAGTGAAAGGACATGTAGACGAGGCACTCGAGTTCATCAAAACAAACCTTTAGACAGCCTATTTTTATATAACAAGGCTTTTGTCCATGCAATTAAACAAGTTTTGAATATCATTAAATTAGGGCATACCTCCTCAGAAAAACTTTACGAGTCGGAAACGGCTCGTCTTTTTTTTGTTTATTTTTCTGGCTCAAGAGGATTTTATTCAATGTAGATTCAAACTTGGGTTGAATTTCTAAGATTGTTAATTTTTAAAAATCTTAATCTAATGATAAAATTAATCTAACCAAGATATTTAGAGGTGATAGATGTGGAAATAGTCTCATCAATTTATCCTGCAGAAGAACTTCAAGAGGATATTAAAAACCAATTTCCAAATGTGAATTTTAAATTTTATAAAGGCATGAAGGAAGCGCGCGAATCCTTTTATAGAGCGGAAGTTTTTGTTACATATGGTGAGGATTTAGTTGAAGAGGATATAAATAATGCTGAAAATCTGAAATGGATTATGATCATGTCTGCAGGGATGGATAAAATGCCATTCAAAGCTTGTGCTGATAGAGGAATCTTAATTACAAACGTTAGGGGGATTCATAAGATTCCTATGGCTGAGTTTACGCTAAGTCAGATGCTAACGTATGTTAAACAAACGAATGCCCTTTTGGAAAACGAGCGTCAAGAAGTATGGGATAGGAAGATTCCAATGGGGGAATTGGCAGAAAAAACGCTTCTTGTTTTAGGTATCGGTGCCATAGGGGGAGAGATTGCAAGGCTGGCGAAAGCGTTCAGGATGAATGTCATAGGGATAAATCGTCATGGTCATCCACATGAATATGCTGATCAGACCTTTAAAATAGATCAAATGAAAAAGCATCTCGATAAGGCTGATTTTATTGTGTCAGTTCTTCCGAGCACGAAAGAAACGCAATACTTATTAAATGAAGAACATTTTAAGTTAATGAAAGAATCTGCTGTTTTTATCAATATCGGCAGAGGGAATTTAATAAAGGATGAGATTTTGTTAAAAGTAATGGAGAATCGAGAAATTGCCCATGCATATCTTGATGTCTTTGAACGGGAACCGCTTCCGCAGGGACACCCATTCTGGAGGATGGATCAAGTAACGGTAACACCACACTTATCAAGTATTACAAAAAAATATATGCCGCGTTCTTTTGAAATTTTTAAACATAACCTTCATACATATATGAATAAGAGCGAAGATTTCATTAATCCAATCGATCCAACCAGGGGGTACTAGTAATGAAAATTTATACGAAAACAGGAGACAAAGGAAAAACCTCACTTATCTACGGTGTTCGAGTTGATAAAAATGACGTCAGAGTCGAGGCCTATGGAACATGTGATGAAGCAAATTCCATGATTGGATTGGCGCTCAGTTATTTGGCTTCAGAGCCCTTTGAAGGTAAAGAAAAATTAACCGAAGTATATCATCGTATCCAGACGAACCTTTTCCATGTAGGAGCAGAACTGGCAACACCACAAGGGAAAGAAGTGAAATGGACTTTACAGTCTGGGGATGTCACAAGTCTCGAAGAGCAAATCGACGAGTGGGATGCATCATTGCAAACATTAACTAATTTCATTCTTCCGGGAGGTCATCCTGCAGGAAGTGCTTTTCATGTTGCTAGAACGGTTGTTAGAAGAGCGGAGAGGATTGCTGTTTCACTAGGAGAGGATGTAAATCCACTGGTACTTGCCTATTTGAATAGGTTATCAGATTTGTTATTTGTAACAGCTCGTTATGTGAATCAACAATTGGGAGTTAAAGAACTAACATTGCATACTTAGAGGAAAAGAAGGAACGCTCATTGATTAGGTTGTTATATTGACAAAAGTAGTAAATGATTAGTAAACTGTTTATAAACATTATAAAGTAAGAATCTTTTCAGGAAAGAGGTGCATGGCGGTGTCTTATCCACAGTTAAAAGAAGCGTTAGAAACGCTGAAAGAAACGGGCGTAAGAATCACTCCGCAGCGTCATGCGATACTCGAATATTTAATAAGCTCAATGTCACACCCTACGGCCGATGATATTTATAAGGCGTTGGAAGGGAAATTCCCAAACATGAGTGTGGCGACAGTTTATAACAATCTAAGGGTATTTCGTGAGGTTGGCCTTGTAAAGGAGTTAACCTATGGAGATGCTTCGAGCCGGTTTGACTACGTAACTACAGAGCATTATCACGTCATATGCGATCAATGTGGAAAAATCGTTGATTTTCATTATCCGGGACTCAATGAAGTGGAACATCTTGCTTCACATGTCACAGGATTTAAAGTAAGTCATCATAGAATGGAGATTTACGGAACCTGTCCCGATTGTGCAAATTCAGATATTCATTAAAATAGTCGGTATCTTCATTGATATCGGCTTTTTTGTATAAAAAAAACAAGGCAGTCTCCATATTGGGAGATTGCCTTGTTATTTTGATTTCTTATTATATGTTTCGTTAAACTCTTTACCCTCTAGGGTAGGATCTAAGGTTAATGGCTCATTGCAATACATGCACATATCAACTCGGCCTAGCATTTTGGTGTGCCTTTCACAGTTTGGACAGACGACCTGTACAGATTTAGTGGAGAGCATACCTATCCAAAAATAAACCACTGTACTTGCGATGATAAAAAGTAGTCCCAAGATCATGAAAATCGTCATGATTAAAGGGGATGATCTAAAAAATATTCCGCCATACATGACAATGAAGCCGATGAAGATTAAACTTAAAGCAAATGTTCTTATTTTATTTATCTTATTAGAGTATTTCGCCATTACTTTCCCTCCTGCCAAGAAAACTATATCATATTTCCTTCTATAAAGTGAATCATACACTATGAAGTTGTTAGCTTGAATGACAATGTCGAATTTTGTCCGCTGATTAAGAAGGATTTTTTTAGCAGGTGTCGAAAGTATAGGCTATCAATAAAATGGAGGAATGATGATGGAAGATATCCTTCGTCCCATTTATCAAGAAAGAGCAAGTCAATCCAACACTCTCGGAGTATTGATGATAGAAAGAACAATTGGTTCCGATGCTGTGACAGATTCTTTTGATGCTATCCTGCTAATCATCGTTAAAGATGGGGAAGCACCGTTATTTATTAAACACTATAGTTATCAGGGTAAAAAAGCAGCGATGCATATTGTAACGGAGCGTCAGTTGAAAGAATGGATTCTCCTTGGAACAAACCGTAAGATTTTTGAATGGTTATATAATGGGAAAATCCTGTTTGACCGAAATGAATATATAGGACAACTGAAGACAGAACTACGTGATTTTCCGTTTTATGGTCGAAAGCTTAAAATGGGTGTGGAGTTTGCTAAGCTTATCAGACGCTACATGGATGGCAAAGCATTGTTTGAGAAGAAACATTATTTAGATGCGTACAATCATATTGTTCATTCCCTTCACCATCTTGCTAGATTGGCTGTTATTGAAAATGGATTCCATCCTGAGGTGACGGTTTGGCATCAAGTTAAACAAATTGAACCAGAAATCTTTAAGTTATATGAAGAACTTGTAAATAGTGAAGAAACTCTTGAGAAACGATTGGAATTATTATTTTTGGCAAGCGAGTTTATGATCAACTCTAGGACGTATATTGGTGCAACTCATTTACTTGAAGTTCTTGAAGGTAAAGAGTATTGGAGTTTCAATGATATGCTTATTGAAAAAGAATTGATCCCTTATTCCGTAGATTTAGGTGTCCTTATAGAGTTCTTGGTAGAGAAGAATCTCATTGATGTGCATAACGTAGAGACCAAAGGAACGGGCGTATATCACCGTCATTATAAGGTCTCTGAAAAATTATCTTAAAAAAATATTAAATAGGGTTGACCTTTGCTAAATAACTTGGTATATTTATATCCGTCGCTGCGATACAAACACAACAGAGTGTTGAAATCGTAGGTGACGGATTTGAAAAAAGATGTTGACACTGATTAACATCATATGTTATATTAATAAAGTCGCTTCTGAAGGAAACGACGGAATGATAACAAATTGTTCCTTGAAAACTAAACAAACAAAAATGTCAACAAA